>DATHNS010000001.1:0-10632 GCA_035485735.1 Ferruginibacter sp.
TCTTCTTTTTGGGCTGAAACCCCTCTCTTGCTATAAAGACTCATATTTTAATTTGTAGTGCAAAACTAAATTTCAATTCCCAATAAACCATTTTCAATTATCAACTACATTTGCACCATCAAAAATGACGGTTTACAATAATATAGAACAACTCCCTATTTTTAAAAATGCCATTATAACCATTGGTACTTTCGATGGCGTACATACAGGCCATCAGCAAATTATACAGCTAATGAAGCAGGAAGCGGCCAAAGTTAAGGGAGAAACAGTGATTATCACTTTTCATCCACACCCACGGATGGTGGTAGCCTCTCATAAGCCTACTATTCAGCTTTTGGATACGCTGGAAGAGAAAATACTGCTTTTGCAGGATCAGGGTTTGGATAACCTTGTTATTGTGCCTTTTACAGCAGATTTTGGCAATCAGACCGCCGAAGAATACATAGCGGATTTTCTAGTAAAAAGATTTCATCCGCATGCCATCATTATCGGTCATGATCATCATTTTGGCAAAGGCCGGTTGGGAGATTATGCTTTATTGGAACAAAAAGGGCTTGAATTTAATTATAAGGTAGTTGAGATACCTGCACACATGTTAGAAAACATAACAATAAGCTCAACTAAAATAAGAGAATCAGTTTTAAATGGTAATATCGCGACAGCCAATAAATATTTAGGGTATCCTTATTTTTTTAGTGGTAAAGTTGTTGAAGGAAATAAATTAGGCAGAACAATCGGCTACCCGACAGCGAATCTACATATTGAAAATGAACATAAATTAGTACCGGGCAATGGCGTATATGCTGTAGAAATAAAAATAGCCCATTCACTTGAAAATCCTAAACCTTCTGCCTTGCATCGTTCCTTAAAAGGTATGATGAATATCGGTGTTCGCCCAACTGTTGATGGCAGTAAAAAAACGATCGAAGTGAATATTTTTGATTTTAATGAAGAAATTTATGGACAGACATTAACTATTACATTAAAAAAATACCTGCGTAGCGAACAAAAATTTAGTGGCTTAGATGCACTGAAGGATCAATTAGCTAAAGATAAACTGAATGCATTAGAAGCGCTCGTATAATATTTAATTACAACATCATCTTCACTACTAATTCTTTTAATAAAGATGCATCGCTTGTACCGGTATCATTCACACCTACACTTTTTAAATTATATTGGTGCAATAATAACAACGCCTGCTCAACTCCGCTGTAAGAATATATCTTAGCTGTTTCAATGGCTTGTTTAGCTGCAAAAGGATTGTTATAGAATAATGATTTTACACCTGCTTCACTTCTATCTACCATACCGAACATGGCATATATTTTACTGAAATAACCGTACAATGCAGGTAGAATAAGCTGTATAGGTGCAGCTTTGGGATTGCTTTCGAAATATTGAATAATGCGTATTGCTTTTGCCAGGTTCTTTTTCCCCAGGGCATCTTGTAATTCAAATACATTGTACTCTTTACTTACGCCAACATATTTTTCAATATCATCTTCCGTAATATTCTTTTTAGTTCCGATGTTCACTACAATTTTATCGATCTCGTTAGCGATACGACTCAAATCATTCCCTATATGTTCTGCCAATAATATAACAGCTTTTTGCGAAGCAGTAAATCCCTGCGATTGAATGTATTCACCTACCCACTCCACTAACTTGTATTCTTTTATTTTTTCTGAAGTAAATATCTCGCCGGCTTTCTTGATCGATTTGTATAATGACTTTCTTTTATCGAGCGTTTTTTCTTTGTGGCTTACAACAAAGATCGTTGAGGCCAAAGGATTGTCCATATACCCTTCCAGCTTTTCAAGATCACGCATTTGCTGTGCTTCTTTCAATAGTACCACTTGTTTCTCAGCGAACATTGGATAACGCCTGCAGGCATTGATCACTTCGCTCCAGACAGCATCTTTACCATAAAAAACAGTAAGGTTAAAACTAGCTTCGCTTTCAGGGAGTATTTTATGTTCGGCATAATTAATTGCCTGGTCAATAAAATAATCCTCCTCTCCTTCTAACCAATACACGGGTTTGAAAGACTTCTTTTTCCAATCACTGATAATTTTATCTGCAGACATATATTACTTCAAAAATACAATAAGGAATGGCAACAAAAAATAAAAAGCCCGGCGATTAGGTCGGGCTTTATAGATATAAAGTAATAGTATTAATTCAAACTTCTAAAATCAACAGGTACCAATTTACTAACGCCCGGCTCTTGCATGGTTACACCATAAATGACATCTACAGCACTCATCGTCATTTTATTATGTGTAACGATGATGAACTGAGAATTCTGGCTAAACTGTTTGATCATGTTGGTAAATTTACCTACGTTGGCATCATCCAGTGGCGCATCAACCTCATCCAGGATACAGAACGGCGCGGGTTTGATCAAATAAATAGAGAACAATAGCGCTGTTGCCGTCAATGTTTTTTCTCCTCCGCTTAACTGGCCGATGCTGCTTGGGCGCTTGCCTTTTGGTTTAGCTACAATATCAATTCCGGTTTCTGCCAAATTCTCAGGATCAACCAGAACCATATCAGCCGTATCATCTTCCGTAAATAAAGCCTTAAATACTTTTTGGAAATTCTCCCTTACTTTATTGAAGGTATCAAGGAACTGCTGGTTAGCTGTTGCTTCCACTTCCTGAATGGTTTGCATCAAACTATCTTTCGCAGTAACAAGGTCATTCTTTTGCTCCATGATGAACTCGTAACGCTTTTTCATTTCCGTATACGCTTCAATGGCCGTAGGATTTATTTCGCCGATATTTTCTAAACGCTTGCGCATTTTTTCGTTGTTGGCCTGTAATTCTTCCAAAGGCGTATCGCCTGTCCTGGCTTCATCAATAATTGCATCCAGATCGATCTTGAACTCAACATGCAATCTTTCTTTCATTCCAGCCAACTGCAATTTGAGTTCCGACAATTTATCTTTTATCTCATTCAATAAATGATCGATACCTTCTTTAGATTTTTGTTTGTGGCGAAGCTCACTTTCTTTCTCAGATAAAATATTACGAATATTATAATAGGCCTGATCGGCTTCGTTCAATTTCTTTTCTTCCACATCTTTACTCTGCAACATCGTTACCAACAAAACCTCTACTTCTTTTAAGGCATCTGCTGTTTCAGAAATACTACCCGATGCTTCGCTTAATTGTGCTGTACTGTTTTCAACCTGCACTTTAAGATCATTCAATTGATTGCTCTTAAATTCAAATTCCTGTTGCAATGAAGTGATCTTGCTTTGTAATTTGGTGAACTGCAAGTTGCTATCGTTGTATGTTGCCGTCGCAAAACTATACTCCTGTTCTGCTGTTGCATAATCCTGTTCAACCGCCTGCAGCTTATCTCCCAGTTCTTCCAATTGCGTATTGAATTTCTCCAGCTCATCTCTTGTACTTGCAATCGCATCCCGATTCTTTTCCAACTGATCTTGTAGCTCTTCAATTCTCGCAGTACTGGTTTCTTCTAAATGATATAAATTTTCAATTTTATTTTGTAAAGAAAAAACAAGGTTGGTCAGGTTATTAATATCCTGCTGTGTTTGCTTGATAGCATTGTCTTTTAGTCCTTCGTTAAAAGCGATGACTTCATTCTGACGAGCCTGGATAGTTTCTTTTAAAGTAGCAACAATAGCTTCCTGTGCAGTAATGCTTTCAATTAATTTTTCCAGGTTTTTTGCACGTCCAATTTTTTTACCTTCAAATAAACCAACGCTTCCTCCTGTCAAAGAGTATTTACCTTTTACGTATTTACCCGTTTTTTCCAATACCACGGCACCATTGCTGTTGCGCAATGCCTCTTCATTTTCAGCTATGAAAACATTACCTAATAAATGTTTCGCAAGATTAGCGTATTTACTGTCGATCTCAACAACGCTCAATGCAGCAATTGTTCCTGCAGGCTGATGCGTTTCTTCAAAGCCCGTGAATTTATCTTGCAAGAAGAAATTCGCTTTACCTTTTTTGTTATTATCTAATAAATGAACGGCTTGCAAACCTTCTTCTAAATTATTAACTACGTAATAATTCAGGTAGGGTTCCAATACATTTTCTACCGCTGCGCGATACTCTTCTTTTACGTAGATGATATCACTCAACAAAGGAGCTTCGTGGTTCCAATCTTTATTTTTATGTAAGAATTTCACACTCTCAGGATATCCTTCCATTGAATCGATCAGGCTTTTTAATAAAGCATGCTCATTCTTTTTACTATCGAGTTTTCTACTTTCTTCTGCTAATTCGCTGCGTAAATTTTCCAACACATTTTGTGTTTGTAAAATTTGTTCTTTTGTGAATTCGTGGTGATCCTGTAATTGTTGCAGGTCAACTTTTCTCTGCTCTAATTCTTCCGTTTTAATTTTCTTTTCCGCTTCTAGCTGTTGGATCTGCGCCTGACGCTGTGTTTTCTCTTCTTCGATCTGTGCAACTGTTCTTTGTAAATTTTGAATGCTGGTATCTGCTACGGCCACATTCTTTTCAGCTTCAAACTGTGTACGTTGAATAGCCTGGTTTTCTCTTCTTAAAGAATCGATGCTGCTTCTTTTTTCATCAAATACTTTGCGTTTATCTTCTACAGCATTTTTAAGTTCATCGAGTTTACCTTCAAATTCTTCAAGCTTTACTTCTTCATCTTTTATTTGCAGACTGGTAAATTGAATACTTTCATCTAAACCGGTTAATTGTCCGCTTGCCTTTTGTAAAAAGTCATTCAGGCTGGTTTCTTTTTCTTTAAGATGTTGTAAGCGTTGTGCAGTCAGACTTTTTTCACTTTCCTTATTACGAACCGTACTCAACATGTCATTGAAAGCATGTTGCATTTGTTGCAACGCCTTTTCCTTTTCTATGAAATCAACCTTTTCTTGTTGTAGCGCAGCATCTTCTAACGCGATCGCGCTTTCCAATTCAATACGTTTATCAACTTCTGCCTGTTGCTGTTCATTTAGATTGCGATAAGTAATATTGAAGCCTTCCAAAGATGCTTTAGCTAACTCGATGCTAACTTCTTTGTAGTCTTTTTTTATCTCGAAGTATTTCTCTGCTTTTTTGGCCTGGCTCTCTAAACTTTTTAATTGATTGTTGATCTCGAACAGCAGATCCTCGATACGGGCAAGATCTTGTTCGGTCGCGTCTAATTTAAGCTTGGCTTCTTTTTTACGTGTTTTGTAGATAGTGATACCTGCAGCCTGTTCTAACATTTTACGACGGCTGTTCTCTTTATCTTTAATGATATCATCTACCATTCCTAATTCAATGATGGCATAGCTATCGGTGCTGACACCGGTATCCATAAACAGGTTATGGATGTCTTTTAAACGGCAGGCTACATCGTTTAAACGATATTCACTTTCTCCGTTTTTGTAATATTTTCTGGTTACCGTAACTGTATTGAACTCGGTAGGTAAAAGGTTCTTTGTATTTTCAAAAGTAAGGCTCACTTCTGCCAAACCGCTCGCACTACGGGTTTTAGAGCCGTTGAAGACAAGGCTCTCTAAATTTTCACTACGTAAATTGCTGATCTTGTGCTCACCGATTACCCAGCGGATACTGTCGATAATATTGCTTTTCCCGCAGCCATTGGGCCCAATAACACCTGTAATGCCTTCATCAAAATTGAGAACGGTTTTATCGGCAAAACTCTTAAATCCTTTAATTTCTAAGCTCTTTAAACGCACAGTAACAATAGTTTAGTAGGATGGCAAATATAATGGAACGAGGTAAAAGAAACATTTCAGGATGTACACCGAAAAAGCATAGTTATGCACAGCTTTTTCACAGGTTTAGGTCGCTTCTGTGGATTAAATGTGTGCCTGTATAGTAGAGAGCTCGGTAATACGTTATATATTCATCACCTAACTTTATTAGATTGCCTAAAACCTTTGTGTATGATCTGGAAAAACAGCCTGCTATTTGTTAAACCGCAGGGAAATAGTTATCATTTTAAAATTGAATCGGTATTTGAAGAAACCTACTGGCGTTTTATTATCACTGATATTACGGAAGATCACGAACCGCTTTTGGAAGCAACTTTATTTATCGATTTCGATTTAAAGAAAGAGACATTTTCTCATTGGCCAACGAACGAATTGTATGCTTCGATATCTCCTGTAATTGAAAAAGAATTATTGATACAAAGAAAAGAATGGAGGGCCTAAGCTATAATTTTTCTATTGATGAGATAAGAATCTTCCTCGTAAATTCTTCATTGTTGCCGGGCTGTTCTTGTATTTTTCTTACAATGCTCATTCCCTTCACAACTTTTCCAAAAGCCGCAAAACCCAGTCCGTCGTTACCGGGCATTTTGTTACCATAATCAAGCTGGGTCTGGTCTCCTATACAAATAAAAAATTCAGTGCTGGCAGTGCCGGGTATTGTTCTTGCAAGAGAAATGGTTCCATCTGTATGAGACAATCCTGTTTGTTTGGTTGATTCATGAACGATTCCCGGAATTTCTATCAGATGCTGAGGAGCCGTTTTCCAAATCCCTCCTTGTATAAAACCAACATTATCATCCGGTGTTAAGCCTTCTTGTAATACCACACGATAGAAAAGGCTATTATCATAAAAACCAGAATCAATATAGGATAAAAAAGCCGCAACGGTTTTAGGTGCCTGTTTAGGATAAAGCTCCGCTTCGATATCGCCGTAATTGGTGTGTATCACGATATGAGGATTATCATAATGGGTACGACAACCGGTTAATACTGCGAAAAAAACAATAATGATCCATTTATTCATCAGCGTATAAATATCAGAAGATAAATATACCACCTTTGTTTACAAACTTTCATTGAACGATATTTGCAGCTCAAATTAAATAATCAGGAATTATGACAGTAGAAATGGTTACCGCAAAAGGCACAATGAAATTTGATCTTTATGAAAAAGAAACACCGGTAACGGTTGAGAATTTTGTAAAATTAGCAAAAAGCGGATTTTATGATGGTGTAACTTTTCACCGTGTATTAAAAGATTTTGTATTACAGGGTGGCTGCCCAAACACAAAAGAAGGCGGCAAAGGAGCTCCGGGAACAGGCGGGCCGGGTTACAGCATTAAATGTGAAACGAAAGCGGATAAACAATATCACGATAGAGGTGTATTATCAATGGCACACAGAGGTAAAGATACAGGCGGCTCTCAATTTTTTGTTTGTCTTACCCGCAGCCATACCCAACATTTGGATGGCGTACACACTTGCTTTGGTAAGATAACAGCCGGTGAAGAAATTTTGGATACAGTAAAAGAAGGTGACAGAATCGAGAAAGTAATTGTACACGAATAAAAAAAAGGAAGTCATCGTAAATTTAAAATACTACGATGACTTCCTTTATGTTTTAGAAAATTATATTTCTATCTTTTCTAAAATCAGTAGAGCCTCCATTAAATTATTCCAGGCATTCTGCCAGTCATTTTTAGCGGCTTGTATTTTTTGTTTATCGGTTGGCGCTAGCAATTCATTTGAACCTACATAGCGCTCCAATCTGTCAAGAGATTCCTTATGTAAATCTGTCAATTTATTTTTATGTTGTTCCATAAGAATTTGATTAGTGAATTACATATATAAATAACATTCTAGGCCGCATCTCTTAAAGCCTTGATCTCATTATGAGAAGCTTTTAATTTTTGCTGTTGTGTCATTACAATAGCTTTAATAAAAGCAGGCAAATCTTCGTGTTGGCTAGCAGACTTGTAAGCTCTTTGTGCAGCATCTTCGCCAAATTCGCAATTGGATAAAATTGCATGGCGGCTATGCCCTGTAAATACAGCTTTTACATCCATCCAGGCCCTGTAAATTTTACCACTATTCGTTGTACTATGTTCAATTTCACCACCCTGAACTTCTACTTCAGTCCCAAGTGTCATTATTAATTGACGGCTTTCATCGATCATGCTTAAAAAAAGCATTTTAAGGTCATTTTCTTTTCCTTCCAATTCTTTAATGGCACGTTCATAACCGGTGATCCTGTCGTTATTGATCATGATAAGATCATTTAATACTTCTGTTGTCGAGGTTGCATTTATTGTTTCCATGATATATGTTTTTCATAAAATAGACGAAATTTCGTGCCAGCATGTATTATATTACCTTAAACCCAAAAATTAACAGTAATATACTACCCGCACCCCGTGTTGTGGATATTTTTTCGCAAGGATAAAATCGAAACTTATAAGTAATTTTGCAGCTCCTTAACTAATTATTGAGCAAGAAATATGTACAAAGCAGTTTTTATAGACATGGATGGTACTTTATTACAAAAAGACCATACCATCAGTGACACCAATAAACAGGTAATTAAAAAATTATTAGATAAAGGAATATTAATAATCCCTATCTCTGCCCGCCCATTACATGGCATTCTTCCTATCAGCAAACAATTATTTCCTGATAACATTCCGGTTGTTAGCCTTAATGGAAGTTATATTTTTTTAAATAACGAGATCATTTATCAGTCTGCCGTTCCACTGGAAGATGTCATCAACGTACAAAAAGAAATAGCACCATACGATGTATCGGCGATGTATTATAGCCAAATGAACTGGTACGCGGAAGCAGATGATCAACACATACAAAAGGAACAAAAGATAACTGATGTTAAAATAAAAATTCAGCCGTTCAGTGATACGGTAAACGAATGGAAAACAAAAAACGGCGGGCCAAATAAAATATTAATTGCTGGTAATGCGGATCTGATCAACGGAATTGAGAAAAGATTAATTGACCAGCATGGCGATAAATTAAACATGTCAAAATCCAAGACTACTTACCTGGAAGTAATGAGCCTGAATTCTTCAAAAACAAAAGCCATCGAGTTTTTATTAGATAGATACGGCATCAAACAAAATGAGATCATCGCGATTGGCGATAATTTTAATGATAAACAAATGATCGAATTTGCCGGTGTTGGTGTAGCAATGGGCAATGCGCCCGATGAAATAAAAAATGTAGCGGATTATGTTACTGATACCAACAACAACGACGGCGTGGCCAAGGCGCTCAATCATTTTTTTGAGTAGTTATTTATAAATAAAGAGAGGCGATAATTGCCTCTCTTTATTATCAACTTAATTCGTAGTTGCTGGTGGCTGTGTGGTAGTAGCCGGTTGCGATTGCCTATTGGTATAATAATCACGTTGCGCATTAATAATTGCCTGATCTTCATCATGCTTTAATTGGCGCACATGTCTTCTTCTTTCTCTTCTCGGAATACCCATATCGTGTTTTGCATCCCATATCCGTTGTTTATAATCATTTTTGATATCCTGTATCTGTAATTCCAATTTACCCGGTACACGATACCCTCCTCCATAATAATATGGATAACCTCCATAGTAGTAAGGATAGTAAAAAGGAGCATAATATGGATAGCCAATACCAAAACTAACGCGTGGCCCATAAAATCCGCCACCTCCGTGATAAAATCCACCGCCGCCGAAATGCCTTTGGGCAGATGCACTAAATGTTATAGCGGCAAATAACATTGCTATTAATACCTTTTTCATGATCGTAATTTTTAAGTTAGACTCTAAAAGAATAAAAAAGATTATTCGATTATGGTTCAATAACCTTTCAATAACAAATTACAAACCATTTAAACAAATAGCATGAATGAAATTGTTAAATAACAATGCGATAGAATAAAAGAAGAATACGAGGTAAAAATAATTACTATATTTCTTTGGCGACAAAACGATAGCCAACACCTGATTCAGTAACTATATATTGAGGTTTATTAGGATCATTTTCTATTTTTTTTCTTAATTGTGCTACAAAAACACGTAAATATTGTGACTGAGTAATATAATCTGCTCCCCAGATTTCGCGTAAAATATATTGATGGGTCAGCACTTTTCCCTCATTCTTAACGAATAATGCCAGCAGCTCATATTGTGTTGCAGTAAATTTTACAGTTTCGTTATTCTTCTTGACCATCCTTGTTGAAAAATTGATCTCGAAGTCTTGGTAACGTATAGCAGGAGTACTCTCTCCCATTTTACTGTTGCGCAAGAGAGACCGTATCCTTGCTAACAATTCTGCAGTACGAAAAGGTTTTATAACATAATCATTGGCACCATTGTCTAATGCACTCACTATATCCTCTTCATTATTTTTTGTTGAAAGAATGATGATCGGTTTTATGTACCACTCCCGTAATTTTTTTAATACGGCATGGCCATTTTCATCAGGTAATAGGATATCGAGGATGATGAGATCAGAGGTAGATGTAGCCGCCAAAGATAGCCCTTCTTTAGCAGTGCCTGCTTTTGTTACTTTATAACCATTTGCCTGCAAAGTGATCTCAAGCAATTTTCTTATTTGTATCTCACCATCAACAACCAATATTTCTGCATTATTCATCCCCGTATGTTTTAATAATAGTTTTGGTGAAATCTTAAGCCGATCAGCATTTTAAATCTTTAACATTAATACATATAAAAATAATTTTAATTTAATATTTTAGATATAATGACAATAGGTATTAATTTTCCGACATCACGAAAATTAATATTACCATTCATACACTATATTAATAATCAATTGTATAGATATAAGTGAATCTTAATTAAAAATATTAAAATATTTATTTTCATTATATAATATTTATTTGAAAT
>DATHNS010000002.1:0-65169 GCA_035485735.1 Ferruginibacter sp.
GATGGTAAAGGTTGTTCCAACTAATGCACCGGTAACACCTGCTGGTGCACCCGTTAAGGTTGCACTTGTTGCTGCACCACCTATTGTATAAACTATCGGTGTGATCGCTGTACCTGTACAAGTTGTTTGAGTGGTACTGCCGGAGGTTAACACTAAGGTTGGTACAGGGTTTACCGTTATTGTTCCCGTTAATGTTATTTCTGTACAGCTACCACCCACTGTTGTTACTGAATAAGTAAATGGACTGCCAACCGCTGTAGTTGGTATGCCACTTATGGTAAAGGTTGTTCCAACCAATGCACCGGTAACACCTGCCGGTGCGCCCGTTAAGGTTGCACTTGTTGCCGCTCCTCCTATTGTATAAACTATCGGAGTGATCGCTGTACCCGTACAAGTTGTTTGAGCGGTACTGCCTGATGCCAACACTAAGGTTGGTACAGGATTTACTGTTATCGTGCCGGTTAAAGTTATTTCTGTACAGCTTCCGCCCACTGTTGTTACTGAATATGTGAATGGACTACCTACTGCTGTAGTTGGGATACCGCTTATGGTAAAGGTTGTTCCTACTAAAGCACCTGTTACACCTGCTGGTGCGCCCGTTAAAGTTGCACTCGTTGCTGCGCCGCCAATTGTATAAACTATTGGGGTGATCGCGGTACCTGTACAAGTTGTTTGAGTGGTACTACCTGATGCCAACACTAAAGTTGGTACAGGATTTACTGTTATTGTTCCAGTTAAAGTTATTTCTGTACAGCTGCCACCAACTGTTGTTACTGAATAAGTAAATGGACTGCCAATAGCCGTAGTTGGTGAACCACTGATCGTAAAGGTTGTTCCTACTAAAGCTCCGGTTACACCGGCTGGTGCGCCCGTTAAAGTTGCACTCGTTGCTGCGCCGCCAATTGTATAAACTATCGGTGTGATCGCTGTACCTGTACAAGTAGTTTGAATCGTACTGCCTGATGCCAACACTAAGGTTGGTACAGGATTTACCGTTATTGTTCCAGTTAAAGTTATCTCTGTACAGCTTCCGCCGACTGTTGTTACGGAATATGTAAATGGACTGCCTACTGCTGTCGTTGGTGTTCCACTGATCGTAAAGCTTGTTCCTACTAAAGCTCCTGTTACACCGGCTGGTGCGCCCGTTAAGGTTGCACTGGTTGCTGCACCACCGATCGTATAAACTATCGGTGTGATCGCTGTACCTGTACAAGTTGTTTGAGTCGTACTGCCTGAGGTTAACACTAATGTTGGTACAGGATTTACTGTTATCGTGCCTGTTAATGTTATTTCTGTACAGCTGCCGCCGACTGTTGTTACTGAATAAGTAAATGGACTACCCACTGCTGTGGTTGGTGAGCCACTTATTGTAAAGGTTGTACCAACCAATACACCTGCTACACCTGCTGGCGCACCGGTTAAGGTTGCACTCGTTGCTGCACCACCTATTGTATAAACTATTGGGGTAATCGCTGTACCTGTACAAGTCGTTTGAGTTGTATTACCTGAGGTCAACACAACTGTCGGCAAAGGATTTACCGTGATCGTATATGTGCTTGCCGTGCCCACGCATGGAGCTATAGTTGGAGTTACTGTTATCGTTGCTGTTATTGGTGATGTTGTAGCATTCGTAGCAGTAAATAATGCTATATTTCCTGAACCTGACGCTATTAGGCCAATTGCCGGATTACTATTTGTCCAGGTAAAGGTTGCCCCTACAGGCGAACTTATGAAAGCTGTTGCAGGAACTGTTCCTCCAGCACACAATGTTATATTTCCTGGCACTATCACAGTAGATGGTATACATGTATTTGCTGTACAACTATCTATTCCTTGGGCAAAGCAGCCTACAGGTGGAGGCGGGCCTGTTGGTGTAACTGTCACAACTACTATATCTCCAGGACTTAATGCACTTACAACAAATGGAGAGCTTCCCGTTGTTGGGGCAGCTCCAACCCCATTTATTGTATAGTTTAAATTATATCCGGTAGCTCCCGCTACTCCAGGCCATGTAAATTGCACAGAAGTGGTGGTTGTAACTCCACAACTTACTGTTGGTGCCAGTAAGGGGTTTACTGTTATCGTTCCAGATAAAGTTATTTCTGTACAGCTTCCGCCTGTTGTCGTTACTGAATATGTGAATGGACTGCCTGCTGCTGTAGTTGGTGCACCACTTATGGTAAAGGTTGTTCCAACTAAAGCCCCTGTTACGCCAGCTGGTGCTCCTGTCAGGATTGCACTCGTTGCTGCACCACCTATTGTATAAACTATTGGTGTAATTGCTGTATTTCTACACACCGTTTGTGTAGAACTGCCTGATGCCAACGCTAAAGTTGGTACAGGATTTACTATTATTGTTCCGGTTAAAGTTATCTCTGTACAGCTTCCGCCCACTGTTGTTACTGAATAAGTAAATGGACTGCCAACCGCCGTTGTTGGTGAACCACTTATAGTAAAGGTTGCTCCTACCAAAGCTCCTGTTATACCTGCTGGTGCGCCAGTTAAGGTTGCACTTGTTGCTGCACCGCCTATTGTATAAACTATCGGTGTGATCGCTGTGCCTGTACACACTGTTTGTGCAGTACTGCCCGATGTTAATACTAAAGTTGGAAGAGGGTTTACTGTTATTGTGCCCGTTAATGTTATTTCTGTGCAGCTACCGCCCACTGTTGTTACTGAATAAGTAAATGGACTACCCACGTTTGTGGTTGGTGAGCCACTTATAGTAAAGGTTGTACCTACCAAGGCTCCCGTTACACCTGCTGGTGCGCCCGTTAAGGTTGCACTTGTTGCTGCGCCGCCTATTGTATAAACTATTGGTGTGATCGCGGTACCGGTACAAGTTGTTTGAGCAGTACTGCCTGATACCAACACCAAAGTTGGTACAGGGTTCACTGTTATCGTACCGGTTAATGTTATTTCTGTACAGCTTCCGCCGACTGTTGTTATTGAATAAGTAAATGGACTACCTACAGCAGTTGTTGGTATACCACTTATGGTAAAGGTTGTTCCTACTAAGGCTCCTGTTACACCTGCTGGTGCACCGGTTAAGGTTGCACTTGTTGCTGCTCCACCTATTGTATAAACTATTGGTGTGATCGCTGTACCTGTACAAGTTGTTTGAGCGGTACTGCCTGATGCCAACACTAAAGTTGGTACAGGGTTTACTGTTATTGTTCCAGTTAAAGTTATTTCTGTACAGCTTCCGCCTACTGTTGTTACTGAATAAGTAAATGGACTACCCACTGCTGTAGTTGGTATACCACTGATGGTAAAGGTTGTTCCTACTAAAGCCCCTGTTACACCTGCTGGTGCACCCGTTAAGGTTGCACTTGTTGCTGCGCCGCCAATTGTATAAACTATCGGGGTGATCGCGGTACCTGTACAAGTTGTTTGTGTTGTACTGCCTGATGCCAACACTAAAGTTGGTACAGGATTCACGGTTAATGTGCCGGTTAAAGTTATTTCTGTACAGCTACCGCCTACTGTTGTTACTGAATAAGTAAATGGACTACCCACCGCTGTTGTTGGTGCACCACTGATCGTAAAGCTTGTTCCTACCAAAGCCCCTGTTACACCGGCTGGTGCACCCGTTAAGGTTGCACTCGTTGCTGCTCCACCTATTGTATAAACTATCGGAGTGATCGCTGTACCTGTACAAGTTGTTTGAGTAGTACTGCCTGATGCCAACACTAAAGTCGGTACAGGATTCACTGTTATCGTGCCGGTTAAAGTTATTTCTGTACAGCTGCCGCCTACCGTTGTTACCGAATAAGTAAATGGACTACCCACTGCTGTAGTTGGTATACCACTTATGGTAAAGGTTGTTCCTACTAAAGCTCCGGTTACACCGGCTGGTGCGCCGGCTAAAGTTGCACTCGTTGCTGCTCCGCCTATTGTATAAACTATTGAAGCTATTGCAGTATTTGTACACACTGTTTGTGCAGTACTGCCTGACGTATGAACAAGTGTTGGTAGCGCATTAACTGTTATCGTACCTGTTAATGTTATTTCTGTACAGCTTCCACCTACTGTTGTTACTGAATAAGTAAATGGACTGCCTACTGCTGTGGTCGGTGAACCACTTATGGTATAGGTTGTACCAACTAAGGTTCCGATTACACCTGCTGGTGCTCCCGTTAAGGTTGCACTTGTTGCTGCACCACCTATTGTATAAACTATCGGTGTGATCGCTGTACCTGTACAAGTTGTTTGAGTAGTACTGCCAGAGGTTAACACTAATGTTGGTATAGGGTTTACCGTTATTGTTCCCGTTAATGTTATTTCTGTACAGCTACCACCTACTGTTGTTACTGAATAAGTAAATGGACTACCTACTGCTGTGGTTGGTGCGCCACTTATTGTAAAGGTTGTTCCAACTAAAGCTCCGGTTAGGCCTGCTGGTGCACCGCTTAAAGTTGCACTTGTTGCTGCACCACCTATTGTATATACTATTGAAGCTATTGCAGTATTTGTACACACTGTTTGTGCGGTACTGCCTGATGCATGAACAAGCGTTGGTACTGCATTAACTGTTATCGTTCCCGTTAGTGTTATTTCTGTACAACTTCCACCTACTGTTGTTACGGAATATGTAAATGGACTACCCACTGCTGTTGTTGGTGTACCACTTATGGTAAAGGTTGTTCCTACTAAAGCTCCAGTTACGCCTGCCGGTGCGCCTGTTAAAGTTGCACTCGTTGCTGCGCCACCTATTGTATAAACTATTGGTGTGATCGCTGTGCCTGTACAAGTCGTTTGAGTTGTACTGCCTGATGCCAATACTAAAGTTGGTATTGGGTTTACCGTTATCGTCCCTGTTAAAGTTATTTCTGTACAGCTTCCACCTACTGTTGTTACTGAATAAGTGAACGGACTGCCCACGGCTGTTGTTGGTGCGCCACTGATTGTAAAGGTTGTTCCTACTAAGGCGCCTGTTACACCTGCAGGTGCACCCGTTAAGGTTGCACTCGTTGCTGCTCCGCCTATTGTATAAACTATTGAAGCTATTGCAGTATTTGTACACACTGTTTGTGCAGTACTGCCTGACGTATGAACAAGTGTTGGTACCGCATTAACTGTTATCGTACCTGTTAATGTTATTTCTGTACAGCTTCCGCCGACTGTTGTTACTGAATAAGTAAATGGACTGCCCACGGCTGTTGTTGGTGCACCACTTATTGTAAAGGTTGTTCCTACTAAGGCACCAGTTACGCCTGCCGGAGCTCCTGTTAAGGTTGCACTCGTTGCTGCACCACCTATTGTATAAGCTATCGATGTGATTGCCGTATTCGCACATACTGTTTGTGCTGTACTTCCCGAAGCTAATACTAGCGTTGGTACAGGATTTACTGTTATCGTACCATTCAATGTTATTTCTGTACAACTTCCGCCTGTTGTAGTTACCGAATAAGTAAACGGACTACCAACTGAGGTAGGGGTACCGCTTATGGTAAAATTTACACCTGCTAATGCACCGGTTACTCCCGGAGGTGCACCCGTTAAGGCAGCACTAGTAGCAGCACCGCCTATTTTATATACAATAGGGGTTATTGCTGTTCCTACGCAGACTGTTGGAACAATATTTCCCGAAGAGTACGCAAGTGTCGGTACTGTATTTACAGTGATTGTACCGGTAAGGTTTGTTGTTCCACAACTACCCCCCGATGTCGTTACCTTATATGTGAACGGACTACCTACCGCATTGGTCGGTGTACCACTTATTGTGAATGTAGTGCCTACTAATGTACCGCTTACTCCCGGAGGTCCACTGCTTAAGATTGCGCCAGTAGCTCCTCCACCTATCGTGTAAGTTATTGGTGTGATCGCTGTGCCAACACATGTCGTTTGAACTGTACTACCTGAGGCCAATACTAAAGTTGGTATTGGGTTTACCGTTATCGTCCCTGTTAAAGTTATTTCTGTACAACTTCCGCCGACTGTTGTTACTGAATAAGTAAATGGGCTACCTACTGCTGTTGTCGGTGCACCACTGATTGTAAAGGCTGTACCTACTAAGGCTCCTATTACACCTGCCGGTGCTCCTGTTAAGGCTGCACTCGTTGCTGCACCACCTATTGTATAAACTATTGACGCTATTGCTGTACTTGTACACACTGTTTGTGCGGTACTGCCCGATGCATGAACAAGTGTTGGTACTGCATTTACTGTTATCGTTCCTGTTAATGTTATTTCTGTACAACTTCCGCCTACTGTTGTTACTGAATAAGTAAATGGACTGCCCACGGCTGTTGTTGGTGCACCACTGATTGTAAAGGTTGTACCTACTAAAGCGCCGGTTACACCTGCTGGAGCACCGGTTAAAGTTGCACTTGTTGCCGCTCCTCCTATTGTATAAACTATCGGGGTGATCGCGGTACCTGTACAAGTTGTTTGAGTCGTACTGCCTGATGCCAACACTAAGGTTGGTACAGGATTTACTGTTATCGTGCCGGTTAATGTTATTTCTGTACAACTACCGCCTACTGTCGTTACTGAATAAGTAAATGGACTACCCACGGCTGTTGTTGGTGAACCAGTTATTGTAAAGGTTGTACCTACTAAAGCTCCAGTTACACCGGCTGGTGCACCGGTTAAAGTTGCACTTGTTGCAGCACCACCGATTGTATAAACTATTGGTGTGATCGCTGTACCTGCACAAGTTGCTTGAGTCGTACTGCCTGATGCCAATACTAAGGTTGGTAAAGGGTTCACTGTTATAGTTCCCGCTAAAGTTATTTCTGTACAGCTTCCACCTACTGTTGTTACTGAATAAGTAAATGGACTACCTACTGCAGTTGTTGGTGTACCGCTGACCGTAAAGGTTGTACCTACTAAAGCTCCCGTCACACCGGCTGGTGCACCTGTTAAAGTTGCACTCGTTGCTGCGCCGCCTATTGTATAAACTATCGGCGTGATCGCGGTACCAGTACAAGTTGTTTGAGTGGTACTGCCTGATGCCAACACTAAGGTTGGCACCGGATTAACCGTAATCGTGCCAGTTAAAGTTATTTCTGTACAGCTTCCGCCTACTGTCGTTACTGAATATGTAAATGGACTACCTACAGCCGTTGTTGGTGTACCACTGATTGTAAACGTTGTACCTACCAAAGCTCCCGTTACACCGGCTGGTGCGCCTGTTAATGTTGCACTTGTTGCTGCACCACCTATTGTATAAACTATCGCAGTGATTGCTGTGCCTGCACAAGTTGTCTGAGTAGTACTGCCAGAAGTCAATAGTAATGTTGGTACAGGGTTAACTGTTATCGTTCCCGTTAATGTTATTTCTGTACAACTACCACCCACTGTTGTTACAGAATAAGTAAATGGACTGCCAACAGCCGTTGTTGGTGAACCACTGATCGTAAAGGTTGTACCTACTAAGGCTCCCGTTACACCGGCTGGTGCACCCGTTAAGGTTGCACTTGTTGCAGCACCACCAATTGTATAAACTACCGGGGTGATCGCAGTTCCTGTACAAGTTGTTTGTGTTGTACTACCTGATGCCAATACTAAAGTTGGCACTGGGTTTACTGTTATTGTACCAGTTAAAGTTATTTCTGTACAGCTACTACCCGTGGTAGTTACTGAATAAGTAAATGGACTACCTACGGCTGTTGTTGGTGTACCACTTATTGTAAAAACCCCTGCTAGATAAGAGCCTGTTACTCCCGCTGGAGCCCCGGTTAGCGTTGCGCCTGTGGCTGCACCACCTACCGCATACACTATATTGGCAATTGCTGTACCGGCACATACTGTTTGTGTTGTGCTACCAGATGTATGAGATAAAGTTGATAACGGTAAAACCGTTATGATTCCACTATCCTGCACTGTTGAACAACCTCCACCTACCGATATCACCATATAACTATATGGACTACCAACAGCTGTTGTTGGCGCCCCACTTATTGTCATTGTTCCGGCACTAAATACAGATGCTAGTCCTGCCGGTAAGCCCACTGAATATGAGCCTCCATTATTTGCGTACTCAACCAATCCCCCTGTAGCGCCACCGCCAATCGTATACACAATAGTAGTGATCGGGGTAGCCTGACATACCGTTTGGATCGGTGTTCCCGAAGTTAAAGCGATTGTTGGAAGAGGATTTACAGTTATTGTTCCTGTTAATGTTATTTGTGTACAACTACCTCCTGTCGTAGTTACACTATAAGTAAAAGGACTGCCCACAGCTGTTGTTGGAGTTCCGCTGACCGTAAAGGTTGTACCTGTTAAAGATCCTGTCACACCTGCCGGTACGCCTGTTAAGGCTGCGCCAGTTGCTGTTCCACCTATTGTATACGTTATTGCTGCTATCGCCGTATTCGCGCAAACTGTTTGAGCCGTACTGCCAGTCGCATGCACAAGCGTTGGGGCCAGATTTACAGTGATCGTTCCGGTAAGATTTGTTGTTCCGCAACTACCTCCTGAAGTGGTGACTTTATATGTAAACGGACTACCCGCAGTCGTTGTTGGTGAGCCGCTTATTGTATATGTAGTACCTACTAATGCTCCGGTTACACCTGCTGGAGCTCCGGTTAAGGCTGCTCCGGTTGCCCCACCTCCTATCGTATAAACTATCGGTGTGATAGGAGTTCCCACACAGGTTGTCTGGGCCGTACTGCCCGAGGCTAACACTAATGTTGGCAAAGCATTTACTGTTATGGTACCATTCAAGGTTACTTCTGTACAACTTGCTCCTGTTGTGGTTACTGAATAAGTAAACGGACTACCAACAGCTGAGGTAGGGGTACCGCTTATTGTAAAATTAACACCTGCTAATGCACCGCTTACTCCCGGAGGTGCTCCTGTTAAGGCAGCACCGGTAGCAGAACCGCCTATTTTATATACAATAGAAGTTATTGCTGTTCCTACGCAGACCGTTGGAACAATATTTCCTGAAGAGTACGCAAGTGTTGGCACTGTATTTACAGTGATTGTACCGGTAAGATTTGTTGTTCCGCAACTACCCCCCGATGTTGTTACTTTATATGTGAACGGACTACCTACCGCATTGGTCGGTGTGCCACTTATTGTGAAGGTTGTGCCTACTAATGCACCGGTTACTCCTGGAGGTGCACTGCTTAAGGCTGCGCCAGTAGCTCCTCCACCTATTGTGTAAGTTATTGGTGTTATCGCTGTGCCAACACATGTCGTTTGTGAAGTGCTTCCCGATGCCAGTACAAGTGTTGGTACAGCATTTATTGTGATGGTACCGGTAAGACTTACTGTGCCACAACTACCGCCAGATGTCGTGACTGTATACGTAAACGGACTACCAACAGCTGAAGTAGGTGTGCCGCTGATCGTAAATGCAGAACCAACTAAGGTTCCTGTTATACCAGCCGGCGCTCCAGTTAAAACTGCGTTGGTGGCGCCCCCACCTATCGTATACACAATATTACTGATCGCTGTACCCGTGCAAACCGTTTGTGCCGTACTGCCCGAGGTATGAACGAGGGTTGGTACTGCATTAACTGTTATTGGGCCTCCCGCGCTTGCGGTTGAACAAGTACCGCCTGTTGTTGTTACTACATAATTATATGTCCCTGGTGTTGTTGGTGTGCCACTTATTGTATAAACACCTCCAGCATATGCACCTGTCACTCCGGGAGGAGCTAATGTTAGTGCCGCACCCGTTGCGGAGCCGCCTATTGTGTATTTTATATTCGCAATAGCTGTTCCCGTACATACGGTTTGGATGGAGTTTCCTGTAGTTAATGTTATTGTCGGCAAGGGGTTAACGGTTATGGCCCCGCTTAATTGCACTTCCGTACAAGTACTGCCTGTTGTGGTTACCGTATAACTAAAAGGACTGCCAACAGTAGTTGTCGGCGTTCCGCTTATTGTATATGTCGTTCCTGTTAATGTTCCTGTTACACCGGGTGGTAATGTCCCCGTTAAAGTAACTCCTGTCGCAGTACCGCCAATCGTATAAACAATTGGCGTTATAGCACTACCCGAGCATACTGATGTGGCTGCACTACCGGAAGTCAGTGTTATAGTTGGAGCTGCGGTTATGGTTACTTGTTGCGTGTCTCTTATCACACTTTCACAGGTATTAACCGTCTGCGTTATATAATAATCTGTAATACCTGGTGTTGCAGTACTTGGCGTTACACTAGCCGACCCTACCCCTCCTATTGGCACAGTGTACCATAACAGACCAGAACCTGTTGCTGTTAAAGGAACAGCTGCTACTCCCTGGCAATAAGTTTTCGGAGAACTAGTTGGTGCTACAGGAGTAAGATGGCTAACCGTAATTTTAAAAGTATCTGTGCAATAAAAAGTTGCCCATTGGTACTGGTATGTACCAATAGCAGAAAAACCGCTTATATTGATCGTGTCACTTGAAGTAGAAGGAGAGATAACTGTACCCGAAGCATTAGAAGCTAATGGAGTCCAAACACCGATACCTGATGCAATAGCTGTAACTGCAGTTCCGCTACAAGGCAAAACAACATTGGGACTAATAACAGAACTATTAGCTGTAAAATTAACGTCATCCAAAAAATTACCCTCAGTAGGATCTCCATTTGCAGTAGTACCTGCGAAAAATTCAAAGCGGGTTACCGTTTGACCTAGCGGAACGGTATATGTACCAGTGTGGAAACCCCAGGCTGTATTACCATCTGATACAATTTGTATTTGAACCAAGGGGCCGCCCGGAGGGCCGGCAAATATGCTTGCCTGATCCACCCCGGTTCTTCCTCTATGGGCATAACTGTATGTAAAAACTACCGGGGCCGGCGTACTATAATCCTGATACAAACCTCCGGCAGCATTTGCATTAAGTTCAACAAAACTATTTCCACTATAAGCCGGCACACCCAGGAAACCTGTACCCCACTCTTCAATATCGTGATCAGGCTCTGTCGTTCTCCAGCCCGGAACTGTACTATCTATATAATCTGAATAGGTATTCGGAGCTTGATATCTGTCTTCAAAATCGGGGTTAACTGTAGGAATAGAACATTGGGCCTGCAAGTGTTGCCCCATTCCAATTAAAGCCAAGCTAATACAACATACGTATATCCACTGTTTACAGTAATCAAAAATATATTTTAAGTTGATCCTAGCCTCCATTGCTCAGTTAGTTTTGGTTCTATATATAACCTAATCGTAAAGGTGTTATATATATTAAAGAGATTATTTTTCAGACAATTTCTTATTAACGTTATTAATTGTTAATAAATTTTACGAAGGGGCAGATTTTTTTCAACAAGTGGCTATTTTTCAGTCACTTTTGAGAAATATATGTTTAAAAATGACAGGAAATTTCTTTAAACTCCGGTTTATAGAAAACAAGAATATTAATAGAAAAAAGGATGTTGCAACATTATAAATTAAAGAAAGGTTAGTAGAGGTTATTATCATATAGTTAGTTTTGGCACTCTAAAATATGTTGTTTTTTTTATAACTCTTTAAAAAATAATAAATTAATTCTCGTGATTTTGGCGTATACACAAGTAAACGATTTATTCATCACGTCCGAAAAGAAGGCCGTATTATAAAGACTCTGCGTATCCTGCTATTGCTGCCTGTTAAATAATATTAAATGGTTCTCGAATAATTACTACTTGTCAAAGGCGCTTAACTAAGACTAAGTGTAGAAAAAATATTACATTTAGCATTCATTAACCCTTCCCGATTGCCTTTTTTAAAAAACATATTACCTGAACAACTTAGTGATGCTGATCTTATAGCTGCTTTTAAAGAAAGCGGCAATATTGAGTACGTCAGTAATTTATACCAGCGATATATGGAACTCGTATATGGGGTTTGCCTAAAGTATTTTAAAGACAGCGAAAAAAGCAAAGATGCCGTAATGGATATTTTTGAAGAGTTGCATAAAAAACTGGACCGCTATGAGGTAGCAAATTTTAAAAACTGGCTACACGTACTTGCCAGGAACCACTGCCTGATGCAGTTGAGAAGTCCGAGAAATATTAAAAGCACTGAATACAATCCCACTGTTATGCAATTTGAGCCAGAAGCGCATCAGGATGATGAGCATCTGGAAAAAGAAGAAAATTATGCAAAAATGGAGTATTGTATCAGTAAGCTACCCAACGAACAAAAGCAAACCATTGAGCTATTTTATTTACAAAGCAAATGTTATAATGAAATTGTTTCCATAACAGGATATGAATGGAACAAAATAAGAAGTCACATTCAAAATGGGCGAAGAAATTTAAAAAAATGTATGGAAGATGCGGTTAATGAATTAAAGAATAAACGTCCCCAAACAAAATGAAGGAAGAAAATAAACATATCATTTATACAGCGGCAGATATTCATAGATATCTTACCGGTAAATTAACTGTCGCAGAAATGCACGCAATGGAAAAAGCTGCATTAAGCGACCCATTATTAGCCGACGCAATGGATGGGTTTGCCGGATCTGCTTCTTTCAAAAATGAAGAAGAGTTTACACGGACACAACATGACCTTCATCTATTAAAGAAAAAAATAACCGGTATCAGTTATCCTAAAGATAACACCTGGTGGAAAGTTGCCGCCGCTGCTGTACTATTAATAGGCTCTTGTTTTACTTTTTATACAATAACTAACCACCGCGATAAACAAAAGCAAGCTGATATCTTACAACAACCTATACTAAAAGCACCCGAACCTAAAGCTGATACTGTCATTAAGCAAATGACGATAACTACGGTTGCTGAAAGACCGGCAATGAAAATAAAACTAACAAAGAAAAATAACGCTGATAAAGTTGAATATGCGGATAAAGATGATGCATCAAAAAAAGAAGCCACCACATTTACAGATAATGCTGCTACCGCCACGGCACCAGTAACTTCAAGTGAAAGTAATGAGGGGCAAGAAAATAACTTTGCAAAAAAAAGAATGACCTCTTTTGAAAATAATAAGTTCGCCGTTACCCACAATAAAATATTACTAAGAACTGATACTTCAGGAAATAATAGCAGGGCAGCCAGCCGGGTAGAAATTATATATAAAAAAGATGCCGAGCCACTGATAGGTTGGGTTACTTATCTGCATTATTTAGAAACCCAACTCTCCTATTCTACTTATGATGATGGTAAACCAGTAACAGGCGAAATGATCGTTGAATTTAAAATAGATGCGAACTATTCTATACCTGATAATTTTCAATTTGAACGATCTATTGATGCTGATGTAAACAACGCTGTCAAGCAAGTGATTATTAACGGGCCACAATGGAAAAAAAATGAGACTACACCTATTACAGGAATAATTAAATTAAAAATCATATTTTAATTTAATACACAATCGTGTCTTCGCTTTATTATTAATTAAAATTTCTACTTATATAATAATTTATTCTATGTTTAAACATTAAATAAATTTTATAGCGCTGGCAGCATAATTATAAATGAGATAGTCTTTCATGGTAAATCATTATTGCTATGAAACTAAAACTACCCTTATTTATTATTAGTTTTTTTATTTACACATGTGCCTATTCGCAATTATGCTCAGGAAACACGAGCATTGTTTGGAGAGATGATTTTGGAAGCGGAGCTTCGATTGTAGGGCCATCGAGTCCGGCTATAAATCCAGCTTATACAGAACAAAATTATGGCGTTGGACCAGGAAGCTATTCTCTTGTAAATTATTTTAATTACCAAACCTGTTGTTGGTACAAGGTGCTAGAAGATCATACTCCCGGTGATACAGGCGGATATTTTTTAGTAGTAGATGGAGGGGGCGCTTCTAATTTTTATTCGTCGAAGGTTACAAATATATGCCCAAATACTACGTATACATTTTCTGCATGGGCCATGAATATGGATCTCCCTGCATTTCCTTCCAACACTTCATTTATATTTAAAATAACAGATCTTTCAGGAAACACGGTTGCTCAAATTAATACACCGATCATACCTGTACAATCCACAGCACCTCCTATCTGGGTAAATTTTGGAATAACATTTAATTCGGGAAGTAACAGTGCGCTTATTTTAAATGTTGAGTTTAATTCAAATGGATACAATGACTTTGGGTTTGATGATTTTGAATTTGGTCTCTGCGGACCAGCATTATCAATCACGAATTCAATTAACTCCTGTCATACACAAATCAGTTTACAAACTAATATAACTAACAATTACCCTAACCCTATTTATCAATGGTACAAACAGGATGCAAGTGGTGCATGGGTTATTATTTCAGGCGCCACTAGTATTAATTATGCCGATACGAATGTACTGACTAATAATTGGTACAAAATCAGGATTACAGATGGCACTTCTGCCTGTTCATATATGGAAGATTCAACACAGGTAACTATTAACCCAACGCCAATAGTAATCGGCATTACAGGAAATTCAGCTATTTGCAAAGGATCAGTTTCAACACTTTTGGCTACTGGTGCAGACAGTTATACATGGTCTACCGGACAAACTGGTGATTCTATTTCTATAAGCCCATCCTCTATTGAAACATATACAGTCACTGGCATTAAAACAGGCTGCCCATCTTCTCCTAAAAGTTTTACTGTAACTATTATAAATCCAACTACAGCCAGTATTGATACAACTATCCGATGCGGCACATCATATCATGGTCATTTTGCTACCGGTGTTTATACTGATACACTTATCAATGTCCGCGGATGCGATAGTATACAAACTGTTCATCTAACAGTGAACGGAGGGCAACCAGATTTTGAAATGGCAAATGCATTTACACCTAATCATGATGGTATTAATGATTGCTATGGAATAAAATATCCCGGTGATATCTCTCAATTAACTTTTTTTATTTATAATAGATGGGGGCAAGAAGTTTTTTCTACTACTGATCCCTATGTTTGTTGGGATGGGACCTTCCAGGGACAAAGATCAGATCTGGGTAATTATGTTTATTATATAAAAGCCACAAATTCTTGCGGAACGGTTGAAAAAAAGGGAAATGTTATCCTGATAAGATAAATTTATTTCAATTGTTATCATAAAAAAATCCTCTCTTATATTGGAGAAGATTTTTTTTATAGAAATAAAGGTTGTTTATTTTTTTATCATTTTTTTCATTGCATTAATAATACCAAAATGTAATCCTTCATGGTACAATACAAAATTTACAGAATCATCTATATGTCGGTGCTCAAACCCGTAACGGTTTGTAAATGCTGTAAAATTGGTGAATATGTTGTTGGCATAATCAATTTCTAAACGATCTACCATTGCTATAAATAATTTTTTGACTTCGGCTATCTCATTCGCATCAACAAATTTTTCCGGCTTGGTCCCAGGTTTATACGCATCAAAAAGGCTTTGATCAATTACAAGTTTCATACCCGCGCGTGCATAACAAATACCTTGCTGTGTAGCAAGCATATGGGCGAGGTTCCAAATAATATTATTATTAAATCCTGCAGGAATTTCATTTAACTGTTCAGTCGTCAGATCTTTTATATCATTTAATAAATACTCTCTTGTCTTTTTTAGAATTTCGAATTGTCTCATTGCGATTATTTTTAGATCATTGAAGGTATGAAAAATCCCCTCCGAAAACAGAGGGGATATATTTAAAATTTGTTGGTAAGATAGGTGTATTAATAGCCTCCCATTCCGCCCATATCAGGAGCCCCACCTCCGTGGCCAGCTTCTTCTTTTGGTTTGTCGGCAATTACACATTCTGTTGTTAACAACATGCCTGCAATTGACGCTGCGTTCTCTAGCGCTACACGACTCACTTTTGTTGGATCGATAACACCTGCCTTGAACATATATTCATATACTTCTGTACGTGCGTTAAAACCATAATCAGCTGTACCTTCTTTAATATTTTGTACAACGATAGAACCTTCAATACCTGAGTTAGCTACAATCTGGCGAAGAGGTTCTTCGATAGCGCGTTTAACGATAGCGATACCGGTTGTTTCATCAGCGTTCAATGCGCCTTTTAATTTATCCAAGCTTGCAATTGCACGGATATAAGCTACGCCACCACCCGGTACAATTCCTTCTTCAACCGCAGCTCTTGTTGCGTGTAAGGCATCATCAACGCGGTCTTTCTTTTCTTTCATTTCCACTTCTGTAGCAGCACCAACATATAGTACCGCAACACCACCGGATAATTTAGCTAAACGTTCCTGTAGTTTTTCTTTATCGTAGTCAGAAGTAGTATTTTCAACTTGCGCTTTGATTTGATTAACACGAGAAACGATCTCTGATTTTTTACCTTTACCACCAACGATAACGGTATTGTCTTTATCGATCGTGATCGAAGAAGCCTGGCCTAAAGATGTTAATTCAACACCATCTAACTTGTGCCCCAATTCTTCGCTGATAACTATTCCGCCTGTTAAAGTTGCAATATCAGTTAACATTTCTTTTCTTCTGTCACCAAAGCCCGGTGCTTTTACTGCAGCTACTTTAATAGTACCACGTAATTTATTTACAACCAGTGTTGCCAATGCTTCACCATCTAAATCTTCAGCAATGATCATTAACGGACGTCCTGTTTGTGCTACTTTTTCTAAGATGGTAAGAATATCTTTCATAGCAGATATCTTCTTATCATAGATCAGGATAAAAGGCGCTGTTAATTCAGCCTGCATTTTTTCGCTGTTTGTAACAAAATATGGAGAGATATACCCTCTATCAAATTGCATACCTTCTACCACATCAACTGTAGTATCGGTGCCTTTTGCTTCTTCAACCGTGATAACACCTTCTTTACCAACCTTAGCCATTGCCTGCGCAATTAACTTGCCAATTTCATTATCATTGTTAGCAGAAATAGTAGCAACCTGTTCGATCATTTTGCTGTTATTGCCAACATCTTTTTTCTGTGCTACTAAACTTTCTACTACACATTTTACCGCTTTATCGATACCACGCTTTAGGTCCATGGGATTTGCACCTGCTGCTACCATTTTCAAACCTTCGCCGATAATGCTTTGTGCTAACACAGTTGCAGTAGTGGTACCATCACCTGCAATATCTGCAGTTTTAGACGCCACTTCTTTCACCATTTGTGCACCCATATTTTCGATAGGGTCTTCCAGTTCAATTTCTTTTGCAACAGTAACACCATCTTTAGTTACCTGTGGTGCACCAAATTTCTTTTCGATCACCACGTTACGGCCTTTTGGCCCGAGTGTTACTTTAACTGCATTTGCCAATGTATCAACGCCCTTTTTCATTTTGTTGCGAGCTTCGATATCAAAGAATATCATTTTTGCCATTTTAGTTGCCCCTATCCCCTAAAGGGGGATTTTGTAGCCTGCGGGTTGAACAGGTTTTTAATTATTTATTAGAATGATTTATAGAAATGAAAAGCTCCTCACATTAATCCCTTTCAGCGTATAGAGCGACTCCTACACGATCGCCAGGATATCGCTTTCTCTCATAATAAGATATTCGATGCCTTCAATAGTTATTTCTGTACCGGCGTATTTACCATATAAAACAGTATCGCCTGTTTTTACAGTCACGGGTTCGTCTTTTTTACCAGGGCCAGCAGATAAAACGGTTCCACGTTGAGGTTTTTCTTTTGCTGTATCAGGGATTATAATGCCGCCTTTAGATTTTTCTTCCGCTGCAGCAGGTTTCACGATCACCCTATCATGTAGTGGGGTAATAGTTGACTTCTTTGCCATAATTGTATTGATTTGATTAGTTTATTTATAAAATGCCGGCTATATTTTGCCGGCAGGCGAAGGTAAACCAATTTCGTACCAAACATTATATTAAGATTAGTTGACAGGTTTTTGACAGATTAAGAGTGGCCCCGTGATATTTTTGCGCCATTTTTTCACCCTCTCCGCTTTAATTTGTACCTTTGCCGCCTCAAACAAAAGTTCTTTAAGGATGATTAGCAGAAGAAATATCAGGGTTAAAGTGATGCAGACGCTATACACAATGGATAGCATAAATAATGAGATAAATCCTGTTGAAGCTGTTGCCCTATTAAAAAAGCAATTCGGACAGTCACGCAGGCTTTTAGTGTATTTGATCTATTTCCTATCAGAAGTAGCTCGTTATGCTGAAAAAGACGCGGTTAAGAAAGCGTCCAAACATCTTCCATCTGCTGAAGATCTTTCCATCAATACTAAAATTGCCGGCAACGAATTATTATGGAAAGTGCTTGAAGGCGCAAGCTTTAAAGAAGCCATTGATGAACTGAAGCCGCAACACATCATCGACAACGAATTACTAAAGAAGACATACCTCGCACTCGCTCAATCTGAAGAATACCAGGATTATATCACTATCCAATCCAGGGACAAAAAAGGCGAAAAAAATATTCTTGAATTTATTTTTACCAACCTGATGCTTCCCAATGAAGATTTTATCAGTCATGTTGAAGAACTATTTATTAACTGGGATGATGATGCAGAAATGATGAGTGTGTTAGTACTAAGCTTTTTGCAAAAACCCGCCGCTTATAATTTCGAGCACATCCTTAGTACTGAAAAATGGTTATTTGCCAAGGATCTCTTGGAGACAGTCATTAATAAAAAAGAAGTAAGTTTGGAGCTACTAAAACCCAAATTAAAAAACTGGGATGCTGATCGTATTGCTACGCTGGATCTCATCATCATACAAATGGGCATCTGCGAGTTCTTGTTTTTTGAAACGATACCGACCAAAGTGACCATTAACGAATATATTGACCTGGCAAAGGATTACAGCACACCTCAAAGCGGACAATTCATTAATGGGATACTGGATAATATTCATAAAGAATTAACAACTCAAAATAAAATTCATAAGAAAAGTTTTAAGAACAGTACGCTTTAAATAATAACTTCGCACTTTATTATTGATCTGATGAAAAAAATCTTGTTGATCATACTTATTCCCGCGCTACTCTTTTCATGCGACATGCACAGAAGGGATAAACTTGTTGATGACGCAAGCATTCGAATGGATAAGGAGCTACAAGATTCTACAATGGTGCAGGTGATGGGATCTACATTTAAGTTTGACACAACAACAGAAGGCGAAAAGGTAACGCATAATTTTGCTTTTAAAAATACAGGTACTAACCCACTGATCATTATTAAAGCGACGGCAAGTTGCGGATGTACCGTTGCTGACAAGCCTGAGCAACCAATTTT
The DNA here is from genome assembly GCA_035485735.1 of Ferruginibacter sp. Taxonomy (GTDB): domain Bacteria; phylum Bacteroidota; class Bacteroidia; order Chitinophagales; family Chitinophagaceae; genus Ferruginibacter. The sequence goes on from DATHNS010000002.1 coordinate 19,076, forward strand.
ACCAGGTGATACGGGGTACATAAAAGTAATATTTAACACCACGGGGAAACGTGGCCATAATCAAAAATCGATCACGGTGATTTCCAATGCGCATCCTGACTTTCCACGGCTGATCCTAATGGGAGAAGTGAAGGCTCCGATTGCAAAAAATTAATTATTAATAACCAATATAAACAACAACAATGCAACTATTAAGTATCTTTTTAATGGGGAATCCAGGTAACGGTGGCAGCTCAATTCCAATCGCTTTTCCGATGCTGGGAATGATTGCCGTAGTATATTTTTTTATGATTCGTCCGCAGTCTAAAAAATCCAAACAACAAAAAGAAATGATCAATAACCTTCAAAAGGGTGATAAGATCGTAACCATTGCAGGTATACATGGTGTGATCAATAAAGTAAATGAAGATGGCACCATTAACATGGAAGTTAGTCCGGGCAGCTACCATAAAATTGAAAAAAGCGCCATCAGCATGGAGTGGACAGAAGCGTTGAATAAAACAACCACTACTGCTGATAAAAACTAAGCACTAAAAACAAATATACAAAACCCAAATTCCAGGTAATAACTGCCGGAATTTGGGTTTTGTGCTTTACATTTATTCTTCTATGATCAAAGTAGGTATTACAGGCGGAATTGGTAGCGGTAAAAGCACCGTAGCTAAAGTATTTGAAACGCTTGGTATACCTGTTTTTTATGCAGATGCCAGAGCTAAGATATTGATGAATGAGAACGAAGCACTCAGGCAAAAGATCCAGGAAAGTTTTGGCAAGGATATCTACGTTTATGGAAAACTGGATAAAAAGCATCTATCTACTATCATCTTTAATGACCCTGAAAAATTGGCGCTGTTAAATTCAATGGTCCATCCCGCAACAATAAAAGATGCTGACGATTGGATGAAACAACAGACAACTCATTATGCCGTTAAAGAAGCTGCCTTAATATTTGAAAGCGGCGCACAGCAATACCTTGATTATGTAATTGGTGTGTATGCCCCATCTCCTATTCGCATACAGCGTGTTATAAAAAGAGACAATGTTACTGTAGAAGAAATAAAAGCAAGAATGACCAAACAAATAGATGAAGAAATGAAAATGCGTTTGTGTGATTTTGTTATCACGAATGACGAACAGGAATTATTGATTCCTCAGGTTTTGAAGATACATGAGCAATTGTTAATGGTTAATGGTAAATGATAAATGTATACTTACATTGTTCCTTATAAAATATTCACATTTCTATGAAATTTAAAAAAAATAAAATCAATACCTGCACTTCCCGTTTCCCATTTACCATTTACTATTTACCATTATTTTATTAACCATTCATTTGACCATATTGACGATGCTGAATTGCTGCAAAAATTTTATGCAGATAAAAACAATCAGTGGCTCGGCATACTATTACAACGGTATACTTTACTCCTGTTAGGTGTTTGCATGAAGTACCTGAAAAATCAGGAAGAAGCTAAAGATGCTGTTCAGCAAGTCTTTTTAAAAGTCATTACCGAACTACCTAAATACAAGGTTGATTATTTTAAAAGCTGGCTATATATGGTTGCTAAAAACCATTGCCTGATGAAATTAAGAAACAAGGGCAAACAGCCGGTTGAAATCAATGAACGCCTCATGGCTACTCCCGATGATGTGGAAGATAAAAATAAATTCATTGAAAAAGATATTGCATTGACCAATCTGGCTACTGCTTTGCAACAATTGAATAGGGAACAGCAGGATTGCTTAACTTTATTTTATCTTGATAAAAAAAGTTACAGTGAAATTGTTATACAAACAGGTTACACATTATTGCAGGTAAAGAGCCATATTCAAAACGGAAAAAGAAATTTAAAAATAATGTTGCTTAAACAAGCACCGATAAAATGAGCGAGGATCTAAAAAAAATATTATCTAACGACAATAAAAATATTGATACCCGTGAATTAATGGATTATCTCAATGATCAATTAACGGAAGCGAAAAAACATGCCGTTGAAAAAAACATGGCAGATGATGATTTTACAAATGATGCAGTAGAAGGATTACAGGAATTTCATTCGACAAAAGACATTCCCTTATTTGTAGAACAATTAAACAAAGACCTTCGAAAGAAAACAGCTAAAAACAAAAAACGCAGAGAAAAACGCAAATGGAAAAACGAGCCATTTACTTATATCACTGTTATTATCATTTTGCTTCTTATACTGATCAGCTATTTAGTTATAAAAAATAGCAGGCTCGTTCAAAAAAAGAATACGCCTGTTAGTAACTCACCTGATAATAGTAAGGCTGTAAGCGAAACAAAAAAAGTCCACTTATTATCCAAGTGAACTTTTTAAAAAGAATTTTGCTACGTTTATTTTCCCGTTTCGTTTTCTTTCACCTTGTTCACACCTTTATTAATAGTGTCTGAAGGCATAGCCTTAACGTTATTCATTGAGCTATCAACTTTTTTAATACTATCAACCGTTGTAGTGGTAGTAGTAGTTGTTGTTGTCATCGTTGCAGCTTTAAGAGAATCAGCTGTTCTTGTAGAATCAGCAATTCTGGTAGAATCAGCTACAGCAGCAGCGGTATCAGATTCTGAATGGTTGTTACAAGCTGTCATTACGCTGGCAATAGCCAAAATAGCAAATAGTTTTTTCATAATTTTTTTTAGTTTTCTTATCGGTAGCAAAAATAAAGCCTCTTTTTTAAGAGGCTAATTTTTATCCTATTTGATTGGTAATTTGAAAATAATGGGGAATATTGTCCCCGCATTGTCTATTTTTTTCTAAAAAATACCCTTATCGGTACACCTGTAAATTGAAATTTTTCTCTCAATTTATTTTCAAGATAATTTTTATAGGGTGTTTTTACGTCATCCGGATAATTACAGAAAAATGCAAACGAAGGCACTACAACCGGCAATTGTGTTACATATTTTATCTTAACAGAATTACCTCTCACCACTGGCGGATGATATGCTTCAACAGCTTTCAACATAATGTCGTTTAGTTTAGAAGTAGGAATTTTACGTTGCCTGTTTTCATATACCTGTAATGCTTCTTCTATTCCTTTAAATATTCTTGTCTTTTCAATAGCGGAAATAAATAAGATCGGAAGATCACTGAAAGGCAGGAAACGTTGTTTCAATTCTTTTTCATAATCTCTTGCAGTGTTCGTTTCTTTTTCCATCAGATCCCATTTATTTACCAATACCACAACACCTTTTCCTTTTTTTACTGCCATGGCAAAAATGCTAAGGTCTTGCGCAGTAACCCCTTTTGTTGCATCCAGTACCAACATGCACACATCCGCTTCGTCAACAGCTTTAATGGCCCGGATCACAGAATAAAATTCCAGGTCTTCGCTCACTTTTGCTTTGCGGCGAATACCTGCTGTATCAATTAATATAAATTCTTTATTGAAAAGATTATAATGCGTATGGATCGTATCTCTGGTTGTTCCAGCAATTTCACTTACAATGGTACGCTCCTGTCCCGTTAATGCGTTTAGTAAAGATGACTTCCCTACGTTCGGTTGGCCAATGATAGCGAATTTAGGAAGTTGTTTGTCTTCCGGTTCCGGATCATTACCAATTAAAGCCGTTATATCGTCTAATAGATCACCGCTACCTGTTCCGCTGATAGAAGAAAGGAAATGTATATTATCAAAACCAAGACTATAAAATTCTGACGCTTCTAATAAACGATCGTGGTTATCAACTTTATTCACCACTAAAAAAACCGGTTTCGAAGTACGGCGCAACATACCTGCCATGGATTGATCCAGATCAGTGATGCCGGTTGTAACATCCACCATAAAAATGATCGCATCTGCTTCATCGATCGCGATGATCACCTGCTTACGAATTTCTTTTTCAAAAATATCTTCGCTCTTTGGGACAAAACCACCTGTATCAATTACATTAAAGAATTTGCCGCTCCATTCTGCTTCGCCATATTGACGATCACGTGTTACGCCACTTAGGTCATCTACAATGGCTCTGCGCTCTTCTAACATCCTGTTAAAAAAAGTGCTTTTCCCTACATTTGGGCGACCTACTATTGCTATTGTAAAACTCATATTTTTCAATTGAAAATTGACAATTGTCAATTGTTAATTATTTAGTACCCGTATTCTTTTAATTGCATTTCATTATCTCTCCATTTCGGCCTCACTTTTACGAACAGCTCCAGAAAAACTTTACTTCCTAAAAACGCTTCAATATCTTTTCTTGCGTCTGTACCTAATTTTTTGATCATTTGTCCACCTTCGCCTAAGATAATTCCTTTTTGTGTATCGCGCTGCACGATGATATCTGCGCCAATCTTTATAAGCGTTGTCTTTTCTTTGAATTCATGTACCAAGACTGTTGCATGATAAGGAATTTCATCTCCGTATAATGCAAATATCTTTTCTCTTATCAATTCACTTACAAAAAATTTCGTTGGTAAGTCGCTTAAATTATCGCCATCATAAAAAGGTTCTCCTTCAGATAAATAACTAACAATTGTTTTTAACAGGTCATCGATCCCCGTTTTTTTTAATGCTGAAATGATCGCTACTTCCTTGCAATAAGGTTGCTCCTGAAAAAATAATTTTAATCTTTCTAATTTATCCTCATCAACCGCATCTGATTTATTCAATACAACTAATGCCGGCACTCTTAATTTTAAAGAAGAAAATATAGCATGGCTTTCTTCACCTGTTTCTCTTGCATCAGCCATTAACAAAGCAACATCAGCATCTTCCAAACTACCTTTAACAGCCTGCATCATTTTTTCGTGCAGCTTATATTTAGGTTCGATGATACCGGGCGTATCAGAAAATATGATCTGGTAGTCATCATTGGTTAAGATGGCTTTGATGCGATGCCTGGTCGTTTGTACTTTAGGCGATACGATAGCCATCTTCTCTCCCATTAATGCATTCAGGAGCGTGCTTTTGCCTGCGTTAGGCTTACCGAAAATATTTACAAAACCCGATTTCATGATTGTATTGTCTTTGAATAGCTGTTTGGTTCATTTGATTACCACATACAAGCCGACAGAATGGAGGAGATAATCAAATTCATTAGCGATAAACCATTTTGCTAAGAATAAAAAAGGCTCAATACGAGCCTCATTTTTTGTTGCGAAGAGAGGGATCGAACCTCTGACCTTCGGGTTATGAGCCCGACGAGCTACCGCTGCTCTACTTCGCGGTGCAAAAGTAAGCAGTTACAGGTTTGTTACCAAATATATTCAAACGATTGTGCTAAAAACAGCGTAGAATATGCATCCAGACTGTCTTAATTTTTTTAAATAAAAAGAGTACCCGGGGAAAAATTCTCCTCGGTGCATCTTTTTCGACCGAAATTTAAAATGCAAAACTTTAAATTGCACCCGATCAATAATAGCAATGGATAAAAGCTTAAATAAATATATTAGTGAAACTGGTTTCTGCTCACGCAGGGAAGCCGATAAATATATTGAGCAAGGCAGGGTTACGATCAATGATAATATTGCCATAAAAGGCAACCGTGTAATGGAGGGTGATATTGTTGAGATCGATGGAGAATCTATCAAAACAAAAGACAAAACAGTTTATATCGTTTTTAATAAACCTACAGGTGTTACCTGTACTACTGATCTGAAAGATAAATCTAACATCATCTCTTTTATCAATTACAAAAGCAGGATATTTCCTATCGGGAGATTAGATAAGCCTTCGGAAGGATTGATCTTTTTAACCAATGACGGCGATATTGTGAATAAGATATTACGTGCCGGCAACAATCATGAAAAAGAATATATAGTTACGGTTGATAAACCCATCACAGTCGAGTTCATCAAAAAAATGGCGAACGGTGTTCGAATATTAGATACTGTTACCAAAAAATGTTTTGTAAAACAAGAAGGCAAGAACCGTTTTAGAATTATATTAACGCAGGGATTGAACAGGCAGATAAGAAGAATGTGTACTGCACTCGGTTATAATGTTGAAACGCTCAAACGTGTTAGAATAATGAATATTACACTCGCCAATTTGCCTGTAGGAAAGTGGCGCTATTTTTCTGCCGAAGAAATTAAGACAATTGATAGTTTAGTTTCTACCTCGAGCAAAACAGAAGAAGCTTCTTATGATAATGAAGAGTGATGAATTAAGAAAGAAGAATTAGGAAATAAATGCAATAGATTTTAAAACAAAATATATGAAAAATATAGTTAGAATTGGATTGATCTCTATTTCGTTTTTTCTTTTGGCTTATCTCGTGGCAGATAGTTTTTTACGATTACAATTAGTTGCGCGAGAACCTACTAATTATTTCATCGGCATGAAAAAATCTGAAATTTCAAATATTCAGCAAACTGATTCTTTAAAATTGATTGCAAACGAGAATCTCGATTATACAAAGCTACTATTAGATAACAGAGACGATATACAAAAGCAAGAAAATGCAAGATTTGAATTATTGCTACTCCTTCTTGTCATCCAAATAATCTTTTGGATATTTTTTCGCGATAAATCAGTCTAAATCCGCTGTTTCATCGCCTCATACAAAATGATCCCTGCTGCTACCGATACATTTAAAGATTCAAAATCTCCTGTCATAGGTATTTGAAATTGCTCATCGCATATTTTCATTAATGCAGGATAGACACCGTGTTCTTCGCCTCCCATCACAATAGCCACAGGTTCTTTTAATTCAAGGTCATATAATTTTTTATCGGAAGTCATTTCACTTGCAAAAACTTTGATGCCATTCATATGCAGGTCATCAATTGCTTTCATTAGACTATTAACACGGCAAATAGCAATTTTTTCTAATGCTCCTGCTGAAGTTAAAATAGCATCTTCATTCAATGCACCTACGCCCTTATCCGGGATGATGATCGCATTTACACCAAAACAAAAAGCACTTCTTGCAATAGCACCAATATTACGGATATCTGTTATGCCGTCTAACATTAAAAATAGCGGGACTTCACCCTTTTCAACAATAAATGAGATCACCTGCTGCAGATCCTGGTATTGAATTTTAGAAATAATTGCCACGCAACCTTCATGATTACTGACATTAAAATTGTCCAGTTTCTCAATAGGAACCTTATTAATAGGTACCAAATATTGTTCCGCCAATTTTCTGATATCATCAATGGCAGGGCCATGCACTGTAGCCTGCAAATAAATACGCTCCAGCTGTTTACCGCCCTGCATGGCTTCAATAATAGCTTTGCGGCCCACGATCAAAGTATTTTTTTTAGGGCGATGTTGCTGTTGTCTGAAATTTTTCACGAAGCAAAATTAAGTGTAATTCGTACAAATATTATAATTTATGGATGGGTAGCGTATTGATATTTTATGTAAGTTGCGCCACGAACGCATTTTTCATATTGTTGAATGCAGAAAGTGAGTCTAATTTCTTCCTATTATTACCAAAAACGAACCATGAGCATTAGCAAGTTATCTATTGTTATTCCTGCCTATAACGAAGGCAAGACAATTCATTTTATTTTGAACAAAGTGAAAGCAGTGAATCTGATCAACAATATTTCAAAAGAAGTGATCATTGTGAATGATTGTTCTACTGATGATACTGAAACAGCTATACAAAATTATATCAATACTAATCCGGGGTTGAATATCCAGTATTTTAAACATGAGATAAACAAAGGCAAGGGCGCTGCGTTGCATACAGGCATCACTAAAGCCACGGGTGATTATGTAATCATCCAGGATGCTGACTTGGAATATGATCCGGAAGAATTTAATGATCTATTAAAACCAGTGGTGAATGGCTTTGCAGATGTTGTTTATGGCTCAAGATTTATGGGCGGTAATCCACACAGGGTGCTGTTTTTCTGGCACACGATCGGCAATAAATTTTTAACAGCCCTATCAAACATGTTCACTAACCTGAACCTGACCGATATGGAAACCTGTTACAAATTATTCAATACTGCAATTGTACAAAGTCTTACCTTAAAAGAAACCAGGTTTGGATTTGAGCCTGAAGTCACTGCAAAAATCTCTAGGATAGAAAAAATAAGGATATACGAGGTCGGTATATCTTATTACGGCAGAACCTACGAAGAAGGAAAGAAAATCGGTTGGAAAGATGGCTTCAGAGCTATTTTCTGCATCCTTAAATATGGCCTGTTCAAAGCTCAATAATTATTTCTTCTCCTGCAGTGTACTATCGTTTGCTGGAAAAGCTTTTCCATTGTGACAGGTAATGCAGGTAACCGCTAATGCCTGATCGCCTATCATAGCATGCTCTATTTTGAAATAATTGCTATTGATCCCTATTTCCATTTTCATCATTCCACGGGCAATATTTTTTTCGGGTTTTGCATCACTGGAAAAGTCGAGGTCGCTTGAATCTTTATTTGGCGCATGGCAAAAACTACATTTTACGCCCAACCCTTTATTAAAATCAGTCTTCATTATTTGGTACAACAATGTATCGCTGATATTTTTTGGCAATACTTTTAAATTCACAAAGGTATGCGGATGATTGTGTTCGGGAGGTGCTATTGCCGCAACCCCTATTGTTACGATAACTACTAACAATAGCATGACCACATATTTTGGATTGAATTTCATATTGTTGAATTTATTGGTATCACTTTTTATTTGATCAAATTTATATTAATCAAAACAAATGCCATATAAACGAATTTAATTTTTTAAATTTATATAACATAGAATGTAGCTATTATTTTTTGGCAACCATTTCTCTTTTCAATCTTTTTCTATGATATCATTCGACAATACAGAAAATGCATTTGCCTATAAAACAGATCCGGAATTAAAGAGCGCAAAATTCGTTTTCTCCATTATGAGAAGATCATGGTTAGTTACTGTAGGTCTCAAGATATTACCTTCTTTCATTAAATGGCATATCCCATTTACAAAAACCATTATACGTTCCACTATTTTTAAACAATTTGTTGGCGGAGAAACATTGCAGCAGACAGCCAAGGTTGTAAATAAGCTTGAAAGATACTATGTGCAGGTAATATTGGATTATGGTGTGGAAGGTGGTAAAAAAGGAGAAACCGGCTACGACCATGTTGCTAAAGAATTTATACAAACAATACAATACGCAGCCACTCAGTCCAATATTCCATTTATAAGTATTAAGGTTACAAGCCTTGCGCGTTTTGGCTTGTTGAAAAAAATCAATCATTTGATGGAAGCTGGTGCGGGTAATTTGGCTAGCCGATATTCAATAGCACTACAAGAATTATCTATTGCGGAAAAAGCTGAGTGGGATATGGTCAATAATAGGATGAACAGCATTTGCCTTTGTGCTCAAAATAATAAGATAAAGATCTTAATAGATGCGGAGGAATCATGGATACAAGGGCCGATCGATTACCTGGCTTATTCTATGATGGCTTTAATCAATAAAAAAAATGTGATAGTTTATACTACAGTACAACTCTATCGTATTGACCGTTTTAAATTTATGGAAGCACGTATAAAAGATGCGATCGAGAGTAACTTTATTTTTGGTGTAAAGATCGTTCGTGGTGCGTATATGGAAAAAGAACGGGAACGTGCACGACAAATGCATTATCCCTCACCTATTCAGCCTGATAAAGAAACCTGCGATAAAGTATATAATGAAGCCATACAATTTTGTATGCAGCATCCAACTACAGTCTCATTGATCGTTGCCTCACACAATGAACAGAGTTGTTTATTTGCGGCAAATTTAAACAGCAAGGATACTGTTCATTTTTCTCAGCTTTATGGCATGAGTGACACGATCACTTTTAATTTGGCGAAAGCCGGATATTCTGTAAGTAAATATTTACCCTTCGGGCCGATCCGTGAAGTGATACCCTACTTAATGCGTCGCGCGCAGGAAAATTCTTCCGTAAACGAACAGACAGGCAGAGAGCTTAGATTAACTAAAAAAGAAATTAAGCGTAGAAAATTGAATAAAGAATAAGAAACAAAAAATCAGAACGGCAAAATCAATTCAATCAAAATAATCAACTTCAATCAATGGTTCAGACAAGCGCCGCCGCCAGTTCATCTACATACCAATATAGATCTCCATTAACAGGTTGTATTAATTGCGCAGGATATTTTTCAGGATCGTACGGACTATTGAATATTGTATGCAGCACTTCTGCTTTCGATTGACCTGTTACTAAAAAGATGATATGGCGTGCCTGATTTAACAGAGGTGCCGTCATAGTAACACGATACATTTTTTGTTCGGCAACATATACTTCTTTTACCCAACGGTCTTTTTCGTGCAAGACTGCAGTTCCCGGAAATAAAGAAGCTGTATGTGCATTTTCGCCTAATCCTAAAAATATGAGATCGAATTGAGGCGCGTCTTTTTTAAAAAATATTTTCAGAACGTCTTCGTATTTTATGGCGGCATCAGCAGGTGAAAGATCAACCTGTACCGGATGCATATTGGTTACAGGAATATCGACCTTATCCAACAATAAAGTTCTTGCTACAAAGGCATTGTTTAGCTTATCATCTAATCCCACACAACGTTCATCTCCCCAAAAAATATGTGTGTCTTTCCAGGGTATTTTTTTTTGATAGGGTTCACTAGCTAATAATTTATACAACTCGTTTGGCGTGCTGCCTCCTGAAAGTGCTATAACAAACCTGCCATTTGCTGTAATAGATGCATTGGCCAGATCAATTATATGATTTGCCGTTGCTTCGCAAAGCGTAGCAACATTTTTAAATACTTTTATATTTTTTGTATCGCTCACTATTTTGTTTTTGGAGGTGTTACAAACCAATTATGTCCATCCCTTGCGATCAATGCTTCCGCATCTTCCGGCCCCGTCATGCCCGCAGCATAATTAGGAAAGCTTGCCGATGGATTATTTTCCCATTGTTCGATGATCGGCATAACAATTTTCCATGCAGCTTCTACCTGATCGGCGCGCATGAATAAAGTTGAATCACCTTCCATGATATCCAACAACAATGTTTCATATGCTTCCGGTGTAGTGGCTGTATACGAATCGCTATAATCATATTGCATATCAACAGGGGATAACAACATTTCCAATCCCGGGCGTTTTGCCTGGAAGCTTAGTTTAATACCCATATGCGGTTGAATATTCATCACCAACCTGTTCGGTTGCCAATTGCCTGTTGTATTATTTGGAAAAGATTGATGTGGCACCGGGCGAAACTGCAGACTGATAACAGAGATCGTTTCATTCATGTGTTTGCCCGTACGTAAGTAAAACGGAACGCCTTGCCATCTCCAGTTATCTACAAAAAATTTAACGGCTGCAAATGTTTCTACATTTGAATCCTTCTTTACATCCTGTTCTTCGCGATAGCCAATTACTTTTTCACCTTCGATCCAGCCTGCGCCGTATTGTCCGCGTACTGCATTTAAATGCACATCTTCAGGCTTTATCATTCTGATGGCGTTTAGCACGTCTACTTTTTTATTACGCACTTCATCTGCATCAAATGAAACCGTTGGTTCCATCGCGATCAGACATAATAATTGCAGAATGTGATTTTGGATCATATCGCGTAAGGCACCGGCAGTTTCGTAATAGTTGCCGCGTGTACCGATGCCCAATTGTTCTGATACGGTTATTTGAACATGGTCAATATAACTACGGTTCCAGATAGGCTCAAACATCGCGTTGGCAAAACGGAAAGCTAAAATATTTTGTACGGTTTCTTTACCTAAATAATGATCCAGGCGATATATCTGCGATTCATCGTACATGCTGTGCAACAGGTCATTCAATTTTTTAGCGCTGTTATAATCACGACCAAAAGGTTTTTCAATAACGATGCGGCTCAGTTCTTTATTCTCTACCAATTTAGAAGAACCCAGTTTAGTCGCTATTTCTTCGAAGTAGCTCGGCGGAACTGCCATATAAAAAACACGTGTGGCAGGTGCGTTCCACTCTTTTTCTAATTTCTCTATTTGTTGCAGTAAGGTTTCATATGTTGATTGTTCATCAAAACCTCCCTGATTATAGCTGATGCATTTTTCAAATTCACTCCAATCTTTTTCATCAGCCTTTCCCCTTCTTGAAAATTTATCTACACCATTTTGCATATGTTCACGAAAAGCTTCATCATTCATTTCTGTTCTGCTTACACCGATAACCGCAAAGTTTTTTGGCAACCAGTTATCTAAATGGAGATTATAAATACCCGGCATTAATTTACGCCAGGTAAGATCGCCTGTGGCGCCTAAAATAACTATAACTGTTGGCCCTACACTATTTGCTGATTTCATTTCGTTTGATTAATAATTTTTAATTAAGAATTTTTTAATCCTCGATTACTTTTGGTTTTACCTTTTACCTTTTTACTGTATCATTTAGTTTCCCAATGAGTATGAAAAGTTCCGTCGCGGTCTGTACGTTGGTATGTATGTGCACCAAAATAATCGCGCTGTGCCTGCAACAGATTAAATGGCAGCCATGCGCTACGATAGGTGTCGTGATATGCCAGTGAAACCATTAAAGCCGGAACTGGTATACTTGCATCTATTGCTTTTTTAATAACCGTACGTATGCCATCCTGCGCGAATTCTAATTTTTTAGCGATGCCATCGTTGATCAAAATATTGGATAACTCCGGATGCTTGGCAAAAATTGCACGAATATCTTCTAACAAAGCCGCACGGATGATACACCCACCGCGCCATATCGCCGCGATCTCATCTAATTTTAATCCATATTTATATTCACCTGATGCATGGTATAATAAAGACATACCCTGCGCATACGTAGTGATCATAGAAAAATACAAAGCCTGTTCCACCGCATCAATAAAAGCTGTTTTTTCTGTTCCTGTTAATGGCGCTGCTTTGGTTGTTGCTGTAAATAAATTCTGTTGAACTTGTTTGCGTTCTTCCTTCAAGGCAGACAGGTCACGTGCGCTAACAGCAATATCAATTACCGGAATAGGAATATGTTGATTCAACGCATCCTGTGAAGTCCACTGTCCTGTTCCTTTTTGGCCGGCACTGGCCTGTATCATATCTACCAACCTATTATTAGTAAGGTTATCTTTCTTTAAAAATATCTCAGCAGTTATCTCTACCAAAAAAGATTGTAGGTCGCTCTTGTTCCATTTTGTATATAGCTCGTGCAGCTCATCATTGTTTAATCCTGCCACATCTTTTAATACCTGGTATGTTTCAGCGATCAATTGCATTAGCGCATATTCGATACCGTTATGTACCATCTTTACATAATGCCCTGCTGAACCGGCACCCACGTACGTAACACAAGGCTCGTTATTCACTTTAGCAGAAACAGCCTGCAACATTGGCGCTACTCTATCATATGCTTCTTTGGCGCCGCCGGGCATAATGCTTGGGCCAAATCTTGCACCCGATTCACCACCTGAAACACCTACACCCATGAAATGAATATTTTCCTTAGCCAAAGCTTCAGTTCGAATATTAGTATCGGTAAAATGCGAGTTACCGCAATCCATCATCAGGTCATCTTTTGACAAAAATGTTTTTAATTCTAATATCACGCTATCAACGATCGGCCCCGCCGGCACCAGAAACATGATCACCCTTGGTTTTTTTAAAGAATTGATAAATTCCGGCAAACTGCTGGTGCTCATGATATTTTTCGACGGTGCTTCTTTGATCAATGTTTTTACCTGTTCTTCATTTTTGTCGAAACCGGAAACACTAAAGCCATGGTCGCTTATATTGTATACAAGGTTGCGGCCCATTGTGCCCAACCCTATCATTCCAAAATCGTATTGTTGTTGTTCCATATTATTGGTTGTGTAAAAAGTTAAAGTGGCTTATTTTTTCTTTGATGGATTCTAGTCCGGTGTATTGTAGTGCATGTATACCTACGCTTCTTGCCTCTTCTACAAACATCAGCCGATCATCGATCATGAGTGCCTGACTAGGCAGTGAATGACTAATATCGCAGGCAATCCTAAAGATGTCGGTATCAGGCTTACGAAATTTTACATAACAGGAAGAAACAAATGCATCAAACAATTCGTGTAGTTTAAATGTTTCAATTCTGTAATCATTCAACTCTCTTCCTTCATTGCTGACTGCAATAACATGTAATTTATGTTTTGCCTTCAGTTCTTTAAAGAAAGCGATCGTTTCAGGGAAGGGTTTTGATTGCTCGAACATGAAAGCCTTAAAATCTTCTATAGAAAAATCCCTGGGCTGATAAAAAACCAGTCTCTTTAAATATTGGTCGAGCGTTAGTTTGCCCATTTCATAGGTATCAAAAGTAAGATGATGCCTTTCGTTCATATCATCCCAATCCAATTTGTATTTTTCTGCTGCCAGTTTTCTTGAAGGGCCACCCCAGCCATTCGTCAATAATACGCCGCCTATATCTAAAAATAATGTGCTTATTTGATCGCCTTTCATTGTTTGCTAATATCCTTTAAAGTTAGGGTGTTGTGCCGATATTTATCTTCCTCTTATCACAATTCACTATTTCATATTACTATCTTCTATGATAGCAATTTTTTTAAGCCTTTTCACATGCCTTTCCTCATTACTGAAAACAGCTTTCAAAAAGGTGAACACCACTTCACGGGCTAATTCTATGCCAATTACCCGCTGGCCAATGCATAAAACATTTACGTCATCGTGCTCTACACATTGATGGGCGGAATAGGTATCATGACAAACACCTGCACGGATCCCTTTGAACTTATTAGCCGTAACACTAACGCCAACACCACTTCCACAAATAATAATCCCCTTTTCCGCTTGTTTCGCAAGAAGGGCCGTTGCTACTCTCACTGCATAATCCGGATAATCATCCGGCTGATTTTCATCAAAAGTTCCGAGATCGTTTACAGCATATCCTTTTTCCTGCATTTCTTTAACAAGAACTGCTTTGTAACCGACACCTGCATGATCAGCTGCTATAACTATTTTCATACCTGTTTATTTAGCAATTATTATTCCATTAATAGGAAAAGAAAATCTCTGTTGCACCATAACCGTAACTCGGATGATACTGATTGACGAAAGACTTCACTTCTTGTTTGGTTTTTAAGATGTCGTGAATTTCATCTCTTAGTTTTCCCATACCTACCCCATGTATTACAACCAATGAGCTTTGATAGTGCGCCACTGCAAGATCATAAAACTTTTCAAATGCTTTTAATTGAATAGTTAGTATTTCAAAATTACTAAGGTGCTTCCAGCTATCTGACAATTTTTCTATATGCAGGTCAATTACCGAGCGTGCAGATTCTAAATTTTCTCTTGATTTAGACGCATCATATATTCTAAATCCGGCATTGTTCAATTTACCGACGTCAAATTTTTCTGTTTCTACTTTGTCGGGATATTGCTCAAACAAAACATAAGAAAATGTTGCTTCGTTTTTGAGCTGGATTTCTTCTATCTTTTTAAATAATTGTTTTGCTTTTATTTTTAGAGAAGCCTCGTAATACAAGGCTTTCTTTTTATCGGGGTTTACCAAAGCAAATTCAAAATCAAACCTCGGACTATCATTCATATCTTCAAACTTCACGTCATGCAAATAAAAATCCTGCAATGGTTCAATGGAATTTTTCAGCAAAAAGCTGCTATCTCCGCCGATCATACAATTATAAGTAAAACTAAAAGCGGTATCGGTTTGATTGATCAGGTAGATCTTTATTTTTTCTACTATATCATCATCAAAAACATCTTTATCATATACCGGTAAAAAATTGATCCATACACCTTCTGCCATTTTGTGCTTAGTAGGCGTCTTTTCTCTTTTTACATTGTCGATATATACTTTGGCCGGTTGTTTTTCAGTAGCGCGCTTTTCTGTGAACATTTTGAAATAAGGAAAATCGATCTGATCCATGTAAGCAGGAAACTTTACTCCCTTTACTTCTATCATCACCATTTTATCGTTAATGATCTCCACCACTTTTCCTTCTTCGTTAGAAAGTAAGATTATTATTTTATCGCCTATTTCGTATTTCATTTTATTGTCTGAATTGGGATTCGTCCGATTAAAGGATTAACGGGATTCTATACAAAGTTACAAATTATGTATTTTGTTTTGCCAGATTACTGTTGTGGCGACTGTACATAAAATAGATGACCAACCCTATTACTAACCAGATAACGAAACGTAGCCAGTTGGTGTAGCCTAATTCTGTCATTAAATAAAAACAGCTGGCTAATCCTAGCACAGGAATCAAAGAAAGATTTTTCAGGAATGATAATACTGTTAAACCTACTGCAAGTATTACAAAAAGAAAAAATGGCAATTTATCCCTGAATCCTTCCCAATCTCCATCATAATGGAATAGGCCTAAAAAGTTTTTCCATAAAAATATCAACCCAACAATAAACAATACGGGCGATATAAATTTAGAATTGATGTATGGCATTTTGAATTTAGCATCTGTTAGATCCTCTTCTTTTGGAGGCAATAATAAAACGCCTCCGCAAACCAATACAAAAGCAAACAGGGTTCCGATACTTGTAAGGTCAGTTACTTCTGTTAGGTTCACAAATAAAGCAGGGACACCAACTACTATGCCCGTTAAAATAGTTGAGAACGAAGGTGTTTTATATTTCGGATGAATGCGACTGAATATTTTTGGCAGCAAGCCATCACGGCTCATACTCATCCATATTCTTGGTTGTCCCAGTTGAAAGACCAACAGTACGCTCGCTGTGGCAATGACCGCGCTGAATGAAATGATATAACTGATCTTATTTAAATGCACTACCCTGAATACATACGACAATGGATCAGCAACCTGGAGATTTTTATAAGAAACCATGCCTGTCAAAACGATCGCGATCAAAATATATAATACCGTACAAATTATTAGCGAGTAGATCATTCCTTTAGGAATATCTCTTTGCGGGTTTTCACATTCCTCGGCCGTAGTTGAAATGGCATCAAACCCAATATAAGCAAAGAATACAGCTGATACACCTTTCATCACTCCGCCGAATCCGTTCGGCAGAAACGGGCTCCAGTTTGCCGGTGCCACATAAAAGAAACCTATCGCGATCACAGCTACTACAATCACTATTTTTAATCCTACCATATAATTGGTGGCACGTTTTGTTTCTTTGATCCCAACGTACACCAACCAGGTAATTAAAAGCACAATTAGTAATGCGGGCAAATTTGCAACGACTTTTATACCTGCAAATTCGGGGGCAGTTATCCATGCCTGATAGGAACCTCTTAATCCGTCATTTAAAGTAGCGAGCTTATTTCCTGCGGCCAGTTGTTTCGCCGCTTCTGTAAAACCTCTAAAAGCTGATAAATAATCTGTAGTTAAATAAGCAGGTATGTGAATACCAAAGCC
Organism: Ferruginibacter sp.; assembly: GCA_035485735.1. Lineage (GTDB taxonomy): Bacteria > Bacteroidota > Bacteroidia > Chitinophagales > Chitinophagaceae > Ferruginibacter. The sequence goes on from DATHNS010000002.1 coordinate 36,365, forward strand.
TTCCATAAAATTGACAAAATAAGCACTCCATGAAATAGACACCGCAACATTGCCAATGGCATATTCCATCAACAGGTCCCAACCAATGATCCAGGCGATCAATTCTCCGAAAGATGCATATGCGTATGTATAGGCACTACCGCTAACGGGTATACGAGAAGCAAATTCGGCATAACACAAAGCAGAAAAACCGCAGCAGACTGCAGTCAGTATAAATAACAATATAACACCCGGGCCGCCATGATAAGAAGCATCACCAATGGTTGAAAAAATACCCGCACCCACTACCGCTGCAATGCCCATTGCAGTCAGGTCCTTTACTTTTAATACTTTTTGTAAACCAGCTGACGAATGTTCTGCATCAGAATAACCATCTGCTGCATCTTTCAATATCGCGGTGATACTTTTTTTTCTAAAAAGCTGGCTTGACATTATAATTAAGAATTAGTAAACTATTTTTCTCTCTGTATCAAATAAGCGGCTAACTCGGTCAGCGGCTTTTTCCTTACTGCCATTACTGCTGTATCTTCTAAATGCTGTAATGCGGTCTGTAAATATTTTTCTTTTAATTCATTTGCCCACGCGTCCACTTTGCAATCTTTAAATATCTGTAAAACCTTTGCCACTTTATCCGGTGGATTTTCCTGCATCAATCTTTTTAATTCTTTTCTTTGTGTTTCGGAAGCTGTCTCCAAAGCATAGATCATTAAAAATGTTTTTTTATTGGCCAATATATCTCCACCCACCTGTTTGCCAAATTTTTCAGGATCGCCAAATGCATCCAGGTAGTCATCCTGTAATTGAAATGCGATGCCAAGATTTTTACCAAATTCATATAAATGATGTTGGCTGTCGCCGGCTGCCCCTCCTAATATAGCGCCAAATTGCAAACTTGCTGCTAATAATACAGAGGTTTTTAAGGTGATCATACTTACATATTCATTCAGGCTCACTTTTTCTTTCTGTTCAAAATCCATGTCCAGCTGCTGTCCCTCGCAGACTTCTCGTCCTACTTTATTAAATAATTGTAACACTTTGGGTAAATGCTCCGGTTTTATTTTACTGATACAATCGTATGCTTTTACCAACATGACATCTCCCGCCAGCAAAGCAGTTGATTCGCCATATTTTACATGTACGGTTTCCATTCCCCGACGCAAAGGAGCTTTGTCCATGATATCATCATGTATCAAACTGAAATTATGGAACAACTCAATAGCAGCAGCCATATGATATGCATCAGCACTGATCTCATCAAATAATTCATTGCCCATTAAACACATTGCCGGACGAATGCGTTTGCCGCCTATTTGTAAGATGTATTCAGCCGGTTCGTATAAAGTAGCAGGACTTTCTGGGAAATGGCGGACATTAAAATGTACCTCAATTTTTTCCGACAACTCTTTGAATGAATGCATTGACTAAAGCTTTACAACAAAAATAACTGATTCAAAACAGTCGTGTTATTTTTTATAGGAATCTTTTGTTTATTTTGCCGTGAGGAAATCATTACTATGAAGAGTATTTTAAAGAACGAGTGGACGATTGCGCTGCTGGCCATTATATTATTCATGCCTTTTTTGGGGCATGTTCACCTATTTGATTGGGATGAAGTGAATTTCGCAGAAAGTGCCAGGGAAATGATCGTTTCGCACAATTACTTTTCTGTGCAAATCAATTTTCAGCGTTTTTGGGAAAAACCCCCCTTGTTCTTTTGGCTGCAGGTAATAAGCATGAAGATCTTTGGCGTAAATGAATTCGCCGCAAGATTTCCCAATGCAGTTTGCGGTGTTGTTACTTTGGTATTGATCTTCCGTATCGGAAAAAGAATATTCAATGAAAATGTTGCGAGGATCTGGGTAATGGTTTATCTCGGCACCATGCTTACTTTTTTATATTTTAAAAGCGGCATCATTGATCCCTGGTTCAACCTTTTTATCTTTTTAAGTATTTACCATTTTTATTTTTTAACACTCAATGCTACCAACAGAATAAAATATGCTTTTTTAGCAGGATTGTTTTTAGGATTGGCCGTACTGACAAAAGGGCCTGTGGCACTTGTTATCACGCTATTATCTTATGGCGCTTATGTCCTTATTAACAGATTCAAATTCTATATTAACTGGAAAGAACTGCTGATCATTCTCCTGACAATAACTGCTGTCTGCTTTTTATGGTTTGGTGTAGATCTTGTTAAAAACGGGCCCTGGTTCCTGATCCAATTCATAGAATATCAAATTCGTTTGTTTAGCACAAGTGAAGCTGATCATGGCGAACCATTCTTTTATCATTGGTGGGTATTGCTGATCGGTTGTTTTCCTGCATCTATCTTTTTCATGAGGGGACAATTTGTAAGAACAAACACGCCGCAACAAAAGGCATTTAAAAAATGGATGCTGATATTATTCTGGGTAACCTTATTACTTTTTTCCATTGTAAAGACGAAGATCGTTCACTATTCATCGCTTTGCTGGTTCCCGCTTACTTTTTTGGCTACCTTATGTATCAATGACCTTTGGGAAAGAAAAGCTCAATTGAATAGCTGGCTAAAAGCTTTGCTAGGATTGATCGGTTTACTATTAGCGATTGCGATCACTGCTATTCCATTTGCAATGATGCATAAAGATGAATGGATTGGTATGATAGCTGATGTTTTTGCAAGAGGTAATTTACAAGCCGATGTCCATTGGTCCTGGACGGATTCGATTGGCGGATCGGTATTGTTGATCGGTGTGCTGACCTATCTTATTTCAAAAGATCAGCGACAAAAAACGATTATTCTTTTTTGTTCATTAACGATCTGCTGCTTTTTGACAAGCATTTTGCTGACACCTAAAATTGAAGCCATTTCTCAAAAAGCCAACATTGAATTTTTTGAGGCACAACAAGGAAAAGATTGTTATGTAGAAACCGTAGGTTATAAAAGTTATGCGCAATATTTTTATGCTAAAAGTTTACCGCATGCAGATACGATGGAACTGCATAACCAATGGCTGGTGAGTGGTAATATCGACAAACCAACTTATTTATCTGCCAAGATACAGGATGCGCCAAGATTAGATACCGTTCCGGGAATTATTAAATTATACCATAAAAACGGATTTGCTTTTTATGAACGCCTGCCTGCGGATAGTTTAAAACGGTAATTTTTTTATACCATGGAGGAGATACTGCAAATAGACAAAAATAATATTGAAGCTGTCGCGCAGTTCATTTTGCCGTATAAAAATGCACCTGAAAAAATATTGCCTTATTTTAAAGGCAAGTTATCAAGCCAGGATACCTATACCGATTGCATAAAATATACTATTAAAAACGACTCTGCAATAAATACGGTTATACTGGATGTTAAAAACAAGGATATCTCTAATGTTGCTTTTTATGGATCATTGAATATAAACTACAATGATCTGGTTGTTTTATTTGGAGAAGCTATTGAGTATTATGAAAGATATGATGATACGTATGAATTCTTTTTTAAAATAAATTCTGCTACATCCTGCTATATAAAACTTTTTATTCCAAGTAATGAAAAACAAGAAAACTGGAAAGAAAAAAAACTGACGAACCTCTCTGTTTTCTTTGATAATAAAATGACCTGATAATAGTGATACTACTTTTTAAAAATAAAATACACCGCCAATATTAAAAATCCAAACCCTATTGCGTGATTTAATCTAAAACTTTCGTTCTTAAAAAATACAATTGTAAAAACAGTAAATACGGTCAGTGTGATTACTTCCTGAATTACTTTTAATTGCCACAGTGTGAACGGGCCGCCATTTTCCGTAAACCCAATTCTATTGGCAGGCACCTGAAACGAATATTCAAATAATGCAATCCCCCAACTGATCAGGATAACGCCAACCAAACTCAAGCTATTGAACCAACTCCATTGTTTAAATTTCAAATGGCCATACCATGCGAAGGTCATAAAAGTGTTAGACAATATTAAAAGACTGATCGTTAATAACGCTTTTTTCATCAGAATAATTATTAGCTTTTACATCGAACATCAAACATCGTACGTCGTACTTTGAGTTAGCTCTCGTTATATATTTTCAAAACAGTGTGCCGTAAATTACTACCGGCATCGCTTAAAACAAAATCAATTGTTTCGGCTACATCTTTTGTAGGCACCCATTTTGTAAAATCAGCATCAGGCATTTCTTTGCGGTTCAATGGCGTATCCATTGTGCTTGGCACAATTACGGAAGCTGTTATTTTTGGATATTTTTTATTGGCATTGATCATATCTGCCAATGATATTACCATTGATTTAGATAAGGCATAGGCAAAAGATTTTGCTCCCTCCGAAGCTACCAGCGCGGCTTTAGAACCTACTAAAATAATTTGTCCTGATCCTTGTTTTTCGAAATAAGCCAATAGCGGTTTTACTACGTGAAAAGCGGTGAAAAAATTCAGGTCAACCATTTTCCTGATATCCTCATCTGTTGCATTTTCAAGATCGCCCGGTGCATAGCCGCCTACTAATAATATAGCCGCGTAAATACCACCTTTGGTTGCTATCGCTTTTTGAACAAAAGCTGCTGCTGCTTTTTCATCTAACAGATCAACAGCTTCTGAAAACTGATCAGGAAGATCGTTGAACAGGTTGACATTTTTTTCATCAGTAATTAACGATAAAGCATAGCCGCTATCACTTAATTTTTTTACTACATCTCTACCCAGCCCTCCTGCAGCACCGGTGATGATAATATTTTTATTACTCATGATTTATATATAAATTGGTTACGTAATCGAGCACGATATTACAACAAATCTAAAGCCAAATCGCTTTCAAATGGCAACAAAAACATCCAAACCAAAACATTTTGTGTGGTTATTAATTGCTGCAACACTTAGCAGTTGTGCATTTTCAAAAAGAACCTGTGTAAAATACTATAATAAAGCAAGCACCAAAACATACGATGTGATCATTGTTCCGGGTGTTCCGTTGGCTGGTGACAGCCTGCAATGGAGCAGGATAATGAAAGCAAGGGTTTACTGGTCGAAATACCTATTTGAAAAAGGCATTGCCAAAAACATTATGTATTCAGGAGGAGCGGTACATACGCCTTATTACGAGGCGATGATAATGGCGATGTATGCAGAAGCGATCGGCATTCCTAAACAAAATATTCTAACCGAAACAAAAGCTGAACATAGTACAGAGAATATTTATTACTCTTATAAAAAATCAAGAAAATTAGGATTCACTACCATTGCCATTGCGACCGATCCATTTCAATCTAAGCAAATGCGCAAGTTCACTTACAGACTTGACACCGCTATCGACCTTATACCTATCGTTTTTGACACATTAAAAACGATGGAACCTGCAATGATCAACCCCACTATAGAATATAAGCAAGCCTTTAAGGAAAATTTTATTTCGCTAGAAGAACGGGAGGGTTTTTGGAAACGCACCAGAGGCACTTTTGGAAAGAACATTGATAAACATGCTTATGACTAGCCGTTTAATTGTATCAATTCTTATGCTGATAGATCGGAGAATTGTACAATTTCAACCGCTTTAAGAAATAGCAAAAAGAAACACCCAATACACCAAAACCATATTTCATACTTCTCTTAAAATTGATGGAAGAAGCTTCATCAAAATATTTTGTGGGACACGTTACTTCTGCGATCTCAAATCCTGCATCGAATATCTGCGCGATCATTTCATTGTCGAAAATAAAATCATCATTGTTTGCTTCGTAATTTACTTTACGCAAAACATCTGCGCTGAAAGAACGATAACCTGTATGGTACTCACTTAATTTTTGTCCCATTAATATATTCTGGGATAATGTCAGTAAACGATTGGCAATATATTTATATAGCGGCATACCGCCTCTCAATGCACCTTTTCCTAAAATACGGCTGCCAAATACTACCGGGTAAAGTCCGTTAGCAATAATACTACTCATGGCAGGGATCAGCAACGGAGTATATTGATAATCCGGATGCAGCATGATCACTACATCTGCCTTTAATTCCAATGCCTTGTTGTAACATGATTTTTGGTTGCCGCCATAACCGCGATTTTGCGGATGCGTTATAATGTGGCGAATGCCTAAACGTGTGGCTACTTCAACGGTGTTATCCTTGCTGGCATCATTTACCAATATCACATCATCAACAATATCAAAAGGAATTTCACGGTACGTTTTTTCTAATGTTTTTTCTGCGTTATAAGCGGGAAGTACAACAATAACTTTTTTTCCGTTCAGCATAAACAAATTTTGTGCGAAGTAAGTATTTTTTTGATAAACCGGTTATCGCTATTTTTTTGATTTTATTTTTTTGCCCACAGCCAGTTTAGCATTGGCCTTAACAGTACTAACAGTTCCCTCTTCTTCGTTCGGGATCCAATGATAATCCAGTTGGCGCTTGCCGAGGTTAGCAGCTACTACTTTTATTTTAACCTGGTCGCCCATTCTAAACTTTCTTCCGGTGCGCATACCTACCAGTGCGTAATCTGCTTCATCCAAACGAAAATCATCGTAATCACTCAGGTCACGGACACTCACCATTCCTTCGCATTTATGCAATACCGTCTCTACAAAGAAACCAAAAGAAGCCACGCCACTGATAATTCCATCAAAATCTTCGCCTACATAATCCTGCATAAATTCAACCTGCTTGTATTTATTGCCGGCTCTTTCGGCTTCCATGGCTTTTCTTTCCTTATCACTGCAATGCTTACATTTTTCTTCCATTTTTTTATCAGGCTTTAGATTTTTATCTAAACATTCCTGTAAAACGCGATGCACCATTACATCAGGATAACGGCGGATGGGCGAAGTAAAATGACAATAATGCTCAAATCCTAAACCATAATGTCCAATATTTTCACTGGTATAAATAGCTTTGGCCATTGTGCGGATACCCAATTGTTCCAACACATGTTGTTCGGGTTTGCCATTCACTTCTTTCAATAAATTATTAAATGATTTCGCGATCGCGGCCTCATTGTCCATATCAAAAGTGTAACCGAATTTTTTCGCGAAGGCGACAAAAGGTTTAAGTTTTTCTTCTCCCGGCGTATCATGCACGCGATATGGAAAAGGGATCGGTTCTTTATTGATCTTTATTTTTGAAACGTACTCTGCAATAGTTCTGTTCGCAAGCAACATAAATTCTTCTATCAACTGGTGCGACTCTTTGCTTTCTTTCACTACAATACCGATCGGTTTTCCTTTATCATCTAATTTGAAACGCACTTCCTGCGATGAGAAATTGATGGCGCCATTTTTAAACCTTTCTTCCCTAAATTGTTTAGCCAGGTTATTTAATAACAACAATGCTTTAGGATGATGCGGCCCATCTTTTGTTTCGATAACTTCCTGAACATCTTCGTATGTAAAACGATGATTGCTGTGTATCAAAGTCCTGCCGATCCATTTATGTTTTATTTCTGCCCTGTTAGTGATCTGAAAAATAACGGAGAAAGTATATTTATCTTCATTAGGGCGAAGCGAGCACAATTCATTTGAAATCTTTTCGGGCAACATCGGATTTACCCTGTCAGGCAAATACACGCTGGTGGCCCTGTCATATGCCGATTTATCCAATGCTGTTCCGGGTTTAACAAAATGACTCACATCTGCAATGTGTACGCCGATCTCATAACAACCGTTATCTAAATTTCTGATAGAGATCGCATCATCAAAATCCTTCGCATCAACAGGATCGATCGTGAATGTTAAAATATCCCGGCAATCTTTTCTGTTTTTAGTGGCTTCGCGTGTAATTACTTCAGAAAGCGCATTCGCTTCTTTCATCACATCTGCTTCAAACGAAAGAGGGAATCCCGCTTCTAAAAGCAATTCTTTCATTGCCATATCATTTACGTCTTCTGCTTTTATGACCGACATCACTTCACCTTCGGGCTTTTTATCACCTTTGCTCCATTTCACCAAACGCACTATCACCCTGTCTTTATCAACCGCGCCATTTAATTTATCTAACCCCACATGAAAATCCGGTACGGGCTTTTCCGAATCGGATACAAAAAAAGCGAAGTTCTTGCTTACCTGGATAGTACCAATAAAATCAGTTTGTTTGCGTTCAGCCACATCAACTACTTTTCCTTCTACTCTTTTTCCCCTGCCGCTATCTTTTGAAATTTGTACCCTTACTGTATCGCCATGAAATGCCTGCCCAAAATCATTGGGTTTTATCATGATATCTTTATCCTGGCCTTCTACAATTACATAGCCCATTCCACTGCGTGAAATATCCAGTTTACCTTTTACAACTAATATTTGCGATGATTTTTTAACCTGTCCCGAATTCTTTTTACTCATAAATTATCTTCTCTGCTATTTTTTAACCTGAACCGCTAATTTTTTGATTTTCAGTGTCAAAAAATCGATTTAACCGGTATTCAGGCAATTTATTATGCCGCAAGTTAAGCAAACTAACCCGATACTGGACTTTGGCACAAATAGTGTTAATAATTGTTGATAGTCCTAAATAGAGATTTTCCTTAACTTTAAAATAAAAATAATTTATGCAAACTTACGATACAGTAGTAGCAGCGTTGACCGGATTGAAAGAGCGTGGTTATAAAACAGATTTTAATATATCTTTTGATAAAATAATTTGTTCTGAAGATAATAAGGTCCAGTTAAACCCAAGTGAATTTGAAATAGTGGAAGTCTACCGCTTTGAAGGTGAAACAAACCCGTCTGATGAAGATGTGGTATATGCTGTTGAATCTAAAGATGGTAAGTTAAAAGGTACCGTTACCAGCGCCTATGGTATGTATTCGGATGATGTATCTACGGAAATGACAAAAAAATTAGCTATGCATGTAGACAAAGCAGCCAGCTAGATAAAATAAAAACGAAGGAAAAGAGGAACGGTTACCGTTTCTCTTTTTTTATGCCCAATATAAAATTATTTGTAATTATTAACACTGTTCATTAAATTTGCAGTATTAATATAATGTACAATGATAATGGAAAGAAAAGAAATTCAGGAGCAACGGATGAAAGGTTACTTCATCGAGGCAACAAAAGATATTCTTAAAGGTGAAGGATTAAAAAATATCAGCGTAAGAAATATTGCAGAAAGAGCGGGTTATTCATTTGCCACTTTGTATAATTATTTCAAAGATGTTAAGGAATTGATATTCTTTTGTGTAAAAGATTTTCAGACAGAATGTGAGACGCATGTAAAAGAGCGAACAGATAAAGTCGCCAGAGGCTCTAAGAAATTAAAAGCGATCACCAAAGCTTACCTGGAATATTTTATTCAATATCCGGGAATTTTTGAATTATTTTTTATTGAAAAACTGTCTGATATTAGTGGTAACCAGGAAGCATCGGCTTTGATCGTTTCTTTTTTAGATAGGTTATGCGATGAAGAATGGGATTACTGCATCAAAAATAAACTGATTACAGAAAAAGATGCTGGCAGAATCAAAGCAACATTATTACATACTACTACCGGAATATTATTGCTGTATTTACATAGAAGATCTCCAAAAGATTATACTGATTATATGAAGCTGGTATCCACACAGGTTGATCATATTTTGAATGAGGTAGCGTAATTATTTTTAGTAAATGATTAATAATTAATCGTCAACCATTCATCATTATTATTATACTTTTGAAACCATTATGCAAAATAAAAATATGCTGAAAAAATATGTGAAGGATAATGTGTGGTTTTTGCTTCCCTGGTTATTGTTTGTTATTACCTGCAGTTATTTTTGCATTGCCTATAATAAAGTTGATCTTCATTTACTAAGCAATCAATTTGTTGGTGGATGGAGCGATACACTTTTTCTTATCTTAACATCAACCGGCGATGGGCTTATTATCATATTTGCCATATTGGTATTATTATTTTTCAATACAAGAATGGCCATCCAACTGGCGATCATCTTTGTGATCTCTACTATTATTGCGCACCTTTTTAAAGATGTACTGATGGTGCATATGTACCGGCCCTATTATGTTTTTAACCATTTACATATCAAGCTTAAATTGATCAGTGGTATGTATATGAATGAAGTAAGTAGTTTTCCTTCGGGGCATTCAATGACTGCATTTAGTTTGTTAGCTTTTTTTGCTTTTTATATTCGCCAGAATTATATCAAATTTATTTTTTGCATTACTGCAATACTCATCGCATATTCAAGAGTCTATTTATCCCAACATTTTTTGATGGATATACTGGCAGGCGCTTTAATTGGTGTGGTGACGGTTGTGTTGGTAATGGCGTATAGCAATATTTCCATGAAATACAATATGCCGCTTCGCTCCTATCTAAAATTAAAAAAAGAAACTGGCGCTATTTAGCCGCTATCTTATTGCTATCGTAATCCCTGAATATCAAACGTAAATTCTGATCGTACGTAAAATAATTATAGACCCAGTTAAAGAAAATGGATGCGCGGTTCTTTACGCCCAATGTCAGGAACAAATGCACGATCATCCAGGTTGCCCAGCCAAAAAATCCGCCGAAATGAAATTTAGGCTTTGTCAGATCAACTACTGCCAGGTTACGGCCTACTGTTGCCATGCTCCCTTTATCATTATAGGCAAAATCCTTTAATGGTTTATTTTCTCCAGCCAGCTGCAGGTTTTTAGCAATCATATCTGCCTGTTGTATTGCGACGGGTGATAACTGCGGATGCCCATGTGGATAGACTTCATTTTCCAAATAAGCAACATCACCAATGGCATACACGTTATTCAATTCCTGAACTTTGCATTGCTTATCAACTTTTATACGGTTCCCCTTTGCGATCAATGATGGATCAATACCTGCCGGCACATTTCCTTTTACACCTGCTGCCCATATCAACGTAGCGGCATCTATTGTTTCGCCATTTTGCAAAGTTGCTTTTATGCCATCATATTCTTTTAATGTAGCATTGGTCATCACCTTCACGCCTAGCTTCTCTAAGTACCTTCTCGAATCGGCGCTTGATTGCTCGCTCATTGCAGCCAATGTTTTTCCTAAGCCTTCCAATAAGTAAATGGTCATTTTAGAAAAGTCGAGCTCAGGATAATCTTTAGGTAAAACATAATGCCGCATATCTGCGATAGCGCCACTTAACTCAACACCTGTCGGGCCTCCTCCTACAACAATGATCGTCATTAAGCTTTGCAGGTCCTTTTCGTTTTTAGCACTAACGGCTTTTTCGAAATTATGCAGGAACCGATACCTTAATTCCAATGCCTCTGCTGTACTTTTCATTGGCAATGCATGATCAATGATACTTTGATTACCGAAGAAGTTTGTTCCCGCACCTGTAGCGATAACTAGTACATCATATTCAAATTCGCCAATATTGGTCACTATCTTATTTTGTGTGGTCAATATCTTTTGCACTTCCGCCAACCTTACGCGAACATTTTTACTGCCATGAAAAACTTTACGAAGCGGAAAAGAAATATTACTGGCATCTAAGCCCGCAGTCGCTACCTGATAAAATAATGGCTGAAATTCATGGTAATTATGCTTATCGATCAACGTGACCTCAAAGCCCGGTTTATCATTTAATTTTCTCGCCAGGCGAAGTCCGCCAAAACCCGCTCCTATTATTATTATTTTCATATTGCAGTAGTAATAAAAAATCCTGCCAAAAGCAGGATTGTAATGTATTGATTTATTTAATATAGTAACCGAACCTTTATCGTATTCTTGACCTTCTTTAAAAGTGCCAGCGCATCAGCACTTAAGGCCTTGTTAACGTCCAGCACAACATACCCGATATCATCATTTGTCTTTAAATACTGACCTAAGATATTGATATGATTTTTAGAAAGTGTGGTATTTATTTCACTCAATACACCCGGTACATTATTATGTATGTGTAAGATACGATGTGTTCCTTCCTGAGGTGGCAAGTTTAAACCAGGTGTAGTGTGACTACCCGTTGTTATTCCCTTTTCAAGGAATTTATATAATTTATTACTTACATCTTCACCAATATTGTGTTGCGCTTCCTGCGTGCTTCCGCCGATATGCGGCGTCAAGATCACATTACTTAAACCTTGTAATGGCGTTGTAAATTTATCGCCGTTCTTTTCAGGCTCCCATGGATATACATCCACAGCTGCGCCACTCAAATGGCCTTCTTTTAAATATTTCGCCAACGCATCCAGATCAACCACTTCACCTCTTGCGTAGTTAATAAGTATACTTCCTTTTTTGAAATATTTTAAGTTGGTCTTATTGATCAGGTTTTTTGTAGACGGCAATTCGGGTACGTGCAATGTAACAATATCTGATACTGCCAGCATATCTTTCATTGTCTTTTTTTGTTCTGCATTACCTAATGGTAGTTTGGTTTCGACATCATAAAAAACAACTTTCATCCCTAAGCTTTCTGCCAACACACTTAACTGGCTGCCGATGCTACCGTATCCGATGATACCTAACGTTTTGCCTCTTAGTTCATAACTGCCACTTGCATCTTTCATCCATATGCCCTGATGTGCCGCTATATTTTTATCAATGATCTTACGTATTAAAATAATAGACGCGCCGATCACTAACTCTGCTACACTACGCGTATTGCTATAAGGTGCATTAAAAACGGCAACTCCTTTTTGAGTGGCTTCTTTAAGATCAACCTGGTTGGTACCTATACAAAAACAACCGATGGCCTGTAATTTTTCTGCTGCATCCAACACCTTTTTTGTTATCTGCGTTTTACTGCGGATACCTAATAAATGAACATTCTTTATTTCTTTAATCAATTGGTCTTCGCTTAACGCTCCACCTAATTTCTTTACGCTTGTGTACCCTGCATTATTGAAATATTTTACCGCAGCATCACTGATATTTTCTAAAAAAAGTATATTTATCTTCTCTTTAGGATAACTGGTTAATTTTTTTTCTGCCATGATATGTAAAGTTTACTCCGTATTTTGCGCAAATATATTCTATCTAAATCTTAATCTATTACGTTGTCGGGAATAAAATCTTTTTTTAATAGAGTAAAATCTACTACTATTATTTCGGATTCACTGACTTACAGTGTTTCGATTGCTGCCATTATCATTTTAGTTGCCGGTTTAACAGCCTGTGGATCTGGCGATGCTACCGAAAAAGTGCAACCGGAATTCAAGGCTCCTCCGGGTTCACTTTCTGCGCTACCAACGCCTGATTTAATTGATCTGCCTGCTCCAACGCCTATATCCTTGGCGCTACGACAAAAGTTACATGATGGCTGCGAAGCCTGGTACGACCAACGCTTACGATCAACGGGGTTTAACGGTGGAATGCTGGTGGCAAAAAATGGCAATATTATATTTGAACAATACAAAGGAATGGCGCACATTGGCGGGAAAGATACTATTACAGCCAACACGCCTTTTCAAATAGCTTCTGTTTCCAAAACATTTACAGCTATGACGGTATTGAAATTATACCAGGATAGCCTGATCAAATTAGATGACCTGTTCAGCAAATATTTTCCGCAGTTCAATTATCCAGGTGTAACGATCAGGGATATGCTGAGCCATAGAAGTGGGCTGCCCAACTATCTTTATTTTTTGGAAGATCTTCATTGGGATGAAACAAAGTTTGCAACGAACGAAGATGTATTATCACTCATGATCAGCCATAAAGCTGAATTAAAAAATATTAGTGCACCCAATACACATTTTGAATACTGCAATACCAATTACGCATTGCTTGCATTGTTGGTGGAGAAAGTAACAGGCAAAAAATTCCCTGATTATATTCAGCAAACATTTTTTACGCCACTGCAAATGACCAATACTTTTATATTTAATCCTGATAGCATGGCAACGGCTAACCGCAGTTACGACTATAGGGGCAGAATAGAAAAAGACATGTACCTGGATAAAGTATACGGCGATAAAGATGTGTACACCACACCAAGGGATCTTTTGATATGGGACAGGGCATTGACCACCGGTACATTATTTAAACCCGAAACAATCACGGAAGCATATACTCCTTACAGTAACGAAAGAAGAGGTATAAGAAATTACGGACTTGGATGGAGAATGTTCGTCTTCCCTTCGGGTAAAAAAATAATTTATCATAATGGCTGGTGGCATGGCAGCAATGCATCTTTCATAAGAATGATACAAGACTCTGCTACGATAATAATTTTAGGAAATAAATTCAACCGCAATATCTATCACGCAAAAGAATTGGCCGGTCTTTTTGGTAATTATGGCGGCAAAAACGCGGAGGAAGAAGAGAACGATTCTGTAGAACCTGGCACTGTTGAGAGAAGACGTGTTGTACATGCACGCCGCAGAAGTAAACGCAAATAATAATCTACATTTAAAAACTACGACCATGTTACAGATGATCATAAAAAGATCTATACTAGCATCCGCATTGCTTTTTTTACATTGTTATTTACTGCAGGCACAAACGGCGAACACTACTAACAATGATAGTACAAACAAAGTAAACAATGTTTCATCAGCCGGAGATGTAGATGCTACATTTCCCGGAGGCTTTGATGCCTGGTTCAGTTATCTTAGAAAAAGTATAGACCCAGATATAGCTACAAAAAACGGCGCCCCTACCGGAACATACAAAGTAACAGTAGGTTTTACAATCGGTCCGGATGGTTCCGTTACAGGCGCAAAAGCCGCAACAAATTTTGGATATGGAATGGAAAGTGCAGTGATCAAAGCATTCAAAAGATCTCCCAAATGGATACCTGCCAAACAAAATGGTAAAAATGTGATCGCTTATAAAGTGCAGGCACTTGTTTTTGCTGTTCCTAAAAAGAAGTAGTTCTATACTGAACTTCCAAAAAACAAATAACACAATCCTATTGCGGTAACGATCCCCACAAAATCAGCCAGCAACATAGCGCCGATCGAGTAGCGTGTATTTTTTATAGATACCGCGCCAAAATATACTGCCACTACATAAAAAGTAGTATCGGAAGATCCTTGTAAGATACAGCTCAGCCTTCCGGCAAAAGAATCTGGGCCGGATGCTTTCATTGTATCGATCATCATTCCTCTTGCACCACTTCCGCTCAACGGTTTTATTAATGCAGTCGGCATACCTTCTACAAAACGTGTATCAAAACCAATGGCTGCAAATAAATGTTTCATGCCGTTGATAATTATATCAAAAGTGCCACTTGTACGCAACATGCTGATGGCTACCAACATTCCAACCAGGTAAGGAATAATTCTTACGGCTGTTTCAAATCCACCTTTAGCGCCTTCAACAAATGCATCGAAGATGTTTATTTTTTTGTAGAGTCCGCCAAGTATAATCAATAAAAAGATCAGCAGAATTATTCCATTGCTTAGTATGCCGGAAAAAGAATCCATTGCATCATGATTCAACCTATTCACATATACTACCAGCAAAGCAATCAAAGAAGAAATACCCAAAACCCAACCAAGGATCACCGGCTGAAAAACATTGATCTTTTGTTTGTATGATACAACCAGCATCGCAGCGATCGTTGCCACAAAAGTGGCTATCATACAGGGAATAAAAATATCCGTAGGATTGGCTGCACCTAATTTGGCTCTTGCTGCAATAATGCTGACAGGAATTAATGTTAAGCCCGATGCATGTAAACACAAGAACATGATCTGTGCGTTGGATGCCCTTTCTTTGTCAGGATTTATCTCCTGCAGACTTTCCATCGCCTTGATTCCGAATGGCGTAGCAGCATTGTCCAATCCCAATAAATTGGCAGAAAAATTAAGCATCATGTGGCCGAATGCAGGATGGTCTTTTGGCACATCGGGAAATATCTTTGAAAAGAACGGCCCGATAATTTTTGACAGAAACCTTATCCCGCCCGCCTTTTCAGCAATGGCCATAAAGCCCATGAATAATGCCATTACGCCGATCAGGCCGATACATATTTCAACAGCACTTTTACAAGTGGATAAAACACCGTCGGCGGCCTGTTCCCGATAAGTAATTATTTTACCGTCTGGTGTCTTTTCATATTTTGTGTCGCCATTTTTATATTCTTTCGAAGCCATCAATGCTGTTGCAATGATGGGAGAAAGCGTAGCGCTGTCAACCTGCTTTGTGTGAGTCGTGTCGCCGGCCTTACCCACTACCATTTTACTATAAATATCTTTGCCTCCGGCAGAGAACAAACAGGTAAAGCTTGCCGCCATGATGGCTATGATGATGAAAGCGCTCCAGATTCTGCTTAATGCCATAAAGTTATAAGTAGTAGGTTATAAGTGCTAAGTTAAGTAGTAAGTCGCAAGTACCAAGTAGCAAGATCAGCAGCCATTCTATTCTTGCTACCTGATACTAAAATCTTGTCACTTTGTTCTACATTTGCACCTTCAAATTAAGTTACAGTGAAACTTATAACTTAATACTTACAACTTAACACTTTAAGAAAATGGCTTTAAAAGCAGGGATAGTAGGATTACCGAATGTGGGTAAATCAACTTTATTTAATGCGGTTAGCAATAGCGCTAAAGCACAGGCGAGTAATTATCGTTTTTGTACCATCGAACCAAATATCGGCCTGGTAGATGTGCCTGATCAGCGCATTAATAAACTGGCCGAATTTGTAAAGCCAGACAGAACTGTTCCCACTCAAATTGAAATTGTAGATATTGCGGGATTAGTTCGTGGTGCCAGCAAAGGTGAAGGCCTGGGCAATAAATTCTTAGCCAATATTCGTGAAGTGGATGCCATCATACAAGTGATCCGTTGTTTTGAAGATGAAAATATTTTAAGGGATGAAGGCCCGATCAATCCTGTCGGTGATAAAGAGATCATTGAAACGGAATTGCAGCTGAAGGATATGGAAAGTGTGGAAAAGAAATTGGCCAAGACTGAAAAACTCTTAAAGTCCGACCCTAAGCTAAAAGCCGAATACGAAGTTCTGGTAAGGTGCAAAGATCAACTAAACCTGGGGAAAAATGTTTTAGGATTAGGATTATCAAAAGAAGAAAAATTAGCAGTGGCTGATCTTTTTTTACTAACAGATAAACCTGTGTTATATGTTGCTAACGTAGATGAAGCAAGCATGCACACGGGCAACAAATATTCCGAAGCGTTAAAAGCTGCTGTTAAAAAAGAAGGCGCAGAAGTGATCGTTATGACCAACGCTATTGAAGCACAGATTGCTGAATTTGAAGATGCAGATGACAAGGCCATGTTCATGGAAGAATATAAAATGACAGAACCTGCACTGGACAGGCTCATCCATTCAACTTACAGATTATTGGATCTATACACTTACTTCACCGCTGGTGTGCAGGAAGTAAGAGCCTGGACGATACAAAAAGGCTGGAAAGCACCTCAAGCTGCAAGTGTTATTCATACCGATTTTGAAAAAGGTTTTATCAAAGCGGAAGTGATCGCTTACAATGATTTTGTTACCTACAAATCTGAAGCAGCTTGTCGTGATAACGGCAAATTAAGAATTGAAGGCAAAGAATATTTAGTGCAGGATGGAGACGTGATGCATTTTAGATTTAATGTTTAATAACTACGATAGCATGGCAACATTTCAATTTCCACAGCAAACAAATTTCTACAAAGGAAAAGTACGCGACGTATACAGTATTGCCGATAATTTATTGGTGATGATAGCAAGCAATCGCATTTCTGCTTTTGATGTTATTTTACCGAGCCCTATTCCATACAAAGGCCAGGTGCTAAATCAAATTGCTGCACACATGCTGGATGCAACAAAAGACATTTGTCCAAATTGGCTGATCAATACACCAACACCGAACAGCGCCATTGGAAAACGTTGCGAACCCTTTCGCGTTGAAATGGTAATAAGAGGAAATTTAACCGGACATGCCTGGCGCACCTATAGCAGTGGATCGAGAACATTGTGTGGCGTTACGATGCCGGATGGTTTAAAAGAAAATGATTATTTTCCCAATCCTATTATCACTCCTTCTACTAAAGCTGAAGTGGGGCATGATGAAGATATTTCAAGAGAGGATATTATAAAAAGAGGAATTGCCAGCGAAGCTGATTATAGCATTTTAGAAAAATACACGTATGCGCTGTATGAAAGAGGCAAACAAATGGCCGCCAAACAAGGATTGATATTGGTTGATACAAAATACGAATTCGGAAAAATTGGCGATATCATTTATTTGATGGATGAAATTCATACGCCGGATTCCTCAAGGTATTTTTATGCGGATGGATATGAGAAAAGACAGGCTGCAAACGAAAGACAGAAACAATTAAGCAAAGAATTTGTAAGGGAATGGCTGATAGAAAATAACTTCATGGGCAAAGAAGGACAAACAGTTCCTGCGATGACGGATGAATGGATCAGCACTATTAGTAACCGTTACATTGAGTTGTATGAAAAAGTGATCGGACAGCCATTTGTACCAGAAGAATTAAATGACGAAGACACAGCAAAAAGAATAACAGCAGCATTGCATAAACTAGGCATATAATATGAAAGTAAGAGCGATCATAACAGGAGCAACCGGCATGGTGGGCGAAGGTGTATTGCACGAATGCCTGTTGAGCGATGATGTTGAACAGGTATTGGTCATCAACAGAAAACCGTGTGGCGTTGTTCATCCTAAATTAAAAGAGATCATTCATTCAAATTTTCACGACTTCTCTCCCATCGAACCACAACTACAAAATTACAATGCGGCTTTCTTTTGCCTCGGTGTTACATCCGTAGGAAAGAAAGAACCTGAATATACTGAACTAACCTACGATCTTACAAAACATGTTGCCGATAGCATCGTAAAATATAACCATGATATGGTATGCTGTTACGTTTCCGGTGGAGGAACGGATAGCACAGAAAAAGGAAAAATAATGTGGGCAAGAGTAAAAGGCAGAACAGAAAACTATTTACTGCATTTACCTTTTAAAGCAGCGTATATGTTTCGTCCGGGTTTTATAAAAGCTACGCCGGGTTTAAAGAATACTTTAAAATTATACGCTTATTTTGGTTGGCTCTATCCTATCTTAAAAACTTTTTTTCCAAAACATGTATGTACTTTAAGGGAGTTAGGATTGGCTATGGTTCATACAGTAACGAAAGGGTATGATAAACATATTCTTGATTCGGAAGATATTGTCGCGTTAGCTCAATAACTATATTATTCCTTTTCATCCAACCGGGGTCTTAACCGGTGCTTCGATTTATTAAATACCATATTCCCTTTATCAATTCCTTTGCGCATTTCTTTCTGTGTTTCTAACGGAAGATTGTAAACAGTCTGACATGCTTCACTACAACAACCATCATACTTTGTTTTACATGTGTCGCATTGGATAAATAAAATATGGCAACCATCATTTTTGCAATTGGTATGTGTATCGGCCGGTTGTCCGCATTGATGACATTGGGCAATAATATCTTCTGTGATGCGCTCTCCCAGCCTGTTATCAAAAACGAAATTTTTACCTACGAATTTACTTTCAAGTCCCTGTTCTTTTGCTTGCTTGGCGTAGTTGATGATACCGCCTTCTAAATGAAACACATTATTAAAACCATTGTGCAGCATATACGCACTTGCTTTTTCACAACGGATGCCACCCGTGCAATACATAATGATGTTTTTATCTTTATGCGCTGCCATCATCTCCACTGCCATGGGTAATTGTTCACGAAAAGTATCACTGGGTATTTCCACTGCTTTTACAAAATGCCCTACTTCGTATTCGTAGTGATTGCGCATATCGATCACTATCGTATTATCATCTTGCAACAATTCGTTCATTTTTGTGGCATTTACATACTTCCCTTTTTTCTCCATACTGAAATTAGGATCTATAATGCCATCAGCGACTATCTTATCGCGCACTTTTATTTTTAACACCCAGAAAGATTTTCCATCATCATCAATGGCAACATTTAAACGGATGCCATTGAACGGCCCGATCGAATAGAGGTAATTTTTTAATGCTTCAAAATTGCTATCAGGCACACTGATCTGTGCATTGATACCTTCGCTGGCGATGTATATCCTGCCAAATACTTTTAAGGCATCCAGATGCAAATACAATTCATCTCTAAACTGTTTGCCATCTGTAACTGGGAAATATTGGTAGAAGGATATTGTAGTACGATGTTCCGTTTCGGCGTACAACAATTGCTTAAGCTCCGCCTGGGAGATACGATTGTATAATGACATATAAATTAATTTGATTCCGCACCAGGCGAAAAACTTTTTAAAAGTTGGATGCTTGCAGGGCAAACCAAATACAATGCAAAAATACACTGTTCAAATAACAAAAAACAATATGAAAGCAGTTAAAATTTAAGTGGATTATCCTGTCTCCTGAATTTATTCTGGCCGCCTAATAAGCCTTGTGTGCCCAGTCTCAGGCCAGTCTCGGCAGTTTTTCCATCTGCGTAACTGGCAACAACATCTATTCTGAAAATATGTAGAAAATTTTCAAGGCCCACAAATACTTCTGTGTAATTGCCATCTCTGTTTATATAAAATGCATTGGATCCAACCACCAGATTCCAGTTGTACCGATTGAAGAGTGGTATTTTATTCGTTAATAATCCATTCAAATGGTATTCAATATGCCCTTCGCTAAAAAAACTGGCTGTATTGCTATAGGTATAATAATCTGCCAGTTGAAAACTATTCAGGTACTCACTGGCAGCAAAATATTCGTTACCATTAATATGATCATAATCCTGAATAAATACCGACCTGGTATTTAAAAAACCACCGATGACAAATTTATATTTTACTAAACCCGCCAGCTTAAAATTAATATCATTTTTTACAGCAAAGTTCCATTTATCAAAATTGACATCACTGCCAAAAATAGTATTGATACCCTTCGTATACTCAACACTAAATGTAGGATACTTTGAACCCAATGATACTTTACCATTAGGAAACTGGATATATTTTTGGCCGGGCTGAAAGCTACAATCCAGCGTAACAATAAACGCCTGGTACCTTGTGAACTGCGTTGCTATTTTTTCATCAGGAAAATTAGGTGTGATATGAACAGTATCCTGCTGACGAAAAATAAAATTAGTGGTGTTATTTAGCGGTATCCTATCTTCATACAAAGCATTGATGCCGGCATGCAATCCATTATTGAATATTTTTGAAAACCCAATGCTGCCAAAATAATTTTCATACGTCTTCATAAAATCTTTGCCGGACAATAAAGTACTGATCGTATTTACATCCGGTGTAATGGGACAATCTTTATTAAACTGGCTAACTCTTTTACCGCCCGCAAAACTCCAGGTCTCTCTTTCCATTTTGCCATCCAAAAAATCTTTTGTCTTGAAAATAACATCTGTCCATGCGTTCAAATGCGTGTTATTAAATCCATATCGTATAACAGGATCAATAATAAGATTTGATTTAATGCTTTTCAGATAATGACTAAAATGTCCATTTAGATTTACGACAATTCCTTCAGCCAAATTGTATTCCATTTTTTGAACTAGTGGATCCAGTCCCCATTTATACGTGAAAGTTTGACTGTAATGCATTCTGTCAATACCATAGAAAAACATTTTATAGAATTTGAATGATCCTTCTCTTTTTCTTAATGAATCAATGGTTGCCTTAGTTACAGGCGAATCTTTTTCTATCTCAAACAAACTGTCTTTTACTTCATAATCTTTTACTTCTTCTTTTTCTAATGGCACGGGGCGCGTACTATCCCAATAGGTTGCAGGATTTTTTGTGACACCGGTATCATATTTAATAACAATATTATTAAAAAAGTTTGGAGGGAATTTTGGATCGATCGTATACTTTGAATAAACGGTTAAAAAATTACCAATGGCATCTATCGCAAATTTTTGAAAATCAAAATGTAGCAATTGGTTTTTGATCTGCCACACGTCTTTATTCACCGGAACAAAAAATTGGGTAATGTGTAACGTATCTAAAAAGTCTAAAGATTGTTTTGCCGTTAACGACAGATCCACGCTATGTATGCGCCAATCATTCTCAGTAATATTGATAACGCCCGAAAATAACGGTTCGTAATTTCTGCGCGGCGTTACACGAATACTGTTGATCTCTTTGCCGTCTTCCCAAAAACTACCGAGGTATTTATATCTATAAAATCTTGTTGCGCCATCCGCGATGGGAGAAATAAATCCACGCGGATTAAGCCGGCCATTAAATATGCTTACGTTATTCTGGTAAAAATTAATGAACGTTGGAAAAGTAAACCCGAAATTTCCGCTACCGCTGACCCGGCTTTTTTTAATTTCTACTTTCAGCTTGTTGGGTTGCTGAGAAGAAATTTTTCCCATTGATTCGGATAAATAAATAATTCCTTGTCCTGCTGAATCCAACCGCATTTGCGCCCTGTCGCCTTCAGGTATTTTTTGTCCTAGTATTTTATCAGGCAAGTGGCGCAGTTTTATCATATTCTTCGTATACAGGTCACATGCGAAAGCTTTTACCTGTTTATTGTAGTAAGCGCGCTTTTTTATTGCCTGCCTGATGATCTCGTATGCGGGATCTTCCTCACCTGCTTTTACGACGACTTCCTCTAACTCAAGCTTTTGTTGTTTTAAAATGAAGACAAGTTCTTCGGTAGTACTATCGGTAATGGTTACATTCTTTTCCTGCGCAACAAAACCTATGTATTGACAAACCACTGTATAATTACCAGGTGATACAGTAAAAGAAAACCTGGCCTTATTATTCGCACTCCCGCCAATAGTTGTGCCTTTAATATTTACAGATGCATAAGGCAATAGATCGCCGGTAGCATTGTAAACAACTCCATAAATTTTTTGTGAAGATGAATGAAACGATATACCGATAAATATGAGTACCAGAAATTTCCGCATGGCAAGTGGTGATTGCCACGAAATTACCCTTCATTTCGTTACTGAAAAATTAAACTTAAATGGTTATTATCTTTTTGTGGCACGGGCAAAACTTCCTGCCAATGCGGCAAAACCCGCAACTAATGCTCCGATCAAAGCTGTTATCAGTATCAATGCAAAAGGATTGTCCATTTTCAAAATTAACACAGATACTTTATGCGCTAATATATGTTCGTTATTATTACTGATATATACCGTTAAAGCAAACCACAAAAGGTACAATGCAAGAAACCCCGTAAGAAAAGATGGAAATGGTTTTTGCGGAATTAGAACGGCAATAACAAACGCAACAATTGCGATGCTCCACCAGGGGCAATATAAACAGATCGCAAAACTTAGTAAAGCAGTTAATAGTATAGAGACAAGAAATTTCATTTTACCTGATTTTTTTATTACTGTAATTAATTACTAAATACCATTTTCCATTTTACGCGCTGATCTTTTTCTTCGCCTTTCGACATCATCCAAAGTATATTGTATTTGCCTGCAACCCATTTATCTACAAAGTCATCGTAATATTTACTACCTGGATTACCGCTTTGTCCGCCTGGATAAATACCATAAGCTTCCGTCTGTGAAGTAAGGCTCACAACCATTCTCCAACTTGGTCCATGATCGCTTTTTGCTGCATTGACACAATAGGTACCTCCGCCAATTGGCAAATGCAATCTGCTAAACGCTTCTAATTTTGTCAGATGATTGATATGTGTATCCTTATATTTTGCCCATTGCAATCTTCCTTCCTGATCAATTTTTTCTAATTCTACCACTGCTTTTTTAAAAGCTGCTGTCACATCATCCGATAATGTTTCTACCTGCGGCGTTTGAATATTGTCTAAAAATTTATAGGCCGTATCTTTTAAAACACTTTCCAACAAAGTGCTTTCGAATGGATGCATAATAACTTTTGGCGCATGGGCATAGTCATCATCGTACACAACTTTGGTGAAATTTTTCCATACCACATTGAATACCGTAGCGCCTTTAGAAGTAGCATCATCGTTTATGTCCCAATATTTTAGTATCGTGAAATATTTTTTTTCTTCTGCGGTTAACTGATCTTCTTTCATGTTTTCTAAAAAGATCGGCAGCGCCATTTCAGCAAAAACATCGTACTCACTTGTTTGCAGGTCCATCATATCCTGTACGGTAATATCAGTTTTATCAGCCAGTTCCCTGTTGATAAAATAGCCACGATACAATGGATAGTCTCTTCCCAGATAATAAGGATAAGTTGAATCAGTAGGTTTTTGATTAGCGCTACTTACAAAACCTCTTGCGGGATTATATTGAAAAGGTATTTCATCCTGTGGTATCATGCCTTGCCACATGTAACTACTATCAATGCCCGGCATAACAAAATCTCCCTGGCCTTTCCATTTTGCAGGAAAATCTCCTTGCGCACGTATCGCAATATCTCCATTTTTACAGGCGAATACACAGTTTTGTCCCGGTGTGTGGAGGTTGGTTACCGCAGCATTATAATCAGCATAATTATTTGCATGGTCGAGCATATTGAATGCCTTCAGGTCATCGCTTGGATCATGTGCTTTCCAGCGAACAGCATAACTTTTTGTGCCTCCGGTTCTTCCACCTGTAAAGCTTTTATCATACATAACAGGGCCGAAAATGGTGTAGGCAACTGTATCTAAATAATCCGGCTTATCTTTTATTTTTATTACTTCTACCCTGAAATCTGTTTGCTTCCAGTCATTATTGAACCAGTATTCTTTACGGCTATCGTCTTTAAATTTTATTTCATAATAATCACGCACGTCTCTTCCGCCATTCGTGAACCCAAATGCTGCGCTATCATTAAAGCCGATAATAACGCCTGGCGCTCCGGGGAAAGTTGCACCATACGCATTAAATGTTGGTGTAGATAATTGCATCTCGAACCAAAGCGATGGAAGGTTTAAACCCAGATGAGGATCGTTACATAAAATAGGATACCCGGTTCTTGTTTTAGTACCTGCTACCGCCCAGTTATTACTCCCATTATCGCGATCTGGCTTATCTTCTTCCACAGCTGCGATATCTTTATTGTCAAAATAAGCAGAATCTACATTCGCAGGAGCGATAGGATGAACTTTAGCAGAATCGAAGATCGTTCCTTTGGGAATGATCGGATCTAAAGAATCCTGTACCAATGGAAATAGTTTATTAAAATCATCCGGGCTGAAAAAACTTTTCGCGTTCGTCATTTCAAAATCGTCTTCATGGCCGGCAAGATCCAAAGACATGTATTTTAAGAACAAAGCTGTCTTAAGATTATTCCATTTTTCAGGCTTATACCCCAATAATTTATATTCGATCGGCAGTTGGCTTTCTGTAAGATTATCTATATACGCATTTACGCCGGCTGTATATGCATCACATTCGGCCTTTATTGCAGGGTCTTTTTCTACTTCTTTTAAAGATATTTCCGCAGCATACACCATCCCTAACCTTCTGAATTCCCTGTCATGCTCCAAAGCTTTATCGCCAATTATTTCGCTAGCCCTTCCTGCAGCAGCTAATGTTTGCAGTTCCATTTGCCATAAGCGAAATTTAGCGTGCAGGTATCCCTGTACAAAATATACATCGTTCTCTTTTTCAGCAAAAACATGCGGAACAAGGCGGTCATCGATGTAGACATTTACCTTTCCTGTCAATTGCGGAAATTTCAGATCGGCGCTAAAATTATAATTATCATCTTCAGCATTTTGCCAGATGCCTTGCTGAGGACTCAATAAATTTCCCAAAGGTGCCGGTAAGACAAGTTTTGTACTAAGGATAACAACTAAGCCTGCTGTTACGGCTGAACTGATCACAAATGGCAAGACTCTCATAAGAATAATTATTGCTGTAAATTAAGTA
The DNA here is from genome assembly GCA_035485735.1 of Ferruginibacter sp. GTDB lineage: Bacteria > Bacteroidota > Bacteroidia > Chitinophagales > Chitinophagaceae > Ferruginibacter. Next base: position 62,037 of record DATHNS010000002.1, read on the forward strand.
AAATACTATTTGTACGATATAAATTATTTCGTACTCCGAAACTGATTAATATTATTTAAAAATAGTATCTTTCTATTTCCTTAACAAAACGATTCGTTATGAAAAAAATCTTTCCTCTTTTTGTTATAAGCCTGGTTTTTGCGATCATGTTTGTATCCTGCAAAAAAACTGTGACAACAACAGTCACAATAAAAGATACCATTCGCCGTGAAAGTATCGTCGGCTTTTGGCCGGGGTTATATGAACAACCAGGCTATGATCCGCTCGATAACACGTTACAATTTTCATTCCTGTACCGAAATGATGGAACCATGAGAGTATATGCAGATGGAACCGATACTACAAGTGCGGATGTTGGAGAAGAAGCTGATGGGACCTACAATATTTCAGGATTAACGCTCACTACCTATTTTAACATTGGAGGTACTGATTTTATTTCGGCCGCAACATTGGACAGTACTTTCACGTATTATGAAGGAACAGCTGGAGATGCTCCAAGCTCAAGCGGCTTTGTTGTATTTATAGGGAATAAACAATAAAAATCTATTAAAACGAATTATATGAAAAACCTTTTTTCTATACTCATAGTAAGCTTTATACTAGCTATAGCAAGCACTTCCTGCAAAAAAGAAAATGTAACCAGAACTGTTATCATAAAAGATACTGTTCCGCCGGACACAACGATCATCGGGTTCTTTGCCGGAAAAATCGGTGATGCGACTGATTATCCAAGTATACAATTTTCATTACTGTTTAGAGGCAATGGAACCGTAAGAGTTTACCAGGGCGGCACGGTTGGTGATACATCAAGTATTGGAACAGAGCCTGCAGAAGGCACTTACTTCGTTTCAGGAGATACGGTTAACACCACTTTTACTTTTTCAGATGCGACTATGTTTTCAACACAGGCCATCATCGATCCTGAATTTGCCTATATGGGCGGAAGCTGGGGTTATGGTTCCACTAATAACGGCGGCGGCTACTTCTTTGCGGCTAAATAAATTATTACACTTTTAATATCCTCACTTAATTTCGCAAAATGGAAAAGCAAAGTGAGGATATTAAAAATATTCTTGGATTACAACTACCTACCGATCCTCGCTGGGTAAACCTCACCAAAATACATTTGGAGGAAATATTGACCGATCATGCTTACTGTGAACAGAAAGCCGCCCTCACCTGCATCTCTCTCATTCAAAAAAATTTCGACAAAGAAAAAGTTGTTGCCGCTTTGAGTCCGTTAGTAACGGAAGAATGGGGGCATTTTCGTTTAGTACTCGCAGAAATAAACAAACGGAAATTACAATTAGGCAAACAACGTAAAGACGAATACGTAAATAAACTGATCAGCTTCCAGGTAAAAGGCGGTGGCCCTGATGAACGCTTTTTAGACCAGATGCTGATCATGGCACTGATAGAAGCCAGAAGCTGTGAGCGTTTCAAACGATTGAGCGAAGGATTAGAAGATAAATACCTCCGCAATTTTTACCGGCGTTTTATGGAAAGTGAAGCCGGCCATTACACTTTATTTCTTGAACTGGCCGAAACATATATTGATAAAAAAATTGTAAGAAAACGCTGGCAACAGTGGCTCAACTACGAAAGAGAAATCATCAATAACCTTGAATTACGCGGCGACAGGATACATTAGTTAAGTGAAAAGTTAAAAGTCAAAACCTACAAGTAAAGCAACAAGCTATCTATTATAACTTTTGGGGGTTGACTTTCTTTTTTAAAATTTTTAATTACACCATAACATTGCCCAGCCTGCAAAACACGGCACGATTCGTGTATTATATAGTTCACAATACAGTGCATATAAACACTGGTATTTATTGTTTTTAAGGGTTAAATATATCCTGCCGATTCTTCGGTGGGATTTTTTGTTAGTCAATTCTTAACATACTGTGAATAAATATTGTGTTGTTATTTCAGCATCAATTCGGTAAATTTGAAAGAGACGGATGGAAATTAAAAATGTAACAATCTTTTAGAAAAACTTAAACCAAACGCACCTTGACAGAAGCTATCATCAACCTCGAAACAGTTAATCCCCTTGAATTTTTTGGCGTTAACAATGACAAATTAGACATCCTTAAAAAGAAATTCCCTTTATTAAAAATTCTTAGTCGTGGTACACAGGTTAAATTAAGCGGTGCTCCCGAACAGATAGTTGATGCAAAGGAAAAAATAAACCTCATCATCCAATACATAGAACGTAACGGACAAATGAGTGAAAATTATTTTGAACAGATATTGGGCGGTGATGACCAACCTTCGATCGATAATTTTATTGAACGCAATCCAAATGATGTATTGGTTTTTGGCCCTAACGGAAAAACGGTAAGAGCACGCACCATTAACCAAAAACGCATGGTTACTGCTGTTGATAAAAATGACATCGTGTTTGCGATCGGGCCTGCCGGTACAGGTAAAACATATACAGCCGTTGCCTTAGCAGTAAGAGCGCTTAAAAACAAATCAGTAAAAAAGATCATTTTAACAAGGCCCGCTGTTGAAGCTGGTGAAAGCCTGGGTTTTTTACCGGGCGACCTGAAAGAAAAGATCGATCCGTATCTGCGTCCATTGTATGATGCTTTGGATGATATGATCCCGGCTGATAAACTGGCTTATTTCATGACGACCAGAACGATCGAGATTGCTCCATTGGCTTATATGCGCGGACGTACGCTAGATAATGCTTTTATTATTTTGGATGAAGCACAAAATACAAATGACGGACAATTAAAAATGTTCTTAACGCGTATCGGTGCCAATGCAAAAGCAATTATCACCGGTGACCCAACGCAGGTTGATCTTCCAAAAAATCAACGCAGTGGTATCGATAAAGCATTGCGCATATTAAAAAATGTAGAAGGCATCTCACATATTGAACTGGACGAGGAAGATGTGGTAAGACATAAATTGGTAAAAGCAATTATCAAAGCTTACGATAAGGACAAAGACAATTAATAATTGTTAATACTGACTCCCCCAGATATAAGAAAGTACTCTTCAAAATACAAACAGTCATCGCATTTCAGCCCTCTTTTGTCATGCTGAGGAACGAAGCATCTTATCTTACTATCGCAGAATGATTGATTGATGATTAGATGCTTCGTTCCTCAGCATG
>DATHNS010000003.1:0-41576 GCA_035485735.1 Ferruginibacter sp.
TTTAAATATCCTGAGTGCGGTATCGGTATCGTATTCGTATGATTATTCTACGACCAAGATCAATACAGTGAGCAGTGGAACACATGAGATCATAGTAGGATTCATCTTTGGTAATAAATATTCTGATAATACCTGTCCGAGGAACGTTTGGTAAGATTGAAATAAAGGATAAAAATATTTAACAGTGCCGGCTTACTTCTCAACGCCGGCACTTAATACTTCTTCATACATTTTTTGACTTTCATGAGTTAGCGCATCGAAATGAATATCGAGCTGGGGTATTAACTCTATAGATGTATTAATTCGTCCTTCTACTTGTAAAAACTTATTTAGAACGACTACTTTTTTCGCCTGCAAAATGCAATAGCCACTTTGAAAATTCCCTCTTTCATATCGGATAACATAACCGCTTTCCTCTATAATTCTTTCTATCTTATCTAATATAGTTTGTGTGTACTTCATTATAAATTCAAAAGTTAAAAGTCAAATCCCAAAGATTACTAACGAAATTAATAATAGGCATTCATTTTTACTTTTTAAGTTATCACCATAAGTTGAAATCTTCTTTTACCAATTCCAATGCATAACAGCATTTTTTGAGGGTAATATTTCATTTTTACTTATTTATTCGTCATTCGGATAACGGGAATTATCATTTCTTCCAAACTTACACCTCCGTGTTGAAAGGTATTTCGATAATAATTTACAAAATGATTGTAGTTATTCGGATAACATAAAAAGAGGTCGCCTTTCGCAAAAATATAAGAAGAATTTACATTGGGTACTGGCAAACCTGCCTCACGAGGATCCTTAAATGCCAATACTTCCTTAGGTTCATAATTTAGATTTCTTCCATGTTTGTATCGAAGATTGGCAGTAGTTTGTTTATCGCCTATTACTTTGCTCGGTGTTTTGACCCTTACTGCTCCATGATCGGTTGCGACGATCACCGTTAGGTTTTTATCAGATATTTTTTTAAGTGCCTGGTGTAGTGGAGAATGCTCAAACCAGCTGTAGGTAAGGCTTCTGTAACTTACTTCGTCACCAGCCAATTCTTTCAATACTTCCATTTCAGTACGGGCATGACTTAGCATATCGACAAAATTGTAAACAATGATATTGATGTCATTTTGCATCATGTTATGGATATTGTCTACCAGTTTTTGTCCGTCAGTATTGTGCGTGATTTTGGTATAGGAATATTTGAGGTCACCTTTTCCGGCTTTTTTTAATTGCGCTTTAAAAAAATCTTCTTCATATAAATTTTTACCGCCTTCATCATCATCATTTTTCCATTGTACAGGAAATTGTTTTTCTATCTCGATCGGCAGCATACCTGCGAATATGGCATTACGAGCATATTGTGTTGCGGTAGGCAGTATAGAGTAGAAAGTTTCTTCTTCGTGAATGCGAAAGCTTTCGCTGAAGATCGGCTGAATTGTTTTCCACTGATCAAACCGAAGGTTATCGATCAAAACAAAAAACAAAGATTTTCCTTTTTCAAGATGAGGAAATACTTTATACTTTAACATGGTATGGCTCATGATAGGGCCGCCGGTACTTTTAGGGCCCACCCACGATGAATAATTCTTCGAAATGAATTTAAAGAACTCTGTATTAGCTTCTGTTTTTTGTGTTTGAAAAACTTCCTGCATTTCGGGACTATCGCTTTTTTTCATCTCTAATTCCCAATAGACTATTTTTTTATAGAGATCCATCCATTGATTGTAATCGGGGTTATCATTCAGCGCCATAAACAAACTACGGAATTCCTGCTGGTAGGCTGAGGTCGTTTTTTCAGCTACCAATCTTTTATTGTCAATTATCTTTTTTAAGCTAAGCCATACCTGGTTTGGGTTTACAGGTTTTATCAAATAATCGCTTATCTGACTTCCGATGGCTTCGTCCATCAGATTTTCTGCTTCATTTTTCGTAATTAAAACAACCGGCAAATTACTGTTGATCTCTTTTATTTGTTGCAATGTTTGCAATCCGGAGATACCGGGCATTGTTTCATCGAGCAATACTACATCAACAATGTTTTCTTTTACATATTCCACTGCATCAAAACCATTAGTTTTGGTGTGCATTTCATATCCCTTATTTTCTAAAAACATTATTTGCGAGGTAAGGCTATCTATTTCATCATCTACCCAAAGTATTTTAGCAATGCTCATATTGTTTTTTTAGGATGGTTATTAAATACCGCAGCACTTACAAATTTAATTTATTAGATGGATGCTTCGTAGCTTTGCGCTACTTTGTACATCTTTTAACAAATATAGTTTTCATTGGTTGAGCAACTGTAAATTATCGTTTAATAATGGCCTTTAGAAAAATCATAAATGATCCGGTTCATGGATTTATCACGGTAGACGATGAATTGATCTATCAAATCATCTCACATCCTTATTACCAGCGATTGCGTCGTATCAATCAAATGGCGATGGCGCATTTGGTATATCCGGGTGCTGTACACACAAGATTGCACCATTCGTTGGGCGCTTATCATTTAATGTGCATTGCGTTAAATGAATTAAAAAATAAAGGCGTTGATATAAATGAACAGGAAGAGCAGGCAGCAAAAATTGCGATTCTGTTACATGATATTGGCCACGGACCTTTTAGTCATGCACTTGAAAATGTATTGATCGAAAATACGCCTCATGAAAAGATCTCTTTACAATTAATGCAGGAGCTGAATAAAAAATTTGATGGACAATTGCAAATGGCTCTGGATATTTTCACGGGTAGCTATCCTAAAAAATATTTGCATCAATTGATCAGCGGACAATTGGATGTTGACCGAATGGATTATTTATCGAGAGATAGTTTTTTTACCGGGGTAACAGAAGGTGTGATCAGTTATGACAGGATATTAAAAATGATCGTTGTGCACAATGGCGGATTGATGGTAGAAGAAAAGGCGATTTATTCCATTGAGAAATTTTTAGTTTCGAGGAGGTTAATGTATTGGCAGGTGTATTTGCATAAAACAGTTTTATGTGCAGAACAAATGTTACACCGGATAATAAAAAGAGCCAAATATATTAAAGCAACGGCACCCGGTTTATTAAACAAATTCATTTCTCAGCAGTCTGATGTTTTTACATTAGAAGAATTTTGTAACCTGGATGATTGCGATGTACTTTTCGCTATTAAAGAATGGTGTAGCCATGACGATAAAATATTATCTTTTTTATGCAAAGGGGTCATCGACAGGCAATTATTGAAGATCATCTATTTTGGAGAGCCTGTTCCGCCATCTTTAATAAAAGAAAAACAGGCAGAAGCTTGTAAAAAAATGAACCTGACCGATGAAGAGGCAAGCTGGTTAGTATTTACAGGAGAAGTGGTTAGTAGTACGTACGATTTTGAAGATGAAAACATTCATATACTGTTTAAAAATGGTCAGGTAAGAGACATTTCGGAAGTAGATAATGCACTTATTCATCAAAACCTGCGTGGCAAGATTAAAAAATATTACATTTGTTATTTAAGATAGTTTTCTATTTTGAGTTATCCGTTTCGTCTATAATTATTCTAATATTGTTATAGCAAAAGTCAAAACCAACCAATAAAAATAGCACTTTATATATGCAATTCTCCGCAGCACAAATAGCCATGATCGTTAATGGCAATGTAGAAGGAAACACAGAGGTATCGGTTGGCTCTTTTGGTAAAATCGAAGAGGCTCAGCCTGGGCAACTGGCATTTTTGGCTAATCCTAAATACGAAGAATATTTATATACTACAGCAGCATCTGTCATTTTAATTAATGCTTCGCAGGAATTAAAGCAGCCTGTTGCTGCAACACTTGTAAGGGTTCCGGATGCATATAGTGCTTTTGCAACTTTATTAGATAAATACCAGCAATTACAAACCCAACAATTAAGTGGGATACAACAACCTTCACATATCGCCGCTACAGCAAAACATGGTGAAAATGTATTTATAGGGGCTTTTGCCTATATTGGCGAAAAGGCTGTTGTTGGAAACGGAACTAAAATTTTTCCTAATGTATTTATTGGTGATAACGTTACGATAGGAAATAACTCTATCATTCATCCCGGTGTAAAAATTTATCATGATTGCATTGTTGGTAATAATGTAGTGATACATGCAGGAACTGTTGTGGGGGGGGATGGCTTTGGCTTCGCTCCGCTGGCAGACGGCACATTTAAAAAAGTACCACAAATAGGTAATGTGGTCATTGAAGATTTTGTTGAGATCGGCGCCAATACAACGATCGATAGAGGAACAATTGGTAGCACATTGATAAAGGCAGGGGCAAAACTTGATAACCTGGTGCAAATTGCGCATAATGTAGAAGTGGGAAATAATACAGTGATCGCGGCACAAAGTGGTATCAGCGGCAGTACAAAAATTGGTAAAAATGTAATGATCGGTGGACAAGTAGGTATTGTTGGCCATATTCAAATTGCTGATGGCAGCAAAATAAATGCACAAAGCGGCGTGAGTAAATCGGTTAAAACACCTAATACGGTTCTTACCGGCTCACCTGCATATGATTATACAGCAGCGCTTCGAAGTCAGGCTGCGGCACGCCATCTGCCCAATTTAGAAAAAAGAGTAAAAGAATTAGAAAAGCTATTAGAAGATATAATGGCTAAAAAATAAAAACATTTACAGACACTTAACTACACAAATTGAATTTTATTGGGAAATTTTTATTGCTCGTTTCGATACTCTTTATATCAATAAAGATAAACGCGCAGACGGTTAGTTTTTCCGGCACTATTCAGGACAGCATTACAAAACAACCGATCAGTAATGCATCGGTATATATGTCAAAATCAGGATTGGGTAAAATGTCTGATAGCCTTGGAAATTTTACGCTTGATCTTGATGAGCTTGCTGATGATACTCTTATAATAAGTTACGAGGGATACCAGGAGCTCAGGCTTCCCTGCGATTCTTTAGTAAAGAATAAGAATATGCTTGTCTTGTTACAACCGGAAAAAGTTTCAACCGATTCGGGCGCCATTAGTTTTTCAGGTACTGTCCAGGACGGGCATACTAAAGAGCCCATTAGTTACGCCTCTGTTTACATGGCAAAAACGGGTTTTGGTAAAACATCCGATAGCCTGGGTAATTTTACTTTCCACTTCGAACACTTTACGAATGACACGCTGGTAATAAGTTACATAGGATACCAGGATTTCAGGCTTCCCTGCAATTCTACCATTAACAATAAAAACATTCTTGTTCTTTTGCAACGTGGAAAAACAGCGCCCGAAGTTGTTGTAAGAGGAAGATCGATAGGAAGAGGTTTGATATTGTGGCGCATGATGATGAAAAAGAAAAAGCAGTACAACCGGTATAATTTATCAAACTTTTCATACGAAGCTTATAATAAATTAGAAGTAGATATAAAAAACTTCAATCCAAACAGGGTGCAGAAACTTTTTTTTCTAAAACCTTTCACTTTTGTTTTTAATAATATTGATAGCACATCAGAAAAAGATCCTTTTTTACCCGCCTATCTTTTAGAAACAATTAGTGATTATGCTTTTTTAAAAAGTCCCAAAAGATATTATGAAGATATTAAGGCAAGTAATACCAAAGGATTTAAGAATGAAAGTATCAGCAAGTTATTGGGAGTAATGAATCAGAATGTAAATGTGTATGGCAATTATGTAACTGTTATCGACAAAGATTTTATTGGCCCTTTAAATGATGAAGCTTATTTATATTATAATTTCTCTTCGCCTGATACACAGGTTGTCAATGGAAAAAAATTATATCATTTTGTTTTTAGTCCCAAACATCCTGGGCAGAGCACCTTTCAGGGCGATGCCTGGATCATGGAAAAAACGTACCAGATAACAAAAATATCTCTCTATCTCGGCAAAGATGCTAATATCAATTACATTACTAGGATAAGTGTTTTCCAGGAGTTCACGCCGCTCAATGATTCTATTTATTTTTTAACGCGCGATAAATTCTTTGCTGATTTTAATGTGCTCGGTAAACAGTCACTTACTTTCATTGGAAGGAAAACTACCTCGTACAAAAATATTGTCGTCAATAGCGATTCTCTAACTAACCTTTTGAAGAATCAAAAAATAGAAGATCTTACCATAACCGAACCAGGCGTAACAGGGAAAAGCGATTCGACCTGGAACAAACTCCGGCATGATACCTTATCAAAAAATGAGCAGGCAATTTATAGTACCGTGGATAAGCTATTGCAAATGCCTAAGTTCACCCGCCTGCGTAAAGATTTACAATTTTTAGCAACGGGCTATAGAAAATATGGCAATTTTGAGATCGGTCCGTGGTTTAATTGGTTGAGTGTAAATCAGTGGGAAGGAACAAGGTATCGCTTTGATTTAGGTACAACACCCCAACTGTTTAAAAATCTTTACCTGCATGGCTACCTGGCATATGGAACAACTGATCAGGTATGGAAGGGTAAAGGAGAAGCGTATTGGGTAGTCAATCGCCTGCCAAAACGTTTTATGTTGCATGCTAGTTATACCAACGATATTGATAATGGTATCAGCACGCTAGGGCAGGTAAGTGAAGATAATATCTTTACCGTAGCTATACGTAAGCCTAATATCCCAAGAAAATTTATAGCTTATAAAGAAGTGCAGTTAGATGCCTACAACGAATTGGGAAGAGGGTTTTCTTCAAAAATATTTTTATCCAACAGGCAATATACCCCACTTGAAAATTTGCCTTTAAAAAGTGCATTCCCTACAACACAGGGAGATCCACTATCAAGTTTTGCGGTTGCCGTTCAATTACGTTTTGCTTATTTGGAACAATACCTGGATGGCGATTATTTTCAATATTCATTGGGAACAAGATATCCTACTGTTGAAGTGATGGCCGAACAAGGTATACCCGGTATTTTAAACAGTGCTTATTCTTACACCAAACTTTCTTTTTTGATCAGGGATGTTATCAAAATATCACCTTATGGTTCTATAACATACAAAGCATACGCAGGTAAAATTTTCGGAACGGTGCCCTATACTTTTTTAGAGAACCATCCGGGCAATGATCTTTATTATTATAATCCTGAATCATTCAACTTGATGAACCGGTTTGAATATTTAAGTGATCAGTACGCAGGTATTAATGTGGAACATAATTTCGGATCAGGAATATTTCGTTTTATTCCGCTTACCAGAAAATTAAAGTGGAGACAATTCTGGAATGTAAAAGCGCTTTGGGGTTCTTTGGATAATGCCAATAGCGCTCTTAATAATTCAACCAATACTTTCAAAACATTAAACGGCCGAACCTACGTAGAGGTCGGTACTGGAATCGATAATATTTTGAGAATATTACGCCTTGATTTTGTCTGGAGAGTTGCGCCAACTCCATTGCCAACGGATGCAAGAACTTCTAGTTTTGGTATTTTTGGAAGCTTCCATTTTCAATTTTAATCAAAAGAGTTTCGTTTTATCTGCCCATAAAGACGATAGGCATTTAATTTTAAATATATTTGCCAACAAAATTTTTGAAATAAGCATGGATAATAACTTTAATCCAGATAAACAACATACGCTTCAAGCCGCTGTAAGTATCTCAGGAACAGGACTTCATACAGGAATTAATGTGGATATGACCCTTAGACCGGCCAATGTGGGCTTTGGTTTTCAATTTCAACGAATAGACTTACCGGGAATGCCTATTATTAAGGCGGATTGTGACCTTGTAACCGATACATCAAGAGGAACTACGCTGGAACAAGGCCCGGTTAAAGTGAGCACTGTAGAGCATATTTTAGCTGCATTGGTAGGTATGGGCGTAGATAACTGCCTTATTGAAATAAATGGCCCCGAAATTCCTATAATCGACGGTAGCAGTAAGCCATTTGTGGAGATCATTGAAGAAACGGGCGTAATAGAACAGGAGGCTGCGAAGATCTGGTACACTATCGATACCAATATATCTTACTACGACGAAGTGAAAAGAGTAGAAATGACGGCTTTGCCTTCTACAGACTATAAGATAACTACCTTGATCGATTTTAATTCTCCGGTATTAGGCACGCAGCATGCCAGCCTAAAAAATATACAGGAATTTAAGACAGAAATAGCGCCTTGTCGCACTTTTTGTTTTTTACATGAATTGGAAATGTTGCTCGACCATAACCTTGTAAAAGGCGGGGATATCAATAATGCCATCGTTGTGGTAGACAGGCCTGTGACCAAGGAAGAAATGGCAAGATTGGCCAAAGCATTCGGCAGAGATAATGTTGAAGTAAAAAGCGAAGGTTATTTGAATAACCTGGAACTGCGTTTTCCTAACGAACCAGCAAGGCATAAACTGTTGGATGTGATAGGAGATCTTGCTTTGGTTGGATATGCTATCAAAGGGCACATTATTGCCAATCGCCCCGGCCATAGCAGCAATGTGGAGTTTGCTAAGAAAATCAAACAATACATCAAAAAAAACAGGCACACAAAGGATTTTCCTATTTATGATCCTAACCAGCCGGCTATTTATACTACACAACAGGTAGAAAAAACGTTGCCACATCGCTATCCTTTTTTATTGGTGGATAAGATCATTGAATTGACCGATTCTGTAATAGTAGGGGTTAAAAATGTAACGTTCAATGAATATTATTTTCAGGGCCATTTCCCTGGAAATCCAATTATGCCGGGCGTGCTGCAAATTGAAGCACTGGCGCAAACGGGCGGTATTTTGTGTATCAATGCAATGCCGGTAGGAGATTATGATACTTATTTTTTAAAGATCGAGAATTGTAAGTTTAAACAAAAAGTTGTTCCCGGTGACACAATGTTGCTAAGAATGGAGCTTACAGAACCTATCAGACGAGGTATTTGTAGCATGAGGGGAAGTGTATTTGTAGGTAACAAGCTATGTACAGAAGCAGATTTAACCGCTCAAATAGTAAAACGTAATTAATTGGTTATTAATTTAGTAATCAGTTAACTTTATCCAATGAATTTGAAAAACTCATTACCTTTAAATCAAGAAACGGGCAAAGTTATACAACTGGCCACTCAAAATAATATGATTCATCCGCATACATACATACATCCTAACGCTAAGCTTGCTACGAACGTAAAGGTTGATCCTTTCAGCGTTATTCACCAGAATGTAGAGATCGGCGAAGGTACCTGGATCGGTAGTAACGTAACAATAATGGAAGGTGCAAGAATTGGTAAAAATTGTCGCATTTTCCCGGGAGCTGTAATTGCGGCTATTCCACAGGATCTGAAATATGAAGGCGAACAAACTACTGTTGAGATAGGTGATAATACCACCATCCGTGAGTTTGTAACCATTAACCGTGGCAGTAAGGACAGGTGGACAACAAAAGTTGGCAATAACTGCCTTATTATGGCTTATAGCCACGTTGCGCATGACTGTATAGTTGGTAACAATTGTATTATGAGCAATAACACGCAAATGGCAGGCCACGTTGTTTTGGGTGATTATGCAATACTGGGTGGTATGTGTGCGATTCATCAGTTTGTGCAGATTGGTCAGCACGCTTTTGTAAGCGGGGGTTCATTGGTTAGCAAAGATGTGCCACCATATATTAAAGCAGGCCGTACGCCCTTAAGTTATGCAGGTGTGAATTCTGTAGGTTTAAAACGTAGAGGATTTTCTTTGGATAGGATCAATCAAATATTAGATATTTATCGCGTCATCTATAATAAGTCATTGAACACCTCCCAGGCGCTTAATTTCATTGAAGAAGAACTACAAGCAACAGATGAGCGTGATGAGATAGTAACCTTCATCAGGGAAAGCGGCAGGGGTATTATCAAACGCTTTACCAAAGGCAGCACAGAAGACGAATAGAATCGTAAGCATGAAGCGGTAAGTCAGAAGGGTTAATACCTCAGGTATTTTTGGTGCTGCTATCTTGCCATATCCATTCAATTATGATCTTACTGTATAGCATCAGCCTTTTCTTTCTCCTTGTCTACTCTGGACTCATCCTATTTTATCGTCAAAGCTGGTTATCCATTCCTAAATTTTTTATTTCAGAGAAAGAAATAAATCATACCAAAATTTCCGTCATTATTCCCGCCAGAAATGAGGAGCAAAATATAGGGAATTGCCTTACTACTATTCTACAACAAAATTATCCTGCACATTTATTTGAAGTGATCGTTGTAGATGACCATTCAACAGATGCAACCGTTGCGGTTGTAAATAGTTTTTTGGTAGATAATGTGCGGCTCATTTCATTACAAAATTATACTGACGGCACACCGCTTAATTCTTATAAGAAAAAAGCGATCGATATTGCCATACAACAATCATCAGGTGTATTGATCGTTACTACAGATGCAGATTGCATTGTGCCGGCAACATGGTTACAAAGCATTGCTACCTTTTATGAGAAATGTACACCTGCGTTTATAGCGGCGCCTGTAGCTTATTATAATGAAAATAGTTTTTTAAAAATATTTCAGTCATTAGATTTTATAACGCTACAGGGTATTACAGGCGCATCGGTCCATAAACAATTTCACAGTATGTGCAATGGCGCTAACCTTGCGTATGAAAGAAAAGCGTTTGATGAAGTGGGAGGGTTTAAAGGTATTGACAACATCGCAAGCGGAGATGACATGTTGTTGATGTATAAAATTTATCAACGTTATCCGGAAAGAATACAATTCTTACAGTCAAAACAAGCTATTGTACAAACGCAGGCAATGGATACGCTTGGCGGTTTTTTCAATCAACGCATTCGTTGGGCAAGCAAATCCGGTAAGTTTGATGACAAGCGGATCTTTTTTGTATTAGTACTGGTCTATTTTTTTAATGTCTGGATATTTTTGCTGGGAATGATCGGGTTAATTGCTACAGCATTGCATGATGCTGTCAGTTCGTTATTGTATGTTGTACTTGGCATAGTTATCATTAAAACGATAATAGAATTACTGTTCACATTTCCTGTCGCCAGATTTTTCTCCAAACAAAAACTGTTGTGGTGGTTTCCTGTTGCACAACCTTTTCATATTCTATATACGATTATAGCAGGCTGGTTAGGCAAATTCGGTTCTTATCAATGGAAAGAAAGAAAAGTTCATTAAGCGCAAATTTGTAAATTACATTATGCAGCAATCATTTTCTTTTAACAGGCAGGTTTGGATGCGATTGATAAAAAACAAAGGCGCATTGTTAGGATTGATCATCATTGCAACGGCTATATTCATCTCTATATTCGGTTATCTGATTGTTCCGGATGGCTCACCCAATGCGGATCTGCAGACAGTGGAGATACAAGCTAAAAAGCCGGGCTATACAAAACTCTTTCTAAAAATTCCCGATAAAAAAAATAATGATACCGGTTGGTTCACACAATTGATCAAAGGTAAACGGGATGATTATCGTTATGTTCCTATCAATAATTATTCAATAAAAGGCGACCTGCTTTTTGTAAATAAATATGTAGATGATGATACGGCTGTGGTACAACAATATTCCATTGACCAGCTTACTGAACATCATCCGGAAAATCTTTACTCACAAAATATTTGCACAAAAAAATATTGGTTAGGTACAGATACATTTGGCCGGGATATTTTGAGCAGGCTGATCATTGGCACAAGAGTGAGTTTAGCTGTTGGATTGATCGCCGTGATGATATCATTGACATTGGGTATTTTATTAGGTTCTATAGCAGGGTATTATCAGGGAAAAATTGATGCCATTGTGATGTGGCTGATCAACGTAACCTGGAGCATCCCTACATTATTGTTGGTATTTGCTATTACATTGGCATTAGGCAAAGGTTTCTGGCAAATATTTATTGCAGTGGGCCTCACCATGTGGGTTAGCGTGGCACGTTTAATTCGCGGACAAGTACTGGCGATTAAAGAATTAGAATATATACAAGCCGCCAAAGCTTTAGGGTTAAAGGACGGACGAATTATTGTAAAACATATTTTACCAAATATTTTTGGTCCGGTGATGGTTATTGCGGCAAGTAATTTTGCTACTGCCATTATTGTAGAAGCAGGGTTAAGTTTTTTAGGTATTGGTGTACAACCGCCACAACCGAGTTGGGGATTAATGATAAAAGAGAATTATAATTTTATCATCACACATAATCCAATGTTAGCATTGGTGCCCGGTTTTGCAATTATGTTGTTGGTGCTCTCGTTTAATTTATTGGGCAATGGGTTGAGAGATGCGCTTGATGTGAAAAATTAGTTGACGTAATAATATCTTCAATTACCAACTTGTATACTTCTATTAAATCCTTCTTCAAGTGAAATAAAAGTTTCTGTACGTTCTATTCCTTTTATTTTTTGTAAGGCATCGTGTAACACATAACGCAGATCAGAAATGTCCTTGCATACAATTTCAATAAACATGCTATAGTTGCCTGTGATATAGTTTAATCGTACAATTTGCGGAATACTTGTCAGCTCTTTTGCAACAGTATCGTACAAAGAACTTTTTTCTAAATAAATGCCAACAAAAGCGGTGATATCATAACCCAATTGTTTCAGGTCCACATTTATTTTTTTACCCTTTACAATACCTGATTCCTCGAGTTTTTTTATGCGTACGTGAATGGTGCCACCGCTTACAAATAATTTTTTTCCTAATTCTGCATAAGATATTTCTGCATCGGCTACCATTGCATCAATGATCTGCAGGTCTAATTTGTCAAGATTTAATTTAGCTGCCATTTTGAGGTGTGTTTTTAACTAATATTCAATATTACATATTAATTATTAAATATTATCTATATTTTTAAAATAATGTTTAGATTATATCTAAGTAATGGCAGGTTTATGTAGATTTGTGTTATCAAAGTTCTTACGGTAGTTGAAAAACTACTAAAAATTGTGGGGTGATGAAATTTTTGGCAGACATGCCCTCTTGTCTCGGGGGTGGAGATAACAGAATAAATTTTTGCATAGAGCCGACCTGTCAGGCCGACCAGGATTGACCACTAACTCTTTGTGCTTAAGCTAACTGCTTCGTGGAGGTTCGATCCCTCCCCCTACAGCTTAAAGCCTGTAACGATTGTTACGGGCTTTTTTATTTCTACTGGTCGATATCTGTAGGCATCCTTTTTGTACTAAACCATTCAACCAAAAATTATGACAATGAATTATTATATACTAACTTATCAGGTGGTGATCGATGGGAAAATACAAGATCCGGTGAGGATAGGGGTTGAATCAAAATCAACCGACTATAGGCCCAACCAGGCAAAGGATAGAATTATTGAGGAGTATAAAAGAAAAAATCCCTCGTCCAAAATTACTGCGGTTTTGGTTGGTAAACCTGAAGTGATCTCTAAAGAAAATTATCAGCCTTTACGAAGTACGATCCTGGAAATTAAAGCTCCTGATCAAACGATATGAAATTAAAGAATGCCAGAACTATTAGTGTGCATAAAAGTGTAAAGCCGATACACCTAAGTTTGCGCACAGCGCCTAAATTGATAGTTAGCGACACTTACTATATAAGTTTTGGAATGAATGAAGCCATTCCCTGTATGCTTATTGAAATTTTAGATAATAATCAGATCCGTGTTGGATTAAAAAATAATTCTACTCTTGGTTATGGTGATGTTCATACTATAGCCAGTAATGAAATTGGAACATCACCTGAAGAAGCTGTTATTAACGAACAAACATTTTAATCTTTCGGTGCATTTAAAGTATTCCACAA
This sequence comes from Ferruginibacter sp., assembly GCA_035485735.1. Classification (GTDB taxonomy): domain Bacteria; phylum Bacteroidota; class Bacteroidia; order Chitinophagales; family Chitinophagaceae; genus Ferruginibacter. The sequence goes on from DATHNS010000003.1 coordinate 13,669, forward strand.
TAGATCTTTTAGTGCAGGTAAATTTTGTCCTGTAATTGATGAAAAGAAAATATGCGGTACATTGTCAGGAAGCTCTTTTGCAATGGCTGCTTTTAATTCATCATCCAGCATATCGCTTTTACTGATGGCGATAACGAAATCTTTTTGCAGCATTTCAGGATTGTATTCTTCCAATTCGTTCAATAATATTTCAAATTCTTTTTTGTGATCGGCACAATCTGCGGGGATCAAAAAAAGCAGGATAGAGTTACGCTCAATATGGCGTAAGAAACGATGTCCAAGCCCTTTGCCTTCGGCAGCGCCTTCAATAATTCCGGGAAGATCCGCGATACAAAAACTCCTGCCATCACGATAATCAACCATACCTAATTGTGGCGTTAATGTGGTGAATGCATAGTCTGCAATTTTAGGCTTGGCAGCCGTTATTACAGATAGCAATGTTGATTTACCTGCATTGGGAAATCCTACCAAACCTACATCGGCCAATACTTTTAACTCTAATATTTTCCAGCCTTCGCTTCCGTCTTCACCAGGTTGTGCGTAATCGGGCGCCTGGTTAGTTGATGTTTTAAAATTGCTATTGCCTAAACCACCGCGGCCACCTTTTACCCAAACTATTTCTTGCCCGTCTTCTAATATTTCTATTTCTTTTAGTCCGGTTTCCTCATCTTTTCCAATGGTGCCTAATGGTACTTCAATGATAATATCCTTACCGTTTCTGCCGGTGCTATTATTTTTATCTCCGTGTTGTCCATCTTCTGCCAATACATTTTTGTAGTAACGCAGATGTAATAATGTCCATAGTTGCGAACTGCCTCTTAAAATAATATGCGCGCCCCTGCCACCATCACCACCATCCGGTCCTGCCATTGCATCGAATTTTGTGCGCATAAAATGCCGACTGCCACCGCCGCCATGTCCGCTACGGCAAAAGATTCTGATGTAATCTATAAAGTTTGATTTTTCCATTTGTGGCGCAAAAGTAATTTATTATAACGTGAGCAACAGCAATTGATTAAACATCTTGGTATTTAGTAATATCTGGCTATTATATACGAATAAATGCTAAATATTATTAATATGATATAAATAATAGGAAAACAAAATAAAAAAGCTTAATTTAACGTTATTCTAATGTTAATTAGCCAAAACAGGTTGTACACTGTAATATTGTAAAAAATAATATATTTATATACAAATTATTTTTCTTGTGGTTTCAGAGGTAAGAAGGCTGGTGATTTTTATCACCGGCCTATTTTTTTAAAATATCAGGTGCTGTTTATTTTTTATTTTTTCATTGGTCATTTCAGTAACCAATTGAACGCCGGGCAATGACCTGATTGATTGAATCAAGGCGTTTAATTCTTCAGGAGTTATTTCATCTCCCTGTATCAACCATAAAAAATCGAGGTGCTTGAATTCGGGCAATAGATATTCTCCATCAAACTGGTTATTATACAAATAATGCACCAAAGACGTAGATGGTACAGCATATTGATAGATCGAGAAAAAGTAGGTGCGTGCTTTTTTATTTAGCTGAATTTCTATTTCGTTATTAATTCTAAAATCAAAACCCAGTGTTTGGTTCAGCTGCCAGCTAAATTGATAATCCTTAATAGGCGCAACAAGCCCTAACAGAAGAGTGCCTTCAAAAAACTCTTCGATCAATGCGTCATTATCAATTTTTAATTTCATCCAAGTCGTTTTGCCTGTTTCACTTCAAAGTTAGAGCATAGATCTTTATCTAAGTGTTGCATCTTTCTTAAATCGTAAGTGGATGCAAACCAATACAGTTAATTTTGCGCATATTATAACTGTGGCCAAAAAAATAAATATAGCATTAGTAGGTAATCCTAACAGCGGTAAAAGCTCATTGTTCAATACTTTAACGGGATTGAATCAAAAGGTGGGTAATTTCCCAGGTGTTACCGTAGATAAAAAAACGGGCAATGCTACTATTTCAGCTACATTTTCTGCTAATATCATAGATCTTCCGGGTACTTATAGTTTGTATCCTAAGCGTGCGGATGAATGGGTGGCTTACCGTGTACTATTACAACAGGATGAAGATATTAAACCTGATATGGTTTTATTGGTAGCCGATGCCAGTAACCTTAAACGTAACCTACTTTTTTGTTCGCAAATAATTGACCTGAAAATTCCGGTGGTGGTCGCATTGACGATGATGGATCTTGCCAATCAAAAAGGTACACAAATAGATATCCGCGGATTGGAAAGAGAACTGGGTGTTCAGGTGGTTGTAATCAATCCAAGAAAAAATAAAGGGATACCGCAATTAAAGAAGGTAATTGAAGATACGGCCAATGCTAACTTTATAGCACCGCGGGAATTTATTAATAGTAATGCCCTGGCAGAAAGTTCCGTCGATGCTGTAAAAGCGTTATTGCCTTTCGTTAGTGATTATACCGCTTTACATTATTTGATCAATCATGAAAATTTTGAATTAAGCACTTCTTTACAAAACAGCATTGAAGCGATTGAAGTAGCTACAAAATTCAATCCTACCAAAACACAGGCAGAAGAGATCATGCAGCGATATGGCCGTATCAAGCATATCATGCAACAAACCGTAATTGAAGCGGATCCATTACAAAAAGCACTCTTCACAGAAAAACTGGATAATATATTATTGGATCGCAAATGGGGCTATATTATATTGGTAGCGGTTTTATTTTTATTATTTCAAAGCGTGTTTTGGGTAGCACAATATCCCATGGATTTTATTGAATGGGCCTTCGGGCAATTCAGTGGTTTTCTTTCAGGCATTTTACCCCAGGTTTGGTGGAGCGACCTATTGATCAATGGCGTAGTTGCGGGATTGAGCGGTATCATGGTTTTTATACCACAGATCATGATCTTATTTGGATTTATAACTTTGTTAGAAGATACCGGTTATATGGCGCGCATTAGTTTTTTAACGGATAAACTAATGCGTAAAGTAGGGTTAAATGGAAAGAGTGTAATGCCAATGATCAGTGGGTTTGCATGTGCTGTACCGGCTATTATGACTGCAAGAAATATTGAAAATAGAAAAGAAAGATTGCTGACAATAATGGTTACGCCATTGATGAGTTGTAGTGCAAGGCTTCCGGTATATACCATTTTAATAGCTTTGGTGATCCCATCTAAATTGTATTTTGGTTTTTTGAGTCTGCAAGGTTTAGTAATGATGGGCCTGTATTTATTAGGAACAGTAATGGCACTGATCGTTTCTTATGTAATGAAATGGTTCATTAATATTAAAGAAAAGAGTTTCTTTATTCTTGAATTACCGGTGTATCGTAGTCCGAGGTGGAAAAATGCGTTAACCACCATGATTGAAAAAGCGAAAATATTTGCTTTTGAAGCAGGCAGGGTTATCATGGTGATAAGCCTTTTGCTATGGGCCCTTAGTACGTATGGCCCTCCAAAAAAAATGGCTGCTGTTAAAGCTAAATATGATCTGTTATTGCATAACGATCCACAACAGGCAAAAGAATTAAATAAAGAACGTAAAACGGCGCTGTTGCAAAATTCTTTTGCCGGCACTTTGGGCAAAGCAATTGAGCCTGCGATATCTCCGTTAGGGTACGATTGGAAAATTGGTATTGCTCTAATCACTTCTTTTGCTGCAAGAGAAGTTTTTGTTGGAACGATGGCTACCTTGTACAGTGTGGGTGAAGATGCCGATGAAAATAATACCACCCTTCGTCAAAAAATGCAGGCCGCTGTAAGGGCCGATGGAAGCAAAGTGTATGACCTGGCAACAGGACTCTCACTCTTAATATTTTATGTATTGGCAATGCAATGTATGAGCACCTTAGCAGTAGTAAAAAGAGAAACACGCAGTTGGAAATGGCCGTTGATACAACTCGTATATATGACAGGCTTAGCTTATTTTATGAGCTGGCTCGTATATGTTATTTTTAAGTAGACCGGTTATTTGCAAACTGATCGTATGATCTCCAGATAAACAGGTGCGTTCGCATCGATAGAATAATATTTTACAACATTATCGCGACCGGCTGATCCTACTGCTTTTCTGATTTCAGGATGTGTCATTAAAAATTCTATTTTTTCGATCCACTCTTCGGTTGTCTTTACCAAAAAACCTGTTTTACCTTCTTCTATGATACGATAATTTGCTCCCAACGCTGTTGCCACTACCGGAACGCCAACGGCCATATATTGTAAAGCTTTTAATCCGCTTTTGCCTAACATCCAGTCATTGTTTAATAGTAAAGGATATAAGCCAATATCAAATCGCTGAAGGGTAGGAATTTCATTTTCTACCGACCAGGGCACCAATTCAATATCAAGGCCTTCGATAAAAAATTCAGGTGCGCCCATTACTACTAATTTAAAGGCATGTTTTTTTCGAAGCGCTATTAATGCGTCTTTCAACAAATATAAAAGCGGCGCAGTGCTATGGCTGCCGCTCCAGCCTAATACCAATGTATGATCGTTTTGGTATCTATTAACCGGCTGATAAGTAGTTGTATTGATGGTAGAAGAAATATCCGTTACCTTGTTATTGTATCTATTTGCTACTTCGGTTAAATATGGGGTGCAGGTTATTACATGTTTTGCCTTCTTCATTAAAAAGAAAGGTTTTTTTCTTCCTTTTAAAAAATCAGTTTTTGTATTGGCGCTGTTCAACGATCGCATGAAAATAAGGTCATCGATATCGTAAACTATATTCGAATTTCTGGAAACAAATAAACGCTCCATCAATGGAAATCCAAAAGGAGTTACCCATAAAAAAATATAGACAAGATCGTATTTGTGTAACGTGCATATTTCTTTACATCTTTTTAAATAACCTCTTATAACCCAATATATTTTTTCCGCCGTGTTGCCTTTTTTATATAATATTTCTTGTAACCGATCGCTAAAAAAAGGAGACACTTCAATGGAAAAACCATTGGCGCGCCAATTACTAAAATATTGTTCATACTTTAAACGCTGTGCAGGAGCTACATCCTCAGGGCACGGGCAAATGACTAAAATTCTTTTTCTTCTTTCCATTATTTGTCAAATATAGCAGCGTATACTTTTTTATAAGTGGTTATTGCAGTATCTAAATTATAAAATTCTTTGGCTCCGTTTCTTATAGCCAATTCATTAAATGATGCGGCTGCAATTATTTTTTCAATGATAGATGTAAATGATTCGTAGGAAAAATCATTCGCCAGATATCCACTGTTATAATCCGTAACAATTTTTTGTATGTCGCCCACGCCGGTGTTTGTTATTACCGGTATTCCCATGGCCATTATTTCTCCATGTTTTGTAGGAGAAGAAGATATTTTTGAGTAACAAGGCTTTATAAAAAATATGGAGTAATTGCTGAATGATAACAATGCAGGAACTTCATATCTTTTAGCATGTTTAATAATTAATTTATCGCGAGACAAACCGAATGTTGCAGCGGTCGATATGATTATATCGTGGTGATGCGGCGAAATAAACAAAAATCTTGCTTTGGGAATGCTATCACTTAATAATTTGCAGAACCGTAACATTTCTTTTGTTAAATACCAACCGCCTATAGAACCCAGGTAACTAATGATAAAATCATCATCGCTGATATTTAATTCTTTTTTAAATTTTTGTTTTAAATCGGTGTCAATTTTTTCGGGATCAAACAGATGAAGGTCAACACTACACGGAATTACAGCAAGCGGAACAGGTTGATTGGGAATATTTTTCCATGAATGTATTTCTTTTTGTGCAGCATAAGTAAGACAAACATTATAATCTGCACTGGCAAGGCATTCCGTTTCTTTATTTTTAAAAAAGTTGTAGATGGCTTTGTATAATGGGTTTTTAATGTTCCAGATTCCGCCATCAACCCTTTCATCTGCCCAGAATCCGCGGATGTCGTTTAAAAATTTTATCCCGTATTTTTTTTTGAGTTGTAGCGCTACAAGCGTTGGTAGTCCTACTCTTGTGTGTACCATATCAAATGTATGCTGCTTATAAAGTTGATCTGCTTTTTTATTTAGTTGATAAAAATCATACAATGAAGATAATACGGGAGGGTTTTTGTGATAAGGAAGGGATATCCATTTAATAGGATAAGGAGCTATCAATTCTTCTACATATGTTTTGTTGGCGATGTATAAAGCAGGTTTATCGCAGCTTAGTATAGTAAATTCATATCCGTAACCTGATAATCCTATGAGATAGGGAATAACCTGGCTTTGACCTAGAGGGTCTGTCATGCCATCATAAGAAATAAAGAGTATCTTTTTTGCCGTCATTGCCGCTAAACTATTATTTAATTGTTTTCTTCCAGCCACCAATGTAATAAAATTATAAGCCATAGGCGATTGTATAAATAATCCATACCATTAAAGAAATTCTCTTTTAATTTTTTTACGTTGGTATAATTCACCACATTGTATTTTAGGATAATTTCCTCAGCAGTATATCTATCTACTAAATATTTCAAATCTGTTTTTAACCATTTATTCAAAGGTATGCTGAAGCCCTGTTTGGGGCGGTTAAATATTTCTTTTGGCACATAATCATATAATACTTCTTTTAATAAGTATTTCATGGCGCCGTTATTTATTTTTAGTTTATCATCAAGATTGTAAGCAAATTCTACCAATCGATAATCTAATAAAGGTACTCGTGCTTCTAATGAATATTGCATAGTTGCTCTATCCACTTTCACTAACAGGTCGTCTTTTAAATAATTATTGAAATCCCAAAACGATTGTTTTTCTGCAGTGCTTAAATTTCTTGCTGTTGCAGGTAAATTATTTAAGGCTCCAAAATTAAAATGAGGAGATACTAATAAAGATTGCAGTTCCCGTTCTGTAAAAAAATATTGCTCCTGTGAAAAAATATGGCTGGTGAGATGTTTTTTATTTTGATATGCCAGCATATGACCCATTCGTTTATACCGGCTGCTCATTATTTTTGATGCATGAAACAATGGTTCTTTTATAATGTCTATTAATGGATTGTCCAATCGTTTTGCCCAATTGTACATGCCGTACCCAAGAAATAACTCATCACCACCATCACCACTTAATGCTACTGTTACGTGTTGCCTGGCCAGTCTGCTGACTATCATTGTAGGAAATGCAGAAGAGTCGGCAAAGGGCTCATCATAGGTAGGTAATAATTTGTCTACCAGTTCTACTACCTCTTTTTCTTTTACATGAAATTCGTAATGTTCCGTTTGTAAATGATCGGCGACTTGTTTTGCGTAAACAGATTCATTAAACTTTCCTGTATCGATCGAAATACTAAATGTTTTTATTTTTTTATTTTGTGAGATATTGGAAGCAATGGCAGTGACAAGGCTGCTATCAATTCCTCCGCTTAAAAATGTTCCAATAGGAACGTCACTGATCAATTGTTTTTCAACAGAATCAAATAATAAACCCTTTAATTGTTGTTTTGCTGACGCCTCGGTATCGATCTTGGTAGAAGCAATAGTATTTTCTAATTTCCAAAATGATTGAATTTTTTGAGTGATGTTAGAAAATGTTTTTACTTCGGTATCTATTTGTACATAATGTCCGGATGGGAATTTGTAGGTGTCATTATATATGGTAAGCGGCTGAGGAATAAAACCAAGATGCAAAAAATGAGGGATCGCCTTTTTGTTGATCGCCAGTTTATCTGACAATAAATATTTTATCACTTTTAATTCTGATGCAAAAATAAAAGTTGCTTCATCCTGATAATAAAACAGTGGTTTAATGCCCACATGATCCCTGGATAATGTAATGATCTTTTCTTTCGTATCATAAATAGCCAATGCAAACATGCCATTCATTTTGGCAAAACAAGCCGGGCCTTCCTGAATAAATAATTCTAAAATTATTTCTGTATCACTTGTTGTTTTTAATGAACTCCCTTTATCTTTTAGCTGTCCTTTTAACTCGTTGAAATTATATACTTCGCCATTGTACACGATGCAATATCTTCCATTGGCAGAGAACATGGGTTGATTGGCAGAAGCAGATAGGTCTATAATAGACAAGCGACGGTGTGCTAATCCGACTTTATTATCTTCTGTAAAATAAAATCCTTCAGCATCGGGGCCACGATGTGCTATCAGTGACGCTGCTTTTTTTAAATCGTCAGGCTTAATGGTATTAGTAAGAGAGATATATCCAGCGACACCGCACATGTGTTTTAATTTATAAATTATTAACTGCTACTTTTGATACCTTTTACTATTGTAAGTTCTATATTATCAGCGTATACTATTTTTCCTCCCCAGATATTTTTCATTCCACATTTTTTGAACCAGTCTATGATTGTATTGATACGTTGAGGCTGATCATATGCCGGAGAAAACATATCAAAAGTATCAAGCACACACATTTCCCTTAATTGCTGTGTAGTGATATTTTTGGGGAGTGTGCCATCGATGTCACAAATAGGTAAGAACCTGTTTACTATTTTACCAATACCAATGGCTGAATTAAAGCGATATAACTTTATGAGCCAATCAATATTAGAGTCGATTTTTTTTAATAATTTTTCGTGGCTCATTTTTTTCGTAAAAGGCCTGAATAAGTATTTTGCATGAAATTTTGTCCACCACCCATTGATTGGGTAAAAATCAACAATTAGTTCACCTCCCGGTTTTACCATCTCTGCTAACGATGCTACAGATTTTTTTACATCTGGCGTATGTTGCAATACACCGAAGCAAAATACCTTATCAAATTGTGCTTTTACAAAGGGCATATCATAAATACTGGCCTGAAAGAGCTGTAACCTTTTATTCGCTCCATTGTTTTCAAAATTTGCCTCCACTGCATTTGAATAATCAATACTGTACAAATTCGCTTTGGTATGGTCCAAAACAATTTGCGAAAAACGCCCGGCTCCCGAACCGACTTCCAATATGTTTTTCCCTTCTAGATTTTCTTTATCCCATCCGGTTGCAGAAAAAAACCGTTCTTTACTAATATCTATTTTTGATGCTCGGTCTATTTGCGTAGTTACAAATTTGTTCCATTGATAACCAAAATTATCTGTGTAATTATTTTGCTGTACAATTCTGTAAGATCCTTTGATATAGGGAAATAAAATTGTCTCTCCTTCAACTAATCCTTCCGGCTTTATTGCAATCTGTTTTTTAGTAAAAGGATTTTGAAAAACGATATCCATGTTTATAGTATGATTTGAATCTGGTCCAGTTAATTAATAAGCAGGTATTTTACAACAGCCATCATTTGTCTGGTGAAAAAATGAGAAGGTTGATTTTTTAAAGATTCTGCTATATATTTTATTGATTGCCTTTTCTTTTTTTCTAAAGCAAAATATAAGGCGACCATCATAGCACAGCTTGCTTTTACCAGGTATATTTTTTTTAAATACTTTTTACTAAATACCTCATCTTCCTGTAAATACTTTATTATTAATTTATAACGGCCTAACATATTTTCAGCGCTTGTCAAATTCATACTTCTGTTATCATGTTCTGTAACGGCTGATGTAATGATTTTGCTACAATAAACAGGGAACCTGACAGATAAGCGCATCCACAGATCATAATCTTCGCTGCCGGATAAATTACGATCTTCATTAAAAGGAAACAATAAAGCTACGTCGTTACGAACAAAAACCGGGTTACATGCTAAATTATTTCCTTTAAATAATTGCGAATTAGTTACCGGCATTGGGAGAATCGTATTCTTTACTATAATTCCATCTACTCTTTGTATTTGAAAAGACAGAGCAAATATTTCGGGGTTATTATATTTTCTGATCATTTTTTCAGCTTCAGCTAAATGATTAGGGAACATTATATCATCAGAATCGAACCAGTTTATATAGCTGCCTTTAGCAATTTTTGTTCCGTAATTTCTTGCGGCGGCCCGTTCGCTATTTTGTATTTTTACATAAGTAAAATTGGCCGTTATATATTTGCTTATTACATCTTTCGTATTATCGGTACTGCCATCATCCACAACAATTATTTCATAGTTACTATATGATTGCGTTAATATACTATTAATCGTTTTATCAATTAATAGTGCCCTATTGTAAGTTGGTATTACTATTGTGAAAAGAGGAGGTATTATATTTTTATCCATGTATCAGGTATTAGATCTGTTGTCTGCCATCGTGAATTATGGAACCAGGTTTTCGGCGCAACAACAATTTTATTATTATTTTTGGCTAACCAGGCTGCCCACCAGCCAAAGCTGCTATTAGGGATTATAAAATGTTTACACAGGGTCATCAATTCAAAATAGTCCCTGCATTTCTCACCTGTAAATTCTTCTCCGATGAAAACCATTTCACTCGATAGCATAATGTTTTTTTTGCACCATTCTATTTCATCAGAAAAAATAAAAAATACCGGTTCTTTTATTTTTTGCAGGATAATTTTTTCGGCCTCTATATAATAATCGATAGATGTTTCACCATGTGTCGGATTCGTTACAAAATCACCTCTTCTTACGTGTAAACATACGGCATTGCAATTATTTATTTTTTGAACGATCGCTCTTGTGTTTTCTCCTATTTTATTTTTAAAGGTAAAATCTAACCGTAGTATATTTTCAATGTCTTTAAAATATTTCTCCGTCTGCCAATAACCGTGGAGATAAATATTATCCTCGCTATTTAAAACGCCGGGGGTAAATATAAACTCCTTTTCAGCTATGTATTTTAGTTTCCCTGGATTGATTACTTTTTGAAATGTTTTTTTTATGTGACTTCTGCTATGCCCGTATTTTTTTGAGATATCAGCATGGATAAAATTTTCGTTAATATTAAAAATGCTTAGATCATAATTACGATAGGTGAAACCATTACGGGGCGTTCTATCCAACAAAAAATGAGTGTCTAAAAATAAGCCGGTATTGTTTTTTATTGCCAGGTGCCTTCCCAATGCGTATTGAAACATTTGGTTTCCCATTCCCCCCATTAACTCTGCAACGATCATATCTTTAAAAGCTTTTATTTCTTTTGTCTATAAAGATACTATTGATACAGGTATCAGCATACAGTTCATAATCGTTCGCCAGCATTTTCTTGAAAATAGGATCGAGCTTATATTGTTGCTGGTTGGTAGCCGAAAAGGAGATCGTCTCTATACAAAAGACAGTTGGCCGGTATTTCGTTAGATCAATTCCTTCAACGATATCTTCATTCAAGCCTTCAACATCTATCGATACAAGGTCCGGGGGCTGCTGCAAAAAATGAGCAATCATTATATCATTAAAGGATAGTAACGGAACGCGGATGATTTTTTCAATTGTATAGGCAGTGTTCTCTATAAGATGATCTACATCTTTTTTGTTAAACGTACTGAGGGTATGTGGGTTCATTACATAAAAATCCAATTCTCCTGAAGAATCTTTTCCAATCCCTACATTTAAACAAAGGTCTCTTTTACGACCGGTTTGCAGTTGCTTGCACAAGGTAGGATTGGGCTCAATGCATACGCCACTGCTGCCGCTCCTGTAGAATAAAAATGTATTGCTGAATTTTACAGGGTCATTGGCGCCAATATCCAAAAAGCGAATAGTATCTTTTTTTAATTGCCTGAAAAGATGTGCCAGAATTATATCTTCACCACATTGCGAAAATGTTGGTTGAAAGCCGAACAATTTATAATTTATTCTGTCTATTAATTTCATTGCTTATATTTTGTAGCAGTTAAAAATTTTTGGGCGCATATTTCATCAGTGCCATTTTGCTGTATCCATTTTTTAGGCGAGTATAAAGCTACAGTCAATTTTTTTTCTATAAATAAGTTCTCAAATTCTGCGGCATCTGAAAAGAAACGGCCGGTTTGATCTGATAAATAAGGTGCAGAAGAGCTTTCGTATTTTTTTTGTTGATGTATCCAATAGCCAGGATTCCAGTGCATCGTAGGTGTATCGGTTGCCCATATCTCAAACATCGCAATTCCTTGTGATTCCTGGTCTACAAAATAAATAACAAAATCGGTTTCCTGTAATTTTTGCTTAAAGTTATCCAACGTATAACTTCCATAATTTAATACGCTTATATGAGCATTATATTTTTCCGCGATGGATATACATTGGTCAAATAAAACAGGATCCGGCCTTTTATTATAGAATAAGAGATGTAATTGGCCTGTACTTTTTTTAGTGATATTCCAAAAATGAGCATCAACGCCCGAAGGAAAGTAATTGATCCTGTTCTCTAATATAGGAGCGTCCAAAAGATAAGCCTTCTTTGTCCATTCAGAATTTACCAGGTATTGATCTATCTCCGGTGAACAGATGAGGCCCGAGAAATCTGTGGCAGCTATTACTATATTAGGGCCGGCTGTTAAACGTTTTATTTTGCCCGACCTTTTTAATTTGATTGCATACCGAAGCGTTTCAACACCTGCCAGTACATGAACATGAGCGGCATAGTGACTTTTTTTAGACGGATTATAATTATAGGAAATATCTATTTTTTTTAATCCTTCCAGTAAACTGCGTGTAACAGCAAAGTGCCCCGAATATTTAGGTATTGGTTTATTGAGTAAATACCTTTTTATATTTCTTTTTAAAAAGGAAGATATCTTATATCCAGGCTTTGCGCTAGGTGCTGTTAAAATAGTGATCATTCAGGCAGATAATATTTAATTTTTTTAAAAAGATCCGTCCATCTTAACCTGGTTATGTCAAAAACCATATCCAGCAAAATGATCATTAAGTAAGTACCGGAGGAATAATATCTTTTCATAAAGAGTGTACCGTTTTTGAACCCCGGGTTGTTGTCAAAACCTTTATATTTTTTATCTCCTGAAAAATAGTGTTTTATATGCGCTTCGGTATAATATTTAACAAGTACTTGTTTTTTTTTGAGAAGATAGCACCAAAGCATATCTTCTCCATACATAAAAAATTCATCGGGTAATTTCTGCTCCGCAAATAATTGTAGTACCTCAACCTTAAAGAAAAAAAAGCTTGCCCAGATCCAGTCTGGGTAAAAGTCATCTTGGTGATTGTATTTTAACTGAATTTTGTTGAGTCCTACAATATTAAAAATTTTATTGAGATTAAAAATTCTATATATGCTTCCTTTAATAGAAGGAAACATCTCTGTGGTGTTTTGCAAACTGCCGTCATAGTTAAAGGTCTTGCATCCCGCAACCAATACCTTTTCTTCTTTCATTTTATTATATACAATATCAATCGCATTGTTTAACAATTCTGTATCACTGTTAAGCAAAAGAATGTATTCGCCATTTGTATATTTTAAACCCAAATTGTTACCTCCTGCAAATCCGAGATTTGTATTGCTCTTAATGACGGTAATGAGAGGAAATTTTTGTTTAAATAAATCCGCATTACATTCTACCGAAGCATTGTCAACTAATATAATTTCATAATAGATGTTCTCCGTTTTATCATAAACAGACTGAATACATTTACACGTTAGTTCAAATGTATTGTAGTTTATTATGATAACAGATATGACAGGAAGCTTACTCAATTTATTTGTCAATTTCATGACCAATTATACTGTTATAGATATTCTTTCTTATTTCTCCAACAGCACGCTCGGTATAATGTTTCTGTATTAACTCGAACGCATTGTTTATGACCCGGTTTGTTTGTGATTCATTTTCTACAATGTTTTGGATGGATGAGATGAATTCTTTTTCATTATTCGCTATATAAATAGTCTCATTGTTTTTTATTTCCTCAATGCCTTCGCATCCTAAAGTCGTAGACACGAGCGGAACCCTCATTGCCATTGCCTGTAACACCTTGGCTCTTACACCACCACCACCCAATCGTATAGGAGAAATGGCAATGCTATTTTTAATTAATGAAGAAATGTCATCAACAAATCCGGTAAAGATGACCTGAGGGTATTTTTTAATAAAATCTTTTTTCCATTTACCTGTTACGTACAGCTTTATTTTATATTGCTGGTATATTTCTTCATATATATTCTCTATAAACCATTTCACAGCATCTTCGTTCGGCACATGTTCCTGAGATCCTAAAAATATTAATTTATTAAGTTTTTCATTGCTAAAAGCTGTAGTAGTGTCTACAACGGTTAAGGTATTTAAAATGGGAAAAGGCGCTACTATTATTTTATCGGCAGGCAAAAATTCGCCCAGGTTCTTCTTGTCATTTTTATTTAAAGCAATTACATAATCATATTTATTCATCAGTGTTGTTTCTGATGATCGGATATTTTCAACAATGTATTTAGCATAAGCACTCGAATCATTTATCTTATTAAAATAATCCTGCACGATCGTGTACCTGTTTTCGATCTGTACAAAAATTTTAATTGTATTATCGGGTAGTGTATTTATTAGATTAAGAAGGCCTGTATACTCGACTTGTATGATATCGTATTTTTTTTTCGAAAATAAGGCTTCCAAAAAATTGATAAATTTTGCATCGGCAGGAAGAAAGGGATAAAAATCAATTCCGCTTTGTATACTATCTGACGATGAAAAGGATAGTATTTTTTTTAATTGCTCCTTTACTTTGTAAGCCAATTCGTATAGACTAATTTTTATTTTACCCTTCGTTTTTTGGGAATAATAATTTACTTTTTCTATAGAAACTTCGGGCCACATTTTTTGTAAGGTTTCTATATTTTCTTTTTCTTTATCGCTATATACTCTTACAACTAAAGTGATGTCAAAATAATGTCGTAAGTAGTTAATCGTTCCAAAAATACTGATCTTGCCGCCATCAGAAGCGGGGTAAGGAACCACATAAGTTATGATCAATATTTTCTTACTCATTTTATTGAATATCAGAATTGAAGTATGGGAAATAATTTAGCGTATAGTGCAGATCTTCGCTTCTTTTACCAATTTCTTTTGCGGGATTTCCTACGTTGATTGAGTAAGGTAATAACTCTTTTGTAGCAATGGCGCCGGCCCCTAAAACAGCTCCTTTGCCCACTGTTACTCCCGGTAATATCATTGCTCTGGTTCCTATCCACGCATAATCTTGTATAATAATATCTTTAGCAATGGTTTCAAAAGTAGGACTATTCACTACGTGCGTCAATGATATGATACAGGTATCAGGTGCAATGCTAACATTATTCATAATTGTGATCAAACCTACCCTGCCATCTAAATAACAATTTCTTGCAATTACATTGTTATTGCCGATGACAATATTTTTGCCTGCAAAAAAACACCCCATATGTATGGATGTATTTTTACCTATTGATATGCCTATTATTTTTCGCAGGTAGAAAGTCCTTAGTGTATAGCTAGGAAATTTCGTAAGAAAAGAATTATAAAAGTAAAAAGAGAACGCGCAAAAGAATTTTTTAACAGGCGCCAGCAATTTTAAAATCCAGTGTGCTAAAGATAGCAAACCGATCGTTTTTAAAAACCGCTTAATTTTTTCCCTGTTTTTCATATTCAATATTATCGTGGAATAATTAAAAAATTATGACCATTTATTACTTTATGAAATTTGTACTGAATGCTTTCAACAAAATCTACATAATCTTGAAAACATAAATTGTATTTTTCTTCAAAATGATATTCATATTCAAATAGGATCGGCATTTTATTTTTTTGTATTGTCTTAACCGCACCCTGCATTGCCTGAAGGTCTCCGCCTTGAATATCAATTTTCATAAAGCTGATAGGAGCTTCAATATTCAGGCTATCGATTGTAATGCTTTTAACCTCTCTGCCATTCGTTGCTGTATAATCAATACCGTAAGCACCATAAGCGCCATATTCTTTAAAATCCTGATCAGGAAAAATAAGTGTTTCACCTGCTACATTATGGACGGCTCCAAAATGAGGAATGATCTTTCCTGTTTTATTATTCGCTGCTATGTTTTTGTTTAGAATTTCATATACCCAATCATCTGCGTCAAAAGCATGTACTTGGCCGTTTTCTCCTGCCAAATTAGAAAATAAGATACTCATCTGGCCAAAATTCGATCCTACATCTAAAATAGTATTTCCGGGCTTGATATATTTTGATGCCAGCTCAACAACTTCCTTTTCAAATATTTGATCGCTTTTTATTGTATTGGCAACAACATCATCATATGCATCTGCGGGTAAATAATAATTACCCGTAACTGTTTTGTATAACTTTAAGCTCTTGGTTTTTTTTGTTTTTTTATATGGAATATATTTTGATATTTCAAATCCAAAAATGTGAAATAAGCCCTTGATTAATTTTTTCATTATTAGATTCTGTTGATTGAATAATTAGCAAATACACTTCCATAATTGGCTCCTTCATACCGGGCAAAGTCAGATCCCGTTTCAATAATAGTAAAGGGTAAGATATCATCCTGAAGATCATACAGCTTTGATCCGGGATGATTGATACACATCACCCAGGAGTATCGGCCAGGTGTTAAAAATTTTGGAGGGATTGAAATGGCCAAATTGATATCTGGTTCGCCATTTATGAATGTGTCAATTTTTTCGTGAATAGTAAAAACGGCATTTCTGTGTTTATCCATTAAGCGCAATGCGAGTTCTAACGCTGGATTATACTCCGGCAAAACCACTTGTAGTTTTATGACGATCTCTTCTTCAAAACCATAATCGACTTTTGGTGATAAATTTTTATCTGCCATGTATATTGTTTTGAAATGGTTTCCGGGGAAACCATCTTTTCTTTCAATTTTTTCTACCTGGTCAGCGCGATGTTGTAAGTAATGATCAATTATTTGGGAGGTTGGCCCTGCTTTAATTAAGCTGCCTTTATCCAATAATAAAGAGGTATTGCATAGTTGCGAAATCGTACCCATTTGATGACTGACAAAAAGAACGGTGCGGCCCTCTTTTTTAGATACGTCATCCATCTTTCCCAAACATTTTTTTTGAAATTCGGCATCGCCTACTGCAAGCACTTCATCCACCACTAATATCTCTGGTTCCAAATGTGCTGCTACAGCAAATGCCAGTCGAACATACATGCCGCTACTGTAGCGTTTAACAGGCGTATCCAAAAATTTTTCTACACCGCTGAAATCGACGATCTCATCAAACTTACTTTTTATTTCGGCTCGGCTCATGCCTAATATAGCTCCATTCAAATAAATATTTTCCCTGCCACTTAATTCAGGGTGGAAACCTGTTCCTACTTCTAATAAAGAAGCCACTCTTCCATTCAGTTCTATTCTGCCTTTGGTAGGCTCGGTGATCCTGCTTAAGATTTTTAACAAAGTGCTTTTGCCTGCGCCATTTCTTCCTATTATTCCAACAGCATCACCTTTTTTTATTTCAAAATTTATATCTTTTAATGCCCAGAATTCTTCTATTTCTTGTCCATCTACCAGATCCTTTCCTCGCACTATATTTTTTATTCCTTTAAAAAACCCTTTTGCATTGTTGGCAACAACATCCCGCAAAGCCATATACCCTTGTTGCCTTTCGTGGCCAATGAGGTAGCTTTTACTGAGATTTTCTACTTTAATTATTGTGTCGCTCATTTTTAAATAATATCTGCAAACGTTTTTTCTGTTTTTCTAAAATAATAGATACCAAAGATCAATGTGACCAAAGTAATGAACATGGAGAGTAACATACTATTACTTGTTTGTTGTGTAAACGAGCTACCGGTAATACACCATCTAAAGCCATCAATTACGCCTACCATTGGATTTAAATTATACAACATGCGCCATTTTTGTGGAATAACATTGCTGCTGAAACCTACCGGCGAAATATATAAACCGAATTGAACGATGAATGGAATGATATATCGGAAGTCACGGTATTTTACATTTACTGCGGTTAAATATAATCCTAAACTAAAAGATGTAATGAAAACAAAGATCAAAAAAAATGGCAGCAATAAAATTTGCAACGGAGGTGTGTAATGATAATACACCATCAATCCGAAGAGTATAATAAAAGAGATCATGAAGTCTACAAAGCTTGCCATGACAGCGCTTACAGGGATAATGAGCCTTGGGAAATATATTTTTGAGATCAGGTTGCTATTAATAATAAGGCTATTGCTACTTTCTGTTAACGCGGTTGAAAAGAATTGCCAGGGAAGCATTGCCGTGTAAACCAATATGGCATAAGGAACGGTTCCATCGGTAGGCAATTTTGCAATCTTGCTGAATATTATAGTGAATACCAGCATCGTGAGTAATGGCCTAATGATACTCCACAATACGCCAATAACGGTTTGTTTGTAACGTACCTTCACATCCCTCCACGCCAGTATATAAAATAATTCCCTGTACCGCCAGAGATCTTTCCAGTAATTTTTTTCTGTACGGCCTGGTTCTATTATTACTTGCATAAAGCTTTCGGTAATTTTATGAAGATCTTTTTGTTGGTAAATCTACAACAGTGTTTTACTAAGCTGAATGAGTTTGCTTAAATGACAATCTTTTTCAAATATTCTCCGTAACCACTTTTCTTTAATTTCTCTGCATGAGCTAACAACTGTTCTGTATTAATATAACCCATGCGCCAAGCAATTTCTTCAAGACAACCAATTTTCAACCCTTGTCTTTTTTCAACGACACGTACATATTCGCTTGCGTCGCTTAAAGAATCAAAAGTTCCTGTATCTAACCAGGCAAAACCTCTGTCCAATACGCCCACTTTTAATTTTTTATTTTGCAGATATACTTTATTTACATCGGTTATTTCATATTCACCACGCGGACTAGGTGGAATATTTTTCGCGATCGTTACAACTTCATTATCATAAAAGTATAATCCCGGAACGGCATAATTACTTTTAGGTTTTGCAGGTTTTTCTTCAATACTAAGCGCTTGAAAGTTCTTATCAAATTCTACCACGCCATACCTTTCGGGATCGCTTACAGGATAAGCAAAAATTACCGCTCCTGTAGGATCAGCTGATGCCTGCAATAATTTGCTAAAACCGCTGCCGTAAAAAATATTATCGCCTAAAACTAAAGCAACGCTTTCTTTACCGATAAATTTTTCACCAATTACAAATGCTTGTGCTAAACCATTTGGTACTTCCTGGATAGCATATTCCAATTTACAACCCCATTGTGAACCATCACCTAACAAACGGATGAACTGTGCCTGATCTTCCGGTGTTGTGATAATCAATATTTCTTTTATTCCAGCGAGCATTAAAGTACTAAGCGGATAATAGATCATCGGTTTATCATAGATAGGCATAAGCTGCTTGCTTATTCCCATTGTGATAGGATATAATCTTGTACCTGATCCGCCTGCTAATATGATACCTTTCATTAGGTTTAGTAGTTTATAGTTTAGGGTTTAGAGCCGCTCTTTTCAAGCCGCTAATTCCCTTTGTGATATGTTCAATTTTTGTTCTGGCATTTTGCAGATCGTCTTGCAAAATAAAATTTAATTCAGTTGCAATTATTAATTGATTTAATAACTCAATTGTGCTTGAATAAGAAATAGTATAAAAATAAGACTGATCTTTTTCACTAACTCTACTACTTCCTTCTGCTATATTACTTGCAATAGAAATCGCACATCTTCTCATTTGAGAAACTAGACCAAATTTTTCGTTGGCAGGAAATCTTCCTGTCAAATCATAAACATAAATACACAAACTTTTTGCAAGTTTCCATACTTCTAGTTTTTCAAAGGAGTACTGTTACATAATATTCAGATTTTCTAATAACTCTTAAGCCACTAAACTACTCAACTCTATACTACTAAACTCTCTGACTGTATTGTTTTTCGTAATAGTTTTGATAGTTGCCGCTTGTTACACCGTTTAACCATTCTTCGTTATTCAAATACCAATCGATTGTTTTTGAAATACCTTCTTCAAATTGCAATGATGGTAACCAACCTAATTCATCTTTTAATTTAGTAGCGTCGATCGCGTAGCGAAGATCATGGCCTGCACGATCTTTTACATAAGTGATCAATTTTTCCGATGTGCCTTTTTCTCTTCCTAATTTGCCATCCATCTGTTTGCACAATTCCTTTACGAGGTCGATATTCGTCCATTCATTGTGTCCGCCGATATTGTAGGTCTCACCGATCCTTCCTTTATGAAAAATAATATCGATTGCTCTTACGTGATCTTCTACGTATAACCAATCTCTAACATTTTCGCCTTTACCATAAATTGGCAACGGTTTATTGTTGATGATATTATGAATGCAAAGCGGAATTAATTTTTCCGGAAAATGAAATGGCCCGTAATTATTACTGCAGTTAGAGATCTTAATCGGCATATGATAGGTATGATAAAACGCTCTTACCAAATGATCGGAAGATGCTTTGGAAGCGGAGTAGGGGCTGCGTGGATCATAAGCTGTTTCTTCTGTAAAAAAACCTGTAGCGCCTAAAGAGCCATATACTTCATCTGTCGAAATATGATAAAAAAGTTTTCCGTTAAAATCAGCCTTCCAAAATTCTTTAGCCGTTTGTAACAAAGAACCTGTACCTACAACATTTGTATTGATGAATGCTAATGGATCTGTGATCGATCTATCAACATGGCTTTCTGCTGCGCAATGTAACACTGCAGTAAATTGATGTTCCTCAAATAATTTTCGTAACAGAGTTATATCGGTAATATCTCCTTTTACGAAATGATAATTTGGTTTGTCTTCAATGTCTTTTAAGTTTTGAAGATTGCCTGCATAAGTAAGCTTATCAAGGTTTACTATTTTATAATCCGGATATTTTAATACGAATAACCGCGTAAGGTGTGAACCAATAAATCCTGCTCCGCCGGTTATAAGAATAGAAGTTGACATTATATGATATTATAAAATGAAATTAATATAATTATTGTGTTTTAAGATTCAACTTGATCTGCAACTCATCAAATTGTTTTGCATCAATGGTACTTGGCGCATCTATCATTACATCGCGGCCGCTGTTGTTTTTAGGGAACGCAATAAAATCCCTGATGCTTTCGCTGCCACCCAATAGTGCGCACAGGCGATCAAAACCAAATGCCAGTCCGCCATGAGGAGGTGCGCCATATTCAAAAGCACCTAAAAGGAAACCGAATTTATGTTGTTGCTCTTCTGTATCCATTCCTAAAGCAGCAAACATCTTTTCCTGTAATTCTCTCTGGAAGATACGGATAGAGCCACCGCCAATTTCGTTACCATTTAAAACCATATCATACGCATTGGCTTTAATACCTGCGTAAGGGTGCTCTAAATATTTTTCTGCATTTTCTATCACAGGATTATTCTTGATCATAATATCAATATGATCAGGTTTTGGTGAAGTGAACGGATGATGGCGCGCTACCCAGCGGTTATCATCTTCTGCATATTCAAACAAAGGAAAATCAAGCACCCATAACAATTTGAATTCTGTTGGTTTACGCAGGCCCAATGTTTCTCCTAAATACAAACGAAGGTCGCTGACCGCTTTTCGTGTTCTTTCTTCCGCGCCGGCAAGGATTAAAATCAGGTCACCTGCTTTTGCGTTTGCGGCTGTAGCTATTGCTTTTAACTTTTCCGCGTCATAAAACTTATCTACACTGCTTTTGTATGTTCCGTCTGCATTCACTTTGATGAATACCAAACCTTTCATTCCAATTTGCGGACGTTTAACCCATTCCGTTAGTTCGTCCGTTTGTTTCCTGGTGTACTCACTACAGCCCGGAACTGAAATAGCGATAACAGTTTCAGCTTCATCAAACACTTTAAAATCAACTCCGTTAATTAATGCCGCGTTATCAGTTTTATTTGTAAAAACAGTTGCAGGTTTTTTCAAGTTGCAAAGCTTCATATCAAATCTGATATCAGGCTTATCATTACCAAATTGCCACATAGCTTCTTCCCAGCTCATGCGTTCTACCTTATCTGTGTAGTCGATATTTTTTACATCTTTGAAAATTCGTTTTACCAAACCTTCGAACATGTTTAGAATATCCTCCTGCTCAACAAAACACATTTCGCAATCTATCTGTGTAAATTCCGGTTGCCTGTCTGCGCGCAGATCTTCATCTCTAAAACATTTTACAATTTGATAGTAACGATCATAACCGCTCACCATTAGTAATTGCTTGAATGTTTGCGGTGATTGCGGTAATGCATAGAACTGTCCCGCATTCATTCTTGAAGGAACTACAAAATCCCTCGCGCCTTCGGGTGTTGATTTAATTAAAAAAGGCGTTTCAATATCCATGAAATTATTTTCATGTAAATAATTTCTTGTTGAGCGGCCAACTGCATAACGCAATTCTAAATTTTTCTTCACTGTATTTCTGCGAAGATCTAAGTAGCGGTATTTCATGCGCAGTTCATCTCCGCCATCCGTATCATCCTGAATGGTAAATGGAGGTACTGCTGATTTATTTAAAATAGTAAATTCAGTTACTGTGAGCTCAATTTCACCCGTTGGAATATTGGCGTTTTTGTTGCTTCTTTCGTTCACGGTTCCTTTTACCTGCAAAACAAATTCTCTTCCTAATGGATTTGCATCTAACTCGTTATTCAGACTTTCAGAAAATAACAATTGAGTAATACCATAACGGTCGCGAAGATCAATAAATGTAATGCTGCCAAACTTACGCACGGTTTGCACCCAACCGGCAAGGGTTACTTCTTTTTTTACATCTGCTATTCTTAATTCACCACAAGTATGAGAACGATACATTATTGATTATTTTTTTATACTGATTATAAGCGTTTTAGTCGCGCAAAGATATTGAATTGGGGCATTGAAAAAGCCATGTTAAAAGCACTTAATGCCCCTTTTTGCAAAAGATTACAAAAACAAAAAAAGCCTGTCAAACATAGTTTGAACAGGCTTAAGATATTATTAAGCAACAAGTAAAGAAATTACTTGCTTAAAGCATTCACTTTTTTAGCTAGCTTACTTTTTAGGTTTGCTGCTTTGTTTTTGTGGATCGTACCACGTTTTGCCAATTTATCAATCATAGAAGCAACTTCAGGTAATTTTGCTGTAGCACCTTTCTTATCATCAATTGCCTTGATATCACGTATTGCGTTACGGGTAGTTTTACCATAATAACGGTTACGTTCGTTGCGTTTAGTGCTCTGACGCACATCTTTTTTCGTTGCTGAGTGATTAGCCATTTTAAATCAAATTTTGGGCTGCAAAGATAAGGGTATATAATTAGAAATGAGCATTGGTAGCGGATAATTTTTAAAAATCAGCAATATTTATCAATAAACAAGAAAAGATGAAATTACTAATACGAGCCAATTGGCAACATTTTTACCCGATTTTAGCAAAAATCATGGCTTTTTCATCTATAAACACCGATATTTGCAGACGAATTTATTAATTAATTTGATTGCTATTTTGCCGTTTTTGTAACGGGTTTCGACTAACAGAAGATCATAAAATATTCTACAAATGAAAGATTTCCAGTACATCACTAACTCCAGTCCGGCCTACATCGAAAATTTATATAACGACTTTCTAAAAGACCCGAACAGCGTAGACCAGGAAATGCGTAGTTTTTTTGAGGGGTTTGATTTTGCGGTAAGCAATAATGGTGGCGTTTCTAACGGTGCTGTTCATAGTAATAACGGAAATGGAAATGGTGCTGCTACACTTACAAAAGCCAACCTGGATAAAGAATTCAGCGTGTATCAACTGATACTCGCGTACCGCAGAAAAGGGCATTTGATCGCCAGCACAAATCCTATACGCCAAAGAAAAGACCGCAAGGCAAATCTCGAATTAAGCAATTTCGGATTCAATGAAACTGATCTTTCCACTGAGTTTGAAGCAGGGCAATTTGTTGGCCTGGGAAGAACATCACTTACAAATATTGTAGCGCATCTAAATAAATGTTACACACAACATATTGGTGTTGAATTCAGTTCTGTCAACAGCAGAAGAAAAAGAGACTGGCTGAAGAATGCGGTTGAAAATACCATGTTGCAACCGGTACCATTAAACCAAAAGAAAAGAATATTACAAAAGTTGAATGAAGGGGTGATGTTTGAAAAATTCCTTCACACAAAATATATCGGCCAAAAACGTTTTTCGCTGGAAGGTGGAGAAACGACCATCGCTGCTTTGGACGCTATACTGGACGTATCCGCAGCAACAGGCGTGCAGGAAGTAGTGATCGGCATGGCACATCGCGGAAGATTGAATGTGCTGGCAAATATCTTAGGCAAAACATACGAACAAATATTCAGTGAGTTTGAAGGAACAGCAACGCCAGATACAACGATGGGCAGCGGAGATGTGAAATACCACATGGGTTATAGCAGTGAAGTAGAGACATTTTCGGGCAATAAAATTCATTTAAAGCTGTGTCCGAATCCATCGCATCTGGAAGCGGTAGATCCGGTTGTAATTGGTTTTGCGAGAAGTAAAGCAGATGTTTTATATGGCAGCGAGTACGACAAAATATTACCGATATTGATACATGGTGATGCGTCTGTTGCCGGACAAGGAATTGTGTATGAAGTATTACAAATGTGTAAGCTGAAAGGTTATTATACCGGCGGTACCATTCATTTTGTGATCAATAACCAAATTGGTTTTACCACTGATTTTGATGATGCCCGTAGTTCCGATTATTGTACGTCTATCGCTGCAATGGTGAATGCGCCTGTATTACACGTAAATGGTGATGATCCTGAAACCGTGGTTAAAGCGGTTCAGATCGCTACGCAGTATCGCCAGGAATTTAATAACGATATTTTTATTGATATGGTGTGTTACCGTAAACACGGGCACAACGAAGGTGATGAGCCTAAGTTTACACAACCGCAATTGTACTCTTTGATCGACAAACATTTGAATCCAAGAGAAGTATATACGCAATACCTTATCAATAACGGCGAGGCCGATGCGCAGGCATTGGCCAAGGAAATGGAACAAAGTTTTTTAGCACAGTTACAGGAACGGCTAGACGAAGTAAAACAAAATCCATTACCATACAAATTTCAAACACCCGAATTGTGGTGGCAAAGCTTACGCCGCGCTACGCTGGCAGATTTTGAGTCCTCTCCCGTAACAGCCATAAAAGAAAGCGAAGTAAAATTATTGTTTGACGGATTGATGAAATGGCCGGCAGATTTCAAACCATTACGTAAAGTTGAAAAACTATTACAGGATAAAATAAAATTATACGAAGAAGAAAATAAAATAGATTGGGCAACCGGCGAATTAATGGCCTACAGCAGTTTATTGACCGAAGGAAAAGATGTACGCATGAGCGGACAAGATGTGAAGAGAGGGACTTTCAGCCATCGACATGCGGTTTTGTATGACGAAAATACCAATACGGAATACAACCGTTTAAATGACCTGGCAACCGGACAAAAATCTTTCAGGATCTACAACTCTTTATTGAGCGAATATGGTGTGTTAGGTTTTGAATATGGTTATGCCATGGCCAATCCCAATGCACTGGTAATTTGGGAAGCGCAGTTTGGTGATTTTTGCAACGGCGCGCAAACCATGATCGATCAGTTCATCGCCGCCGGTGAAACCAAATGGCAGCGCATGAATGGTATTGTGATGCTGCTGCCACATGGTTACGAGGGCCAGGGTCCGGAACATAGCAGCGCCAGAATGGAACGTTTTTTACAAATGTGTGCAGAGCTGAATATGGTGATCACCAATATCACCACATCGGCCAATTTTTTCCATGTAATGAGAAGGCAATTGGCCTGGAACTTTAGAAAACCGCTGATCAATTTTTCACCAAAAGCCAACCTGCGCCATCCGGGAAGTTATAGTCCGGTGAGTGATTTTACTACCGGAGGTTTTAAAGAAGTGATAGATGATACATTTGTTGAAAAGCCGGCCGAAGTAAAAAAAGTATTGTTATGCAGCGGCAAAATGTATTTTGACCTGGCAGAAAAACAACAAAAAGAAAACAGGAAAGATATTGCCATTGTACGTTTGGAACAGATCTATCCTTTACCGCAAAACCAGCTGGACGCATTGCACAAAAAATACAGTAAAGCCATCTGGCACTGGGTACAAGAAGAACCGTTAAATATGGGCGCAGCTTCTTTTTTAAGGATGAACATCAAAAATATCAATTTGTTCGTGATCAGTCGTTCTGCAAGTGCGTCTACAGCAACGGGTTATGCTAAAGTTCATGCCAAAGAGCAGGCGCAGATCATTGAAACGGCTTTTACTATTTAAGTTATTGCTAAGAAATCTTTACGCCTTTTGCGATTTCTCAGCGGCCTTTGCGATTTAAAAAACGTATCTAGGCAACAAGAATTAAACAAATCGCATCTATAGAATGAAGCATTGGTATAGTATTTGCTTATAAAAGCGTAAAATTTTAACAACTTTTATTACAAATGAAAAACTACCTTGCAATGATGCCAAAAAATAATGTTTTTTGGTTTCAATTATTATATATATTTTGTGTCCCGGTTTAGGAAAACGATTGCTAAAATCTACGCTATACTTAAATATCACAGCTCGTTCTACAAAAACCAATCAATAAAAAAATATACTAGTTTAAAACTTTTTATATGAAGCCTGCAGGTAAACACATGATTCCGGCAGATTTCAATAAAACAACAACGATTCTTACATATTTATCAATTAAAATTAAACTCAAAACAAAATGAAACAATTTAAAAATCTAACGCTCGCTGTAATGGGTGGGTTATTAGTTTTAACGATGGCTACAATGTCTTGTAGCAAACACAATTCATCAGCACCTGTTCCAACAGTTACGGGAGCTACACCTACTACTGCATCTGTGGGCGATACGCTTACTGTAACAGGTACAGGTTTTACCTCAGGTTCAACTGCAACCATCAATGGTACAGCTGCAACTGTAATTTTTGTTAGTTCAACAGAAATTAAAGTGGTAGTGTTAAGTGGTTCAACAACAGGTGCTTTACTTGCTTCAAACGGAGGATCGATTGGTACTCAAGGTACTAACGTAACTATTGTTGCTGGCATTACTTCTAACAGTGTAGCTTCTTCTAATTTATTGGCTCACTGGACATTTGATACAAACAGTGCCGAAGTTGGTTCTGGAGATGTTGCATCAACTGTATCAGGCGTTACTTTTACCAGCGCTGGTAAAATTGGCAATTGTGCAACATTTACAAACGGCTACTTGCTTTATAACCCTATTCCACAGATCAATGTTGATACTGCTTTGGAAAGCTATTCAATAAGCATGTGGGTAAATATTTCAACAGCAGATAATACTACTGGTGTTTTAAGATCTTTATTCCAAATCACTGGTAATAAGTTCCCAGATATTTGGGGTCAGGTTGATTTAGAACTTGTTAATAATGGTGTAGGTACTGATTCTTTGCCATTATCAGCAAGACAAGATCAAGTGGATGGTACAGGACCTCATTTAGTATCAACTGGGGCTAATGTTCCTGCTGCTACTGGTGCATGGACATTCCTTACCGAAACTTATAATGGAAACGGTACTAATCAAACAATTGAATTATATGCAAATGGAAATAGGATTGATTCAACGCAATGGAATGATGTTACCAAACCAGGTGGCTCACAAACAACGTTCAGAATAGTTCCAACTGGTAATTATCCTACTGATGGTATTGTTCCTAATAACAAAGTATATATAGGTAGTTTATCATTCTTTGATCGCGGAAATTCTGCGGGAGATGGTTATGGCAATTTTGCTCCTACTTGGAGTGCAGGTAGTTATCCATGGGCAGCAGAAAGCTTTACCGGTCAAATGGATGATATCAGACTTTTCAATACTGCAATTACTGCAGCTCAGGTTGATAGCTTATATACTTTAGGTTCTGCAGGTAAATAATTTATCTGGTTTATCTAACTAAGTATAATAAAAATATAGGTCCCCGGCTTTTTAGCCGGGGATTTTTATGTCTAAAATTTTGCAGCTAAACAATATAAATAGAAACTGACTCCCCAGATATAAGAAAGTACTCTTCAAAATACAAACAGTCATCGCATTTCAGCCCTCTTTTGTCATGCTGAGGAACGAAGCATCTTATCTTACTATCGCAGAATGATTGATTGATGATTAGATGCTTCGTTCCTCAGCATG
>DATHNS010000004.1:0-111198 GCA_035485735.1 Ferruginibacter sp.
CATCGCTTAAGCTTTCGTAGTTCATCATACGCTTTTCACCTTTGGCTGTTGTCAGCAAAAGATTTTGCGGTAAGATAGGAACTGATGATCCGCCGGGGATACAAGCTTTTAATTTTTTACCATTTGGTATACCACCACAATATTCATCGCTGAAAATAAATTCTTCAACAGAGATGGTCATATCAATTTCGTAGATACCAGGTTTATTAATATTTCCGCAAGCAGAGATTAATTTAGTTCCCGTGCTTTTTCCAACGCCAATCTTCGCATATTCTTCACCACCAATATTCATGATCGGAACAACTGCTGCTAATGTTTCAACGTTATTAACTACCGTTGGTCTTTCCCATGCGCCTTTAATTGCCGGGAACGGAGGTTTGATTCTTGGATTACCTCTTTTACCTTCTAAGCTTTCGATCAAGGCTGTTTCTTCGCCGCAGATATAAGCACCCGCACCACGATGCACATACATTTCACAATCAAAACCCGAACCCTGAATATTTTTTCCTAGCCAACCATTTTGTCTGGCTTCGGCAATTGCGTTTTCTAAAATTTCAGCTACCCATGCATATTCACCACGGATATAAATATAACTCGCATTACTACCTAACGCGAACGAAGAGACGATCATTCCTTCGATCAATAAATGAGGAATGAATTCCATCAGATATCTATCCTTGAAAGTTCCAGGTTCACTTTCATCTGCATTACAAACTAAGTGACGTGGAATACCTTCTGGCTTAGCGATAAAGCTCCATTTCATTCCCGTTGGGAAACCCGCACCACCACGACCACGCAGTCCGCTTTTCTTTACTTCTTCAACGATGTCTGCAGGAGCCATTTTAAGGGCTTTCTCTACACTACGATAACCACCTTCACGACGGTATACTTCGTAGGTACGGATACCTTCAACATGTGCTTTTTCTAGTAATAATTTTCTTCCCATAAATGTTCAAAGTCAAAATTCAAAAGTGAAAACCAATAAGTATAACGGTAACTTTTAGGTTTTGACTTTTTACTTTTTAATTTAATTAGCCTTAGCTCTACATTCTGCTATAATCGCATCTACTTTTTCTTTGGTAAGATGTTCACGATAATTTTTACCCAGCTGCATCATTGGTGCATAACCGCAAGCGCCTAAACATTCAACGGTCTTTAAAGTAAACATACCATCTGCAGTTGTTTCACCAACTTTGATGTTTAGTTTTTGTTTGATGTAATCAATAATATTATCGCTGCCGTTTAACATGCAAGGACCAGTCTGACAAACTTCAAACATGAATTTGCCAACAGGTTTTAAATTGTACATGCTATAAAAGCTAGCTACTTCATACACTTCAATTGGTTCGATGTTTAACAGGCTCGCTACATAATCCATTACCGGCGTATCTAACCAGCCACCAAATTCATCTTGTGCCAAATGTAGTACAGGCAACAAAGCGCTCTTCTGCCTTCCTTGCGGATAATGCGAAATGAGTTCTGCGACCTTAGCTAATTTTTCCTGCGAAAATGTAATCATAACAATATATCAATTAAACAATTCTTCTTTGTATTACGCATCCAATTCTCCGGCGATCAAATTCAAACTACTCATCGTAATGATCGCATCGCTCAGCATACTTCCTTTTGTCATTTCAGGGTATGCCTGGTAATAAATAAAACATGGCCTGCGGAAATGCAGCCTGTACGGCGTTCTGCCGCCATCACTGATCAAATAAAAACCTAACTCACCGTTAGCGCCTTCAACAGAACTATATACCTCACCGGCAGGAATTTCCGTTTCGCCCATTATTATTTTAAAGTGATAGATCAATGCTTCCATTTTAGTGTACACATCTTTCTTCTCCGGTAAATAATAGGCAGGAACATCCGCATGAAATACATCCGCATCTGTACCTTTAAATTCCTGTACTTTTTTATACGCCTGGTTGATGATACTTAAGCTCTGCCACATTTCTTCCCCACGTACTAAGAAACGATCGTAGCAATCACCTGTTGTTCCTACCGGAACAGTGAAATCAAAATCCTGGTAACTGCTGTATGGCGTATGTACACGTACATCATAATCAACACCTGCCGCTCTTAAATTCGGACCGGTAAAACCATAGTTTAATGCGCGTTCTGCACTGATCGGTCCGCAACCAATAACACGTTCCATAAAAATACGGTTACGCAAAAACAGCTTTTCGAATTCTTTTAACTGAACAGGATATTCTTTTAAGAATTTCTCTAATTTTTCAAATGCTGTATTAGTAAAATTTCTTTCGAAGCCACCGATACGGCCGATGTTGGTTGTTAAGCGAGAACCGCAAACTTCTTCATAAATTTCATAGATCAACTCACGGTATTGCATCAAATACAAAAATCCGGAGAACGCACCGCTATCTACACCCACAATAGAATTACAGATCAGGTGATCGCTAATTCTTGCCAACTCCATTATAATGACACGTAAGTAATCAACTCTTTTCGGTGTTTGAACACCGAGTAATTTTTCGCAGGTTAAATGCCATCCCATATTGTTGATCGGAGATGAACAATAATTTAACCTGTCTGTTAAAGGTGTGATCTGATATAAAGGCCTTCTTTCCGCAATCTTTTCAAATGCCCTGTGAATATACCCTACTGTTGAAGTAGCTTTCTGAATGCGCTCGCCGTCCATTTCCAGTATATTCTGAAACACACCATGCGTAGCAGGATGCGTAGGGCCAAGGTTTAGTGTAGTAGTTAGTTTTTCTAAAGAACCCTCTGGTAATACTATGTGGTCAGTTGAATGCATTTCTTATTTTTTTGTTACCAACTTTTGTTCGTTATTCATCATCATTGCTGATCTTATCTTCCAAACATCGCATCATCCTTATCAACTCTTGTCTGCTCTTCCATCGGAAATTCTTTTCTCATCGGAAAATAATCCATCTCATCAACATTCAAAACCCTTATTAAATTTGGATGACCTAAAAAATTCACACCAAAAAAATCATAGGTCTCTCTTTCCATCCAGTTAGCTGATTGATATAAGGCCGTTGCGCTAAATACATCAGGCTTTGTAACATCTGCAAACACTTTAAAGCGGATGCGTACATTGTCAACCAAATTATGCAAATGATATACAACTGCTAATTCTTCTCCTTTTCTTGCAGGATAATGAACAGCCTGCAGATCAGTCAAAAATTGAAACCGTAATTCAGCATCATCAAATAAAAATTGTAACACTTTTAAATTCTGATCTTTCGGTGCGGTAAAAGTTAGCATACCATAAGGCTCAACCCAATCGGTTAATTGATCGCCAAATTTTTCTACCAGCCTTGTTTTAATTAATTCGTTTGTCAGTGCCATATTATAAGTCAAAAATCAAAAGTAAAAACCTAAAAGTTATTGAATTCCGTATTCCGCCAACATATCCTTGTACTTATCTCCTGTTCTTCTTCTCAAACTTTCGTTACCTACCAGTTCCTGAATTTTCATAAAGCCATCTAAAATAGCTTCGGGCCTTGGCGGGCAACCTGGCACATATACATCCACCGGGATGATCTGATCAATTCCCTGTAAAACAGAATACGAATCAAATATACCACCGCTGCAAGCACAGGCACCTACTGATAAAACCCAGCGTGGCTCTGCCATTTGTAAATAAACTTGCTTTAAAACCGGACCCATTTTTTTAGAGATAGTACCCATTACCATTAACAGATCACATTGGCGCGGAGAAAAGCTCATACGCTCAGCACCGAATCTTGCGATATCATAATGACTGGCTGCTGTTGCCATAAATTCAATACCGCAGCAGGATGTAGCGAATGGTAGCGGCCAGATGGAGTTTTTTCTTGCCAGGCCTACTACTTTTTCAAGCGAGGTTGCCATAAAACCATCTCCCATGAAGTTCGCAGGAGCTTCCACCATCTTAACCTTATTATTAAATTGTACCGGACGAGACATAGTATTTTATTTTGAATGCTAAATTTTAAATGCAGAACGATTAGCGACTTAACTAAATATTCAATACCATTTAAAATTCAAAATTTATAATTCAACATTTCTTTTAATCTTCCCAATCCAATGCGCCTTTCTTCACGATATATATAAAGCCTGCTATAAATAATGCTACGAACATTATTACGGCTGAAAACCCGTGCCAGCCTAACGAACGAAAGTTTACCGCATAAGGATAAAAGAAAATAACCTCCACATCAAACAGCACAAATAAAATGGCTACTAAAAAATATTTAATAGCCATCGGCTGACGTGCATTTCCTTTTATTTCAATACCACTTTCAAAGTTTTGTAGCTTTTCGGCTGAATTTCTTTTTGGGCCAAAATAATGTGTTGCGCCCATCATTGAACCAATAAAAATAATGGCAAAGAGCAACTGAATACCAATCGGCAAATAGTTTGCGGAACTATTTATTGCAGAAATCTGTAGGAAAAAAAGACCCATAATTACTATTATTCAGGAATGATTAGCAAAAGTACGACAGGGTAATGAAAAAACAATCTATGTTTTGAAAAAGAAAGTCCCCATTCGCCTAATTGGAATGGGGACCCGCACATATTATCTTTTTCTAGATTATCTGAGGAATTTAGCCCTTTAACTAGCCGGTTTTTTTGCCGGTTGTGGCTTCAAATTCAGCTTACTGATCACTTCTTTATTCGATAAAGCCTGGGAATCTGTCGGGTCTAACGCCAATATTTTATCGCAGTAGTCAAGTGCTGTCTGTTTGTCTCTTTTAACGTTAACATAATACGGAACGAAATACTTGTAACTACCGATCAACTGTTGTTTATATTTTGCGGTATCTGCATTACCCACCTCAATCGCCTTTTGGAAAGATGGATTTGCCAATCCTTTTTGCATGGTTGAATCGATCCCCCAATAAGCCTTACCCGTCATATAGTAACCAAAAGCATCATCTGGAAATTTTTGCGTGTATACATTAAATACAGCTATGGAATTTTTATAAGCACCCGCCCTGAAATAGCTATAACCGGCATTGTAAAGATCTGCTTTTGTCGGAACGGCCTTTATCGCTACTATTTTATTATAATAATCTCCGGCTGCTTTGAAATTAAAAGCTGCTTCATAATCAGCAGCGATCGATTTTAAGTGATTTACTTTATCGGTTTCCGAAACATCTAACGCAAGTCCTTTATTGAGTGATGCGGTTGCCAATGCAGAATCTGCAGTTCCCAATTTCAACAGATCCCTGGTATAAGTTATATAATCTGTAGGGCCTATTTTGGCCGGGGCTTGTTTGGCAAAATATAATTCGAAAGCAGTTTTTGCATCTGCCGAATCACCTAATTTAAAATAAGCATATGCTTTTAATCCATACAAAGAAGGAAACGGTGTTGCACTTGCACCAATGCAATTATCAGATTGTGTGATGGCATCTTTAAATAAACCCTGAGCATATTTCATAGATGCCCTGTAGTAACAAGCATTAGGCTCGTCAATCCCTTTCAGGTTTAAATATTTTTCCAGGTATGCTGCAGACTGGGTAACATCGGTTGTATAATAATAATCATAAAAATTATAATATACCGGTGAATAATTAGGATCTTCTGTAACGGCGTCATTGTAGTACTTCATATAAATATCCCGTTGGCCATAGCCTTGTGTCTGGTATATTTTACCGATCCTGAAAGAAGCCCTTGCGTAATTATGTTGTATTGCCAACGCGCCCTGGTAAGCCAACTGTGCATTACCGCCATCGCCGATTTTTTTATAGGCATCTCCCAAATTACAAAACACATCCGGATCTTTTGAACCACCTTTAAGCGTGGTAGCTAAAGTCAATTTTTCGATCGCGTAATTTGCATCGCCCCCTTTTACATCCACATTTGCAAAACCAATCGCATTTAATACGGCCGCATTTTTATTGTTGCTTAAACTGATGGCTGTTTCAAAACGGTTGTGTGCATCCGGTATATTGCCTTGCAACAATTCTATATGCCCTAACCCTGCGATCAATAAAGGACTGTTTGAATTTGTCATTAATGTTTTTTGATACAATGCTTCAGCAGAAGCGGTATCATCCAATTGAATTTCAGATTGTCCCAACCAATAGGCTGCATCAATATCATTAGGATTGGCTGCTATTAATTTACTGAATACTTCTTTGGCGCTGATGTACTTTTCATAATAGAAGAGTTTCTTTCCTTCATCAATGCTTTGTGCTTTACCGATCGTAGAAATAAATAATACGCTCAATAGCACTACCGATTTGATCTTATTCATCTTATTTTATTGATTTATACTTTACAATGATATTAATTTTTAAGACAGCTTGTACAAAAGCAAACTTAATCGCTGTCTAATTTTTCATTAATCTTAACATTTCTTATTTGAAACCCGATCTTCGAAGGACCCAGGTATGCTCTCCGAAAAATTAATTGTCCTCTTTCATACTGCAGAAAATCTACAAAGCCCGAACCGAGCCCGTTGTAATTTTCTTTGAGTATATAATACAAACCGCGTACCAATGGGTATCTCCTGGTCTCAATACCCAGTTGCGTTGGTTTTACATAAGGAGAATCAGCACATTCATCGCACCTCACGTACGCCATCTTTACTTTTGTCAGCATAGCTACTTGTGCGGTATCTTCCGGATTACCTATCCAGCTTATTCCGACCATACCGATCGCATCGGGATTTGCGGCAACATAATTTAAAACATCCTGACTACTCTTTGCCGCTTTTACCGCACTGGTATCAAATTTTTGTCCTTTTAAAATACTGTCGATGGCAAACCTAACGGTACTGGTTGCACTAAGTCCGTCGAAAACAACAGACCGCTTTTTCCCTGACTGGCCGGTCAATAACTTTCTTAACTGATCAAACGTAAAAACGCTATCAGCGCTTTTATTATTGACAACAATAGCAATAGCATCCGTTGCAACCTTATCCCAGCGGGGCGTATAACCTATTGAATTATTGAAATATTTTTCTTCATCAATACTCAAACCTCTTGTTACAATGGCCAGCCTCGTAGAGGAATCATTAAAAATATCTTTTAAACATTCGGCCTCCGGTTTATAATGCACAATGATATTGGCATTGGGAAAAGAAGCTTCGTATGCCGCTATTTCTTCATCGATCACTGGTTTAAACGATTCGTCAACACTGATATTGATGGTGCCATTTTTGGGTGTATCTGCTACACTATGTGCATGATCACAACTGCTTATTACTGCAATCACAAAAACACAAAAAAGAACCTTAAAAAATTTATTATTCATACTTATTTATGCTTACTCCAGGGTCACACGTTCTTATTATACCCTCTGTAAATTCTAAAAGCACCATATATCCAGCAGATAACTGCAAATAATTTTATCATCACAGGATCATACGATTCAACAACCCTTTCTGTATATTTTATAGGAAACATAAAAAAACATCCGGCAATGATCATTAAACCACCCATAATATAATTGGTTACACTACGCACCTGCCACCTGCTTTTTTCTCTGTTTGATTCCTTGTCATTTTCAAATTCTTCGAGCGCCATTGCTTACATTTAAATGAGTTGCCAAATTACTACAATTATTATGGATTGTCCTCCCGAGATTCAAATTTTACAGGAATAATATGATAAACGGATACGTTTTGACCTTTTGATTTTCCGGGTGTCCAATTGGGCATTTTCTTTAATACTCTTATTACCTCATTATTAAAATCTTCACCGCCATCTTTTACCACCTGGAAACTTTTTAATTTCCCGTCATACCCAACAACAAATGATATTTGCACGCTTACAATTTCCCCATCTGCCATATCAATAGGGGTACGAAGATTCTTTTCTAAAAATTTGCGCAAGGCTTCATCACCACCCGGAAAACTCGGGTATACATCAGGGTTATCGATTGGTATCGTTGGGTTGACTGCAGGTGTATAACCAATTCCTCCAGAAGATTTTCCTTCGCCTGTTCCTGAAGACGCCGTTGTTGCGGCTCCATCTATGGTAGAGCTTATACTTGTTGATACAGAAGGAATCGTTGAGGTTGTTGTGATGGCAAGGTCTGCAGAATCCGGTATTTTCTTCGTGCTATCTTTTACCAAAGTGATAGCTGCGCCATGAGTTGGCCGGTTCGGTTTAGGCGTATTTTTTTGAGGTATGGGAGGAGTAGGTGGCGGAGCCTTAGGGCAATAAAAACCAATTCTTGGCCCTTCAATAAATGTTATAGTATCTACATTTTTCTTCTTAGGGAAAAATGTCAGACAAAACAATACACCTATTCCTCCCATCATTATGCCGATAGATTTATATAACCTGCCAGTATAAAATTTACGCAGTTCATACGCGCCATAGGCTTTATTACGGTTTTCGAAAATGATGTCCAATACATCGCTTTTCATAATTAAGTCACTGTTCATAATTGGTTGATTTTGAAATGAGGAAATATGTTTCAAAATCGGCGCCGATAACAATAAGATGATTTAAATCTATAATTCCACAAATAAATTATTACCTGTCAATGGTCCATTATAAATGGAGTGATGATTATCGAAGTAAGCCTGGTTCATCAACCATTTATAATTAACCATTAACCATTAGCTTTGCGTTCATGAAAATTTTAATGGTTTGCCTGGGCAATATTTGCCGGAGCCCTTTGGCAGAAGGAATTTTGGAGAAAAAGATACAGGAAGCAGGATTAAACTGGATAGTGGATAGCGCTGGAACCAACGGATACCATGTAGGCGAATCGCCGCATCGCTTATCTCAAAAAGTAGCTGAAGAACACGGCATAGATATCAGTAAACAAATAACAAGAAAATTTGTAAAAGAAGACTTTGGCAGGTTTGATAGGATCTATGCAATGGCGGAAGATATCGTGGACGAAATGAAAATGATCAGCAGGGAAAAATATGATGCGTCAAAAGTTGAGCTATTGCTGAATGAATTATATCCCGGACAAAACAGGGACGTTCCTGATCCATGGTCAAAGCCGGAATCAGCGTATCATGAAGTATTTGAATTAATTGATAAAGCCTGTGATGCCATTATTGCAAAAGCTATTGCCTGATCGTTCAATGGTTTTATCGGAATTTGTTATTGAAATTTGTTTTTTGTTCTTTTTACTTTTAATTTAGAAAATGTCTAAACCAACTATACCGCAGGGCACCAGAGATTTTTCCGCAGACGTGGTGCGTAAGCGTAATTATATTTTATCTACCATAAAAAATGTTTTTGAATTATATGGGTTTCAACCACTGGAAACTCCGGCGATGGAAAACCTGAATACATTAATGGGTAAATATGGTGAAGAGGGCGATCGGTTAATTTTTAAGATCATCAACAACGGCATCAACGATCCAAAAAATATCGATAAAGCAAAAGCCGGTTTTGAAAAAGCATTAGAAGGGAAAAGTAGTAGCGACTTGACAGAGCGTGCTTTAAAATATGACCTTACTATTCCATTCGCAAGGTATGTTGCGATGAACCATACGCAACTAACGTTCCCATTCAAACGCTATCAGATACAACCAGTTTGGCGCGCAGACAGGCCTCAAAAAGGCCGCTACCGTGAGTTTACACAATGTGATGCGGATGTGGTAGGGAGCACTTCTTTATTGAACGAAGTTGAATTAGCCAACATATACGCAGCTGTTTTTTCAAAACTTGGAATCAATGTTGAAATAAGAATTAATAGTAGAAAAATATTGGCTGGAATTGCAGAGATAATTGAAGAACCTAATAGGATTATTGACATAACTGTTGCAATAGATAAAATAGATAAAATAGGAATCGACGGTGTTAAGAATGAATTAGAAAAAAAAGGATTTAGCAACGAAAAGATAAAAAAGCTTGAAGATCTTATGGACGCAGAAGCGAAAGCTATAAAATATATTGGCAGCGGCTCTCATAAAGACCCTAATTTGAATAAATTAATGTTTTTAAGAAATGCTTATCAAACATCAAATGTATTTTTAGATGGAATTAATGAAATAGAGTATGTTGTTAAACAATCAAATCTTTCAAATATAAAAGTTGATACTACTCTTGCACGTGGATTAAATTATTATACAGGAATAATATTTGAAATAAAAGCTAAAGGTGTAGAAATTGGCAGCATTGGAGGAGGTGGCCGTTATGACGACTTAACAAGTTTATTCGATGTGCCTGGCATACCTGGTGTTGGTATTAGTTTTGGTGTTGACAGAATATATGATGTAATGGAAGAACTAAAACTTTTTCCTGAAGATCTGCAAGTAAGTACCAAAGCGCTATTTTTTAATATGGGCGAAACTGAAAGTCTTTTTGCTTTTGGTATCATGCAACAAATACGCGGTAAAGGCATTGCCTGCGAACTGTACCATGAATTTACAAAGATCGGCAAGCAATTTACCTACGCAGAAAAAAAGAATATTCCCTACGCCATTATCATCGGCAGCAAGGAAATAGAAGAAAAGAATTGCGTGGTAAAGAACCTTGCGACCGGCGTACAAAATATCGTGGCGATCGACAAATTGCATCAGGAAATAGTGAATTAACAACCAGGCAGTTATCGATCGGTTTATGGCCCACCCTACATTTCCTACAATTGAAGTGAATTTACTGTTTCCTCGTACTTAAATAGTAACTTTGTGCTTTAAAGTATCCTATTTATGCGATAAATAGCCACTTTCTTCACTCACTAAGTCAACAACACAACACTATGTACACCCATATTTGGATGAAATATCTGCCGGTTATCAGGATTCTATTAAAGAAATCTTCAACAGGTAACCAGGTACTTGACCTTAACCGCATTGACTTTGAAAGAGCCGGTAGCGGGCGTAAGGCAGGGTATAAATTCAATATCGAGTTTGAAGATGGAAAAGTAGCAAACGTTATCAGCGGGTCAGACCTTGCAAGCCATTTGTCGATCGTGATGTTGGAAGATGCAGGAACGAAACAAATACTAAAGGAAAATAATTATAGCGTAAGCTTGAATACAAGATTTCAATTACTCATAAAAAATACCACTCCTGCAGCAAAAACAGAAACGCCTGCAAGAGAAACTTCAACTGAGTAGAACAACTTAACTATCCAAACATTTTGACATTTAAAGATTTCGGTTTTGATGAGCGTTTAATAGAAGGTATAGAATCTTCAGGTTATAACACAGCTACACCCGTTCAGGAACAAGTAATTCCCTTGGTATTAGCGGGCAAAGATGTGATCGCTTCTGCACAAACAGGCACCGGTAAAACGGCCGCTTTTCTTCTTCCTTTAATTAATAAAATAATAACAGCGCCATCAAATGATGGAAGTATCACTGCGTTGGTAATTGTGCCCACACGTGAATTAGCAGTACAGATCGCGCAACACATGGAAGGCCTCTCCTACTTTACTTCGGTGAGTTCGATAGCGGTTTATGGCGGTGGCGATGGCAATGCTTTTGTACAGGAAAAGAAAGCACTAAGCATGGGTGCTGATATCGTGATCTGCACACCGGGCAAAATGATCGCGCATTTAAATATGGGTTACGTTAAATTCCAAAACCTTAAATATTTAGTGTTGGATGAAGCGGACCGCATGTTAGATATGGGTTTTTATGATGACCTGATGCGTATCATCAATAGCTTGCCTGCAAAAAGACAAAACCTTTTATTTTCGGCAACCATGCCACATAAAATAAGAGAGCTGGCAAAAACAATTTTACATCAGCCGGCAGAAATAAATATTTCGATCAGCAAGCCGAATGAAAAAATTGTTCAGTTGGCTTATGTTGTATACGAACCACAAAAAATTCCTTTAGTAAAATATATTCTGCACCAGAAAACTTTTAAATCCGTGCTGATATTTTGCAGTAGTAAAATGAGTGTAAAACAACTCAACCGTGATCTTAAAAAAACAGGCCTACCGATTGATGAGATACACAGTGATCTTGAACAGGATGTGAGAGAAGATACGCTGATGAAATTTAAAAGTGGCCGCC
The DNA here is from genome assembly GCA_035485735.1 of Ferruginibacter sp. GTDB lineage: Bacteria > Bacteroidota > Bacteroidia > Chitinophagales > Chitinophagaceae > Ferruginibacter. The sequence goes on from DATHNS010000004.1 coordinate 11,923, forward strand.
TGCAAATATTGGTAGCTACCGATATTTTAAGTCGGGGTATTGATATTGACAACATCGATCTTGTGATCAATTACGATGTACCGCACGACGGTGAAGATTATGTTCATCGTATTGGCCGTACGGCACGCGCTGCAGCTGAAGGTACTGCTATCACTTTTGTAAGTGAAAAAGAACAACGCAAATTTGCAAGCATAGAAAAATTAATTGGCAAACCCGTTCCCAAAGCTGTCTTGCCTGAAGAGTTTGGTGAAGCACCTGAATACACGCCCACAGCCTTCAGGCCAAAAGATGGTGCCGGCAGAAATCAAAAAAGGCCGGGGGGGTACAATCAGAATGCTTCGAGAAGATCTTCGTAATATTATTTCACGCAAAGTCACGTAAGTCAGGTAAGCCGCAAACGACTATCTTATTTTACTTAATCATCCTTTGCGCCTTTGCGTGAAAACCTTCCCCACAAATGAAATATATTTGTAAAAAACATTTATCATTTCAGTATCCAGCAACATATTATCCAGTCCGATAGAATATTTAAAAGGCGTTGGTCCGCTTAAGGCGGAGCTGATCAAAAAAGAACTTAACATCTTTACTTTTAAGGACCTGTTGGAGTTTTATCCTTTCCGGCATGTAGATAGAACTAAGATCGACACCATCGCATCACTCAATCCGCAGACAGATTATGCACAGGTTGCAGGAAAATTAATGCAGGTTGATATTGTGGGTGAAAAAAGAAGCAAAAGGTTAGTTGCTTATTTAGAAGATGATACTGGTGAAATAGAACTCACCTGGTTCCAGGGAATTAACTGGATAGAAAAAAATTTACACATCGGCCAGCAATACCTCGTCTTTGGCAAAGTAGGTTTCTTTAATAGGAACGTACAAATGATGCATCCCGAAATTGAGGTATTCACTGCGGAAAAAGCTGGTGGTAAAAAATTTCTGGAGCCGGTGTATCCTTCTACAGAAAAGTTAAAAGCGCGTGGCCTGAACGGGCGCGCCATTGGAAAATTAACCCATGCCCTATTACAATTATTATCTCCTAAAGACCTGCCCGAAAATTTACCGGAAGCTTTGTTAAAACAATATCGTTTTGTTTCAAGGTTCGAGGCTTTTTGCAATATCCATTTTCCTGCATCAGATGAATTGTATACGCATGCGCTGCGCCGCTTAAAATTTGAAGAATTATTTTTTGCACAGATACGCTTAGGCATTATCAGAGGCGAACGGCACCGGTTCAGCAAAGGCTGGGTATTTGATAAAGTAGGTGACCTGTTCAATACTTTCTACACTAATTATTTGCCATTCGAATTAACCGGCGCACAAAAAAGAGTACTGAAAGAAATTCGGAAAGACACGGGCAGCGGCAGGCAAATGAACCGTCTCTTACAGGGGGATGTTGGTAGCGGTAAAACAATCGTAGCCTTGTTAAGTATGTTGATAGCGGCAGACAATGGTTTTCAAAGCTGCATGATGGCGCCTACCGAAATACTGGCACAACAACATTTTAACAGCATAACAGCATTGGTAAAAGATATACCGGTTGTTGTAAAAATGCTAACGGGTTCATCTAAAGCTAAACAAAGAAAAGAAGTATTAAAATGTTGTGAAGATGGCACGCTGCATATTTTGATCGGCACGCATGCAGTGATAGAAGATAAAGTACTATTCAAAAATCTAGGATTCGCGGTCGTTGATGAACAACATAAATTCGGCGTAGCGCAGCGGGCACAGCTCTGGAAAAAAAATACGATGCCGCCACATGTATTAGTGATGACGGCCACACCTATTCCAAGAACACTGGCACTGACAGCTTACGGAGACCTCGATTATAGTGTGATGGATGAATTACCGCCAGGCAGACAACCTATTGCAACCATTCATCGTTATGAACAGGCAAGGCCGCAGGTAATGGATTTTATTAAAGAAGAAATAGTAAAAGGCAGGCAGGCATATATCATTTATCCATTGATCGAAGAATCGTCAAAAATGGATTATGAAAATTTGATGAAGGGATATGAAGAAGTAAAATCATTTTTTCCTGAACCAAAATATTGGATAAGCATGGTGCACGGCAAACAACCTGCGGAACAAAAAGACACCAACATGCAGCGTTTTGTGAATGGTGATACTAATATTCTGGTTGGCACAACGGTGATCGAAGTAGGCGTAAATGTTCCCAATGCCTCGGTGATGGTTATTGAAAGTGCCGAAAAATTCGGCCTGTCGCAATTGCACCAGTTAAGAGGCAGGGTTGGTCGCGGCAGTGATAAAAGCTTCTGTGTTTTACTGACAGGAAGCAAAGTGTCTAACGATGCAAAAGAGCGCTTAAAGATATTATGTGCCACGAATGATGGCTTCAAAGTTGCAGAGAAGGACCTTGAAATACGCGGACCAGGAGATATTGGCGGCACGAGACAAAGCGGCCTGCTGGATTTTAAACTGGCAAACATCGTGCAGGACAAAGTAATACTGGAAGCGGCTAAAAAAGCGGCGGAAGATATTCTGGAAACAGATCCGGACCTTAGCTCCGCAGATAATTTATCAATGAAAACATATCTGCAGCTACAAAAAGGAAAGACTATCTGGAGCAAAATATCGTAATATATTAATAGAATGTTACCGTGCGAAAATTAGGGTAATATTAGCATTTAGAATAGGTACTTTACAAAAAAATCATAAGTGACAATTTTACAAAAAACAGCTACTTATTTTTTGACCATTTTTGCAGCATCGTTTGTTGCACAATCTTCTTATGCACAATTGCAATTTATAGAAAACAAAGGCCAGTGGAACAAAGCAGTAAAATTTAAAGCGGATGTTCCCTGCGGTGCATTTTTCTTAGAAAAAAAAGGGTTCACCATTTTATTGCATGATCCAAAAGATCTATTAAATCTTGAAGAAACGGCCCATGGTAATAATGTTGCCGTTACTGCCGCTTCAACAACCGGCACTTCTACCAATGCCGGTTTTATTATTGCAGGCTCATCCGCTACTTCAACAACTCAACAAAAAACGACTGCGGATGTTATCACCCAGCCAATAGTTATTCATTCGCATGCGTACAAAGTAGATTTTATTGGCGCTTCTGACGACGCGACAATTGTTCCTGAAAAATCTTTGCAGTCTTACAACAATTATTTTATTGGCAATGATTCAACACAATGGCAAAGCAATTGTAAAATATATCAGGCGGTAACGTATAAAAATATCTATCCGAATATTGATGTGCATTATTATACCAATGCAGGAACATTAAAGTATGATATAATAATAAGGCCCGGTGGCAATGCGAACGATATTGTAATGCGGTATGATGGTGTAAATAAAATGCAAATAAAAAACAGGGAGTTGGTCATTACCACTTCCGTAGGCGAAACAAAAGAATTATATCCATATACGTATCAGCTAAATGGTGATACCCGTGAAACACTTGATTGTAAATATGATCTGGAAGACAGTACCATAAAATTTAAAATAAAAGGGCAAACAACAGGTTCAACGATCGTGATCGATCCTACTTTAATATTTTCTTCTTTTACCGGTAGCACTTCTGATAATTGGGGTTATACCGCAACACCTGCTCCTGACGGAAGCTTTTATGCAGGAGGCATTGTGTTTGGTAATGGCTTCCCTACTTCTACCGGAGCTTTTCAACAAACATTTAATGGAGGTGTTGATGACGACAACATTGGCCTGGGTTATGATATCAGCATTTTTAAATTTTCTTCTAATGGCAGTCAGAGATTGTTTGCCACATTTCTTGGAGGAAACGGTAATGAACAGCCACATAGTATGATCTGCGATGCACAGGGCGATCTGATCATTACCGGCAGAAGCAGTTCTTCTAATTTCCCTTTGTTACCTGCAACAAATTCGATATATGCCGGTGGCGCTTATGATATAACTGTTACAAAATTCACGGCGAATGGAACAGGAATAATGGGCTCCATAAAAATTGGCGGAAGCAGTGATGACGGAGTAAATATCCGAAGTAAATATGTGGCTCCCGCAGGTGCCGATGCTATTCGCAGAAATTATGGCGATGATGCACGAAGTGAAGTTATATTGGATGCAAGCAATAATATTATATTAGCTTCCTGTTCTCAATCTACCAATTTCCCTATTATTAATAGTGTCATTCAGCCGGTCTTTGGTGGCCATAGACAAGATGGAGTAGTAGTTAAATTTACACCCAATCTTTCAGCTGTTATTTTCAGTACTTATTTTGGTGGCAGTGGCGATGATGCTTGTTTCTCTGCATCCGTCAATCCTATAACAGGCAATATCTATATTGGAGGAAGCACAACTAGTACTGACCTGCCTGGTAATAAAACCGGTGTTATCGGCAGCACATATTTTGGCGGACTGACAGATGGTTACGTAACAGAGCTAAAACCTGATGGCAGCGCAATTATTAAAACCAGTTACCTGGGAACTTCGGGTAATGATATGTTATATGGTATTCAATTTGATAAATCAGGATTTCCCTATGTCATGGGTTCCACTACAGGTAGCTGGCCGGTCATCAATGCAAATTTTAGTAATCCTGGAAGCAAACAATTTATAGCAAAATTACAGCCTGATCTTTCAGCCTACGTTTACTCTACTGTGTTTGGAACAAATTCTACCATTCCTAATATTTCGCCGGTCGCTTTTTTAGTTGATCGCTGCGAAAATGTATATGTATCCGGTTGGGGCGGATCGTTCGATAATGGTGATGGTTACCCATCTGTTGGAACGACCAATATGACCGTGACACCCAATGCGATTCAGTCAACTACAGATGGAAATGATTTTTACTTTTTTGTATTGGAGAAAGATGCCAACAGCCAGTTGTTTGGCAGTTTCTTCGGACAATCGGGAGGTTTTGCTGATCACGTAGATGGCGGTACCAGTCGTTTTGATGAGAATGGAATTATTTATCAGGCAGTATGTGCTAACTGTTATGGCGGCGCCACTTTCCCTGCTACGCCTGGTGCGTGGGCGTCTCAAAATGGTACCGGAACACAAGGCTGTAACGAAGCCGCAGTAAAAATTGCCATGAATTTTGCCGGCCTGAGTGCAGGTTTAAAAACAATAGGTGATGGAATAGTGGGCGATACCACTGGTTGTTTGCCTTTCACCGTTCAGTTCACAGATACTGCAACGCTTGCAAAAAAATATATGTGGGATTATGGTGACGGCACATCTGACACAACAACAACAGGCATTGATTCGCATACTTTCACTTCCTCAGGAACATACACTGTTCGTTTGATCGCAGAAGACAGTATAAAATGTAATATCAGGGATACGGTTTACAAAGGAATAAGAGTTAGTAATAACAAGGCTACTTTAAATTTTGATTACACAAAAGTGGGACCTTGTGATCAGTTTAGTTATCAATTTACAAATCTCTCCACAGACGTAACAGGATTTTTTTCTCCCAAAGCTTTTGTATGGGATTACGGAGATGGTTCTCCCGATGATACATTAGGGGTAGCGGCAACACAGGTTCACACTTTTCCTTCACCAGGTTCTTACGTTGTGACTTTATGTGTAATTGATACTTTTGTTTGCAATGCGCCGGGCTGTCAATCCAGTATAATAAGGGTTGCATCAAATGTAGAAGCGCTATTTACTACGCCTCAAAAAGGATGCGTTCCTTATTCGGCTTTTTTTGATAATACCAGTGTTGGTGGAACAAATTTTTCCTGGGATTTTGGCGACCCCGCCAGTGGTGCACTGAACACATCTACGGATATAAGTCCAACACATGTATACAACAATATAGGCCCCTACACAATAAAAATGATCGCGTTTGATAATAACACCTGTAACAAAATAGATAGCACTACTTTTTCTATTCAGGTATATCCACTACCAACCGCTCAATTTACATGGTCGCCTAATCCTCCGCAGAATAATACACCTACGCAGTTTACCAATGCATCGTCAGGCGCAACAAAATACATTTGGGATTTTAATGAGAATGGCAATACCTCAACATTGACAGATCCCGAATACCAGTTCAATTCGACCAACAGTTTTCATGTTTGCTTACAGGCGATCAATGATCAGGGCTGTATTGATACTGCTTGTCATGATGTAAGCGCTATTGTGACTTCTTTGTTTGATGTTCCCAATGCTTTCACACCAGGAAAAGCTGGCGGCAATGGCATTATTAAAGTAATGGGTTATGGCATAGCCAGTATGGATTGGAAAATTTACAACCGTTGGGGACAGTTGATCTTTGAAAGCACCAATAAAGAAGACGGATGGGATGGCACCTATAAAGGAACAATACAACCAATGGACGTATATACGTACACGTTAGATATAGAACTTACTAATGACAATAAAAAAGTAAGGAAGACCGGCGATATCACTTTATTAAGATAGAGCTGATCATTTGATATTGATAGAGAAATGAGAATAAAAAAATATTACATACTAAATAGAATCCTGCTCATATTATTATGCACGTTTTCCTACGCCTGTTCTTTACAGGCGCAGGATCTTCATTTTTCTCAATTCTTTAATGCGCCACTTACTGTTAACCCTGCCAATACCGGTTTTATTCCTGATGCTGATTATCGGATTGGTGTACATTACCGCGATCAATGGTCTTCTGTACTGGCTGCGCCGTATAAAACTTTTAGCGCCTTCGGAGATGCGCAGGTCTTAAGAAACAAGATCGACAATGGCTGGATCGGATTGGGTGCCTATATATTAAGTGATGTTGCAGGCAGCGGTACGTTACGATCTACCCAGGTATATGGTTCAGTAGCTTATCATCAAATGTTGGGTAGCGGTAGTTTAGTAACTGCAGGATTTAATTTAGGTTGGGTGAACAAACAAGTGGATGCAAGTAAACTAACTTTTCCGGACCAATTCAACGGCGTTTTTTTCGACAATACCATACACAATCCTGATGATATATTAAGCAGAAGCAATTTCAGTTTTTTTGATATGCAGGCTGGTGTCAACTATGCTTATTTTCCTACTGATAAAATATATCTAAACGTTGGGTATTCTATTCAACATGTGAACAGGCCGCAAGAAACTTTTTTTGATGACAATGCCGATGACAGCAGGGTTTCTCTTCGGCATATTGGTTTTATCAGCGCTATCTTAAAACCTGATGATAAGGTCATCCTTAATCCCAATGCTTATTTTACCACACAGGCAAAAGCAACTGAATTAATGTTTGGCTTAAATGCTAATTATAATTTACAGGGTGCGGGAGAAAAACAATTGATCATGGGATTATATTATCGCTGGGGAGATGCCGCTATCGCAGTGGCAGGATTTGAATTAGATCACATACGTTTTACATTTAGTTACGATATAACAACCTCTGCATTGAGCCAGTTTAATAATTCACAAGGTGCCAGTGAATTTAATTTATTGAAAAGTGGTTATTACAATGACGGCGGCCCTAAAGATGCCTTATGTCCTGAGTTTTAACCGGACAAAATAAATTATTACTCTTTTCAAGTATCTCCGTTAATTTTACATCCGTAACCAAGTATGAAAAAAATCCTGATCATAAGCTGCCTGTTAATAATCGCATCGCACACAATGGCGCAATTTGACAATCACTATCATACTGATGATAATAACGATGAAGATAATTTTGGCTTCAATAAGCGCTCTTTATTTATCGGAGGAACATTGGGCCTTGGTGTAGTCAATAGTAGTTTCACTGCCGGTGCTACACCGGAAATTGGTTTCACCGCAAAAAAATGGTTGGATGTTGGCGCCCTGGTAAATATTAATTATTATTCTCAGCCTGCCGATCCTAATTACTACTACAATAATAATACGAGAACAAGAAGTTTTAATTACGGTATCGGTGCCTTTGGCCGTATTTATCCTTGTCATTTTCTTTTCGTAACGGCGCAACCTGAATTGAATTTTGTTAGCACGAACTATAAATATTTCGGCAGCCCAGTAAGCACTGCCAGTTTTCAAACACAAGCCGTAAGCTTATTGTTAGGTGCGGGTTATTGCGAAAGAATAGCAGGAAGGTCCAATTTTTATATCGCAATCATGTTTGACGCATTATCTGATCCTAACTCTCCTTATCGCGATGCATACACCAACGCCATCGTGCCGATCTACAAAGCTGGATTCGATATCTATTTACATCCGGGAGGATAACCGGCTGTTCCTCATTTTTTGATTCACATTTGTTGCTACGCTATCTTTACTTATAGATTGATTGCCATTATTTATTTATCTTGAAGAAAATTCAATATGTCTCCTACACTATTGCTGTCCTTCGTTTTAGGATATTTTCTTTTACTCTTTGCAGTAGCCGCATATACCAGTCGTAATTCTACCAACGATTCATTTTTTATCGGCAACCGAAACAGCAATTGGATGTTGGTTGCTTTTGGCATGATAGGCACTTCATTAAGCGGTGTAACTTTTGTAAGCGTGCCCGGTGCCGTAGCGAAAGAATCTTTCGCTTATTTTCAAATTACCCTGGGTTATTTGATCGGTTATCTGATCATTGCTTTTGTATTATTGCCGTTGTATTATAAACTTCACCTTACTTCTATTTATACTTATTTGAATGGCCGCTTAGGTATTGCTTCTTACAAAACAGGCGCTTCATTTTTTATATTATCAAGAACACTGGGCGGTACTGCAAGATTATATTTAGTAGTAAACATTTTGCAGGAAACCATCTTACAAAATTTTGGCGTTCCTTTTTGGCTAACTACACTGATCATTCTTGTCATGATATTATTGTACACCTACAAAGGTGGTGTAAAAACTATTGTATGGACGGATACTTTACAAACTACCTGCATGCTCGCCGGATTGATCATTTGTAGCATTTATATTTTAGGTAACCTGCACCTTGGTTTTACCGACAGCTTACAGCAAATGAGCGCCAAAGGGTATTCTTCTATTTTCTTTACCAACCCCGATAGTAAATTCTTTTTTGCAAAACAAATAATCGCAGGTGCATTCATTGCTATTACCATGACAGGTATGGACCAGGAAATGATGCAAAAGAACATCTCCGTTAAAACATTGAAAGATTCTCAAAAAAATATGGTCACTTTAGCGATCATCATGCTGGTGGTGATCTTGCTATTTCTTTTTCTTGGAGGATTACTTTATTTATTTGCTGCGGAAAACAATGTTACGGCGATCGGTGATAAAGTTTTTCCTGCGATCGCTTTGCAGCACATGCCGCATTTTATATCCGTCATATTTATTATTGCATTGATCTCTGCTTTATTTCCAAGTGCAGATGGCGCTATTACAGCGCTCACTTCTTCTTTCTGCATCGACATTATTGGTATACAAAGAAGAACTGATCTGACAGCCGAAAAAAAGAAAGCACTAAGACAAAGGGTACACCTTTCATTTGCCGCCATTTTTTTGATCGTGGTCATGTTGTACAAATGGAGAAATGAAGCAAGCATGATCGGCTTAATATTAAAAATTGCAGCATACACTTACGGGCCGCTACTTGGATTATTTACGTTTGGCATTTTATTAAAACGAAATGTTCGTGATAATTTAGTACCCGTAGTTTGTATCGTCGCTCCTATCATTTGCTTTTTTATTGACAAATACCAAACGCAGCTTTTCGGTGATTTTCAAATTGGGTCAGAACTATTAGTGCTGAATGGTGCGCTTACTTTTGTTGGACTACTACTTATCTCAAAAAAGCCATAATACAATATGGAAATTCTCTTGAATATATTAGAACAATACGCAGAAAATTTTTCTTCTCCGGGTAATGAATTGATTCATGAAGTAGCAGAAAAAACGGTACAAACACATCCGCATGCGCATATGCTGAGCGGACATTTACAAGGAAAGTTTTTAGAAATGATCAGCTGTTTATTACAGCCAAAAAGAATACTGGAAATAGGAACCTATACCGGTTTTAGCGCTTTATGCCTTGCCAAAGGAGTACCCGAAAATGGCCAGTTGCATACTATCGAATTAAGGCAGGCAGATGCAACAACAGCACAGAATAATTTTGACCGGTCACCGGCAAAAGAAAAAATAAAATTACATGTGGGTGATGCTCATCAAATTATACCTACGCTGAATGAAACATGGGATCTTGTTTTTATTGATGCCGATAAAACAGGGTATATTGATTATTACGAGTTAATTTTGCCGTTGGTAAAACACAACGGACTGATCATTGCCGACAATGTCTTATTTCATGGAGAAGTGTTGAATGAAAATATCAAAGGAAAAAACGCAAAAGCCATTCACGCTTTTAACGAACACATAAAAAAAGACGACAGAGTAGAACAGGTCTTATTAACCGTAAGGGACGGATTGCTTTTTATAAGAAAATTATAATTAAATACAAATGAAGAGAACTTTCATAACGATCGTTTTGGCTATTATGCTGCAGTCTGCATTTGCACAGGCAATGACAGCTGAGCAGTATATCCAGCAATATAAAGATCTGGCAATAGCAGAAATGCAACGTTCCGGCGTTCCTGCGGCTATTACCTTAGCACAGGGATTATTAGAAACAGAAAACGGCAACAGTGTTTTGGTGAAATTTGCCAATAACCATTTTGGAATAAAATGTAAAGAGAACTGGACGGGAGGAAGATACAGTCATGACGATGATCTGCCGGGCGAATGTTTTCGCGTGTATAAAGATGCGGCAGCTTCTTACAAAGACCATAGTGAATTTTTACGCACCAGGCCAAATTATGCTTCTTTATTTCGGTTAGATCCTACTAATTATAAAGCCTGGGCATATGGTTTAAAAAAAGCAGGCTATGCAACTAACCCAAAATATCCGTTGATACTGATCAGCAATATTGAACAGTATAACCTGGAACAATATACTGTGTACGCCATGACCAATCCGCCAAAAGCCGATAGCAGCGCAATGGATACAGTTGAAGTAACAAAAATAACTACAGAGAAAACTACCATAGAAAAAGTAGCGAATACTACACTTGATACCACTACTACTCAAAAGACGATCACCACTATTGTAAAAACAATTCCGGCAAAAACAACTGTTGCAGATTCTACAGCAAACTCTTGTACGCCGGAGGCTACGCTTACAATACATGAAGTACAACAAGGAGAAAGCTTGTATTCGATCGCTAAAAAATATGGCGTTACACCCCAACAGATACGAGACTGGAATAAATTAACGGGTGACGACCTGAAAATAGGACAACAAATAATTGTATCTCCATAAAATATTTATCTAAAATTTTTAAAATGATCATACGCGTAAAGGATAAAAATTTTAAGCCTTATTTAAGTGCGGCTGAGATCAGTATTCAAATAAAAAAAATAGCCGCGCAGATCAATATTGATTATGCCGGTAAACGCCCTATTTTCATTGCTATCCTGAACGGTGCTTTTGTATTTGCTGCCGACCTGTTTAAAGAAATTACCATTGATGCTGAAATAAGTTTTATTAAACTGGCTTCTTATGTAGGTACAAAATCTACCGGCAATGTGATCACTTCTATCGGATTGGATGAATCGTTAAAGGACCGCCATGTAATTATCATCGAAGATATTGTTGACACCGGCACTACCCTGTTTAAATTCTTACCGCAATTACGGGATCAACATCCTGCATCATTAAAACTGGCTGTTCTATTAAACAAGCCTGAATCACTACAACATCCTGTTACAATAGATTACCTGGGATTTAGCGTGCCTGATAAATTCTTATTGGGTTTTGGGTTAGATTACGACGGATTAGGAAGAAACCTTCCCGCAATATATCAGCTGGCGGATTAGTAATTAAAGAACAGATTTCTTATATTCGTAGTACCGCTAACTGACTAATATATTGAAATCTATTTTTTTATATTTACTGACCTCGCTTATGGTTTGTAACTGTAGCGCGCAATATTATCTCCGGGGAGTAGTAAAAAACGAACAGGATCAACCGCTGCAGAATGTAAACCTGATGTTGCTTTCCAATAAGCTGTCTTATCATTCAGGCGTTTCAGGGGAATTTGGAATTAATGCTCCAGTACTTGCCGATTCTTTATCAATAGATCTTGAAGGGTATCAATCGCAAATAATCAGCGTTACAACAAACCAGTATCTTACCGTTGTGATGAAGGCGCTGCCTAATAATAATACCAATAAAAAACCGGAATTAATATCCATTGCTACTGATCAAAAACAGTTCACAAAATTCAAGTGGCATATCGATGATGAATCTCATTTTTCTATCATTGAAAATGAGGCCGTTACTACTGTTGCCTTTCCAAATTCGGGTTTTTCTCTTAACCCCGGTAAAGAAACTTACAATAATATCCGCCGTTTTATCAATACACAAAGCCCCGTACCTCCTGACCAGGTTCGGACAGAAGAATTACTAAATTATTTTAACCTTAATTATAAAGCGCCTGACAATAATGATGTATTTAAAATAGAATCCATCGTTTCTGATTGTCCATGGAATGCTGATCACCAGTTACTCTATCTGACCATCAACGCAAAAAAATTAAATCTTGACAATACTCCTCCCTGTAATCTTGTTTTTTTGATCGATGCGTCAGCCAGCATGGATCTTCCTAGTAGATTATCATTGGTGAAAGCAGCATTTCAATTATTGATAAAAAATCTAAGAGCGGTAGATACGATCTCGATCGTTACTTATGGCGGAACGGTTAGGGAATGGTTAAAACCAACCAGCGGGGCAGATAAACAAAAATTATTGCAATCAATAGAAGAGATCATTCCCGATGGCGAGACGCCAGGCGCTGATGCCATAAAGCTGGGCTATAAAGTAGCTACAAAATCATTTATCAAAAATGGCAATAACAGAATAATCCTTGCAACAGACGGAGATTTTAATGTAGGTGAAACTTCAGAAAAAGCATTGGAAGATCTGATCGAGCAGGAAAAACAAACAGGTGTTGTGTTAAGTTGTCTCGATGTAGGCAGCGGCGATCCTAAAGATTCTACATTAAAAGTATTGGCTAAAAAAGGAAATGGTAATTATGCTTATCTGGATAATATCACTACCGCCGAGAAAATATTAATGAAAGAAATGACACAGCATCTTTTTGCTGTAGCGGAAAATACTTCATTGAACGTACAATTTAATAGCGATGCCATTAAAGAATACAGACTGATCGGTTTTGATAATAAAAAAGAGGCTATTGATAGCAGTAACACAGTGCCAAGCGAAGAAATAGGAAGCGGGAATACAGTGATGGCTATTTATGAAATAACGGCAACAACCAATAAAAAAATATCTTCCGATAGTATTGGTACCGATCTGGCAAAAGTATCATTGACGTACAACCTCGAAAATAATAAGCAACCGCAAACTTTTAACTACAGCTGTGTTCCCAATTACACCGCATTCAATTCGATGAGCAAGGACCTGCAGTTTGCAACGGCGACAGTATTGTTTGGAATGAAATTGCGCAACTCGCTCTACGTTCAAAATATCGATTGGAAGATCATTCAATCAATTGCAAAATTTTCTTATCAGCCTAATAATTATCTTCAAAACGAATTGGTAAAATTGATCGACAATGCCAGGAAAGTATACAGCAAAAAATAATTAGCCAATACTTCTACATAAAAAGACCGAAGCTATATTATTTGCTTCGGTCTTTTTATTTTTTGAAATTTATTAATTAAACATTTCCCTCACCTTATCAAAGAAAGATTTATCCCCCTTCTCAGGTTTTGGTTGAAAGTTTTCGCTGTGCTGCATTTTATCCAATTGTTGTTTCTCTTCTGCACTGACGTGTTGTGGTGTCCACACATTAACATGTATCAACTGATCACCCTTGTCATACGAATTTACAGATGGAAAACCTTTACCTTTTAACCTGAATATTTTACCGCTTTGTGTACCGGGCGGAATTTTTATTTTAGCCTTCCCATCAATAGTAGGTACTTCTACACTTGTCCCAAATACTGCCTGAGGAAAAGAAATATGCAGATCAAATGCAACATTCAGTCCATCTCTATGCAAATATTCGTGCGCTTCTTCTTCGATCAATACGATCAGATCACCGTTAGCGCCGCCTCTTTCTCCTGTATTACCTTTTCCATTAACGCTTAATTGCATTCCTTCCTGAACACCGGCAGGAATATCCAATGTAACAGTTTCTTCGCCATACACTCTGCCATCTCCTTTACAGGTAGTACATTTATTAGTGATGGTTGTTCCTTCCCCATTACAAGTAGGACAGGTTGTAACTGTCTGCATTTGTCCCAGAAAAGTATTTTGTACTTTTCTTACCTGTCCGCTACCACCACAAGTGGTACAGGTTTGCACGCTGTTTTTATCTTTAGCACCGCTTCCATTACAAGTAGCACAAGAAATATATTTTTTAACTTTTACCGTTTTAGTAACACCCTTCGCCATCTCCTCAAAATTGAGCTTTAGCTTGATGCGGATATTGCTTCCTCTTACCCCACGGCTACCACCGGCACCCGAACGACGGCCTCCACCACCACCGCCAAAGAAACTACCGAACGGACTCTCATCACCAAAAATATCACCGAACTGACTGAAGATATCATCTGTATTCATTCCTCCACCAAAACCACCACTGCGGCCCGCGCCGCTAAATGCCTGATGGCCAAAGCGATCGTATTGCGCTCTTTTATCTGCATCGCATAATATTTCATAAGCAGAAGCCGCTTCTTTAAATTTATCCTCGGCAGCTTTATCACCCGGGTTACGATCCGGATGGTACTGCATCGCAACCTTACGATAAGCTTTTTTGATCTCATCTTGTGAAGCCGATTTTGCTACACCTAATACTTCGTAAAAATCTCTTTTTGAAGACATACTGGTTTGAAAATTTGACAATGGCGCAATAAATAAATTGCATCACCTCTTGATTAAATTTATTTACCCACCACCACTTTGGCGAAACGTATTATTTTATCATTTAAATAATATCCTTTTTGTACTTCGTCAAGCACCTTTCCTTTAAGCTCTTCTGTTGGTGCAGGAATTTCTGTGATGGCTTCATGTTTTTCAACATCAAAATCCGTATGTACACTTTCCATAGCTTTAAGGCCCTTGGATTGTAATACATTTCTCAGTTTATTAAAAACAAGCTGAATGCCTTCTTTGATTTGTGCAAGATCTGCACTTGCCTGGATCTGTTTTTCGGCTCTTTCAGAATCATCTACCACATCTAAAAGAGACGTGATGATCTCTTTTCCTGCAGTCTGCGATAATTCGATACGCTCCTTAGCATTGCGGCGTTTAAAATTATCAAACTCAGCAAATAAGCGCAGGTATTTATCCTTTTGTTCTTCCAGTTCTTTTTGTAATTTTTCAATGACACCATCATTTTCTGAAGCCTTCTCAGCTTCAGCGTTCACATTTATACTTGGGTCGTTAATATCTTCTGTTGATTGCATTTTCTGTTCCATATTTAAAAATTGATTGCGAAGGTACAACAGTCAAACATATTGCCAATAGTAGGTTTGCAGTCAAATTGACAATTTTAAAATCTTTTACTACCCCTAATGGCAAACAGGTACTGGTATCTGTCTGATTAACTGACAAATTTTAACGAAATAAAAGGAAAAATTGGTGAAAAAACGAGAAAGAAGGATGGCTATTTTACTACCTGAAACTTGCCTGATTCCAAAATAGTACCATTGCCATCACGCAATTGGTAAATGTACATTCCGCGGTAAAACTCGTCCAATGGCAACGTAACGATCTGGCCGGTAACTTTTAGCTCATACATTTTTTTACCCATGAAATTGTATACCAGAATAGAGTAAGACCTGTCGTAAGTAGATACAAATTCAAACGCTATTGTAGTAATAGCGGGATTCGGATAAAATTTTAAATATTTTGCAGGAGGAGTATCGTCACCAAAATCCGGTGCTTTTATTTGTGCAAAAGATGTAAAAATTAAACCAAATAATAGAATTAATATTAATGACAAACGTTTCAATAAGGCTAAGGTAACAATATCTTTCAAAACTACCAACAATCTTATGCCCCGTTAACTCCACATAATATAAATGAACGTACCCCTATTTACAGTTGAAGATCAATGATTTTATACATTAAAAAGCCAATTGCAAAAGAAGAAGTAATTTTGACGAATTAAAATGATCGTAAAATGTCAAAATTGCAAAAGCGTATTTTATATATTCGAAAAATAAGTGTGATGACTTTACTGTTAGTTTTATTTTCTCTAGGAGGAAAAGCACAGTATAAATCTTTTAAAATATCTCCCAATGGAGATACCCTTAATATTGTTGATAAAAAAGGATTAAAGCAAGGCAAATGGGTAAATACAGTTGCTCCGTTAAGAGGCGAGCCCGGTTATGATGAAGAAGGTGAATATAAAAATGATAAAAAAACAGGCGTGTGGAGATTGTATACTACCACAGGTGATCTTGTCGGAGTAGAGAATTATTTATTCGGTGGTAAAGATGGATTGCAACAATACTATAGCCCTGTCGGCGGTTTGTTACGCGAAGAAAACTGGAGAGGCTATAATCCCGATGCTCCGTTTGATACAGTAGCAGTATATGGCAGCGGTAATAGTGAAATAACAGGATATAAAATTGTAAGAGCCGAACAATACAGTGTAAAGGATGGTGATTGGAAATATTATAATGTTGAAACGGGCGAAGTAGAAACCGTAGAACATTATGACAGGGGGCGTTTATTAAAAGATGATAACAATGGTGGAGGCGATGGAACTGTAGAAGCTGCTGACACCACTACAAAAAAAGTAGCCAAACCTGCTGCCATACTTCAATACGAAAAAGGTAAAAGAAAGAAAGAACGGGAAGGTAATACCGGAACAGGGTATTAATATTCCGAATCCGAATGCATGATAGCTGATTTAAATAACCTAAATCAAACCCTACGTCATTTTTTTATTAAAATAAAAAGCCCCGATCTTTCGATTGGGGCTTTTTATTGATATGACCTAGTGAGATTATTCTTCGATTTTCACTTTACCTTTTGATTTAGCCATTACTGTTTCTGCAACGTTATTTGGAGCAGCAGCATAGTGACTGAATTCCATTGTAGAAGAAGCACGTCCGCTTGATAAAGAACGCAATTGCGTTACGTAACCAAACATTTCGCTTAATGGCACTTTGGCTTTAATAACCTGTACACCATGTTTGCTATCCATACCTTCTAACATACCGCGGCGACGGTTTAGATCTCCCGTTACATCACCCATGTATTGATCAGGTGTCAAGACTTCTACTTTCATGATCGGTTCAAGTAATGTTGGTTTTGCTTTACGGCCTGCTTCACGGTATCCTTGTTTAGCACACAATTCAAATGACATCGCATCACTATCCACCTGGTGGAAAGATCCGTCTTTTACAGTCACTTTCATGCTTACCATCGGATAACCCGCTAATACACCTGTTGTCATCGCAGATTCAAAACCTTTTTGAATAGCCGGTACAAATTCTTTTGGAATAGAACCACCAAACAAAGCGTTTACGAACTGGAAAGTTGTTTTACCATCATTTTCTTTTAGGAACTCTTCATCAGCAGGACCAATTGTGAAAATGATATCAGCGAATTTACCACGACCACCAGATTGTTTTTTCAATATCTCTCTGTGATCAATTGTAGTACCAAACGCTTCTTTATAAGCAACCTGAGGAGCACCCTGGTTAATTTCAACCTTGAACTCGCGTTTCATACGGTCAATGATGATTTCTAAATGCAACTCACCCATTCCACTTAAAATGGTTTGGCCTGTTTCTTCGTCTGTGCGTACACGTAAGGTAGGATCTTCTTCTACCAATTTCGCGATCGCCATACCCATTTTATCAACGTCTGCCTGAGTTTTTGGCTCAACAGCGATGCTGATAACTGGTTCAGGGAAAGTCATAGCTTCCAGAACGATCGGGTTATCTTCATTACAAAGTGTATCGCCTGTTTTGATATCTTTAAAACCTACCGCTGCACCAATATCACCTGCTTCAATAAAATCCACCGGATTTTGTTTGTTAGCATGCATCTGCATGATACGGCTGATACGTTCTTTTTTACCGGTACGTGTATTCAATACATAAGAACCTGCATCTAAACGGCCGCTATAAGCACGGAAGAAAGCCAGACGACCCACGAAAGGATCTGTCATGATCTTAAATGCCAAAGCAGCGAAAGGGCCTTTTGGATCTGCCGTACGCGTTAATTCTTCGCCGTTATCAGGATTGATACCTTTTACCGCATCAATGTCCAATGGACCAGGCAAGTAACGTACAACAGCATCTAATGCAGTTTGTACACCTTTATTTTTGAAAGATGATCCACACATCATTGGAATGATAGATAGATCGATCGTTGCTTTACGGATCGCCGCGTGCATTTCATCTTCTGTGATCGTATTAGGATCATCGAAGAATTTTTCTAATAATTTTTCGTCGTATTCCGCAACAGCTTCAACCAATTCCTGGCGGTATTGATCTACTTCTTCTTTCATATCTGCAGGAATAGGCACTTCTTTAAAAGTCATCCCTTTATCTTCTTCGTTCCAAACGATACCTTTCATGGTGATCAGATCAACCACACCGGTAAAGTTATCTTCAGCACCGATCGGTAATTGTAATGGAACCGCTTTAGCGCCTAACATTTCACGAACTTGTTTAACCACGTTCAGGAAATCAGCACCGCTTCTATCCATTTTGTTTACGAATCCGATGCGGGGAACTTTGTAACGGTTAGCCTGGCGCCAAACGGTTTCAGACTGTGGTTCCACACCGGAAACCGCACAGAATAGAGCTAATAAACCATCCAATACGCGAAGAGAACGTTCTACTTCTACTGTAAAATCCACGTGACCCGGGGTATCGATGATGTTGAATTTATATTGTTTTGTATCAGGTGTTTTTTGCCCCTGAACCATTGGGTAGTTCCAAAAACAAGTTGTTGCAGCACTAGTGATAGTGATACCGCGCTCTTGTTCCTGTGCCATCCAGTCCATAGTTGCACCACCATCGTGTACTTCACCTATTTTATGGTTAACTCCCGTATAATATAATATACGTTCTGTTGTAGTGGTTTTACCGGCATCGATATGAGCGGCAATACCAAAGTTGCGTTGATAACGTAAATCTGACATCTTGTTTATTTTAAATTTGAATGTGAATGTTGATTGTTGCTATTGTGATAGCATACCCCTGAAAGGAAGGATCTTTTGCAGATCTGGGGTTTAATATGATAATGATTCTCTCATAAAATGCTAAATAAACCCTGCCGAGCCCTTTGTATAATAGTATACATGGCGGAGCCTTTAGCGGCGCAAATATACGCTGATTTTTTTAATGCACCAACAGTAGAGTAATTGATGGAGAATTAGCAAAAAAACGTTGCCTGCTTATGCTATAAAATACAATAGCTACTCTATTTCCAGCTTAGAATGATGCTTGCCGGTGCTATCAATTAAGGTAAGGATGTAAATACCCGGAGCAAAGCCTCTTACGTATAAAGGAATAATATTGGTACCCGCTACAGATGCTCCGTTTATACTTGCTACTGTCGCACCTGAAAGATCTCGTATCTCAATACTATAAGCTCCTGCAGTTGGTGTAACAAATATTATACTCGTAGTGCCGTGCGCAGGGTTTGGATATGCTAGCTCCTTATTAGGCGGGTTAATACTATCTCCTACTGTGATCGTTATACTACGATAGACACTATCACAACCTCCTTGGCTTTTTAAAGTATCGCTAATGAAAGCAGGTTCCGTGTACGTAACCCCATTGAAAACTACGCTGTTATTACTGCTAATGGCTGAATCCTGAGTTACCGGTAATATCGGATTAACAGTAATTGTTGTGACATGATAGATACTATCAATATTAATGTATACCACGCTCTTTACAGTATCCAAAACAACAGCTGAACTTGCATAGCTTATGCCATCGAAAATGATACTATGACAACTACTAATACTTGAATCCTCTTCAATTGGCAATAATATGGATATGTCTAAAGAATCGCTATTTAATGAGGTTTGGGTAAAGACCGCGTTTGTTATTACCACAGAATACCTTCCTGAAGTTGTTGCTACAAAAGTTGAATCGCCGATTTTTGTTGCCACAAGTCTATTCCCATTATACCATTGATAAGTATTGTTGCTTAATGTGCCACCTGCCGAAACAGAGAATGAATTATTCTGTTGATGAAGTGGAAGGGTTTGCTCGGGATAAGCTTCCAAGTTTAAACTACCTATTGGAGATGCAATTCTAGCAGCTTCCAGTTCTGTGAAATTATAATCATTTCCTCTTATTAATATAGAATCGGCGGGAGGCATTGTTGGAATAGTATCACTTAGCTGGTTATTTTCCAGATCAAGTATGTTAGTTATTTGGGAAAGATTTACTATCGAAAAAGGAATACGTCCAACTAGGTTATTATTACCTAAAGCTAATCCTGTTACCCGCCCGCTTCCATTAACTGTCACTCCATACCAAGCACTTAAAGGTGCTGTAGTGAGCCAATTGGTATGGTTGGCCCAACTGGAACCGTTAGCACTATCGTACAAATTAACCAATGCTAATGAATCCTGAACAGACGCAGGAGGAAGTGTTGGTATTATAATATTTACACTATCACTATATAAAGTAAGTTGAGTTACTACAGTATTGGTAACAGCAACAGAATATTTACCCGAAGCAATTGCGGTATAAGTTGAATCCCCTGTTTTTGTTGCGACAAGTGCATTGCCATTGTACCATTTATAAGTATTGTTACTTAACGTGCCACCTGCAGAAACTGTTAGTAAATCATTATTGTTATTGAGAGGAATATTTGCCTGAGGAGAAATGCCATAACCTACGTGAATCCCGACAAGAGACTCTAGTGTTGTCATAACATTTTCAAAAGATGTAAACGTAAAATGATTATTATACAAAGCTGTATCTGTACCGTATTCAATAGCAAATGCTCCTATTAAAGGTGATAGATCGCCGCTTAATTGATTATTTTCCAGATTAATAACGTTTGAATAACTAGTCGAAAGTTGACTAAAAGAAGAAGGAACGCTACCACTTAATTTGTTATAGGAAAGATCCAAATAGGTCAGGCCAGCAAGAGAGCCTAAGGAAGAAGGTAAAGTACCGACTAAATTATTGTTAGGTAATGTTAAGCTTTGTATTCTTCCACTTTGTAAAT
The DNA here is from genome assembly GCA_035485735.1 of Ferruginibacter sp. Taxonomy (GTDB): domain Bacteria; phylum Bacteroidota; class Bacteroidia; order Chitinophagales; family Chitinophagaceae; genus Ferruginibacter. The sequence goes on from DATHNS010000004.1 coordinate 33,050, forward strand.
TAACTCCATACCAGCTACTCAAAGGTGCTGCAGTAAGCCAGTTGGCATGATGGATCCATGATGAGCCATTAGTACTATTATATAAGTCAACCACTACAAGTGAATCCTGTGCTAATAAGTTGATGGTAGGTAGAAATGAGAATCCATTATAGATAGTTGATCCAAAACAACAGCTTGCAAGTGTGATAGAGCCACTGGATCCATTTCCAACTATAGCTTTTACTTCATCATATGATATGGCTATAACTTTTGCCGCTGCCACACCACCAAAAGTCACAGTTGGAGCTATTGGCCCAACACCACCTGGTGCAAGATACTTTCCAATAATTGTTACGGTATCGCCTGCATGAGCTAATATTGGACTAACAGAATAAATAACAGGATATCCATTCCATGTATAACCAGGAAGACTCGCATTTAAGGAATCACCGCTAGTGGAAAAATTATCATAGCTGACTGCTACATTCCCTGATGAAATTCCCACACCAATAATCGCTTTTATTATTGTCGGAGAAATTGATGGAGTTGTAACTATAGTTCCTCCAATTTTAACGGATAGAAATCTATGGCCCACGGTATCAACAAAATTTGAACCTATAATAGTTACCGTATCATCCGGACCGGCAGTAGTAGGTGAAAAAGAAGTTATTGTCGGATAGACTTGTGCGAAACCACTCGCCAGAAATAAAAAACCACAAAGAAAAAAAAGTAAAACTTTTTTCATAAAAGTATTTGACAGAACAAAGATACTTTTTCTGGGCAAAATAGAGATAATTCTTATCAATTAGGCAAATGCTTATCAAGAAAAGCTTCCGCAGTATGGTTCCATTTTTTAAGGGCTTTTCTACGCTGATGATCGAGGCTATGTGTGGCCTTATTAAAGCCGGATAGCGCTACATTAAATTCGGCCACTGAGGTTTTATAGGTGGCAACTTCATCTTTTGCATGTGCTGTTTTTCGTTCATACTCACTCCGCGTTTTTTGAAAATCTTTTGCTATGGGGAAATAAGCAGATATTTTTTCTATTTTCTCATCTGTTTCCTGAGAGTAAAACGTTAACACTGATTTGCAACTTTTGGCCAACGAATTATCTCCGTTAAATGCTTTTACGGTATCGATCTGTTGTAAACCATCTTGCGCATTTTGATTCACTATCTTTTTGTTCTGTTCCACGCTATTCCCATCTTTTTTCCTGATGGCATCTACTAAAAAAAATTCTGCATTATAGGATTTAAAAAACAGCAGGTAAATATTATTATAATAAATATTTACATCGATTGCCTGCTGGATCTTATTACTGTAATCATCCTTATACGTGCTATCAAATTTCATTCCGGCAGCACTATAGAATAGATTGGCCGCTTTTAATTTTTGATTAACTGTCACTTTAGCTGCCAACAGCTTTCTCATTTTATCATATGTTTTTTCGGCAGCCGGTTCAGTACTGACAATTTTATCATACTCATTATTGAGCAGGTTAAAACAAGTTTTCATGAACGATACCGCAGAATCCCTGAACGCCTTATCATTTTGAAATGCAGGCATGGCACTTATTTTCAACTCAGATCGATTTACTTGCTCCAGTGTTATTTTACCAAGCGCTGTTATTTTGTCTGCCTTTTTTCTTTGTGTGATAGTATTGCTATATTCCAGCAAATCTTTCACAACTTTTTCGTGCTGTTTATCGATCGCCCGTAAGTATGCTTTTTTATCAGGATGCTTTTGTGCCCTTATTGATGAAGAAACGAATAATAAGACAATAAATCCCACCACAGAAAACAATCGCATTCCAAATTTGTTTAAAATATTTACAGTATACATCAGGCTCAAAATTTCATCAAAAAAAATGTCAGGATAAATTCCTGACATTCCAATAAACTTATTTATTTCAATTTCATTTCTGTGATCATTCGCGCGATCCGGTCATCCAGCTTCTTTTCTGTTGCATCAAATTCTGCTGCACTGGCCAATTTTGTGTTAGTGCTGAAATAGAATTTAATTTTAGGCTCCGTACCACTTGGCCTTGCAGATATTTTTGTTCCGTCTGCTAATACAAATTGTAGCACATTACTTTTTGGCAGGTCTATCTTCCAGGTCTTGCCGGTTTCAAGATCTTTGCCTTCCTGCAATTCATAATCCAATAAATGTTGTACAGTTGTTCCATCAATAGTTTTTGGTGGATTTTTTCTGTAGCCTTCCATCATGTCTTCAATCTCTTTAGCGCCGTTCATTCCTTTTTTTGTAATGCTTACCAGGTTTTCTTTAAACAAACCATATTGCACATAGATATCGATCAGTTTATCATACAATGTTCTGCCTTTATTTTTTTCGTATGCAGCCATTTCGCAGCCAAGCGCTACGGCGCTTACTGCATCCTTATCCCTTACCTTATCTCCTACCATCAAACCGAAGCTTTCTTCACCACCGATAATATAATTTTCTTTGCCTTCTTTTTCTTTGATCATATTCGCGATCCACTTGAAGCCGGTTAACACATTATAGCAGGCCACATTATTTTCTTTCGCAATGACATCTATCAAACCTGTGGTAACAATTGTTTTTATTACCATATCGTTTGGTTGGGCAATGCCTTTTGCTTTTCTTGCTTCGATCATATAGTTAAAAGCAATAGCAGCCGTTTGGTTACCATTCAACAATACCCATTCGCCTTTATGGTTTTTAACACCGATAGCAACCCTGTCACAATCAGGATCTGTTCCCAATAAAATATCTGCATTAATGGATTGCGCTTTTTTAAGCCCAATGCTCATGGCTTCTTTTTCCTCAGGATTTGGATAAATTACTGTAGGAAAATTTCCGTCCGGCACTCTTTGTTCTTCTACAATTGTTACATTGGTAAAACCAAAGCGTTCCAATGCACCAGGCACTAACATAATACCTGATCCATGAATAGGTGTATATACAATTTTAAGATCGTGTTGTGCTTTACATACTTCCGGATAAACAGATAATGTTTTTACCATATCCAGGTAAATAGTATCAATATCTTTTCCGATGCTTGTAATATTTGCTTCGCCGCCGCTCCATTTTACATCATCGACAGAAGCAATTTTATTTACTTCGATAATTACATTTTCATCATGCGGCGCAACCATTTGTCCGCCATCATCCCAATATGCTTTGTACCCGTTGTATTCTTTTGGATTATGGCTCGCTGTTACGACCACACCACCCTGACATTGAAAATGACGAATGCTGAAACTTAGTTCAGGCGTAGGGCGCAGCGATTCAAATAAATATACTTTTATACCATTGGCTGCAAAAACATTGGCTGTCGTTTCTGCAAAAAAGCGGCTATTGTTTCTACAATCATGCGCAATGGCTACTTTGATCTCTCCGGTAAAACATTTCTTTAAATAGTTGGCATATCCTTGTGTAGCCATACCGATCGTATACCTATTCATACGATTGGTACCAACACCCATGGTGCCTCTTAAACCACCTGTTCCAAATTCCAGGTCTTTATAAAAAGCTTCTGTAAGCTCATCGGGGTTTTCTTTTTGCAGTTTCGTTATTTGATCTTTTGTAGCCTGATCGTAATTGCCTTTTAACCAGGTGGCCACTTTTTCATTTACGTTATCCATATAGAAATTTAATTGAGGAACTAAAAATAATAATAATTAATGGTAAATGATAAATTGTTAATGGTAAATGTAAAGGTCAAAATTATGCTCAGAAAAAAGTTAAATAGTAGCAATCAGATGAAATGTACGACGCCACATTTACCATTTATCATTTACCATTCACCATTACTGTCCGGTACTCTGGATCGTATTTTGAATATTATCTATCTCAGCCTTCATATTTTTACGTTTAAATAAATTCGCATCTACTTTACCAAAGCGCCAGCTAAATGTAAGGCGTACTACCTGCGGATCTCTTAAGCGGTAATTATCCTGTATATAATATTGCGACTGGGAAAATGATTCATATGTTTTTGTCCTGAAAATATCACTCATTGCGAGCGTTAACGATGCAGCATTATTTTTTAAGAAATCTTTTTTAATGGCAACTTCTACCTCACCAAATGGTTTGATATATCCGTTGGCATTAGGTTGTTGCTGACCGAACGTCCCCGGCCCTTGTCCGCCACCGGTACTTTGCGGAATAATAGTTTTAGCATTGTAGGTACCGCTTAATTGTATCGAATAACTTTTGGGAAATTTAAAATTGTTACTGATCTTGGCAAACCAACTAAACTGGCTGGTATCAATACCTCCCGGTAAATTACTGGCATTAATGGTAGCATCATAAAAATTAAAATCGGTTGTTACATCCCACCAATCCGTCAATTTATTTTTGCTTATTAATTCTACCCCCCATGTGTAACTGCTTTTTGCATTTCCATAGGTTATGATCGTTACACTATCAGGGCCTGCGAAATTTGCGGCTTTATATTGATAGGTCGATAATAAATTATTACTGGTACGCAGGTAAACAGTTGCTAATAATGTTTGCTTATTATTAAATTGATTTTCATAAGAGAATTCAAACAAATTATCAAACTCCGGTACCAGGTTAGGGTTACCTCTTGTCAAATTCAATGAATCACTAAAATTAGTGAACGGCAATAACTGGAAGAAACTGGGACGATTTATTTTTCTTGAATAATTCAATTGTACATCCTGTTTATCGGTCAATTTATAGGTGGTGTACACACTTGGAAAAAGACTTAAAGGAAACTGATTGCTAAGTGGCGCATTCGTTCCGTTTGTAGTAAGTGTGCCGCTATATTGCGAACTCTCTACCCGAAGGCCCGCCTGGTAATTGAACTTTTTTATTTGTTGAGAAAAGGTTGCGTACGCTGCATATACCTGGTCGTTAAAAACATAATTATTGCTTAGTGCAGGTATCAGTACATTCGGCGCTCCTGCAGAATCCTGACTGTAGGTATCACTAAAGCTGGTAAAATTGCGGATGGCCGCGCGTGCCCCCATTTCTATTTTTATTTTAGCGGTGACTGGATTTACAAAATCTGTTTGAGCCGTAAAATAATCTGAGCTGCCACCACCAGTTCCGCTTTGATAAAGGAAAGGTGTTTTATAACTGCTATTAAAATATTGCGTTGTATAGTTGCTGTTATTATCGTTTTTACTGTGACTATAATTTAGATCTGCCGTAATATTTTTATTGGCTTTTGCAAAGTTGTGTTTAAAGCTAAGCGTACCGCCCAGGTTTTTAAAATTAAAACCAGTGGCACTGCTTCTTGTTCCATTATCTCCGCCTACAAAAATTCCGGTTGTATCGCGTGTAATATTAAACAGGTCGTTTGAATTAAAGTGGCCGTTTACAATATTACCGCCGATGGTCAACGTGTTTCTGTTATCAATTAAATAATCCAACCCTATTCTTCCAAATGCAAAATACCCTTCATTGATCGGCTTGTCATTTTGTGTCTGCGTTACTGTAGTATCAGGACTTACAAAATCTTGTCTGTAAGTACTTGCAGTCGTAATAGATTTTCTGTAGCTCAATTGTCCGCTACCAAAAAAATTAAATTTACCTTCTTTGACATTGATGTTACCACCTACAAAAGGTTTGGCCCTGCTATCAATGCCTGCCCTCAGGTTTCCATTGTAACCCGGTTTGCGATTTTTTTTCAGTACGATATTCAGTATGCCCGAGCCTCCACCTGATGCATCAAATTTTGCAGAGGGGTTCGTGATGATCTCTACACTTTCAATTTCATCTGCGGGTATCTGATCGAGTGTTAGGGTAGATGGGCGGCCATCGATAAATATCTGTGGTGGTGCATTACGCAGTGTTACATTTCCATCAACATCCACGCTTACGCCGGGTACATTTTTCATTACATCTTGTGCTGTTCCGCCAATACTTGTGAGGTTTTTCTCTACATTGAAAACTTTTCTATCAATGCTCATTGATACCAGCGGCTTTTCAGCAGTAACCGTTACGTCATCTAATTGTTGCTGATCAACAACCATTTTTATATTGCCAAGGTCTTTATCCACCGCATTGATCAGGCTACTATAATCACCATTTTTAATATTATCGAAATTTAAATTGAAAGCTAATTTTTGTTCGATCGTTTTATAACCAATAGCTGTTATTCTTAGTTTGTACGTCGCCATTACATTCAGGTTTTCCAAACTGAATTCTCCTTTTTTATCAGTGAGCATTCCTACGATCAGGTAATCTTTTCTTTTTTTGGTTGCTGTATCCAGCTTTGTTTGAAGTAATTGGACCGAAGCCCCTTCTATACCTTTTTCTCCACCATCATTAACCAGCCTGCCATAAAAATGGCCGCTGTTCATATTTTGTGTACCTCCGCTTCCACCAGGTAACTGCGCGTAAAGATTGGTTGTGATCAATAATAAAAATGGCAGAAAAAAACACTTACGATATTTATTCACGGGAATGATATTGACGATAAAAATTAAAAAAGTTAATGATGAAATACGTTTATCTAAATGATTTCAAAGGCAAAGTTGCCATCATATTTTATTTATCCCATATTCAAATGATGAATGGTAGCATAACTGTATAAAAGCAAGGCTGCAGCGTTGTTAACGAAACGTTATCACCTGGTGACCAACATAAATACTACCTGAATTATGCCGATCAGTAAACCAAAAAACGCGCCACTTATTTCCAAAAACTTAAATTCCTTTTTAGTTATTTGATCCAACATATTTTCTAACTTTTCGGCAGAGAAACCGGCAATTTTTTCTGTTACGATTTTTTCAAGGTCAAGATCATTTTGTAGTTTATTCATGTAGTTTTTCATCAGTACCGGAAAAAGATTTTCCAGTTCAACAATAAAAGCTTCTTTTAACTGGTTGATCGTTTTATCACCTATTAACATGGACAACATAGGGAAAACTTCTTTGAGTTTATGCCGTAAGAAATTATCGATATGCGCTTCAATTTCAGGTTTTAATTTTTGCAGGTTGTCGGGATCAGTGATCTTTTTTTCGATCTCATCGAATGATAACAATTCTTTACTTACTACCTGACCCAATTTTTGAGCAATCAATTGTTGGTTTTTAGGAAAAATGCCCTGAATAGTAAATCCAAAAACCTTTATCGGCTTTCTGGGGTGAAAAAGCATTTTAATGGCGATCCATGTAGTTACCCACCCGGTAAATGCAGATAATAAAATAGTAATGCTATAGCCTGTCCAATTCATTTTTTGCCAATTTGATTGCAAAGAAACCAATAATAAAATAAATGAAAATGTAATTTTGATAAAGAAAGGTTTTTTGCTACTTTTGCAATCCGCTAAATGGTAGTCGTAGCTCAGTTGGTTAGAGCATCAGATTGTGATTCTGAGGGTCGGGGGTTCGAGCCCCCTCGATTACCCGGTTAAAAGTTCTGCAGTAATGCAGGACTTTTTTTATTCCCCTCATTGATTGCCTCCTCAGTTTCGCTAAACTTTAAGAAAAGTTTTACTGTAAACTATTTGTTAAGCGCTTAAAAGCATCCTTTTTTACGTTAATTTTACTAGGATGCTTAAAATTCAACAATTTATTATGAGTAGAAAAATTTTACCTGTGTTGGCGATTTTAATAGGTGCTGCGTTATTTATCGCGCTTCAAACACAAGGACGTGGTACGGATGATAATCCAAAATCAAAAAATGAAAGAATATTGCATGAAGTAGGCTTGTTATTAGTGCAGGCACATTATAGTCCTAGAAAATTGGACGATAGTTTTTCGAAATTGGTTCTAAAGAATTTTATTACAGAACTAGATGCAGATAAATTTATCTTTTTACAAACCGACATCGATAGTTTCAAAAAATTCGAAAATGCGATCGATGATGAGATACGTGGTAACATACCATTAAGTTCTGTCTATTATATCGGCGATCTATATTCAAAACGACTGGCAGAAACATCCTCGCTATATGCAGGTATGCTGTCAAAGCCATTCGATTTTAACAAAGATGATAGTATTGTAATCGATCCTGATAAACTGGATTTTGCAAAAACGCAAGACGATAAAAATGTTTTATGGTACAAGCGTTTAAAATACATGGCACTTACAAAATATGTTGACCTGTTGGATGAAAGAGAAAAAAACAAAGACAAGAAAGATTTTGTGTACAAAGCAGACAGTACGCTGGAAAGAGAAGCAAGAGCATCTGTACAGAAACAGATAGGCCGTTATTTTACTACGTTAAAAAATCACAATACGCCTAACGAGATATTTGGATCATTTGTAGAAGTGATCACCAATACAATGGATCCGCATACGGATTATTTCCCTCCTGTTGATGCCCGTTCATTCAATGAACAAATGAGCGGCGCGTTTTTTGGCATCGGCGCCCAGTTAAAAGAAGATGACAGCAAAATAAAAATTGCGAGCCTGATTGTTGGCGGACCAGCCTGGAAATCGGGCGAGCTAAAAGTAGATGATGAAATAATAAAGATCGCCGAAGGAAAAGGCGAACCGGTAGATGTAACAGGTTATGCGGTAAGCGACGCAGTAAAACTAATACGTGGTTCAGAAAAAGGGACAGAAGTCAGGCTGACAATAAAAAGGCCCGATGGCACCATCAAAGTAGTTCCTATATTACGCGACCAGATCAAATTGGATGATACGTTTGCAAAAAGCGTTATCATCAATGGCAAACATAAGATCGGCTATATAGAATTACCGGAGTTTTATCTTGATTATGAAAAAGCAGATGGCGCTAAATGTTCGGAAGATGTTGCCAAAGAAGTTGAAAAACTGGAAGCAGAAAAAGTAGAAGGCATTATTATAGACTTACGTGATAACGGTGGTGGCTCTTTACCTGAAGTAGTTAAAATGGCGGGCTTATTTATAGAAGACGGCCCTGTTTGCCAGGTAAAAGGAAGAGGCGAAAAAGCATACCAGTTGGATGATAGAGATAAAAGTGTTTTATATAGTGGCCCGCTAACGGTAATGGTTAACGAAAATAGTGCATCGGCATCTGAAATATTTGCCGCCGCCATTCAGGATTATAAAAGAGGGTTGATCATCGGCAGTACTTCTACTTACGGCAAAGGAACTGTACAGCGCAATGTACCTTTAAACCCCGATGCAGACAATGGTCCGCTGGCCAATGATTCTGATGACCTCGGTACAGTGAAACTTACTTTTGAAAAATTTTATCGCATCAGTGGAGCTTCTACACAGTTAAAGGGTGTGGCATCAGATATTGTTATACCTGACAGACTTGAGTACGATAAATCACGTGAAAAAGATAATCCTTCTGCACTTAGCTGGGATGAAATTGCCAGAGCAGATTACAAGACATGGCAAAATAATTACAGCCCGGATGCTGTTGCATCTTCTGCCAATAAGGATATTAAGAACAATGCTACTTTTAAGGCCCTGAAAGCAACATTAGATTCTATTGCTATGCAGGATGATAAAGTATATTCTTTAAACCTCGCCAAATATATGGCTGATGCTAAAAAATTAAAAGCGACGTATAAAGAATTAGAAGACCTGTATAAATTACCTAAAGATCTGAATGTAACCAATGACGCTGCGGATATTGACGCGATCAATGCGAATGTTGAAAAACAAGACAAGAACAAAAAATTCATCAACAGCGTTAAAAGTGATATTTATATAGATGAAACCGTAAAAGTAATGGACAATATGATCAACCAAATCAATGTGGTTAAGAGCAATTAAATAATAGTACTGACATACAATAAAAATAAAACCCACTTTATCGGTGGGTTTTATTTTTATACGATCTTATCCAAGAACTATTTTTTTCTTCTTTTCTTGCTGATCCTATAGTCAATACCTAATTGCAAACTATTTGCATAAGTGCCAATATTAATTTGCGCAAATGCTATAACGTTCTCTCTCGTAAAATGAAAAGTATTTGCTACATAAAAAGGAACAGCATAACTGCCATAATTGTTTGCGGCGACTAAAGACTCACCACAAGCTAACTTATATCCAAACTGATAGCCATCTTGCAAGTTCCAGACTATTTCAGAATAACCACCTATAGTTTTTGTCCAATTGTCTGATTCAATTGTTTTAGCATCCACATTTGATTTTCTGAATTGTAAATAATCGCCAAATTCATTTTGAATGGATGTTTCGATGCCTACTATCCTCCATTCGCTTCCTTTATCTCCAAAAGGCACAACAACATTTATTCCTCCACTAAAACCATAAGCACCAAAATAATTATCTGTTGGAGGGATCGTAATACTTGTCAGAGATAGTTTTTGTATGGTATAATCTCCGATCGTAAATCCTATTCCGTAATACGCTTGAAAAGAACCGAAAGTATTACTACGGTTGATATTGCCATTAAACGCGTACACATTATCCCTGCCATCTTCAGCAGAGCCTATTGTTATATTTCCATTGGTATATATTGCCGACTTAACGCTATCAGACCGCAATGGAATAGCATGATAATATTGAGTTGTATTATTAAGCGGGCTGGTATAATAAGAAGGTGTTGTGCAACCCACCAAAACAACCGTCACCACCCAACAAAAGAAAAGTATTTTTTTCATACTGATTTCAGCAGTGTTTGTTACCAATATAAATTAAGTACATTATTTCGCTGATCAATATCCGCCATTCTTTTACTTGGGTCTATTTCTATTTTTTTCAAATTCATTAACCGTTGCTTTATTTCAACGATATATGTAGGATGTGTCCAATCCCATTCTTCATGCACTGTTCTTTTTTCTGCAGGATTTTCATTAGGCTTTTGACCGAACATTAAATTTAACGGCACGTAATGCATTTCTGTGGTACCATCTTTAAAAGTAAGTTCCAGGTCAATTGGCATAGGCATTTGTCCGATCCTTCTCAAACGAATTTTAGATACGCCATTTTCTTCCCACAAACTATCAATTTTATAATCGATGGTTTTAACAGTGCTGCACCAATATTCTTTGTACCAATCTAATTTAGTGTCACTCACCTTTTCTGCTACCTGGATAAAATCATTTGCATTGGGATGTTTATAACGCCACTCTTTATAATATTCCATTAAAATACTATCTCTCACTGCCGCACCTACAATATATCCCAACTGCTCAACAAAAACCGACCCTTTAAAATAAGAAGCAAATTCATACGCAAAATTGGTATTAAAATGATCTGCGTGTGTTGTAAGCGGTTCTTCCAATCCACTTTTAACGAGTGCATAATATTCTTTATAATGCACTGCCTGTGCAAAACCGGGTTCATTATTTACAACAGCATTTACCCTTCTTCCACTGTATTGCGCAAAGCCTTCATCCATCCATGCGTATTCTGATTCGTTGGTGCCTAACATTCCCTGGTACCAGCTGTGCATCAATTCATGTGTGGCACCGCTGGGTTCTGCCAATAATGTTGCCATTGGATACTCCATGCCACCATCTCCTCCTTCAATAAAGGAATATTGTTTGTACGGATATGCACCAAACGTTTTTTCGATATAAGGAAAGGAATTTTGCGCCATGTCTACAATACTTAACCACCTGGCATCCTGTAGTACATCTGTTTGTTTATAGATAAGGTTAATGGTTAATCCTGCTCTGATCTTTCTGGAGATATGCGTATAACCCGGATCTGCCGCCCAAACAAAATCATGAACATTATTCCCGATAAAATGCCAGGTACGTTTTGGCGTTGTTATCAACTTTAATGGTGAGCCTGTTGTATCATATCCCCAGCCAATTTCATTGGCGTTGACCAAAGTTCCCGTGCCGCCTAATTTGTACGTTTTATCGATTGAGATAGTAACATCATAATCTCCCCATACACCGTAAAATTCCCTGGCCACGTAAGGTGTGGGATGCCATCCTTCGTAATCATATTCGCATATTGCTGGATACCATTGGCTCATACTATAGCGCACACCTGTTGTTGGATTGTCTCTGCCGCTTCTGCGGATTTGTAATGGGACCTGTGCTTCAAATTCCATTTCAAACAATACTTTTGTTCTGGGCTGAATAGGTGTGGTTAGATCAACTTCCAATATTGTTCCGTGATAAATGAATGATTGTGCTACGCCATTCATTTTTAAGGAGATGATCTTTTGATAGCCTATCTCATCGCTGGTTAATTTAGCTATTCTGTCTGTTACTCTTGAATCCCAATCCGGCCTGTCTCCAATTGTTATCTTACCTAATTCCTGGCTACGAATATCCATGGAGCTATTGGGTTGGAAGGCATTCCAATACAAATGATAAAAAACTCTTTTTAATGTGTTGGGAGAATTATTGCTGTACTCTAATTGTTGTTTACCTGTAAACTTATTGGTAACTACGTTTACATCGATTGCCATTGTATATTTTACTCTTTGCTGCCAACGATCTGGCTGTGCAAAACATGACAGATAACAAATAAAAAATGACAAGAGTAAAAAAAATACTTTCTTCATCTGAATATTTTTGATAATTAAAATTTGACAAATAATTACTGTCTATTCCTCATGTATTTTTAAGGTCAACAATTTGGGTGAATCATATCCATACTTATATTGGTAACAACCCTTATCGGCTGAAGTAAATACATTAAAATATCCAGTAATTATATCGCCCACATAAATTATAGGATGAAATGCAGAATCATTCTCTTCAGAAGTTCCAACCATGATAAATGTAGTATTTGTTACCCAGACCACTTCCTGAATTCTTTCTGCATAACCACAAAAAAATATCCGTGTCCATTTTTTTGTCTTGAGATTATAAAGAGTGGCTGCCTGTTCTACTTCACCACCATGCGAAATTATTATTGACCCTTTTCTTTCAAGTTCTAGCCAATAACTATATATATCAATGAACCACGTACTATCATTCGAAAAACTCAGTGCCGGTTTATATATTACATAAAAATCTTTCATGCTACTTCCATCCGAATAAGCCAATTTTTCAAATGGTAAGCTACCCATCTTTTGAAATGCTGAAAGCTTAAATCTGCGAATTGTTTTTGTCCAGCCATTAAGTTGGTATCGAAAACAACTATCGTAAGAGGTGAGACTATTCTTTTGTGCAACACAAATGTTGGATATGAGTAAACAACCTATCAGCGAAATAAAATAATAAGTGTATTTCATATATAGTGAATTTAATAAATAGTTATCATAAACTATTCCTTCCCTTGCACTACTATTACGATCTCACCTTTTACCGGCTTGGCATTAAAATGATCATGCACTTCCTGTAAGGAACCTCTTTTATTTTCTTCGAATTTTTTAGTAAGCTCGCGACTCACACAGCATTGCCTTTCTGCACCAAAATATTCAACAAAATTATTCAATGTTTTTACCAATCGCATAGGACTTTCATAAAATATCATTGTTCTTTCTTCTTCTGCCATGCGTTTCAAAAAAGTTTGTCTGCCTTTTTTCAACGGAAGAAATCCTTCAAAACAAAAACTATTAATAGGAAGTCCGCTGTTTACCAACGCAGGAACAAAAGCTGTAGCTCCGGGCAAACATTCTACAATAACATTTTTTTTGATGCACTCTCTTACTAATAAAAAAGCAGGGTCGCTTATTCCGGGTGTGCCTGCATCTGTAAGCAAGGCCATGGTTTTACCACCTTGCAACTGATCTGTTAAATGCGCAATTATTTTATGCTCGTTGTGCTGATGATAAGGTGTGATAGGTTTTTGGATCTGGTAATGTTGCAGCAATACCGAAGAGGTTCTGGTATCTTCCGCCAAAATAAGATCGACATTTTTTAAAACATCGATAGCTCTGAAAGTGATATCGGCCAAATTACCAATAGGAGTTGGAACGAGGTATAACATGATTTGGTAATTTGGTGATGTGATGATATGAAGATGGCTAATCACCAAATCTTCAGATCATCAAATTAACTAATCGAAACTTCAAACATTTCCATTACAGGATTTGCGAGTAATTTTTTTGCAGCTTCTTCTGCCATTTTTTTTGCATCTGCCGGTGTATTGGCTTCTATTTGAAGTGTGATGCTTTTACCGATACGAACATCCTGAATACCACTTAAACCAAGATTTCCTAATCCGCTCATTACGGCCTTGCCCTGAGGATCTAATAATTCTTTAAGCGGCATTACTTTTACTTCTGCAGTGTAAGTCATGATGTAGTTTTATTTTTAAGTGCCAAAGATAAAATAATATATGCAATGAAAATAATCGGTACTGCCCACCATTGTAATGCTATTGCTGATATAATAGCAATAGCCGCTAATAGTATTATTGGCCGGTTATTTTTAACCTTAAAATCTTTGAATTTTAGCGCCATAAGTGGCAGGTTACTAACCATTAACCAACTCAATAACAGGATGATCGCATATAAAACCCATTTACTGATCAGCCAGTCATTTACGTTATCTGTCAACCATACATTAATATCTTTAAATCCACTACCATAATGCAATATCAGGGGAAACGAGGCTACTAACAATCCTGCAGCCGGCGTTGGCAACCCTTTAAAACCATAAGCCTGCGAATTATCCAAATTAAATTTAGCAAGGCGATATGCTGCCGCACAACTATAAATAAAAGCAGGAAATAAAAATAACACAGAAGTATCCAATCCTGTTTCCTCGCGCATGTAACTCATACGAAGCAATTGGTATAATATCACACCGGGTGCAACACCAAAACTGACAACATCTGCCAGCGAGTCTAATTGTTTGCCCATGTCAGAGCTGGCATTGAATAGCCGCGCTACAAACCCATCCAAAAAATCTACAATGGCAGCAGCAAATAAAAAGAGGGCCGCATAAGAAATACTTTCAGGAATATTAAAACTGCTGCTGTATTCATCGTTCGTATAAATACTTATATTTTCTGTCTGTAAAGCAAAAACAATAGCAATACAACCAAAAAATAAATTAAGCAATGTAAATATATTAGGGATCTGTTTTTTCATTGTGTTGAATGACCACCGGCGATTGATCACCGTTGATAATGATTTTAATTATTATTTTAATGCCTGAATCTTACTACCAATTTTCTAACGATGTAAAATTTATCAAACGCGATTGATCTATATAATTTCTTTTGCAATATACAAACAGTTAGCTACTTCTATTGCAGATCGTCACTTCTTCATTAGACTTTCAATTTCCTCTACCGTTATCGGAATATTTTTCATCAGATCTTTATTTCCATTCTTGGTTACCCAATAATTATTTTCAATTCTGATCCCCATTTTTTCTTCTTCGATATATATACCCGGCTCGATCGTAAAAACCATTCCTGCTTTTATTGGTTCGGTTCTTGTGCCCAGATCATGCACATCAATACCTAAATGATGAGAGATGCCATGGTATAAATATTTGCGATAGGCTTTGTTCAATGGATCTTCATTTTTAACATCTTCCTTTTTTAACAGGCCGATCTTTAAAAATATTTTTGTTGCTTCATCTCCCACTTTTTCAGAATAATCGACAATACTTATTCCCGGTTTTAAAATGCTTACAGCGTAATGATGTAAATGCAGACAAGCATTGTAAACAATTTTTTGCCTGGCAGTAAATTTTCCATTTACAGGAATTGTTCTTGTTAGGTCTGCACAATAATTACCATACTCGGCACCAAAATCCATCAATATTAATTCTCCTGCTTTACACTCCTGGTTATTGTCTACATAATGTAGCGTTCTGGCCCTGTCGCCACTTGCTATGATAGAACTATATGCTTCGCGGGTTGCACGTTGTGATAAGAAGGAATGAAATATTTCTGCCTCAATTTCATATTCCATAACGCCCGGCCTGATGAATCGTAATAACTTTCTAAATGTGTTATCAGTAATATCAATAGCTTTTTGAATCACTTCAACTTCCAAAGCAGTTTTTACTGCCCGCAATTCTTTTAATATAACAGCACTGCGTTTATAATTATGCAACGGATAATGTTGCTGCATCATTTCGGCGTAGCGGTAATCTCTTACAGGTATCCAGTTTGCTTTTCTGTCGTTCTCATTTGTATTGAGGTAAATATTTTCAGCGATGTGTATCCATGATTGCAATAAGCTATCGATAGTATCTAACCACACGATCGTATTTATTCCTGCAATCACTTTTGCTTCGGCTGCGCGTAATCTATGGCCATCCCATTTTTCTTTTAATTCATTCGGGCGAACGATCACTAACACTTCCCTATATCTGGCATCTGTATTATCAGGAAAAAGAATCAGCATAGTATCTTCCTGTTCGATACCTGTCAGCCAGAATAAGTCGGCATTTTGCTTGAATTTATAGATAGCATCTCCATTGGAAGGTAATTCATCATTGCTGTTGAAAATAGCAATGGACCTTTTATCCATTCGTTCAACAAAACGTTTTCTGTTTTGAATGAATATGTTACTGTTTAATGGAAGATACTTCATCAATAAATTGATTTATATTGTAATATACATTTTAAATGTGGCGGAACTAAAATACCATTTCAGGAATTTCTCCTTCCACGATAAGCTCACCCAATGTTTTAGCTACGATCTCTTCTACACTCACACCCGGTGCCCTTTCGATTAATTTAAACCCGTTTGGTGTTATATCCAATACTGCTAACTCAGTAACAATTTTTTTCACACAGCGTACGCCCGTTAGCGGTAGTGTGCATTGCGGCAATAACTTTGATTCGCCTTTAGGATTTGTATGCATCATTGCCACAATGATATTTTTTGCGCTGGCTACCAGGTCCATAGCGCCGCCCATTCCTTTTACCATTTTTCCCGGGATCTTCCAGTTAGCAATATCACCGCTTTCACTTACTTCCATTGCACCTAATACGGTAAGGTCTACCCTGCCCGCACGGATCATTCCGAAACTTAAGGCACTGTCAAAAAAAGCAGAACCCGGTATCGTTGTAATGGTTTGTTTACCTGCATTGATCAGATCAGCATCTTCATCACCTTCAAAAGGGAACGGCCCCATGCCTAACAAACCATTTTCACTTTGTAATACAATATTGGTTCCTTCGGCAACATAATTAGCCACGAGCGTAGGAATACCAATACCTAGATTCACGTAGTATCCGTCCTTTAATTCCTTTGCGATCCGTTGTGCTATCTGGTTCTTATCAAGCATAGAGTTATTGTAGTGATTTGCTTTTTTGTAACACGAATTTTATTCACTAATTATTTTCTCACTGTCCGCTTTTCAATTCTCTTTTCGTAATTGATCCCTTTAAATATCCGGTGTACATATATTCCCGGTGTATGAATATGATCAGGATCGAGCTCACCCGGTTTTACCAGTTCCTCTACTTCTGCAATGGTAATTTTACCGGCCATTGCCATTAAGGGATTAAAATTTCTGGCAGTTTCCTTAAAAATAAGATTGCCATCTGTATCACCTTTCCATGCTTTTACCAAAGCAAAATCGGCATCAAATGCATACTCTAATAAATATTCTTTATTGTTAAATGTTCTTACTTCTTTTCCAACGGCTATTTCTGTACCAACACCTGCCGGTGTAAAAATAGCAGGCATGCCATAACCGGCCGCCATACATCTGGTTGCCAATGTACCCTGCGGGATCAATTCTACTTCTAGTTCACCGCTTAACAATTGTCTTTCAAATTCCTCGTTTTCGCCAACGTAAGAAGCGATCATTTTCTTTACCTGTTTTTGTTGCAACATTAACCCAATACCAAAATCATCCACACCTGCATTGTTTGAGATACAAGTAAGTCCGGTTATTTTTTTATTTACTAGCGCCGTAATACAATTCTCAGGAATACCGCATAAGCCGAAACCACCGAGTAACAGGGTTGCGCCGTTCGTTATATCAGCTACTGCATGTTCCGCATTTTGACATAGCTTTTTCATACTTATTTCTTCTTTATTGAAATAGGAGGTAGCCTATTAATAGAATCCCTGAAATGAGGATTTGTCCGGTAAAGAGAATCTCTTACACGAACATTAATGCCATTAAAAGAATCTCTCATAGAAGGTCCCCGCCTGTTTGGAAAGATACCGTTGTGAAATTGCCTTGGATTTTTTATTGGAGAATTATCCGATCTGTTATCAGCCATACTATCCAATAAATCAGACATCAGTTCCGGATGCATTCTATAATAATCATAGCTTGTGTAAAATTCTTCTTTCGTTACATGATTGATAGCAAATGCCTGGTGCTGCAATTTCGCATCTTCCAATACCAGGTTCTTCGTTGAATCCTTTTTAATATAACCAGTAGTAAAGGCTTCGGCAGTTATGACATCCCAGAATACTGCACGCATTTTTTCCTTGCCCAGGATACCTGTGGGAACCGCATCTTTATCTTTGCAAGATGCAAAACAACCAACTATTAATAATATCGCCGTTATCTTTCTCAATTCAATTCATCTTTATATCTTGCTGAATTTGTTACATCCATTTTTTGTAATAATTCGGAGGCCCTGGCTTTATCCTGAGGCGCTGCTTTTGAAAATATCTTTATCAACTCAGTAGATTTACCCTGAAAAAAAAACTGGCTGATCATTACAGAAGGATTATCTGTAGTAAAACTATTCAACAGGCTCAATACATTTAATATTTCCGTTCTCCCTGCATTTTCATTATCATATAATTGATCCAATCCTTTTCTGTAATAGTTATAATAAACATCGTGCATGCTGGTGTAACGGCTGTTAGTCATATTTTCTACCAGCCAATAACGGTTACGGATACCATCAAATGCTTTCCAACCTGATATGCCTCCATCTTCCGGTGCATTGTTGACAACGTTTTGTGCCTTTTGAAAATAAATATCCCCGCCACGTGGCGAAAAAGAATCTCCATCAAACCCTAAGATCATATAAGCATAATAGGCGATCACCGCGGTTAAGTTAGAGGACAATGCATCTGTTCCGGAAACCCTGTTATCATTAAAATCCAGTTGCTGAAATTCTATATATTTAAAACTGACATCTTTATCCTGAAAATTCATGATAGGCGAAACGTAAGAAGAATTAAAAACCGGCCTGGCTGCCTGTATCGTTAATGAGGCAGTAAAAACAGTCAGGTCACTTGTGGGTTGCAAATTAAACAGGAAGCTGCAATCAATTTTTTCGTTTGGAAGATAACTGGCGGATGTCCAGCTTCGCGTATTTATAAAAGTAGTAATGGCTGTTTGTAAAGTTTGGAAAACATTTTTATTGACACTAGAGGCAATGCTGCTGCTGTTGATCGTAACCCTTGCATTTAATTCCTGCGCATTGGCAATGTTTGTTGCCAATAACAAAAAAATGAAAATAGTTTTTAACTTATACATGGAGTTGCTGTATAATGGTGTTTACAATATCAGTAGCCACTTCTTTTTTTGACTTAGTATCAAAAGCATATTCCTTCCCTTTTTTATCAAAAATAGTTATCTTATTCGTGTCGAACCCAAAGCCGGCACCTCTATCATTCAATGAATTCAGGATGATCATATCTGCATTTTTTGATTGCAGTTTTTGCAAAGCATTGTCTTTTTCGTTATTGGTTTCCAATGCAAAAGCGACGAGCATTTGTTCCGGTTTTTTTATAGCGCCTAAGCTTTTGGCGATATCTTTTGTCTTTTTCAGGTCTACCGAAAAAGTAGCATCTGTTTTTTTTATTTTATTGGCTGAAACTTCTACCGGTGTGTAATCTGCTATGGCTGCGCTCATGATAGCAATATCCGTCTGCTCAAATTTTTCGATACAGGCCGTATACATTTGTTCTGCAGAAACAACTTTGATCACTGAAATATACGGAGGTAGCGGTTCGTACGTAGGGCCAATAATAAGTGTTACCTCTGCGCCTCTTTTAAATAATTCTTTCGCGATCTCTATCCCCATTTTACCGGAAGAATGATTACCAATAAATCTTACCGGGTCAATGGCTTCATAAGTAGGGCCCGCTGTTATTAAAGCTTTTTTACCTTTTAGTTCCTGGCTACTTAAAAAAAAATCATCGAGCCACTTTACGATCGTTTCCGGCTCGGCCATTCTTCCTTCACCAACTAATCCACTTGCCAGGTCGCCGCTCTCCACAGGAATAATATAATTGCCGAAAGCTGTAAGTCTGGCCAGGTTAGCTTTTGTTGATGCATGGTGCCACATATCTTCATCCATGGCCGGCGCCACAACTACCTGACAGGTAGCGGACAGATATACTGCCTGTAATAAATTATCGCAAATCCCTGTTGCTATTTTTGCCAATGTATTACAGCTTAAAGGTGCAATGACCATGGCATCTGCCCATCTGCCAAGCATCACATGATTGGCCCATGAATCATTTGTAGAAAGATCTGTTAGTACAGGATTTTTTGATAACGTTGATAAGGTGAGTACAGAGACAAAATCTTTGGCCGCGGGCGTCATTACTACTTTGACCTCAGCACCTGCTTTTACCAATAAGCGAACCAGGATGGCTGTTTTATAAGCAGCAATGCTACCCGTAATGCCCAATAATATTTTTTTTCCTTGTAGCATAAATAAAAATCCCGTCATTAAAGACGGGATAAAATTATGATTTGTTAGGTAAAGATATTGCTAAAATGTTGCTTAACTTATAACTAGCTGAACAAATCTGCATCATTTCTACGGAAATACACCTTGTCTTCCATAAATTCCTGCGATGCCAATAAAGAAGGGTTAGGCATACGTTCGTATGCTTTAGAGATTTCAATCTGCTCTTTATTTTCATGGATCTCTTCCAGGCTATCCGTATGGCTTGCAAATTCTTCCAGCTTATTATGCAATTCCTCTTTTATAGTAATATTGATCTGATTGGCACGTTTTGCAACGATCGCAATAGATTCATACAGGTTACCGGTTTTTTCTTTCAAATCAAACAGGTTTTTTGGCTCTACCACATTACTGGTATTAGCGCTGAGTTGTCGTCTTAGTTTGCTCATTTTCTATTGCTTTAATATTATTTTGACTTTGTTTGCTATAATCTTCTGCTTCTTTCAGCAGTTTGCTATCGGGAAATTTATCTATAAAATCATTATACTCCGTGATCACTTTTTGATACCTTTCTACTTGCTTTTCTGGAATACTTAGTTTAGCAAATTTAAAATAGGCCCTTACTTCTTTCAATTTATATACATCCCCTTTATCAGATGCAGGATAATCATTCATTAGATCCGCGTAAGACAAAGCCGCTGCTCTGTACTGCCCGATTTTATAATATAGATCCGCCGCACTGTATTGCTTTTGTTCCAGTTTATCCCTGCACTTATCTATGATACTATTAGCACTGTCAATTCTTGCTGAACCCGGATGCGCGTTAATAAAACTTTGCATTAAACCAATCGATTTAATCGTATTGGTTTGATCAAGCTCTTCTTTTGGCGATGAATTATAAAAACATACCGCATGCATAAAATCTACTTCTTCTGCTTTTGGGCTATTTGGAAAAACATCTAAAAATCCTTTAAAGAAATTCTCAGCGTCCTTATATTCTTCCAAATAATAAAAACAATAAGCATCCCTGTAATATATCTCCTCAAATTTGTCGGTTCCTTTATATATCGGATACAATTGCTCGTATAATTGCTGCGCTACACGATATTTCTTTGCTGCATAATATTCATCAGCCATTTTTAACTTATAGGCATTGTCTTTACTCTTGATCACCTTGTTGTAATTATTACAAGAAGATAAAAGAAAGATAAACAAAAAGCCTGTCAACGATACTTTGAAAAATTGCATAAAGGACTGCGAAATTAATGATTTTAAGCCAAAAATCGCTTCAAATTATTATTTATCAAAAAAACCACAGTTAAGGTTTTGATAAACAGGCAAAAAGAGATAGGCAAAAAGCCATAAAAAAGGCTTCCCAAATTGGGAAGCCTTATATGATTCATTTAGCAAATTCGGTTATAAAACTAGTTCGATTTGATATCGATAGTATCTGCATCGCCCTGACCAATAACTGGTTCAGCAACAGTAATTCTATCTTCGCTAATACCTAATTTTTCAGTTAAGTATTTTTTGATCATTCCTAATTTCTTATTAGCCGTTGCCTGTTCTTTCTTATTTGGACCAGAGTAGCCTGTGATAGTAATGCTACAATTTGGACTTGCTTTCAATTTTTCACCAACACTAGCCAACATTGCTTTAGAATCGCTGCTTAAGCCGCTTAATCCTTTTAAAGAGATGCTTGGGTAATCAGTCGGGCAACTTGCTTCTGTAGTATCACCACCCGGGCGCATTTTTGAGCAACAAGCAGGATCAGGGCATTTACCAACACCATCAGCATCAACCGGTTGGCATTCTGTAGGCGTGATCAATTGTTTATCCTTACAATCCGGAACACCATCACCATCGGTATCTTTAGTTACACCATGCGTATCAACAGGACAACCTGCTGGTGTATTTGGTTCTCTATCCAATTGATCAACAACACCATCACCATCTTCATCATCAAATACCGGTTTAGGGAATTTAATGTGATGAGGATTATTTAATTCGCTATATGCATAATCCAGTGGATTTAACCACCATAATGGCTCTACTGATTTACCGCCTAAATTGATGTTAATACCTAATGAAAGGGCATTCCAGGAATCGAAATCACTGGTTAAAACTGCATCTCCCTGAGGTTGTTCCTGCCAACGTTGGCCATCTAACAGATCAGATTTTACAAATGTTTGCCTGTCTTCCAATTCGATATTAATTCTTCTGCTTAATCTGTAAGCAAGGCCTACCAATACCGTTCCTGAAGGTTTAACGGTATAGCTACCAATTACAGGACGACGCCCTTGTTCACCATCTTCACTTTCAGCATTTGTTTCATACGTATTATCCATACCTGCGATACCGCCTGTACCATGTTTTAAATCTTTTCTGATATTATTGCGGTTCTTATAGGTAAGTCCGGACAAACCACCATATTTTGCTATTACTGCATTGTATAATGGTTGATAACTTGCTCCATTAGCGTCAGTTGTATTGATCATTACCTTATATAAAGTAACACCTATACCACCACCACCATACAAAGTAAGTCCGGTTTTTTGTTTATGAAAACGAACATTATTTAATGTAATAATACCCTGCAATCCAAGATCCTGGAGATTGGTCTTGTAATTATAGAAAATCGGGTTACCAAAAACGGTTTTTGTAGATGCACCGTAGTTTATGCTATTGGTACCGTTCCATGCCGGGTTTTTACCGTAGTTTTCAGCAGCCTGCCATGATAAACCTTCAGCGATCCCATTAACATATTGTAATCTTAACGATACAATATAGCCCAAAGCTTTTCTAACATGCACTTCAAAACCAAAGGTCGGAAAGCGAATAGGTACATCCCCGCTGATGGTGATAGTACTTAATGAAGCACCTACTTCCCACATATTACGTGGTTTTGCAGGGAAATTATACGTATTATTCCAAAATTCGTTCTGTTGAGGCATCCTGCTTGCAGGGATAACGGAAGAATCATACACAGTATAGCTCTTGCTCATTTGAGCAAAACCCGTTGATGCCATTAATGTAAGTACAAATACTACCAATAGTAGCTTGTAATTTTTACTTGTCATATAGTCTTATATTAGTAAAGTTTTCGAATTTTTGGTCGATTGTCAGCAAAAGTATCTCTTTCGTATTAAAAACAAAATTTTTTTAGTATTTATTTAAGGTTTCAATAATCTAATACTGCTAAATTATTCGTAATGCTATAGAGAGATACTCTGCTACGATTACCGCGTAAATAAGTTAGATCAACAATACTTCTGAAATATTTTTCATACCGTTTCAAAAATCGTTCCAATATTTAATTTGCAATAGTTGCAGACTATACTATATTGCCTTTTATTAAAGATGGATTTCGTAAAAAACATAATAGGAGAAGAACTTAGCATTTTTGAGGATAAGTTTGCCGAAGCTGTAAAAAGCCAGACTGCGTTACTCGACAGGATAATGCAATACATAATAAAACGAAAAGGCAAACAGCTAAGGCCGATGTTCGTTTTTTTAAGCGCCAAATTACAAGCTCCCGTAAACGAAAGTACGTATAGGGCTGCCGCTTTAGTTGAATTGTTACATACGGCAACGTTAGTTCACGACGATGTAGTTGATGAATCATTCGAAAGAAGAGGTTTTTTTTCTATCAATGCTACCTGGAAAAATAAAATAGCCGTACTGGTAGGAGATTATTTGTTATCAAAAGGACTGTTATTATCAACTACCAATAATGATTTTGAACATCTCCATATCCTATCCGATGCAGTAAGGCAAATGAGTGAAGGTGAATTATTACAAATTGAAAAGTCGCGCAAACTAAATTTAAAGGAAGACATTTATTTCGAGATCATTCGTACTAAAACAGCATCTTTACTGGCATCAGCTTGTGCCGTGGGGGCCTGGACAACCAGTAAAGATCAGGCTATTACCGATAAGATGAAATTGTTTGGTGAAAAAGTAGGTATCGCTTTTCAAATAAAAGATGACCTGTTCGATTATGGAAAAGCCGATATTGGTAAACCAACGGGCAATGATATTAAAGAAAAAAAATTAACGCTTCCACTCATTTATACTTTGAATACTATTGATGCAGGCAAAAGAAGAGAACTCATTTACATCATAAAAAATGACAACAAAAACCCTAAAAAAGTTAAGCTGGTCATTGATACGGTAGTTGCCGCAGGAGGTATTAAATATGCTGAAGAAAAAATGAATCAGTATAGAGATGAGGCACTGACTATTTTATATGAATTTCCTGATAATGAGGTCAGGAAGGCACTTGAAGAACTAGTCAGGTATACAACTGACAGAAAATATTAATCCTGCTATCTTTTAGCAGCACTCTTTTTTAATTTCGTACCTTTTATATTTACAACTATGGATCTTTCTACCGATAATTTTTTATCGTTTCCTTCAGGCATTGTGGCAAAGAGATGGAACCTGCTAGCTACTGACGAAACAAAGGCAAATGACCTGCAGCGAGCCGTCAATATCAATCCCGTGCTTTGCAATATACTAGTGCAGAGAGGCATGGATGATTTTGAAAAAGCAAAGGCCTATTTCAGGCCCGATCTGCACACACTACATGATCCTTTTTTAATGAAGGACATGCAAAAAGCCGTCGACAGAATTGTAAGCGCCTTCAACAAAAAAGAAAAAATATTGGTATTTGGCGATTATGATGTTGATGGCACCACCTCGGTAGCATGTATGTACCAGTTCCTGGCAAAAATATATGATGAGGCACTACTCGAGTTTTACATTCCGCATCGTTATAAAGAAGGGTATGGCATTAGCAAAATAGGGATTGATTACGCCAAAGAAAAAGATTTTACTTTGATCGTTGCGCTTGACTGCGGCATAAAATCCGTTGAGCTTATTGCTTATGCAAAATCGATAGGAATAGAATTTATTGTTTGTGACCACCATTTGCCCGGCTCAGAATTACCTCCGGCTATAGCTATTCTTAATCCTAAACAATCAGATTGTACTTATCCTTATAAAGAATTGTGTGGTTGTGGGGTTGGGTTTAAATTGATCACCGCACTCGCACAACAATTTAGCATAGACGAAGAACATTATTACGCCTATCTCGACCTGGTTGCGACTGCCATCGCAGCAGACATTGTACCCATGACCGGTGAGAATAGAACGCTTGCTTATTATGGACTAAAAAAAATAAACGAGAACCCGAACCCCGGTATCAAAGCATTGATACAATTAGCGGGTATACAAACAACGTTAAGTATCACCAATGTTGTTTTCGTTATTGCACCAAGAGTGAATGCTGCCGGCAGAATGGATGACGCCTGCAAAGCCGTGCAACTGTTCATTGAAAAAGATCCAATAAAAGCAATGGAATTTGCAGAGCTATTGCACATCGATAATACGGACAGAAAAGAAGCGGATAGCAGCATAACAAAAGAAGCGTTGTCCATGATAGAAAATGACAGTACGCTGATCAATAAAAAAACTACTGTAGTATATAAAGAAGATTGGCATAAAGGTGTAGTGGGCATTGTTGCCAGCAGGTTAATTGAAAAATATTACAGGCCAACAGTAGTGCTTACCCGAAGCGGGGAAATTGCGGCCGGTAGTGCAAGAAGTGTGGCAGGATTTAATTTGTATGAAGCCATCTATGCTTGTCGTGAACACCTGCTTGGTTATGGTGGCCACTTTGCCGCAGCGGGCATGACACTACTACCTGACCAGGTAATTGCTTTTACCAATAAATTTGAAGAGGTTGTAGCAACAACAATTCCACCGCATTTATTGATACCCGAAATTATTATTGACAGCGCTATAACGTTTAAAGACATTAAAGAACCATTGTACAATGTTCTTTGCCAGATGGAACCATTTGGGCCGGATAATATGCGGCCCGTTTTTATTGCAAAAAATGTTACCGATAGTGGTTATTCCAAAATCGTAAAAGAAAATCATATTCGTTTTGTAGTGAAACAAGGACAAACATCAATAACAGGTATCGGTTTTAATATCGCAGAAAAATTTCCTATTTTGCAATCGCAAAAACCGTTCGACATAGTGTTTACTATCGATGAAAACGAGTGGAACGGAGAAAAAAAATTACAACTAAAAGTTATTGATATAAAATTAAGTTAAGCATAATTGATTTTTTTGATGAAAATTTATAATTACATCAAGTACTTCTTTTATATAGCCTTCAACTGGAATATCTGGTTAGCGTTATTTGTTATTTACAACGAAATACAAGGTGAAAGAAGGTATCGCATCAACACAACAGGATACGACGATCTGAAAAAATTAGAAAAAGAGGGCACAGATATCTCTCACGCCACCATATATATGCCTGTTAGTTATTATTTATTGAGTAAATCATTCCGCCACTATCCATTTAAAAATAAAAATCATTTTGTAGATATCGGATCAGGCAAAGGAAGATCCCTGTGCGTAGCCGCTAATAAAGGATTTAAAAAAGTTACGGGTGTTGATTTTTCCGCAGAATTATCTAACAAGGCGATACAAAATCTTGAACGCACAAAAGAGGCAATACCTTTTTTAACTTACACGGTAGTTAATGAAAACGCGGCCTATTTTAAAATTCCTTCGGATGCAGATTGTATCTTTTTATTCAATCCTTTTGATGAAGTAATTATGAAACAGGTGGTTGATAATATTGGTGAAAGTCTACAGAAATTTCCAAGAAAGATGGCTGTAGTTTATGCCAATCCTTTATACAAAAAGATATTCATAGAAATAGGATTCAAGGAGATATACCATTCGGTTACGATGCATTATTTGGAAGTATCTGTCCTAAAAAATTAACCGCCGGAGATTGGGCATCCGACGGTTAATCAATTGATATTTATATTGAATTATTCTATTACAAAATCAGCCTGTTCAATTTTACTCATCAGCTCAACACTCCTGTTAATAAAAGTAGTGAGGTCATTTCCTTTTAATAATCCCTGAGATAAAAACGCAAGATCCGCGAGGTTCTTTACCAATTTTATTTGTTTATCCTTATCGGTCTCTGCTAAAATATTTTTATAAATGGGATGATTGCCGTTGACCGTTAAGTTCACTTCATCCGGCATCATAGCATAGAAATTACCCATTCCGCCGCCGCCCATTGCTGCCATATCTTTCATCCTCCGCATTTGTTCGGGCCTTGTTGCAATAACAGGCGCCGCATCATTGCTTAATCCTTTTACTTCTACCGTTACATGCAGGTCGGATTTTTGTTGCTCAAACATTTCTTTTAATGTGGTGCTATCGGCTGCACTTAAAACGCTATCGGCAGTTTCTGTTTTATCAATGATATTGTCAGTAATATCACTGTCAACTCTTACAAATTGTACATCGTTCCATTTTAATTCGATGTTGTTAATGAAAGCCGAGTCAACCATTGTCTCCATTTTCAAAACAATATACCCCTTGGCTTCACAAGCTTTTACATAAGCATCCTGCTGTACTGCATTGGTTGTATATAAAAATATATGTTTGCTTTCTTTATTTGTTTGTAAAGAAGCGCTGGCTGTTTTATATTCTTCCAGCGTATAAAATTTCCCGGGCTCTACACTTTCAAACAAATTGAATTTGTTAGCTCTTTCTAAAAATTTATCGTCTGTTATCATACCATATTTAACAAACAATCCCAGGCTCTCCCATTTTTCTTCGAAAGATTTTCTGTCGCTGTTAAATATTTCTTCTAATTTATCCGCTACTTTTTTTGTGATGTGCGAGTTGATCTTACGCACATTCGGATCGCCTTGTAAATAACTACGACTTACATTCAACGGTATATCCGGACTATCCAGCACACCCTGTAACAACATCAAAAATTCAGGAACAATATCTTTCACCTCATCGGTAACAAAAACCTGGTTGCTGTACAATTGAATTTTATCTTTTTGTACTTCGTACGATTGTTTGATCTTAGGGAAATATAAAATACCTGTCAGGTTAAACGGATAATCAACATTCAGATGGATCCAGAATAATGGCGCTTCATTGAACGGGTATAATTCTTTGTAAAAATTTTGGTAATCTTCAGTTGTAAGATCAGCGGGCTTTTTTGTCCAGGCTGGTGTTGGGTTATTGATCTGCTTGTCTTCAAACATGATCGGCACTGGTAAAAAGCGACAGAATTTATCCAGTATCGCTTTAACTTTATCAGCCTCTAAAAATTCTTTGCTGTCCTCATTAATGTGTAAAACAATATCAGTACCACGTGTTTCTTTTTCAATTTCATCCAGTGTAAACTCCGGACTACCATCACATTCCCATCTTGCCGCTTTTGAACCTTCTTTAAATGATTTTGTGATCACTTCTACTCTATCGCTTACCATAAAAGAAGAATAAAAGCCCAATCCAAAATGGCCTATAATATTATTTTCGTTCTGGCCTTTATATTTATCTAAAAATTCTTCTGCACCACTAAATGCTACCTGGTTAAGGTATTTATCAACTTCTTCTGCTGTCATACCAATTCCTTTATCGGAGATGGTTAATGTTTTTTTGTCAGTATCGATTGTTACATGGATAGTAATATCACCTATATCACCTTTTGCTTCGCCCAAAGATGACAAGGTTTTTAATTTCTGTGTAGCATCCACCGCATTGCTCACCAATTCACGTAAAAAAATATCGTGTTCGTTATATAAGAATTTTTTGATAATCGGGAAGATATTCTCTGTCTGTACCCGTATATTTCCTTTTTGCATGGTTCGTTTTTTCTTGATTAATCAAATGCAATGCCAGTAGGGTTTTGCTGACATGATGACACGAATATAAAATTATTAGTCTGTCTGAATTGGGATTCGTCCGATTGTGGGATTAATGGATTGGAAATTTAGGCGCTATTATCTTCGCTAATCCGACAATCCCTAAATTCAAAAAATCCCAATTCAGACCAAATTCGCACCGTTCAATTTCTTACCTTCGCAACTCAATTATGGAAAAAATATTAATTCTTGATTTTGGCTCTCAATTCACCCAATTAATTGCACGTGCAGTAAGGGAAGCGAATGTGTATTGCGAAATAACCCCGTTCAACAAAGAGATCGTTTTTGAACCCAGCTTAAAAGGGATCATTTTATCAGGGTCGCCATTCTCAGTTAACCAGGATGGAGCACCGGATCTGGATATAAAATTACTAGCCTCAAAAGTTCCCGTTTTAGGTGTTTGTTATGGCGCTCAATTAACGGCAAAAAACTTTGGTGGAAAGGTTGATAAAAGTGAAAAAAGAGAATATGGCCGCGCGATATTAGAATTAAAAAAAGAGGATGTTTTTTTAAAAGGTGTTTCACAAAATTCGCAGGTATGGATGAGCCATAGTGATACCATAAAAGAATTGCCAACTGGTTTTGAATTATTAGGTATCACAGAAAGCATTCCTGTTGCTGCATTCAAACGTGCTGATGGAAATGGTTGTCCGCTATATGGCATACAATTTCACCCGGAAGTATACCATTCTGTAGAAGGAAAAAAGATATTGAAAAACTTTCTGATCAATATCTGCGGCTGTAGCCAGAACTGGACATCGGAACATTTTATTACTGAAACCGTTGCAAAATTAAAAAAGCAGATCGGCAACAGAAAAGTGATCATGGCTTTAAGCGGCGGTGTAGATAGCACTGTTGCAGCAACCTTAGTGCATAAAGCAATTGGGGAAAATCTATATGGCATATTTGTAGACAACGGCGTGTTGCGCAAAGACGAATTTGAACAGGTAGTAAAATTATATGGTGAGCTGGGATTAAATGTAAAAGGTGTTGATGCTAAGGAACATTTTTATACACGCTTAGCCGGCAAAGATGATCCTGAACAAAAAAGAAAAATAATAGGCAAAGGCTTTATTGAAATATTTGACCAGGAAGCTAAAAAATTAGAGGGTATTGAATTACTCGGACAAGGAACCATTTATCCTGATGTGATCGAATCTGCTTCGGTACACGGCCCATCTGTTACGATCAAATCACACCACAATGTTGGTGGTTTGCCAGATTCAATGAAACTGGAGCTTGTTGAGCCGCTTCGCGCTTTATTTAAAGATGAAGTTAGAAAGGTTGGGTTAGAATTAGGCATACCTTATGATGTATTGTACAGGCACCCGTTTCCGGGACCTGGATTGGCGATAAGAATTTTAGGAGAAGTAACAGAAGAAAAAGTAAAACTATTACAACAGGCAGATGCTATTTTTACCAACATGCTAAAAAAGCACGACCTCTATTCAACTATCTGGCAGGCAGGCGCTATATTGCTTCCGGTAAAAAGTGTTGGTGTAATGGGTGATGAAAGAACGTATGAATTTACTTTAGCTTTAAGAGCCGTTACATCTGTTGATGGAATGACGGCTGATTGGGCACATTTACCATATGACTTTTTAGCGAATGTATCGAACGAGATCATTAATAATGTAAGAGGAATCAATCGTGTGGTGTATGATATTAGCAGTAAGCCTCCTGCAACAATTGAGTGGGAATAATTAATAAGTCAAAATTTAAAAGTAAAAAGCAAAAAGTAAAGGAGATATTAAGTTTTAGGTTTCTACTTTTTACTTCACAAATACTAGCGCATCATGCACCGTAAAATAGCCATCTCGATCAATCTTTTTATTGTCATTTTTGCTTTTGCGATAATGCCTGCCACCGCGCAGAAAGCCCTTGAGCAGCAGGCTGCGCAGCTTGCCGCGGCCCCACAGACTGTAACTGTTCCAATGAAAACATACCATATTGGTATTTTTGCTCCGCTATATTTGGATTCTGTTTTTACTCAAGCCGGTAATTTTCGTTTTAAACAAGGCATTCCGAAATTAATCATTCCCGGACTTGAATTTGTTCAGGGAGCTGAGCTGGCACTGGATTCTATGAACTTACCGAATGCTAATATTGTTGCCGCTATTTACGATTCCAAATCATATGATCAACCCATTCCTGAATTGATCACGGAGAAAAAACTAGATAGCCTTGATATTATTATAGGCAATGTAAAAGATATAGAATACAAGCAGCTTGCCGATTTTGCTTTACAAAAAAAGATCCCATTTATTTCTGCTACCTATCCTAACGATGGCGGTGTTTCGGGCAACCCTTATTTAGTGATCGTTAACCCGACATTAAAATCGCATTGCGAAGCCATCTATAGTTATCTTTTAGAAAATCATGGCACAGATAAGATCTATTTAGTAAGAAAAAAAGGTACGCAGGAAGATAAAATAGCCGATTATTTTAAGGCCATCAACATACAGGATGGCAAGCCACTGCTAAATATTCAAACACTTAGTTTTGATGCCGATCAGCAGAACTCGGATTTTCTTAAAAAGAAATTAGACAGCACTAAACAAACAATTATTATCGGAGGAAGCCTGGACGAAGCCTTTGCTACTAATTTAACCCTTGCCTGCCATGATCTGTACCCAAGCTATCCGATCACTTTAATTGGTATGCCCAATTGGGAAGGGTTTAAACAGCTTACAAAAAGTGATGTATTTGGTGATTTCCCTATCTACTTTACCAGTCCGTATTTCAATGATAAATTAGATTCGAATAGCAGAGCGTTAATGAACGGTTACATGATCAATTACAAAGGCAAACCAACGGATATGGCTTTTAAGGGTTATGAATGCGCTTCTCTTTTCACCAATTTATTGATCAAATATTCAACTGCCGTGATGAATAATTTGAACGACAAAACGTTTAAAGTATTTTCAGATTATAATTTTCGTCCCGTGATGCTTACGAAATATGAGTTCCCTGATTATTTTGAAAATAAACATCTCTATTTTATCAAAATAACAAACGGAAATCTTAGTAGAGCCTGGTAATTCTTTAGGCAAAATGAAAAATATTATTGCAATAAAACAGCAATTATATATACATTTACAACAGCGATCGTCTCTTGGATTTGTTTTATTCTAACGCAGAGTCAACTCCCCTTTTCGCTTTACAGATTCCAATAATTCTTTTCAAATTATCGTTGATACAATGAGTTCATCTACTGAATTAAAGAAAGTTACTACCAACACGCTTCAAAAAATGAAAGCGGCAGGAGAAAAAATAGCCATGATAACCGCGTACGATTATTCTTTCGCAAGAATATTTGATGCGGCGGGTATCGATATTATTTTGGTGGGCGACAGTGCCAGTAATGTAATGGCAGGGCACAGCACTACATTGCCTATCACCCTAGATCAAATGATCTATCACGCACAAAGCGTAACAAGAGGAAGAGACAGAAGTCTGGTGGTGGTTGATATTCCTTTCGGTTCTTATCAATCCAATTCTGAAATTGCCCTTGCCTCAGCTATCAAAATAATGAAAGAATCAGGCGGCAATACGGTTAAACTGGAGGGTGGCGAAGAGATCATCGAATCCGTAAAAAAGATCGTTAGTGCGGGTGTTCCTGTTATGGGGCATTTAGGACTAACCCCTCAATCCATCAATAAATTTGGTACCTATACCGTCCGGGCAACGGAAGAAGTTGAAGCAGATAAATTAAAAAGAGATGCTATTTTATTGCAGGAAGCAGGTTGTTATGCACTTGTGCTGGAAAAGATACCTGCGGCTTTGGCAAAAGAAGTTACGGAAAGCCTAAATATACCAACCATCGGTATCGGCGCGGGCGGCGATTGCGACGGACAAGTTTTGGTCATGCATGATATGTTGGGTATCAATACAGATTTTAAACCGCGTTTTTTACGCAGGTATTTAAATTTGGATGAACAAATTACAGGAGCTGTAAAACAATACATTACAGATGTAAAGAGCAGTGATTTCCCCAATAAGGACGAACAGTATTAAAAATATTTCTGATCGATGATGCCTGATTGATGATTTTTTTTACACCAGCAATCCTAAATCAGCAATCAGAAATTCAATTATATTTGCCTAAAGCTAACACGAACATGGAAGTAAGAAACAACTGGACACTAACCGAGATAGAAGAAATATACAATCGTCCTTTATTGGACCTGATCTTTGATGCAGCGATCATTCATCGTCAAAACAAAGCGTATAGTGAAGTACAGGTAAGCAGTTTGATCTCGATCAAAACAGGTGGCTGTAAAGAAGATTGTGCTTATTGTCCGCAAGCTGCAAGATATAATACAGGCGTAGAAGTTGAACCTTTAATGACCGTAGAAAAAGTAAAAGCAAGGGCTGAAGTAGCTAAAGCAAATGGCGCCTCACGTTTATGCATGGGTGCAGCATGGCGCGAAGTAAGAGATAATAAAGATTTTGACCGTGTATTGGATATGGTATCTGAAGTAAATGAAATGGGTTTAGAAGTTTGTTGCACGTTAGGCATGTTAACATACGAACAAGCAGAGAAGTTAAAAGCTGCAGGTTGTTTTGCCTACAACCATAACATCGATACATCGAGCGAAAATTACGAGAACATTATTACCACAAGAACATTTGACGACCGCATCAATACATTGAACAATGTACGTAAAGCTAAGCTAAGTGTATGTTGCGGTGGCATTGTCGGTTTAGGTGAAACAGATGATGACCGCATAAAAATGTTGCACACTTTATCTACAATGGAACAACATCCGGATTCAGTGCCGATCAACAGACTGGTACCGGTTGAAGGAACGCCTTTAGCAAAAAATCAACAAACACCGATAGACGAAATGTTGCGCATGATCGCTACAGCAAGGATCATTATGCCGAAAAGCGTAGTTCGTTTATCTGCCGGAAGAAATGAAATGAGTATTGCCGAACAGGCATTGTGTTTTATGGCCGGAGCCAATTCGATCTTTGCAGGAGAAAAATTATTAACTACACCTAATCCCGATTTTGATACGGATATGCAAATGTTCAAATTATTAGGATTGACTGCGCGCAAACCGTTTAAAGACAGAGCAACTACACAAGAAACTGCAGCTGTTGAAATAACGGCATAGCAAATTCACTAACAAATAACTGTGAGTACAAACAATAGCTTTGATAAAATTTTACAGGACCAGCTGGACGAAAGAAAGGCCAATGGACTGTTACGAAGCCTGGTATCTTACAACGACAAAATAGATTTTAGCTCCAATGATTATTTGGGCTTTGCAAAGCTTCCTCAATTAAAATCAAGTAGTGAATTACCTTCTGGCGCTACAGGCTCAAGATTAATTACAGGCAATCCTGCTATTGCTGAAGAAACCGAAAAATTGATCGCTAATTTTCATTCGACAAAAGCTGCATTGATCTTTAACTCCGGTTATTGCGCCAATGTTGGCTTATTTTCCTGCATCGCGCAAAAAGGTGACACAATCATTACAGATGAATTTATTCATGCAAGTATTATTGATGGCGCAAGATTAAGCAACGCCAACCGTCATAAATTCAAACACAACGATATTGCCGATCTTGAAAAAAAATTACTGCAGGCACAAGGCAAAAAAATAGTTGCCGTAGAATCTATTTACTCAATGGATGGTGACGAGGCACCGTTAAAAGATATTGTTGCACTGTGTAAAAAATACAATGCCATATTAATTGTAGATGAAGCACATGCCGTTGGTATTTTTGGTGAGAAAGGCGAAGGGCTCGTTTGTACATATCATTTGCAAAAAGATGTATATGCCTGCATTTATACTTTTGGAAAAGCATTGGGCTTGCATGGCGCCGTTATTACAGGTAGCGAAACATTGCGCGATTACCTGATCAATCACGCGCGTTCTTTTATTTATACAACAGCATTGCCACCGCATACTTATGTACAAATTCAACAAGCCTACCAATTATTACCTACGGCCAATCGCAAAGCCTTATTTGCATTGATCGATCAGTACACAACAGCTATCAAAAAAATAAAGAATATTTCTTTCATTGAAAGTCATTCAGCTATTCAAACAATTATTATTGGCGAAAACAATAAAGCAAAAGCGTTAGCCAACCATTTAACAGGCAAAGGCTTTTTTGCTAAAGCAATTCTTTCGCCAACAGTTCCTGCAGGAACTGAAAGACTAAGAATATGTTTACATGCATTTAATACCAAAGAACAAATCGATTTATTATTGAACGAAGTGGAAGCAAATCTTAATAAATAGAGTCACAACGTTTATCATTTACAATTAACCATTTACCATTAAATGAGTATCATTATCGCAGGCATACACACAGGAATTGGCAAAACGGTTTGCTCAGCAATCATTTGTCAGGCCCTGGGATATGATTATTGGAAGCCTGTGCAGGCGGGCGACTGGGAAAATTCGGATAGCGTTTTTATTAAAAAAAATGTGACCAACCCAAAAACAATTGTTCATCCTGAAACATATAAATTAGCAACGGCCGCATCACCGCATTATGCCGCTGCTATAGACGGTATCGAAATAAAAAAAGAACACATTGAATTACCCCAATCAAAAAATAATATTGTTGTAGAAACTGCCGGTGGTTTAATGAGTCCGCTCGCTGATGGATATTTAAATATTGACCTGGCAGAACAATTACAATTACCTGTTGTGTTGGTATCCAATAATTATCTGGGAAGCATCAATCACACTTTACTTAGTTATGAATTATTAAAAAACAGAAAAATACAAATAGCAGGAATTGTTTTCGATGGTAATACAGTAACACCGAGCCAGGATTATATTTTATCGTACATAAGACTACCGTTGTTATTTTCTATTCCGCAGTTTTCGAATTTGAATGCACAATCAATCAGTGAATTTGCCAAAACTATTTCAATAAAATTATAAGTTGTGACACCGCAAGAAAAAGATAAAAATTATATATGGCATCCCTTCACGCAAATGAAAATTGCGGATACACCTATTCATATTACTCGCGCAAAAGGAACTGTATTATATAGTACTGATGGTAAAGAATATATTGATGCGGTTTCATCCTGGTGGGTCAATATTCACGGCCACTCTAACGAATTCATTGCTGATCGCATTGCACAACAGGCAAAAGTATTAGAGCATGTGATCTTTGCAGGCTTTACACATACGCCTGCTATTGAACTCTCAGAGAAACTGATCAATATCTTACCCGATAATTTTTCTAAAATATTTTATTCTGATAACGGTTCTACGGCTGTCGAAGTAGCTTTAAAAATGGCACTTCAATATTGGCACAATCAAGGCATAAAAAATAAAACAAAAATTATTGCTCTCGAGAATGCTTATCATGGCGATACTTTTGGCGCCATGAGTGCGGGTGCAAGAAGTACATTCAACGCCGCATTCAATCCATTATTATTTGAAGTACACCATATCCCGGCACCAGATAAAAATAATGTTGAAGCCGTTAAAAAACAATTGTTGCAATATGCTGGCGATGACACCGTGGCGGCTTTTATTTTTGAACCATTGATACAAGGTTCCGGTGGCATGCTAATGCACGAAGCAACATATTTAGATGAGCTATTAACCATCGCGCAGCAAAAAAACATTATCTGCATTGCAGATGAGGTCATGACCGGCTTTGGCAGGACCGGAAAAAATTTCGCGATCAATTATTTAGAAAACAAGCCCGATATTATTTGTTTATCAAAAGGAATCACCGGTGGTTTTTTACCATTGGGCGTAACAGCCTGTTCGCAAAAAATATTTGATGCTTTTTATTCGGATGAAATGGAGAAAACTTTTTTTCATGGCCACTCCTACACTGCCAACCCTCTAGCCTGTGCTGCTGCGAACGCCAGCATCGAATTGTTATTAAAAGAAAGTTGTCAGCGCCAGATCAAAATGATCAACGATAACCATAAATTGTTTGCAGAAAAAATGGATAAAAGCGATCTTGTAAAAGAGGTCCGCTTGCAGGGAACCATTATTGCTATTGAATTAAACACTTCAGAAGATACTTCTTACTTTAATTCGATTAAAAAAGAAGCTTATAAGTTTTATTTAAATAATGGCGTCCTTCTTCGTCCATTGGGCAATGTTGTCTATATCATGCCTCCGTATTGTATCACAAAAGAGGAACTGGATAAGGTTTACAATGTTATAGCAGCTTCCTTAACACATTTATTGTAAAAGGATTAAATTTGCCGCATGGAAAACATTTTCGAACTAGTAGTTAAGGATAACAATACACACGCTCGCTGGCTCAACACGCTTTCTTTAATGGAAAATACCGGAGCAAAAAAGATCAAGCGTTGCGAGCATCCTGTACTTACTACCGAAATGATACTAAAACATGCCGCTGAAGAAGCAAGACATGCTTACTTTCTAAAAAAACAAATTCAGAAGATCGATAAAAATAGTTGTCCTACTTACGAAAGAAAGTATTTGTTGGCACCGGACATGAGTCATTACTATTTACATGTATTGGATGTAAAAGTTTGCCGTTTTTTAAAAGATAGATTTGGTTACAAAGGAAATGACCTTAAATACGCCGCCTACTTATTAGTCACCTATGCGATTGAAGTACGTGCCGATGAATTATATCCGCAATACCAGGATGTGTTAACCGAAATCAAAAGTGCCGTAAATGTAAAAACCATTATCGCGGAAGAGATCAATCATTTACATGAAATGACCGAACAGTTAAAGGCATTTTCTCCTGATTACAAGGAATTATGCAGCGTTGTTTGCACCATAGAAAAAGACCTCTTTACAGACTGGATAGGCGCAGTCAAAAAAGAGTTATCTAACTAATTACCAGGATTTAATATTCCAGTAAATCTCGTTCTGCTTTTTTTTATTATCTTGCAATCAAATCAGGTAATATCAATCTACTGACTACGATACAATATTTTTTAAGCAGCAATCTGGATCTGCTTAACCACTGAGGATAATTCTGTCCGATGTTAGGTGACCTATGCCTATTTTTTTACTTTTTATTTATTTATTACTTTTTTATGCAATCAATAATAGACATATCTGCCAACGCGCAGCAATATATAAACCTGGAAGAAAAATACGGTGCGCACAATTACCATCCTTTACCTGTTGTATTAAACAAAGGCGAAGGTGTTTTTGTTTGGGATATAGATGGCAAACGTTACTATGATTTTTTAAGTGGCTATTCTGCTGTTAACCAGGGGCACTGTCATCCGAAGATAATTGCAGCATTGGTTGAACAGGCACAAAAATTAACACTTACATCCAGGGCTTTTCATAGTGACTTATTAGGCCAATACGAAAAGTATATTACTGCTTATTTTGGCTATGATAAAGTATTACCAATGAACACCGGCGTTGAAGCTGTTGAGACGGCATTGAAGCTGGC
This sequence comes from Ferruginibacter sp., assembly GCA_035485735.1. Lineage (GTDB taxonomy): Bacteria > Bacteroidota > Bacteroidia > Chitinophagales > Chitinophagaceae > Ferruginibacter. The sequence goes on from DATHNS010000004.1 coordinate 71,556, forward strand.
AAGGCGCTGGGGCTACGATGTGAAAAAAATTGCAGAAAATGCTGCAAAAATAATTGTAGTGGAAGATAATTTTCACGGGCGCACGTCAACAGTGATCTCTTTTTCTACAGATCCTGCATCGTATAAAAATTTCGGTCCGTATATGCCGGGCTTTGTAACGATTCCTTATAACGACCTGGTTGCGTTGGAAGCTGCATTGCAGGATAAAAATGTGGCGGGATTTTTATTTGAACCAATTCAGGGCGAAGCGGGCGTAGTTGTTCCGGATGAAGGTTATCTGACAGGCATTAGAAATTTATGTACGGAATATAATGTATTGATGATAGCGGATGAAATACAAACCGGTTTGTCAAGAACGGGAAAAATGCTTGCGTGCGATCATGAAGCCGTTCATCCTGACATTTTAATATTAGGCAAAGCATTAAGTGGTGGCACGGTTCCTGTCAGTGCAGTATTATGTAGTGATGAAATAATGCTAACGATCAAACCGGGCGAGCATGGAAGTACCTATGGAGGAAATCCATTGGCATGTGCGGTAGCCATTGCATCACTGGACGTTTTAAAAGATGAAAAGCTAACAGAGAATGCTGAAGCGATGGGAGAATTGTTACGCAACGAATTAAAAAAATTACAATCTCCATTTATTGAAACTGTAAGAGGCCGCGGCCTGTTAAATGCTATTGTAATAAAACATAAAAATCCTGATGCTGCATGGGATCTATGTTTAACATTAAAAGAAAATGGCTTACTGGCAAAACCAACTCATGGTGATAAGATTCGTTTTGCACCACCGCTAATCATCACAAAAGAACAAATAGTGGAATGCGTTGGAATAATTGATAAGAGCCTTAAAAGTTTAGGAGTATCGTAGCTTAGCAAGCATTACTATTATACAGAATAGAGCCTCTAAACTTCTAAACCCTAAACTATTAAACTATAAAAATGGATACACATCTTCACCATGATCACACAGAGAACCATTTAAAAAGTTCGGAAGCTTTACGTGATATTGTTATTGGATTAAGTGATGGATTAACTGTACCATTTGCATTGGCTGCAGGTTTAAGTGGCGCTGTCGACAAAAGCAGTATCATAATCATTGCAGGCATTGCAGAGATCGCGGCAGGCAGCATTGCGATGGGTTTAGGCGGATACCTTGCAGGAAGAACAGAACAGGATCATTATACAAGCGAAGTAAAAAGAGAATATAGCGAAGTAGAAAATCTTCGTCATTTAGAGATCGAAGAAACAGAAGAATTTTTTGCTGCCATTGGTTTAAGTCCGGAGTTACAAAAAAAAGCCACCGAAGAAATCGCACAGGACAAAGACCGCTGGGTCGATTTTATGATGAAGTATGAATTGGGCCTGGAAAAACCAGATCCTGCGAGAGCGAGTAAAAGCGCATTGAATATCGGCCTTTCCTATATTGTTGGTGGCATCATTCCACTAAGCCCTTATTTTTTTATTACTAATTCTGCCGATGCGTTAAAAATATCTGTTGTGTTAACATTGATATGCCTGTTTATTTTTGGATTCTTTAAAAGCAGGATAACAGGTGTTAATAGCATTTTAGGCGCACTGCGTGTTACTTTGATTGGTGCTATGGCGGCAGCAGCGGCTTTTGGCGTGGCTAAATTATTTCAGTCGCACTAATTACTAAAAAGGGTACCCGATATTTCCTCCCTATCGTAGATTTTATTGCTCACCAGGCATTTCACGTTTAAATTTTACCTTCTTTCCCATTATGGGAACATTTTTCGAATGCATTTATTGTCGTATTTAGTCGCTTATTCTGCCTGATAAATTCATTCCCACTCGGAAAAATGACCTTCGGATAGACAGAACTTCTATAATAAAACATATAATAATAAAAATTACCTGTAAAAAAATTTCACAAAAATTTGGGTACTGTTTTTGATGTAATGTTAGAAGATATGTTATGCTACGTGAATAAGCAAGCCTACAGTAAGAATACTTTAGCTCAAACATAACTACGCTAAACAAGCACCCATCAATAGTCCCGTAACAAAAAATTTAACACATTAAAAGATAAAAAAATGGAGCAATAATATTGGTTAATAAACGTACTATATAAGGAGTAGGAAACAAAAACGGGAAATGCTGTAACATTCCCCGTGTAATAAAAAGGTAACACAGATTTGACTAAGACACCCTTTTGAAGGGGGCTATTCTATTGTACACCCTTAAACGTAAAAATATGCTAAATGAACGAAAGTTTGCTGCATTAAATAAAAACGACTGCTTACATAAAAGAAAAAAAATCATTTTTCGTATAAAGATGATTAGTTGCTTTTTATTGCTCTCCTATACGCAGTCAAAAGCATTGGCACACAGGGAAAATTTGCTTACAGTAAATCCTATACACACCGGCCTAATAAATAAAATTGATACTGTTCCGCAAATAGAAAATGATACATTTCCTGCCACACAAACATTTACTAAATCTGATTCATTAGTAACTGCGGATACAACATCTCCATCCCCCGCTACAACAGTATTATTATTAACAGGTAAAATAACCGATGAGACCGGTGCCCCACTTGGCGGCGCGAACATAGAAATAAAAGGAAAAGGGAAAGGCACTTCTTCACACACAGATGGTAGTTTTTCTATTACGGCAGAAAGCGATGATGTACTGGTCATAAGTTTTGTCGGATACAATGACCGCACCGTTCAAGTAAATGGCAGAAGTTATATCAGCGTTGGCTTACAACCATCAAGAAAAGAATCAAATGAAGTGGTGGTTGTTGGATACGGCACACAAAGAAAAATTGATGTAACCGGTGCAGTTGGTTCTGTCAAGGGGGCCGAATTGTATAAACAACCGGTGCTTACAGCTACACAAGCTTTACAAGGTAAAGTAGCAGGCGTACAAATTATTGATAATGCACAACCGGGAACAAATCCTACGGTAAGAATAAGAGGCATTGGTACGATGCTATCTGGCTCAGATCCATTGTATGTAGTAGATGGAATTATTACTACTGATATAACGAATATCAACACTGCCGATATTCTAAGTGTTGATGTTTTGAAAGATGCGTCATCAACTGCGATATATGGTGCACGTGGCGCCAACGGTGTTATCATCATAACAACAAGACAAGGCTCCGGCAAAATGAGAGTTAATTACAATGCTAACATTGGCGTTGTAAGTGCAGCCCATCTTGTTAAAATGGCCAGCGGACAACAATATGCCAATTATGTTTCAGCCTCCACATTCGGTATTACTTCACCAGCGCAAATAATGGCACAAGCCGGCTCGCCTGCAGGAACATCTACGAACTGGTACAATGAAATATTACGCAATGCTATTCAGGAAAGACATAATCTTTCCTTATCAGGCAGTAATGAAAATAACAAATACTTATTAAGTTTCGGATACGAAGACGACCAGGGTATTGTTATCACCAATGATTATAAACGCATAAGCGTTAGAATGAATGACGAATTTAAATTGAGTGATAAATTTAAAATTGGTACAGTAGCAGGTTACACCAATGCAAATGATCGCCAGGCAAATGTAGCAACAGCTTTTAATGACGCATACAGAGCAAGCCCGCTCATACCTGCAATGGTTAACGGAAAATACGGTAACGTTTCTAATTTCCAAAGTGTAGTAGGCAACCCAATTTTAGATATCAATGATAACAACCACACTTTTATTCATAACCGCGTTGAAGGTGCCGCTTATATTGAATTTAAGCCTGTAAAATATATCACCTTCAGAAGTAACCTGGGTGCAGACCTTGAATACATCGATGAAAAATTATACAATTATCAATTCAGGGCAGATACAACTACATTCAATGTTTCAGGCGGTTCTCAACAAAACAGTATCAGTAATTTAAATGTTGTAAGTACTAAAAATCTGCATTGGGTTTGGGATAATACCATCACATTTAATAAAACTTTTCACAAACATAGTTTAACCGTATTAGCAGGTACCACCGCTGAAGAATATACTACCGGCTTCTTTTCTGCCTACAGACAAAATGTTCCACCCGATCCTGACTTGTGGTTCATCAATGTGGGTGATATCAACACCTCTCAAAATAATTCACAACAAACCAAAGCAACCAGGGTTTCTTATTTAGGAAGAGTGAATTATAGTTACAATCAAAAATATTTATTTACCGGTACCATCAGAGCTGATGCAAGTTCTGTATTTCCTTCCTACGAAAGATGGGGATATTTTCCTTCAGCCGGTGCAGGATGGATAATAACCAAAGAGCGCTTCATGCAGGATCAAAAAACATTTGACTTGCTAAAATTAAAAGGCAGCTGGGGTAAAGCAGGTAATGATAATATTCCCGGCAACTCCTTTACGCCTACACTTTTAAATAACCTGAATTATCCTTTTGGTTCACCACTATCACAATCCAATGGTGTGGCGATCGCACAATTGAAGGACCAGAACTTAAAATGGGAGACAACAACAGAGTCTGACATATCTGTTGAGTTTGCTACTTTAAAAAACAGGTTGACCGGTGAAATAGGATATTATAATAAAACAACAAAAGATGCATTGATCTATACATTGATTTCTGCTACATCAGGAAGTCAGCCAGATTTTAGCGTTGGTAGCCCTGCTCCCGCAGGAAGCGTATTAACGAATGCCGCTTCAATTAAAAACGCTGGTGTAGAAGTTGCACTGGGCTGGAATGATAAAATAACTACTAATCTTTCTTATCACATCAATGGAAATATTTCCTTTAATAAAAATGAAGTGATCGGTTTGAACGGCGGCCAGCCATTACTTGACGGAAGAATTAATAATGACCTGGTAACTAAAACCGATAACGGTGAAGCCATTGGTAGTTTTTATGTTAGAAAAGCGATCGGCGTATTTCAATCACAGGCAGAAATTGATAGTTATGTAGATAGTCATGGTAATAAATTACAAGGCACAGCCAATCCGGGTGATCTAAAATATTCCTTTACAAATGGCAACGTAGATTTTGTATATGCGGGTTCCTATCAACCAAAAGCATTTTATGGAATTAATATCGGTGTCAATTTTAAGGCTTTCGATTTTAGTATTGATGGATATGGTGAAAACGGAAATAAAGTATACAACGGAAAAAGACAAAACAGGATAAATGAATATGACAATGTTGAAGCCTCTGTTGCTGCCAATGCGTGGCCGAATACAACAAGTCAGCCAGGGCCTAATCAGGGCAATCAACCTTCATCCACCTACTTTGTAGAGAATGGCAGTTTTTTCAGGATCAATAATGCTACGATCGGTTATACACTTCCTGCCGATGCAATAAAAGGATTAAAAAAAGTAATATCAAGCTTCCGCGCATTTATAACAGGACAAAATATTTTAACGATCACAAAGTATAGTGGGTTCACGCCTGAAATTGGCGGAACACCCACTAATTCAGGTATTGAGACAGGTACCTACCCTACTTCAAAAACTTTTGCTGTTGGGATAAATGTTGGATTTGAATAAATCATTCATGCAAAAAACTATTTTATATGAAACGAAATAAATTATTTTTTTATGCTGCTTTTTTTTCAGGCTTGCTCGGATTGACTGCCTGTTCGAAGGGATTTTTAGATGTACCTCCTCAGGGGCTTCTTCAAATATCAACAGATGACAGTGCTGTTAATGACCTGGTAACCGGTGTATACAGTAGTCTTATATATATCAGCCCGAGCGATGGTTATACTTACGATACACATGGTATAAGCTTTATAGCTGCCACTAATATTATGTCCGATGATGCAGATAAAGGAAGCACCCCTGGTGATCAACCGGGTATTGCTGACCTGGATAATTTCAATACCACTTCTTCCAATGCTTTTGTGGCTGCATTGTGGAACGGATATTATGTAGGCATTGCACGATGCAACCAGGCATTATCAACGATCAGTACCAGCAAGATCGATACCGCAACCAAAGGGAGGCTTTCGGGAGAAGTAAGGTTTATACGTGCCTATTATTATTTTAATCTTGTTCGCTTTTTTGGAGATGTGCCAAAAGTTTTAATTGTTCCTACATCACCACAGCAAGTACAGACAGATCCCATTTTTGTTACAAGAGATGCCGCAGCTGATATTTATGCCACTGTAATTATTCCCGACCTGCAATTCGCTATCGGCAATTTGCTAATAAAAAGTGCCACACCTGTCGGACGTATCACTAAAGGCGCTGCGGAAACATTGCTAGCCAAAGTGTACCTGTACCAAAAAAACTGGGGCGGCGTATTAACGGAAACACAGGATGTGATCAGTTCAGGACAGTATCAATTAGACAACTATGCTAATTTATGGAGACAGGTTGGTGATAACGGACCTGAATCAATTTTTGAAATCGAGACCGCAGAAAATAATAATAAGGATGGCGGTATTCCTGATTATTGTACCTACCAGGGGCCACGGAGTGCAGGTGGTACCTGGAACAACCCGGGAGACACTTATGATCCGCATGGAGATCTGGGTTTTGGATTTTGCGTTCCTACAACCAACCTGATCAATACATACGAACCGGGAGATATCAGAAAAAATGCCACCATCATTTTTATTAACAGAAGCGGTCCAAATGATACCGGTGCCGTATTATTTGATGGTTATGTTATTCCTGCTGTGGGTACCCAGGATATTTATTATAACTACAAAGCTTATCACAGTGAAATAACCGAATCATTTTTTAACGACCGTGATCATAAAGATAAGAATGTTCATTTATTGAGATATGCAGAAGTCTTCTTAATGGAAGCAGAAGCACTCAATGAAACAGGACAAACCGCAGCCGCAATTGATACGATCAACCATCAGATACGTGCACGTGCCGGATTGGGTGCATCAACCGTTCCTCTTTTACAGGACAGTGTGCGGACAGCAATATATAAAGAACGCCGGTTGGAATTAGCAATGGAACATGACAGGTTCTTTGATATAGTAAGACAAGGAAATGCGGCACAAATAATGCATGCTGCTGGTAAGGCAAATTTTGTTGCAGGCAAAAACGAATTGTTGCCCATTCCATTAACACAAATACAATTAAGTGGTGGAAAATTAACACAAAACAATGGCTACTAAACGACAACATAATAACAATCAATTCTATCTGGCTTCCTCAAGAGGATCGCCAAAAACCTTTTAATAAAGAACAACAATTTCTTAAACAGTAAAAAACACAATCATGAAAAACATACAAAACAAATTAAACATGCTGGCTTTTGCAATGATCGCACTCGCCACACTTTCTATTACTTCATGTAAAAAATCTTCCGGTTCTGGAATTACGAGTATCGGAGGGTACGATTCATCGGGGCAAGTTGCAGCAGCTAACCTGATAGCATATTTTCCTTTTGATGGAAATGCTAATGATGTAAAAGGCGGAATGACAGCCACTGTTACCGGAACAATAACTTTTCCTGCTGGTACAAAAGGAGAAGCATACCAAGGTTCAGCAGGTACTTTCGCAACATATACACCAAGTGCTGCCTTTTCAAATCTGTCTAGTTACTCAGTATCCGTATGGTATAATCTTCCCACTGAAGGAACAAATCCTGAAGGTATATTTTTTGTATCAGGAGCTACTAATCAGGATCTGATCGTCAATGAAATTGAACCTTACAATCCCGTATCAGGAGATTCTGTAAGAATTCATACAGGTTTTAATGACCTTGCTTCAACAGGTTTCCAACTTTTTATTCCGGAAACATTTGATACAGCAGCATTGGCTAAATGGGTTCACCTGGTTGTAACATATGATGGAAGTACCTCTACATATGTAGTATATCAAAATGGTGTTGCTTCAGGAACTAACAGTGCCTTTTCAAATGGGCAATATATAACACCCAATGTTCTTTGGCAAGATGCAGGAATGACCACTCCATTAGGTAACCTTGGCTTTACCGGCGATGAACCCGTAAGTGCTATAATCGGTTCTTGGCCTGATGGTTTGTTTGGACAAACATCAGCCGGAGATGCCTTCTTAGGCCAGTTGGATGAATTGAGAGTTTATAATAAAGCATTATCAATAAGCGAAGTTGCAGGCTTATACCTTAATGGTAAAGCGGGCAGATAAATTGTTTGAATAGTCGTTTCAGTTTTGTTTCAAAGGCCGCCCGATAACTATTGACGGCGGCCTTTTTAAATGCCGGTTAAAAATAAAAACATGAAAAAAATATTGATCATATTATGTATAATAGCTACTTTCATTTCTTGCTCAAAAAAGAGTACATCGTCTCCCCCTGCTATTTTTGTTATCAATAGCTTGAAAGTAAACGGTAGCGTTACAGCTAATCAACACAATGTTAATTTGAGTCCTGTGCTTACATTGTCATTATCTGATGCAGTGGATAGAAGTTCCGTAACAAGTAATGTACAATTAAAACAAAATGGCGCTTTGGTTCCTGTAAATTATACTTACCAAAATAATGACAGTGTTATAATAATTCAACCGGCAACTGCTTTAAAGGCATTAACGAGTTATGTACTTTCTGTTCAAACCAATCTACTATCAGCAAGAAATATAAAATTATTTAGTGGATCAACTATTACATTTATTACCCAGATAGATTCTACCGACAAATTTCCGCAAATTTCCGATTCGGCTTTGCTCACTTTAGTACAACAACAAACTTTTAAATATTTCTGGGATTTTGGAGATCCTGTATCAGGAATGGCGAGAGAAAGAAACTCCGATCAAACTACGGCAACGACTGGTGGCACAGGATTTGGCGTAATGGCAACGATAGTCGCTATTAATAGAAATTTCATTACGCATGCACAGGGACTAAATAGAATTACAACAATTGTAAATTTTTATAAAAATAATGTTACCGCCTATCACGGTGCCTTTGCACATTGGATCAATGGAAGCACCGGTGCAACGATTCCATTTAGTACAGAAGACAATGGTGGCGATATTGTTGAAACTTCTTACCTGATGGAAGGACTATTGTGCGCCCGGCAATATTTTAATAGTACAACGGATAGCACTGAAATAATATTACGCAAGAACATTAACACATTATGGAACGCAGTAGATTGGAACTGGTACAGGCAAAATGATCAAAATGTTTTGTATTGGAACTGGAGCCCCAACTTTAATTTTGCCATCAATGTACAAGTGGGTGGATGGAGTGAAGCGCTCATTACTTATGTACTGGCTGCATCAACACCTACCGATAGCAGCGCCATTCCTAAAGTAGTATATGATAATGGCTGGGCACACAATGGCGGTATGAAAAATGGAAATGTCTACTATGGTGTAAAGCTTCCTTTAGGGCCGTCGAACGGAGGGCCGTTATTTTTTGAACATTATTCTTTCATGGGCATTGATCCCCATGGATTAGCAGATGCCTATGCTAATTACGATTCGCAAACCATTAACCATAGCACAATAAATTACAATTATTGTGTTGCTGATCCGCATAATTATTTTGGCTATAGCAATCAATGCTGGGGGCTAACGGCCAGCGATGCTCCGTCTCCTTATAATTACAATGCCAGTGAACCCAATAATGATATTAGTGTGATCGCTCCTACTGCTGCTATATCATCACTTCCTTATACGCCAACAGCCTCCATGAATGCGTTAAGATTTTTCTATTACAAATTAGGAGATAAAATATGGGGACAATATGGTTTTACAGATGCATTTAGTTTACAGGATGTATGGTTTGCTACTTCAGATCTTGCCATAGACCAGGGGCCGCAGATCGTGATGATAGAAAATTATAGAACAGGATTAATATGGAACTTATTTACAAGTTGTCCTGAAATAAAAACCGGATTACAAAATTTAGGGTTTACAGCACCATACCTTTAAAATCAAAAGTGAAAAGTCAAAACCTAAAAATGAAAGACAAAAAACAATATTGTATAAAAAAAATCATACTGGTGTTTTTTTGTGTGTCGATGATTACCACCACTTGCAGAAGCCAAAGCCTACAAAAAATAACCAACCAAAATTTAACCGATTCTGCCCTGCTTGATATTGTACAAAGACAAACATTTAAATATTTTTGGGATTTTTCTCATCCTGTAAGTGGTATGGCCAGAGAACGCAGCAATGAAGCTTATGGGTATGGAAATGAAGTGGTAACTACCGGCGGAACAGGCTTTGGCGTTATGGCCGTTATTGTTGCCACCGAAAGAAAATGGATCACCAGAGATACTGCAGCCAAACATTTGCTGAAGATGGTCAATTTTTTATTGAAAGCAGATAGCTACCATGGTGTGTTTCCACATTGGATGAATGGCGCTACGGGAAAAACAATTCCTTTCGGCAGAAAAGATGATGGCGCCGACCTGGTAGAAACCTCTTACCTGTTTCAGGGATTATTATGCGCAAGGCAATATTTTACAGCCAACAATAAAACAGAAAAAGAACTAAGAAATAAGATCGGTTGGTTGTGGAACGATATTGAATGGAACTGGTTCACGCAAGGCGGACAAGATGTACTCTATTGGCACTGGAGTCCGAACAATGGCTGGTCAATGAATTTTCCGATACATGGTTTTAACGAATGTTTGATAACATATGTGTTGGCAGCAAGCGGACAACGGTATCCTATAAATGCTGATGTATACCATGAAGGTTGGGCGCAAGGCAATTTCTTTATAAATGGCAAAACATTTTACGGTTATACATTACCATTGGGATTTGATTATGGCGGCCCTTTATATTATTCTCAATATTCCTTTTTAGGATTGGATCCTCATGGTTTAAAAGATGAGTATGCTGATTATTGGGAACAAAATAAAAACCATACCCTTATTAATTATAGTTATTGTGTTGATGATCCTAAAAAATATAAAGGATACGGCGACAGTTGCTGGGGACTCACAGCTTGCGATACTTATGATGGCTATGGCGTTTATTCTCCGCTCAATGATAGCGGAACAATAGCGCCAACTGCTGCTTTGTCTGCATTTCCATACACTCCTGCTTATTCCATGGCTGCATTAAAACATTATTATTATAGTATGGGAAATAAGATATGGGGCGAGTATGGCTTTACAGATGCTTTCTGCGAAAGAAAAAACTGGTACGCCAGATCATATTTGGCAATTGATGAAGGGCCGATCATTGTAATGATAGAAAATTACAGAACCGGGTTATTATGGAAATTATTTATGAGTTGCCCGGAAGTCCAGAACGGGTTAACTAAATTGGGGTTCGTAAACAAATTATATTGAGGGATTGTTATATTGTTGAAGAGGCATCAACATAACAATGAAACAGTTAAACAATTTAATTATGAAAAGGATTATTTTATTCTTATTGATCATTGCAGGTGCTGGCTGTTATGCACAAACACCCGACCTTTCTTTGTACAAAAAACAATTGTACATAAGTAAAAAGGATACATTGCCTTACCGCATTCTGTTGCCCGTAAATTATAATAAACTGCAAAAATATCCACTTGTAATTTTTCTGCACGGATCGGGAGAACGCGGTAACGACAATGAAGCGCAACTCGCACATGCAGGTAATCTTTTTCTGGAAGATAGTGTACGCAAAAATTATCCTGCCATTGTTGTCTTCCCTCAATGTCCGGAAAATAGTTTTTGGAGCAATGTAAAAATCGATACAGAAAATAATAAACGATCCTTTACATTTTCTGCTGATGGGGAACCGACTATTGCTATGAAATTATTGATCGGTTTATTAGCCGAACTAAAATTGAATTATACTATAGATAAACAATGCATCTATGTGGGTGGATTATCCATGGGTGGCATGGGAACTTTTGAATTGGTGAGAAGAGAACCAAAAACTTTTGCCGCAGCATTTTCTATTTGTGGCGGAGCAGATTCAAGTACTGCATCAAAGATAAATAATACCGCCTGGTGGATTTTTCATGGATTGAAAGACGATGTAGTAGATCCCAAATACAGTATTGAAATGAATGAAGCATTAAAAAATGCAAGAGCAGAAGTAAGAATAAATTTATATCCAAACGACAATCACAACAGTTGGGATGATGCTTTGTCAGAAAAATATCTTTTACCATGGTTGTTCTCTCATCATCGTTATAATAAAAAATGATCTATATGAAATGCCTGCGTAAAATTATAGTATCCCTCATTTTTTTTATTTCGTTAGCTGCTACTGCACAGGTACAGACAGCAACCGATATTCATCGGATGAAAGTATACATCGATGCGCTACTAAAAAAAATGACCTTGCAGGAAAAGATCGGGCAATTGAATTTATTGACACCCGGTGGTGGCATACTTACCGGTGCTGTTGTAAGCAGTGATGTAGAAACAAAAATTGTCAATGGAAATGTCGGTGGATTATTTGGTGTGATTGGCGAAGAAAAAATTCGTGCGGCACAAACGTTAGCGGTAACTAAAAGCCGATTGCACATTCCCTTACTTTTTGGCTCGGATATTATCCATGGTTACAAAACAACTTTTCCTATTCCCTTGGGTTTATCTTGCAGTTGGGATACCGCTTTAATAAAAAGAAGCGCAAGGATAGCAGCAACAGAAGCAACAGCCGATGGATTGTGCTGGGCATTTTCACCGATGGTAGATATCACTCGTGATCCACGGTGGGGAAGGGTTTCAGAAGGCTCGGGCGAAGATCCTTATTTGGGTGCACAAATTGCCAAAGCAATGGTGCATGGTTACCAGGGCGATGATCTTAGTAAAGACAATACATTGATGGCCTGCGTAAAACATTTCGCTTTATACGGCGCTGTAGAAGCAGGAAGAGAATATAATACGACTGACATGAGCCGTGTCAGGATGTACAACGAATATTTACCTCCGTATAAAGCAGCAGTTGATGCAGGTGTTGGAAGTGTTATGACTTCCTTCAACGAAATAGATGGCATCCCGGCAACGGGGAATAAATGGTTATTAACAGACTTATTACGCAACCAATGGGGTTTTAACGGATTGATCGTTTCTGATTATACTTCAGTAAATGAAATGACAGCGCATGGTGTTGGTGACCTACAAACTGTATCAGCATTGGCTTTAAATGCAGGATTGGATATGGACATGGTGGGCGAAGGTTATTTAACTACTTTAGAAAAATCATTACAAGAAAAAAAAATAACGGTTAAACAAATCAATTACGCCTGTAGAAAAGTTTTAGAAGCAAAATATAAATTAGGATTGTTTGATGATCCTTATCGTTATTGCGATCCTGCAAGATCGGTAAAAGAAGTTCTATCAATTGATAAAAGAGAAGCGGCACGTGATATTGCAAGGCACTGCTTTGTTTTACTAAAAAACAATAACCAATTATTACCCCTAAAAAAATCAGGGACCATCGCATTGATCGGCCCATTGGCCAATGATAAAAATAATATGCTGGGTACATGGGCAGTTAGCGGTGATCCACAATTGTCTGTCCCGGTTTTGGAGGGAATAAAAAATGTTGCAGGAAATAACCTGACTGTTTTATATGCAAAGGGAGCGAATATTACCGATGATAGTGTATTGGCAAAAAATATAAATGTGTTTGGATTACGTGCAGATATTGACAAACGCTCCCCCGATGAAATGATCAATGAGGCTTTACAAATTGCACAACGTGCGGATATAATCGTAGCAGTAGTTGGTGAAGCATCTGAAATGAGTGGTGAATGTGCCAGTCGCACAGATATCACCATTCCGTTCAGTCAGAAAAAATTAATTCGTGCATTGGTAAAAACAGGTAAGCCATTGGTGTTAGTTGTAATGAGTGGAAGGCCATTGGTATTAACTGAAGAAGATAGCCTGGCGACAGCCATCTTACAAACATGGCACGCAGGCACTGAAGCTGGTGATGCTATTGCCGATGTATTATTTGGCGACTATGATCCATCAGGAAAACTAACGATGTCATTTCCAAGAAGTGTAGGACAAATTCCCGTTTATTATAATCATAAAAATACCGGCAGGCCATTACTCGGAAATACATTTCAAAAATTTCGTTCAGATTATATTGATGAAGCCAATACGCCACTCTATCCTTTTGGATATGGATTAAGTTATGCAAAATTTAGCTATAGCAATATTACACTGGATAAAACTTCTATAACACCATCAGACAAAATAGAAGCAACAGTAACGGTAACGAATACGGGGAATTTTGATGGCGAGGAAACAGTAGAGCTTTACATACAAGATGTAGTAGGAAGTATTACAAGGCCGGTAGAAGAATTAAAAGGCTTCCAAAAAATATTTTTAAAAAAAGGTGAAAGCAGGCAGGTAAAATTTATTATCGGAATCAATGACCTGAAATTTTACAACAGTAACTTAAAATACGTAGCAGAACCAGGCGATTTTAATTTATTTATTGGTGGCAGCAGCAATAAGGTGCAGGCCACTAAATTTACGTTGCTTTAATTTTATAAATGATGTTTCGCATCTTCAGAAATATTTTTCATCGTCCATTCTATTCTTTTTTCAAATGGATGCTGACGCACAGTACAATCTTGTTTGGTACAGATCCTGCAACTAAAACTCAGACAAGGGTCTGAATGAACAAAAAGCTCCATTGATTCACCGAATTCTTCTTTCACTAATTCAGATAAGGATTCTATTTCTTTATGTGCTTCCAACACATTCAGGTACCATGGCACAGTAAGGTGACAATCCAAATGTATAGTGCCACCATATTTTATAATACGAAGGTTATGCAGGTCTATCCAATTCTCTTTCCTGTTTGTATTTAGTGTGGCCACCATCTTTTTTAATAAAGTAGTATCGGCCTCATCCATTATTCCCGCTAAGGATTCGCGTACAATTTTATACCCCGTGATCATAATGATCAATGAAAATAATATCGCAACCGCACTATCGATCCACCATAATTTTAAAAAGTAAAGTAATATCAGGCCTGCAATGATACCAGCAGTGCTGTAGGTATCGGTCTGCAAATGTTTACCACTCGCCTGTAGTGCCAGTGAATTATTTTTTTTACCTGTCTTCACACAAATTGCACCCGCTATATAATTGATAACCGCGGTAATGGCTACCAGCCAAATACCATAATCTAATTTTTGCACCGTGTGCGGATGAAACAGGCTGTTGATCGCCTCAATAATAATAATGACACCTGCAACCGTTACCAGCGTTCCCTCTACAGCGGCAGAAATAAACTCTGCTTTTCCATGTCCGTAAGGATGATCCATATCCTTGGGTTTCGCGCTAATGTATAAACTGTATACGCCAATTAATCCGGCAATAACATTCACGGTGCTTTCCAGCGCATCGGTTAAAATGGCCACCGAACCCGTTAAATACCATGCAGCTAATTTTATGAGGAATAATAAGCCACCTACGGCCGTTATTATTTTTTGAAGGCGAAGATTTTGCTGTACTGTTTGCAAAAGTTGAAATTGAGTGACAAATATAATGGCAATTTACCCAATTTAGCCACCGTTTATAATTGCAACGGCAATTCGTACATTTGCACACATTATTTCGTCTGAAACACGATTTTATTTGATTATAGGATAGGCAGGATTTCTTCATCCTGTACATCAATTAATCCCATAATCATGTTCAAGACAAGACAACAATTACTAAAATGGAACTGAGTAAAAATTTTACGCACAGCGAAGCAGAAGCGAAATGGTATCAACATTGGCTGGATAAAGGATATTTCTACAGCACGCCGGATGCGCGTGAAGCATATACGATCGTAATGCCTCCACCAAATGTTACGGGCGTATTACACATGGGCCATGCGTTAAATAATACGATACAGGATATTTTAATTCGCAGGGCGAGAATGCAGGGTAAGAATGCGTGCTGGGTTCCGGG
Source organism: Ferruginibacter sp. (assembly GCA_035485735.1). Classification (GTDB taxonomy): domain Bacteria; phylum Bacteroidota; class Bacteroidia; order Chitinophagales; family Chitinophagaceae; genus Ferruginibacter. The sequence continues at coordinate 87,321 of DATHNS010000004.1, forward strand.
AACGGATCATGCATCTATTGCAACAGAAGCAAAAGTTGTAGGTATGTTGCGAGAAAGAGGCATTACCAAATCATCTTTAACACGCGATGAATTTTTAGGGTATGCCTGGGAATGGAAAGAAAAATACGGCGGCATCATTTTACAACAATTGAAAAAATTAGGTTGCAGTCTGGATTGGAACAGGACTTCTTTCACCATGGATGAAGATTATTACAATTCTGTTATTAAAGTATTTATAGACTTACATACAAAAGGATTGATCTATCGCGGAAAAAGAATGGTGAATTGGGATCCGGTAAGCTTAACCGCATTAAGCGATGAAGAAGTAATTTTTAAAGACATCGATTCTAAATTATATTATGTTACCTATAAATTAGTTGATGGTTCCGGTAGCATTACCGTTGCCACAACAAGGCCTGAAACTATCTTAGGCGATGTAGCCATCTGTGTAAATCCAACGGATGCGCGATACACCAGCTTTGTTGGTAAAGAAGTGATCGTTCCGATCATCAACAGAAAAATTCCTGTGATAGCAGACGAATATGTAACAGCTGATTTTGGTACGGGCGCTTTAAAAGTTACACCGGCGCATGATAAGAATGATAACATGCTCGGCGCAAAATATAATTTAAAAACAATTGATACGCTTGATGAGACTGGAAAATTTACGGCAGCAGATCTTTTGACAGATGATCCGTCTCAACAGGTACTATCCTACAATGGCATTGATCGCTTTCAGTTAAGAAAAAAAATTGCAGAAGACATTAAAGCGATCGGCCTGTTAGAAAAAATAGAAGACTATAAAGGACAGGTTGGTACAAGCGAAAGAACCGGTGCCGTGATCGAGAGCAGGTTATCGTTGCAATGGTTTATTGATATGCAAAAATTCTTGCAGAAAAATCCGGAGGCCTTGCAATCTGTTATGCAGGATACGATCCAGTTCTATCCTCCCAAAACAAAAAATACTTACAGCCATTGGCTGGAAAATATTAAAGATTGGTGTATCAGCCGTCAGCTTTGGTGGGGGCAACGGATACCTGCCTGGTATGATGCGGAAGGAAATTATGTTGTAGCTGCTACAAAAGAAGAAGCGGTGGAAAAATTCAAAACTCAATACCCAAATATTAAGACAGTAGCGTTAAGTCAGGATGAAGATGTACTGGATACCTGGTTCTCTTCCTGGCTATGGCCAATGGAAGTTTTTAAGGGTATTAGTTACCCTGGCAATAAAGATGTGGAATATTATTATCCTACTACAACATTGGTTACCGGCCAGGATATTATTTTCTTTTGGGTTGCAAGAATGGTAATGGCAGGATATGAATATGCACAACAGCCTCCTTTCAAAGATGTATACTTCACCGGAATGGTGCGTGACAAAGAAGGCAGAAAGATGAGCAAGCAATTGGGCAATTCGCCTGATCTGTTAGAACTGATCGAACAATATGGTGCTGATGCCACGCGCTTCGGTATCATGATCGCTTCACCTGCAGGAAACGACATCATGTTTGATGAAGCTGCTTTGGAACAAGGCAGAAATTTCAATAACAAATTATGGAACGCTTTGAAATTATTGAAGATGTGGGAAGGAAGACAAGCCGCAACTGGCAGCCAGGCAACCACAACCGATAATTTTGCTATCAACTGGTTTGAGAATAGATTGAATGAAGTAAAAAATGAAGTAGATGAGTTGATGAAACAGTTTAGGTTAAGCGAGGCGTTAAAAACGATCTATTCTTTAATATGGGATGATTTCTGCAGCTGGTACCTGGAATGGGTTAAACCTGGATTTGAACAGCCGATCGAAGCGGCAGTATATGATAAGACCATTGGCTTTTTTGATGAGTTGATGCAATTGCTTCATCCCTTCATGCCTTTTATTTCTGAAGAAATATATCATTTACTGAAAGAACAAAAAGCTGATCTATGTGTTAAGTTGACGACCGGCCATCAATCACCGATCATAGATGTATTACGACAAGGCGAATTATTGAAACAGGTTATTTCTGCATTGCGTGATGCAAGAAATAAGAACCAGATCAAACCAAAAGATATTATTCAATTGCATATTCAAACTTCCTTAAAAGAAAGTTATGCATTGATTGAAAATATTTTAAGTAAACAAATTAATGCAGGAAGCGTACAATATACAAAGGCAGCTATTGCGAATACAATTGTTGTTGCTGTTGAAAAAGATAAATTCTTTATCGAGTCAGAAAAACAATTGGATAGTGCCACACTTAAAAATGATTTGCTAAAAGACCTCGAACATCAAAAAGGATTTTTAGAAAGCGTACAGAAAAAATTAAGCAACGAAAAATTCGTACAAAATGCAAGGCCGGAAGTATTAGCAATGGAACAAAAAAAATTAGCCGACGCAGAAGCCAGGATAAAAACCATTCAGGAAAGCCTGGTTGCATTGAATTAACTTTTTGCTATCTCAATTATACCTTACATTCGTTACAAGTAAAATCAACGATATGCCTAAAAATATATGCTATACAATTATTTTGTTGTTATGTATTGTAATTGTAAATAATGACGCAATCGGGCAAACAAATCCTACACCTGTTAAATTCAAGCCACCTGTTGTAACCACATCGCTTGATGGGATCAGCGGACTTACTGCTACGATGCCTGTTTCAAAAGGCAAGCAGATCATCGATTCATCATTAAAGATCATGGATACTAAAGGTAATTTGTATACCATTACCTATTATGAATTTGCTTTTACAAGAGTAGGTGCTGTTGAAGATGATTCTACCGGAAAGGTGACCCCCACGACCGAACTTATTGCTGATCATTTCTATGCTACTCCATTAACTGATATATGGCGCAAAACCATAAGGGAGACTTTAGTAGCAGGAGAAATATTTCACTTCACTGATATCATTGTAAAAGATAGCAAAGGAAACATCTTCTACGCTCCCGAGCTTAAAATAGCAATGACCAAATAAATGGCCTCCTCCGTCAAAAAAGTTGGTGTAGATACGATTGAACAGATAATACATATCGCCAATATCAGCTGGAAAGAAACGTACAAAAATATTTTACCTGAACAGCAGCTACAGTATATGCTGCAGCTTTTTTATTCTCGTGAAGCTTTACAAAAACAAATAGAAGAATACAAGCATCAGTTTATAGTGTTAGTTGATGACGAAACTATTGCTGGCTTTGCTTCTTATTCGGTTAAAGCTATTGATGATAGTACCACTTACAAATTACACAAGATCTATATCGATCCGGAGCAACAGAGGAAAGGTATCGGAAAAAAGTTGTTGGATTTTATAATAACTGATGTTACATCAAAAGGCGCCGAGTATCTTGAATTAAATGTAAACAGATCGAACAAAGCAATACATTTTTATCAAAAGCTTGGTTTTATCATTATCAGCGAAGCCGATATCGATATCGGCAACAACTATTTCATGAACGATTATGTTATGCGCAAAGCATTGTGATTACTCAGGCACATCCGTACTTTTTTGATCCACTGCATTGTTAACGATCCTTTCACTCATTTTTCTAAGCGGATTTCTTCGTTGCTCTTCAAACTCCTTTCTTGCATGGATAATGTCGATCGCTTTATAAATAGCTTCGCGGAAAGAAGATTCATCGCCCTTGTTTTTTCCTGCAATATCAAATGCTACCCCATGATCCGGAGAAGTACGAATGCCAGTGATCCCTGCAGTATAATTAACACCTTCGCCAAATGCCAGTGATTTGAATGGAATTAAACCCTGGTCGTGGTACATGGCTAACACCCCATCAAATTTTTCATGTTGCCCGCGTGCAAAAAATGCATCGGCGCTATACGGGCCAAAACAAAAAATATCCTTTTGTTGTTTGGCATCTTTTATAGCCGGCCTTATTATTTCTTCTTCTTCCTTACCAATTAAACCTTCGTCACCCGCATGCGGATTTAATCCCAGCACAGCAATTTTAGGTTTAGTGATACCAAAATCTCTTTTCAGGGAATTATTCATTATCTCCAGCTTACTAAAAATGTTTTGTCTGGTTATACTTTGAGCAATATCCTTCACCGCTACATGCTCTGTAACCAGGCCTACACGCATGTTATCAGCCACCATAAACATCAGCACATCTGGCGCGCCAAATAGATTTTTTAAATAAGGTGTATGCCCGGTAAAATTAAACTCGTTCGATTGTGTATTTTTTTTGTGGATAGGCGCAGTAACCAACGCATCGATCTTACCATCCTTTAATGCCTGTGCTGCAACGGTCAAACTTAATACAGCATATTTTCCTGCAGCATCAGTCAGTTGTCCGGGTGTAATCGCCACTTCATCTTCCCAGCAATTGAACAGGTTTATTTGTTTATGGTTAATGCGGGTAGTTTCTTTTATACTGATGAAATTGAAATTAAGTTCAGGAAGCATTTTGCGATAAAAATTGAACGCTTTATTGCTGGCAAATATAACAGGCGTGCATATTTCCAATATCCTTATATCTCCTACTATTTTGATGATCAGCTCTAATCCAATACCATTAAGGTCTCCGCAAGTGATCCCGATAATTGGTTTATGTTCGTTTTGCATATATACTATAAAAATTAGTGCTCAAAAGTAAGGTATTTCACGCAAAGCTACATAAGGAGCAAAGAGACAAAAGAGGCTCTTCGCGACTTAATCAACTTAGCGCCTTTGCGTGAAATTATACGTAATTTCACCGCTCATTAATTACGTGCAACAGCTTTGGATAAATTCACCATAAAAAAATCGCTCGGGCAACATTTTCTAAAAGACGCGACCATCATCAATAAGATCATTGATGCAGTAAAAGAAGATCCATTATCTAATTTGTTGGAGGTTGGCCCTGGTGGTGGCGCCATTACCAAACATCTATTAGCGATCCCTGCTATTCATTTTAAAGCAGTTGAACTGGACCGCGATAAAGTTGAGTACCTGAGCAAAACTTATCCTGCCTTGCAGGGCAATATCATTCACCAAAGCTTTTTGGATATTGATCCGCCTTTTGATGGCGAAGCATTTACATTGGTGGGAAATTTTCCTTACAATATATCTACACAAATTTTATTTAAGGTATTGGATTGGAGAGATAAAGTCCCTGTAGTGATCGGTATGTTTCAAAAAGAAGTAGCACAAAGAGCCGCATCAAAAGAAGGAAGTAAAGTATATGGCGTGTTAAGTGTATTAGTGCAGGCCTATTATGAAGTGGAGTACCTGTTTGATGTAAGCAACGACTGTTTTAATCCGCCACCAAAAGTGCAAAGCGGTGTAATCCGGTTAAAAAGAAGAACAGACAATTTGAATTATAAAAGCGAACGCTACTTTTGGATACTGGTAAAAACTGCGTTTAACCAGCGCCGTAAGACATTGCGTAATGCGTTAAAAAGTCAATTCACAACGGAAGAATTGCAGGACCCTATTTTTAACAGGCGTGCAGAAACGTTAAGTGTAGATGAATTTGCTGCGTTGACTTTCAGGATGATCTGATGATCAGATAACTGCAGGCTTATCCCTTGTCTGGTCTCTTTTTGTTGCGTATGATGTAACCACTGCCACAAAAGATCCAATCAACATATTTACAATAATGGTTACGCCCAAAATCATAAACAATAGGTTAAAGGGGTATTTAGGCTGTCCGTCTACCGGTGCATCTTTCACCATATTAATGACAGGATGTGATGAAAATAGGTCAGGAAAAAAAGCGAATACACTTATAAATGCAATCAAAGAGGCAATAAGTACACCTACTACTGTAGTTAATAAACCCGACATCATCATAGAAACCGCCCTGTTCTTATCGTAAGGCCTGTCGATCAACCTGTACGTATGATAAAAAATAGCTGCCATAAACAACCCGCTGCCGATGTACAGATAATAGAAATTCTCATATTTATCACTGTTGAGAAAAAATTCTACCGGTATTGAATATACTACCGCTGCCAATAAACCAAACAGAAAATATTCGGTAAGGTGCTTTTTATCAAATGTGGGATTTCGCATAATGATCTGTCTTTTAGTACAATAGCTAAAAAACCGTGCCACCATTATAAATAGCTATGAATGATCTGTTTAAGAAATGAGTACGAGTACTTGTAGAGATATTTCCGCAGGGATTTAAAGCCTTTCAAATAGAATTGCGCAGACCAGGTAAGAACGGACCTGCGCAATAGATTTCATTTATCTGGATTGATTTTGCAAATATCTTTGCCCTCTTGTTAATAAAATATAGAAGAATAGGTAGGTTTTTTGTAGAAAAACTTCTACTTTTAATGCTTACTAAGTGCCTAACTGTGAAAAAATTCTTACTTGTAGATGACCATACGGTGGTTCGGACGGGCGTTAAATTATTGTTATCTGAATTATTTAAGCCCTGTGAGGTAGACGAAGCCGCTGATGGCGACACCGCTACTGAGTTGTTAAAAGTCAATAAGTACGAGCTTGTTATGATGGATATTCAAATGCCTAAGACGGATACGTTAGGATTAATGGAATATATTCACATAACACTGCCGGATACTAAAGTATTGATGTTCTCCATGAGCGCAGAAAATATCTATGCCAAGCGTTTTTTAAAGGCTGGAGCCATGGGTTTCATCTCTAAAGATGCTTCTTTGGATGAAATTACAAAGGCCATTGAACAGGTATTGAGTAATAAAAAATATTTTAGCCCTGCGCTTACAGATAAATTCATCCAGGAATCCTTAACAGATTCTCCCGCAAACCCTTTTGATAAATTATCCCGCCGAGAATTTGAAATAGCTTCCCTTCTTTTATCCGGAGTAACCCTAAGTGAAATATCAAACTCATTAAATCTGCAAATATCAACTGTCGGTACACATAAAGCCCGTATGTTTGAAAAATTACAGGTAACCAATCTACTTGAATTAAAAGAATTAGCAACTACCTATAATTTATAGTATGCAACAGCGACTATTTTAATTGTAATCAACAGCTCGAATTTAAAAGTGATGAAATGAGTTTCGTAAAAAAAATAGCAAGTAGTGGAACCTTCCATGCTAACAATCCAACGGCCAAGCGAAATATTTTAATTGTAAATTATTTCTCCATTATTTTTTTTCTGGGTAATGTCACGTTAATCATAGTACGTACGATCTTATATTTTTGTCTCGCTAACAAAAGAATCATTATTGGCACCAATGGCATAATGGTTATTACTTCTTTGCTTTTTTTATTTCCACTGGTACTAAATCGCTTGGGTTATCTCCGGTTAGCCAGACTTTATTTATGCTGGTTACCTTCTATCCTTATCATGAGTGTTTATGTGATGGATGCATTACAAAGAACCATTGTACTTACGTCTGAATACGATAGCCTTTACTTTTTCTTATTAGGGGCATCTGCCGTGCCTTATTTACTGTTAAGCCTCTCCAATAAAAAAGAACTTGTTGCAGGTTTATCGGTTCCCGTTTTTTTTATATTTTTCTCCGACCGGATAATGAACCTGTTTGCTGTAGGTCATCATTATAAAGGCATAGCCGACGACGGATTTGAAATAAACCGCATGAGGGCATTGGTTGCTTATTTTGTTTTAAGCGGCTGTTGTTTTGTATTAAAAATATTGGTAGAACACGAGGTTAATAAAAATGCTTTGTTAATAACAGAGCTGGAAGAAAAAAATAAATTAATTGATAAACAGGCAGAGAAAGAAATTCTTGAAAGTGAAAATAAATATCGCCTGCTTTTTGAACAGGCGGCAGATGCGATCATAGTATCAAGAGGAGATAATTCTATTGAAAGTGTAAATCCAAGCGCACGGCAGATGTTTGGTTATTCTGATGAAGAATTTTTATCCATTCAGCTGGATGACATGGTTGAAGAAGAAGATCTTGCAAAAAGCCCTATAGACCTGGAGCGCTACAGAAGTCAAAAAGCATTGTACAGAGAAAGAATATTGATAAAAAAAGACGGCACTGTTTTTCCTGTAGAAATAAATGCCAAAATGTTACCGGATGGAAGCCTGCAATCTTTCATCCGTGATATCACCGATCGTAAAAAAGCAGAAGCAGAGATCCAAAAAAGTGAAAGTCGCTATCGGTTATTATATGAGCAAGCTGCAGATGCCATTACCATTGTAAACAAGCACAGAAGATTTGAACAGGTAAATTCCAGTGCCTGCGAAATATTTGGTTATACCCGGGATGAGTTCTTATTACTCAGCCTGGAAGATATATTAGATAAGGAAGCCCTTAAAACGAACCCGTTAAATTTTAACCTGCTTATCGGCGATAAGATCGTTCGCAATGAACGAATACTTCGAAGAAAAGATGGCAGCACTTTTCCCGCAGAAATAAATGTAAAAAGATTGCCCGAAGAAGGATTTCAATCCTTTATCCGCGACATCACTGATCGAAAAAAAGCGGAAGAAGAGATCATCGAAGCAGAAGCAAAGTTCAGAGATCTTGTTGAAAAATCATCTGTAGGCGTTTATATAATTCAGGGCGGAAAATACAGGTACGTCAATCCAAAATTTGCCATCATATTTGGTTATGAACAGGAGGAAATAACGGATTCGATCCCGGTAGAATCTCTGGCACACCCTGATTATATGGAACTGATAAGGGATAATATGCGTAAGCGTATTGATGGAACAAAAGAAACCGTTCCATATGAAATAGATGGCGTTAAAAAAGATGGCGATATCATACGCCTTGAAATTTTTGGCACCAGAACTCAATATAAAGGAGAACCCGCCATTATAGGTACATTAAGCGATATTACAGAGAATAAAATATTGCAAAAACAAGTATTGGATCAAAAAGTACAGGAACAAAAAAGAATTACCAGGGCCGTTTTAAAAGCAGAAGAAAAAGAACGAAACAGGATCGGCCAGGAACTACATGATAATGTTAATCAGATCCTGGCAGGCACAAAACTATACCTTGGCCTTGCGTCAAAAGATGAATTTGCAGGAAGAGGGTTGATCAAGAGCTCGCTCGAATTGGTAGATAACGCGATTGAAGAAATGCGTTCGCTGAGTAAAGAACAGGTTACACCTATTAAAGGAATTGATCTGAAGGACCTGGTGTATTCATTGATCGATAGGTTAAATGCGGGATCAGCTATCAAAACAACTGTTATTTATGACCTCAAAAACCAGGTTATTGAAGATGATATTAAATTAAATATCTATCGTATCATTCAAGAGCAAATGAATAATATACTGAAGCACTCCAACGCCTCACAAACAAATATCGCATTAATAGACGATGACCAAAATTTATACCTTACCGTAGAAGATAATGGTGATGGATTTGACCCCGAGCAAACAAGAAAGGGAATAGGCTTATCCAATATGAAGAACAGGATCGAATCATTCAATGGCGAATTCGAAATATACAGCAGCCTTGGCAATGGCTGTGAAATGAAGATAACCATCCCCTACTCCACAAATAATGGGTAAGGAAGAATTACCGATTGTTATATGAGTTCATTTATCTTTGCACCCTATGAGCAAAGTTAGAGTTCGATTTGCGCCAAGTCCTACGGGTGGCTTGCATTTAGGTGGTGTACGCACCGTATTATTCAATTATTTATTTGCCAAAAAACATGGCGGAGATTTTATTGTTCGTATCGAGGATACGGATCAAACCCGTTTTGTTCCTGGCGCTGAAGAATATATTTTTAATTGCTTACAATGGTGCGGGCTTGAACCTAACGAAAGTCCGCAACACGGTGGGCCTTACGGGCCATACAGACAAAGTGAAAGAAAAGCCATCTACAAAGAATATGCTGATCAACTAATAAAAGATGGCCATGCGTATTATGCTTTTGATACACCCGAAGAGATCGAAGCAATGAGGGAAAGATTGAAAACAGCCGGCAGTCATAGTTTGCAATACGATCACCACATTCGGTTGAACATGAATAATTCGCTTCGCCTTTTGCCTGAGGAGACAGAAAAATTATTAGCTGCAGGAACTCCGTATGTTATTCGTATCAAAGTACAGCCTGATGATCATATTCATTTGAATGATATGATCCGCGGTGAAATTTCTTTTGACACCAACAGTGTTGATGATAAAGTTTTATTGAAAGCAGACGGAATGCCAACCTATCATTTGGCTGTAGTAGTGGATGATCATTTAATGAAAATAACACATGCTTTTCGCGGAGAGGAATGGTTACCAAGCGCTCCTGTTCATGTACTGTTATGGAAATATTTATTTGGGTTGGATAAAATGCCTCAATGGGCGCATCTTCCTTTAATATTAAAGCCTGATGGCAATGGCAAGTTAAGCAAGCGCGATGGCGACCGCTTAGGATTTCCTGTGTATGCAATGGATTGGAAAGATCCGATCAGCGGAGATACCACAAAAGGTTTCAAAGAATTAGGGTTTTTACCCGAAGCATTTAATAATTTATTAGCCGTGCTCGGCTGGAATGATGGCACAGAACAAGAAGTATTTACGATGGAAGAGCTGATCGATAAATTTTCGATGGAGCGTGTACACAAAGGCGGTGCAAAATTTGATTTTGAAAAAGCAAAATGGTTCAACCATGAATGGATAAAAAAAATATCCGGAGAAAATTATGCTGCGATCATCGCTGATATTTATGAAGCAAAAGGTATTGATGTAGATGGCATGTATTTATTACAAGTAATTGAAATAATAAAGGACCGCTGTACTTTATTAAGCGATTTTTATGAACAGGGCATCTTCTTTTTTAAAGCGCCCTCAACGTTTGACGAAGCAGCAGTAAAACCAAAATGGGATGAAAAGAAACAACAATTTTTCGCAGAACTGATCAAAGCCTTTGAATTAAATACTTCCTGGCAACATGATGACCTGGAAAATGGTTTTAAAGAATTAGCGGCAGCCAGTCAATTAAAAACCGGAGAATTAATGTTACCTTTTAGGATCATGTTGGTCGGCGGAAAATTCGGGCCAAGTGTATTCAACATCGCAACATTAATTGGAAAGAAGGAGACGGTCAACAGAATTAAAACAGGCCTGACGGTTTTCAATGCTTAATTACTAATTATTAATTAAAAAATGAAAAGGCCGATAAGAATATTAGTTGCAAAAGTAGGACTCGATGGGCACGACCGCGGCGCCAAAATTATAGCTATTTCTTTACGCGATGCGGGCATGGAAGTAATTTATACCGGATTACGACAAACCCCTGAAATGGTTGTTAATGCTGCGTTACAGGAAGATGTGGATGTAATTGGCATTAGCATCTTAAGCGGCGCACACAATACCGTATTTCCTAAGATCATGCAATTGCTGAAAGAAAAAGGAATGAATGATGTACTCGTAACAGGGGGTGGAATTATTCCTGACGGCGATATGGATTCATTACATGATATCGGCGTAGGCAAATTATTTCCGCCGGGCACTCCTACCCATGATATTGTCGAATACATTACAGACTGGGTAAAAAAACATCGTGATTTTTAAATAAAAAATTGCGCATAAAAAAAGGTGGCCGATAATACCCGGTCACCTTTTTTATATAATTTCTTATTAAAAGTTAAAGCAAATACCTCCGCGTAACAGTGAGATATCAACAGATGCTTCAGCAAATACACCTACATGTTCTGCAAAATTATATTTTGCTCCAACAAATGGTGCAAAAATAAAACTCGAGGAACTAGAAGAAGGATCTCCTGCGTTATCACTAAAATGATTGAACCTTCCACCAATTGCCACACCTGCATAAGGATCAAATTTATTGTTTCTGTCTTTTAAAATAGTAAGATGCCAATCACCGCGTAATGCTACTTCAAATGAAGACCAGGTAGCTCTGTATCCGTTAACGTTATCCCACGATGTTTTCCCTGCAACAATTCCACCTACTCCAATCGTACCAGGTCCAACGTCGCCAACAATACCTTGATCGTAAGTTACGGCGAATGCTGGTAACCCTATATTGTTATTATCATAACCATAGTCACTATTATAACTGCCTTCTCCATCGCCTACACCTAAAGAAAGTCCTAATGTTTTTGATCCTTTATCAAAAGCTGGCTCATCGCCATGTTGCGCTTTTACTGTATTAACTACTAACACTAATACGGCGCTGAATAAACTTACTTTGATTGCTTTAAACAATTGCTTTGTTGTCATTATTTTATTTTTAAGGTTGATTAAATTCACTGGAAACGAGCTAATATCATTCCAATTTTATATACGTGGCAAATATCTGTTTTTTTGGAATAAATTGCTATTACATTTGTTAAACACCAAAATCTATGTATTCAACGCTTATAACCGAATTATCAGCAGGTATCTTAACGATATCTATTGACCGGCCTGATAAATTAAACGCACTTAACCAAACTGTTATCGAGGAATTATCCCAGGTAATTGAGGAAATATATACCCAACCTGCGATAAGATCAGCTATAATAACAGGATCAGGCCAAAAGGCATTTGTAGCAGGAGCAGATATAACAGAGTTTTTAGCATTGGATGCTGCTGGCGGTAAAGCAATGGCCAAAAAAGGACAAGACACCGTATTTACTAAAATTGAACAGTGCCCTAAACCTATTGTTGCAGCGGTAAATGGTTTTGCATTAGGTGGCGGCTGCGAGTTAGCAATGGCCTGTCATTTCAGGGTAGCCAGTGATACGGCAAAATTCGGTCAACCGGAAGTTAACTTAGGCTTGATACCAGGTTACGGCGGCACACAACGCTTGACACAATTGATCGGCAAAGGCAGGGCCGCAGAATTACTACTGACGGGAAATATGATAGACGCGGCTACCGCTTTACAATACGGATTGGTAAATTATGTGGTGCCGCAGGATGAGTTACTAAATAAAACAAGATCGATCCTCGATATCATCAATACAAAAGCACCATTAGCCATTACAGCTGTTATAAAAACAATGAATGCTGTTTTCGATGAAACCAAAAATGGATTCGACATAGAGATAAACGAATTCGGCAAATGCTTTGGTACAGCGGACATGAAAGAGGGCGCTGCTGCTTTTTTAGAAAAAAGAAAAGCGAATTTCACAGGAAAATAATTTACACCTATCAAAGATCATCTGGTAAAATGTCTACTATCTTAATAAACCTAGTTTGATAATAACCGTTCAACGGTGTTATTACAACACTATATACTTTGCCGGAACTGGCATGTATAAATTTTAGCGTATCGATATTTTCTATTACGATTCCGATATGTCCTACTGTACGGTCATCGCTATCGGTTCCTGTAAATAAGATCAGATCCCCGGGCTTTGCATCAGCAACACTTACTTCTTTTCCTGCATTAGTAAATTCTACCGATGATCTCGGTACTTTAATATTAAAATGACTGTATACATAATTGACAAAACCTGAACAATCAAATCCCTCTGATGGATTCGAACACCCGTATTTATACGTTGTACCCAATAATGTTTTAGCAAAAGCTACGATATCACTTCGCTGGATCGTTGTTACAGCTGCTTGTTTTATTACATTGTTATCGGCAGCAACACCAACAGGAATGGTATCTTTTATACCATTGATACTATCTACAAAATGCAGACTATCCCTGCTATCCATAGGAATGATGCCGTTTCCGGGCTCGCCACAAGCCGTTAAACTCAATACCAGCAATATGTTTAGCGAAAAATGCATAGTTAAAAAGTATCAGTATAAAAATAAGGGTCGTTATAGCTTTTGAAGTAATTTCGCAACACTAATAACTCTTATAATACACAAACTATACCACATTATGGAATACAGAATTGAAAAGGACACTATGGGCGAAGTAAAGGTTCCTGTAGATGCTTATTATGGTGCACAAACGCAGCGCAGCATCGACAATTTTAAGATTGCACAAGACATTAATAAAATGCCTAAAGAAATTATCAAGGCATTTGCCTACTTAAAAAAAGCAGCAGCCAGCACAAACTTCGAAGCGGGTGTTTTACCAAAAGAAAAAAGCGACCTAATTGGAAAAGTATGTGATGAAATTTTAGAGGGGAAATTAGATGCCTATTTTCCATTGGTTGTATGGCAGACAGGTAGCGGTACACAAAGCAATATGAATGTAAATGAAGTAGTGGCTTATCGTGGGCATGTTATCAATGGTGGACAATTATCAGATAAAGAAAAATTCCTGCATCCGAATGATGATGTAAATAAATCACAATCAAGTAATGACACTTTTCCAACGGCAATGCATATTGCTGCTTATAAGATATTAGTGGATATTACCATTCCCGGAATTGAAAAATTAAGAGATACATTCGCTGCAAAAAGTAAGGAGTACATGCACGTTGTAAAAATTGGCCGTACACATTTTATGGATGCTACGCCGCTAACAGTCGGACAGGAATTCAGCGGTTACGTATCGCAATTGAACCACGGATTAAAAGCAATAAAAAATACATTAGCGCACTTAAGCGAATTAGCATTGGGTGGAACCGCAGTAGGCACTGGTATCAATACACCAAAAAATTATTCAGAAAATGTTGCGAAACATATTGCGAAACTAACAGGCTTACCTTTCATCACTGCAGAAAATAAATTCGAAGCATTGGCAGCACATGATGCGATCGTGGAAACACATGGTGCTTTAAAAACAGTAGCTGTCAGCTTAATGAAAATCGCTAATGATATCCGCATGTTATCAAGCGGGCCGCGTAGTGGTATCGGAGAAATTTTTATTCCTGATAACGAACCCGGCTCTTCTATCATGCCAGGCAAAGTCAACCCTACTCAATGTGAAGCGTTGACGATGATCGCTGCACAGGTAATGGGCAACGATGTTACCATCGGCATCGGTGGCAGCATGGGGCATTTTGAATTGAATGTTTTTAAACCGGTAATGATCTATAACTTTTTACACAGTGCAAGATTGATCGGCGATGGTTGTGTTTCTTTCAATGATAAATGTGCTGTCGGCCTGGCACCGATCGAAGAAAATATTAAAAAGCATGTTGATAATTCACTGATGTTAGTAACGTCTCTCAATACAAAGATCGGTTATTACAAAGCTGCGGAAATTGCGCAAAAAGCACATAAAGAAGGAACAACATTAAAAGAGATGGCCGTAAAATTAGGATACGTTACACCGGAAGAATTTGATGCTTGGGTGATTCCTGCGCAGATGGTAGGTGATTTGAAATAATTAATCTCAGTATATTCTTGCTCAACAACGTCTCAAAGACGTTGTTTTTTTATGTCTAAATTACATACATTTGAATCAATCAAATAAACCATTATGTTAGCAGTAGGCACAAAAGCTCCAGAATTTTCATTAGCAGCAACACCCGATCAAAAAGTACAGCTGAGCCAGTTAAAAGGTAAAAAAGTAATTTTGGCATTTTACCCGGCAGACTGGAGCCCTGTCTGCAGCGATCAGATGGCTTTGTATAATGAAATGCTTAAGCTGTTCCATCAGCACAATGCGGAGATGGTCGGTATTTCTGTTGATAGCAAATGGAGTCATTTTGCTTTTTGCCAGGATAGAAAATTACATTTCCCGTTGCTCGCAGATTTTGAACCTAAAGGCGCCGTAGCCAAATTATATGATGTATATGATGTAATAGAAGGCGAATCTCAAAGAGCTATATTTATTATTGATGAAGAAGGGATCATTCGCTGGAATTATTTATCACCTGTGGGTATTAATCCCGGGGCGGATGGAATACTGGATGCATTAGAATCAATGGATAAAAAATAAGCTTATGTCAAAATTAAGAACAGCCGTAAACAGTAAAGATCATGTACAAGGCGATGCCAATGCGCCGATCGAATTGGTTGAGTATGGAGATTATCAATGTCCGCATTGCGGCCATGCCTATCCGATCATAAAAAGCATTCAGAAAAAAATGGGCGCCAAACTAAAATTTGTTTTTAGAAACTTCCCATTGGCTGAAGTTCATCCCAACGCTGTAAATGCAGCAGTATCCAGTGAGGCAGCAGCCATGCAAAATAAATTCTGGGAAATGCATGACCATCTGTTTGAATTCCAAAACAGGCTGGATGACGTGTCCCTGATAAAATATGCCGCTCAATTAAAATTAAACGTTGAACAATTCGAAGGTGATTTTGAAAGGCCCGAATTAATACAAAAAGTTGATGCTGATTTTGAAAGTGGCGTAAGAAGTGGTGTAAACGGTACACCTTCTTTTTTTATCAATGGCGAAAAGTACAATGACAGCTGGGATGAAGAACCTTTTTTAGATTATTTGCAAACCATGTTTAATAAATGATCTCCTTATTGAAACCATCAACTATACCTGTTTAACATATTAGTGTTTGTCATATAGTATATAGTTTCTATCTTCATCTTCTCAAAACTGGCAGAGCATGAAGGAGTTACGCAATACATTTTTATTACTGATGGTATCTATTATCCTGTTATCTGCGTGTAAAAAAAGTAAACCAAATAGTTCCATCATAGGTAGTTGGAAAATAACCAGTATGATAACGATAACTTTCGATTCAAGCACTTCAACCAGCACGTTTACAGATTCAAGTTATACTCCCGATAATACAGATGTTGCGATATTTGGTTCAGATAATAGCCTGACAGTTTTGGAATTTTCTGAAAGTCAGCCTTCACTTTTAACAACCGGCAACTATTATCTTGTGGGCAGAGAAGCCATCATATTTACAGGCGCCAATACTACAGGCGAAATATTTAATTACGCAGTTTCAGGAAATTCATTGATACTCTCTTCATTCACCAGTTCACCTGGATCATCTATTACTGTTAAGCAAAATTACATTCGTCAGTAATAGCTTGCTTACATATTATCCATGCCTTCTTCGCTTATATTTCAATTCCACTTCTGTCACACCTTCATTCACCAGGCCTATTTTTTGTGCAGCAGCAAAACTAAGGTCAATGACCCTTCCTTTTGCATAAGGGCCACGGTCATTGATACGAACTTGTACGGTTTTACCATTGCTTAAATTCTTTACATAAACAATCGAATTAAATGGCAAAGTTTTATGTGCCGCTGTGAAGTCTTTCGAATTAAAGACCTCTCCATCAGCAGTCTTTCTTCCATTGTAACCATCGTTTTTTCCATAGTAAGAAGCCTTACCCGTTTCGGTAATATATTTTGAACAGGAACAAAATAAAACTGAACTTATTATACTTAAAAAAATAACCTGCCTGCGAAGCAACCTGATATTCATGATGGCCTTTTTATACATTCGATGACCGATCATTATCAATTGCAGGAGTCGTATCATCGTGGTAGTGACCAAAAAATTTCCGCTGAAATAATAATAGCGTGATCACTCCTATAGAAATAGAAGCATCGGCCAGGTTAAAGATCGGCCGGAAAAATATAAAACTTTCGCCACCCCATATAGGGAACCAATTTGGGAAAGTACCGTCTATAAGTGGAAAGTATAACATGTCAACTACCCTTCCATGTAAAAAGGGAGCATAACCACCTTCCTTGGGAAACAAAGTGGCAGCCTGCATTAATCCACTATCGTTAAAAATGAGCCCGTAAAACATGCTATCGATCAAATTGCCCAGTGCGCCTGCAAAAATAAGTGCGGCACAAATAATAAATCCGGGATGATATTTTTTCTTGACGATGGTATATAAATACCAAACACCAAAACAAACAGCTATCATTCTAAATAATGTCAATATTATTTTGCCAAACCCTCCGCCAAATTTCCAGCCGTAGGCCATGCCTTCGTTTTCTATAAAATTTAATTGAAACCAGGTACCTAATATATTGTGAACTTCCTCTACACAATAATGTGTTTTAATATAAATTTTCAATGCCTGATCGGCAAGCACAATTAAAATAATAATCAGTGCAACATTTCTTCCTTTCATAAATTTCATAAGACGCAAAGGTAATTGTTATAATTTTTAAGTACTAAGCTCTAAGTTAATAAAATGTAGTTTATTTGATAGATCGCTTTTTGAATTTTAGAATGTATAATAGTTATTCTTCAAAATAAACACGTTTTACACGTTGTGAAATACCTGTCAGGATTTCATAAGCAATGGTCTGTGACCATTTGGCAATATCACTCACTGGTAAATTTTCTCCAAACACAATTACCTCGTCACCCTCTTGTACATCAACACCCGTTATATCCAACATCGTCATATCCATGCATACACTGCCGATGATCGGTACCAGTTTTCCATTGACGTACATTTTACCAATGCCATTACTCAGTATTCTTGGATAACCATCGGCGTAACCAATGCGCACCGTAGCAATGACAGAGTCTCTTTCTGCCACACCTTTACGACTATAACCAACACTCTCACCGGCCTTCACTTTTTTTATTTGTGAGATGGTCGTTTTTAAAGTGGTCACATTTTTTAATTGTTGTTGCAAAATGGCATCTACACCATATAAGCCGATCCCTAATCTAACGATATCCAATTGTAGGTCTTTATGGCGGTGAATGGCAGATGTATTGGCCATATGTTGCAAGAACGGATAAGGAATAACTTGTTGCAATGAAGCAGCAGCCTTTTTAAATTCACTTGCCTGATAGTTTGTAAACTCATCGTGCTCAGCAGCATCACTTGCAGCCAGGTGTGTAAATACCGATTGTATCTTAAAAATAGAATTGCCCCGCAATTGATCGCAAAGCTTTTTGATATCGGCTGCCTCAAAGCCCAGGCGATGCATACCAGTATCTAATTTAATATGTACCGGAAAATTATTGATGCCAGATTGATGCAGGTATTTTTCAAAGGCAATCAAAATATTAAATGAATATAATTCCGGTTCAAGATTGTGCTGAACCAATATATCAAACGTAGTTTCTTCAGCATTCATCACCATGATCGGTAAAGTGATACCGGCCCTGCGTAATTCAACTCCCTCATCTGCATAAGCAACAGCCAGATAATCTACTTTATGAAATTGTAACAGGTTAGCTATTTCAAAGCTTCCGCTGCCGTAACTAAAAGCTTTTACCATTGCCATTAGCTTTACACCGGGATTTAATTGTTGCTGGTACTGCTTGAGGTTATGTGTTACTGCATTTAAATTAATTTCTAATACCGTCTGGTGAACCTGTTGCTCTAATAAATGCACTATCTGTTCAAATTCAAAGACCCTTGCGCCCTTCAATAAGATCGTTTCATTAATAAAATGAAGTGAATAGAACTGTTCTTTAAAAGCCACAGTAGATGGAAAGAAAGTTACCTGTTTAATATTTTTAAATGCCGGGCCATGTTTAGAAATTTCCGGGCCAATACCAATTAGCCGATCAATATTTTTTTGTTCCAGGATATGTGCGATGTCCGAGTACAGCTCATTATTACTCTTTCCCGATTGAAGAATATCACTCAGTATGAGTGTACGCTGTATATGTTGTTGTTGTTGTTGCAAAAAATTTAATGCAATAACCAATGAGTTAATATCTGCACTATAACTATCGTTAATGATCGAACAATTATTGTTGCCTTGCTTTAACTCCAGACGCATTTCAACCGGCCGCAAATGAAGCATTCTTTCTGCAATAACATTGGGTGGTATCTGTAAATGTATTAGCACCGCTATACAAGTAATTGCATTTTCAATGGAGGCGTCATCAGTAAAAGGAATAATGCATTTTATAATTTGTTCCTGCTGATCATCTCCTTTAAGTGCTGCAATAATAATTGTTTGCGTTGCGATTTTTTCTATAGAATCAATATGCAAGGCTGCTTCGGCATTTTTCCCCCAGGAAAAAAGCTGAAAGGTATTAGCAGGCCGGACATTATTAGCAAACATAGGCACCGCATCATTCACATCCGGATCATCGGAACCATAAATAAGCAGATCACTATGTATAAATAATTTTAATTTTTCATTTATTTTCTGACGGATATTTAAAAATCCTTCTGCATGTGCTTCGCCAATATTTGTAAATACGCCAATCGTCGGTTCAATAATCTTTTGCAACTGCTGCATTTCATCAGGTTGAGAAATACCCGCTTCGAAAATAGCCAGCGTATGTTGCCCATTCATTTGCCATACACTTAATGGCACGCCTATTTGCGAGTTGTAACTTTTAGGACTGCGAACAATATTAAAATCTTCCTGTAACAGCTGATACAGCCATTCTTTTACAATTGTTTTACCATTACTGCCTGTTATTCCGATAACAGGAATAGTAAATTGTTTGCGGTGAAAAGCCGTTAGCAAATGAAGTGCTGTCAATGTATCCTTTACCTGCAAAAAAGTAGCACCGGGATATTTATTTATATCATCGGCCGCAAAGCTTTCATCTACAACAAAATTCCGGACACCTTTTACATATAGCTCTTGTATAAATGAACCGCCATTTCTTCTTGGTCCGCCTAATGCAAAAAATAAAGAAGTATCGGGGAATAATAATTTTCGGCTATCTAATAACAAATGTTCTATACTGGCATCAGTAGCCTGTTGCAAGCTAGTTGCTTTTATAATCGTTGTTATGGTAGAGATGGTATACAATATAGTAGTAGTAACTATGCTATAGATTTTTGCTTATCATACAATGAATAAAAAATAGAACCCGCAATACAAACAACGATCATTGCCAATGATACCCAGATCGGTAAATGTATCCATTTATCGACCAACATTTTGGCGCCGATAAATAATAATACAATGGCAATGCCCTGTTGTAAATATTTAAATTTATTAGCCGCGCCGTTCAATAAAAAGAATAAACTACGTAACCCGAGTACCGCAAATATATTCGACGAATAAATAAGCAATTTTTTTTCAGGGTCAGGAATGATAGAAAAAACAGCCGGTATAGAATCCAATGCAAAAACAATATCGATCAATCCTAACATCACTACTACCATTGCCAGCGTAGTAAAAAACATTTTTTTATTTTTGAAAATGATAAAACGCCCGTTGGGTTCTTCCTCGGTTGTAGGTAATATTTTTCTCATGAATTTGTACGCCCAGTTATCCTCAGGATTAAATTCATCTTCTTCTTTACTGATAAACATTTGTACGCCTGTATAAATAAGAAACGCGCCAAAAATATACATGATCCATGCAAACCTTGCTACGAGCTCACTGCCCAACGCAATAAAAATAATGCGGAATACAATGGCCATCAATATTCCTAACAATAAAATTCTCGCATAGTTATTGGCATGCACTTTAAAAAAAGAAAAAATAATAATGAATACAAAAATATTATCGATGGAAAGCGACCATTCCAACAAATAAGCAGATATGTACTGCGTAGCATCCTGCCTGCCTGCTTCATACCAAATAAATCCGCAAAAAGCAAAAGATAAGGCTACCCAAAATACAGTTTGCAGCAATGCGGTTCGGAGGCTAACGACTGTATTTTTTTTACTTAACAAGCCAAGATCAACCACCAATGCAAATAGCAGCACTGTTCCAAAAACAATATATATTAGTTCAGTCCTTGACATAATTTAATAAATGGTAAATTGTTAATGATAAATGTAAGTGGAATAAATGATTGGTGCTCTTTGCGTTAACCATTTATCATTAACCATTTGTATTAGTGTATCTTCTTTTTCTCCACCATTGGTAAATCGACCCGAACAATAACACCAACAAAATTGGACCGATAATATTTCCTATCTCCCATTCCATTCTTTCATCTTCTAACTTTACCGGATCTAATAAGCGTAGTGTATAATCTTTTGCTTTAGCTTCTGATAAGCCTGATTGATTAACCAGGTAATCTAAACAGTTTTGAAAAAAATCTTTATTCGCAAAAGGAAATTCTTTTTGCGTACCATAAGTATATGGGTTCATGCCCATCGGAATAGGTTGGCCAGTTTTATCTTTATCATTTAAAACCATGTCTCCGTCAGAAACAATGATCATTTTATTATCATCCGTACACTGCGACATAAACGTTCCGCCATATGCTGCCAGTGAATCTCTCATTTGCTGAGACAGATGATTATTGTATACCGATTCAAATTTTCCTTCCAATAGAATAGCTGCAGGAATAGCTGCTTTTTTGAATTTGTCGTCTTCCGGAGCATTTACATTTTCTTTACCGCTTATTAATGCAGGCGTAGCGATTGTTCTGGAATTGGCAGATGAGCTTAACAAAACAGTTTTTTGTATACCATCCGCTTCAACAGTATCAATAGAATTTACAAAACGGCCAGCAACATAAATATTTTTACTTGTAACAGGATTGGCTTTTGTTTGAAAGACAGGAAAATAATTCCATGATAACCACTCGTACTGGCCATTTCCATTGGTATCAAAAGGTAAAACATCACATTGAAGATCCATTATTAGATCACTATTGATACGCACTCCGTAACGAAATAACAGATCATCCAGGTTCAATCCACGATCATATGCAATCACTTCATTTTTTATTTGAAGACTATCCATTTCTGCTTCCAGCTTATCTTCAAATAACAATAACTTGCCGCCTCTCATTACGTACTGATCGATCTTAAGTTTTTCTTCGGCGCTGAATGGCTGCTTCGGTTTTACGATCATTAATAATTTAAAAGTATCGGGTATAGCAGGTTGCGTATTTAAATTAAATTGAAAAAGGTTATAATTCTGGCGAGTAGTTATTTGAAGATCGTAAGTATTATCTTCAACCGATTCTCCATTGCCGATGGCATATGCAACCAACGGTTTTGTTGTTTGGGTCAATTTATTAATAGCGCTTGCAAATTCATATTCCATCAACGCTTCGGCACTATTCAATTCTTCAAAGCTGATGAACATCTTATTTCCGGAATATAAATTCACCGGCACAACATTTCCCTTATAATGAACCAATGCCAGCGGATAAATATATTGTTGCTGCTCTCCTGCTTTCAATTGCGATTTAAGGTTGATAGGATAAGCACCCATTGCGGCTAAAGTATCTGCATATGTTTCAGAACTGCCATCTACATCATCATCCGGTGATACAAAATGGTAGGTTAAATTTTTTCCGGTTGCTTCGTTAAATTCCTGCAACAGTTCATCCGTGGAATTGGCCAGCTTTTTAAAACCGCTCGGTAAATCTCCTTTCAGACAAACATCTATTTCTACCTCATCATCCAGATTCCTTAATAATATTTTTGTTGGCCTGGATAAAGTAAATCTCTTTTCATTAGTAAAATCGATCCTTGTATGCCACGCTGATGCGAGCCAGTTAAGCAGTACCAGCAATACAATAGTAATTGGCAGCCATAATTTTGTTTTGAATATCTTCTTACTAAAATTCATTTATTTTTTATGCAGATTTTTAACGGTAATTAATAAGAACAAATAAATGATACTGCCAAAGTATACTATATCACGTGTGTCCAATACACCACGACTAATGCTGCGATAATGGAAATCGATCCCCAGCATTTCAATATAATAATCAGCACTTCCCTGAAATACCGGTAGTTTACTTACTGCGTTAAAACCAAAATATAGTAGCAAACAAGCAAAAGCACTTAGCAAAAAAGCGACTACCGCATTATTTGTAAAACTGCTGCAACATAAACCGATAGCAGAAAATACCGTTGCCAATAAAAATAAGCCGATATAACTTCCTGTAATGCCGCCGCTATCAATGCCGCCGCCTGCGCTTAAAGCTTTGATAGTGAAAATATATAAGAATGTGGGAACGATTACAAGCAATAACACAAACAAAATAGAAAAGTATTTACCCAAAACGATTTGCCATTTTGTTAATGGTTTTGTTTGCAGGATTTCAAATGTGCCTGTTTTGAATTCATCCGATAAGGTACGCATCGTAATTGCCGGAATAAGAAACAGTAGTATCCATGGTGCCAGTTCAAAAAATTTATCCAGCGAAGCATAACCAAAATCAAAGATGTTGCTATCCTTTAATACGAATAAGAACAAACCGTTCACCAATAAAAATAAAGTGATAGCAATATAGCCGGTCAGACTGCTAAAAAACTGGTGCAACTCTTTTTTACAAATACTCCACATACGTTATAAAAATTGATGCAATTTAAGGGTTAGA
>DATHNS010000005.1:0-118571 GCA_035485735.1 Ferruginibacter sp.
GTCATGCTTTTTGTAGAGCTTATGTTTAAGTCATAAGCATGTTCACCAAATACACTTAAGATAGCTTTACATTCTGATAGATCACCTAATGGAGTTGATGTTCCGTGCACATTGATGTACTGGATATCTTCGGGTTTAAGGTGAGCATCTTTTAAAGCGGTTGCCATTACATTTTTTGCGCCCAACCCTTCAGGATGAGGAGCTGTTAAATGGTGAGCATCTGCAGTAGCGCCGCCGCCGGCAACTTCGCAATAGATCTTTGCGCCTCTTGCAAGGGCATGTTCTAAGCTTTCTAATACTAACGCACCTGCGCCTTCTCCCATTACAAAACCATCGCGGCTTTTATCGAATGGGCGACTAGCTGTTTGCGGACTATCATTTCTTTCGCTTAATGCTTTCATTGCATTAAAACCGCCAACACCTGCTGCACTAACTACAGCTTCGCTTCCACCGGTAACAATAATATCGGCCCTACCTAAACGGATGTTATCAAAAGCATCAATTATTGCGTTGGTAGAAGAAGCGCAAGCGCTTACTACTGCATAATTGGGGCCCCTGAAACCATGGCGCATAGATATTTGCCCTGCGGCAATGTCCAATATCATTTTGGGAATAAAGAAAGGATTGAAACGAGGCGTTCCGTCGCCATTGGCAAAGCCGACAACTTCTTCCTGGAAGGTTATTAAACCGCCAATCCCGCTGGCCCAAATAACACCTACTCGATCAGGATTTACATTTTCGGGAGTGATACCGGCATCTTTAACGGCTTCGTCAGTTGCAACGATAGCAAACTGTGTAAAGCGATCCATTTTTCGTGCTTCCTTTTTATCCAGGTAAGTGGTAGGATCGAAATCTTTAACCTCGCAGGCAAACCTTGTTTTAAACTTTGTAGCATCGAATTGCTTCATATAATCGCAACCGCTTACACCATCAGTTAATCCTTGCCAATAGTCGGCAACGTTTTTACCCAACGGGGTAAGGGCACCCAATCCGGTAACCACTACTCTTTTTAATTCCATAAAATTTGCCTGCGATGATTAATAGAAAAATTACTTAGCGTGTTCTTCTAAGTAAGAAACAGCTTGTCCAACAGTAGTGATGGTTTCAGCCTGTTCATCAGGAATAGAAATGTTGAATTCTTTTTCAAATTCCATAATTAGTTCTACGGTGTCTAGGCTATCTGCACCTAGATCGTTTGTGAAAGAAGCTTCCGGTGTAACCTCTGCTTCATCAACACCTAATTTGTCAACAATTATTTTCTTTACTCTTGTTGCAATGTCTGACATGGTAGTATAATTTAGTTAATCAGGTGCAAAAATATACATTTTGAGATAAATACAAAGAAATATAAATAGTATATAAAATATTGGCCTGGAAATAAATAAATACAAATATTTTCATTTCTTCACAAAGCTATGCCCATCGGAGTTAACAGGTTAAGGCACAGCATTTTTACTTGCTTTTTTGGGGCTAAAAAAAATACTTAAATAGTGTGTTAATTGAAGCCAATAAATAAAAGTATGTATCTTGTAATTGGATTTTGGTGCAAAAAATTGAGAATAAATAAAAACGATTGTTATGGCCCTAAAACAAATAGACTACGGAACAAAGGAGTATAAGCAAATGCTTAACCTGCGTAATGAAATTTTGCGCAAACCATTGGGTATCACCTTTTCTCCTGAAGAGCTTGAAAAGGACAAAGAAGATATTTTAATTGCGGCTTTTGATGAAGATGAGATATTAGGCTGTTGTATCCTTAGCCATCTTGATAATAATACACTGCGCTTGAGGCAAATGGCTGTACAAAAAAATCTTCAGGGCAAGGGGATAGGTGATTCTATTATGACTTTTGCAGAAAACTTAGCGCGTGATAAAGGCTATAAGATATTAATGATGCATGCCCGTGATACCGTATTAGGTTTTTATGAAAAGTTTGGGTATAAAGTGAGCGGCAATCAATTTTTTGAATTAAATAACACACCGCATCATATAATGGAGAAAGCATTGAGATAATAGCTATGCAGATTCCCAACAACAAAATACAAGTCCCCAAAATGGTAAGATCATTTGGGGATTTTTTCTGAGAATACCTTTCTGGCTTCAGTCATTTCTTCTGGTGAAAAAGCTTCTTTCGGAATAATAAAGAAGGACCGGCTATCGAAATATAAGTGAAAGAAGTGCGGACTTTCCATCCAACTGTTAAAAGCTTTCCATGGCCAGCTATTACGGCCCTTGGCATTTTCTATTGAAAATTCATCCGATCCCAAAATAACCCGTAATGTAGCCTTAAAAGTATTGGCACGTTTATAAACCATTGTTGGCAGTATGAACCAGAATAATAGCATCATCACAAACCATAAGGTAGAGCTTAATAAAAAAGCGAAGGGTGATATTTTATGGAAAAAGTATAATGCCGCTGAAAGAACCGCAAAAACATTTACTGCTATCATCAATGCCTTTATCTCTCTGCGGGTAATAAAATGATAACGTAATGCCTGTATTACTTTGGCTTTGCTGTAGGTAAAAAATTGGGATGTCATGGCGCAAAGGTAATGAGCCCATTGCAATTCTGTATAAATGAATAAGGTTTGTAAGATCAACTATATGTGACCTTACAAACCTTTATTAACTGTTGCATAAATCGCAACTAAATTATCTTGAAGTAAGTGAGCTATTATAATTAGAAGCGCTGCGATCAATTTTGCTATGACGTCTCATTAAAACAACGTCAGAACCAGCTACGCAAGTGCGTACAAACTCTCTTTGAAAAGTGTATGTTGGTATTTTGTATACCGAAGAGCTATCCTTATAGGTTGTAAAGCCCATTTCAACATTTGTTATTTTAAAATCCATTGGATGGGTTTTTTCATAACATTTAGCTCTCCATGTTTCGCCAATTTGTGGAGTCATCATGGCTGTGGTTGTTGCACAACTGTACAATACGATTGATACTGTAATGGCTACAAATAAATTTTTCATTTTTGTTTTTTTTAAGGCAAGCGTTTTAGAATAGGTTGAGAACCAGTTTCGAGGAGGTGGGGGATTATTTTCTATTTTTGCAAATAAAGTGCATAGGTATATAATAAAATATAAATAACCAAATATATTTTTAAAATTATATGTAAAATGGCCTGATAAATGTTAATAAGCTAACATTTATCAGGCCATTTTAGTTGATTTTATGCCTTAAACTACTTAAAAATCAATTTTTTACCAGAACCAGGACCACTTTATTGAAATCGGCACTGGCGTTAATTACTTTTATAAATTCCTGGAACATTGAAACGGGAAGATCAGTCAATTTATAATATTCGTGTATCTTAATATGTAACTCGTTACCGCTTAATGTATAGGATGATTTAAACCCTATTGAATCACTAGCAGCAGTTTTATTGCTATTAATATCACTTAAATTTTTAATCTGATATCCTGCAGGAATGGTAAAATAAATATCCCTGTCTTCTGAATGAGGATATTCCATTGCAATAGGTAATTGCCTTGGTTTTTCCTGGTACATTTCAACCTGTGGCCCGATCACTTCTCCCAATTTGACCAATATATTGTTTCCTGCCTGGTCCAATATGTCTCCGCTGGTAATATCAGCTTCGATTATTAACGGTTTATTTTTATAATTATCCGTCATTGCCGTATTCTGGACCTGGACATTTTGGATATTGTCGCTTTTAGCGATAGAAGTAACCACTTCTTTTTTGAACTCTTCCTTTTTATCGTCTGATAAGAATGTAAAAGCCGGCCTGTAACTCGTTGCGCCATATCCTAATAAGATCTGTTTGGTATGTAACTGCATCGAATCCATTGCAGGGCTAAACTTCATTCTTACTTCCAGATCGATCGCATTTTTTTCGTAAGGCTGTATACCTATGCTGTCGAAAGAAGCGATGGCGGTTTTAAATGTTCCGATAGTAGTTCCCTTTAAAAACAAGCCGGTTGTTGCTGCCCAGGCCGGATCAATGAAAGGATAACGTAGCCCTTTGTTTCCCGGCTCAATAAAATTGCCTGAATTGGGAAAATAGAAAAGCATATCATCTATCAGTTTATAATTCTCAAAATTCTCATCTATAGGAAAATCATCTTTTTTGCTTGGGAAAACTATTTGGTAATTAATACCCAGCCTCTCCAGTACTGCAATAAAAATCTTTGTTAGCCCGTCGTTGCTTGCTACATTATTTTTTACGATCTTCTCAATATTGTCTGCGTCTTCACCACCCTGGTCATCATCTCCGATAGTCGTTTTTATATATTCTTCCAATCCAACAATTTTTTCTTCTTCCGTAGCCGTCTTTGGCAGGTTCATTTGTTTTATAAAATTATCTATCGCTTTTATTTCTTTTGGTGAAAAAGTAGTGTAGTTACTATACACGTTCTTTGCCATTTCATTCCAGGTAAACAAACGCACATTTTTATCTACTGATAAATTATAAGAAAGCTTGTATTGTACATTCAATAAATTAGGTGTTCTGTTGGAATATTTTTCATCGTCGAGCGTAACAATATCTTTTTCTGTTGCCGTTACAATTCTTTGATCACCAACGACAGAATCCGAACTTACTTTAAACCCATTATATCCTTTTACAGAAAAGACCAACCGTTGTGGTGCCATTAATGTAAATTCTGCTTTTTGACATGGCGCATAGCTCGATTGAAAAGTTTCTACCCCAAAGTAAATGGCCTTTCTTTTTATAGAATACATGTATTCTATTTCGCAACCTTTCTCTATTCCTTCCAGCGCAAATTTTTTGTAATGGGTGCCATCTTCTACCACGTCAAATATTTTATCTGCAGGTAGATCGACTACCTGTCCTGTAGGCTGTATTGTGCGGGCTTTTATAGACAGCACCTGCTCTGTATTTAAATTGACAGGGATATATATTTTATTGTATAATTCAGCTCCTTTATCATCATTTATTTTTATCAGGCGCCTGCAGGTAATATTAATTGCCATGTCCTTATTATCCAGGTCTACAAATTGGTGCTGCCTGATATCTTCCAATATCACCGCGCTTTCATTAGCAAATTGCGGGTTTGCCTTGTGCAATACAGGCGATGCTACCCAGGTAAGAGAAGCGCTTTGCGTAAATGCAGTTGTAGTTAAAAGCATTAAAATAAATCCGGTAATTACTCTTTTCATATGTTCGCTTTTATGTTTGTAAGTCTAGTTAGTTATTTTTTTAAGTACAACTGATTCTTTGTATTGCAATTGAACACTACTCATCCCCTTGTTCCATTCTTCAAATTCAGAAGGATCGATCATCAATTTTTTACACTTGGCTTCCTGCGAAGCTATTACCTTTCCATCGATAACTTTGTAAGATATTTTTATGGATGCAAGGTCATTATCAAAACTGAAATCTTTAGGCAGATAACTTACTTCATATCCTTTGGGAATTTCAAGTATGTGGCATTCATTGGTTGAAGAATTGTACTCAATCTCAAATGGGATCTTTCTTTTTACCGTATCTATTACTTGTTTTTCAAATATTTTTTCCAGGTTGAGATTAATATAATATTCATCTCCCAACTTTTTACCATACCCGGGAATTTCAAAATCTGCCGAGATATTGGCAATGTTTTCTTCAGGATTGACGCGCGTAATGGTATAGTTGCCCAAAATAAATTTGTTACTTGCTTTGCCCATCCGTGTTTTTACAAAATCTTTTGTTTCATTTTCATCCCGGTAAAGCAATGAATTATATACATCCTCACCCTGATATCCGTAGTAGGTTACTTTTTCATGCCCTTTAATTCCATTATCGATGAAACTAATGGTAGTGGTATCGACCATACTATTTTCTTCTGCAGGAATAACAGGCACCCGTAATACTTTATATTCTTTGTCATCAATAGAAATAAGCGCTTGTTTATTTTGTATACCGGAAGGTGGCATACCAAATTTAGCATGCGGATCCGTACCGTCTAAAAATATCCATTTGCCATCAATGTTGGCAGTTGATATCATGTGATTATCAACAATGGGTAATGGAACATCTGAATAATCGTAAGGCAGACTACGTGTTCCGATCCAGGTATAATAGGCTTTTATGCCTGCTATACGAAGCATTTGTGTAATGATGCTACTCATATCTTTACAATCGCCATAACGTTTGCTACACACTTCTGCCGCCTGCCTTGGCCTGAAGCCTTCCAATCCATTTTCAAATGCTACATAGCGGATGTTTTGCTGCACCCAACGATAAATACTTTTAGCTTTATCGAGTTCCGTTGTTTTACCTGTAATGATCGAATCGACCGTTTTTTTAAGATCGGCATCCTGTGTTACATTCAATTCTTTTGTAAAACTTACATCCCAGTGATACAGGTCATCAAGCGAACTTAAAAAATTTTGTTGTCCGTTTTTTCCCTGGAAAGATGTCACGTAAACTATTATGCGTGGTTCAAAATATTCATCGTCGGGAGCGCCACCAAAATTATCGTCGATTGGTTTGATATTTTTTAAGGTCCATTTATAAATTGTTTCCTTTTTCTTTTTTTCTTCAGAAAACTGAAACAACCCCTTAGGATCATTTCTTACGATATATTTTATACTGATCTCATTAGGTACCACTACTGTATAAGAGCCGTTCATCAATGGAACATTTCCCGGATAATAAAAAGAAGTTAACAGGTGGGCATCTTTTTGGTACTGCGTATAATCGATATGCTCAATAGCATTTTGTGTTAAAGAAGGGAAATCAAAACTGGTTTCTTTTATATCATCATAAAACACGCTATTACTGCTGCTGCTGCTTGTCTGCTGATTGGTAATCTTTATTTTTTTGAATTTATCGCCATCAGGTAATTTGGTATAGGCGTCTAAATTTTTCAGTTCATTGTAATCGCTATGGTAAACAGCATACCGGCTATAATTACTGGCATTTTCACCCAGCAACATAAGTTCTACTCCATGATCGCTTTCTGCTACCGGCTGGTCATCTTTAATAGACAAATTTAATTGCTCGCTATAATTCAAATAAACGACCTGCTCACCGGGAAATACTTTTTTAACGTCTTCCGGTGTTTGTGCCATTATTGTTTGCTGCAGCCAGGCAATAGCAAATACTATGATCAATTTTTTATACATACTATTTTACACTTTGTAAATGGTCGTAAAAATACACGCGCGTCTGTTTTAGATTACCCTGTTCGTCATAATATTTACATACCCCATTCAATTCATCATTGTAATAATTTTCTTCCTTTTGTAGTTTACCATTCGGATAATATGTTTTACGAATGCCATTCAGGTTGCCCAATACAAGACTTTCTACTCTATAAAAATTCCCATTCGGATAATAAATAGTAACAGGGCCATTATCATAACCTGAAGAACGTTTACCCTCGATGTATGATTTGCCATTACTATAAAAGAAGTTGTGTACTCCATCTTCTTCCATATCTACAAATTGTAACTCACAACTTTTAATACCATTTCTATAATAGCCTACAACTTTTCCTGTTCCTCCTTTTATTTCAATTGGTGGAACAAGTGTTCCGTTTTTATCTTCATAAGTATAGCTCTGAATATTATCATCTTTATAATTCAATATTGCATTGATCTTGTTACTATCACCGTATAATATTGTTTGTCCCTCTTTATTATTGTCTTTATAGTTAGCTGTAAAATCTTTGGTTCCATCAATATTGTATGATCTATATTCACCTTCGAGGTTGCCATTGTTATAGGTTTCCTCTTCGCTTAACTTTCCATTTTCATAATAGCCTTTCCATACACCTTCTTTTTCTCCATTTTTATAATTTCCTTCTGTTTTTAGCACTCCATTATAAAAATAGCTTTTGTAATTACTATCCAGCTTATTGTTTTTGTAAAACATGGATGTAAGTAATTTTCCATCGAAAAAATATACTTTATAACTACCATTCAACATGTAATGGTCGTAAGAACCCTGCGCAGATATTTTGCCATTATAATTTTTGAATGCTATCGGGCCCTTACCCTTATTAAACGTAGCAGAAGCTATTACATTTCCTGTACTGTCGAATTGCGTCATGCTTTCCAACCAACCGCTTGAATATTTATAGTCATCGTCAGGAATATTTTTTGGATACTTATATTCTGCATATCCATCCTCGTCGTCATTTAAATAATTCTCTATGCTTGTCACATCTCCCAGGTTATTATAGTAGATCATGTGCTGCTGCTTTTGCCCCTTCACTCTCCATACTTCAAAATTCAGCTGGCCATTTGAAAAAAAGCCTTTTGTATAACCATCTTCATTACCATCAATATAATTGGTTTCAAATCTCTCTTGTCCATTAGCGAAGTAGCCGATATCAGAACCTTGCTGAATACCATTTTTATAATAAGACACTTCCTTTATTTTACCAGAAGGGAAATAATCAACATTTTTACCATCCCTGTTTCCATCATTATTAAAATAACATTCGCTTGTTTTTGATCCGTCAGGCAAATAAAATATAATATTGGCGGCACCCTTGCGTGTTGTTATAGCTGAAATGTTTTTGCCTGATTTATCATAAAAATTTATTTCTCTCAGTTTTCCTTTTTCATAAACAGCATCGCTGTATTTTTTCCCATCTTCATCATAATCTTCCAGTTTGCCGTCTATTTTTTTATTGGTGTAATTTCCTTTGCGACTTAATTGTCCATTTTCAAAATACTCAGTAAACTCTCCCGTTATTTCACCGTTTGCATAAGTTGTTTTTTCTTTTACAGCACCACTTGGATAATAGGTTGTCCAAAGCCCTTGCTTTTGGTTATCTACAAATTCTCCCTGTGTAGCTATGGCTCCTTTTTCTGTAAAACTTTTATATGTCCCTTGGGCCTTTCCTGCTTTATACGTCACTTCATCTTTAATAATACCCGACGGGCCATAAAATGATTTTGCGGCACCATCTTCCTCATCATCCGTATAATTGGTGGTATAGGTTAGTTCACCATCACTGTTATATGATTTTTCAGGGCCATTTTTTTTATCGGCCTTATATGTAGTGATCGAATTAACATTATCATTAAAATAATAAAGTGTTTGCACTCCATCCGTTTTATTATCAACAAAAGTTTCATTGTACCATCTGTTACCATTATCCCACCATCCTTCTGCCAAACCTACCTGATCGCCATTTTTATAATTTACTTTTTCTTTAAGCTCTCCGTTATCGTAATAGAAAACCCATGGCCCTTCTTTTTTATAATCGCTATTGAAAGCTCCTTTTGTTTTCAACGCTCCGTTATCATAATAGAAAAGCCAATCGCCTGATAATTGGTAGTTGCCATCTTTATCTTTTGTATAAGCTCCTTTGCCAACATATTCGCCTTCGGCATATAAATAATTGTCGGCCGCTGCTTTTCTTTCAACAGCATTTAATATACGTGTGCTTCTAATTTTATTTAAATAATCTGCCGCATTACTTACAAAAGGATCTACCTGTTTTTTATGCTTTTTGTTCCATTCTCCAACGCTCTTAATATTCAATCCGGAGAACATAGTAAATATCATTGGCTCGAAATTGCCATCAGCAAAAATTTGTTGATAGAGCGGTACATAAAACTGCATGCAAAACCCTTTATCATTTTTATTGTATTGCAATTTTTCATCTACTACCTGTATCTGGCGTACAATAGGATCTTCCAGAGCGGCTTTTAATTTATATTCCCTGTCAAGCGCCACTTTAGAAATAAGTATTTGTTGCAGAAAATCGAAATCATCGTCTTTGCCTGCCACTTTATTTTTGTCGTACTCGGTCACATCATCTGTAACTTTAGCGATATCACTCATCAGGCCCACTGTTGCTACAGCGTATTTACCTGTTGGCGCTACTAACATATAAGTCTTAAAAGCCAGCATAGCCGGTATCAGCTTTCCTTCTTTTAGAAATATTTTTCCTAAAAAATAATGCGCTGATTTATAATAAGGATTGATCAACAGGCATTTTTCTAAACAAACTTTAGCTTCTTCTTCTTTTTGCTGCGCGATCAATGAAATACTTTTATTAAAATAGGTAATGGCAGATTGAGGATCTTTCGCCAGCACCTGATCATACAATACAACTGCCTCTTCAGGCTTTTTCATTGCATCCAATGCATTTGCTTCCTGCATAACGAATTTGGTAAATCGTTCCGGAAAAAGGTCGGCCCCCATTTTAGCATATTTATACGATGCTTCCATTTCACTATCTGAATAGCAGCTGCTGCTCAATTCATATAATGCATCTACATAATTGCTATCGCTACGCGAAATTTGTTTATACAGATCGATCGCATCTTTGTATTTCCCATCATCGCTTAATGCATCGGCGCGTTTTATTATATCCCCGCTATTAATTAAAGGATTATTAGTTTGAGCGAATGAGGTGAAATAGCCAGCCATCAAAAGGAAAAGGACACAGAAATGTTTAGTAATGTTCATGTTATAAAGATTATGGTATAAATTGTTTTCATCATAAATGTAAAGTTTTTTATGATATGGAAACGAAAAAGCCATCAAATTATGATGGCTTTTGTATAATAATATGTTAGAATCACCAGCTTAGCTACATCCCATGCTATTACCACAATTTAAACACTTGTAGCAAGTGCCGCTACGAATGGTAATATGGCCGCAGGTATTGCAGGCGGGCGCGTCACTTTGCATCGATTTTAAATAATTTTGGGTGCCGTCGCCGGCAGCGGCGTTTGTCATTTGTGTTTTCGCAGACTGGGGCTGCGTATTAGATGAATTTCCTATTACCCTTACTTCGCTTAACTCAGGTTTTCTTTCACCGATGGTGGGTGTAGAATGATCCCATGGATTATCACCCAAATTTTCCACTTCAGGTTTGTCCAATACGTGAACCAGGTCATTTCTACCTAAATATTCATAGGCTAATGAACGGAAAATAAAATCGATAATAGAAGTAGTTGATTTGATATTTGGATGTTCTACCATGCCACTTGGCTCGAAACGGGTAAATACAAATTTTTCTACAAATTCTTCTAGCGGAACACCATATTGTAAACCGATCGATATCGCGATAGCAAAACAGTTCAGCATACTACGCATTGTAGCACCTTCTTTTGCCATATCGATAAATATCTCTCCTACGCTTCCATCATTGTATTCACCGGTGCGAACGAACAATGCCTGTCCGTTTATTTTTGCTTTTTGTGTAAAGCCCCTGCGTTTGGCCGGTAATGTTTTACGCTCTACAATTTTTGCCAGCTTTCCTTTCAACACTGTATCCGGACTGCTTTGCATGCGCTTGCTTATTTCATCCAATAATTCATCAATGGTTAATTTACCCATATCAACAATAGCGGATGCAGCATGTTCTGTATTTATATTTTCTGCTGATTGAGTTTCGGCTGTTGCCTTTTTCTTTGCATCCGATTTATTGCTAAGCGGCTGCGATAATTTAGATCCATCGCGATACAACGCATTTGCTTTTAAACCAAGCTCCCAGCTCATGCGATAACAATCTGCAATTTCTTCGATCGTTGCTTCGTTTGGAAGGTTGATCGTTTTGCTGATAGCACCGCTTAAGAAAGGTTGCGCCGCAGCCATCATACGGATATGTCCGTGTGCATGGATAAAGCGTTCGCCTTTTTGTCCGCATTTATTGGCACAATCAAATACAGGCAAATGTTCGTCTTTTAAATATGGTGCGCCTTCTACTGTCATCGTACCGCATATATAAATATTAGCGGCTTCAATTTGTTCATCAGTAAATCCCAATGCTTCTAATAAGCTCCAGCTAAAATCATTGTATTGCTCCGGCTTAAAACCTAAACGTTGCAAGCAAGCTTCGCCTAATGTATATTGATTGAATACAAATCCAATTTCAAAAGCGCTTGCCATGGCAGCATTTAATCTTTCGATCTCTTCTGCAATAAAGCCTTTTTCACTTAGTGTTTGTTTGTTGATGTATGGCGCGCCTTCTAATGTTGCATGGCCCTTTGCATAGTTTACAATTTCTTCAATTTGTTTTTCGTTGTATTTTAAATTGCGCAATGCAGCCGGTACACTTTGATTGATTATTTTAAAATAGCCGCCGCCGCTTAATTTTTTAAATTTTACTAAAGCGAAATCGGGCTCAACTCCTGTTGTATCACAATCCATTACTAAACCGATCGTTCCTGTTGGTGCGATGACGGTTGTCTGCGCGTTGCGATATCCATTTTTTTCTCCTAACTGCACTGCATCATCCCATGCTTTGGTAGCAGCTTTTAATAAATTATCAGGACAATATTTTGCGTTGATGCCGGTTGGTTTTATTTCCAAACCTTCATATGCACCGCTTGCATCGTATGCCGCTGCGCGGTGATTGCGCATCACACGTAACATGTGTTTTTTATTTTCTTCGTACTTATCAAAAGCACCAAGGAAGCCGGCCATTTCTGCAGATGTTTTGTACGCAACGCCCGTCATGATCGCTGTGATAGCGCCGGCAATGCCACGCCCCTGCTCACTATCATAAGGTATACCACTTACCATTAACATGCTGCCCAGGTTAGCATACCCTAAACCAAGCGTTCTGTAATCGTAGCTTAATTGTGCTACTTCTTTTGATGGAAACTGTGCCATCAATACACTTACTTCCAATACGACTGTCCATAAACGACAAGTGTATTCAAATCCTTTTATATCAAAACTATTATCACTTTCTGTAAAGAATTGGCGAAGGTTGACAGAGGCCAAATTACAAGCTGTATTATCTAAAAACATATACTCACTGCAAGGGTTAGACGCTCTAATTCGTCCACCTTCCGGACAGGTGTGCCATTCATTAATGGTAGTATCATATTGTGTTCCCGGATCAGCACAGCGCCATGCCGCATAATTGATCTGATCCCATAATTCACGTGCTTTGATCGTTTTCATTACACGCCCATCGCTTCTTGCTTTCAGCTCCCATATGCCGTCTTCATCCAATGCTTTAAAAAATGCATTCGGTATGCGAACGGAGTTGTTACTGTTTTGTCCACTGACTGTTTTATACGCCTCGCCTTCATAATCGTGAGAATAACCTGCAGCAATTAACGCGGCTACTTTTTTCTCTTCTTCCTGTTTCCAGTTAATGAAGCTTACTATTTCCGGATGATCCAAATCCAAACAAACCATCTTAGCCGCACGACGTGTTGTACCACCGCTTTTAATAGCACCTGCTGCCCTGTCGCCAATCTTTAAGAAACTCATTAATCCACTGGAAGTACCGCCACCACTTAGTTTTTCACCATCTCCGCGAATACTGCTATAGTTTGTACCTACACCACTGCCGTATTTAAATATTCTTGCTTCGCGCACCCATAGATCCATAATGCCGCCTTCATTCACCAGGTCGTCATCTACACTTAAAATAAAACAGGCATGTGGCTGCGGGCGTTCGTATGCCGAAGTAGACTTTTTTAATTGTCCGTCTTTTTGATCAATAAAATAATGGCCCTGTGGTTTTCCGGTAATGCCATATACTTCATGCAAACCTGTATTGAACCATTGCGGACTGTTAGGAACGCAGGCCTGATTTAATATAGAATAGACCAATTCATCGTAAAACACCTGTGCATCGTGTGCATCGGCAAAATAACCGTAGCGTTCGCCCCAGACTCTCCAACATTGCGCCATTCGGTGGGCCACTTGTTTCACGGTAGTTTCTCTGCCGGTTGTGCCATCTGGCTGTGGCACACCTGCTTTACGAAAATATTTTTGTGCTAATATATCGGTAGCGATCTGGCTCCATTGTTTGGGTACCTCTACATTATCCATTTGAAATACCACTTCACCGGAAGGATTTTTTATAATAGAAGTACGGTAATCGTACTCAAACATATCATATGGACTTACACCGTCTTTGGTAAATTGCCGACCGAATTGCAGGCCTTTGCCCGGTTGCTTTTTTGTAGCCATTTTTATTGTATTTTTTGTTGAAAACCTTGTTACTAAAGTTACGAAATTTCAGGAGTACTTCCTAAACCGAAACTATTTTTTAACCGCCGTATTTCCGCGGGCAAAATATTAACAGCTGTGGAAAAGCGTTGTGTACAATTTTATAAAATAGCACCGCACCGGCTTAGCGGTCAATATTAATTTTTGAGAAAAAATATTCCCGATCCCGACTTGTTTTTCCCGGTAGAGTTTCAATGAGTTGATTTGATTGATATTTTTCTATCTTCATTACAAATAAAGCCATGCGCGCAGTCATACAAAGAGTAACAGAAGCGAGTATAACAATAGATAACACACTAAAAGCTGCCATCAATAAAGGCTTGCTGGTATTGATTGGTATTGAAGATGCAGATATAGATGAGGATATTATCAAACTCAGTAACAAGATCGTTAACCTGCGCATATTTGATGATGAAAATAAAGTGCCGAATATTTCGGTGCACGATATTGGCGCAGATATTTTATTGGTGAGCCAGTTCACTTTATTTGCTTCCACTAAAAAAGGAAACAGGCCCAGTTATTTAAAAGCAAGCAAGCCTGATTTTGCTGTGCCGATGTATGAAAAGATGATCGCGCAATTGGAGTTAGATCTTGGTAAAAAAATATTCACGGGTACATTTGGTGCTGATATGAAAGTGGCATTGTTGAATGATGGGCCGATTACGATAATCGTTGATACTAAGAACGCGGAGTAACCCCCCAACCCCCTGAAGGGGGCTTTTGTAGAATTATTATTTTTAGATTTAAATAGTTATTTATGGATGACATTACGGTTAGAGAATTGCAAGCGAAAGTTGACGGTTGGATCAAGACTGTTGGTGTAAAATACTTTTCTGAGTTAACTAACCTTGGTATCCTGATGGAAGAAGTTGGCGAGCTATCCAGATTAATGGTAAGAAAATATGGTGACCAGTCTTTCAAAGAATCGGACAAAGGAAAAGAAATAGCTGATGAAATGGCCGATGTATTGTGGGTATTGATATGTCTTGCAAATCAAACCGGTGTGGATCTGACGACTGCGCTGGAAAAAAATTTTGAAAAGAAAAATTTACGCGATGCCGACAGGCATAAAAATAATGAGAAATTACACCCTTAACTTTCGGATCCGGTTTTCTTATTAGTAAGCTTGTACTGCTCATAAAATAATAGGCCCGAAAGAAGAATAAAAATATGTCCGGCCGTATTAATATTTACAGTAAAGAAAAGAATATAAATCCGTGTAACGATCGTTAAAGAAGAAAGATAGAGCCCTACTATAAGTACCACGATCCCGGATACCAGGTACCAATATCCCATATCATATTTACGTGGTTCAAAAACCTTCGCGATATCCTCTTTGGAATACCCTTCTTCTTCCAATTGACGCCGCAGCTCCCCATCAGGCAATCCTCTGCGCAAATCCTTTCTAAACGAATCTATTTTTTCTTGTGGTATCATCGGATTGCTAAAATATGCATTTTTAATAATTAATTTGAAATCCTGCTTACATTTGCAGCCATTATGGCAAACGAAACAAATAACTTTCAGGAACTGATTTCTCATTGTAAAGAGTACGGTTATATTTTTCAATCATCAGAAATTTATGATGGGTTAGCGGCAGTGTATGATTACGGACAAATGGGCTCTCAATTAAAAAAGAACATTCGTGATTATTGGTGGAAAAGCATGACCCAGTTGAATGACAATATCGTAGGTATCGATGCAGCGATATTCATGCATCCTACCACCTGGAAAGCAAGCGGACACGTTGATAATTTCAGCGATCCGATGATCGATAATAAAGACAGTAATAAAAGATACCGCGTTGATCATTTGATCGAAGGTTTTGCAGAAACATTACCTGAAGCAGAAGGCGCAGCATTAATTAGCGAAATGGAAAAGCTATTGGCTAAACCCGATTATCCTGCCTTAAAAAAATTAATAGAAGATAAAAAAATAAAATGCGGCATCAGCAAAACTTCTAACTGGACAGAAGTAAGAGAATTCAATTTGATGTTCAGCACACAAATTGGAAGTGTTGCAGAAGAAAGCGATACGATCTATTTACGTCCTGAAACAGCGCAAGGTATTTTTGTCAACTTCCTGAACGTACAAAAAACCGGCCGCATGAAAATACCTTTTGGTATTGCACAGACCGGTAAAGCATTCCGTAATGAAATTGTTGCCAGGCAATTTATTTTCAGAATGAGAGAATTTGAACAAATGGAAATGCAGTTCTTTATTCGCCCGGGCACACAAAAAGAATGGTACAATTTCTGGAAAGACGAAAGAAAAAAATGGCACGAAAGCATTGGTATCCCTGCAGCGAAATTACGTTTTCACGATCACGTCAAATTAGCGCATTATGCAGATGCTGCTTTAGACATCGAATTTGAATTTCCATTTGGATGGAAAGAACTGGAAGGTATTCACAGTCGTACTGATTTTGATCTGTCTCAACACCAACTCTACAGCAAAAAGAGAATACAATATTTCGATAACGACCTGAACGAAGAAGGAAAGCCTTACGGTAACTACACACCATACGTTTTAGAAACTTCTGTTGGATTAGACAGATTGGTGCTGACTATTTTAAGTCTGGCTTACGCCGATGAAAAATGGACAAAAGAAGATGGAACGGAAGATGGCCGCGTTGTACTAAAAATTCCTGCGAAGCTGGCTCCTACTAAATTAGCAATTTTGCCTTTGTTGAAAAAAGATGGACTGCCTGAAATAGCCAGAAAATTAATGGATGATTGCAAACAGGATTTCCATTGTTTTTATGAAGAAAAAGATGCGATCGGTAAACGCTATCGCCGTATGGATGCGATCGGTACGCCATTTTGTGTAACGATCGATCATCAAACAAAAGAAGATAATACGGTTACGATCCGTTATCGTGATACGATGGTGCAGGAAAGAATTCCTTTAGCCGATGTAAAAAAACTGGTGATCGAAAAGATCAAATAATGTCAGAAGTAGAATCACATATCAAACGCATCAATGCAAAACTTCAACAATTATTGAAGAAGTATGAATCGGTGCAAAAAGAAAATGAGCGTTTGAAAAATGAGCTGACTGAAAAAAAAGAAGAACAAAAACAATACCTGGAATACATTGATGGCTTGCGTCAACAGGTAAGTATTTTAAAGGCCGCCACTTCAAAAATGGAAGAGGCGGATAAAAAAGAATTTGAAAAACGCATCAATCAATACATCAAAGGCATTGATAAATGTATCGGTTTACTAAGTGAATAACATTATGGCAGAACTCATTCCCATTAATATTGTCATTGCCGATAGAACGTATCGGATCAAGATCAATCCGAAGGATGAGGAAATAATCCGTGCCGCCCTAAAGGTGATCAATGATAAGATCATCGAATTTAAAACACATTTTGCCGGTAAGGATATGCAGGATTATGTATCCATGTCGCTGATCTGGTACGCCACGCAAACCGATTCAAAAGACAATCCACAACTGGAAAAAAATGTTGGTGAAGCGCTGCAAAAAATGGAGCTGCTACTCGATAATGCTTTGTAATTACATTTCAACCTGCTGATTTTGAGCTTTTATGTAGGGCAAACCTGCCCATAACTTCCATTTGCTATACAAAAAATTGTATCTTCGCACGCAATTCTTATTAACAATAGTATGGTTAACGAGCGCATTTGTAGAAAGATTGTGAACCGTATAAAAAAAGATATAATCAATGGAACCGATAATAATATACAGTATCATTGGCGCTGCTGCCCTAATAGTGGGTACTGTGCTGGGCAAATTAATATTTGCTAAAAATGCAAAAGGACAAATAGAAGAAGCCGAAGCACAAGCTAAAAAGATCATTGCTGATGGCCAATTGCAAGCCGAAAATCTAAAAAGAGAAAAATTATTAGAGGCAAAAGAAAAATTTGTACAACTAAAATCTGAACATGACCGTGATGTATTGCAACGCAATCAAAAGATCATCGAAGGAGAAAGCCGCATTAAGCAAAAAGAACAATCTGTTAGCCAGAAAGAGCAGAACCTTGATAAACAATTAAAAGAAAATGATGGTAT
The DNA here is from genome assembly GCA_035485735.1 of Ferruginibacter sp. GTDB lineage: Bacteria > Bacteroidota > Bacteroidia > Chitinophagales > Chitinophagaceae > Ferruginibacter. Next base: position 17,958 of record DATHNS010000005.1, read on the forward strand.
CAAGGAAAACATGAATCGTCAGATCGAGATTGTCAATCTTAAACGTACCGAACTGGAAAAACACCAGGAAGAACATATCCGGCGTTTAGAAAAAGTTGCGGGATTATCTGCCGAAGAAGCAAAAACGCAATTAATAGAAAGCTTGAGACAAGAAGCACAAACCAGGGCTTTAGTTATTCAACAGGAAATAATCGAAGACGCAAAATTAAAGGCGAATAAAGAAGCCCGTAAAATTGTTATTCAAACGATACAACGTACCGCTGCAGAACAGGCGATAGAAAACTCTATTACTGTTTTCAATTTAGAAAGTGATGAGATCAAAGGCTCGATCATTGGCCGTGAAGGTAGAAATATCCGTGCGATAGAAGCCGCAACAGGTGTTGATCTGATCGTTGATGATACTCCGGAAGCGATCGTATTGTCTTCTTTCGATCCATTGCGTAGAGAGATAGCGCGTTTATCATTGCAACGTTTAGTTGCTGACGGACGTATACATCCTGCGCGTATCGAAGAGGTTGTTGAAAAAACAAAACGCCAGTTAGACGACCAGGTAATGGAGATCGGTGAACGCACTGCAATGGAACTAGGCGTTCATGGCCTGCATAAAGAATTGATCAGAATGGTTGGCCGTATGCGTTTCCGTTCTTCTTACGGACAAAATCTATTGATGCACAGTCGTGAGACTGCCAACCTTTGTGCTATCATGGCGGCAGAATTAGGCATGAACCCTAAGCTGGCAAAACGTGCGGGTTTGTTACATGATATCGGCAAAGTTCCTGATGAAGAAACTGAATTGAGCCATGCATTGTTAGGCGCTAAGCTGGCTGAAAAATATGGTGAAAATCCTGCGGTAGTAAATGCCATCGGAGCTCACCATGATGAAATGGAAATGCAATATGTTATCTCTCCGATCATTCAGGCTTGCGATGCGATCAGCGGTGCAAGGCCGGGTGCAAGACGTGAGATCATGCAACAATACATTCAACGTATCAAGGACCTTGAAAATATGGCACTAGCCTACCCTGGCGTTGAAAAAGCTTATGCGATACAAGCGGGCCGTGAGCTTCGTGTGATTGTAGAAGCGGATAAAGTTTCTGATAGCGACAGCGATAAATTAAGTTTCGAAATAGCGCAGAAGATACAAACTGAAATGACCTTCCCCGGCCAGATCAAAGTAACTGTTATCAGAGAAAAAAGAGCAGTGAACATAGCACGATAAAATTCAAATAACAATAATTCAAAATCCAAATAGGTGTATGCTTATTTGGATTTTTTGTTACCTTAAATAAATCTTTAGAAATGAATTTATGATTAAATCTAAGTTGAGTATATGGGGCATCATGTTTATAGTGATGAATTTGTTTTACTGTTTCGTCTTAGTTTATTTTATTTATGAATCAATATCAGCCTACCTAACCAATGTTGTACCTGGTAATACAGAAACAATTTATGCTTTTCGGATTCAGCTCATATTAATAGTTATTCTTTGCGCTGCTTTTATTGTGATGGGATTAAATTCATTGATTCGTTATTCATCAATTGCAACGATTGACAAAAATGCTAAGACTATCATTTTTAGGAACCTCATCACACAAAGAAAAAAAAATTATAAGTTTTCAGATTTCGATGGTTATTTAGATACTGAAGCCTCGAAGCCACATAATAGATCAATAGAGTATAAAGTGATTTATTTTATTAAAAATGAAAAAGCCAAGGAAATAATTAGCGGATATTATAACTCCAATTGTACCGACTTAAAAATCGCCCTATCCTCAATGAAATATTTGGGATTTGAGAAAAATTTTTCAAAATTAGCCCGAAGGTCATTTTTCCATAAAACCCTTGTTTAAGGCCAAGTATGACAAGATTTAGGGCAATTTCATTATTTTACGATTTGCCCATTATTTTTTGGAATTTCCCCACAGGGTCTTTACCTTTGCCGTCCGATAAAAAATAAAGTTATGGACGCAGCAGTATTATTTGTACACGAGCAGTTGACAGCAAAACCAGCTCTACCTAATTTCAAAGCAGGTGATAACATCACTGTTAACTATAAAATTGTAGAAGGTACTAAAGAACGTATCCAGAGCTTTAAAGGCGATGTGATCAAACGTCAGGGTACTGGCGCTACTGCTACTTTTACTGTTCGTAAGATCAGTGATGGTGTAGGTGTTGAACGTCTATTTCCTTTCTATTCTCCTAATATTGAGAGTGTTGTGTTAAATAAAGTAGGTAAAGTACGTCGTGCTAAACTATTTTACCTTAGAGAAAGAAGCGGTAAAAGCGCTCGTATCCAGGAAAAAAGAATGGCAGTGGCTCTTAAAAAATAATTATTTCGATAAGTATAGTAAGCGAAAATGGCAACATTTTCGCTTTTTTTGTGGAAAATAGTCCCGTATTACAATTTTACCGTATCTTTCATTACACTTTATTCTTAATCTAAACTGACAAAACATGAGAAAGTTATTTCTGATCGCCTTAGTGGCAACCATGGTATTTGGATTCATTTCTTGCTCAAGAAGTATCACTCCTTATGAAGCAGCGAACGGACACGCGAGATGCGGCCGTTGGTTAAGATAGGTAACGACTATTGCGAGCTATGTTAAAATTCAGACAAACCAAAATTCTCCTTATAAATACCCTATTATAAAGGAGATTTAATTTATCTTTGTTTTTCAAATTATTTATTATGATACTAGAAAATAAAGCCGTTCTGTTGTCGATATTTCAACCTGAACACATGCTGTTTATCTTAGTTGCCATTATATTTTTGTTCGGTGGCAAAAAAATTCCTGAATTAATGAGAGGAATTGGCAAAGGGGTGCGTGAATTTAAAGATGCCAAAGACAACGTGAAAAGTGAATTTGAAGAAGGCATGAAAGAAAAAGATAAAGACGAAGAGATCAGGTTATTAAGACAACAATTGCAACAACAGCAATTAGTGCAACAACAAAAACCAATGGAAGAATTACCTAAATAGGTTTTCTCCTTCTTTTAATAAATAACCGGCTGAAGTGCTTGGCGCAATCTGAATTCGCTGATCACTCCAGCCAGTTTTATAAATACCAGTCAAAACTCACTTTTTTGTTTACTACCATTCAAGAATATCAGCAACAGCTTTCAGCAGGAGGTACGACATGCGTTAGCATCGTAACCCAATATCTTAAAAGAATAGAACAGCAAAAGCACCTGAATGCATTTACTGCTGTATATGCAGAAGAAGCATTGCAAACAGCCGCAACATTAGATGCTAAGCGCCTGGCAGGTTTACCAACCGGCAAATTACATGGCACCGTCATAGCTATCAAGGATGTGATCTGTTATAAAGGACATGAGACTACTGCTTCCTCAAAAATTTTAAAAGGATACAATGCCGTGTACACAGCTACTGCATTACAACGCCTGTTAGACGAAGATGCGATCATCATCGGTAATTGTAACTGCGACGAATTTGCCATGGGCAGCACCAATGAGAACTCTGCGTATGGCAATGTATTAAATGCCCTGGATGAAACAAAAGTGCCCGGTGGTTCATCAGGCGGCAGTGCCGTAGCAGTGCAAGCCGGCATGTGCATGGTGAGCCTGGGAAGCGATACCGGTGGCTCTGTCAGACAACCGGCAGATTTCTGCGGTATCGTTGGTTTAAAACCTACTTATGGCCGTATCTCACGGTACGGGCTAATCGCTTATGCTTCTTCCTTTGACCAGATAGGAATATTTGCCAACAATGTAGCAGACGTTGCTTTAACATTAAGCGTAATGGCAGGTCCAGATGAATATGACAGCACTGCCATACAACAAGCTCCTGAAAATTACTCCCAGCCAATTGGCACAAAAAAATATCGTATCGCCTATTTTAAAGAGGCAATTGAACATGAATCTCTAGACAAAGAAATAAACACTTCAATAAAAAATTGTTTCGAACAATTAAAAAAAGACGGCCATACTGTTGAAGCAGTCGAGTTTGATATGCTGGCACATATTGTTCCGGCCTATTATGTTTTAACCACGGCAGAAGCAAGCAGTAACCTTAGCAGATTTGATGGTGTAAGATTTGGACACAGAACAAAAACTCCTGTCACTGACCTGAATGAATTTTACAAACTGAACCGCAGCGAGGGTTTTGGTAAAGAAGTGAAAAGGCGTATCATGTTGGGAACATTCGTTTTAAGCACGGGTTATTATGATGCTTATTTTAGCAAAGCCCAGCAAGTGCGCCGCTTATTGGTTGATAAAACAAATGCTGTTTTTAAAGATTTTGATGCGATCATTATCCCAACAACACCAACAACTGCTTTTAACATCGGCGAGAATGCGCATGATCCCGTGGCGATGTACCTGGCTGATATCTATACTGTATTCGCAAATCTTACAGGCGTACCGGGCATCTCTGTACCGCTTTTTAAACACAGCAACGGGCTTCCGTTTGGCTTACAGGTAATGACAAAAAAACAAGATGAGTTAACGTTATTACAACTTTCGCAACTATTAATGCAGCAATATAAAAACACCTAGCCTCTTATTATAGTGAACAAATTATTATTTATACTCGTTTTTTGTTTACTGATAGTCAAGGCATCGGCCACTAATTTTTTTTCAGGTAATGAAAAAAAATTATATCAAATAATTAAAGACACGAGTGTTGTTGATGAAAAGAAAGAAGATACCGTCATTGCTGCCATCGCCCAATCGAAAACAGCTCCAAAACAAGACAATGTAAAATATGTAAGTCAGGTTACGAAATATGGTTTTAAAAATCTTTTTTCAAATTATACGTACAACCCTGCCCTGCCTTATACCGCACAAATAAATCCTAATGCAGAAAGTTTTATGCAGGATTATATAAAAGCGCATAGCACCAACCTGCAAAAAATGAAAGGCTGGGGATTGCCTTATTTTAATTTGATAGAAAGTATTTTACAACAATATGGTTTGCCAAAGGAGCTAAAGTATATCGCTGTTATAGAATCAAGCTTGCAATCAAATGTTGTTTCTACTAAAGGGGCCTGTGGCCCATGGCAACTGATGCCTGGGACTGCAAAAACATTAGGACTAACAATTAATCCTTATGTAGATGAGCGTACCGATTATTATAAAAGCACGCAGGCTGCTTCAAAATATTTATTGCAATTGTACAGTCAGTTACATGATTGGTTATTGGTAATGGCTGCTTACAATGGAGGATTGGGAAGGGTTTCAGATGCGATCAAAAAAAGCGGCAGTACCGATTTTTGGAAGCTGCAATTTTACCTTCCGGAAGAATCAAGAACTTATGTAAAAAGATTTTTGGCAACACAATATATTATGGAAGGCGATGGCAGTGCAGATCAGCCTACCGATAGCTTACACTGTAACAGTGTCAGCCTATACAATGTCGACCCTAATTTATCTCCACAAGAATTTGCAGATCTACAAAAGCTGACGATTTCGGGCAGGTATAATTCAACGGTCATTGCAAAAAATATTACGATGTCGATAAGTGATTTTAATCGCTATAATCCATACTTTGATAAAATAATAGCCACTAACGGAACATTTGACCTTCGGTTGCCTTCAGCTAAAATGCAATTATTTCAGACAAATAAATATCCGATACTGGGTGAGTGTATGCAGAATTTATTGACCGGAGCCTGTATTCCAACATATACCCCACCTCCAGCTCCTCCAAAAAGAAGCAAGTCACAAAAGCATAAACATTAAAATTGCAGGTAGATCGGTAAAACAGGTTCTGCTGTTTTTACCTGCATAAAAATAAAGACCATTACCAATCCAATGATAAGATAAGCCGGCAATGGTAATTTAGCCAACAGGTCCTTTACTTTATCTTCTGTTTCTTTTGGAATAAAATGTAACACAAATCCCAGCAACATTATCAGAAATACATTTTGATAATTGATAAACAAACTGCGCCAAACACTTCCGTCAAAATTATCCGTAATCTGTCCGATTAGGGCTTTGGAATCTGCAAAAGAAGCTGCCCTGAAAAATATCCAGCAAAAACATACAAAATGGAAGGTGAGCAATACGCCTACAATTTTAAACAGCATACCCACCCAATTGAATTTTAATTTTTCAAGCACATAGTTCTTTGCCTTTTCAAAAGTTAGTGCGAGGCCATGCATTTCTCCCCAGGCTACAAAATTCCAGCTGGCTCCGTGCCAGAAACCTCCTAATAACATCGTTATAAAAAGATTGATATAGGTTCTGAATTTCCCTTTACGGCTACCACCCAATGGAATGTATAAATAATCACGCAGCCAGCTTGATAATGAAATATGCCACCTGCGCCAGAACTCAGTGATAGAGCTACTTTGATAGGGCGAATTAAAGTTCGGCGGAATAGTGATGCCACACCATCTCGCGATCCCGATCGCCATATCTGAGTAGCCCGAGAAATCGCAGTAGATAACTAACGCATAACCATATACGCCCAGCAAACATTCCAATCCAACATGTTTTGATGGATCATCAAAAATATAGCCTACAAAGTTTACATTGATAAAATCTGAAATGACTATCTTTTTAAATAGCCCCGAAAAAATAAGATAAAAGCCTGTTGCAAAATCATCTTTGCTTACGTAATAAGGTTTATCCAATTGTGGTAAAAAATCTGCTGCCCTTACAATTGGCCCCATCATTAATTTTGGAAAAAAAGACAAAAAGTACAGATAATCAATAAACCTTGTTACTGGTTTAAAATGCCCTTTGTACACATCAACCGTATAACTAAGGTTCTCAAAAGTATAAAATGAGATACCAACAGGTAATAATAAATTAAGCGGATGTAAACGTAAAGTGGAAAAACTACCAATCAATTGAATAAAGAAATTGGTGTATTTGAAATAAAATAGCAAGCCAAGATTTAAGACAATACTTGCGACCAATAAAGCTTTTTTCTTAACGGGATTTGATATCCGATAAATAGCATTCGATATAATAAAATCTACAATAGCCGAAATGATCACCAATCCTACGAACCAACCACAGGCCTTATAAAAAAAGTATAATGAAAAAATAGTAAAAGTAAGAATACGTGCATTGCGATTTTTTGCAACAAGCGAATACGTAATGATAAAGACCACAAAGAACCATATAAAAAACCCACTGTTAAATAACAGCGGTTCTTTAGGATTGTACAGTATGTTTTGTAAAAGCTTATTACAATCAATTGCGAACATCAGGTTGATTTAAAATTAGTCAGGTTTATTATTTTTCCATGCTGGTTATGAATGCTTCAAATAATGATTGAGCCAACATACCATATCCTTCTGCATTAAAATGCACATGATCAGGCATAGCCAGTTTTTTCCGATACCAGCTATTCATAGAATTCACACCGCCCATTGCCTGATGCAGATCCCAATATGCAATATCATGATCATTGGCATATCTGATCAATTCATTTGTGACATGTTGCAGCTCAGGCAATGATATGTATGTTCCACTATGTTTATCGTATTTAAGTCCGTCAGGTGGTGTTGTGATCAGAATAGAAGAATTAGGCGAGACAGCCTTTATCTTACTGATCAAATGATCCACCTTAAGGTAAAAATCGGTTGCCGACGATTCAGAAAATGCATCATTCGTTCCCAAAGAAATAATTACCAGGTCCGGCACTTCACTTTTCAACTGTTCATCTAATTCAGGCAATTGATCATAGTCAGTATACTTCGTACCTATTTTACAAACTAACTGAAAATTAAAGAATAATCTACCATTATATTTTTGACCGTAATAATCATTTAATTTCTGCATGACCGGCTGGGAAAAAAATCCAGATTTTACATGCGAATCTCCAATATGCAAAACCCTGATCATTATTGAAGAAGAGGCCGCCATTCGTATTCGTTGTTTTACAAGATCCAATCCATTCGCATTTTGGATTTGGTTGGTAAAGTTTACCGGCAAGTCTTTTTTAATGGCGATAAAACTACCTATTCCCATTTGATAGACAACAGGTTTTTGTTTAATTACCGGAGTTAGTAAAAACAATACATTAATAAGTGCGCTTTTCAAAACCATTGTATTCTTTCATGATTGCATTGTACAAATAAGCAGCTATTCTTTTGCCGCCTCTGGAATTTACGTGCGTATAATCCTTGTTGGCATAAGTAGTATCACCTTCTACCCAATTTACTAAAGAATTTTCGCCGCCCATTGCATGATATAAATTAAAGAAATCAATATTTGTAGCACGGGCCATCTCGTACTGGCCGTCAACCAAAGGTTCTACGCCTTTTTCGGTTTGCCAGGTTTCACCATCATAATTAAAATCTTTATCTGCCGTAGATACTAATAAGATGCTTGTCTGTGGAAAAGCTTCTTTTATTTTTTTCAATATCGGTTGCATCTTTTTAGTGTACCAGCTAAAATCGGTAAGGTTTGGCCTGAATAAAAGATTAGGCCCGTATTGAAATATCAATAAGTCGTACGGCCTTGTCTTTTGTACCTGCTCTAAAAAATCTTTGGTAAAATAATTGAATTCTACACCGGTAATACCCCTGAATGAAAAATTATCCAAATAAATACCATCGGCAGACTCAAACGCGGTACCATATAAGGGTATATCTTTTGAAGAAATGCTGATCCTCACATTTTTAATACTATCAAAGCTCATGTCTGTTTCATTAAATTCCTGTGTAGCAGTAATGGCTTGTTGTTTACCATTAATCGTAAGCACAGCGTTGGCAGATTTATCTGCAGCAGGCATACCATATAATAAGGAAACAGTATTAAAGAAATTCAAATGCGGCCTTTCAACTGAATGATAATTGACCCAGCTATTGGCATCGGAGAAAAAACTATGTCCTGATAAAAAAAGACTGGCAGCTGCTTTATCATCAGATTTAAAACTTACATCATTCCAATCTCCGGAAGTATTTTGTGTGATCGTTTGTCTGAAACCCTCTACAATAGAAGTTATTGGCACATACCCAACTCCTTCGCCTCCAAAATAATCTTGTAATTGTTTGCGCAGATCTTGTGTAATAAGATCACCTTCTATAAATGAGTCCCCGAAGTAAGCGATGCGGATCTTTTTCCGCTTATGCTTTTTCAGATCATCCAACGCTTGCATAAAATCATTTAATGCAAATTGTTGACCTGCGCTATTGATCAGGCCTGAGTCTATAGTATAGTCACGGATCACAATGGTTTTATTGCCCGCTACAACAACGGAATCAACAGGTTTTGATTTTGCAGGCACAATGGCAGCCTGATGAATTTGAGTCGTATCTTTTTTAATATCAGCCAATATATCGATCGTACGAAAATTAGTACCAAGCAGGCCGGGTTTCCATTCAAATAAAATAGTCGCAGCTAATAAGAGTAAAAGGAATAAAAGATTAAACAGAAGTACATTCTTTTTCTGATTCATGAAAGCAAAAAATTAGTCTGTTTGTTTTTGATCATGCTCATATAATTTGTACCGGGTGATCACTAATTTGATACGATGTACCCAAACTTCTTTGGCACTGGAATATTTTGACTTATTCATATCCGTTAGCCATAGGTGATAATCCATATTACCCTTCAATTTATGGTAAAATCTTTTTCTCGACAAAATGCCACAAAAATCTGCAAAAGATTCTTCCGCCGATGCGTATTGCTTATATTTTGTATGCCGTTTTTTTAAGTGATTGCGGCCCTTAACGCCAAAATAGTTGTTTAGTTGCCTGCAATTCAGACTGGTCCCGCTTCCTGACTCTAATATGGATACGCCTAATATAATAGAGGTTGGAATGCCATATTGCTGGGATAAATTATCCGCGAGCGGCATATGTTTTCTGATATATTTTAATGTTACTTGCTGGGCCGAACAAACGTTTACACAAAAGAGAAGCAAGCAGCATATCGTCAATTTTACTTTACTCATAAAATATAGACTTTGCTTAAATATAATTGAATATACAATTTTCCTTTAAATATCTACTGCAACACTTTTTTAATGGCTTCGGCTTTCAATAAAGATTCTTCATATTCCTGCTCAGCATCACTGTAAAACGTAATAGCACCGCCCGTTTGAAAAGAAATATATTGTGTTGACCTATTATATAAAATACTTCTGATGACCACATTAAAATCAAAATCACCATCAGGATTTATATAACCTATAGAACCTGAAAAAAGACCGCGTTTTGTCTGCTCATATTGTTCAATCAATTCCATCACTCTTTTTTTTGGTGCACCCGTCATTGATCCCATTGGAAAAGTAGCTTTAATAATATCAACCCAATGCGTATTATTTTGCAATCTTCCGCTAACGGTACTGATCATTTGGTGTACTTGCGGAAAACTATAGATACCAAATAACTCTTCTACTTTTACGGTACCTTCCAGGCATACTTTGCTAAGGTCGTTTCGTACCAAATCCACCACCATAACGTTTTCACTACGTTCTTTATTGCTGTTTAGCAGGTTTGTTTTGCGCTGTTCATCCAACCGTTTATCCGACAGATCCCTTTTAGCAGTACCCTTTATCGGCTGAGAAATAAGGAGATCCCCCGTTTTTTTAAGATACCTTTCCGGGCTGGCGCACAGACAATATTTATCATTGAATTGATACAAAGCCGAAAATGGATTGGGGGATAAATCAGTTAACTGGTGATAGATTGAAACAGGATCGATGGTTGCATTTTCAGCATAAAATTCCTGGCAGAAATTAAGCTCATAACAATCTCCTCTTAGTATTTGTTGTTGTATTTTTTTTATTGTGGCCAGGTATTCCTCTCGTGATATTCTGTTTTTAATAACAGGGGAGTTGGCAATTGGTGCGCTTATGTCAGCTGAGCAAGATTGTATCTCCTCAAATAATGCAGCGGCGTCATCCTCACAAAAGATGGTTAGTTGATTTTCATTTAACTGTAAAACAATTTTCGGAACAAAAAAGTGCAGGTCGCTAAAACCAATACCATCAAAATTTGCAGATGATAGTTTTTCGATTTCATTCTTAAGATCATAGCCCAAATGACCGAACAGCCAACCGGGATGTTCGTTATAAAAATCTTTTAATTGTGCAAACGCATTGCCGGCATTTACATGAATGTTCGCAGTAGCACCAACGGCTAGTAAGCTCTCAAAAGCGGGCGTATCAAAATGATACTGCTGATTATCCAATAAACAAAAAATGTTGAACGGTTTTACCCAGTTCAACATTTTTTGTTTGAATACTATATAGTTAGTTATCGCAAATGATTGAGTGCTTTTCACGTGTACTTGTTTTGTTACTAGGCATCTGCATTTGCTACTAGCTGTTCTTAAAAATCATCGTCATCATCATCAAAACCTCCTCCTAGATCGTCATCATCAAAACCAAGGTCTTTAAAGTCATCATCCATCTTCAGGTCATCATCTTCTTCTTTAGCGCCTTTTTTACCGGGAGCTTTTTTACCTTTTGATTTAGGAACATCAAATTCAGCAAAATCAGGATCCCAATCATCATCTTCTTCTCCGCCTTTTTCCCACTCATCCGTTTCTTCTACATCATCCTCTTCATCATCGTCTTCTTCATCTTTCTTTTTAGAAGATCCTTTCCCTTTTTTTACAGGTGTTTCTTCGAGATCAAGATCTTCATCATCGTCATCCTCTTCTTCTTTTTTCTTTGCAGGTTTAGCTGGTGCTTTAGGCGCAGCTTTTTTTGCAGGAGCCACTTTCTTCGCAGGAGTCTTTTTTTTGTCTGCCATAATTCTACTTAATTGTACTGTAAATTTTCTAAGAGATTTTTAATTAGCCAAAAAAAAAGGCATTTATTTTATTTTATTTTTTATGCAACAACTATCTGATCTCTACCCGGGCCATTGCTGATATATTTAACCGGTACTTTTAAATAGGTATTAATATAATTTATATATTCTTTCATTTTAACAGGTAGTGCTGCATAATTATCAATTGCAGTAATGTCTGTTTGCCAGCCTTCAAAGCTTTTATATACAGGATCTATCGGCAGGCCATGCATTTGAAAAGGTACACAATTTTCTTCTTTACCATCAACATTAAAAGCAGTACAAACTTTTAATTCAGGCAAACTATCTAAAATATCTGTTTTTGTCATAATGATTTGTGTAACACCATTGATCATACAAGCAAATTGTAATGATACCAGGTCGATCCAACCACAACGGCGCGGACGGCCTGTAGTGCTACCAAATTCACTTCCTATTTTACGGATCAATTCTCCGGTTGCATCATGTAATTCTGTAGGAAAAGGCCCGCTACCAACTCTTGTACAATATGCTTTTGAAACGCCGAACACTTCTTTAATTTTTTGAGGTGCAATTCCTAAACCTGTACAAACACCTGCTGATATAGTGTTGCTGCTTGTAACAAACGGAAAGGTACCGAAATCAACATCTAACATACTGCCCTGCGCACCTTCTGCTAATACTTTTTTGCCTTTGTTGATCAGGTCATTGATAAAGTATTCGCCATTTACAATGTTGAAGGTCTTCAATTCTTCTATCGCCGTTAAAAATTCTTTTTCCCATGCAGCAATATCTTCAGCGAATGTAACTTCTTCCTGAAAATGATAATTATCTAATAATTGCTGATGCTTTGCTTTAATGTTATTGTATCTCGCAGAAAAATCTTTGCTTAAAATATCGCCTACACGTAAACCGTTACGGCCTGTTTTATCCATGTATGTCGGACCAATACCTTTTAAAGTAGATCCGATCTTATCATGTCCTTTTGAGATTTCACTTGCTTTATCTAAAGCTCTGTGTGTAGGTAAGATCAGATGGGTGCGTTCGCTGATATATAAGTTCTTTTTGTAATCAACTCCCATTGCTTTTACGGTAGCGCATTCTTTCATCAATGTAACCACATCCAACACAACACCGTTGCCGATCAGGTTAATTTTATCTTTATGAAAAATACCACTTGGAATTTGGTGCAGTACTACTTTTTTACCTTCTACATATAAAGTATGGCCTGCATTTGGGCCTCCCTGAAAACGCGCGATCACATCATAGTTGGGTGCAAAATAATCTACAATTTTTCCTTTCCCTTCATCGCCCCATTGTAAGCCTAAAATTACGTCTACCATTAGTTTGTCGGTGGTTTATTATTGATTGTTTTAAAACTTGTCCAGTTTAAAGCTTGGCAGCCCAAATCCAAAACGCAGCGAAAATAAATTGAAATAAAACAACCACCTAATAATGAATGGTGGTTGTTTAAAAAAAGTTTAGAAAGATATTTTGTATTATGCCACTTTCAGCATACTCATCTTGCTGGTGCTGAATTTACGTTGCGCATATTCCAGCGTTACTTCGAATAATTTTACCTTTTGAGAAGGTAATTCGTACATCGCATCGGTCAAGATGCTTTCACATATACTGCGTAATCCACGTGCACCCAGCTTGTATTCCAGGGCTTTTTCCACCATAAAATCAAATACGGCAGGCTCGAATTTCAGCTCAATTCCTTCGATATCAAATAAACGGGTGAACTGTTTGATCAACGCATTTTTTGGTTCCGTTAAGATACTGCGCAATGTTGCAGCATCCAATGGCATTAAATAGGTAACAACCGGTAAGCGGCCCAGCAATTCCGGTATCAAGCCGAAATTCTTCAGATCTACCGAGTTAACAAAATGCAATAAATTGTTATGTTGATATTCCTGTAATTCTTTGTTGACGTTAAATCCGATAGAATTAGTATTTACTCTTTTGGCAATTATTCTATCGATACCGTCAAAAGCACCACCACAAATAAATAAGATATTTTGTGTGTTTACTTTGATCAGCTTTTGTTCAGGATGTTTACGACCGCCTTGTGGTGGAACCAACACTTCTGTACCTTCCAGTAATTTTAATAATCCTTGTTGCACACCTTCACCGCTCACATCTCTTGTGATAGACGCATTGTCGCTCTTTCTTCCGATCTTGTCTATTTCATCTATAAATACAATTCCTTTTTCTGCAGCAGCCACATCATAGTTGCATGATTGCAATAAACGCGTGAGCATACTTTCCACATCTTCCCCTACATAACCCGCCTCTGTAAATACAGTAGCATCAACGATCGCGAATGGTACATTTAACATACGGGCAATTGATTTTGCCAATAACGTTTTACCGGTACCCGTTTCTCCTACCATAATGATATTGCTTTTTTCTATCTCAACATCATTTTCTATTTTTTGATTCAGGCGTTTGTAATGGTTGTATACCGCAACTGCTAATACCTTTTTCGCATCATCTTGTCCAATTATATAATCATCTAAAAATTTCTTGATCTCTATCGGTTTTCTTACAGACAATTTATTTCCTGCAGGGTCCAATTTTACATCAGGGCCAATCATTAGCTCTTGCCCGATTATTTCCTGGGCATGCTCCACACAGCTTTCGCAAATATGACCTTCCTGACCGGCAATCAATATTTTAACCTCATCACGACTGCGGCCGCAAAAAGAACAATTTAATACAGGTTGTTTCGCCATTACCTTGTTTTAGTTGGAACTACAAAGATACAAACCTTTATAGACCATATTTCATTCGTTTTATATGTATTTTAAAAGATAATATTCCTGAATTTTTATCTTTTATTTATACGGATCACTGGTTATTGATATAATTATTATATCCCTTTGCTACAGCATTGAAAAAAAGTTCGCCTTGTAGCTGGTACCCGTCAGGTAAATAATGGATCAGGTCCTTATTCATACATTTATTATCCCTCCAGCAATCAGCAGATTGATGGCCGCCGGTAATATTGTACATATCCCAGAGAGGAATATTATTTTGATCGCTGATCAGGGAAAGCAGGCAATTCACCTGCTCCAATTCTACATTTGATCTTTGCGTCTTATAAGAATCAGCAGCTGTGGTGATGATAATGGCAGCATTGGGAGAGATCGCTTTTATTTTTTGAATGAATAAAAGTACCTGCTGTTGAAATGCAGTTTCATCCACACTCGGTTTTTGCGCTTCATTTGTGCCCAGTGAAATGATATACAAATCTGCATCTAATGCGCCTAACTGCTGCCAGAAAAGCGGAGCAATGTTATATTCATTGTAAGTCGCACCGTTTACGCCGATCGTATGGTATAAAATTCCTGCATTGGAGTTTTCTAATGATACGCCAAAAAATTGTTTTGTATTTACAGTATCTGAAGACGTTATTGAAAAACTATCTTCTTCTTTTTGTAGAAAGATCTCTCTGGAAAAAGCGCTGTCGCTTTTATCTTTTTTTATCGTGAGCGGAAATTTTTTATCCGCAATTTTTAACTCCCATTTTGCCGGTGATGAAGCTGTGCTATCTAAAAAAAATTGTAGATGATCAAATGATTGGCTGCCATTTGGGCCAGGCTTTACAGAAATAGTAATAGCTACCCCGGCAGCCGTATCTGTTTTTATACAAAATCCTGCAATACCTGATGTTATTGGTATTTCAGGATGTGCCAACCTATTATAATGCCAGGTAATATTAGATGAGCTGCTAATATCGACAGGTGCATTTGACCTGGCTAATTGATAAGGAAATACTAACCCTCTGCCAGCACTTCCAAAAAATCTTTGCAGTTTATTGCGCATTGTTCCTGAAAATATATCTGCCTGAATATGTGAGTCGCCAATGTGTACAATTCTAACAACGCCTTTATGCGTTTTTTTTAGCGCTACTAATTTTTTATAAAAAGAGTCAAGCCCCTTATCATTTGAAATAGTATTATTCACTACCGTCATAAAAGGATAACGGGCCTTCAATGCACTATCAGTAGCCGGTATTGCCTGTGCAGTGGCAGAGAGCGAATGCAACAACAAAACAACAATGGCCACGCACAAGTACTGCTTCATGATTTTCTGTATTAAACCAAGATGCAGGCCCAAAGGAACCTGCATCTTTTATATTTTATTGTATCAAATTATAATTTATCGATTTGCTTATCAACGATGCCATAAGCGATACTTTCTTTTGCATCCATCCAGTAATCACGATCAAAATCTTTCAGGATCTTTTCTACTGTTTGCCCGCAGTTTTTTGCAAGGATCGTCGCGCCCAATAATTTTGTTTTAAGTATTTGTTCAGCCATGATCTCCAGATCAGCGCTAACACCCTGTCCGCCGCCACTTGGCTGGTGTATCATTACTTCTGCATTGGGGAAGATATACCGTTTGCCTTTTGCACCACCACTTAACAAGATACTGCCCATACTTGCTGCCATGCCCATACACACTGTACTAACGGGACTACTGATCATTTGCATCGTATCATAAATTACCATGCCTGCTGTTACTCCACCACCCGGACTGCTGATATAAAAAGTAATATCTTTTCCCGGATCAATTGCATCAAGGTACATTAATCTTGCAGTGATATCTTTTGCACTTTTATCATCTACAACACCCCACAAAAATATTTTGCGTTGTTCAATAAATTTTTTGTCGAACTGCCAGCCACTCATCATTTTTTCCATCGGACTTTCTGGTAGTTCCGGTATTTCTGGTTCGTCTTCGAAGCGAATGCTCTTATTAGAAAAATTCATTTGTATTTATTTAATATTTTATAAAATCCTACAATCAGGTAAATCAATAATTATTGAAGATAATTACTCTTTCTTTTTTGCTTTACGAGGGTTGATCGTTAATACTTCATCCACAATGCCATATTCTTTTGCCTCTGCAGAAGTTAACCAATAATCCCTGCTACAATCCAACGCAACTTTTTCAACCGGTTGCCCTGTATGATGAGAAATTACTTCGTATAATTCCTTCTTTATTTTCTTCACTTCATTTACAGTTATTTCAATATCACTCGCCTGTCCTCCGGCACCTGCACTTGGCTGGTGCATCATGATGCGGCTATGTTTCAATGCCGTACGCTTGCCCGGAGAACCCGCACACATCAATACTGCAGCCATGCTTGCCGCCATACCTGTACAGATAGTTGCAATATCAGGCGTAACAAACTGCATTGTATCGTACATACCTAAACCTGCATAAACACTACCACCCGGTGAGTTAATGTACATCTGAATATCTCTTGTACGATCCGTACTTTCTAAAAATAAAAATTGCGCGGTAATGATGTTTGCCACTTCGTCCGTAACAGGATAGCCCATAAAAATGATACGGTCCATCATCAAACGGCTGTATACGTCCATTACTGCAATATTCATCGGCCTTTCTTCAATAATGTTCGGCGTAAGATTCGTTACATTGTGTTTTATATAACTATCTAATGTATTACTACTGATACCTCTGTGCTTTACAGCGTATTTTTCAAATTCTTGTCCAAAATTCATCTTTATAATATTTATGGTAACAAATATAGTCGATTGACAAACCCAAATATTGTGCTATAAAAAAAATGCGACAAAAAGTCGGAAAAGATTGTCTGAACCGTTGATTGAAGTTGATTTTTACGATTGATTTGAATTTTTGGATAAATAAAAAACCGAAACTTTTAAGGTTTCGGCTCTTTTACTATTGTTAGGGGATTGTATTAATGTTGGTGATTGTGCTGCATTGCAGTCAATTCTTCCGGGGTAACTTCTTTAACCGTTGTTGACTTGGCATTTTCCTGCGCCCAGTTAAATAATTTCTCCGTTAATAAGCGATGGTAGCTGCTTTCAACTTGTTTTTCGTCTTTCATCATTCTATCAATATAGCTATCTAACCAGCTCACGTCTTCCCCAAGGCTCATGCTGCCGAAGTAACGCATTACTTCATTTTTCATGTTGTCTCTCAGCTCTTGCTGATCCACCTGAAGGTTATTTGATTTGATCAATTTATCGCTGATCAATGTCCATTTTAACTGGTTGCTGAAAATCGGAAATTCCGCTTCCGCTTCTTCTGCAGTTTTAGGTTTTTCGCCACCGTTTTGTAACCAGCGTTTTAAGAATGATTCCGGAAACTGGATCTTTGTTTCATCTATCAGGTAGTGATAAATCTGGTCGTGCAATTGGTTCTTACTTTGTGCATCCCAATGGCTTTGTATCTCTTCGCGAAGTTTGGTCCTGAATTCTTCTTCTGTTGCAATGGCTTGCCCAGGAAAGACTTCATTGAAAAACTCTTCGTTCAATTCTCTTTTTTCAACGTTAGCTTCCGTCGCTTCAACACCTTCTTCCAATTTTGTTTTGCTGCCTTTTACCTGCATCTTGCTGATCTCATCCTGCACCATTTCAGGTGTAACTTTTACGATATGATTAGTCAGTTTAGCTTTATCAAGCGGAGCAACTTCGAAAGTTGGTTTTAAGCCAATTTCAAAGCCAAATTCATAATCGGCCGGATTATTTACATCCATTGAACGAATGTCAGCATCCAAAGCTAAAGGCTGAGCAAAAATGTCAGGCTTTTCATTACCTAAGTAAGCATATAATTCTTTTTCTACTGTTTTTAATATCTCGTCGGTAAAAATGGAAGGGCCATACATTTTTTTGATCATGCCTGCAGGTACCATTCCTTTCCTGAAACCAGGTACATTTACGTTTTTGCTGTAATTTTTTAAAGATTTTTCAAACGTAGGTAGGTAATCATCCTTACTCACTTTCACGGTTAATTTATCATTTAATAAACCGATGTTTTCTCTTGTAATTGTTGCCATAATTAACTTTTAGCTATGAGGGCAAAAGCCCCTAAATTTTAAAAAAGCCTCCCCATCAGGGGAGGTTTGGTGGAGTTTCTGTCCGGATGATAGGGGTCGAACCTACATGAATTGCTTCGCTAGATCCTAAGTCTAGTGCGTCTGCCAATTTCGCCACATCCGGTCATTTAGATAAGCATTGTTTATATAGATACTTAGCAAATGGGTTGCAAAAGTAAGGCATTTCTATAAAAAAAGTAAAACAATTAAACACTATTTCCTGCATCCCTTTTTTTTAAGTAAATTCGTATACACACATGGAAGCAGTAATAGATAAAACGCCGAAATACACTCTTAGTGAGGAAGAAGAGAAAAAAGAGATCCTCAGGCAGTACCGCGGACTACTCAAAGAGCTGAAACCCAAGCTAAAGCAAGGTGATAAAGAATTAATCCGCAGTGCTTTTGAAATAGCAGCGGAAGCCCATAAAACAATGCGCCGCAAAAGTGGTGAGCCTTACATATTACATCCGCTGGCTGTGGCTCGTATTTGCGTTGAAGAAATAGGATTAGGTGTGCGCAGTACCATTTGTGCTTTATTGCACGATACGGTAGAAGATACAGACGTTACACTTGAAGACATACAACTGGAGTTTGGCCCCGAGATCGCAAAAATTATCGACGGACTTACCAAGATCAGTCATGTAATTGATAATAACACCACGCAACAGGCAGAAAATTTCAAGAAGATATTATTAACGCTTACAGATGACCCAAGGGTAATATTAATAAAGCTTGCCGATCGTTTACACAACATGCGCACAATGGATAGCATGAAACGTGAAAAGCAATTGAAGATAGCCAGTGAAACAATTTACGTGTATGCGCCGTTGGCGCACAGAATGGGTTTGTATGCTATCAAAACAGAAATGGAAGATCTTTCCATGAAATACCTGGAGCCGGATACGTATCGTTCCATTGCCAAAAAACTAAACGATACCAAACGTGAACGCACGCGTTATATCAATGATTTCATCAGGCCGTTAAAAGAAAAATTAGAAAAAGCAGGATTTACATTTGAGATACAGGGGCGCCCGAAAAGTATTCACTCCATTTCCAACAAAATAAAAAAGAAAGGTGTCTCTTTTGAAGAAGTGTATGACCTGTTTGCTATCCGTATCATTGTTGATTCTCCTGCGGAAAAAGAAAAAGAAGATTGCTGGAAAGTGTACAGCATGATCACAGATGAATACAACCCTTCTCCTGAAAGATTAAGAGACTGGCTAAGCAATCCTAAAAGCAATGGTTACGAAGCGTTACACACTACCGTTATGGGACCGCAAGGTAAATGGGTGGAAGTACAGATACGTACTAAACGTATGAATGAGATCGCTGAAAAAGGTTTGGCGGCACATTGGAAATATAAAGAAGGTGCTACCGATGAAAGCCGGTTTGACAAATGGTTCCATCAGATAAGAGAAGCCATCACCAATCAGGAAGGAAACTCATTAGACTTTTTACAGGATTTTAAAACATCTTTTCTTGCAGAAGAAATTTATGTGTACACGCCAAAAGGTGATGTGAAAATGTTACCGATCGGCGCTACGGCTCTCGACTTTGCCTTCATGGTACATAGTGCAGTGGGTAGCCGGTGTATTGGTGCAAAAGTGAACCATAAATTAGTGCCCATCGGCCACAAATTACGCAGTGGCGATCAGATAGAAATTATTACCAGCGCAAAACAAAAGCCAAGTCAGGAATGGCTGAACCTTGTTGTAACCAGTAAGGCCAGGCAAAAAATAAAAGATACCCTTAAAGAAGAAAAAAGAAAAGTGGCCGAAGATGGCAAACATATTCTGCAAAAAAAACTGGATCATATCAATGGAAAAATAACACAGCATAACCTGGAAGAACTGGCTTCTTTTTACAAGCTCAATTCTCCTCTTGATCTGCTGTATGATATTGCCATTAAAAAAATTGACCTGAAAGAATTAAAAGATTTCACGGCTTCGGGCGATCGTTTATTTTTTCCTAAACCTGCGGTAAAAGAAGTGGAAGAAACGATCACAGCCGATGTTACTGCAAGAACTTACAATAAAAAAGATGCAGAGCTGATCATCTTCGGTGAAAGCAGTGATAAGATCATGTACACGCTGGCCAATTGCTGCAAGCCAATTCCGGGTGATGATGTATTTGGTTTTGTAACCACTGGTGAGGGATTAAAAATACATAGAACCAATTGTCCGAATGCCGCAAGGTTATTATCCAATTACGGACATAGGGTTGTTAAAACCAAATGGGCAAAAAATAAAGAGATCTCCTTTCTTACCGGTTTAAAAATTGTTGGTTTGGATGATGTGGGTGTGATACATAAGATCACGAATTTGATCAGTGGCGAAATGAAATTCAATATTTCTGCTATGACCATCGAAGCGGTGGATGGAATTTTTCGTGGCAACTTAAAAATATTTGTACATGACAAAGAGGAACTGGATGAATTGTGTGACCGGTTGATGGCTCTGACAGGAATTGAGCGGGTTGACAGATATGATACGGAATAATTTAAATACAAATGTTCAATGCTCAATTTTCAACGAACAATGTTCAACTGAAAGATCTGTTCAAAATTGAAAATTGAACATTCTTTTTATTGATAATTGTATTTTGAAATGCTTCCATCCTTAGAAACCTCCACCTGCTTTTCTGATTGCAAATAATCGATCACTTTCCATAGTTTGTCTTTATTTACTCCTTTCATATTTGCCAGTAACTCTTTTATTGGCAATACTCTTCCTTTGATATTTTTAAAGATGATTTCTGCGATCTTGTCAAATTCTTCTTTGCTGAGTTTGAGATTTTTTTCTTTGATGCAGTTATCACAAATTCCGCAACGTGCAGGAATAGCCGCACTAAAATAATCGGCAATCACCCTACTTCTGCAATGATGCGTTTCCTGAATATAGCGAATGATCGCGGCAACCCTTATTTCAAATTGTTGTTTTCTTTTTTGAAAATTCTCCAAATTGATCTTGAAACTATCATTGTACATCCTGTTTTGCAGTAATGTCATTTGCGGTTTTTCTTTCTGCGAAACATAGTCAACAATGCCCTGTTGTTTTAATTCGTTCAATTGCTGTACCACTTCTTCCTGTTTTTTACGAATGAATTTTGCTATGCGCGATTCATAGATCGTTGTAGGAAAATCGAAAATACCTTCATAGGAACGAAGCAGCCCTTTTATCAACGGTTCATATTTTGGCGCTCTTTTTTCAAAATCTTCCAATTGTTCTCTTGTAGCCGTAAACGTTAGTGTTGACGGTTTAAAGAAAACTTCGTTGTAACTAATGATATCCTCCTGCTCCATTGCTTTAATGGCGTAGGTAGCTGTTAGAATATTTAGTTTGAAGGCTGATGTGAATGCTGCTATATCAAAATCGTAATTCGTCCATTCCCCACCGCCGGCAGCTATCTGTAGGTAATTCATAAAAGCTGTATAGACTTCTTTTATTACCGCTTCTTTTGGAAAACGGATGTCACTTTGTAGCTGAAGGTCTTCCAATTCTTTATTGGTGTATAATAAAACTGCATAGGCTTTTTTATTATCACGCCCTGCCCTGCCCGCTTCCTGGTAATAATTTTCCAAACAATCCGGTATTTCATAATGCACCACAACCCGTACATCAGGCTTATCTATTCCCATACCAAAGGCATTGGTACAGGCCATTACTCTTGTTGTATTATTGATCCAGCTTTCCTGTCTTTTATTTCTTTCATCACTGCTTAATCCTGCATGATAATGATCAGCAGGGATGCCATTCATTTGTAATAGATCAGCAATATCTTTTGTGTGTTTACGGCTTTTACAATATACAATGGCGCTGCCTTTTACATTGTTTAATATCTCTAACAATTTATTTTGTTTAGTGGCTACATTAAACACGCTATAAGAAAGATTCGCACGTTCAAAAGATTGTTTAAAGCGTTGTTGATCTTTTTTGAAGGCAAGTTTGTCGCAAATATCATCCTGTACCTCTTTGGTTGCGGAAGCTGTTAATGCCAGGACAGGCACTTTAGGCAGCCGTTCACGCAAAGCAGCAATACGTGTATATGGCGGCCGAAAATCATATCCCCACTGAGAAATACAATGTGCTTCGTCAACTGCAATTAAATTAATATTCATCGATGCCAAATGTTCTAAAAACAAATTGGTCTCTAATCTTTCGGGAGAAACATATAGAAATTTATACTGGCCATGGATCACATTTTGCAGTGTTTTTTTTACTTCCGAAAAACTCATGCCTGAATAAATGGATATAGCAGGGATGTCGCGTTTCTGTAAATTCTCCACCTGATCTTTCATTAAAGCGATCAGCGGACTGATCACTAAACACAATCCATCTTTAACCATTGCCGGCACCTGGAAGCAAATAGACTTTCCGCCGCCGGTTGGCAATACGGCAAGGGTATCTTTTCCTTCCAGGACCGCATTGATAATATCCTCCTGCAGTGGACGAAAAGAATCATATCCCCAATATTGTTGTAAAATTTGTTTTGTCTGCTCCAAGTATGATCAATCTAATTAGGTGCAAATTACATTTTTCAAAAGGGATATAAATGAAAAATGGCCCATCACATGATGAACCATTTTTTTTCTTTTTCATATGCAATAGTTCGATACTATTTAGCTGTAGAATCTTTGTATTTAGCATCCGCATCCTGTGCTTTTTTAAAATCCAATATCACGGAATTGATACAATACCTTAAATGCGTTGGTGGCGGCCCATCTTCAAATACATGCCCTAAATGTGAGTGGCACCTGCCGCACATTACTTCAGTGCGGTGCATCCCGTAAGTGGTATCCGGCGCATAAATGATGCTGCCTTTTGAAATAGGCTCAAAAAAACTTGGCCAGCCGCAACTGCTTTCAAATTTTCCATTGCTGTTAAATAAGGGGTTACCGCAGACTGCACAATAATAGGTACCACCTTCTTTACTATCCCAATATTTACCGGTGAAGGGCCTTTCGGTTCCCTTTTCACGGGCAACATTGTATACATCTGCCGGTAATATTTTTTTTAACTGATCATTATCTACCGTAACCTTGTTGGTATCTGTATTTGAATAATACGGATTGGCGTTTTTATCTGTACTCATATCGTCATTTTTATTTTTATCGGAGAAATTACAGGCACTTATCAGTCCTGCTAATAATAGTGTTGCAAATAATAGTTTTTTCATACCTCAATTAACGAATTTGCGACTCATTAAGTTTTGACTTTTCAGGATAATAGTACTTCTTTAACATTTAAGCCAAAGCTCTTCTCAAATATACTAAAAAATTAACCTTATCCTTTTAACTTTACAGGATAATATGTACAGCACAAAGCAAACAAAAGAATTACAGGAATTGACGGCTTCGTTGATCAATTCAGCGACCGGGGGCAAACGCACATTGGCCGACATCATTGCAAAACTAAGGCAGGTATTGCGCTTTCATGAGTACCGGTATTATGTACAGAATGATCCGCTGATCAGTGATTTTGAATACGACAGTTTGTATAAACAATTGGAAAAGATCGAAAAAGACGATCCGTCTTTAATAACAAAAGATTCTCCTACACAGAGAGTTGGCAGTAGCTTAAATACTTCTTTTGCTACCGTACAGCATTTGGTACCAATGTTGAGTTTAGAAAACAGTTACAATGCAGAGGACCTATTGGATTGGGATAGAAAAGCAAGAGAGTTATCAAAGCTGGATGAAGTAGAATATTGCGTTGAACCAAAATTTGATGGCGCAAGCATTTCTCTTATTTATGAAAACGACCAATTGGTAAGAGCCGCTACAAGGGGTGATGGCGTTGAAGGCGAAGAAATTACCAATAATATTAAGCAAATAAGATCGGTGCCATTATCTGCCAAATTCTCTACTTACGGTATTCAGCAAATTGAAATTCGTGGTGAAGTTTTGATAAATAAAAACAGCTTTAAAAAATACAATGAGCAATTAACAGAACAAAATTTATCTCCCCTGGCAAATGCCCGAAATGCCGCCTCCGGTTCTTTACGCATGAAAGATCCTAAAGAAGTTGCCAAGCGAAATTTAGAAGCTTTTTTATACCATGTGAGTTATACAGTGGATGGCCCCCAAGGAGAAAATACTAAACCACAAACACATTCCGCCATGTTGGATATGTTGTGGGACCTTGGTTTTAGAAGTCCCAAAAAAGAAAAGAAAGTTTATAAAGGCATTCAACAGGTAATTGACCATGTTCATGATTTTGAAGAAGAACGTGATACACTGCCTTATGAAATAGATGGCATGGTAGTAAAAGTGAATGAATTGGCGTTGCAGGATAAATTGAGTCAGACAACCCACCACCCGCGTTGGGCGATCGCTTTTAAATTTAAAGCAAGACAAGGCACCAGCATTTTACGTAAAGTAGAATTTCAGGTAGGCCGCACCGGTAGTATTACTCCCGTTGCAAAAATTGACCCTGTGCCGATCGGCGGCGTTACTGTTTCTTCCATCTCTTTATTTAATGAAGATGTGGTACGGGAAAAAGACGTTCGCATAGGCGATACCGTTTTGGTTGAAAGGGCGGGCGATGTTATACCCTACATCGTAAAACCATTGGTAGAATTACGTACGGGCAAAGAAGAAGAAATTATCTTTCCAAAAAAATGCCCTGTTTGCCATGATGAATTATTTAAGCCCGAGGGCGAAGCTGTTTGGCGCTGCATCAATATTAATTGTGAGGCGCAGGTTGTAGAACGCATCATTCATTTTGTGAGTAAGGATGCGATGGATATCAAAAGCTTTGGCGACGCCAATGTTCGCAAATTTTATGAAATGAAATTGCTGAAAGATATTCCGGGAATTTATGAACTGGATTTCGGCAACATTTCGACATTGGAAGGCTTCGGAAAAAAATCAATTGATAATTTGACTGCTGCTATTGAAACCTCTAAAAAACAACCCTTGCACCGTTTGCTTTTCGGATTAGGCATTCGCTACGTTGGTGAAACAACAGCTAAAACACTGGTGCATTCTGTGGATCATTTATTGGACTTTAGCAATTTTTCAGAAGAGCAACTGCTGGCTTTTGATGAAGTAGGCGTAAAAGTAGCTGCCAGCATTTATCGCTTTTTTCACATTGATGATAATATACACATGCTGGAGAAGCTGGAGAAGCTGGGCGTTCAATTAAAGAATGAAAAAAAGCAATTGACCGAAAACAACAATTTCGCCGGACAAACCTTCCTTTTTACGGGAACAATGGTGCAGCTTAAACGCAGTGACGCCGAAGAAATGGTAGAAAAAAATGGTGGAAAGATAGCCAGTGGCGTTAGTAGCAAGCTAAACTACCTGATCGTAGGTGCAGATGCAGGCAGTAAACTGGAGAAAGCGAAGAAAATCCCATCTATACGCATCATAAACGAAGAAGATTTCATAAAAATGCTTCCTGTTTAGCGAAATTTATTTTATATTTATAGTGTAAGATTTCCTACCTTCTTACAAAAACGATTCGATTGCTCATTACTATCAACTAAAACACTGCTATATGATAAAGAAAATTGCAGGTGAAACCTGGAAACAATTACAGTTTAGTGGTCACAAAAACCTTCGTAAAAAATATGCGGTATCAACATTGGGCCGCGCCGCAAGCTACTCGGAAAAAATAATGGAAGATGGTAAATTATTAAGCGGCTCCTTAACATCCGGTTACCGAACTTTGAATTTGCATGTAGAAAATGGTAATGGTACTATTTATCTGCATAGAGAAGTAGCCAAATTGTTTTGCAAAAAGGCATCTCCGAAATATAAATTTGTTATTCACCTTAATTACAAAAAAGCAGATAACAATTATAAGAACCTGAAATGGGCAACATTGGAAGAAGTGGGTGCTCATCAGCAAAAGAGTCCTGAAAAAATTGCTTACAAAAAAAGGCAGGCTAATAAAACAGAAGGGCTTAAATTAAATGCTACTCAGGTAAAAGCGATCAAAGACACGATCAATAATCCTAAACGCAAACTTACTTATAAGCAATTGGCTGTAAAATATAAGGTTAGCGAAATGACATTATATAGAATTAAAAGCGGAGAGAACTGGAGTAAAGTAAAGTAAAGTAGCAACATTGTTACTGGCTTAACAGATTCCTTGAAAACAGTCTCTGAGGTATTGAAAATTTCAATACCTCTTTTTTATTATTTGTACATTCGAATTTTAATTAAGAAAACAATCATTGTATGTTACAGGCAGCCACCATTAAATTTCTGCAAAATCTACAAAAAAATAATAACAGGCCATGGTTTGAAGCAAATCGAAAATCATATGAAGCAGCCAGGGAAGATCATTTTGCTTTGGTTGATCAGCTGATTGCAGGTCTAGCAAAATTTGATGTTGCTGTTGGCAATTTAAGTGCGAAGGAATGTGTTTTTCGTATCAACCGGGATGTTCGGTTCAGTAAAGATAAAAGTCCTTATAAAAGCAATATGGGCGCTTCATTTTCGGGTAACGGTAAAAAAGCTGATGAAGCGGGATATTATTTTCACCTGGAGCCGGGTAAGAGTTTTGCCGGTGGAGGTATTTATATGCCGCAAGCAGCTACGCTCGCTAAGATCAGACAGGAAATAGATTACAGCTTTGATGAATTTAAAAAGATCACCGAACACAAAACATTCAAAAAATATTTTCCAAAAGGATTAGAAGTGATCGATACGCTATCCAGGCCACCAAAAGGTTACGATGAAAATAACCCGGCTATTCATTATCTTAAAATGAAAAGTTTTTTTGTAAGCGCTCCTTTTACTGATGCATCCTTACAGGAAAAAAATACAGCAAAAGAAATTGTAAAAGCATTTGAAGCAATGAAACCGCTGATCGACTTTTTGAATAAAGCTGTAGAATAATTGCTGGTATCGGATTTCCGCTATTTTTTGTGGCAGGTTTTTTGCGTTCATATCAGCAATCATATATCATCATCAATTAGAAATAAAATATCATGTGGAAAGAAGAGAAAAATAAACTGTACAGAAAATTTACATTCAAGGATTTTTCTGAAGCTTTTGCCTTTATGGCCAGGGTCGCACTTGCAGCTGAAAAAATGGATCACCACCCAACATGGACCAATACCTGGAATACAGTAGAAATATGGTTATCTACGCACGATGCGGGAAATACAGTAACGGAGAAAGATAAGCTGTTGGCGAAAAAAATTGATGCGCTATTGTGATACCGGCTGGTCAGGCTTTTTTCTTATAAGCATGATACCTGCATTTGTTTTTAGATCGGCGCTGAAAAATTCTTCATACACAGATTCTCCATCACGGACAGTTAATAATCCTGTATTCGGCGGAATGCTACCAAGATTTTCTGCATATAGTATTAACATCGCAGAATCCGGTATTCCCTGATTGATATAGATCGTTTTGCTATTTGCTTTTGTAGTCAGCATTTGTTTTGAAAAAAGCACTTGTCCGTTCAATACAACACTCACCACATCCCCATCCACTATCCCGTTATCATACAGCGATAATACTAAGCTATCAGAGTGATAATATACTTTTTGGATATTATCATTATCCATTTTTCTTGTCGCTATATCCGCAGCTGGCGGAGTTTCTGCAGCAGGAGCAGCCTTTTCTTTTTCGATAGCCGCAGCTGCCGCTACGGTTGCTTTTTGATCAGCAGTTTTTTGATCCTGCTTTGCTTTCGCAAGATCATCCTTTGCTTTTTGGTCTGCAGCCGCTTGTTCCGCTTTTGCTTTTGCCAAATCGTCTTTTGCTTTTTGATCTGCAAGAACCTGTTCCTGATGTTTGGCTTTTACACTATCCTCTGATTTTTGTGATGGGCCGGACTGAACAACAATTTGTCCCTGGATCTTATTGTGTACCTCATCAAACCGTATTTGGTTAATGACCCGTACTTCATCTAATTTTTCGGTAATGTAGGTTGGAACATAATCGCTTTTGCGCTGAACAGTTAAAGTGCCTGTTACAGGACGAAATTGTTTGGTCAGATTGGTATTCCAATTGCCGGATAAAGTTCTGATCGTATCCGTATTTTTTAATGTCAGCACACTATACTGGTGTATATTCTTAGGCGGATTTACCGGATAACTATTATCGATCAATTCTACATCAGATATAAGCACTTTGCCGTTATCCATTTTTATTTTGATCTTCTTTACACCGATACCGATCTTTCCATCAAAATCAAACTCCGTGTATGAATAACCAATTAATTCGCCTTTTTCCTTGCTGATAGCCAATTCATAATGAAGCGTCTTTTTTGTCGTATCATTATATATCGTGCCTTTCCAAAGACCTGTAATATCCTGATTATCCTGTGCAAAGAGTTTTGCAGGAAATAATAATAAAAGAAGAAATATTTTAAACAGGTTCTTTTTCATGATCGATGTGATGACTAGCTATTCATAGAAGTTAAAAATTCAACATTGTCCTTTGTGCCTTTCATATTTTTAAGTAAGGTATTCAATGCTTCTTCAGGATTCATATCTGCCATGTGTTTACGTAATATCCACATTCTTTGGAAAGTATCCTTGTCCAACAATAAATCATCTCTACGTGTAGAAGATGAAACAATATCAATAGCAGGGAATATTCTTCTGTTAGATAATCTTCTATCTAACTGTAGTTCCATATTACCTGTTCCTTTAAATTCTTCAAAAATAACTTCGTCCATCTTACTACCAGTATCTACTAACGCAGTTGCCAATATGGTTAAAGAACCACCGTTCTCAATTTTACGGGCGGCACCAAAAAACTGTTTTGGTTTTTGCATGGCATTTGCTTCCACACCACCCGATAATACTTTACCTGATGAAGGTGCAACGGTATTATGTGCTCTCGCCAAACGTGTGATACTGTCTAATAATATAACCACATCATGTCCGCACTCTACCAAACGTTTTGCTTTTTGTAAAGCGATGGTACTAACCTTAACATGTTTTTCAGCAGGCTCATCAAAAGTAGATGCGATGACTTCCGCTCTCACACTACGTTCCATGTCTGTAACTTCTTCCGGCCTTTCATCTACCAACACGATCATCAAATAACATTCAGGATGGTTTTCTGCAATCGCATTGGCCACTTCTTTCAATAACATTGTTTTACCTGTTTTAGGTTGGGCAACGATCAAACCACGCTGGCCCTTTCCTATCGGTGTAAACAGATCAATAATTCTTGTGCTGTAATTATCTGCCTTTGTTGTAAGGTTTAATTTTTCGAAAGGAAATAAGGGTGTCAAATAATCGAACGGCACCCTGTCGCGAACTTCATCCGGAGATTTACCGTTGATGGTTTCAACTTTCAATAAAGCAAAATATTTTTCACCTTCTTTCGGCGGGCGAACAGATCCGTAAACAGTATCTCCTGTTTTTAATCCGAATAATTTTATTTGTGAGGGAGATACATAAATATCATCCGGAGAAGAAAGGTAATTGTAATCACTGCTTCTTAAAAAGCCGTATCCATCAGGCATCATTTCCAAAACACCTTCGCCCAAAATAATGCCGTCAAATTCGATATTGAAAACAGGTTGCGGACGTGGTTGAAATTGTTTTGCTGGTTGAGATTGAGCCGAACCATCGTATTGAACTTCCGGTTGTTGTATATCTTCCTGTTGCAATAATGAAGCGATCGCTGCAGGAATGGTACTATCCTGATCAGTTAATGGCTGTAACTCTTCTTCCTCTTCAGGAATTTCTGTTTCTACTTTTTTAACCGGTTTCTTTTTTTCTATGGGCGCTTCCGTTTTTTTAGCCGCTTTTGGCTCTGGCACAGATTTTTCCTGCATCACTTCCGCATCTTCAGTTGTATTGGCAGTAATTGCTTTTACAATGCGTTTGCGTTTTGGCTTTTCCTCGTCTCCATTGGTCGTAGCTTCGTTCATAATAGCTTGTTTGTCCAGAACCTTGTATACAAGTTCTTGTTTGTCTAAATTTTTAAAATTGGGAATGCTAAGTTGTTCTGCAATATCCTGCAACTCAGGAACGAGCATGTCGTTCAATTGTGATATATCATACATAAGAAAATGAAAATGATTTTTTGAAAAAATCCACGCTTAAAAGTCTGAAAATTGTAAATGAGAATTTAGATTAAGTTCAATAGAACGTCACGTTGTGAGCTATTGGGCGAATCTTATCGTTTAGATTGCATTACAATATTACGGTGTTTTTTATAAAAAAGAAAAAAAATTTGATACGGGGCCATTTTCTAAGATCAAACATTAAAAAGTACATCTTTTGGGTAGTCTTTTTTCTACCGAATGGGCATTTAAGTAAAATTCAAGATATGCCTACTTATCAAGCAAATCCTATATTTGCAGTCCTTAAACAAGAATTATGTTCAACAAAAGAGTGAAGATAAAAGAGATGCTGGCAGCCGATAAAGCCAACTATGAAGCAACTGTAATGGGATGGGTACGGACCTTTCGCAATAACCAGTTTATCGCATTGAACGATGGCAGTACCAATAACAATTTACAGGTAGTGGCCGAGTTAGGCAAGTTTGATGAAGCTATTTTAAAACGCCTTACAACGGGCGCTTGTATCAAAGCTACGGGTGAAGTAATTCCTTCTCTAGGTAAGGGACAAAAAGTAGAATTAAAAGCAAGTTCAATAGAAATATTAGGTGATAGCGATGCGGAAAAATTTCCTTTACAACCTAAAAAACACAGCCTTGAATTTTTAAGAGAGATCGCCCATTTACGTTTTCGTACCAATACATTTGGTGCCATATTTCGCGTGAGGCACACATTGGCATTTGCGGTGCACCAATTTTTTAATGATAAGGATTTTGTGTATTTGCATACGCCGATCATCACAGCCAGCGATGCCGAAGGCGCCGGAGAAATGTTTCGTGTAACAACGTTGCCGGTTGATGGTAAAGCGCCAAAGAATGATGACGGTACCGTAAATTTTAAAGAAGATTTTTTTGGAAGAAGCACTAACCTTACGGTAAGTGGACAGTTGGAGGGTGAATTGGCTGCCATGGCTTTTAGTGATATCTACACCTTCGGACCAACCTTCCGCGCTGAAAATAGTAATACAGCGAGGCATTTAGCAGAGTTCTGGATGATAGAACCCGAAGTTGCTTTTAATGACCTGGAAGATAATATGAACCTTGCGGAAGAATTTATCAAGTACGTGATCAAATATGCAATGGATCACAACAAAGAAGACCTTGAATTTTTAGCACAGCGTTTGGAAGAAGAAGAAAAACTAAAACCGGTTGTAGATAGAAGTGAAATGGGATTGATAGACAAATTAAGTTTTGTTGTGAATAACGAGTTTGAAAGGCTCACGTATACGGAAGCAATAGAAATTTTAAAAGAAAGTAATCACAACAAGAAAAAGAAATTTCAATATTTAATTGAAGGATGGGGCGTTGATCTGCAAAGTGAGCATGAACGTTACCTGGTAGAAAAACATTTTAAAAAACCCGTTATATTAACCAACTATCCCAAAGAGATAAAATCTTTTTACATGCGCCTGAATGATGATGGCAAAACAGTAGCGGCAATGGATATACTGGCGCCGGGCATCGGTGAGATCGTTGGTGGTTCACAAAGGGAAGAACGTTACGATAAATTAATTCAGCGCATGGAAGAAATGCATCTACCTGCGGAAGAATTATCATGGTATTTAGATACAAGAAGATTTGGCGCTTGTCCGCATGCTGGCTTCGGACTTGGTTTTGAGCGTTTGGTACAATTTGTAACGGGTATGGGAAACATCAGGGATGTGATTCCTTTTCCGAGATATCCGAAGAGTGCGGAGTTTTAAATACCTAAGAATGAATAATTTTTCAGCTCGAATTAGTCTTTGGATTAATTCGGGCTTTTTTATTTTAAGCAGCTATCTATAGAAAAATAATGGCGCCGATCAATTGACAAAGTGCCCCTAAAAATAATCCGAAATATATTTCCTTAGGCTGATGGTCGCTTACAATTAAGCGTGAAGTGCAAACCAACCCTGCAAGCAATAAGGCAATACATAAAGGCAATGCCATTAACATCGTATTTTGTTGCAGAATGATAACAAACAATCCCAGCAAGCCTCCCATTGCGATAGCATGCATACTTACCTTAAAATAAATATTGGCAAGCAATGCCGCAGATGACACTATAAAAACACCAAAAACAAAAGAGGTCAAAATAACGGGCACATCGTTTTGATTTTTGAAGATCCAGAACAGCCAGAAATAATAGATATTGGTAATGATGTAAGGAATGATCCTATCCTTTTGTGTTTTTAAAAAAATTGAATCGATAAATCCCAATTGTTTTAAAAGAAAGACAGATAAAAAAGGTAAAAAGATACTTGTATATGAAACCGTAAATGGCAACCAAAATTTATCATGCAGATCGTATCCTGCAAAATACGAAGGATGGACGTACAGCAGAAATAACGTAACATACAAAGGAATAAATAACGGATGGAAAACGTAAGAAAAAAAATGTGCTAAAATCCTTACTGCCAGGGGTTGCTCAACCGATTGTTCTATTGCTGTATTGTTCAATGTTGTATTGTTGTATTGCTAATTATATAGTAACAATTATTAAAGTTCTTTTCTTAACCTCGCTACCGGAACATTTAATTGCTCGCGGTATTTGGCAACGGTACGCCTTGCAATGTTGTATCCTTTTTCCTGTAGTAACTCCGTTAATCTTTCATCACTCAAAGGATTTTTTTTGCTCTCGCCTTCTATCAGGTCGCTCAATATTTTTTTCACTTCTCTTGTACTTACTTCTTCCCCGCTATCCGTTTGCAGGCTTTCGCTGAAAAAGAATTTCAACCGGTAAGTGCCAAATTCCGTCTGCACAAATTTGCTATTCGCAACGCGGCTGATAGTGCTGATATCAAGATTTGTTTTTTCCGCAATATCCTTTAATATCATCGGATGCAATTCTGTTTCATCACCCGTTGTAAAAAAATCATACTGGTAATTCATTATCGCATCCATGGTGCTTAACAAAGTATGCTGTCTTTGTTTAATGGCATCAATGAACCATTTGGCCGCATCAATTTTTTGTTTGATAAAAATTACCGCTTCCTTTTGCCTTTTATCTTTTTTACTACCCTTGTCATAATCTTTCAGCATATCACGGTATCCTTCGCTGATGCGCAGATCGGGTGCATTCTTACTGTTTAATGTTAACTCTAATTTGCCCGCGGTATTTACGATAAAAAAATCAGGTACTACATAACCTTCCCCTTTCCCGGTGTCTCCTATATTTCCGCCGGGCTTAGGATTCAGTTTAATGATCTGATTGATAACCGCTCTTAATTCATCATCGGAAAGATTCAGGCCGCGCTGAATTTTTTCGTAATGTTTTTTAGTAAACTCATCAAAGTATTTATCTAACACTTTAATGGCCATCTCCGCACTATCGCCTGATTTTCTTCTTAACTGAAGCAACAAACATTCCTGCAAGTCCCTGGCGCAAACGCCGGCTGGTTCAAACTGTTGTATTTGTGCGATCAATTCTTTAAGCTCTTCCTCGCTGGTATGCAGATTTTGGCGAAAAGCCAGGTCATCAACAATAGCGCTTATATCTCTGCGTAAATAACCATCGTCGTCCAGGTTACCGATAATTTGCTCTGCTACTTTTTGCTGGTGGTCATCAAGGTTTAATAATCCTAATTGCTCCAGCATTAATTCATTAAAGCCTGTTTCTACTTTGTGGGGAATAACTTTACCATCATCTACCTCAGGGTAATTATCATCTCTTAATTTGTAATCGGCTATATCATCATCTCCATCCTGCACATATTCGCTGATATCAATATTTTCATATTCATCCTGACTTCCATCCAGTTCAAATTCATCCTCTTTGGCTTCTTCAAACTCATCTGTTTCATCATTTTTAAATTCGTCTGTTTCTTCTTCTTCACCAGATTCAAGCGCAGGGTTTTCTTCCAATTCTTCTTTAAGGCGTTCTTCTAATTGCGCAGTGGATACCTGCAACAGCTTCATCAACTGAATTTGCTGCGGCGATAATTTTTGTAGTTGTTTTTGATATAATCCTTGACTAAGTGCCATAGTTTTTTACTATTTTATTTAATTGCGCATTTGATAAAATAGGTGGGTTAAATGCTGTATTGGTGTTTTTTACAAAAAATATTTCACCCAATATTACACGTAAATTACAAAAAAATATGCTCCGATTCTAAAAAACTTAGAAAAAAAATATTTTTTGCACGATTTTTGTGGGGTATATGTTAAAAGACGATGTTTCTATATAATCCGTACAAATTTCTGGAATAAAAAAAGACTAATCTTACTTAGTCAGGCAGTTAAAAAAATACAATAATTCCTATTTCCGGTGGTGCTGATAATCGCTTATCTTATCTAATAATTTATGCAGTGTCTTGGCTTCATTCAAGGATAGGGTTTTTAATATGTCATCCATATGTTCTTCTTTTTTTGCCAATTTATCTATCACCTTAACAGCTTTATTTGTTATGGTAATATCAACTAATCTTTTATCGCCTTTACAAACTACTTTTTTTGCTAATTTTTTAATAATGAGCCGATCAACGATACGACTGGTATCACTCATTTTATCCAGCATCTGTTCCCGTATCTGTAAAGTGGATAACGGCACGGGGCTCGCTCTTAAAATACGTAATATATTATATTGCTGCAGGGTAAGGTCTTCTTCTTCATAAATGTACCGTAGTTTTTCTATGACCCAATTGTAGGCCCACAATATGCTTACAATAGCTTTTTGACGTTCATTACTATACGTGATAATTTTTGGATTTCTTTTTATACTCATCAGGGTAATATTTGGTTAGAGTGTTGGTATTGATTAACGGTAAAATTAAATAATTATTCTTTCCATACGGATGCGCCTTCGCTACAATTTGCACAAATATCAATATTCTTACGGCTTTTTTTAAGGTCGTTTCTAAATTGTGTATAATTACTGTTGTTCCATATCTCCTTGAAAGACTGATTTTTAAGGTTCCCCAGCTGATGGGTGGCATCCTTATCAAAACAACAAGGTACTATCAATCCATCCCAGGTGATCACGTTGGCATGCTGCAATTTCCAACAGCGGTTGCTCAGTTTATTCTTCGCAGTATACTTTCCATCACCATTTTTTTTATATCGGCTGAATTTATCGATTGTCGGGATCAGCTTATTTGGGTCAGTTTCATAATTATATACCTGGGCCGTTTTAAACCGTACTTGATCAATGCCAATTTCCTTTGCTAATTTTTTAATGTCGGCTATCTGATGCTCGTTGGGTTTCACGACTAAAAACTGAAAAAATACAAATGGCGTTTTACTGTTCAATGCCTTTTTCCAGTGAACAATATTTTTTGCGCCTTCTATCACCTTTTCCAAATTTCCGCCGATACGATATTGCTGGTAAACATCCTGTGTAGTACCATCTATAGAAATGATCAACCTATCCAAACCGCTCTCCACCGTTCGTTTAGCCACTGCATTTGTCAAATAATGAGCGTTGGTAGAAGTGGCAGTATATATCTTTTTTGATGAAGCATAAGTGACCATCTCCAAAAAATCAGGATTTAAAAAAGGCTCTCCCTGGAAATAAAAAATAAGGTATAGCAATTCATTTTGTATCTCATCGATCGTGGTACGAAAAAAATCTTGTTGCAACATTCCTGTGGGCCTTGTAAAAGCACGCAAACCACTCGGACATTCAGGACAACGTAAATTACAACTGGTAGTAGGTTCAAAAGAAATAGAAACAGGATATCCCCATTGTATCGGTTTATTAAGTAAACGCCCCACATAAAAACTACTGAATACTTTTATACCATTCAATATCTTTTTGAATGTGAGCTTTCGTAATAGGTTGGTGGTATCGTTCCAATTAAATTGGGGCATGTGGCAAAGGTAACCTATCAGGCACTAACATGCGATCGTTACAATAATTTTAACTATTTGGGGCGGTTATTTGGTAACTTGTAATTAAAACTACTACCATGGATATGGAACCGGGAATGGAACCCGACGTCAGGGAATTTTTAGTACGTATCATGCAAACCATTTCAATGAGTATTGTCTGGCTGCTGGTAAATATGACGATCGGTATTTATTACGACCTTGCCTTTTTTGTTGATAAACCTTCCATCTGGAATTACTTGTTTTATATATGGTTCCTGACAAGCTTTGGATTTTTATTGTATTATTTCTATAAAAAGTGGAAAGGAAAATTATAATGTAACGTAGCTTTGCAAAAAATTACAGCATGAAAAAAAAGTGGTTATTATACCTGGGATTCTTTATAGTGCTGTTAAGTGTTTTTTATTATTTCGTATACACACAAATAGATTTTTCCGAATCGGGATTACCCGTTATTAATAATAACATCCAATCTTTTTCTTTTCTTGATCAAAACGGAAAAATTATTACAGAAAGAGAAGTTGCCGGGAAAGTATATGTGGCCAATTATTTTTTTACAACCTGCCAGGGTATTTGTCCGAAAATGAATGCGAACATGCGCAGGGTTTATGATGCGTTTAAAAACGAAAAAGATTTTATGATCCTGTCACATACCTGCATGCCTGAAGTAGATTCAGTGCCCTTGCTAAAAAAGTATGAATACAAAATGATCAATGGAGAGCTCGATGAACGAAAGGATGGATCATACGGTATTATTGCTCCCATAGTAAGCGGCCTTCCTGTACAAAATACGAATTGGTATTTCCTAACCGGAAGTAAAATTTCTTTGTATGACCTGGCACGCCATAGTTATTTAATTGATAAAGACGAAACGGATACGGCAGAAAATATTAAAAATCAGTTTATTCATACCCAGCTATTTGCATTGGTTGATAAACAACAACGTGTAAGAGGAATTTACGATGGATTGAAAGAAGATGAGATCCAAAAACTGATCACAGATATCAAGTCTTTATTAAAAGAAAAGGCTCCCAAACAAAATTTTTTAAGCAATTAGCTTTGCTGTTAAATAAGTAATTTTGTGTTGATGGAAAACGATATACTATCCATATTAAAAAAGAATCAGCTCAGCATTACTGATGGGCGAAAAAAAATACTGGAGCTATTTCTTCAAAGTGATGGCGCACTGGCGCATGCAGATATCGAAAAAAATACGGATGCAGCTTTTGACAGAGTAACCGTATATCGCACACTGCAAACTTTTGTCGACAAAGGTATCGTGCACCATATTCCTACTACTGATAATTCTATTTTATATGCTTTGTGTAAGGACCAATGCGAAGCCGGCCATCACCATGATAATCATGTACATTTCATTTGCGATAATTGCAATAAAACGATTTGTTTAGAAGACGTAATTGTACCGACAGTTAAATTACCTAAAGGATTTAAACCTAAGCACGCAGAAATGGTAGTAAATGGCATTTGCGATGATTGCAAAATATGACTGCCTTTTAAAAGTTGGTAAATCTGCCGCTTTATATTATCTTCAAACCGGTATTTCTTATTTAATAATTTAAACTATTTCCTATGGGCTTCTCCGAACGTTTATCCAATGGCTGGACAATTATGCAAAACAGCTTTAAGGTCTTAAAAGAAAATAAACAGCTTATTATTTTCCCTATTTTATCAGGTATCTCCATTATACTGATACTGGGTTCTTTTGGTATTGCCGTTTTTGCAAATGCAGGTTGGGATGCTACCAATATAATTCAACCCGACAGATTGGGTGCTTATGCAATATTGATCATGTTTTATACTATCAACTATTTTATTGTTGTATTTTTTAACACCGCTTTGGTGCATTGTACAACGGCCTACTTTAAAGGTGAAGAAGTATCCATAAAAAGTGGCCTTCTGTTTAGCCTAAGCCGTATCGGTGTTATATTCTCCTGGGCTATTTTTGCAGGAACCATTGGTGCCTTATTAAAAATAATACAAGAGAACGTTGGGACACTGGGCAGAATAATAACGGGGCTCGTTGGTATCGTTTGGGGTGTTGCTACATTTTTTGTTGTTCCGGTTATCGCCAATGAAAACCTTGGACCGATCGATGCATTCAAACGTTCATCACAATTAATGAAAGAAAAATGGGGACAAAGCATTGGAGCAGGGTTTACTGTTGGATTGATACAAACTTGTTTTTTATTAGTCGCCATTGTTCCTGCAGTATTAATTGGAACTTTCATTAATTTCTTTGCAGGCATTGCTTTCGGAATAATAACTATATCAGCTATACTCGCAGTATTTGGCGCAGCAAGAACTATTTTTATTACGGCTATTTATCTAAACATAACAGGCGACCCTGTTGAAAATTACAACCAACAATTCGTTGACAATCTTTTTGTTGAAAAGAATAGAAAATTAATCTAATAAGTTATTTATAATAATAAAAAAGGACATCCTCATCGATGTCCTTTTTTATTATATCAGCATTTGTACAATTTATATTTTCTTCATTTCATCCCTCACAAAATCCATTAATAATTTTATTCTATCAGGAGAAAAATCAAATTTCAATCCTGCCGCTTCGTATAGTTCAGGTAATGTTTTGGTACCGCCCAAACTCAATGCGTTACAATAATTATCCAATGCCTGTTGCTGGTTATTTTTAAACTGCATCCACATACCAATGGCACCTAATTGCGCAATACCGTATTCAATATAATAAAACGGCACTTCAAATAAATGTAACTGGCGCTGCCATGAGCTATCACGGAATTTTTCCAATCCGCTATAATCAATCACATCATCTTTAAATTCATTTAATATCGCTACCCATCTATCTGTTCTTTGCTGAACAGTGTGTTGTGGATTTTCATATACCCAATGCTGAAATTTATCAATGATCGCAATCCATGGGAAAATAGTGATCACTCTTTCCAACTGATGTTCTTTTGCTCTTTTCAATTCTTCTTTATTAGCAAAAAATACTTCCCAGTTTTCCATGCTGAAAAGCTCCATCGACATACTGGCAACTTCTGCAATTTCCATCGGATATTCTTTAAAGCCATTTAATGCCAAAGGGTGTGCCAAGAAAGAATGTATGGCATGTCCGCCTTCGTGTACCATTGTTGTTACATCCTGCATTTGTCCGGCTGCATTCATAAAAATAAATGGCGCACCGCTTTCTGCCAGCGGACAATTATATCCGCCCGGAGCCTTCCCCTTCCTGCTTTCCAGGTCAAGGTGTTTTATCTCA
Organism: Ferruginibacter sp.; assembly: GCA_035485735.1. Lineage (GTDB taxonomy): Bacteria > Bacteroidota > Bacteroidia > Chitinophagales > Chitinophagaceae > Ferruginibacter. Next base: position 57,647 of record DATHNS010000005.1, read on the forward strand.
TTCATTTTTTTAAGGCAGTCGCCAAAAAATGGACGAAGCTTTTCAAAACATTCAATTGATTTATTGACAAGATCCTCTCCGGTTGTGAACGGATGTAATGGTTCTGTTCCTGCGGGTTCTGCATCAAGATCCCACGGACGTAATGTATCAACACCCAGCTTTTCCTTTTTATGTTGATGAATGATATTGATCAACGGTATCACATGCAATTTTACTGCATCATGAAAAGCAAAACACGCTTCCTTAGTATAATCAAAACGGCCCAATTCTTTAAAACGATAATCGCGGTAATTGCTGAAATCGGCATTCAACGCTTCCTGGTTACGTTTTTGAATAAGCTGATTGTACAATGTATCTAAAGTGTCTTTATCCTGCAACCTGCGTTCCTGAATTTTGTAGTAGACTTCTTCACGCAATTTCCTATCACTGCTTTGTAAAAATTTAGCCGCTTGTTGTAAGGTGTATTCTTTTCCGTCAACCGTAACGGTCATCTTTCCAGTAGTAACGCCAAACTGTTGTTGCAATACCGCAAGATCAGCCTGCAAAGGAATATTCGCTTCGCGAAATAATTCGATGTTCTTTTTGATACTGCGGAAAAATGTAAAATATTTTTTTTGATCCAGGTCCTTGGTCAATGGATTACTCACTAACTTTTTATTGATCGCATCTCCATACGGTTGAATTTTCGGTTGAATTTCCATACAGAAAAAATTAAAGTCTTCTTCCAGCTTTTTATTTTCCGTATCACAGGTCATTTTAATTTGTCTCCAGCAAGCGTCTTCACTCACTACAGCTTCCAGTTCGCTTTGATCCTTTAACCATTTTTCCAGATCTTCTTTGGTATTGATATTTCTATCTAATAGATTTTTAAAATATGGCTCAAGGTTTTGCCAATCGGTTACAACAAAATCTTTCGGAACAAAATGACGTTCGATCTTATGTATATCTGCTGTGTAATTCATATGAATAAAATAAAGAGTGAAAAGTAAAAAACCAAAAAAGTTGTAAGTCTTGCCATGCGCACGACTTACAACTTATAACTTAAAACGTATAACCAATATTAAGCCATTTTACGTGGCGAGTTGATCTTTTTAGGTGGCGCTGCTTTTTTTACGGTAGTAGATTTTGCAGTAGCCGGTTTAGCTGCAGCAGTTTTTGCTGGCGCTTTTTCTTTTGGTGCCTTTGCTTCAGCAGCTGCTTCTGTTGCGGCTTCTTCTTTCGGCGCTTCAGTTAATTTGATATCGATCTTATGGGCAGTTAAAATTTCTAACCACTTTACCATCTTCTTCATATCACTTGCATATACTCTTTCAAAGTCCATATCAGGATATACCTTTTCAAAATATGTTTTCAACGCTTTGTTATCCGCTTTTGCATCGGGCACTTTTGTTTTACTGTCTTTCATGGCAGTCAACACTTCAACCAAATTCACGTTGTCTTTCGTCGTAAATATTTCAATGCTTTCCAAATGAGAGAAGCTATGTATGCGCGTACTTACAAATTTTGTGCTTTTGTCTTCCAGTGAACGTACTACACCGCCGTCTGCTTTTGATGATAATAATTCATATAAACCACTTAAGCCGGTTATAGAAACGAGTTTGTTATAATCCATCTGTTTTGTTTTTTAGGTAACAAAGATATACTTCTGCAAGGGATTAGCCATTTTTGTTAGGCAGAAAATTTTATACTTAAATATAGCTTTTAGGGCTTTTTTTTACAAATTACCTTTATCCTATACTTTTGCACCCTGAATATCGGAGACCGTTTATCCCAATTATAAAATTAATCACACTATAAAGTATATTTTGCTGAACAATCCGATACCGATGAAACCCTATAGTTATCGATCATACGATACCGAAAGACGGCGGTTCAACAGTAATAAATTGCCGCTACAAATAACAAGACACTTGATCAATAATATAAAGTAAAAAACATGGTAAGGTTCGTTTCATTATTTCTTTTTTTTAGTTTGATAGGGTCTGTTGCCATAGCCCAAAATGCTGTAGTTACAGGATCCCTGGTAGATAATGATGACAGGTCCGCATTGGCCGGCGCCACCGTTACACTGGTTTCACAAAAAGATTCAACCGTAAAATACCGTGTTGCTTCTGATGATAAGGGCTCGTTTAGTTTTTCGGGAATTGTGCATGATACTTTTACACTTAAGATCAATGCACTTGATCATGATAAAATAAGTCAGACCGTTATAGTAGATACTGATACCAAAGATCTTGGCGCTATCAGCGTTAGTAAATCAGGAAAAGAACTAACGGATGTTGTAGTGACTGCCGACGCTCCTCCCGTAACACAAAAAGGTGATACCATACAATACGCAGCCAGTCAGTATAAAGTTAATCCCGATGCTACGGCACAGGACCTGATCACGAAAATGCCCGGCATTACTGTGGACCAGACTGGAACAGTGACAGCCCATGGCGACCAGGTAAAATCTGTAACAGTTGATGGAAAGAAATTTTTTGGTGATGACGCCACTGCCGCGTTACAAAATTTACCTGCGGATATTATTGATAAGATACAAGTGTTTGATAAATTAAGCGACCAGGCGGCATTTACGGGCTTTGATGATGGCAATAGCGTGCGTGCTATTAATATTGTTACCAAAGCAAATATGCGCAATGGCCAGTTTGGGCGGTTGTTTGCGGGTTATGGAGATGACGGGCGATACAATGCCGGCGGTAATGTAAACTTCTTTAAAAAAGACAGGCGCATTTCTTTTGTGGGATTATTTAATAATATCAATCAACAAAATTTTTCTTCACAGGATCTCTTAGGATTTTCCAATGGAGGCGGTGGCGGCCGTGGTGGTGGCGGACAAAGAACAGGAAGTTCAAGTGCACCTCAAGTGGGCCAGCAAAATGGTGTCAGCGCTACCAATGCGTTTGGTATCAATTACAATGATATGTGGGGTAAAAAGCTTGAAGTGATGGGCAGTTACTTTTTTAATAACAGCAACGTAAACAACAACCAGATATCTAACACACAATATTTTTTAAGTGATAGCACGAATCAGATCGTTAATGACACGACTGTATCACGAACAAAGAATTTTAATCACCGCATTAATTTACGTTTTGATTATACTTTCGATTCTTCCAATTTACTAACTATAACGCCTGTACTAAGTTTTCAAAAAAATCAATCTTTTACAGGAATAAATGGTCTCACTTATTCAACCAGCCTTCCTGCGGCAAATGATACTACTGTTAAAACAGCCAATAATACGAATGCTAACGCCAATGGTTATAACATCAATAACAATATTTTATTCAGGCATGCTTTTGCAAAAAAGGGCCGAACCCTATCATTCAACCTGGGTACTACTTTCACTAAAAATGATGGCAATACGAATCAGCAATCATTTACACAATACAATCAAGACAGTGTTGTCAATGATTCAACGCAAAATTTTATTACAAATACAACGAGCAACGGCTATCAGTTAACAGGTAACATTGCTTACACGGAACCAATTGGAAAGAAGGGACAACTACAACTAAACTATACTTCCGGTTATACAAAAAACAATGCTACTACCGATTTTCTTAATTATGATACAGCGGCTAAGTCTTACAGTCTTTTAGATACCAGCTTCTCCAACAAATTCGATAATACCGTTACAACTCAAAGCCCGGGTGTATCCTATCGAATTGGCGACAAGAATAATATGCTTGCAGTTGGTGTATCTTATTTGAATACTTTATTAAATAGCAATCAGCAATTTCCCGAAGTTGCAACAGTAAACAGGTCATTCAATAATGTGTTGCCTAATTTAATGTGGCGGAAAAAATTATCTTCAAAAGCTACCGTAAGAATTTTATATCGTGAATCTACTACTGTACCAAGTATCAGCCAGTTGCAGAATGTAATTAATATTTCGAACGGCTTATTTCTTACCACAGGTAATCCAAGCCTTAAACAACAAATCAGCAATACATTGAGTAGCAGGTACACATATACCAATACACAAAAAGGCACCAGCTTTTTTGCAAACGTCTATTTACAACAAGCCAGCAATTACATTGGCAGCAGCACTTTTATTGCAACAAAAGATTCCATGCTGAATAATAATGTTACCCTAAAAGCGGGTTCTCAACTTACCAAACCGGTGAATTTGGATGGCTATTTTAGTCTGCGTTCATTCTTTACTTATGGTCTACCGTTGAAATTCATCAAATCAACCATCAACTTAAATGCAGGTTTTTCGTTGTCAAGTATTCCCGGTATTGTTAATAGTGCCAATACTTATTCAAATAATTACGCTTATAACGGAGGAGTTGTTATTGCAAGTAATATCAGTCAGTACATCGATTTTACATTATCATACGCGGGTGTGTATAATGTGATACAACCGCAAACAAATAAAAATTATTTTTCTCAAACGATCGGTGTGAAATTTAATTTGCTGGATAAAAAAGGATGGTTCTTTAATAATGATCTGTCGAATCAATCTTATTCAGGACTTAGCTCCGGATTTAACCAAAGCTATTGGTTATGGAATGTGGCATTTGGAAAAAAATTCCTGAAAAATCAAAATGGCGAATTAAAATTATCTGTGTTTGACCTGTTGAATCAAAACCAAAGTATTGTACGTACTGTAACAGGAACCTATATTGAAGATGATCAAAACTTAGTATTGAAACAATACTTTATGCTAACGTTCACGTATAAATTAAAAAGCTTTGGAACACCTCCGCCGGTAAGAGGTGGACGAGGCGGTGGTTATCAAAGGCAAGGGCCACCAGGTGGTGTACCGGGCGGGCCTGGATTTTAGTTGTCTGAATTGGGCTTCGTCGGATTAAAGGATTTTTGGATTAGCGAATAGAGAATCCGTTAATCCAAAAATCACGCAAATCCCAATTCAGACAAAAGCTTACAGCACCTCCAACTCGTGCAAAATATTTTTCAAGCGTTCATTCATCGTTTCATAATCGGTAAAGCCTTTAGAAACTAAATAAAATTTGGAATCACTTGCCTGCAATAAAACACAAGGAAACCCATTTACCTGTAATTGTTTGCACAACGAAAATTCATAGTAAGCCCTTTCTTTAAATTCTTCGCTTTTCAATTGTTCGTAAAATTTATCTGCAGGAATAGTATATTTTTCTAACAAATGGCGATAGGCTTCGTCATCATCCAGGTCTCTTCCTTCATAATTCAAAGCATATTGCAGATCGCCGGCAAAAGCCAATTGTTGTTCGGGATAATATTCTTTAAATACACATAAGGCAATGGCAGGTTTTTCAGAATTCATGACCCAGTCACTTTTATCAGGATTATTGATGTGCCATAAAAAATCTTCACCAAACTTTATTCCTGATAATTCTTCTACTCTTTTATAGGCAGATTGGATATACCCTGCAATTCTTTCAATCGGCTGTACTTGTTCTCCAATGATCATTCCGCCACTTAACACTTCAATATCAAAATCATTTTTATATTGATCGGCGATCTTTTTGATCACCGGGCTAAATCCATAACACCAGCCACAATAGGCGTCGTAACAATAAAAAAGTACGTGTTTTTTCATCTGTTAAAATTCGTATTTATTGATCACATTATTGAAGGACTTTCCTCTATGATAGGAATTACTTCCGGAGCATCGGCCGTTTTTTTAATACTCATCATTCCAAACATCATCACCAAAACTGTCAGTATAATTACTTGTATCACTAATGACCTATTCACTAGAATTATTTTTTCAGCCGCAGGAATGGAAAGAAAAAGCAGGATGGTGATCAATCCGCGTGGCGCAATAAATAACAGTGGTATTACCGGCATCTTTACCAACCACAAAATAAGTGCCCGGATAATAAAAATAGCTGCGACAATAGCGATTGCCCAGATCAATGTTTTTGTATTGATGATCTCGGAGGTTTCTATCAGGTAGCCAAATAACAAAAAGAATCCTGCCCTGGTAATAAAAGTAGCTTCAATTATTAATTCTTTAAATCTGCCTACCTCTTTGCTTAACTCATCGGGACGTAATCTTTCTATCCATCTAAATTGTTTCAATTCTTTCACGTTACCCAGAAAAATACCAAATGATAAAATAAAAATAAGTGCCGGCAAATTATATTCTTTCGATACTTCATAAATTAAAATGACCAATAGAACTATCGGCGCAAATTTTATATGATGGTCTATCTTATTTAATAAAAGCGATAGCCCGATCGTAGCAATAAATGAAATAGCTGTAACCAGCACTAACTGCAAACCAAAAAATGCAAAAGAATGAAATCCAAAACTGGTATTGAAAACAATAAAGTTAAAAAAAACCACGCCTAAAATATCTGAAAAACTGCTTTCATAAATTACAAATTCCCTATTGGATGCTGTAAAATTTTTAACTGTAGGAATAGCAATCGCACTGCTAATTACACAAAGTGGAATTACATTGGCCAGGCAATTTCTAAATCCCAAATGTTCAAAATGATGAAATATATAACCGATTAAAAAAGCCACCGAGACCATTGGCACAAATGAAACAATGAATGATTTTTTGATCAACGTAGTTTTCGACTTATTTAATTCAAGTTCAAGCGCCCCTTCTAACACAATAAGAATTAGTCCGATTGTTCCTAAGATCGGCAATAAAGGTGTCAGATCAGGAATTTGAATTTTTAATAATCCGGAGATCTGTCTGACGATCCAACCTAATAACAATAACAGGATGACCGAAGGGATTTTCGTTTTGGAAGATGTAAGGTCAAATAGATAAGCGATCAATAATAAAATGCAAAGTGTTACGATAATGGGACCAGTCATGCTGAAGAATTGTGTTTGGGATTTGACCAAAGTTATCTAACTATTGTCTTGCTTTATTTTTTAAGCATTAAAAACAGATAATATTTAGCGTAAAGGAACTCTCGGATAAGATTTATATATGAGATAAAAACTGATGGATCATAAAATATTAATAATCAATTAGTTACGTATAAATATTTTGGATTCCCCCACATACAAACATTCGCTCACTGTAACGAACAAGCTATTTTTTAGTTACTTTTGCACTCCAATAAATGTAGGCATTCTAAGATTGCAAACTGATGAAGAATACACCTTTTACACAAAAACATATTGCTTTAGGAGCCAAGATAGTGCCATTTGCCGGATACAATATGCCGGTAAGTTATTCAGGCATCAATGATGAGCACACTACTGTCCGCAATAATGCAGGTGTATTTGATGTGAGCCATATGGGTGAGTTTATTATAAAAGGCGAGAATGCGTTGGATCTGATACAAAGAGTTACATCAAACGATGCGGCCACATTAACAGATGGCCAGGCACAATACAGCTGCCTTCCGAATAAAGATGCCGGGATTGTTGATGACCTATTAGTGTATTGCATCGAACAAAATAAAACATACATGTTGGTAGTAAATGCCGACAATATTGAAAAAGATTGGAACTGGATACTGCAATTCAACAGCAAAAAAGCAGAGATGCATAATATCTCCGATAAAACTTGTCTGTTAGCGATACAGGGGCCTAATGCCACAAAAATATTGCAGCCACTAACAACGGTGGATATAGTCAATTTAAAATATTATACTTTTGCAAAAGGAACCTTTGCGGGGGTAGACAATGTATTGATCAGCGCAACCGGTTATACAGGTGCGGGTGGAGTAGAAATTTATTTTGAAGATAAAGATGGCAATGCCGATAAAATTTGGGATGCTATATTTAAAGCGGGTGAAACCGCAGGAATAAAACCGATAGGCCTGGGTGCAAGAGATACGTTACGATTAGAAATGGGGTTTTGCTTGTATGGAAATGACATTAACGATACTACTTCTCCCATTGAAGCAGGCTTAAGTTGGATAACGAAATTCAACAAAGAGTTTACCGCAAAAGAAAAAATAAAGAAAGAAAAAGAGGCAGGCGCAAAACAAAAGTTAGTTGGTTTTGAAATGATCGATAAAGGAATTGCAAGGCATGATCATGAAATAAAAGATAGGGATGGAAATACGATTGGCAAAGTAACTTCGGGTACTCAATCTCCATCACTTGGTAAAGCAATAGGCATGGGCTATGTAGATGCAAAATTTGCTTCGATCAATAGTGAAATTTATATAATTATCCGTAATACCCCAATCAAAGCGAAAGTTGTAAAAACACCTTTTTCTTAATTAAATTAAACTATGCCACACATTCACCTCACTACCTTTATTGCGGCTCCCGCAGAAAAGGTTTTTGATCTCAGCCGTAGCATCAACCTGCACAAAATATCTATGCAGGATGCCAATGAAGAAGCTGTCGCCGGCGTAACAACAGGCCTGATCAATGAAAATGAAACAGTTACCTGGAAGGCAAAACATCTTTTTAAAACAAGATTTTATACTTCTAAAGTAACTTCGATGCAATCTCCTATCATGTTTGTTGATGAAATGGTAAAAGGAGATTTTAAAAGCTTTCGTCACCAACATTATTTTAAACAAATTGGTAACGGAACGATCCTGATCGATATTGTTGATTTTGATAGTCCCTATGGCTTTATAGGAAAGATGTTGAACAAATTCCATCTTAAAAAATACGTTCAAAATTTACTGATAAAAAGAAATGATGTTGTAAAAGAATATGCCGAATCTAACAAATGGCAATTTGTATTAAATTAAAATAAGAAAATTGAAATCGACCAAAACAATAAAACCTTTATTACATACTTCCCTTTCTCCTAAATTATTAGATATATATGATGTCAGCAGCAGCATTGTTGTGATCATAGATGTATTAAGAGCAACGTCTACTATTACTACGGCTTTATATAATGGCGCCAAATCCGTTATCCCTGTGGCTAGTGTTGAAGAGTGCATGCGCATCGGCAAACAAATAGAAGGAATTACTGCGGGTGAACGTGACGGCCAGGTAGCTGAAGGACTCAAATATGGCAATTCTCCTTTCGAGTATCCAAGAGAATTTATTGCGGGCAAAACATTGGTACTAACCACGACCAACGGAACCAAACTATTGCACATGGCTTTGGATAAAGGTGCCAAAGAAATTGTTACCGGCTCTTTTCCTAATTTATCTGCCGTATGTGATTACCTGATAGCACAAAAACAAAACGTGATATTGGGCTGTGCGGCATGGAAAGACAGGGTGAATTTTGAAGACACTTTATTTGCCGGAGCTGTGATCAGCCGTGTTAAACAACATTTTGATATTAATTGTGATTCTTCACAAATAGCAGAGACATTATACAATGATGCTAAAAAAGACCTTTACGGATTCTTGAAAAAGAAGAATGCTTCACATTATCATCGTTTAACCAAATTCGGATTAGAAGATGATATCCGTTATTGCTTATCGACAGATGTAGCAAACGTTTTATGTATCTATAAAGAGGGAACGCTAACGATCCAACAATAAGGCAGTTTTATATAACATTCTTTACTTTAATTTCCTCCAAACGGTTGCCGGTTGCCAGTGAGCGGCCGCCTAATTAAAGTTTCAATTACAATTCATAACTAACTTATTTTTCGTTACTTTTGCAAATTGCCTTTTTTCGATTAAAGGAGGCAATTTGTACATCAAAATAATTACCTCTTGGCGCTGTCACCTTTAATAAAATATATTTATAATACCGGTACTGATGAAGTTATCCGCAGGGGTAAAAAAATTCATTCTATTGGTAATATAGAGTTGCTGGACCACGATGACTTGATGAACGATGCATCCTTTAGGGTAAAGGATGATAGCTACAATACTTTTTACAAGGTTCAGATTCAAAAATACAACGATCCTAAAGCTATTTCCCTTCGTTGCAGCTGTCCATATAATATCAGTGATATGTGCCGGCATGAAGTAGCGGCGTTATTTCAATTGCAGGACCTGATGGATAAAAACATCCTTGGTTCAAATGCCATTCAATATAATCAGCGCCATACGGTAGCTAAAATGAAATTCATCGATCGCAAAGTATTAAAAGTACTCGCATCCCAGGCTGTATATGATGAAGCAGAAGAAATTGTCTTAACAACACAAGCCAATATCATCATCGCCGCTAACGAACGTGTAGAAGCTGACCTGAAATTGAACGATCAATCCTATCCATTGGTCATCCAAAAAAATGACGAACGTAATTTTGATACTTCTTGTCGTTGCAATGAAACCACTAATCCGCTTTGCATTCACAAAACGATATTGTTCTTACAATTATTAAATACCCACGGTGCTTATTATTTTGATAGCATTCGCAATTGGGATAAAGAGAAAAATAAACTACTACAGATATACGGTTATAGTTTAGAAGATGACCTCAGCGGAAAATTCGAATTTATCTATAAAGAAGGCAAGCCATTCCTGAAAGTGCTTGACACCACAATAAAAAGAGTCGCCCCAACAGTCGCAGTGGAAAGGCCTTCTTACATGCAGCAACCTGTTGTGGTGGAGACAGAAACAGAAACTGTTGAGCAAGCTTCCAAAAAATTGGGTATTGTATTTAATTTCAATGCGCCTACTTATCCATTTTTCATGGTAGACGCCATACAAGGCGATAGCAATGAAGACAATACTAAAATAGTCGGCAAAACTGAAAAACTTGACCTTACAAAATTCGTCAATACGGAATTGTTTAGCGAAGATGATAAAATGTTATTGCAACAAATACGCAAACTACAATCATCAGAAGTAAATAAATACCTCAATCGTAATTCACCATTCAGCGGTATTTGGGAAAACATCACTCATACTGAAGGCAACGAACTACCGGAAGAAACCAAGGCACTGATAACAGAATACCTTCAGCCAAAACTGAAAAAAATATTCGAAGAGCAGGTTACAAATACATTCGTTTACTATCTACCCGAAAAGAAAATCTTCAGAACAGAAAACCTTGTAGAAGTAGCCTTAAGCGATAGCTTCATTGAACCTAAGTTTAAGATCGTTGCAAAAAACAATTATTTTGAATTGCAATGCTGGTTCAATGTAAATGGCGCCGCACAACCAGTTACCAATAATGAATGTGATAATAGTTTGTTGTTTTTATACAACCATACATTTTACCTGTGGCAAAAATCAGAAGATGTTTTGCAGGCAGATAAATTTATCAAGAATGGTAGCATAAAGCTTACCAAAGAAAATTGGGCAGAGCAAATGGAAAAACTGATCATGCCTCTAACAAAAGAGTATCATGTTGAGTTTGATAAATCATTGATAAAAGAAATAAAAAGCGGTGAGCCTGAAGTAAAATTATTACTGAAAGAAAAGGGCGACTACTTAGTATTTCAACCCGTATTCAGTTACAAAGGCTTTGAAACAACCACCTCACATAAAGAAACGATCACCATTCCTGATGGAGATAAAATTTTAGTGGTGCACCGTAATAAGGAAGCGGAACAGAAATTCATTGACAAGCTGACTTCCCTGCATTCTCAATTCATTCGTCCGGAGGAAGGTAATAGCTTAATATTAAAAGGTGCTGAAGTATTGCGCAACAATTGGTTCTTCCTGTTCGTTGATGCAATGAAGGAAAGCAAGATTCCTGTATTTGGATTCGAAGCGCTTAAAAATTTCCGTTTCAATACAGCAAGGCCTTCTACACACATTCATGTGAGTAGCGGCCTCGATTGGTTCGATGCCAAAATAGAAATTGATTTTGAAGGACAAAAAGTTGGCATCAACGATATTAAAAAAGCTTTGGCCAGCAAACAATCTTTTGTACAATTGGCAGATGGCACATTAGGCATCCTGCCTGATGAATGGCTGAAAAGATATTCCCTGTTATTTAAAGTAGGCGATGGTAAAAATGATAAGCTCCGTTTATCAAAATACCACATGAGTGTGATCGATGATCTGTATGAAAACAGAGATGCATCTGAAATGAGTTTTGCGCTCGATGAAAAATTTGAAAAAATAAGAGCATTTAAAAATATCCCTGAAATAATACCTCCTGCACATTTAAAGGACATATTACGTCCTTATCAGGTCTCGGGTTATCAATGGCTGAGTTATTTAAATGATGTTGGCTGGGGCGGTATTTTAGCGGATGATATGGGGTTAGGTAAAACGATCCAGGCACTAACAATGCTGCAACATTATAAAACAACAGCAGGCGTTTTAAAAGCAATTGTTATTTGTCCGACTACATTGATCTATAACTGGGAGAATGAAATAAAAAAGTTCGCACCATCGCTCACATGGCGAATACACCACGGCAGTACGCGTTCTAAAGACACTGAAGAATTACAAAAGGTTAATGTCATCATCACCACTTACGGAACGTTGAGAAGTGACATACAATCCTTCCTGAAGATCAATTTCGATTATATAGTGTTGGATGAAAGCCAGGCTATTAAAAATCCTGCATCAAAAGTTACCAAGGCTGCTTGTCTGCTAACGGCAAAAAATCGTATTTGCATGAGTGGTACACCACTGCAGAATAATACGTTCGATATTTTTGCACAAATGAATTTCTTAAATCCCGGCTTATTAGGCAGTATGGATTTTTTTAGAAATGAATTTGCCAATCCGATCGATAAATTTGGTGAGCAGGACCAAAAAGAACATTTACGCAAGTTATTATACCCGTTCATTTTACGTCGCACGAAAGAACAGGTAGCAAAAGATCTTCCTGAAAAAACAGAAACGATCCTGTTTTGCGAAATGGAAAAAGAGCAACGTAAAATTTACGAGGCTTACCGCAATAGCTACAGAGATAAGATCATGGGTGTAATTGATGAACAGGGAATTGATAAATCTCAATTGACCATTTTACAAGGGTTGATGAAGCTTCGCCAGATATGTGATAGTCCGGCTATTTTAAATGAAGAAGAAAAATATCCTAACCATTCTATTAAACTGGATGAACTGGCAAGGGAAATAGCAGAAAATATCGGAGAACACAAGGCGCTCGTATTTTCACAATTCTTAGGGATGCTGGCATTGATAAAAGCAAAACTGACAGAGTTAGGAATTGCGTATGAATATTTTGATGGCAGTAGCACTACAACCGAAAGACAAAGAGCCATTGAAAATTTCCAGGAAAAAGATGTCAGTCGCGTATTTTTAATTTCACTAAAAGCCGGTGGCGTCGGGCTTAACCTTACAGCGGCAGATTATGTTTACATAGTAGACCCATGGTGGAACCCGGCAGTAGAGCAACAAGCTATCGATCGTACGCATCGTATCGGGCAGACAAAAAACATTTTTGCATACCGCATGATCTGCATCGATACAATAGAAGATAAAATATTACAACTACAAGAACGCAAGCGCGCATTGGCCAAAGAGCTGATCGCAGATGATGCTAATTTTGTGAAGGCATTGAGCAAGGCGGATGTGGAATACTTATTCAGTTAGTGATTGTCTGAATTGGGATTCGTGGGATTTAGGGATTATCGGATTTGCGAAGATTGAATTGGGAGTTTTAATCTTTTTATTTCTAGGCTTCGTGCTCCAAAATTTATTAATAATCCTTTATTCAATTTATACGCAACTAAGTAATTTAAGCCTTGCGCTAAATGCACATCTTCAAGTGCAATCAGCGCTTTTAATTCAACCATAACCTCATTCTCAACTAAAAAATCTACACGTCTCCCACCTATTTCCTCATTATCATAAAATATGGGCATTTCGAGTTCACGTGAAAAATTTAAATCTGCTTTCTTCATTTCAATAGTAAGCGCTCGCTGATAGATCACTTCCCGAAATCCATTACCTAATGTAGCATGCACCTTCATGGCACATCCAATAATTTTATACGTTAAATCATCAGAGATTTTCTCTTTTTCCATAGTAGTACGAAATTATAAATTGATAAAATCCGTTAATCCCTAAATCCCACGAATCCCAATTCAGACAAAAAAAGGGATAAAAATCTTTCAAAATCTTTATCCCTTTCAATATAAATAAAACAAGAAAAATCCTACGCCAACATCGTAACCGGATTTTCTAAGAACTTTTTCAAAGTCTGTAAGAAAGAAGCACCCACTGCCCCATCAACACTTCTATGATCGCAGCTCAATGTTAATTTCATTACATTGATCACACCAAAGCCATCCGCTTTTTTCACTACTACTTCTTTGATGCTACCTACTGCCAATATCGCACTATCAGGAGGATTAATGATCGCAGTAAATTCTTCGATACCCATCATTCCTAAATTAGAAATGGTAAAAGTATTACCACTGAATTCTGCCGGCTGTAATTTTTTATCTTTTGCTTTTTTGTATAGGTCTTTTGCGTCGCCTGCAATTTGAGACAATGATTTTTGATCTGCAAAACGAATCACAGGAACGATCAAACCTTCTGGCAATGCCAATGCAGAACCGATATGTATATGATGATTCTGACGAATAAAATCTCCCATCCAGCTGCTGTTAACATCAGGATGCAAACGAAGCGCCATTGCACTCGCTTTGATGATCATATCGTTGAAAGAAACTTTAACCGGACTCACTTCGTTAATTGCCGCACGTGATGTGATGGCATTATCCATATTGATTTCTACCGTTAAGTAAAAATGCGGCGCGCTGAATTTGCTTTCACCTAAACGCTTAGCAATTACCTTACGCATTTGCGTTAACTGAACATCGGTATGGCCTTCTTGTCCTGATGCAGTAAATGCTCTTGCAGTTCCACCAGTGTTTGCAGCAGCTGTAGTTGCTGCCGGAGTAGCTGAAGGAACATATCCATCAATATCTTTTTTAGTAATTCTTCCGCCATCTCCTGTACCATTCACTTTAGAGATATCAATTCCTTTATCGCTGGCTAATTTTTTAGCAAGCGGAGATGCGATGACTCTTCCGTTAGAAGAAGCGGCAACAACATCATTTACAGGAGCTGTAGTTGTAGCAGCAGCCGGAGGTGTTGTAGTAGCTGCAGGTGCAGTAGTAGTTGCGGCCGGAGCAGCACCGCTATTAGCGCCAGATTTTTCAGCAGCAACAAAAGCGCTGATATCTGTACCCGCTTTACCAACGATCGCGATCAAGCCATTTATTTTAGCTGCTTCACCGGCTTGGACACCTATGTATAATAAAGTCCCTTCTTCGTAACCAACAACTTCCATTGTTGCTTTATCAGTTTCAACATCTGCTAAAACATCATCGCTCTTTACAACATCTCCTACCTTTTTGTTCCAGCTAACAATCTTCCCTTCGGTCATTGTATCGCTCAATAAAGGCATTCTTATTTCTTTAGCGCCTGCAGGCAATGCTACTTTTGCAGAAGCCGCGGGTGCAGGAGTTGGAGCCGCTGCAGGTGCAGTTGCCGCCGGAGCTACTGCTTTAGGAGCAGCGCCATTTGCGCCGTCTAATAATGATTTATAATCTTCGCCTTCTTTTCCTACCACAGCTAATACGCCATCCACTTTTGCGGCTTTTCCTTTTTCCACACCAATATATAAAAGTGTACCATCAACGTAATTTTCCAGCTCCATGGTAGCTTTATCAGTTTCCACATCTGCCAGCACATCGCCCGGTTTCACTTTATCACCCACCTTTTTGTGCCATTCTGCAATAACACCTTCGGTCATGGTATCGCTCATAAGGGGCATTCGTATCACTTCTGCCATAAATAGTAATTTCTGATGTTTAAATTAGAGCCTCGAAATTAATACAAATTGAGGAGAAAGAAAAATGGAGAAATAGTATATAAAAATGCTTTTTTAGCCAGCTTTTTTGCTGCCATTCAGCTTAATGGTAACCTTGTACCGATTATTTATCATCGCAACATTGATACTATCATCCCTACGGATTTGATCTATCCTAATTCCAATTTCAATCTATCACGTAATTCTTTCACTAAAGGATATTCTTCAATAATTTTAAGGTATTGCTGTTTTGTAGAAAGGGGCTGGTCAGCCGGCGCCTCATCATCATTCTGTATTTCTATTACCACAACCTGGTAAACTAATATCCGGTTATTAAAATACGTCTGTAAATGCAGGCTCAGCTCTGCCCTTTCGCTTTCAATAAAGGCTTTATGGATTTCTCCGTTCGTTGTAATTTCAATCGAATTATTATTGATCACTTTTAAAGTGGCCAATTTAAAATTCGTAACGGCAGAGTGATTGTTTTTTGCAGCTAATTTTTCAATGAACAGGTCCCAGGCTATTTGTAAATTTTCACCGGTGATATCTTTAGCACTTGTATCCGCAGTTTGATTTTTCTTTGTAAGCTGCTCCCGAATTTTTGTAAGTGAACCCAGACTTCCACGATTACTTATTTCGGCAGTAGCCGTTTGAACAGCAACAGGTTTTACAATTGCTTTTTGCTCAACAATAGCCGGGGCTGAAGTTTGTATCGCTGGGTTTGCATTTTTAGGCGAAACTTCTGTTGTTTCAATTATTAATGAAGCGCCTGCTTTTATTTCTTTAGTTTTTATGATCGGCAAAGCCCTGAATGCGATCGCCTTCGCTGTGTCAACTACTTTTTTTTTACTTAAGCCGCCTTCGTTATTTACTAATTCAACCGCTTGTTGTAAATAACTTAGTTTAATAATAGTGAGTTCTACATGCAAGCGTTTATTACGTGCCTGTTTGTAATTTACTTCCGCCTCATTTAAAATATTCAAAGCGCTTATGATATAGGCCGGATCTATTTTTTGTGCGGTCTGTAAATATTTTTGCTTAAAGTCTTCAGCTACTTCTAACAGCATCGCTACTTTAGCATCTTTGCTTACTAAAAGGTTCCGTAAAAATTCTGCGTAACCATTCAATACCAGGTCACCTTCAAAACCTTTACGGTTTATTTCATCGAATAGTAACAAGCCATTGCTTAGATCTTGTTGCTGCGCGAAATCAAGCATTTTAAAGTAATAATCTTCATCTAAAATATTAAGGTGCTCTAAGGTATTTTGATAGGTTAATTCACCATTGGTAAAACTTACTATTTTATCCAGGATACTTAACGCATCGCGCATGCAGCCTTCGCTTTTTTGCGCAATAACATGGAGTGCTGCTTTATCTGCTTTGATATCTTCTTTTTCACAAATTTCCTGCAGGTGTTCAACAGTATCGTTGTTCGTGATCCTTTTGAAATCGAATATCTGGCAACGACTTAATATCGTTGGCAAAATTTTATGTTTTTCTGTGGTAGCTAAAATAAAAATGGCATAAGGTGGTGGTTCTTCCAGCGTTTTTAAGAATGCATTGAATGCGGATGAACTTAACATGTGGACCTCATCCACAATATATACTTTGTATTTACCGGCCTGCGGTGCAAAGCGAACCTGCTCAACTAAACTCCTGATATCATCAACAGAGTTATTGCTCGCCGCATCTAATTCATGAATATTTAAGGATGTGCCTGCATCGAATGAAACGCAGCTGTGGCAAACATTACAAGCTTCGCCATCTTTTGTTTGGTTTTCGCAGTTGATGGTTTTTGCCAATATCCTTGCGCAGGTTGTTTTACCAACACCCCTTGGGCCACAAAATAGAAATGCATGCGCCAGGTGATTATTCTTGATAGAATTTTTCAGGGTGGTCGTAATATGCGACTGCCCTACTACTGTAGAAAAATTCTGCGGCCTGTATTTTCTTGCTGATACAATAAACTTGTCATCCATACACTGCTAATTTCGTATTTCTATTCGGGATTCGGAATTCTATTTTTTTAACCCGTTTATAAATCCCTATTCAAAAACATTTCAAGTTTTATGATCTGGTCAACTGTGTTTTCGCTGTCACAATTCGCCCTTAATTTTTCTTTGATATTTTCTTCATAAGAAATTGACGCACGGCCTTTTCTAATTAAAAAAAGATCCTGAACTAAGCCTTCTAATAGGCTCCATTCACCCTTTATTTGATACGGATCAGTACGGTTATGAATATAATATCCGTCATAACTACCACCGTATTTTTTATATACCGCTACCTTTTCTGCTGTTAACATTTGCATTGAATTTATCCTAATATCGGATGGCGCTTGAATTCCTTTAATCTGTCAAATAAGTAACGATAGGTTGCCAGTTCACGGGTATGAAAAGTATCACTTAGGCTCTCTGCCACATTGAGCATTTTCGGATTAAAATCTCCTATCCATTGCATTTCATATTCCTGATAAGATACGGATGGCACCTGCACTACTATGGAAGATTCTCTAATAATGTAAGCGTCAATACCTTTTCCCTGCCATTCAGGAACTACGCCAAACACAATACCACAGCATCTTTTATTAGGACTGAATTTTTGCAGCCACAAAAATTTCAGTTTATGGAACAGGTCAAATTTTCCATTCAAATATTTAAACCACTGGTTCAGATCGGGTAAATTAATAAAGATGGCAATAGGCTCTTCTTTGTGATAGGCGAAAAATATAAGTTTTTCATCTATCACGGGTTTCATGGTTTTAAACATGATCAATACCTGCTCTTTGGTCAATTGTTTTAATCCGCCATGGCCTGCCCATGCTTTATTATAGACGATCGTAAAGTCCAATGCAAATTTTTCGAGCTGATCTTTTTTTATGGTCTTTGAAGAAAAATCAGGATCATTGGCAAACAGAGCATGACGTTCAATAATTTTAGGTTTTAATGGCTGCTGAACATGCATTCCAAAACATATCTGCTTGAAAAAAAGTTTAAACCCATAGTTTTCAAAAAGTGTAACGTAATAAGGCGGATTATAATTCATGCAATACAATGGCTCGATATATCCTTTTGTTACCAAACCCCACCATCTGTCCCTTTCACCAAAATTGATCGGGCCATCCATTGCCTCCATACCACGTTGCATGAGCCAGTGTTTGGCATTATCCAATAACAGATCGGCAGCATCCTGGTTATTGATGCATTCAAAAAAACCTACGCCACCAACAGGTACATCATCCCCTTTGTTTTTATATTTTTTATTGACGAACGCTGCAATACGGCCTATCAATTTACCATCCTCATCTTTTAATAACCAACGTTCTATTTCGCCAAAACGAAAAGCTTTATTTTTTTGTTTATCAAATACCTCGTTAACATCTTTATCAAGCGGGCGGATCCAGTTAGGGTCGTTTTTATACAATTCAACACTAACCTGTATAAATTGTTTAGCGGTATTTTTATCTGTAACGGGAATTAATTGCATAATGATTGATCGAAAAAGCAAATGTAATAAAAGTAGCAGGTAGAAAGTAGCAGGCAGAAAGATTAGTATACAAGCCACGTTCCTGCTACTTGATACTAATATCTTGGTACTTTTCCACAAATCTTCGATTTTTGTAAAATCCAGGGTAAAAATGTCTTTTTCTATTTCAAATTCCAAGTTTCAACCCTTACCTTTGCGGCCTGAAAACAGACCTAATTTAATAAAATTATATATATGGCTAATACAGGTAAAATAAAATCGATCATCGGCGCTGTTGTCGATGTACAGTTTGGAAGCGATGCAAAACTTCCTGAAATATTAAACGCATTGGAGCTTAAACGCGATAATGGCGATACACTTGTATTAGAAGTTCAACAACATTTGGGTGAAGATAGCGTTCGTACGATCGCTATGGATGGTACAGAAGGTTTGGTGCGCGGCACATTGGTTACTGATACAGGAAAACCAATAGCAATGCCGGTTGGAGAAGGTATCAAGGGCCGTTTATTTAATGTAACCGGTGATGCAATTGATGGTTTACCTCAGGTTAGCAAAGTTGGCGGACGCCCTATTCACGCTAAGCCACCATTATTCGAAAATTTAAGTACGGCAAACGAAATTTTATATACCGGTATCAAAGTAATTGACCTGATAGAACCATACGCAAAAGGTGGTAAAATTGGGTTGTTTGGTGGTGCGGGTGTAGGTAAGACCGTATTGATCCAGGAATTGATCAACAATATCGCGAAAGCATATAGTGGCCTTTCTGTATTTGCGGGTGTGGGTGAAAGAACAAGAGAAGGAAATGACTTGATGAGAGAAATGATCGAAGCAGGTATCATGAACTACGGCGATGATTTTAAACATAGCATGGAAGAAGGTGGATGGGACCTGAGCAAAGTGAATGTAAAAGGTTTAGAAGAAAGTAAAGCAACATTTGTTTTCGGACAAATGAACGAACCTCCCGGAGCAAGAGCACGTGTGGCTTTGAGCGGTTTAACGTTAGCGGAATATTTCCGTGATGGTGATGGCGAAGGCCAGGGAAAAGACATTCTTTTCTTCGTTGACAATATCTTCCGTTTTACACAGGCAGGTTCTGAGGTATCAGCGCTATTGGGCCGTATGCCTTCAGCGGTGGGTTACCAGCCAACATTAGCTACAGAAATGGGATTGATGCAGGAAAGAATTACTTCTACTAAAAACGGCTCTATTACTTCCGTACAGGCGGTATATGTACCTGCCGATGATTTAACGGATCCGGCGCCTGCAACAACCTTTGCGCATTTGGATGCAACTACGGTATTAAGTCGTAAGATCGCTGATCTGGGTATCTATCCTGCGGTTGATCCTTTGGATTCTACGTCAAGAATTTTGACGCCGTTGATCGTTGGTGACGAACATTACAATACAGCTAACCGTGTAAAATTAATTTTACAACGTTATAAAGAATTACAAGATATCATCGCGATCCTTGGATTGGATGAGTTGAGTGATGAAGATAAATTAACGGTATCAAGGGCACGTAAGGTTCAACGTTTCTTAAGTCAGCCTTTCTTTGTAGCAGAACAGTTCACCGGTTTAAAAGGCGTGTTGGTTCCTATTGAAGATACGATCCGTGGTTTTAATTCTATCATGGATGGAGATGTGGATGAATACCCTGAAGCAGCATTTAACCTTGTGGGTACATTGGAAGATGCGGTTGCAAAAGGTAAAAAATTAATGGCGGCAGCACAAGCTTAATCTCTAAGATGCCTTAGGGCAACACGGTATTTGCTTTCCCTTAATTCAATAATTAATTCAAAGCTTTCAGTTTTTTAGAAGCTTTGTTTATTTTATAACTTTAAAATCTAAGTTCCCCTTTAGGGGACAGGGGTATGATACTTGAAATATTAACACCGGAAAGAAAAATTTTTAGTGGGGACGTATATGGCGCTCAGCTGCCAGGCATCAATGGTTTGTTTGAAGTGCTGGATAAGCACGCGCCAATGATCAGTGCATTGAAAGCGGGCAAACTTAAAATATTAAAAGAGAAAACAAATAATACATCAACCTATCAGATCAACAGCGGTTTTGTAGAGGTCTTAAATAATAAGACAATCGTTTTAGTTGAAGGTGCAGAAGAGATCTAATCTAATTACTCATAATAAAAAAGCCCATACAATTTGTATGGGCTTTTTTATTATGAGTAATTAGAACCGTTGAATTTTAATTAACGGTAATTAGCAAAGGCTCGTATTGATTTTTTCTAACTTTAGCTCTGCCGATAAATTGATTGCCATTTATCTGGCTAAATTCTGTAGGGAATATTTTTACGTCTTCGTCTTTCGTATCAAAAAGAAGCTCTTTGGTCAAGTTGCCATCTTTATCCAATTTAGATACCATCACATCACCACCGCCACCGCCATAAGATTTAGGCGCGTCATCTTCTGTTATGTCAATATTCTTCCTGTTGTCTAAATATAAAAAATAATAGTCAGATCCATCTGTAATTAATTTAAACCCAAAGGTAGCAGTGCTAGGCCCGCGTTGATCTTTTGGTACTTTCCTTAACCATGCAAACTTACCATCCGCATTTATTTTAGAAGCAAGTATATCCTGATAATAATAAGTATAGGTTGTTGTTGTAGATCCGTTCGCATCTGTATAAGTATTTACAACAACGTGGTATTCCTCGCAGGTGATAAATATACTTCCATCAGATGATGTCACGATATCTCTTACTTGCAAATCAGGCTGCTCGTAATCATCCTTGCGGTCCATCTTTCTTTTACTTCTTGCCGATTCAAATTTTTCAAGATCAGCCAATGGAAATTCGTAGTAACCGTTTTTGTATTTTACGATCCTTCCACTTTGATCCATCATTGCTAAAAATATTCCATCCGTACCGTTACCCTTAACTTTTTTGCTATACGTACACGCTATGATCATTTGGTGTAAAGGATTTTCGATCAATGATGCTTCTTTAATAAAATTGTCGCCTATATCAACAGATGTATGCGTTATTTCTTTGCTATCTTTTGTGAATTTTAGTACTTCATAGTGATAGCCTGCTTTTCCTGTTTCCTTATCTACTTCTTTTCGTTTGTCTGACTCATATACTTTAGCTAACATATAGGCATTGCCCTTAGAATCTACTGAATAGTCAGAATTATCCATGATAGCTTCTGTGTAAGGCATTGTAAATTCATTACCCCATATCTTATTTAAATTATCATCATACACTACTAAACCGATCTTATCATAATTATCTTTATCGCGCCTGTTCTCTGGAATGAGCCTGTAACTAACCAACAACTTTTTATTATCTGCGGAATAGTTATACTTGTATTTTCCGGTTACTTTCATCGATCTCATCATAGCGCCCCAGCCGCCCATACCCATCAATCCACCACCTTCACCGGCTATTTTTGTTGTTTCATTTATTTTTACGTTGGTAGCTGTAAATTTTGCATGAGCTACATCTAACTTATCGTAATACAATAATTCTTTTTGATTTTCTTTATCCCAATCACTATGTATCCAAAAAGAAGTTCCGTTGTGGAAACTTGTGACCTGTTCGCTATTGAAATTTTTTGTTTCTTCTGACAAGCTTATCACCTTGTCATCCGTTTGATTTAATGACTTAGGATCAAATCTTATTACATTAAGCTCATCCTTTTTTAAGGAAAGGTTGATAATACCATTGGCACTATCTCCAAAAAAAGCCAGATCTTCTGTTTTCCTTGGCAATTCATATTCTGATCCCAATTGAAACTTGAATTTAGAACTTTGTCCATAGGAAACTGCCGACAATAAACTCAGGGAAATAATTAGTAGATTTCTCATAGTTAGTTAAGTTTTTTGTTGCTCCCGCAACATTTAGATGATTAATTAAGTGATGAAATTATTGATAAGAAGGTAATAATCCTAAAATTATTTTTTTATGTAGGTTAATAAACATAAACAATAAAACCTTCTCCCCTATATACTGTCAGTATTATTAAAAGGTTGGGTAATAAAATGATAAAAGCCCGATCAATAACGATCGGGCTTTTATCATTTTAATTCCGGAGAGTATAATCTAGTAACGGTAAGCTTCAGGTTTGTAAGGCCCTTCTTTAGGAAGTCCTAAATAAGAACTTTGTTCCGGAGTTAATTCATCCAATACAACGCCAATTTTTGCAAGGTGCAAGCGAGCTACTTTTTCATCTAGTATTTTAGGTAAAACGTATACTTTGTTCTCGTATTTTTTAGTATTTGTCCAAAGCTCAAGCTGCGCCAATGTTTGGTTGGTGAAAGAAGCGCTCATTACAAAACTAGGATGGCCCGTTGCACAGCCTAAGTTCACCAAACGGCCTTCAGCAAGGATGATCACATCTTTTCCTTCGATCGTGTATAGATCAACCTGTGGTTTGATTGTATTTTTTGTTTTGCCATAAGTTTTATTCAACCAGGCCATATCAATTTCAATATCAAAGTGACCGATATTACAAACGATCGCTTTATCTTTCATCACACGGAAATGTTTTTCAGTGATCAAATCACGACAACCAGAAGCGGTAACAATAATATCAGCTTCCTTAACGGCATCGATCATTTTCTTTACTTCAAAACCATCCATTGCTGCTTGTAGAGCGCAGATAGGATCAACTTCTGTAACAATAACACGGCAACCCGCACCTTGTAAAGACGCTGCAGATCCTTTTCCTACATCACCATAGCTACCAACAACAGCAACTTTACCGGCCATCATTACATCAGTAGCGCGACGAATAGCATCTACCAAACTTTCTTTACAACCGTATTTATTATCAAACTTAGATTTAGTAACGGAATCATTCACATTAAATGCAGGGATCGGCAAAGTACCGGCTGCCATTCTTTCGTATAAACGGTGTACACCTGTTGTAGTTTCTTCAGATAAACCCTTGATACCTGCAACTAATTCAGGATAAGTATCAAAAACCATATTCGTTAAATCACCGCCATCATCCAGGATCATATTTAAAGGCTTATCAGCACTTCCAAAGAACAAGGTTTGCTCAATACACCAATCTGCTTCTTCCTGTGTCTGTCCTTTCCATGCAAATACACCAATACCTGCAGCAGCAATCGCAGCAGCAGCCTGATCTTGCGTAGAAAATATATTGCAAGAGCTCCATTTAACTTCGGCACCTAAAGCGATCAAAGTTTCAATTAATACAGCTGTCTGGATGGTCATGTGCAAACAACCCGCGATACGCGCACCTTTTAATGGTTGAGACGGCCCGTATTCGGCTCTTAATGACATTAAACCCGGCATTTCAGCCTCGGCTAACATAATTTCTTTGCGGCCCCATGCAGCAAGACTAATATCTGCTACTTTATTTTTAAGGCTAAAATCAAGTCCTTTTTTAGTAATTGTTGACATATCTAATTTTTATGAATTTCGGCAAAGGTAAAATCTTCCCTTGTAAGGACATAATTTATTTGGGTGGATCAAAATCTTCGTAATGAGCCTGCCTGCGATACATATTAAATAATTATTTCATAATTTTATACCCGGTTATTACAGTATAAAATCTGTTGTAAAGCCTACCCGATTAGGTTTATCTTTGCAACTTACAACAAGATCTACTTTATAATATTATTTTAGTTTAATGAAAATTTATCGTCGCTTACTTGCCTACGGCAAACCATTTAAGGGTTTTATACTTTCTTTTTTCCCATTCACCTTACTAGCTACTTTTTTTAGCGTATTTCAATTGGCGATGTTGATACCGTTGCTTAATTTTTTATTTTATCCAAATACGGTTGATGCGCATCTTTATTTATCTATTCCAAAATTCTCTTTTTCTTCCGCCTATTTTTTAAACCTGTTTTATTATTATGTCAACTACTTTAAAAATATAAAGCCGATCTACGCTTTGTTTTTTATGTCGTCAATTGTAATGAGCGCTGTTATCTTCAGCAATCTTTTCGATTACCTGGCAGAACTAAGATTGATACAAGCGCGTACCTTATTAGTAAAACGATTAAGAGAAGCCATCTTTGAAAAGATAAATTATATACAACTGGGTTATTTTACTAAAGAAAATAAAGGCGATCTTTTATCAAGATTAAATTCTGATGTTTTTGAAATTGAGAATGTTGCTTCCAACGCCGCAGATATATTGTTTAAAGAGCCTTATTTAATGATAGGCTACTTTATACTATTATTTTCTATTTCTGTTAAGCTTACACTTTTTACGTTACTGATCATTCCCGCATCGGCAACGGCTATTGCACTGGTACAGAAAAAATTAAAGAAGGAAGCTACTGCCGCACAATCCTCCGTGGGCAGGCTGTTAACGATCGTTGATGAAACACTGACCGGCATGAGGATCATTCGTTCTTTCAACGCTACAAAATTTGTTCTGAAAAGATTTAGCGATGAGAATGATGTTTACCGAAGGGCAACTTTAAGAGGTTTCGCAAAAAAACAATTGGCACCTGCCTTTTCTGAAATATCAGGCGTAATGATGGTAGCGGCTATTTTAATTTATAGTGGCCGGTTAATTTTAGATCATGATGCCGCAGCATTAGATGCCGGTAAGTTTGTTGTTTTTATTGCGGTGTTTTCACAGGTAATTCGCCCGGCAAAATCGATGGTTGCGGCAATGTCAAATATTCAAAGGGGACAAGCTGCCGGCGAAAGAGTCTTGCATGTATTGGATACTCCTGTTACCATATTAGATAAGCCCAACGCCGTAGAATTAAAAAGCTTTACCGACAAGATCGAATTTAAAAATATCTGCTTTAGCTATACCGATAAACAAATAATCGATAATATAAGTTTTACAATTCCCAAAGGAAAAACAACGGCGATCGTTGGGCCTTCAGGCGTAGGTAAATCAACCATTGCTGATCTGCTGCCTCGTTTTTATGACGTGACGAACGGCTGTATTTTAATCGACGGAAAAGACATCCGTGATGTAACAATGGAATCGTTAAGAAGTCCGATGAGCTTTGTTACACAGGATACTTTTTTATTCAATGATACGATCTTTAATAATATCGCATTAGGCAAACCCGATGCTACTGAAGAACAAGTGATGCAAGCTGCAAAAATTGCCAACGCGCACGAATTCATTATTCAAACAGAAGACGGTTATCACACCAATATTGGCGATCGTGGCGTGCGTTTATCAGGCGGACAAAGACAACGCCTGAGCATTGCGAGAGCCGTGTTTAAAAATCCTGAAATATTAATATTGGATGAAGCCACTTCGGCATTGGACACTGAATCCGAAAGATTGGTTCAAAGTGCATTAAGCAACTTAATGAAAGGCCGAACAACACTTGTCATCGCACACAGATTAAGCACCATACAACAGGCAGACGAAATATTGGTATTGCAGGATGGGAAAATAATTGAAAAGGGTAATCACCAGCAATTGGTTGAAATTGAAAATGGCAATTACCAGCGTTTGATCAAGCTACAGGAAATAGCTTAAAAAGTAATAAGCGAAAAGTCAAAACCCAAAAGTGAAGCATACTCAATAACTTTTGGGTTTTGACTTTTTACTTTTGTCTTAGATTAAGGCTGGAATTTTAAAATCTGCTAAATTTGCATTTCCTCATACAAACACAATTAAATGAAGGCTGAATTAGCGAAATTATCGAAGGATCTGGAAGGCGATTTATTTGTAGACAAAACAATAAGAACGTTATATGCAACAGATGCATCCGCTTACCGTGAAATGCCTTTAGCGGTTGCCATTCCTAAATCGATCGGTGACATAAAAAAGCTCATCGCTTTTGCACGCACACAAAAAACATCTTTAATTCCAAGAACTGCCGGAACCTCTTTAGCAGGACAAGTTGTAGGCAACGGCATCATTGTAG
The DNA here is from genome assembly GCA_035485735.1 of Ferruginibacter sp. GTDB lineage: Bacteria > Bacteroidota > Bacteroidia > Chitinophagales > Chitinophagaceae > Ferruginibacter. The sequence goes on from DATHNS010000005.1 coordinate 84,534, forward strand.
ACGTATCAAAAAACTTTACAAAAATTCTTGAGCTAAACACAGAAGAAAATTGGGTACGTGTAGAACCGGGCGTGATACGGGATGAATTGAATATGTTTTTAAAGCCACATCGTTTATTCTTCGGACCGGAAACATCTACTGCCAACCGTGCTATGATCGGCGGTATGGTAGGCAATAATTCCTGCGGATCCAACTCGATCATTTATAGAAGTACCCGCGAACATTTGCTTGAAGTAAATGCTATCTTAAGTGATGGTACTGAAACAACATTCAAGGCCTTAAACATTGATGAATTTCACGAAAAATGCGAAGGCACAACACTAGAAGCGGGCATTTATAAATCTCTAAGAGGTTTATTAAGTAATTATGATAACCAGGTTGAAATAAGAAAACAATTTCCTAAAAAAACTGTTGAAAGAAGAAATACTGGTTATGCTATTGATGTGTTATTAGATACTGCACCGTTTACTGCCGGTACAGAAGATTTTAATTTTTGCAAACTAATTGCAGGTTCGGAAGGGACACTGGCTTTCATCACCGAAATAAAATTAAATGTTAGTCCGCTTTTTACACAAGAAACCGGATTGCTTTGTGTGCATTTTAATACAATAGATGAAGCATTGCGAGCTAATTTAATTGCAGTAAAATATAAACCACGCGCCAGTGAATTGATCGATCACTATATTTTAGAATGTACAAAAGATAATATTGAACAAAGCAAAAACAGGTTTTTTGTTCAGGGAGATCCGGGCGCTATTTTAGTGGTTGAGTATGCCGGAAAAGATAAAGAAGAAGTTATTGCGCTTGCCAAAGAAGTAGAAGCCGATATGCGCGGGCAAGGATTGGGTTATCATTTCCCTTTATTGTTTGGTAACGATACTAAAAAAATATGGACATTGCGTAAAGCGGGCCTGGGCCTATTAAGTAATTTACCAGGTGATGAAAAAGCAGTTCCGGTTATTGAAGACACTGCTGTTGATGTAAATGATCTTCCGGCTTATATCCGCGACTTCAATGATATTTTAAAGAAATACAATTTGCATTCTGTGCATTACGCACATGCTGGTTCCGGAGAAATACATTTACGCCCGATCATCAATTTAAAAACTGTTGAAGGCAATCAATTATTCAGAACGATCGCTGAAGAAATTGCTACGCTGGTAAAAAAATATGATGGTTCATTAAGTGGTGAACACGGTGATGGAAGATTACGCGGAGAGTTCATCAAACAAATGGTAGGCGAAAAAAATTACCAGTTATTAAAAGAAGTGAAACGCACCTGGGATCCCGAAAATATTTTCAATCCGAATAAGATCGTTGATACGCCGCCGATGAATACGATGTTGCGGTATACGCCGGGACAACATACACCTGAATTCAAAACAATTTTCCGTTTTCATGACCAGGATGTGTTGCAACATGCCGAACAATGCAATGGTTCAGGGGATTGTAGAAAAACTCCATTAAGTGGTGGAACGATGTGCCCGTCCTTTATGGCTACGCGAAATGAAAAAGATACAACAAGAGCAAGGGCGAATATTTTAAGAGAGTTTTTAACCAACTCGGATAAAATGAACCGTTTCGATCATAAAGAAATTTATGAAGTGATGGATCTGTGTTTAAGCTGTAAAGGCTGTAAATCCGAATGTCCTTCTAATGTTGATGTGGCAAAATTGAAAGCGGAATTTTTACAACATTATTATGATGCAAATGGTGTTCCGTTCCGCTCCAGGTTAATTGCCAACTTTAGTACGTTTGGTAAGCTGGGTTCTATCATGCCCGGCTTGTATAATTTTGCTGTTACAGCTCCGGGCATCAGCACATTAATAAAACGTTTTTCAGGATTTGCTGTAAAGCGCTCTATGCCGACGCTAGGGAAGACAACAGTTAAAAATTGGTACGATAAGCATAAAGGCAAAAGTGAAAAGTCAAAAACAAAAAGTGGCAAAACAGTTTACCTATTTTGTGATGAGTTTACTAATTATAATGATTCTGAAATAGGCATTAAAGCCATTTTATTGTTAGAGAAATTGGGCTACGAAGTAATTATTCCTGAACATGGGGAAAGCGGCCGCGCTTCTTTATCTAAAGGTTTGATACGTGATGCAAAAAAAATAGTGAATAAAAACATTGCATTATTAAGCCCGATCATAACTGCTGAAACACCCTTGATCGGAATAGAACCTTCTGCTATCCTTACTTTCAGAGATGAATATCCTGATCTGGCAGATGATGACAAATTGGTGGCGGCAAATGCCTTAGCTAAAAATGTTTATTTGATCGATGAATTTATCGCTGCAGAAATTGAAAAAGGTTATATCAATTCAAATCAATTTACGAAAGAGAAAAAAGAAATAAAATTACACGGACATTGTCAGCAAAAAGCATTGTCCTCTGTTGCTCCTTCTGTAAAAATGTTATCCTTGCCGGAGAATTATACGGTAGAAACAATTCCTTCGGGCTGTTGCGGTATGGCCGGTTCTTTTGGTTTTGAAAAAGAACATTATGAGTTATCGATGAACATTGGTGAGATGGTTTTATTTCCTTCAGTACGTAAACATCCTGAAAATGGCATTGTTGCGGCGCCAGGGACAAGTTGTCGCCACCAGATAAAAGATGGCACAGGCAAAATTGCATTTCATACCGTGGAAGTTTTGTATGATGCGTTGATTAAATAAAGTAAGCTATGAAAAAGATTATAAATAAAAAATTGCTGCTATTAATAGTAATTAATATACCCTTATTTATATTTTTTTTGTATGCCTGTTTGATTTTTTGTATGTCTGGAAAATTTGGCATTGAGACAAACGAACAAGCATTCTTAGCTTCTATAGCTTTTTTTATCTTATTAATAGGTGTCGATTTATTTTTATTGCGTATACTCAAAATATGGAGTGTCCGATTTATCATATTGTCTATCCTAGAAATTTTAATTTTTTACATAATAATATTATATCTTATGATACACCAGATAATGATTTAACAAAAAACCCCATCTTTTCAGATGGGATTTACATTTTATCAAAGAAAATCAAACTTCAAAAAATTACGCAACTGCTTTACCAACCAGCGCAGCAGCTTCGCTCAATAAAATAGCGCTTTGTACTTTTAATCCGCTTTCATCAATTAATTTTTTAGCTACATCAGCATTCGTTCCTTGTAAACGAACGATGATAGGAATATTGATGGTACCAATTGATTGGTAAGCATCGATAACACCTTGTGCTACCCTATCGCAACGAACGATACCACCAAAGATGTTGATCAATATCGCTTTTACTTTAGGATCTTTTAAAATGATACGGAAGCCCGCCTCAACAGTTGTTGCGTTGGCTGTACCGCCTACGTCCAAAAAGTTAGCAGGTTCGCCGCCACTTAATTTGATCATATCCATAGTTGCCATTGCTAAACCCGCACCGTTAACCATACAGCCCACATTACCATCTAATTTAACAAAATTCAAATTGAATTTTCCTGCTTCAACTTCCGTAGGATCTTCTTCGCTGATGTCTCTTAATGCAGCAACATCTGCATGGCGCGTTAATGAGTTATCATCAACATCCATTTTACAATCTACCGCAATTATTTTTTCATCGCTGGTTTTAAATAGCGGGTTAATTTCTAACATGCTACAATCTAAACCAACGAATGCGTTGTACAAATTCGTTACAAATTTTACGCAATTCTTAAATGCTTCTCCGCTCAATCCAAAATTGAAAGCGATTTTACGCGCCTGGAAACCTAATAGGCCACCACCGGGATGAACCCATTCTTTAAATATTTTATCCGGCGTATCATGTGCCACGTCTTCAATGTTCATTCCGCCTTCAGTACTGTACATTATTACATTTTGTCCTTTTGTTCTATCCATTAAAATAGAGAGGTAATATTCTTTTACCGGATTAGGCCCATCGTAATAAACATCTTGTGCTACTAAAATTTTGCTAACCAATTTACCCGCAGGTCCTGTCTGAATAGTAACCAATGTACCGCCTAACAAATTTTCTGCGATCTGTTTAACGCCCTCTGCATTTTTTGCTACGGCCACACCACGCTGTTCTTTACCAATGATATTTCCTTTACCACGTCCGCCGGCATGTATTTGTGCCTTAACTACAGCAAATTTGCTATTGTATTGGGTGTGGATTTGTTTGTATGCATCTTCTGCCTCAGTAACGGTGCTGCAAGCGATTCCTTCCTGAACAGGGACATTGTATTTTTTTAAAAGCTCTTTGGCTTGATATTCATGGAGATTCATCTATAAAAAATTTTGACGAAGATAAACATTTCGGCATATTTCTGATGTATGAAGTCTGATTTCTGATTTTTTAAGGTTTTATCAATTAAAGAACCTTAACATCAGCAATCATATATCAGAAATGAGCAATAATTTTAGCATTTTCGATTGTAGATACTGCTTTTGGAAAGCCTTATCTTTGAAGTTTAACCATAATAGTTAGTCAGTTATATGATCACAAAAATTAATGAGGCAGTTGCGTATATTCAAAATTTATATGCCGATACGCCTACTGTTGGAATTGTATTAGGGAGCGGCTTGGGAAATTTTGCCAAGGAAATAAAAGTAGCAATAGAAATACCGTATAGCGATATTCCGCATTTTCCGGTTAGTACAGTGGAAGGCCATAGTGGCAAATTATTATTAGGCGAATTAAGCGGTAAAAAAGTAGTGGCCATGGCCGGGCGTTTTCATTATTATGAAGGGTATCACATGGACCAGGTGGTTTTTCCGATCAGGGTGATGAAATTTTTAGGCATTCAAACACTGTTATTAAGTAATGCCGCTGGTGGTGTAAATCCTAAACTAAAAGTAGGTGACCTGATGATCATTACCGATCATATCAGTCAGCTAACGGTGAATCCGCTGATTGGGAAAAATTACAAAGAATTTGGCACAAGATTTCCTGATATGACAGAACCTTACAAAAAGGACCTGATCAATAAAGTAAGAGATATTGCGACCGCCAAAGGAATAAAATTACAGGAAGGCGTGTATTTAGGTGTAACCGGACCAACATTTGAAACCAAAGCAGAATACTTAATGATACAGGCAATGGGTGGAGATGCAGTAGGCATGAGCACTGTACCGGAAACCATTGTTGCAGTGCACATGGGGTTGGCAGTTTTTGCGATGAGCATTATAACCGATATCGGAATAAGGGGAGATGATGCGCCACCTATCACACATGCAGAAGTATTAGCTGCGGCAAAAGAGGCGGAGCCTATATTCGGTCATATATTTAAACAGCTGGTTGCTCAATTGTAGAAATTTAATGATGAAGAAGATATTTCTTGGTTTACTGTTATTATTATGTTTCCAATTTTCGCATGCGCAATTTGGGAAGCTGGGTAGCATAGGTCAGAATATAGGATCAGGTGTATCCAGCTCAAAAACATCAACCGGTGGTAAAGCAAGTGATACCACAGGGATAGGCTTCGAATCCAGAAAAGAATATGATGCAAAAGATTCCAACACGATCCGTTATCGGTATCTTGATTCTTCGCATAGCAATACATTTGAGCGTCCTCCATTAAATGATTTTTACCAATACTTTCCTGTTCCGGAAACAGAACAATATTTAGGCAACACCGGCAACGCGGGTTACTCGATCATTTATTCCCCATTAATGAAACCAGGATGGGATGCGGGTTTTCATGCTTTTGATGCGTATCGCTATTCATTGGAAGATACCCGGTTCTTTAAAACGGATAAGCCTGTCACGCAACTTAATTACGAGCTGGCTTCAGGCAAAGAACAAATAATAAGTGTTTTGCATACACAAAATCCTGCGCCCAATTTTAATTTTGGATTTGAATATCGCCTGATCAATGCGCCCGGATTTTTTGTTACACAAAATACCAATCACAATAACTTTCGCCTCTTCAGTACTTACCAGGGAAAAAGAAAAAGATATTCAGCTTCGCTGATTGTTATCAGCAACTCATTAAAAAGTTCGGAAAATGGGGGTATAGTAAGTGATACTTATTTATCTGACCCCAATTATTCAAAGCGTTTCACCGTTCCCGTTAATCTCGGCGGCGATGTTACTTTTCAACCGAGCCCGTTTCAGGTATCGGTATTCACCGGCAATACGTATAAAGACGTAACCGTTTTTATACGCCAGACTTATGATCTTGGCAAGAAAGATTCAATTGCTATCAACGATTCAATGACGAATTATCTTTTTTATCCAACACTTCGCTTTCAACATACTTTCACATTCAGTAACTATAGTTATCAATTTAAAGATGAGGCCATTGACTCAACAGATTCAGCGACCTATCAATCCTATAACATACATCAAAACGTGAATGATACATTTCACGTACAGGAAAAATGGAATGTCATCCGCAATGATTTTTCTTTATTACAATTTCCTGACACCAAAAACCAGGCGCAGTTTTTTTCAGAAGGTATCAGTCTTGAAAATATACATGGCCAATTCATGTACACAGACACTACCAGTAAAACGTATTACAATGTGCTGGTCCATGGTGAGTACCGGAATAAAACAAGAAATAAATTATGGGATATTTCTGCACGGGGAGAATTGTATCTGAATGGATTAAATAGTGGAGATTATGGCGTGTATGCCACATTAGGGAGATACTTAAATAAAACCTGGGACAATATCAGGCTGACTTTTAATAATGTTAGCCGTACGCCCTCCTTTATTTTTAATTCGGCTTCAGCCTTTAGTTTTGGTAATGCTACTTTGGATAAAAAGGAAAATATTACCATGATGAGTGCCTCAGCAGAAAATCGTTTTGTCAATCTCTCTGCTACAAACTATGTCATTTCTAATCTTCCTTATTTTAGCGATTATACCAAAACCGCACAATACAGTACCATTTTTAATTTGTTACAAATAGATGCTTCTAAAAAAATAAAATTGACCAGGAAATTGAACTGGTATATCGATGTGGTATTGCAACAAACGGATGGCGGCGCACCAGTTAAAGTGCCACTATTATTTACAAGAAACCGAATTGCCTTTGAAGGAACCTTTTTCAAAAACCTTATCCTAAGTACAGGTTTTGATGTGCGATATTATACTGCCTATAACGCGTATAATTATTCTCCTGTTGTGGGACAGTTTATTACACAGCCCAATGCCCCAAGCCTAAACAACAGGCCTGATATTAGTGCCTTCCTGCATTTCCGTATCAAATCATTTACCGGTTATCTTCGTGCTGAAAACCTGAACGCTGTTAACTTTACGAACGGCTTTGATTTTACCAACAATAATTTTGCAGTACCGCATTCCTACGCCTATCCAGGCTTTATATTCAGATTAGGCATCTCCTGGAACTTCGTGAATTGATCTTCCTTTAAGCAAATTATTTAACACCTGGATTCGATTTTACGTTTTACCTTTGTTGCTGACATGAAAAAAATCATCGTAGCCATATTAGCTGTGTTATACATGGGGATATCTTCGGGTATTGCTATGGATATTCATTACTGCATGGGCAAAGAAACCGGTGTGGAATTTTATGGCAATGATGATCATGGCAAGTGTGATAAATGCGGCATGAAGGATAAAAAAGGCTGCTGTGGTGAGGAACATAAATTTTACAAATTATCCGATTCACATAAAAGTGTTTCTAACGATATAAAATATACTACTCCTGCAGTTACCGTTATAACGTCATTTTATTTTTATACTACTTATTTTCCCGTTGCGATTTCAACTACAGCGGCAAGTAATTATTCTCCACCTGATTATGCACGCCCCTCCTATTGCATACTGAACAGTATTTTCAGACTATAGAGATCATTGATTTGTAACACTACTGGCTACAGTCAGCAGGTTGTGCCATGCGCACTTATCAATCAATTTTTTCAATAGTAAAATTTATATAATGAAAATACTTCTTATAGCAATCGCTACCATTTTTACTTTCACGGCATCAGCACAAGTAACAAAAGTTACGATACAGGCTACAGGCTTAACATGTAGCATGTGCAGCAATGCCATCAATAAAGCATTGAAAACGCTCGACTTTGTCGATAAAGTAGATGCCAATATTCAAAATTCCACATTTGATGTTTATTTTAAACCGAACAAGGCGGTCAATTTCGATCAACTAAGAAAGAAAGTGGAAGACGCGGGGTTTTTTGTAGCAGGGTTTACAGCAATCATTCATTTTAATAATGTAGCCATTACAAATGATGAACTCATCGTAATCAATGGTACTACTTATCATTTTTTGAATGTACAAGATCAGACATTGAATGGAGATCAAACCGTCCACATTATTGACAAGGGATTTGTAACTGCGAAACAATATAAAAAGAATGCCGGCTTTACTACTATGGATTGTTATAAAACCGGCGTAGTGGGTGATTGCTGTCACAAAGAAGGATTGATAAAAGGTTCACGAATTTATCATGTAACGATTTAGTTTATTAGAGCAGATCGTTTATTAATTTTTTGAACCTTAAAAACAATTCAATGAAAAAATTATTTTTAATAGCTATCCTTTTTTCCACCAGTCAGTTATATGCACAGGAATTGTTTTTATTTACAGAGCCTGCAAGTAATATGGCCAAAGGAAATATAGGTGTACGACTAAATAATATGCTGATGGAAAACGCAGCAACTAATAGTTACAAATACCATTTGATACCCGAAGTAATGATCGGTGTGTCGCGTAAAGTAATGGTACATGCAGATGCTTTTATAAGCGACGAGACAAACAAATTTATTGCTGAAGGCGGCAGCGTTTATGCGAAATATCGTTTCTTTAGTATTGATGGGATACACAGTCATTTTCGCATGGCAACTTATGCGCGGTATAGTTTCAATAATGCTCCTGTTCACGATGCGGCCATTAATTTATACGGACATAATAGTGGCTACGAAGCCGGAATTGTGGCAACAAAACTGATCAACAAAGTGGCCCTGTCTGCAAGCAGTTATTTTTCTCATGCGCTGGACAATGATCAAAACAAATTTTTATATGGCGATGGAAATCGCAATGCAATAAATTACACTTTGTCTGTCGGCAAATTAATGTTACCGAAAGCGTATATTACTTATAAACAAACCAATTTGAATTTGATGGTAGAAATACTCGGACAAACAAATTTGCAAACGGGTTCGTCTTATTTGGATATTGCGCCGGCTGCACAATTGATCGTTGATAGTAAAATGAGGTTTGATCTTGGTTATCGGTACGCAGTGGTCTCAAATTTGTACAGACAAGAAACACAAGGTTTTTTAATAAGATTGGAATATAATTTTTTTAACGTTTTTTAAAATACGCAATAATGAAAAAGATCTTTCGTTTTATATTGTCCTTATTCACAAAGAAAAATTGTTGCAAGTGAAAAATCTGTTGATCGCAATGATCTTTCTTTTAATTGGCTATAACGGTATTGCACAAGTAGATGTGGGCCAGATGGCTCCTGAAATTTCTTTGCCAAATAGCAACGACAGCGTGATCAATCTATCGTCCTTTAAAAACAAGGTGTTACTGATAGATTTTTGGGCAAGCTGGTGCGGCCCCTGCAGAAGATCGATACCGGGCGTAGTAAAGTTGTACAAAAAATTTAAGGATAAAGGCTTTGAAGTTTTTGGTGTATCTATCGATGCCAATAAAGCGGAATGGCTGGCGGCTATCGATCATGATAAGATAACGTATACCCAGGTAAATGACAACACAGGCTGGCATTCTTTAATTGCAACGCAATATAATGTGAACGCAATACCGGCTACTTTTTTAATAGATAAAAAAGGAAAGATAATTGCGATCGATGCAGAAGGTGGCTATTTAAAAAGAAAGATCAAAAGGGCACTAAAAAAATAAATACAATTCATTGCATAAAAAAAGCTGTCTTAATTAAGACAGCTTTTTTTATGCAGTTATGTCCGTATTATTTCAATCCAAAAGCTTTTTTCACTTTTGAAACATAATCTAATTTTTCCCAGGTAAATAGCTCAACTTTTTTTGTTACTACTTTTCCTTCCGGAGATTTAAAAGTTTTTTCTACTATTTCAGATTTACGACCCATGTGCCCGTAAGCAGCTGTTTCGCTATAAATCGGGTTACGCAATTTTAATCTTTGTTCGATGAAGTAAGGGCGCATATCAAAAACCGATTCAACGATCTTTGAAATTTGTCCGTCAGTCATTTTCACTTTAGCAGTGCCAAAAGTATTTACGTTGATAGAAGTAGGTTGTGCCACACCGATAGCATAAGACACCTGAACTAAAATCTCATTTGCAACACCGGCTGCTACCAGGTTTTTAGCAATATGGCGTGTAGCATAAGCGGCAGAACGATCAACCTTGCTTGGATCTTTACCACTGAAAGCGCCGCCACCGTGTGCACCTTTACCACCGTAGGTATCAACGATAATTTTACGGCCGGTTAAACCGGTATCACCATGTGGGCCACCAATTACAAATTTACCTGTTGGGTTAATGTGGTATTTAATATCGTTATTGAAAAGCTTTGCATATTTTTTATACTTGGCTTTTACACGCGGAATTAAAATTTCAACAATATCTTTTTTGATCTTCGCTAACATTTTACCTTCCGCATCAAAATCATCATGTTGGGTTGATACAACAATGGCGTCAATACGAACGGGAACATTTTTATCGTTATACTCTAACGTTACCTGGCTCTTTGCATCAGGACGTAAATATTTAATTGCTTTATTTTCTCTCCTTAACGCAGCCAGTTCTATTAAAATTTTATGTGCCAGATCAAGTGCCAACGGCATATAATCATCTGTTTCATTTGTTGCATAACCGAACATCATACCCTGGTCACCCGCACCTTGTTCTTCTTTTTTCTTTTTGTCAACACCTTGGTTGATATCAGCAGATTGTTCATGAATAGCAGACAAAACACCACAGCTATCCGCTTCAAACATATATTCGCTTTTAGTATACCCTATTTTACGAATAACGCCTCTTGCAATTTCCTGTACATCCAGATACGCTTTACTTTTTACTTCCCCCGCCAAAATAACCTGACCTGTTGTAACCAACGTTTCACAAGCAACTTTACTGTTAGGGTCAAACGCTAAAAAGTTGTCAATTAATGCATCGCTGATCTGATCAGCTACTTTGTCAGGATGTCCTTCGCTCACTGACTCTGATGTAAATAAATAAGGCATATGGGTTTTTAAATTTTGAGTGCAAAGATAAGTGTGTGAATTGTAACAGCAAAGGCAATATAAAAACTCCAAAATACAGGCAGCAAAGTATTGCGAAAAAGTGTCTTTTAATTTTATTCAAATATAGAAATGCATCGAAAAAAGTCAATAGATACTGATTATTTAGAGAAAAATAAGATTTATCGCCTTCCAAGAAAAAAAGTTATAGTTTCCTTAAAATTAATATCTTGCAGAGCAAAATTTAACGATTGTTACTTTTTACCCGATTCGCACCTATTTCAACCTTAGAAAATTAAACATAAGAATTTTATTATAATAATTTCATTAACACAGTCGGATAACATTTCGATTAAACCGGTTTTAAATTGTTTTGACGTATGAAAAAAACTACACTCTTCGGTGGTACAATTTCTTTACCACAAAATTTACTAAAAAGATTGCTGCTTACTTGCTTTGGAATGGTAACATTGCTTTCAAGTTCAGTATTTGCGCAGGTAGCACACACTTCTACCGGAGCCGGTGGAAACTGGAATGTTGCTGCAACGTGGAACCCTGCATCCGTTCCTGCAACAAATGACCCGGTAACGATCGCATCCGGTTCACCTGTTACGCTAATCGCAGCTGTTACACAGACCAATACAATTACCATTAATTCTGGCGGAAAATTAACACTGGGTGCTAACTTAACAGATAATGGATCAAGTATTAGTGTAAATGGAACACTTGATTGTGGTGCTTTCCTGGTAAATGGTACTTGCAATTTTACATTTAATTCTGGAACATCTGATACACTTAAAATAGGAGATTCTAATGGTATCACACCTGCTGGTACAGCTTTGGGAAGTATACAAAACACAGGTACGCGTTCGTTTGGCGCAAATTCTACGTATACATACGAATCAGCAAATACAGGTGTAGTACAATTTACAGGTACCGGTCTACCTACAACAGTTAGAAATATAATAATCAACAGATCTGTTTCGACTGATACCGTTGCCTTAACTAATAATAATACCACTTTAGCAACTAATTCGGGCGGTGGTTTTTTAACCTTAAACAAAGGTATTTTTAATGTTGACAGCGTTCAAACACTTATTTTCAATGGTAATGGTGGAGGAATCAATAATCCTACTGTTGGTGCCAGTAATTTTGCGGCAGGTAGCCCTAATGGATCAGCAGAAGGTACAATTTCCTGTATAACCGGTGGTGGTGGATCTTTTGTAATAACGGGTCCGGGCTTAACTACATTTAATAGCTTAACAGCTCCTGGTCAAAATCCTGGACTTCAAATAGTAGACGCTAATTCAGTTTTGATAAATGGTACTTTGCCGGTTAGTGCGGGCAATACCAATAATTTCTTTAAAAGTTCTGGTATAACAAATCCACCAATTTATGGTGCAGTTTCAAGCCTTATTATAGATTGTACCAGTAGTAGTTTTGGGCCGAATAATGCAGCCTGGAACGCTACGAGCGGTTATATCATTGGGACTACTGCAGGATATCCAAACAACGTGCAGATTCAAAATCTTGCCAACGGTTCTTCCAGCAATATCGCAAACGGCCAAAACATCAATGGCGTACTTACTATCGGAGATGCTTCCGGGGCTAATACAAGTGATCCTGCTAATAACTGTACTTTCTTTTCAGGAACTACTTTTTCCTGCGGAGGTATTGTTATAAATACGGGATCTACATTTAAAGCGCCATCAGGAACATTGACAGTAAATGGCAGCTGGAGCAGATTAGGATCAGGTGCATATAATAATAACAGCGGCTCTGTTGCATTTGGCGCAGGTACATGTGGTACACCCAATACAATTAGCGCTCCGGCAGGTGAATCCTTTATTAATCTATCACTGAACACCAATGCTTACCTAAGTTTAAATACGCCTACAACGGTAACTGGTACTTTTGCTTTTGCAACAGGTAGTATCTTAACAACAACAAGTACAAATGTTCTTAAAGTTACTAATAGCAGTTCTTCTGCAATTATCCGTGCGACAAACGCATACGTAAATGGGCCGCTAAACTGGAGTTTATCAGCTGCAGCAGCTATCTATCATTTCCCCGTAGGTAGCGGAACCTGTACGCGTGATTCTCTTCCATTTACATTAAACAAACCTTCGGGAGGTGCACTTACAGCAACCGTTCAGGCTTTCAATGTAGGTTCTGGCGGTACAGTAGATGCAACATTATCATCTCTTAGTACTACAGAATACTGGTCATTGGCTACATCTGCCGGCCTTACTCTTGGTACTACTATTTCTGTAGCAAGGCCGATAGCTATCGCTCCTCTAGCCTATATAGGGCAAAGCACTACCACCTCAAACGGAACTTATACTTCTATAGGTGGTACTGCGGTTACATATGGCGTTGATACTTCAAATTCAATTGCATTAAGCTCTCCATTATTCTTTGCATTAGGAACACCACCGATCGTTTCAACATTGGCAGCTACATCCATAACAACTACGAGTGTAACCTTAAACGGAGGTTTTAATACACAAGGAAGCTCGCTTCCAACTTCGTTTACTTATGGATTGGGTGCAAGCACGACTGGTTTAGGTGCTCCTGCATCAATACATACTCCGATAACGAGCAGTTCTGAAGTTGTTGATTCTGCATTGATAACAGGTTTAACAGCAAATACATTATACAGTTATATTGCTACAGACAGTGCTAATAGCGGAACCGCTGTATCTTTCATTACTGCACCAAATCCTCCGGTTGTTGGTACGCCAAACACCGCTACCGGTAATGGATTTACCGCTACATGGAGTGCACCGGCTGCAATGGGAGCCGCACCTTATACTTATACTATACAAGTATCTACTGATCCTACATTTGCTACTGGTGACAGTACTTACACAGGTATTTCATCAGCTAGTACGTCTTATGTATTTACAACTTTGGCTTCTGCAACTACTTATTATTACAGAGTGGAAGCGGTGAATGCGACTGCAAGTTCTGTTTGGTCTGCAACGAGCGCCAGCATAACAACCAGCTTGTCTCCTACTCCTAGTACTTGTACTACAGGTACTGGTTCTACTACCTCAACAGGAGCCATAACAAAGGCTAGCATACTGCCGGTTATTGATGGACAGGTTGATCCGGTTTGGGCAGCTGTACCTCCAAATAATATCTCGTTTGTTAGTGTAAATCCTCCAGGTACAGGTAATACACAAACGTGGAAAGCCATGTGGACCACAGATAGTTTGTACCTTCTTATACAGGTAACAGATCCTACACTTATATCACAGAGTTCAGCTTTAGGTGGAATTCCTGTTGCAGGAGCAATTCAAAGCAATGATAATACTGATTATTATGGTTCTGATGGTGTCGAGTTAACACTTGATCCTGATTACAGCCACCTTAATCATTATGATTTAATTAACGATGCTCAGTTTCGTTTTAACTTAGGCGCAACAAGCATAAGCGGACAATCTTCAGGTACTGCAACTCAGTTTACGGGCACAATTTTTAACAGGGTTGCGCCTCTTATAGATTATAAAACAGTCGTAGTTCCTGGAGTTGGTTATAATGTAGAAGTAGCGATACCTTGGGGTACAAGTGGTACTAATCCTGGGATAGATTCTATCGCTGGAGGGTATGGCGTAATAGCTCCTAATAAAAATATAGGATTAGAAATACAGGTAAATGATGCAACTAACACTAGTGGAAGAGCTGCACAATATTCATGGTTTAATGGTAGTACTGATCCATATGAGAATCCAAGTCAATTTGCAGAAGCAACATTAACGACATGTACAGCTCCGCCAATAGTAGTTTTACCAACTGCAACAGCTATTACGGCTACAGGCGCAACATTAGGTGCAACCGTAACATCAAGCGGAGATGCTCTTTTAACAGCACGTGGTACAGCATATACTGCCAGTCCTGATAATTCAGCTTCCGGCAATACTTTAGCAGAAGGTGGTACAGCTGTTTCAATATATTCTGGCCCGGCACGTACAGGACTTACACCGCAAACAAAATATTATTATTTAGGTTATGCTACCAATGCCAACAACGAAACTGGTGTTAGTACTATCGACAGTTTTTATACCTTATCTCAAATACCAACAGTACAGCCAACATTAACAGCTGCAGCTTGTACGCAAATGGTATTGAACTGGACACCGGTAACTTTCCCTCCTGTTGGACAGGCAACACAAACAGGTTATCTTGTTATACGTTCAGTGGCTCCTACTGTTCCGACAACAGCAGGTATTTCAACAAGAATAGCAACCGTACAAAGTGCTTTACCGGCTGGCGATACTTTGGTAACTACTATAAATAGCGGAGCCATTACTACATATACTGATGCTACTGCGAAAACAGGAATCACATACAATTACATATTGGTGCCATTTACATGGGATGGCGTAACGGCTGACTCTACATATAATTATTTTGTTACAGCACCTGCTAATGTTTCAGCAAGCATCGGTACTGGTTTAGCGGCTCCTACTGCCGTTGCAGGGTCACAACCTACTTGTACTGTATCAACTGGTTCAATTAATATTACTCAGGTTGTTGGGATCACTTATAGCATTGATGGCAGTAATTATTTCCTTGCCTCTGATCCTACATTTACAGCGTTACCAGCTGCAACGTATAACGTTACAGCAAAAAATGCTGCAGGATGTATTTCGCTGCCTACGCCTGTAACAATCAATCCTGCACCGGGTGCTCCATCAGCTCCTATTGCAACACCAACACAACCTACTTGTACAACGAGTACAGGTTCAATTGCTATTACTCAGGTTGCTGGTGAAACGTATAGTATTGATGGCACTAATTATTTCCTTGCTTCTGATCCTACCTTTACAGGATTAGGAACTGCCATTTATAACGTTTCATCAAAAAATGGTAGCGGTTGTATATCATCATCAACTACACCGGTAACGATCGATACCATTCCTACAACATTACCGTTGCCTACAGTGGATTCAACGCAACCTACCTGTACGGTATCAACTGGGTCTATCGCAGTGACCAGCCCTGCTTCAGGGGTAACCTATAGTTTTGATAATGGCGCTACGTATGGGGCTTCGGCAACTGTATCTGGTCTTACAGCCAACACAAATTACCAGGTGGGTGTTGAGAACGGTACTTGTAAATCAGCTTTTGTTTCGGCTACCATTGATACAATTCCTACAACGTTCCCATTACCTACGGTTGATTCAACGCAACCTACCTGTACGGTATCAACTGGGTCTATCACAGTGACCAGCCCTACTTCAGGTGTAACTTATAGTTTTGATAATGGCGCTTCGTACGGTGCTTCGGCAACTGTATCTGGCCTTACAGCTAATACAAATTACCAGGTGGGTGTTGAGAACGGTACTTGTAAATCTGCTTTTGTTTCGGCTACCATCGATACAATTCCTACAACGTTCCCATTACCTACGGTTGATTCAACGCAACCAACCTGTACGGTATCAACTGGGTCTATTACAGTAACCAGCCCTGCTTCAGGCGTAACTTATAGTTTTGATAATGGCGCTTCGTATGGTGCTTCGGCAACTGTATCTGGCCTGACAGCCAATACAAATTACCAGGTGGGTGTTGAGAATGGAACTTGTAAATCTGCTTTTGTTTCGGCTACCATCGATACAATTCCTACAACGTTCCCATTGCCTACGGTTGATTCAACGCAACCTACCTGTACGGTATCAACTGGGTCTATTACGGTAACCAGTCCTGCTTCAGGCGTAACCTATAGTTTTGATAATGGTGCTTCGTATGGTGCTTCGGCAACTTCAACGAATTTACCAGCTAATACAAATTACCAGGTTGGTGTTGAGAGCGGTACTTGTAAATCAGGTTTTGTTTCGGCTAGCATCGATACAATTCCTACTGTACCTATTGTTAGTATCACCGATAGTAATATTGATACAACAATAAATCCTGGCACGCAAATAACATTGTATGGAACAAGCAATCCGGTTGGTACTTCATACGCATGGACAGGATCTCCTTTAAATGTAGATACGCCAAGCGATTCAACGACTACCGTATCGCCTGCTGTTACCAGCACCTATACTTTAACAGTACAAACAGCGGCCGGATGTTCAGGTTTTGCACAAAAGACGATCAATGTAAACGGGGGATGTACACTTACTATTCCAAATGCGTTTACACCAAACGGAGATGGCATCAACGATATATGGTTCATCAGCAGCGGAAGTGGTTGTTTCTCGAACCTTTCTGTAGATGTTTACAATCGTTGGGGTAGCTTGATTTATCATTCCGATAATTATAGCAATACCTGGGATGGAACATACCAGGGCCACCCGGTACCGGATGCCACATACTATTATGCTGTTACAGCAAAAGGAGTTAACGTGATCCGCACAGTAAAAGGAAGTGTAACCATTCTTAGATAAAATTATCCAGTAACAATAGCCGCTACAAAAAGTGGCTATTGTTATTCATTATACATGAAATAATTAAGTGTCTTTATAATAAAAACAAAATATTATGCGAATTAAATTATTACTCTCTGTTATGTTTTTTTGCCTCTTTGCAATAGCTGCAAAAGCGCAACAGATATTTGAAATCAGCCAATATATGCAGCATAGCTTTCTGTATAACCCTGCTGCTGCCGGTGCTGCTGATGAGCCTTCTATCGGAGGTGTATACAGATCTCAATGGTCTGGCATTGACGGTGGCCCAAAAACAGTATTACTTTTTGGAGATAAATACTTTGAAAAACAAAAAGTAGGTGTGGGTATAACGCTATATAATGACGTAACAGGACCAACAAGTCGCACAGGCGGACAGGTGGCTCTTTCATACAGCATCGATTTTCAAAATGGTAAACGCTTAATGTTTGGCCTTGCAGGGCGTTTGTTAGAATTCAGTGTAGACAAAAGTAAATTATCGCTTTATCAAGCTAATGACCCTTTACTGGCAAGCTCGGGAAATAAACTTACAGGAGATGCTGATGCAGGTATCTACTATAAATCTCCTACATTAAATGCAGGTATTTGCGCTGATCAGCTTATTCAATCAAAACTGAATCTGATCGACGGATCAAAAACACCGGGCCAATTATACAGTCATTATTATTTATCTGCGGATTACCACATAAAAATTGATGAAGACAATGTGTTGATACCAAATGTGCTTTTTCAATACCTACCTAATGCCCCAATGGAATTTTTAGGCGGGATGAGATTGGAATATGCTGATCTATTGTGGATTGGATTTAGTTACCATTCTCAACAAAGCTTCACTGCTTTTGCAGGTTTTAAAATTAACCATACATTGGGTATTGGTTACGCTTATGAATTGTACAACACGCCGATCAGTTTATTTGATGGCGGTGGTGGTGCAGCAAATGAATTGATGTTGAAATATTACTTTCACCCGAAAGCTCCGAAAGTAACAGCCATAGATCCACTATAAAATATACTATTCGCAAAATAAAAAGGATGATTCTTTTCGAATCATCCTTTTTATTTTATTTACTGTCTGAACCGTTAATCAAAAGAATCAGCTTCAATCAATGGTTCAGAAATATTTCAATTATACATCTTACCCGGATAAGCATCCAATGCCTTTTCCAAACAATCCATCGCAGCATTAATGGCTTCCGTATTTAATACATAGGCTAAACGAACCTCTTTGATACCCAAACCAAATGAACTGTAAAACCCCGTACCCGGCGCTAACATCACTGTTTGATTATTGTAAGAAAAATCCTCCAATAACCATTGACAGAATTTATCAGAATCATCGATCGGTAATTTTGCAATTACATAAAACGCACCGCCCGGATTAGGGCAATAAACACCCGGTATCGCGTTCAATCTTTTTACGATGGTATCTCTTCTTAATTTATATTCTGCTTTTGTTTCTTCGAAATAATTTTCCGGCAGATCGACGGCTGCCTCTCCTAAGATCTGGCCAAAGCCCGGCGGACTTAATCTTGCCTGTGCAAATTTCATGACGGTACTCAGGATAGCTGTATTTTTTGTGATCAATGCACCGATCCTTGCTCCGCAGGCACTGTAACGTTTGCTGATGGTATCTATTAAAACAATATTATCATCTACATCTATCAAGTGCATTGCACTGTAATGATCACCATCATAACAAAATTCACTATACGCTTCATCAGAAAAAAGATACAGGTTATGTTTCTTTATCAGTTTTTTTAAAGATGCCATTTCTTCTTTACTATACAAATAACCTGTGGGGTTATTCGGATTGCAAATAAGGATCGCTTTTGTATTTGGCGTGATCGCTTTTTCAAATGCTTCGATCGGCGGCAATGCAAAACCCGTTTCGATATGAGAAGTAACCGGTATAACTTTTACACCTGATTCAACAGCATACCCTTCGTAACAAGCATAAAATGGTTCGGGAATAATTACTTCATCCGTAGGATCAAGACAAGCCATAAATGCAAATAAAATGGCTTCACTTGCTCCTGTTGTTACAACGATCTGGTCTGTATTGACATGAATATTTTGTTTGCCATAATACTGCACTAATTTTTTGCGGTAACTTTCATTACCGGCACTATGGCTATATTCCAAAACTCTTAATGTATTATTACGAACAGCCTCCATGGCTTGCGCGGGTGTGGCAATATCAGGTTGCCCTATATTAAGGTGGTATACTTTTATTCCTTTTGATTTAGCCGCATCCGAAAATGGCACTAATTTACGTATCGGCGAAGATGGCATTTGCTTTCCCCGATTGCTGATTGATAACATAGGGCGCAAAGATAATAAATTGCACTATGAATTATCAGTGATTTAGCTAATTAGATTGGCTGATTATTTTAAAACTATCTCCGTCAAAAAGCCCCAGATCACTCAGTTTTAAATGAGGAATAACCAATAAGGCCATAAAAGAAAGTGTCATGAAGGGTGATGATAAGGTTGAACCTAATTCGTCTTTTACCATTTTATCTATTGCCGTATATGAAGCCGCTACTTTATAGCCGTCATCATTACTCATTAATCCTGCCACCGGCAAGCCTAAAACCATATTTACAGACTTGCCAACTGCACTCACACCACCCTGTTCTTTTATAACAAGATTTACAGCTTTACAAATACTTTCATCATCCACACCAACAGCAATAATATTATGACTATCGTGTGCTACTGTAGATGCAATAGCGCCATGCTTCAAACCAAAATTTTTCACAAATGCTTTTGCGACCGGTGCATTTTTATAGCGGTTCACTACTACTATTTTTAAAATATCATTCGCCACATCCGATACAATTTCTCCATTGATTATTTTTGGTTGTACGTTTATTTTATTCGTGATCAATTGTCCATCCAATGCTTCAATAACATTGATTGAAGAAACAGTAGCTGGTATTTTAAAATCAGTTACCTTTTTTTCAGTACAATTAAATTGATTGATGACTGTTGATCTTTTACTAATGATCAGTGATTTTCCATTTGCTGCAACCAGCTCTCCGTCAATATATGTTTGTATAATCTTAAAATCTTTCAGGTCTTCAGCTACAATAAAATCTGCATTATCTCCTACCCTTAGCAAACCTACGCCAGTGCTGTAATGCAATACAGGATTGATACAGGCTGATTGTAATACTTTGTACAGGTCAATTCCCTGAGCAACAGCTCTTGCGCATAGTTGATTGATATGTCCTTTTACCAAACTATCCGGATGCTTATCATCACTGCAAAACATCATCATTGCATAATGATCATGCATCAAGCTGATCAATGCATCGAAATTTTTTGCAGCACTGCCTTCTCTTATCAGGATCTTCATGCCGTATTGTAATTTGTCTAACGCTTCTGCTGCCGTAAAACATTCATGGTCTGTGCTCATACCAGCATCGATGTATTGCTTGGCTTGTTCTCCCCTTAAACCCGGTGCATGCCCATCAACAGGTTTATTGTATTTTTTTGCTGAAGCAATTTTTTGCAATACTTCTTTATCACCAAATAAAACACCGGGGAAATTCATCATTTCGCTCAGGTACTTTATTTCTTCTTTTTGTAATAACTTATCTACATCAGTCGCATTGACTGCAGCACCTGCCGTTTCAAATATTGTTGCAGGTACACAACTCGGCGCACCGAAATTGAATTTGAAAGGGACTGTTTTTCCATTATCGATCATAAACAATACACCTTCCATGCCGCATACGTTAGCGATCTCGTGCGGGTCGCTGATGGTACTAACGGTGCCGTGTACAACTGCCAGCTTTGCGAATTCGCTTGGCACCAGCATTGAACTTTCTATATGTACGTGCGCATCTGTAAATCCGGGAAGAATGTAGGGCTGATCAGCCGATACGGCTTGTAATTTATTGATAGCCTGTATTTTACCATTTTTTACCTCGATTTCGCCGTAAAAAATGGATTTATTAAAAATATCTACTATATTTCCACTTATCTTTTGAATCATAGTTACCCTTTTAAGCTTACGTTGAAGATACTTGATAAACGGAAAACAGGAACAAAATTTGTTTCCTACATTTGAATTGCTATATATTAAATTCGATTGCTATAACTTTTAAAAAAAGTAAAATGAAAAACTTAATTCCTCTAGGATTGCTCGTATTATTTTTAGTTGCTGCACAATTTTCATCGGCACAAACGGTAGATGATGTTATTGCGAAATACATAACTGCCCGCGGCGGAAAAGATAAATTAGTAGCAGTAAAATCTATTTACATGGAAGGTATCAGGCAAATGATGGGCACCGATCATGTAGTAAAAGTTACAAAAGAACAAAACAAATTAAGCAGGATAGATTTTGAAATGGGTACACAAACCGGATTTACAGTAGTGACGCCAACTGAAGCCTGGTTCTATATTCCGTTCCGTTCGCCTAATCCTTTTCCTTTACCCGCAGATGCTGTTGCCGGAATGCAGACTGACCTTGATATTGCCGGCCCCCTAGTTGATTATGCAGCAAAAGGACATACCGTAGAATTGCTGGGCAAGGACACCACTAATGGAGATTCCTGCTATAAAATAAAGCTGACCGCTAAAAACGGAAAAATTATTTATTACTGGATCAGTACTAAAACAAACCTGTTGGTTGCATCTGCCCAAACAAGTAGCGGTATGTTTGGTTCCAGCAGTAAAAAAGATCCGAATGCCCTGATCATAACATTCTATAAAGATTATAGTTCGGTGAACGGCATCCAATTTCCGCATACAATCACGATCAAAACTACCAGCGGCGAAAACGGTGGTGGCGGTTCAACAACATTTGATGTGATTCAGCTTAATTCACCTGTTGATTCATCTATGTTCAAGCATACGCCCGTAGTAACACCGGCTCAATAGGCCGAAAACCCGGCCAAACATATTTTTTAAGCCTGTTCCCCTATGGAATAGGCTTTTTTTTTACTCTAATCCTTCGTATATTTGTACCTCTTTTTTAATTAATAAAAATCAACCTTAACACATGAGTACAGTAAAAGTTGCCATCAACGGTTTTGGTCGCATCGGCCGTTTAGTATTTCGTCAGATATACAATATGAAAGGCATTGACGTAGTTGCAATTAATGATCTTACAAGTCCGGCAGTATTGGCCCACTTATTAAAATATGATAGCGCACAGGGTCGTTTCGACCAAAAAGTAACTTCAACTGAAAACTCAATTATTGTTGACGGACATGAAGTTAAAATATATGCTCAAAGAGATCCGGCTCAAATTCCTTGGGGAGCACATGGTGTTGATGTAGTAATTGAAAGCACCGGTTTCTTTACAGATAAAGATAAAGCTGCTGCACACATTACCGCTGGTGCAAAAAGAGTAGTGATCTCTGCTCCTGCAACAGGTGATTTGAAAACAGTCGTTTTTAATGTTAACCACAATATCCTGGATGGTAAAGAAACGATCATTAGCTGTGCAAGTTGTACAACCAACTGTTTGGCACCAATGGCTAAAGTATTGAATGACAAATATGGCATCAATCAAGGTATCATGACTACCATCCACGCATACACGAACGATCAGAATACTTTAGATGCGCCGCATCCAAAAGGTGATCTTCGCCGTGCAAGAGCTGCTGCTGCCAACATCGTTCCTAACTCAACTGGCGCTGCTAAAGCAATTGGTTTAGTATTACCGGAATTGAAAGGTAAATTAGATGGTAGTGCACAACGCGTTCCAACTATCACCGGTTCATTAACTGAATTAGTGAGTGTATTAAATAAAACGGTTTCTGTTGAAGAGATCAATGCAGCTATGAAAGCAGCTAGCAACGAAAGCTTCGGTTATACAGAAGACGAGATCGTTAGCTCTGATATCATCGGTAGTCATTTCGGTTCTTTATTTGATGCAACACAAACTAAAGTATTAACTGTTGGAGATAAACAACTGGTTAAAACTGTTAGCTGGTACGATAATGAAATGAGCTATGTATCTCAATTGGTACGTACTGTTCATTATTTTGCAGGCCTAATTAAATAATAATTAACTGTAGGGGAATGATTGGGCCAAAGCCCGAACATACTATATCTTGTAACCCCCGACTTAAGTCGGGGGTTATTTAATAATACAATGCCAATGGAACTTTTGGACCAACTTCATTAATTGATAAAAAGATAATAAACCAATATGAGCAAATTTTCAAACCACAATTTTAAAGGCCAGAAAGCCCTTATCCGCGTTGATTTCAACGTTCCATTAGATGATAAATTTCATATCACTGATGATACTAGAATGACAGCCGCTATACCAACCATTAAAAAAATATTAGCCGATGGCGGTAGTGTAATTTTGATGAGCCATTTCGGTAGGCCAAAAGATGGCCCTACTGACAAATACTCTTTACACCATTTAGTTCCTCATTTATCTAAATTATTAGGTACACCTGTTTTATTTGCAGATGATTGTATCGGAGAACAAGCTGTAAAAAAATCAGCTGCACTTTTACCAGGACATGTTTTATTATTAGAAAACCTACGCTTTCATAAAGAAGAAGAAAAAGGCGATGAAACATTTGCAGAAAAATTAAGCAAGTTAGGCGACGTATATGTGAATGATGCATTTGGTACCGCGCACAGGGCACATGCTTCAACAGCAGTGATCGCGAAATTTTTCCCTGCGGATAAAAAAATGTTTGGCTTACTAATGGAAGGTGAAGTAACGAGCGCAGAAAAAGTATTGCATGGCGCTGAAAGTCCTTTTACCGCAATTATTGGGGGCGCAAAGGTTTCGGATAAAATATTAATTATCGAAAATTTATTGCAAAGAGCCAATAACATTATCATTGGTGGCGGTATGGCGTATACTTTCTTAAAAGCACAAGGCAATGAAATCGGAAGCAGCTTATGCGAATTAGATAAATTAGATCTTGCCAATGATATTTTAGCGAAAGCAAAAGCAAAAGGCGTAAAGATCTGGTTACCGGAAGATAGCGTGGTAGCTGATAAATTTGCAGCCGATGCCAACACTAAAATAGTTGATAATAACAATATCGAAAAAGGCTGGATGGGATTGGATATAGGTACTAAAGCGGTAACTGCTTTTAGTGATGTAATTAAAAACAGTAAAACCATTTTATGGAACGGCCCGATGGGTGTGTTTGAAATGGAAAAATTTCAAAACGGAACTAAATCTATCGCATTGTCAGTAGCTGCTGCAACTGCTAAAGGAGCTTTCAGCTTAGTTGGCGGTGGCGATAGCGTAGCGGCGGTTAACCAGTTTCACTTAGCCGATAAAGTTAGCTATGTGTCAACAGGTGGTGGTGCTATGTTAGAATATTTTGAAGGCAAAACCTTACCCGGTATTGCAGCGCTTAAATAATAATATAACTATAATATCAAAAAATGTCACGGTTTTACTGTGACATTTTTGTTTGGTAGAACGCAGATTGTCATGATTTTGATGATCCATCTGAATAACCTTAATAATTATAAAAATCAGCATTCTATCCATTCCAGCAATTTTGTCAGCCAAATAACCAAGGCACTTTATTTGATATTGGTAAAAGCATTATATTTAATCTTATAAACAAAACATACAATGAAAAATCCAGTATTATTAATAATCTTAGCTTTTGTAGTAATCATCGGCTTTTGGGGTTGCAGCGGTTACAATGGTTTAGTTAGCCAGGATGAAACCGTTAAGAACGCATGGAACGATGTACAGGCAGAATATCAAAATCGTTCTGACCTTGTTGGTAATTTAGTGAACACAGTAAAAGGTGCGGCCAATTTTGAACAAAAAACACTAACGGATGTTGTTGAAGCAAGAGCAAAAGCTACAAGTGTGAATATTGATGCTAACAATTTAACTCCTGATAAAGTGGCACAGTTTCAGGCTGCACAAGGACAATTAAGTGGTTCATTAAGTCGCTTGTTAGCTACGGTAGAAAATTACCCTACGCTTAAAGCAACTGATAACTTCATGAGACTACAAGGCCAATTAGAGTCGATCGAAAACAACATCAAGAATGCAAGAAAAAATTTCAATGATGCGGTGAATACTTACAATACCAAGGTAAGATCATTCCCTACTAATATCATTGCAGGCTTTGCAGGCTTACATGAAAAAGAAGGATTCAAAGCAGACGAAGGCGCAGCAAAAGCACCGCAAGTTAATTTCTAAGCTGTACAACGATGAAGAAAAGTAGTGTAATCATTATTGCAGTAATAGTTATTTTGGCCGGTTGGTTTATTGTACAATATAACTCCCTGGTGACAGAAGATGAGCAGGTGAAAAACAAATGGAACGAAGTGCAAAATTCATATCAAAGAAGAATGGATCTTGTTCCTAGTTTAGTAAATGTGGTAAAAGGTTTAACCAATTATGAACAAACGACATTGGTGGAAGTTACTGAAGCAAGATCAAAAGCTGCATCCGTAAACGTTACCAATATTTCAGCGGATGCATACAACCAACAGGCCGCTGCACAGGATGCATTAGCTGCTTCGTCGAATAAATTATTAGTGACCGTTGAAAAATATCCTGAACTGAAAGGAACAGCTGCTTTCAAAGGATTACAGGTGCAATTGGAAGGAACGGAAAGAAGAATAAAATTTGCCCGCAAAGATTTCAATGCGGCAGTAAATGAGTACAACTCTAGCGTAAGATCTTTTCCTACAGATATAGTTGCGGGTATTACAGGTTTTCACTCAGAAGATGGTTTTCAGGCAGATGCGGGTACTGATAAATCTGTAGAAATAAAATTTTAATCAATAACTATGGCGCTATTTTCTCTTTTTAAAAAGAAAGCTTTTTTTTCTGCAGACGAACAGAAAGTAATAGTAGCTGCAATTACCGCAGCTGAAAAAGAAACAAGCGGAGAAATAAGAATTTTTGTTGAAAGCAAAAATTCATTCGTTGACCCGTTAGATAGAGCTAAAGAAGTATTTGCCAAATTACACATGCAAAAAACAAAGCACCGAAATGCGGTGCTTTTGTATATGGCTACTGACCATAAAGAACTCGCGCTTTTTGCCGATGAAGGCGTTTACACAACATTAGGAAAAGCATATTGGGAAAGTGCCGTAACAAAAATGATCACACATTTTGTTGGAAATAATATTGTCACCGGTGTTGAACAATGCATAAAAGAGATCGGACAAACATTAAAAGAAAAATTTCCTTTTGATCCATCGGATGATCACAATGAATTATCGAACGATATCGTTTTTGGAAAATAAGCTTGTTACAAATACACTAATAAATATTTACACCTAGTTAATGAAAAAGATCTTCTCCATATTTTTATCGCTTTTTATTAGTGTAGTGACTTTTGCACAAACAAGTTTTGATGTCAATAGTTTATTGAACGGACATACAGGAACCAGTCTTGTAACGGATTATTCAAATATCTTAACCGCTGATCAAAGCCAGGCACTTGAAAGTAAGTTAGAAGCTTTTGATGACACCACTTCTACTCAAATAGCCGTTATCATTGTACCGAGCATTGGTGAAAATGATATTACAGATCTGGCTACAAAAATAGGTATAGCCTGGAAGATTGGTGGAAAGGCCAATAACAATGGCGTAGTATTATTGATCTGCACAGATCCTGACAACCATAAATTAAGTATTGCTCCGGGCAATGGCTTGGAGGGCGCTTTGCCCGATGTTACCTGTAGCGAAATTATTGATGACGTGATCGTACCGAAATTTAAAAGCAATGATTATTATCGTGGAATTGATGATGGTACTGATGCTATTATACAGGCGACAAAAGGCCTGTACAAAGCACCAGCCGGTTACCACCAGGATGGCGGTAGTGGCATTAGTATCTTTAAAATAATTTTTATCATTATCATCATTATCATTTTTCTGGCCGCACGTGGCGGTGGAGGCGGTGGTAGTTTTTTAGGCGGACTTCTTTTAGGCAATGCCTTAGGCGGAGGGTTTGGTGGTGGCCGTGGCGATTCCGGTGGCGGAGGGTTTGGTGGCTTTGGCGGTGGTGGTTTCGGTGGTGGCGGAGCAAGTGGCAGCTGGTAATAGATTCTTACCATTATCTCACATTACATTCTATATTTGCAAACTATTATCCAGGCCTCGTAGTACAATGGATAGTATAAGAGTTTCCGAAGCTCCAGATTCAAGTTCGATTCTTGACGAGGCCACATCCATAATCATTGAAGACATGCGTTTTTTGATTACATAAATTTTTTAATTATTTAAAGCACACTCTATTTGTTTCCTATCCGCCTTACTTAAATATTGCTTTGCAATTCTATTTTCAGGTTTTCTGTCAAACGTATACAATGCCACCAGGAAAAACCACTCTAATGGCTTCATTAAAATATAGATACAATCAGAAACAAACTTGTTATTAAAAATGCCGTAATAACGATGAACAACATCTCCTACTTTATTATATTGTTTTCTAATAACCTTGTGTGCAAATGGTAATCTTTCCTGCAACAGATCTTCGAAAGCATTTGAAACAAGCAATTGCCTGTTACAAATAATATTACGGCCATTTCTTATGCCAAGTCTTTGTGGCTTAACAACGGCTGTATGCCCGTTTGCTGCAACTGAACAAAGATAATGGCCTCCGCATTCTACATTATCACATTGATAATCCCATTTTGAGAAGCCATGTTTATAGGTATCGGTAAAAGCCCTGATGAGAGAATCTGGTTTTTGTCCGGCTAATAAAAGTATGGCGGTTATTAGAATTAATACGGGCAGACAAATAACCAGAATGACAGGAAATTTTACAATGGGCCGGAGATTCAATATTTTAAAAGCAATGTTTTCAAACCTTCCGGTTGAATTAAATGTTGCCTGTTGTGCATATACAATAAATAATTGTTGGTTTTTAACCATCACCAGGATCGCTAAAAGTATGATCGGCATATTACCAGCCATGGCCATCGAGATGTCTTTCGTTTGAATGCCGATAAAGATGTTTAAGACGATCCCTATCACAAGTAAAGTGGTAACAATAATCTCTATAATCGGCGTAGCAATTTTTTTCCGATAGCTCGAATAAAAATAAGCTACTAAACAAAGCACCATTAATACCTCCATCGTTAACTGATGATCAGGTGAAAAAACGGCACTGTCGCCACAACAATCATTTTTATCTCCAAAGCCCGCGTACAATAATGGCAGAAGTATAAATGTAATAGGCTCTATTATCCTTAAAATAGCAACATGTACAATTCGCCTTCCTGAAAATAAGAACCCTACAAAATCAATAAGTGCAACGATTGCAGGTAATCCTAATAATATTAATATTACAATAAATCCAGGCATAGAAAAATAGTTTTAGTGTGTTTTATACAATGGTATTATTTAATTGAATCGTTTAATTTTTTCATTCTTATCGCAAAAAGAAACAAGCTACACAAAATGATAAACTCTCCTATTATAAAAGCTCCCCAGTTATAAGTAGTCGGTACATATTTACAGATATTAGTAAACAATGAGCCGCTACCGGATAATGTCAGTATATTATTTGAATTCGGTTCGGCAACAATATAACCGCAATAATTCTGCATAAAAGAAAACAAGACGATCAGGCATCCTGTGATAAACAATAACCATTCTTTTTGTATCAAGCTTGTATTGCAGTCTTTTATATCAAAATAAATGATCGTGAATGCGAGCAGTATCATTGTTATAGAAATGATACAAGGTGCCAAAACAGGGCCTAACCAGGGTACAGGAATTAAAAATAAAATATCCCAGGTAAAAAATGATGCGGGCCAGTTGATGAATAGTTTTAAAAAAACATAATAGAAAAGATCCCATATCGCAAAACAATAAATGAAAAAGGCAAATTTCTGCGCGCTGGTTCTCCCAGCCAGTATACCAATGCCTGCCAGCATAATAATGGTGGCCGCTTCTCTCAAGAATTCTATCAATGCAATATTCATATCGATAGGAATTAAGGGAAACGAAAACCCTCCGGGATAATATAATTTTCTCATGTAGATAACAACGGCTGTTTCCATAAATCCCATGGCGATACTGAATATTGTCAGCCATGTAATTTTGTGTAGGTATGCTTTCATGAATTATATGATTGTAACGTTTTTGTAAAAAACCAAAGTGAACAACAACTTACTAAAAAAATATGCATGACAATAATAAGGATAGCCCATTTATCATCATTATTCATTGCCGAAGAATAAATCGAAAAAAATATTATTCCAGAAGGTATAGTTACGATAGGGCAATATCGTGTAAGCAATTCTTTAAAAGAAGATCTATTGACATGCTCTTTATCGAGAAGGCAAATCGGCAAATACAAAAACATGCTTAAAAGCGTGAGAATTATTCCATTCATAAATATTCCTACGCCGATTATTATTATTATCGGTGGACCTATTTCATCTTCCAGTATATGCTTATTTAAAAGGCATAACGTTACAGCACTGATCAATCCACCGATAAAGCCAGCTCCAAATCCTGCTATGAATGCATATAATTTTTTGGTCATACTATTGATTGATTTTTGTTTGAGGTAAATGCTCTTGCAGTAGTGCTAATTCCTGTGCACCGATATCATCTATTTGAAGTGTCTTCAGATTCTTTAACGCATATAAAGAACTATAGTCGGTTATTGAATTATTAGTAAGATTTAACGTTTGCAGATTGGTATGTATTTGCAGAAAATCAATATTACTAATGCCACAACCACGAAGGTCCAGATCCGTTAAAGAAGGGAAATACTGAAGTAGCTTTGTATCACATTTAATATTACTAATATTAAGTGTGATCATTTTTTCGAAAATATTTGCCTTTTGTAACCGGGCAAAAACTCGTGCGTCATCCAATGTCCATGATCGCCAATCTGCATGATCATATGTTTGCAAAAAGTAAAATGAATTTCTATTTAGCTGTTCTTCGAAATCAGTATTACTTGTCTCTCCGTATGATTCATCATTCAGGCTGTCTTTATCATCATCCAAAACAATAGCTCCAATCTTATTATTGATATGATTCTCCAAAGCAAATAAAGTAGGCAGATTAGTGGTGGATAATGTGAGCAAATAACTTCTCTCTACAAAGTGCGATTTATGAATATTAAAACGAGTGATAATGGCGTCCCAATTAATAAAACAGCTCATCACCAAAACACCATAAAATAACCAGCCATTGATCCTGAATAAAAAATTATTACTTTTTAATTTCAGTATTTTAAAAAATGTTGTGCCCAATCCAAGAATGGTGAGAAACAAATAAACATATACGCCGATCCTTTTATAAGTAAGTCCGTATTCGTGGATGTAAGTCATATTCTTACACATAGTGGCTATCAGCATAAAGGCATTTTGAATGATCCAGCAATAGGCCAATAGTTTTATTCCTTTATTCTTTTCATAAAAATTAAGGGAGCCGCGGAAATAGAATAATATGATCGCGATAGCAGTTATCACTGAAACAATGATCGCTCCTATTCCCTGATGAACAAATTGCGAATAGGTAACACCTGCAGGAAGGTGCCCATTACCAAATAAAAAATTGATATCCAATGCATTTACAACCAGCAACAAAATGTTCAACAAAGAAAATAATACGATTCCTGAAAAATTCTCTTCGCTGATATTTATTTGTTTACCCAGTATAATGGCTGTTTCCTTTTTATTAACAGGCAAGTCGTTGGATACGTTCTCATCAATGATCGCGATCGATCGTATCTTTTTATGGTAAAAGAAACCGTACAGTAATAAGAAGCCGCCGAAAGCAAAAAATATCCAATCCCATGATACAAAATCAAAATTTATTTTACCTGCCAATTCCTTAAATAAAGGATTTGATTGCTGGTATATAAAGAAAAAAAACAGGGTAATAATAACCGGTATAATGATCAGGAATGCTTTGCGGGACCAGCCATTGGTGCTAGGTGTACTGTTTTGCTTTCTTTCCATTCTATCAATAAAAATAAAAATCGGAGTTGAGCAATAAGAATAAAACGAAAAGATCAATGATACAATTACAGATGACCTGTCGTTTAGGCTAATCGCCGATAAAAGGCTTAAAGAAATGATATTGGCAATTACCGAAAGTTCATTCCCATAAAACGCGACGAATACCGCTGAGCACAGGCTACCTGTTGCAGCTAACAACCAGGACCCGTTTCTTATCAATGAATTACTTCTGATATACACTGCAGCTACTAAAGTAATAGTAAAGATCAAAAAATTTATTCCCGCTTGTTGCTGGTAGAACAGGAAAGTGTACAGTGTGACGCTAATTGCTAATAACCAATCATTCTTTTTCATAATTATAATTTTAATTTCTTTTTGAGGTAATATTTTCCAGGGTAATAATATTTTTATAGCATATATATAAAGGAATGAATCCAAAAATTCCGAAAGAACAATCGATCAATTGCCAGAACAGAGGAATACCCCTTATTGAACCACAAATAAGCGCTAGTGGAAAAACCATTACGCAGGCGATCATTCCAAATTGTATCACCCATATGTTTTTTACAGGGTCTTTTAACGGGCCGATAAAAACTGTTGCGATAACAATATGAGCAAAGGCCAGCCAATCTGTTCCATAAGACAAGTAAGGATATAAACGATTGCTCTCTTTGATCGCTATGTACACGCTTTGTATCCATTGTTGCAGAAAAAATGGTGCATGTGTTGATGCCTGTGAGAGTATTGATAACTCCCACTCTAAAGGAAATGCGGTGATACCGCTCAATGCCAAAAAGATAATGAAGACCACGATCAGTATTCTTATTCTTTTTTTGAGTTGTTGTTCCATATTCTATTTTTAAAAGTTCTTTGAATTACAAAGTATAAAGGCAAAAAAAATTAATTTCTCTTTTTCAATATTTTTTCGAGGGCATCCAAATGATCGCTAAAAGCTTTTTTACCTGCTTTCGTGATCGCATAGGAAGTGTTTGGCCTTTTGCCCACGAATTGTTTTTTCACTTGTAAATAATCTGCTTTTTCAAGTGCGGTGATATGGCTTGCCAAATTGCCGTCGGTAATATTGAGTGTTTCTTTCATCGTTCCAAAATCTACCCAGTCATTTACCGTTAGGATAGACATGATGCCTAACCTTACCCTGCTTTCAAACGCCTTATTTAATTCTTCAAAATAATTTTTCATTTTTCGTACTTGAAGTACATCATCGCACCATAAAAAATATGTAATACCCCAAAACCCAGCGCCCAAAATATTAATCCATAACCAATATTAAACGCAGCCATCAGGCCCAAAATAATCTCGCAAATTCCTAAATACCGGATATCACTTAACGTATATTTACTTGCATTGATCAGCGCCAATCCATAAAATAATAAAGTAGCGGGAGCAACCAAACCAACTTCGCCATGGTATAATAAGGCTAAACAAAAGATGCCGCCTGCTGCCAAAGGAATAAACAAATTAATGAGCAAACGTTTTGCTGTATTATCCCAAATAGATTGTTCAGCACGTTTCGCTTTTCTAACAGTAAGAAAAATTCCTGTAGCTAAGGATGCAGCTAAAACACAACCGGCATTGATAATAAAAAAAGAATAGAAGTCTGCAGTTGATTCGGCAGAATGATAATAGCCCGTATCCGTTAGGCTAAGATTTAAATGGATGTAGGCAATAGTGGCACCGATAAGTGCAAATACGCCGGCAAATACACCCGATAAACCACTCAACGATATAAAGCGGGATGACCGTTCCATCAGAGAACGTATCTCGGTAATTGTTTCCAGATGATCTTGTTGTTTGCTCATACTCATATTATAAAAGTACTTTGAATTACAAAGGTAAGGCAATTTATAATATGATCCTTAAAAAATAAATACTTTTTAAAAGATTATTTTCCATTGAAATAACTCAAAATAGATTTGATCAATGATCTATAGGATACTAAAAGACCCTTTGAACTTAAAAAAGGTCGTGGCAGCTTTAGTAAGCTGCGCGTCTATCAGGATCTTTCCTGCTTCTGCCATGGAGAATTTATATTGCAGGTCAATTACGGGATTTTCCCTGGGATCAATGATCGTTAAAAATTTAATAGTATCCGCTTTGAGCAGATCCGTTTCCCGCCCAATAACAGTTTCAACGACCTCTTTAACCATTTGCATCATGCAAACACCCGGCACAACAGGATGTTCCGGAAAATGGCCTCCAAATATTTTGTGTGCGGCATTCAATTCGATTATGGTCTTAACCGCATTATCATTTATCTGCGGAGCAGAAAAAGAAAAAAAATCATTTTGTAACATTATCTTTCTATTCGTTTTAAACCGATATTAAATTTAAAGTTTTGATGCGATATACCGATCGTATCAGGTATTCCATCAATATAATTTTCCATGATCGCTTTTACAACCGGTTTTCTTTTGGATGAAATTTCCATTCCAACTAATTCAGTTCCTGCGTTATTAGTGATATAAGTATAATAACCTTTTGTCTGTTTAAATATATAATAAGTAAGTGAATCATTTTTACGAATCGATACCCTGTTCG
>DATHNS010000006.1:0-163279 GCA_035485735.1 Ferruginibacter sp.
TTATTGTAAACCGTCATTTTTGATGGTGCAAATGTAGTTGATAATTGAAAATGGTTTATTGGGAATTGAAATTTAGTTTTGCACTACAAATTAAAATATGAGTCTTTATAGCAAGAGAGGGGTTTCAGCCCAAAAAGAAGAGGTCCACGCTGCCGTACAACATTTAGATCAGGGGTTATTTCCTCACGCTTTTTGTAAGGTTTATCCTGATTATTTCGGGAATGATGATAATTATGTAAGCGTAATGCATGCAGACGGTGCCGGCACTAAAAGTATCCTTGCCTATTTATATTGGAAAGAAACCGGAGACATTACTGTTTGGAAAGGTATAGCACAGGATGCCATTGTAATGAATTTGGATGACCTGTTATGTGTCGGCATCTACAATAATATCGTTTTCAATTCAACGATCGATCGCAACAAAACGATCATCCCAGGAGAAGTTTTATCACAAGTGATCAATGGTTCTCAACAATTATTTGATGAATTGAAAGGCTATGGCATCAATATTCATTATTTAGGTGGTGAGACTGCCGATGTAGGAGATGTGGTACGCACAATAGCTGTTAATGGAACTATGACAAGTCGTTGGCCAAAGAATAAGATCATCAGCAACGAAAAGATCAAAGCCGGTGATGTAATTGTTGGTTTTGCGAGCTACGGACAATCAACCTACGAAACAACATATAACAGTGGTTTAGGAAGTAACGGATTAACGAGCGCAAGGCACGATGTATTGAGTAAATATTACGCAGATAATTTTAAAGAAAGTTATAATACAGGATTAGATGAAGATGTCGTGTACATTGGTAAACATAAATTGACTGATGCGGTTGAAGTAAAAGGGCATACTGGAATAACTATCGGAAAATTATTGTTGAGTCCTACAAGAACTTATGCACCGGTAATGCGTGAGCTATTGGAAAATCATTTCGATAAATTGCATGGTGTAATTCATTGTAGTGGTGGCGGACAAACAAAGTGCATGAAATATATTCCCGGCGCAATTCGTGTTGTGAAAGATAACTTGTTTGAACCACCTGTTATTTTTGACATTATACAACAGAATAGTGGCTCTAATAATAAAGAAATGTACGAGGTATTTAATATGGGCTGTCGTTTGGAAATTTATTGTGCTGCCAAAGATGCCCAAACAATGATCGATGCTGCGAAAAACTTTAACATCGACGCGCAAATAATCGGCAGGGTAGAAGAAAGTGATAAAAAAGAACTGGTGATCAAATTAATAAATGACACTATCGTCTATTAATGCGTCATCTACTTTAATAGTTTTCGAAAAAGGCTTTGATAAAGAGCCGTCTTCATTTCTATATACTACGTTTTCAAAACTAACGGAAGAACCTGCTTTAACTTTCTTAAATATTTCCTGATATTGACTGGCTTGAGAAGCAGGAACATGTATAATATACACGTAAGGGAAATTTGTTCCTGAAAAATAAATGTCCCCTTTAAAATAAAAGGTATTAGCTAACCAATGAAATTCTGATTGATCTTTAGTTGGAATGTGTGCATCTTTGATGTCAAAAATATAGCATGGCATGTCTGCGTCAACAATTTGACCGGTTTTATTATTTTGTACTTTAATTTCGTCAAAAGTTATAACTGTACCACTTCTACAACTATCTAGGAAATACGTCATTCCTGCAATATTTGTTACATGAGTATTAAAAAAACCAGCTCCTGAAAAATAAACTGTACTACCAACAAGCGAATAACCTTCGGTAACATTTATTATTTTTTGTTGCTTCATTTGATCCACTGTGGTGAGTATCACGTTTGGCCTTACATAGTTATTTAGATTACCAATGGTAACTTCGGGTCTGATACTTTTTGGAACGGTTAAATTGCTTTTTGGAGATCCGAGCTGAACATCCTGACAAAATATGCGGGTAGAAAATAAAAGCAAAATAGAAATAATTACAAACTTATTCATAATGGCAATTATTAATTATAAATTAGCTTAATTGTTTTATTTAACGGCTTAAGTAAAGTGCCATCTTTATTTTGAAAGACAGCATTTTCGAAAACAATAATTGATCCCGGCCCGGTTCGGGCAAAATAGAATGGGACAAGATTAGCAGAACTCTCCGAAGCCGTTTCCACATTAGGAAAATCCCATCCGGAAAAATAAACAACACCACTAATAAATTTTAGGCTCATTAAATGTTTAATCTCATTCACTTTGTCATAATAGGTTATTTCTTTCCGTAGGCTATCTGTACTCCAGGAAAAACTATCATACTGTTGTTTTACAGTATCTTTTCGCCCATCCATTGATCTTATGTCGTAAAATAAGATAAAAGCACCTCTGCCGGCATTTAAACTATCAGCTTTTTTTTCTATTTCAAACAGGTTTGCTCCTGAAATATTAGTAATAATATCTTTCGAAAGTGTCCCTCCTGAGAAATCGGCCGTGGCATTCCAATAATCCGGATTAATGGTTTTAATCAAACTATCGGCATCAAAATGGCTTGCAACATCAGGTTTTATACTTCTTCTTTTTTTTGCATTTTGACAGAAAGAGTTCAATGAAAACAATAGTAAGAGACAAGCAATGAAAGATTTAGTCATGGGGCAATCGTTTGTATCAGAAAGTTAGCCTAATTTCTATTATTTATACCCAATATTAACAATTAGTGAGAAAATTAATTTTTATAGGCTTTACAGTATAAGTAACTTTGGCCACCATCCGATTTATACATAATTGTATATTTTTGACAGAATAAAAATTAGTTAAAAACACACCAATGGCTCAATCGATCATAGAATTAAAGAATGTAAATATTTACCAGAGTAACAGCCTTATTTTGGGCGATGTAAATATCTCTATTGATAAAGCGGAATTTGTTTACCTCGTTGGTAAAACAGGAACTGGTAAAAGCAGTTTGTTGAAGACATTATATGGCGATCTTGAATTGACTGAAGGCGAAGGCTGGGTAGTCGGCTATAACTTAAGACAGTTGAACTGGAAGATGGTTCCTTTTCTGCGCCGTAACCTGGGCGTGGTTTTTCAGGATTTTCAATTATTGACAGATCGTAATGTAAATGATAATTTAAAGTTTGTATTAAGAGCTACCGGCTGGAAAGATGAGAAGCTAATGGACGAAAAGATAGCCGATGTATTGGATAAAGTGGGCCTGAAATCAAAAGGATTTAAAATGCCATTCGTATTAAGCGGTGGTGAACAACAACGTGTTGATATAGCCAGAGCTTTATTAAATTCTCCTAAATTATTATTAGCTGATGAGCCTACAGGAAACCTTGATCCCGAAACAAGTGATGAAATTATGCAGTTGTTATTTCATATCTCTAAAGATTATGGAACAGCAATTATTATGGCTACGCATGATTACAGGGTGATCACTAAATTTCCTGCAAGAACAATTAAGACCGAACACGGTAAAGTAATAGATAATGCCAGCGTTGCTAGTATATCCATGAAATAAGCTGCTTTGCGTTCAATTCATTGTTATAATATTTCAGTAAATTTTGTCTTTGTTGTATTTCCAGCTGGGTAAAATCATGTTGAAATAAATAGTTGATAGCTGCCTTAAATTCATCAGCAGTTTCTGCGAGTGTACAAAAGTGCTCTACACCGCTACCAATTACACCTGCACTATTTACCAAACAATACCTGCCATTAAATAAAGCATTTAGCAACTTTAATTTTACACCGGTAGTATTAAAAGATGGAAGCACATTTACCTGCGCGTCGGCAATCAGTTCTTGCATTTTTTTATTGGAAGGATTTCCTATTAATGAAGCGTTTGGATGCCGGTCAACTACTTGATATAATTCATCTGAAGGATTTTTTCCTGCTATGATAAATGAAATTGACAGATCATTAAAAACATTTTTCAATAGCCAAATAACCGCTTCCTCATTTTCATTAATGGATAAATTGCCATGGTATAAACAATATTCACCGATTCCTTTTTTACTATTGATTGAATTATAGGGAAGAAAAACCGGCAAGAATGACGCTCGTTCAGCAGCAAACAATTGTTGGTACAACTGAACATCCTGCTTACTAACAGCAATGATGAAGGCCTTATTCGCTATCTTTTTTTCATATGCTTTAAGCATTTTGCTTTCGCTTAAAAAGAATAAGCGCCTCACAAGGCCATGCTCATTTTTTGCAAGGTTATAATAATATTCAAATTCAATATTGTGCAGGCGAATGAATACTTTTCTGCCTTCTAACTTATTTGCCTGTAGATAATAAGTGCAATGGATACCTTCTAAAAGAATAGGGTAGTCATCTTTTTGCAAATTATGAAGTAATGCAGCAGACCTTCTTGAATTAACTATATACGGCAATGTAAAAGACAGGCCCGAAAGGTTTTTTTCTCTTTCGTAATAATTGACCGAGACGCAATATTTATTAAGCTCAGCCTGCTCTTCATGCTTTTTTGTAAAACAATGCAAATGTATCCTGATACCTTGTTGCTGAAGGTATTTTAATTTATAGAAAAGGTCAAATACACCACCAAAGTCAACAGGATAAGGCACATCATGCGTAACAATATGTAAATATCTATCTGCCATTATTTATAAGGAATAAGTCATGATAAAATGCGAGCAATCTTTTTTCTTCCACCTGCCAATTATATATTTTTTTGGCCTCCTGACAGTTTTTCTGCAATTCGTTATACAATGCAGTATCATTTAATAAATGATTTAACTGCATAGCAATATTTTCTTTGCTTATGTCTTTAATTAATAACGCAATCGGCAGCGCTTCGTTTAATTCACGATATGCAGGATAATCAACACAAAGTTGCGGAATACCTGCCTGCATATAATCAAAGAATCTATTGGCTAATGAATAATAATTACTGAGGCCTGTATCATCAAATAAGGTAATACCGATATGTGCATGCTGCGTAATTGCTCTCAATTCATCAGGAAGTATCTTGCCTTTAAAAATGATCGTATCTTCCAAATGATTTTCTTTTGTTAGTTGAATTGCCTGCTCCATAAAATTTCCATCGCCAACAATGACCAATGTACTATTTACATTTTTCATTGCTGGTATCAATGTTTCAAAACTTCTGCCTTCATTTACTGCACCCTGGTAGAGAATATATTTTTTTGTTGTAGGTAACTGTCTGGTATCTATCAACAAAGCAATATTTCGGATCACTGCATATTTTATGCCATACATTTTTGTAAATTCATCTGCAATAGGCTGGTTGACTGTATAACCTGCTGTAAATTTCGGAACCGCAAATCGCTCAATTTTTTTCCATATTTTATAAACAGTAGCTCTGCTCACAACTTCTTTCATCTCACAAAACAATTCATGCGCATCGTATACACGTGGTATGCATTTAAAAACAGATATACAATAACAGGGAAGAATTGTATCAAGATCAATAGCACAGATACAATCCATTTTTTTAAAAAGCAGGTAAAAGAACAGGCGTACATTATACTCAGCATAAAATAATTTCCCTTTTTCAAAAAAGCAATTGATCCGCTTTTGTTTAAAATGTTGTTCTGTAATTGGTAAAGAGTTCTTGAGTTTTCTGCCTACTAATACTACCTCGTAACCATTCTGTGTTAATGAAGTACAGATGCGGATCATACGCTGGTCATAAGTTAGGTCAGTAGTTACAGTGAAGTATAATTTCATAGATTTATTTCCAGTCAGCAATTTTTAATCTCTTAAAAAAATCATCTTCTTCCAATTCCCGCACACACCCGGGTTGCAGATCAGCTAACAAAAGATCTTCGATCGACACCCGTATTAAACGTGTACAACGATGCCCAACTGCATCCACCATTTTTCTTACCTGGTGAAATTTGCCTTCGGTCAAAGAGATCAGTAGCCAGGTATGTTGGCCGTATATTATTTTCTCTTGCGGAAGTTCAAATAGATCGGTTGGCTTTGAAACTATTTGCACATCACATGGAGTAGTAATATAATCCACAGCACCCTTTACAAAAATAGATACGCCTGTCTGTAACTTGAGCAAACTTTCAGGTAATACTTCTTTTTTTACCTGCACTAAATAAGTTCTTTTATGCGCAACTATACTACTGAATAATAGTTTTGTTACTTTTTTATTTGTTGTAAGGATAAGCAAGCCTTCTGAATGATTGTCCAATCTTCCGATGGCATGTGTGCCTGCAGGAAAATCAAAATCCAGATCCCCTAACAAGCCTACATTGTGTGTACTCACAAATTGAGATACCATATTATAGGGCTTATTAATAATAAAATAGCGGTGCTGTTCGCTCATATGTAAATATAAAATAAGTATCTTAGTTCCTACCTATCAAACTAACTAAATGAAAAAAGCCCTAAAAATTATCGGTATCCTTGTATGTATTATCATACTCGGAGTTGCAGCTATTGCATCCTATGTAAAAGTAGCATTACCCAATGTTGGAGCAATTACTGCCATTAAAGTAAATAGTACACCGGAAAATATTCAAAGAGGCGAGTACCTTGCGAATCATGTACTGGCTTGTATGGATTGTCACAGCACACGTGACGAGCATGAATTTGCAGCTCCGCTGGTTGCAGGCACACTTGGTAAAGGAGGTGAAAAATTTGATCAGACAATGGGTTTCCCTGGTGTTTATTATGCTGCCAATATTACGCCGGCAGGGATTGGCGCATGGAGCGATGGAGAAATTTTCAGGGCCATTACAACAGGAGTAGGCCGTGACGGACATGCCATGTTTCCCGTAATGCCTTATGCATCTTATGGAAAATTAGATCAAAATGATATTGAGGATGTGATTGCTTATTTAAGAACATTACCTGCGATTGAGAATACCGTAACGCCTCCGCATTCTGATTTTCCAATGAGTATCATCATTAACACGATACCAAAAAAAGCATCGCTCACAACAATACCTTCTTCGAATGATAGCCTGGCATATGGAAAATATCTTTTCACAGCTGCTGCCTGTCATGATTGCCATACACCTTTCGTTAGCGGCAAATATGATGAGACTAAATTTATGTCAGGAGGAAGAGAATTTCAGGTAGCCAACGGGACGGTTACCTCTGCTAACCTGACACCGGATGAAACGGGCATCGGCAATTGGAATAGGGAAGCATTCATCAATAAATTCAGAACCTATCGTGATAGTACGGAAGCGCATCAAAAGCTTCAGCCAAGCGATATGCAAACGATCATGCCATGGACAGCTTATGCAGGTATGACGGACAAAGATCTGTCTGCCATTTATACTTACTTGCAAACGATACCGGCAATAAATAATAGTGTTGTGAAATTTAAACCGAAAAATTAGTAGGTATTACTTAAATGAAAAGGCCATAGCTACAAACTATGGCCTTTTAAAATGCTGCTTTTTTGGTACTTTCATAGTGTTTGGACAATATGAAAGTAGATGATCTGGTGTTAGGAAGAACAGGAAAATACACTTAAAATTCTGTTGCTTTTCTTCCGCCTTTATTTAATCCAATACTATTTCTATACCGTACATCTAATTAATAATCGTTTTTTAGAATAGTACTGTATAGAAAAGGACTGTTTTTACAGCCCTTTCTTTTTTATAGGTATATCCTTAATTTATCTCTTACCGTAAGCAACAATTGATGCCTGGGCCAGTTTATTAAAATTGATCATGAAGCCTATATAGGCGGCAGACGCATTTTTATCTAAGGTTAATTTTGATTTAAGCGCATACACTGTGATCAAATATTGATGTGCTTCGCCCGGAGGAGGACATGCGCCAATAAAGCCCGGAGCATTTCCATCATTACCACCATTTACTGCGCTATCCGGTAAATTTTTGCCTGAGAAATTGCCGGCATCGGCTTTTAATGACATAACAGTCCCAGGAATATTATACACTACCCAGTGCCAAAAGCCGCTTCCTGTTGGTGCATCTTTATCATACATCGTTACGGCAAAAGCCTGTGTTCCAGCTGGTGCATTTTCCCAATGTAATTCAGGAGAAATATTACTACCGGTACAACCAAAACCATTGGCAAATTGTTTATTGGTCATCTGTCCGCCTAAGTCGTTGCTTTTTAAAGTAAATGTTTGCGCAGTTGTATTGGTCACAATAAATGCGGCTACTGCCAGTGTCGCGAAGATCTTTTTCATTTGTTTTTTTGTTTGATGTAAATTAATATTTTTTGTGATAATAATAAATTGAAAGATGCAATTATTATAATCAAACTAATCTATTATCGTACCCAAAAACTAATTGGTTGCTTATTAAATGATAAATAACAGCATAAAGTAATGGATATAAATATTGCCAAGATTGAAATTGCCGAGTAAATTAAAAAAATACTACACATTAAAAAGCCTAAAACGCAATACAGTATTGCATTTTAGGCTAATTTCTAAGTGACCCCTCAGGGACTCGAACCCTGGACCTACTGATTAAGAGTCAGTAGCTCTAACCAGCTGAGCTAAGGAGTCGTAAGGCCGGCAAAGCTATTGAATATTTTAAAATTTTACGTGACTATTTTTATTTGTAAATCATATGACTTAATTGCCAAATCCTTAAAATAAAAAAAGGGTAAAATTGTAAATTTTGCCCTTTTTATTTGATTATATAGGAGATTATTTTGCGGGGGTAAAATCCAGCACATTTCCATCCATACAAAAACGTTTGTAGGTAGGAGCGGGGCCATCACCAAATACGTGCCCTAAATGTGAATGGCACCTTTTACACTCAACTTCAGTACGTTCGCCGTCCGGATCCATTTTTAGAAAAACGCTTCCGGGATCTAAAAATTGATAAAAACTCGGCCATCCTGTTCCACTATCAAATTTGGCATCGGAGCTAAATAATGGATTCCCGCAGACAGCACAGTAGTAAGTTCCTTTTTTATGGTTATCCCAGTATTTCCCGGTATAAGGTTGTTCAGTTCCTTGTTCACGGGCAATTTGGTATACTGCAGGCGGTAGTATTTTTATCCATGTTTTATCGCTCACATTCAACAACGGAGCTTTATCCGTGTGAGAATAATAAGGATTTTTTGAATGATCATACGTAACCACTTCTTTTTGCTGGCAATAACCGGACTGAATTGATAGTAATACAATAGATAGTAGTAATAAGAGTTTACAATAACGCATATTTTTAAATTTGTTTACAGATACATAAACGAATAAAGTAGTAATACAGTTTGCTTAAATTTGTTAAGATATACTGCTAAAATGTTAAGGAAATTATGAAACTGCTGCCAGCTCTTTCAATAAAACTACATCGTGAATGATGATCTGCCTTCGGTTCATTTCCAATATACCTTCTTTTGTAAATTGATTAATCAACGTGGTGATCGTCTGTCGGATAGTTCCCGTCAATTGAGCTATATCCTTATGCGTAAGAAAATTATCTATCGTTGCAGATGTATTATCGAGCATATTTTTTTGTTCTAAAATTGTCCAGAAAAAATGAAGCAGCCTGCTGCGAACATCTCTTTGTAAAAAATTACTTAGTCTTACATCCACTTTATGTAATTTTTCTCCCACTTTTTTTGAGAACTGAATAGCTAGCGCTGGTTTATTGTGTAATAGATTTTCAAAATCAGTTACAGAAAAAGCACAGAGTGTCACCTCTTTTTTATAGGCCCGTGCAAATTCATCCTGCAAGGGAAGGTTAGATAATGTTACCTGTCCGAAAATATCTCCCGGATATAAAATGTCTTTTATTATTTCCTCCCCATTTTTATCAACCATACCGATCTTTATACAACCTTCTTTGATAAAATAAAGTTTATTATGGTGCTTTGCATCGAGATATAAATACGAATTTTTATCTGCCACCAGATAATTGTGTAAAATATTAAGCGACTCAAAGTCCTGCGGTAAAAGCTTGGAAAAAAAATCATTCTTCCGAACGACCATCATGGTATCATCTACTTTGTATTGCATAATTTTTTTATAACAACGATAAATAATTGTAGGTAGATCTTACAAGGGTA
The DNA here is from genome assembly GCA_035485735.1 of Ferruginibacter sp. Lineage (GTDB taxonomy): Bacteria > Bacteroidota > Bacteroidia > Chitinophagales > Chitinophagaceae > Ferruginibacter. Next base: position 9,950 of record DATHNS010000006.1, read on the forward strand.
GGCTTTAACTAAACTATAAGATATTCATTTATCTGACGTACAGCAAATATGCAACTAAAATCAGATAGTAAAACCAATCCTTATGCCGCCCCAGCGGTGATAATGGCCAGTACTGAATTCTTTTGTTAAATAAGACTGGCAGTATTCTAAATATAATTTTCGAAAGCAGACAACAATTCCATAATCGCCCTGTAGCGTAAAACGGCTGATATTACCTGTGGGTATGGTGTACGGACTTGTTCTATCAAACATACCACCCTGCAGCGTAGCATCGTAGCCAACGGCGCCACCTACTAATTGGCCGTACAAATAATATTGTACTTTTTTTCTGATCGGTTTAGTTGTTGCTACAGACAGATAACGGTCATTAAAATTACCTGCCATAAAATTAAAACCGCCGGTTAGTTTATCGGAGTGTGTGCCAACTCTGAGTGATGATGCTCCATTCAACAAAAAAGAATTTCTGTAAGACAATAATCGTTTTTCATAATTGACCTGATAATCGAGGATAATATCATTTCTGATTTGATATTGCCATCCCAGGGGAAGAAAATTGCCTGTCCATTTATGAATGGTTGTTTGAAACTCTTTACCACCGGCGCCTTGTCCCATAAGGCCAATAACAAAAGTGGTGGATATTATTTGTTGTCGTACTGTATCAACCGCAATAGCGAATGTGCTGGCAGACATATCGCCGCAATAAGGCCGGTCGCCATACAAAATACTATCACTACGCAATGTAGTAGGTGTGTACCCAAAATTATCAATACGAAAGCCGTAAGTGATATCTGTATTTTTTGGTTGTAATAATATTTTTGAAGTGATGAATCTTTTTATAACAGGGTTAGCATATTCAAGCGTTATGCCTTGCGTATAATATTCGTCTGTTTTGGTAAAGTAATCGTTATCGTAATGCAGCTTAAAATATTTATTGCCTAAGCTATTTTTAAAGGAAGAAGTGTTGTCAATTATTTGCGCATTGCTCCGATGCGCAATGATAACAAGCAATAAACAATAAACGATTTTATTAAAACGCACCATAAATTTAATAGATGTACGCAATAGTAGTGCGGATAGATTTATTAAAGTGTTAACCCGATCCGTAATCCACCCCAGCGATGGTAATAGCCTGTGTTGAATTCTTTGGTTAAGACAGCTTGTGAATATTCTGCATATACTCTTTTATAACTTACAACAATACCCGCATCTGCCTGAAATGTAAAACGGCTGATATCATTGGGAGAAATTGTATAGACACTGCTTTTATTAAATAAACCACCTTCCAATGTAGCGTCATATCCAATGACGGATCCCAATACCTGGGCGTAGAGATAATATTGTATTTTCCTATGATCCGCTTTTGTTGTGGCAACAGACCGATACCTGTCATTAAAATTCCCAACCATACAATTAAAGCCTGCACTAAGCTTATCATTATGTGTACCCACCCGCAACATAGAAGTGGCATTCAACAAAAACATGTTTTGATAAGTAAGCAATTCTTTTTCGTAATTTATCTGATAGTCAAGTATCAGGTCATTTTGAATTTGGTATTGCCAGCCTTGAGGAAGAGAATTGCCCGTTACTTGATGTATATATTTTTGAAATAGTTCTCCTCCATCTGCAGGGCCCATTAAGCCGATAATAAATGTTGTGGCAATTGTTTGGCATTTTACTGTATCAACAGCAGTAGCAAATGTGCCTAAAGAAATATTGGCGCTATAGGGCCGGTCGCCCTTTAAAATATATCCGCTGTCAATAGAGGTTGGCGTGTAGCCATATGCATCTAAGCGTAATCCATAAATGACATCGGTATTTTTGGGTTTTAATAAAAGCTTGCTTAAAATAAAATGTTTAAATGCGGGATGAGCTAATTCGAGTGTTACACCCTGCGTATAATATTCATCGGCTTTTGTAAAATAATCATTGTCATAATCCAGGCGTATATATTGATTGCCTTCGCTATTTTTAAAGGAAGAGGTGTTGTCGATCACTTGTGCGTTGCAGTGATGCGCAGCCATTAATAAAAGAAAGCCGTAAAAAAAATGATTGCCTTTCATTTACTGATCAGTATGATTCATGAACTGAATGATCTCTTTATAACGTTTATTATATGGATTGAAAAACTGCGTGATCATGGGTATATGTTTTTTTCTCTTTAAGATATGGCGCTGTTGATCCGGAACATATTCTTTTATAGCAGTTAAAAACCGGTCATTACTTTGTGCAATAGAAGGGTATGTTTTTTCTCCCTGATAGATCAATATTGGCGGCATGCCGGTATGTAAATGATACATGGGAGATGCTTGTTTCCATATTGCAGGATCAGTCGTAAAAGTGGTAAAGTAAGTATGGCCAGAAGGCAGGCCTTCAGTTTTCAGGTAACCGTACATATCCAGTCCCGCTGCATCGATGAAAATGGCTCCTTTTATTGGATTTTTAATTCCGATTGTATCGAAGTAATGATTATCAATGCTGATCAATGCGGCTAAATGTCCGCCGGCAGAATGGCCGGATATAAATATTTTATTGGGATCACCGCCGTACGTAGCAATATGTTCTTTTACCCATTTAACTGCAATAGCAGCATCCATGGCCATTTTATTATAGTTAGCCTTCGGACTTAAAGGATAATCGATGATAACTGTTACGATACCTTTTCTTGCAAAACGATTTCCAAAGAAACTATACAAACCTTTTTTACCACTGTTCCAATTGCCGCCATGTATAAAAATGAGGACATCCTTTAATTGTGTATGTTTTCGCGGAGCAAATACATTTAGTTTTTCCGCCGAAGTATGAGTAGTTGTATCAGCCTTTAGATATACAATATCTTTAGAACGTGTTACACTTTTAAAAGCGCAACTGCTAAAAAGAAATATCATCCCCAATGCAAGAGTAAATAACAGAAAGATATCAGCCTTTAGCTTGAACATATGGTTAGTTTTGATATGTATATTTTAATACTTCCAGAACTAACGAAAAAACTATGCCAAAAGATTTATTGATCTATGTTGAAACATCAACCGAATAAAGTGTCAACTTGATATTTGACAGAATATAGATCTGTAGCATTTATTTAGCCACTATATATTTTCTCCACTTTTCAATTACCTCGGTCATATCTTCCGGTAACTCACTTTCAAAAAATATCGGTTCTTTAGTTATAGGATGAATGAAGCCTAATTCTTTTGCGTGCAAAGCTTGTCTTTTGCAAATAGCAAAACAATTATCTACAAATTGTTTGTATTTTGAAAACACGGTTCCTTTTACAATTTTTTCGCCGCCGTAAAAATCATCATTGAATAAAGGATGTCCGATAGATTGCATGTGAACCCTTATCTGGTGTGTTCTTCCGGTTTCCAACCTGCACTCGATCAATGTTACATAATTGAAGCGCTCCAATACTTTATAATGCGTGACCGCTTCCTTACCGTAATCTCCATCGGGATAGACGGTAAATAATTTTCTAAAACGCTGGTGCCTGCCTACATGCCCCCGGATAGTCCCTTCATCTTCTTCGAAATCTCCCCATACTAACGCTATATATCTTCTGTGTACGGTATGATCATAAAATTGCTTCGCAAGATCCGTCATCGCTTTTGGATTTTTTGCCATCACTAATAAGCCGGTCGTATTCTTATCAATGCGGTGCACTAATCCAAAACGGGGTAAAATATTTTCTTCAACATTTGGATTTTGTTGTTGCAGGTAATAGGCTACTCCGTTTACCAATGTACCATTGTAATTACCGCTTCCCGGATGTACTACCATTCCCGCAGGTTTATTGATAATGAGTATGTCGTCATCTTCAAAACCAATATTCAATGGAATATTTTCAGGAATGATATCCGTTGTTTCAGGATTCTTATTATCGAAGACAACAATTTTGTCGTAGGGCCTTACTTTGTAATTTGATTTTATAGGTTTGTCATTGACCAATACCATCTCATTCTCAATACCTTGTTGAATTTTATTTCTTGTAGCGCCTTCTATCCGTGTCATTAAAAATTTATCAATGCGGATAGATTCCTGTCCCTTTGGAATTTCCATGACAAGCCTTTCGTACAACTCTTCACTGTCTTGTATTTCCTCGTCAATATTTGTTAGGTCTGTGCTCAATGGCTGCTTTTTGATGGTTGTTTTATGTATCCGATAGCTATCGGATTTGATTATCTTTGCAAATTAAAGTAATACATTGAATAAGCAGACTGTTATATACAAAGATCTTGGAATAATTGACTACAAAAAGGCCTGGGATTACCAGGAACAATTGTTGCAAGAGAATGTACAGGTGAAGATCGCGAACAGGGTATTAACGGGCGACGACCAACAACCGGCATCTGACATACTACAGACCACTACCCATTATCTTCTTTTTTGTGAGCATCCTCCTGTCTACACAATTGGTAAAAGCGGTGATGTTGAAAATATTCTAATCAGTGAAGAAAAAATGCAGGAAGGCGGTATGCAATTTTTTAAAACAAACAGGGGAGGTGATATTACTTTTCACGGATTACAACAAATAGTAGGTTATCCTATTTTGGACCTGGAGAAATTTTACACTGATATTGGTAAATATCTTCGGGCATTGGAAGAGATCATTATTCTTACTTTATCGGATTATGGCATAAAAGGAGAACGCAGCAAAGGTGAAACGGGCGTTTGGATCGAACCGGGAATAATTGGCCGTGAAAGAAAAATATGTGCCATGGGTGTGCGTTGCAGCAGGTGGATAACAATGCATGGCTTTGCACTCAATGTAAATAATGACCTCAGTTATTTCAATAACATCATCCCATGTGGCATACAGGATAAGCAAGTGACTTCAATACAAAAAGAATTAGGAAAGGAAGTTGATTTCGAAAAAGTAAAACAAACGATCAAATATTATTTTGAACAGGTATTCAATGTGAATTTGGCCGACTGATTGCTATCTGTCTTTGCTCAGATCTGCACGTTCTTTTGCCATTGGAATAGTTTTATCATCAATAGCAACATATATCTTATACTTTTCTACCAACAATCCATTGCAATACAAATGATACCTGAACCAACCAGAATGCTTGAAATTCACTTTCTCTAATATCAGGTAAGGTTCTGTTATCTTATTTATTTCGAACAGAACAGCACTATCTTTTTCTCCATAAAATTTAATGGAATATTTTTTAGTTGCAGATAATGGTAGATTGATGATCACATCGTTATCCTTGCCTATATTGATAAATTTACTTGGCCTGAAAGGCATTCTGGCGATGATGTCGGTGCTGTCTCTTCTAATATTTATATACTTTCGTTTCAGGTCCCTGCAATCAGGATAAATATCTATCATTAACCGATACTTTATTAATACGATATCATTTATTGCAGCAATTGCTATTGGTTGCATGTCCGGCTTATCTATTATCACCGTTTTTTTGGGAAAGCGATTTAACCTTAGCAATTCTTCTTTTACAACTACTGCTATGCTATCCTTTTTTACAGGTTGGATAACAACGGGTTTATTGATAGTAACACTGTCTTTTTTTACAATGGGGATTTTAGCAGGTACAATTACCTTATCTGGTAGAGGTGTTTTAACAACAATGGGTTTATCAGGAACTGTTTTGATCGGTGGTGCAATAATTTTATCAGGCACCGGCGTTTTTATTGGCGCAATGACCTTATCGGGTTCAGGAGTTTTAACCGGTACAATAATGTTGTTGGGCCTTTTGCTGGCAGTATCCTTAGGGATCCTGTAAGACTTTGTGAATTTATAGCTACCTCCCTCAAACGCGATAAAAAGACGATAGTAACATTTAGTTTTAGGCGGCCTTGTATCAACATATCCATTGTCTTCGTTTAAAGGATTTAGGACGGTACCGATCGTAGAAAAATTTCTGATGCTATCATTGGAGCGTTGGATATCGATAATCGTTACTACTGCATTGTATTCGTTCTTCCAGCTAACTATTATTTTACCACTGATATTCTTTATTAAAATTTTGGGTAAGGTGTCTTGTGCAACTGCCGTATAACTGACAGCCAGTAAAAAAAGTATAAACAAAAATGATAGCTTCCTCATGCAACAGGACGTATAAAAATTCACATCAAAGATAGTATGATGTTCACGCTAAATCAATCAAAAAAACAAACTATTAACAGGTAATGATAAATTGCCTTGCAATCCGCCCGTATGCAAACAAACGATCTTGCTTCCTTTAGGAAATTGCTGCTTTTTTATGGAATCGAAAACTGCAAAAAACATTTTTGCAGTGTATACAAAATCCGTAGGCAGCTGGTGTTGTTCATATAACTCATTCATAAAAGATAATAGTGCAGAAGTATATTTAGCATAGCCGCCAAAATGATATCCGTGCAAAACCTGTAAAGCCTGAAACCCTTTATTATCCAACAAAAAGGAAATTCTTTCATCAATATCATGCAACCCTTTTAAAACAGGAACGGCAACGATATGCTGATGTGCTTTTACGGCAGATAATAACCCTGCAACGGTAGTAGCTGTTCCCAAAGCACAACAAATATGCGTAGTATCCTCATTGATATAATTCATTATTAATGACGCGCCTTTAGCTCCATTAGGGTCGTAACCACCTTCAGGTAGTATAACAGCATTATCAAATTTTTGTAACAGGTTTTGTTGAAAATCGGTTTCTTCCTTTTGATCATATGCTTGTCTTGAAATAAATTTCAACTCCATTCCATATTCCAAGCAATTTTGTAAGGAATGTGATAGTTTCGAAGGTTTTTCTCCTCTTACAATACCTACACTTTTTAACCCGGCTAATTTACAAGCGTAAGCAGTAGCCACTAAATGATTAGAATAAGCCCCACCAAAAGTTATGATCGTTCTTTGGGGAAATTTCTCCGCATCCTGTAGAAAATAAAAAAGTTTAAATAATTTATTGCCGGAAATTATCGGATGGATCAGGTCCAGTCGCAGAACCGATAGCTCGATACCTAATTGGTCCAATAATTGACTTTTTATAGTATCGACTTTTATATTTGAGTTATCAAAAAGCATTTTTCATATATAATTTGTTCGATTACCCTATTTTCGTGACGCAATTTACAATTAATAACCTGCCTGAATAAATGACGGCAATTTTGATATATATTTAAGAATAATATGAAACCAACTCTTTTGATCTTAGCGGCAGGAATGGCTAGCAGGTATGGAAGTATGAAACAAACAGAATCATTCGGTCCTTCAGGTGAAACAATAATGGATTATTCAATTTATGATGCGGTTCGTGCTGGTTTTGGCAAAGTGGTTTTTATCATAAGAAAAGATTTTGCAGAAGATTTTAAAGCCATTTTTGAACCCAAGCTAAGAGGCAAAATAACTACAGAATATGTTTACCAGGAGAAAGACGCTTATTTGCCAGGTGGCGTAACCATTCCGGCGGATAGAACCAAACCATGGGGTACGGGCCACGCGATATTGTGTGCCATGAATGCTATTAAGGAACCCTTTGCCGTGATCAATGCGGATGATTTTTACGGCAGGGATTCTTTTGTGAAAGCTGTCCAGTTTCTACAAAATGAATCAGGTAAAAATAAATATGCATTGATAGGCTATCAATTATCAAAAACTTTAAGTGAAAATGGTACGGTTAGTCGCGGTGTTTGCGAAGTAAGCAAAGAAGGTAACCTGGTGAGTATTCATGAAAGAACAAAAATATATAAAGATGACAATGGTAAAATATTGTATGAAGACAATGAGGTGAAATATGAAGTTCCATATGATTCAAGTGTATCAATGAATTTCTGGTGTTTTCATCCAACCATATTTCCTGTAACAGAAAAATTATTTCATGATTTCGTTCGGGAGAATTATACCAATATCAAATCAGAATTTTTTATACCATTATTAGCAGAAGATTTTATAGAAAATCAAAACGGTACTATCAAAGTAATTCCTACATCATCACAATGGTTTGGGGTTACGTATAAAGAAGATGCGCCAGGTGTAAGAGCCAGTGTTGAAAAATTAGTGGCGGAAGGGGAATATCCCAAATCATTGTGGGGATAAAGATTACAAATGCAAATAATAATCTTTCATTAGCAAAATAAATTCGTCAGTATAATTGCCTTCGCTATTTTTTATAGTTAATTGAGACGTCACCGTTTGTTTTTTCTTTCTGGAAAATGACAGGCATCCTCTGAAAAAATCATGTGCTGAGGTTTGTTTTACCAATAATTTTTCTTCGGGATATAATCCCATCTTGTTTGCTTCCGTTTCAAAATAATGTATGCGGTGGTAAGGAAGCAAGACAAAAAATATTCCATCCATACTTAGCTTATTTTCTACAACTTTTATTAATGCCTGCAGCGTGAGTGAACTATCATGTTTCGCTTTATTCTTTTGTTCATTATCCGATCTAAGATCATCTTCAAAAAAAGGCGGATTTGAAATGATACAATCGTATTTTATAGCCGATTGAAATTCTAGTATATCCGAATTAAAAACAGTTAGTCTTTCTTTCCAGGGAGACCGATCAAAATTATCTTCTGCTTGCTCATAAGCATTGGCATCGATTTCCACCGCATCGATCAAAAAGCTGTTTGCCTGTGCTATCATCAAACTCAATAACCCTGTGCCGGCACCAATATCAAGCGTGTGTGCGATGTTGGTTGTACAGTGTTGGATGGTATTATTTACGTACGCTCCAAACAAACAGCCATCTGTGGTAACTTTCATGGCACATTTATCCTGATAAACCGTGAATTGCTTGAATTGAAAATAATTATTAGGCATACATGCGTTTACCACTCAGCCCTGGCAGAAGGATTGATACTTAATTCGGTAAAATCTTTTGCTAAAAATTTATAGTATCCGGTAATAGCGATCATTGCAGCATTATCAGTACAATACTCAAAAGCAGGAATAAATGTGCGCCAGCCATTTTCTTTTCCTAATGAGGTGATCGCAGTACGTAAGCCACTGTTGGCACTAACGCCACCGGCTATGCAAATGTTTTTAACACCGGTTTCCTTGACCGCTTTTTTTAATTTATTTATAAGAATGGAAACAATGCGACTTTGTATCGAAGCACAAATATCATTTAGGTTCTCCTGAATGAATTGTTGCCTGGTTACTTCATCCACAACAAAGGCTTCTTTGTAAACATTGCTGGTACCGGCATTCTTTAAAAAATACAGGATAGAGGTTTTTAACCCGCTAAAACTAAAATCCAGTCCGGGTATTTGTGGTTCAGTAAATTTAAACCTGTTTGGATCACCCAACTGCGCATATTTATCGATCAACGGGCCGCCGGGATAGGGTAGTCCTAATAATTTAGCGCTCTTATCAAATGCTTCACCCGCGGCATCATCAATTGTTTCACCAATGACTTTCATTTTCAGCGGACTTTCGCACAAAACGATTTGTGTATGTCCGCCGCTAACAGTTAAACATACAAATGGGAAATCAGGTTTGTCATCGGCAAGTAAATTAGCCAATACATGCGCCTGCATGTGGTGCACAGCTATTAGCGGCTTATCCAAAGCAAGTGATAAAGATTTGGCAAATTGTGTTCCTACCAACAAAGCGCCGATCAATCCGGGAGCTTGTGTAAAAGCAATGGCATCAACAGAGGATAAAGAACAGCCTGCAGCAGTTAAAGCCGTATCAACAACAGGAACAATATTTTGCATGTGTGCCCTGCTGGCCAATTCAGGAATAACACCACCGTATTTTTCATGCACTGTTTGGCCAGCGATAAAATTCGACAATATCTTTCCGTCCCTGCAGACCGCAGCTGAGGTTTCATCACAAGAAGATTCTATGGCTAAAATGGTAATGATAAATGGTGAATTGTAAATGGTAAATTAATATTGCAAAAGTAACCCAACATTTATCATTTACAATTTACCATTTTTAGGAGCGAATTGCGACGACCGGATCCATCTTCGCTGCTCTTGATGCAGGAAAGATCCCAGCAATAACGCCAACAACCAAACATATAATAACTGTTGCGATCAATAAAGGAAACGAAATATAAACAGGAAAATCCAATGGCCCCGAAAGTATCAATGTAAGGATGTAGACCAAGAATAATCCTACGGCGCCGCCCATTAAGCAAAGTATGGTGGCTTCCATTAAAAATTCAAATAAGATGCTGCTGCGTTTTGCGCCGATCGCTTTTTTAAGTCCGATAACAGCCGTCCGCTCTTTTACCGTAACAAACATAATATTGGCAATGCCAAACATACCTACAATCAGACTGATGATACCGATCACACCGCCAACCGCATCGATTTTTCCAAACAAGCCGTCAATCGCTTTGGTAAACGCTTCTACCGTATTCAATGAAAAATTATCTTCCTGTTTAGGACTTAATTTTCTTACCTGGCGCATAATTCCTTCCAGCTCATCATTGAGCGCTGCTGTTGTAACACCCGCTTTTCCTTTGGCAATGATAACAGGATTGGCCTGATCTTCTTTGATCATTTGTTTGGCAAACTTGTAAGGTAACATCACGCAATTGTCGTAATCCCATCCAATAAAATTTTTCCCTTCTTTGTTGATCACACCAACGATGATCGCTTTTTTACCACCAATTATATCGATTGTTTTGTTCACTGCTCTTTCGGAAGAACCATATAATTTTTCTGCATTATCATTCCCGATCAACACAACATTACTGCCATTATTAAATTCAGAAGAAGAAATATACCTGCCTGCCGCAATTTGCAGCGGCTGTACATTGGCCTGTGATTCGGTGATACCGTACGCCACTGCATTTTGGATCACACTATTGCCGTAAGCTATAGTAGTGCTATACCGCATCAGGTAACTAGCATCGTCCAGTAATTGTGAGCGTTCTTTTATAAAGGCCACTTCATCACAGGTCATTATCGGCCTGGCCCTGTATTTCCACATCGGCCTGTCCGGCCCACCGGTGTAATCCCACTTATCGATATAAATAGTATTGCTGCCTAATGTGCTTATTTTATCCTGAATATTTCTTTTCAAACTCGTAACGGTTGCTAATACACCGATAATACAAAAAATACCAAAAGCAACGCCTATAAAACTAAGTGATGTCCTGAGCTTGTTAACCGTAAGCTCCTGAATCGTTAGTCGTAAAGAATTACTTAATATTTTAAGCGATGTAAGCATATTTCAAAAATAGGTCAACTTAATTGATTGTAACGTTAAAGAAAGGGCTTGTTTTCTTTTATCGGCTGAGCTTTTACCTAAGCGCAGCAGAAGGAAAGGCTTTAAAAATGCCTTATTTTTCTCTTGACATCCCTTACCTTTGCGCCTCAATTTTGGTTCATAGTTACAGATGAAATACATCAACGAAATAAATAAACGCAAAACATTCGCCATCATCTCTCATCCGGATGCCGGTAAAACAACGCTTACAGAAAAATTTCTGTTATTTGGGGGTGCTATACAAACTGCAGGTGCCGTAAAAAGCAACAAAATAAAAAAACACGCCACCAGCGATTTTATGGAAATTGAAAGGCAACGTGGTATCAGTGTGGCTACCAGCGTTATGACCTTTGAATATGACGGACATTTAATAAACCTTTTAGATACACCCGGACATAAAGATTTTGCAGAAGATACTTACAGAACATTAACGGCGGTAGATAGTGTAGTGCTGGTAATTGATAGCGTAAATGGCGTTGAACCGCAAACACGCAGGTTAATGGAAGTAATAGCCATGCGTAAAACGCCGGTAATTGTTTTCATCAATAAAATGGATCGTGATGGTAAAAACAGGTTTGAGCTATTGGAAGAAATTGAAAATGAATTAAAGATCCAGTTACATCCGATGACCTGGCCGATCAATAGCGGTAAAGATTTTAAAGGCGTGTATGATCTTCGCCAAAAAAGCCTGGTACTATTTACTGCAGGCACAAAAGCTAATGATGAAGATGTATTGGAAATTACAGACCTGAGCCAGGATATTTTAAATAAAAAAGTAGGAGACAGGGATGCAGATCAATTAAGAGAAGATGTTGAATTGATAGATGGCGTATACGGACAATTAAATACAGCCGATTATTTAAGCGGTTCAATTGCACCGGTATTTTTTGGAAGTGCCGTGAACAATTTCGGCGTAAAAGAAATGCTGGATACATTTATTCAGATAGCACCAACACCAAGGCCAAGGCATACAACTACAAGAGACGTAAATCCTGAAGAAGATAAATTCAGTGGATTCATATTTAAGATACATGCCAACCTCGATCCTAAACACAGGGATAGAATTGCCTTTTTAAGAGTTTGCAGCGGAAAATTCGAACGCAACGTCTATTACAATCATGTACGCATGGAAAAAGATTTTCGTTTCAACAATCCTTATAGCTTTTTAGCCAGACAAAAAGATGTGATCGAAGAAGCATATCCGGGGGACGTTGTAGGCTTATTCGATACAGGAAATTTTAAGATAGGCGATACATTGACCGAGGGCGAAGCATTTTATTTTACAGGTATCCCAAGTTTTTCTCCTGAGATTTTTAAAGAGGTAGTGAACAAAGATCCGATGAAAACCAAGCAATTGGAAAAAGGTGTATTGCAATTAACAGATGAAGGTGTTGCGCAATTATTTACGCAGTTTGGCGGCAATAAAAAAATAATTGGTTGCGTAGGAGAATTACAATTTGAAGTGATCCAATACCGTTTATTACAGGAGTATGGCGCATCGGTGCAAATGAACAGCCTGCCATTTTTTAAGGCATGCTGGCTAACAAGTAAAGACCCTAAAAAGCTGGAAGATTTTATCCGCTTCAAACAAGCTAATATCGCGAACGATAAAGACGGACATATTGTTTACCTGGCAGCAAGCGAATGGTTCTTAAATACAGAGATACAAAATAATCCGGATATTGAATTTCATTTTACCAGTGAGATACATAAGTAAATCCTTATGGTGTTTTCATTAATGAATCCACTTCTTTCTGATTGATAGCCCGGTTGTAAATCCTTATTTCATCGATATCTGCATTTACCCAAAAAGGATAAGCATCATTATTTTTTACATTGCTACCTATAAGCAGATCGGCCTTGTTGGTATATATAGTATGGGTAGAAGGATAGCTAACTCTTAATCGGCCATTAACGTAAACTTTTGCTTTAACACCATCATTGGTATAAACAAAAAAGTGCCATTGGCCGGGTATTATATATGGAGTTGCTTCCGGAGCATCTTTTCCTCCAAATGTTTCGTGGGTAGTATCTGGTGGCATTCCATCGCAATGATGTGCATTTCTAAAAAGGCCATCATCATAGTCCATAACATAACAGCCCGGATCTCTATAATCAGCTTTTTGCAGTATAGAATTTCCATGACAGGTACCGGCATAAAAACCTGTTGGCCTTACCCAGGCACATAAGGAGATTTGCTTGCCCATATTTAGACTCTGACTATTGGGAATATCAATATAATTATCAATTCCATTAAAATGATAAGCGCTATTTACGTTACCAAACCTATCTGCAGTTAAAGTAGCATTATTAAAAACTGGGTTGTTCTTATTTTTACTGGAATCATATGCGTTCCCATTAAATGGATAATATGCAGCTAAACCTTTTGTAAGACGAATATGCCTGGAAGGAGAGCATGCTGCAACAAAAAGTAAGGGTAGTAAATAGAGTGATTTCATTAGAATTTAATTCCGGTATAGTTATGAGGTGTTATATTTTTCAGCTCCTGTTTAACGGCTGCAGAAACTTTCAGTTTACCGATAAATGCGTGGATTGCTTTTTTATCGATCGCATTTTTACCTCTTGTAAGGTCTTTTAAAGCCTCGTATGGTTTAGGGTAATTTTCTCTTCTTAAAATCGTTTGAATAGCTTCAGCAACTACTGCCCAATTATTATCAAGGTCTGTTTTTAACTTTGCTTCATTCAATACTAATTTCTCCAATCCTTTTTCTATTGATCTGATTGCCAGGATTGTGTGCGCCATTGGTACGCCAATATTTCTTAACACAGTTGAATCAGTCAGGTCTCTCTGCAATCTTGAAACAGGCAATTTTGCTGAAAGATGCTCCAGTAAAGCATTAGCGATACCAAAGTTGCCTTCTGCATTTTCGAAATCGATCGGATTTACTTTATGCGGCATAGCCGAAGAACCGATTTCACCTTTTTTCGTTTTTTGTTTGAAATAATCTGTACTGATATACGTCCAGATATCCCTGCAAAAATCAAAGAAGATCGTATTGATACGTTTGATGGCATCAAAATGTGCGGCTAGCGTATCGTAATGCTCTATTTGTGTTGTGTATTGCTGGCGCTGCAACCCTAACTTTTCTTCCGTGAACTGATTGGCAAATTTTATCCAATCGTATTTAGGATAAGCTACATGGTGCGCATTGAAGTTACCGGTAGCACCACCAAACTTTGCAGTGAAAGGGATATAGCTGAATAATTGTATCTGGTTCTCTAAACGTTCAACAAAAACCATTATTTCTTTACCTAAACGGGTAGGAGAGGCTGCTTGTCCGTGTGTACGCGCCAGCATAGGTATATCTTTCCACTGCCTGGCCAATGTAGCCAAATGATATTGTAAATTGATAATAGCAGGAAGATAATCATGTTCCACTGCATGTTTCCAGCTAAGTGGAATGGCGGTATTATTGATGTCCTGTGAGGTAAGCCCGAAATGTATCCATTCCTTTAACTGTCCTGCTTTACATTTATCCAACTCCGCTTTCAAAAAATATTCTACCGCTTTTACATCATGATTAGTGATCTTTTCCGTCTCTTTTATTTGTTCAGCATCTGCCAATGAAAAATTGTCTGCAACAGCCAACAGATGAGCTTTTACAGTAGCCGGCACCTTGAAAAATTTCTTTTCTCCCAGAAATAAAAAGTACTCGATCTCTACCAACACCCTGTATTTTATCAACGCAAATTCGGAGAAATACCCGTCCAATTGTTGTAATTGTTTACGATAGCGCCCGTCGATAGGAGAGATTGCGGTGAGTTGGTTTAAATCCATAATGATCATGTAAATTTGCACGCAAAATTAAACTAAAGGAATTGGACAGAAAAATAAGAGTGGGGGCCGTGAGTTATTTAAACACAAAACCGCTGATATATGGATTTGAACAAGGAATGATGAAAGATGAGATAGAGCTGATTTTTGATTATCCCGCTAATATTGCTGCTGCACTGCTGAATGATACAATCGATATAGGATTAGTGCCGGTTGCCGTGATCCCTGACATGAAGGAATATTACATAATAGGCGATCATTGTATTGGCAGTGAAGGAGAAGTGGCAAGCGTTTGCCTGTTTAGCGAAGTACCATTGAATGAAATAGAAACAGTATTACTTGATTACCAGAGCCGTACTTCAGTTAAGCTGGCACAGGTATTACTAAAAGAGTATTGGAAAATAGATCCCGTGATAAAAAATGCTACCCATGATTTTCGTACAGAAATAAAAGGCAGTACTGCGGCCGTTGTAATCGGCGACAGGGCCCTGGAACAACGAAAAATATCGGCTTATCAATATGATCTCGGACTGGCATGGAAAGAATACACAGGTTTACCTTTTGTTTTTGCTGCATGGATAAGCAGTAAACAAATGGATAGTACTTTTATTAAGGCATTTGATGAATCCACTGCTTTTGGCTTAAGACACATAGATAAAATAGTTAGCGCAAACCCATATACTGTGTTTAACTTAAAAAATTATTATACTCAATTTATTAATTATCAATTAACTCCTTCAAAAAAAGAAGGACTGGAGCTATTTTTGACGTATTTGTAATAAAAGCAGTGTTTTTTAACTCCTGCTATTATATATATATGGAAAATCATTAGTTTCGCAACTCATTTTATTATAATTGTATGGCAGAAACCCTGGGTATGTTATGTGACAAATTAACGATTGTAAAATTAAAGCAATACCATACTGACGATGAAACAAGACTTGCAAGTTTAAATAAACAAGCATTTAATTTACAAGCAGAAATTGACGAATATATTGCAGATGCAATTGCAGGTAAAATACCTGTGGAAAGAATGACTTTTGCAGCAAATAAAGTATTCAAAAAAGAAGGCAACGATGTGGCTGCGGTAACCGGTAATATAGCTGAGGTTTTTTCTCGTTTGGCAGATGTTAATTGCCGTCTATGGCACGAGCAAGAAAAAGTATATGATTTTGAAAAGGTTCCCACACATGAAAAAGATCAGGTAGTAAAACAATTAGCGCTACTAAATTTAGAAAGAAATCAATGTATCGACAACATAAATAATCAATTTACTACCTCTATACAATCATTAAATAATAAGAATCGATAATGCATATACGTAAAAGAACAACTTGCAGAGTTTGCGGATCTTCATCTTTAACACCTGTGATCGACCTCGGTCCTCAATATTTACAGGGTTCATTTGTTAAACCGGGAAAAGAATTACCTTCTCAACGCAAAATAAATTGTTCACTTGTTCGGTGTAATCCGCAAGTAGATGAAAATGCATGTGGGTTATTGCAAATGGAACATAGCGTTCCTTCTGAAATTCTATACGCAGCTTATTGGTATCGCAGTGGCACCAATAATACCATGAGAAATCATTTAAAAGGTATTGTTGACAGTACACTGTCTTTTATTAAAAAAGATAATTGTAACGTACTTGATATTGGTTGTAATGATGGCACTTTATTAGGATATTATCCGGCAGGATTTTCAAAGTTTGGTTGCGATCCAAGCGATGTTGCACAAGAAGTAAAAAATGCCACTGTAGTGCAGGATATTTTCCCTTCCGCACAATTGTCTAGAGCAATAGGCGATAAAAAAATGGATATCATCACTTCTATAGCGATGTTTTACGATCTGGAAAGTCCTGTTGATTTTGTAAAAAATATCAAACGGCTATTATCTCCTGAAGGGATATGGGTTTTTGAAATGAGCTATATGCCTCATATGCTTGAATTGGATAGTTATGATACGATTTGTCACGAACATTTAGAGTTTTATAGTCTGGCTGTACTGGAAAAAATTGCAGGAATGGCAGAAATGAAAATATTCAAAATTTCTTTCAATGATATCAATGGAGGCAGCATTCGTTGTTATGCAACGCACAAAGAAAGCAGCCTTTATTACGATCATGACAATTACAAATTGATGAATGATATAAGACAAAAAGAATTCGACCTTGAATTAGATACTGACAAACCGTATGTTGCTTTTCAATACAGGATAGAAAAAGTTAAAAATGAATTGCATGACCTGTTAGTAAAATTAAAACATGAAGGTAAAAAAGTACATGTGTATGGTGCATCAACAAAAGGTAATACAATATTACAATGGTGCAACATAAACAGTATGTTAGTTGAATATGCTGCAGAACGAAATCCTGATAAATACGGTGCGTATACTTTAGGTACTAATATCCCAATTATCAGCGAAGCGGAAAGTAGGGCAATGAATCCGGATTATTATTTAGTGTTACCATGGCATTTTAAAGAAGAGTTTTTGGAAAGAGAAAAAGAAGCGATAGATAAAGGGACTGGTTTTATTTTCCCAATACCAACCATTGATATTTATAAAAAGTAAACTATAAAAGATGATAAAAGATTCTATTCGGCATTTATTAAACAAGCGAGGGTTTGAGATCATTAAACAGCCTTATATAGGAAATGTTTATCCGAATTTATCTAAAAATAAAGAAGAATATTATTGCGAAACGCCTATCGGAAATTATTTTTTACCGATACAATATAAAAAGGATCCTGTTGCCAATGATCTGATCAGGGGAAGAGAATTTGAGCCTGATATTTTAAACGTTGCCAGAAAGTACATCAAAAAAAATACGACGGTAATTGATGCGGGAGCAAATTTTGGACACATGACTATAGCGTATTCAAAGCTGGTAGGTGATGGCGGTAGTGTATATGCAATTGAGGCGCAAAAATCTGTACAGGACCTATTAAGAAAAACTATCGCTGCCAATCAATGTTCAAATGTTCATTTAATAGCAAAGGCATCCTATAATGTTACTGGTAAGATTTTATATTTTCAGGAATCGATCGTGCAGGCTAGTGGGGCTTCTGTAACAGAGAGCAATACAAAAGGCGAAGCTGTGGAAACGATCACTATTGATAGCCTGAATATTCAGACGCCCATAAGTTTTATGAAGATCGATGTGGAAGGTTCTGATCTGTTTACTTTACAAGGAGCCAGGGAAACCATTTTAAAAAATAAAATGCCAATCGTCTTTGAATTTTTACAACATGTGCAGGAAGATTTCGGCACATCATTTAATGATTATGTAGAATTTGTGCATAGCATTAATTATGAATTCAAAGAAGTAGTAGATTTTATAAATTATGTCATTGTTCCGAAAGGATAATGTTTTAGTAGAATTATATATCCGTGTACTCATTCATCCGGATTAAAATTATAAACATTGAATTCATTGGTACGAGGATTATTTATAAACAACAAAAAAGCCCAGGATAGCATCTATGAATCAGGATACTTGGTGTATGAATGCTTGCTTCAATCAAAACAATACCAATTAGATTATATAGAAATAGATATCAATAACAGGGAGATCAAAACCGGTTACGATTTTTATTTTTTTAATTATCACCTTGTAACAATGGCGTGGCTTGAAACCAAGTTTTTGAAAAAAGAGCTTGGTTTTGTTATTACTATGGTACTGGAAGTAGCGCCTGATGATGCTTTTGTATTATGTCCGGAAAAAGACTTTACTGTTTACTGTGCACTTGACCCAAGTTTACAGTCAAAACAGAAAAATTTATTTGCCTTTCCAAGGCCACTAACAAAAATAAATTTCGAACTTCCTGTTATAACCAATGAAATACCGGTGATCGGTAGTTTTGGTTTTGGAACTAAAGGAAAAGGATTTCAGCATGTTGTGGAAGCGGTTAACAAAGAATTCGATAAAGCAATTATTCGGATCAATATTCCTTATGGCGATTTTATTCCTGAATCAAAAAAATATGCATTTTATTTAGGAGAAGTGTGTAAACAGAAGGCCAAACCCGGCATTGAAGTGCGTGTTACACACGACTTCATGAACAGAGAAGAACTTATTAAATGGTGTAATGCAAATACCCTTAATTGTTTTTTATATGACAGAAATATGCCCGGTCTTTCTGCTACTACTGATCAGGCAATTGTGACACGACAACCAATGTCGGTTTCCAATAATGATACATTTAGGCATATAACTGCCTATCTACCGCCATATCCTTCTTTTTCGCTGAAAGATTCTATTAAAAAATCCTCTCCGTTAATAAAAAAAATGAATGATGATTGGCAATCGGAAAAATTTACAGAAAGATTTGAAGAGGTATTAAATATATATACAAAAGATATTGCTGCAGGATCTAAAACTAGTGGTGTTTATACTTTGCCGATAAAAACAAAAACTATTATTGATACAATTGCCAGAAGGTTAAAAAGATACAAAAGAAAGATTAAAAAACTTAATTTCAGTAAATTATTAACTATAATAAATAAAAAAGAAATCATCTAAGTCGGTAGTTTTTTGTAGAAAAGATATTTTAAAAAATGACAGCTATAATTTTCGGCGCCAATGGCCAGGATGGGTTTTACTTAAACGAGTTTCTTCAACAACTCAATTATACTGTAATTGGGGTATCTAGAAATGGAGAATTTTTACGCATCGATATTACTAATTATGATGAAGTTGCTAAACTGATAAGTGATAGCCAACCGGATCATATTTTCCATTTAGCTGCAAATTCTACAACAAACCATTCCGCCTTATTTGAAAATCATGCTACAATCAGTACAGGCACATTAAATATTTTGGAAGCTGTAAAAAAGTATTCTTCACATAGTAAAGTTTTTATTTCAGGTAGTGGATTACAATTTACAAATAATGACCTGCCTATTAAAGAAACTGATCCGTTTGAAGCAAGAGATCCGTATTCCATAAGCCGCATTCAATCAGTATATGCGGCAAGATATTTCCGCATATTGGGATTAAAAGTATATGTAGGATATTTTTTCAACCATGATAGCCCGCAAAGAACTGAAAGGCACATGGCTAAAAAAATAAGCGCCCTTGCAAAAAGAATTAAAGAGGGTAGTAAAGAACAATTAGAAATAGGAGATATAACTGTTATAAAGGAATGGACATTTGCCGGTGATGTAGTAAAAGCTATTTGGACATTAGTACAGCAAGATAAAATATTTGAGGCAAACCTGGGTTCTGGTATTGGCTATTCAATTGAAGAGTGGCTATCAGCTTGCTTTGATTCAATAGAAAAAGATTGGAGAGAATACATAATTTTAAAAAATGATTTTGTCCCTGAGTATAAGCAGCTGGTATCAGATCCTTCACTTATTTTTTCCTTAGGATGGCAGCCTCAAATTTCATTTAAGCAATTGGCAAAAATGATGATAGAATTATAATCATGTCAAATTTCCCCAAAAAAATATTATTAGTTCAGCTTTTTTCTAACGGAGATTGTTTGTATGCGACAACAGTTGCTAAACAAATAAAAAATGATTTCCCCGAGAGCCATTTAACATGGGCCATTTCTTCTTCCTGCAAAAGCATGATCATTAATAATCCATCTGTGGATGAAATAGTAGAGATCAATATTGCCAAAAATGATGTAACAGCATTTAGAACATTTAAGAAACAAGTTCAGCAGCAAAAAAAAGATGGGCAGTACGATGAAGTATTTATTACGCAAATAATGGATACTAACCTTGCTTTTTATGATGGAACGATCAGGGGCAATACTTTAAAAGCTTACCCGCATCCTATAACAGTTTCGGTACAACCGTTACTGGTGTTAAAAGAAGAAGAGCTGGTAAAGGCAAAACAATTTGCTATTGACCACAATTTTTCAGGGTATAAAAATATTATACTTTTTGAATTTGCGCCACAAAGTGGCCAGTCTGTTATTACAAAAGATGTAGCTATCAGTATTGCTGAACATTTGACCAATAATCAAGACACAGCGATCATTCTTTCGTCAGCTAATAAAATCACACATCCAACTTTGTCCATTATCGATGGGAGTGTATTAAGTATCAGGGAAACGGCAGCATTAACGCATCATTGTACTTTTTTGTTAGGTACTTCATCGGGTATTACATGGATAGCTACTTCTACCGGAGCTAAATTGTTACCGATGGTGCAATTACTTAATCCATTTACAAGCTGGGTTAATCCGATATCAAGAGATTTTGAGCGGTATAAAATTCCTGTTGATAACGTAATTGAGTTATTACATTTTGATGAGCCATCAATAACTACTTGCGTAAATATGGCAATGAGTAATTTCCCTGAAGCCAAAAGAAAGTTTAACCAGCAAATCCCCCTTCATTTTACTACCACAAAAAAAATTGTATACAATTTGATTTGCTATTTAGAGTTTGGTGCAATCATTAAACATATTCAGGTCAACAAAGCAGTATATGGTAATAATCGTTTTTTTTATGGTGCAGTTATAACAGGCATTATTACCGCACCTTTTAAATTGGTTAAAAACATTTTTCTAAAAAGGATTTTGGCAAATAAGTAGTATTTTTTAACAATGGAGCAATTATCGATCATTATTGTAAATTACCGGACACCACAATTGGTGATTGATTGTATTCGATCTATTGATCAGCAGAACGCTATTTCGCCATATGAAATTATTGTTGTTGATAATGACTCAAAGGATGCGAGCGAAGCTATTATACTGGGAGAATTCCCTGGTCTAAAATTCATTCAAATGGGTTATAATAGTGGTTTTGCCAGGGCCAACAATGAAGGTATAAGAAGATCACAAGCGCCAATAGTATTACTTCTTAATTCAGATACCATTGAAAAGGACGGGGCCATTTATAACTGCTATCAACAATTTATAGCATCACATTACGTTGCTTGTGGAGTACAATTATTAAATACAGATGGTTCGCCGCAAATTTCTGGAAATTTTGCTATGAAAGGTGGTCTCAACTATCTATTGCCATTACCTTTTATTGGTAATCTTTTAAAAACGCTTGCTACTGTTATCAAAATAAAGAAACCCAATATACCAAACGCTACAGATACAGTAGAAGTAGATTGGATAAATGGCGCTTATTTAATGGTTAAAAAAAAGGCGATCGATACAGCAGGATTATTGGACGAAGACTTTTTTTTGTATGCAGAAGAGGCGGAGTGGTGTAACCGTTTAAAAAAGGCAGGAGAGCTATGTATTTTTGGCAATTGCAATGTTGTTCACTTACAAGGCGAATCATCCAATGAAACATTCGCCTCCACAGGTAAAGGCTATTCTAATCTTTTTGATCAAAAAGGGCTTCAAATAATGCTTTCAAATTTTGTAAGAATCAGAAAACAATTTGGTATCGGATGGTTTTTGTTTGATTTATTCTTTTATATCATAACAATACCAGTTTTCTTACTTTGTTTACCATTTGATAATAAATACACATATAAACAATGGCAGGCCTATACAAAAAATATAGTGGGCCTTATTAAGTATACCAGAAAGATCATCAGTGGGAAGCCTTATTTTTATAAAGTTCTTTAGCTTGAACAAATAAATACCCTTAGGCCTTATTTTAATTTTTTGATTTTTGCGAGATCAGTTCCTGCTCCATCATTTCCTTTACTAACATAGATAAATCATAGCTAGGCTTCCAACCTAATTTAGTATGCGCTTTAGTTGGATCTCCTATCAACAGATCTACTTCTGCAGGCCTAAAATAACGGGGGTGTATTCCTACCACTTGTTTACCTATAGGCAATTGATATACTGGATTATTGCACTTCTTAACATATACTTTTTCATCAATTCCTGTACCCTTAAATTCTAATTCGATGCCGGTTTCAGCAAAAGCCATGGTGATAAAATCTCTTACTGTTGTAGTAATTCCTGTGGCTAATACGTAATCTTCGGGTTTCTCTTGTTGCATCATCAACCACATACCTTCAACATAGTCTTTAGCGTGCCCCCAATCTCTTTTTGCATCAAGGTTACCCAACAATAAAATATCCTGTTTGCCGGTAGCTATTTTAGCTGTAGCAATAGTGATTTTTCTTGTAACAAATGTTTCTCCACGCAATGGACTTTCATGATTGAACAATATTCCATTAACAGCATACATGTTATATGATTCTCTATAGTTTACAGTTATCCAATAACCATATAATTTAGCAACACCATATGGAGAACGCGGATAAAAAGGAGTGGTTTCTTTTTGCGGTATTTCCTGTACCAAGCCATATAATTCAGAAGTAGAGGCCTGATAAAATTTGGTTTTCTTTTCCAATCCTAATATCCTGATCGCTTCCAAGATCCTTAAAACACCTATTCCATCAGAGTTAGCAGTGTACTCAGGGGTTTCGAAACTTACCTGTACATGGCTTTGTGCAGCCAGGTTGTATATTTCATCCGGTTGTGTTTGTTGTATGATACGCAATAAACTAGAAGAATCTGTAAGATCTCCATGATGTAAATGAAAGCGTTCTGATAAGCTTTTATCAAAAAACAAATGATCAATTCTATCTGTATTAATTAAAGAACTACGGCGCTTTATACCATGTACATTATAACCTTTACTGAGTAATAATTCTGCCAAATATGCTCCATCCTGACCTGTAATACCCGTAATTAACGCTACTTTCATTTTTTATTTTTAAATATTATCAAAAATAGGAACATTTTTTAAGTAACTGCTTAAAAAAAATATTAAGCAGTTACAATACGGATTAAATTAACTAATTATTAGTTATTATTTTCGCGGCTTTTTTTGCAATTTCTTCCCAATAAAAATGTTCAAAAAATGCAGCAGGAATATTACCGGCAGCATTGCCCGAATTGATTATTTTTTGTGCAAATGATTCCCAGTTACTTTGCCTGATCACGCTCATTTTATTGCCGGTAATATTTATTGGCACACCCGCCGCACCTTCTGCAGTAGTCACTACATCCAGGTTATACCCTAAAGCTTCTACCAACTTTGTTTTAATGCCACCACCATCTATTACGGGGTTAATAAAAATATCTGCTCCTTTAAAGTAAGGTATTATATCATCTACAAAACCTGCATAGACTATATTTCTATTTTTATAAGCAGCTAATTCCTGATAAGACCGAGGCAGATCCTTACCACAAATGATCAGTTTGTATTTAAAACCTGGGTTCTTTAAAAGAATAGGATTGATCTTTTCCAGAATTACATCAATAGCATCAAGGTTGGGTTTGTAATTAAGTGTGCCATTGAATAATAATATCTTTTCATCAGCGGCAATAGCATATTTCATTCGCAGAAAATTTTTCGCATCCAGCTTTTCCTGGGCAGAAGGTATCCTGTCTAATTCAAAGCCATAAGGGATCGTTATACATTTCTGCGGAGCTATGATAAAGTGAGTAATCGCATACGCTTTATCTTCATCATTAATAAAAAAGCAGATATCTGCATTTTTAAAGGTCCATTTTTCATAAAAAGCTAAGATCCGCCACCACCATTTACCGGTACTTTTAAAGCGTAAGCTTTCAATATTATGTGCATGCACAATTAATGTAACCTTGCAAAAACGCTGTATCAATATGCCTAACCAGCCATAATAGGGGTGTTCTAATAATAAATGTGTTATCCCTTTTTGTTGAATGATCTTTTTTATTCTGAAAAAATAAAAAAGATTAATATACCGGATCTTGCTACTTGATAATATAGTCAGTAGGTCATATCCATCAGCAAAATTTGCATTATTATTGATCGTTGTTACACAGGTAAGATTGACCTGCTTGCTAAAAAAACGATTAAAAAACGCAATACCTTTTTGTCCACCCATTTTTGCGGGAAGGAACTGATAGGAGACAATACTTAAAACATTTTTCATACGATGATTGATTCGGAAGAATTAGGAAATTTCTTTCTGATCAATTTTCCTGTTTTTCCAAACCATAAAACAGCTCAATAGTATAAAGGCCCACGCAAATAGGGCAGCAAATTTTCCCAGATTTTCTCCGAGGTCAACAAATTTTGAATCAAATTTAAATTCAATACTATGTTTACCGGCAGGAATGGCCATGCCTCTTAAAGCATAATCGGCTTTACAATAATCAGCTTCTTTTCCATCAATGTATGCTTTCCATCCTTTGCTATAATACATTTCACTAAATACTGCAAATTGATTGGTGGATGCTGTAAAATCATAGGTGATGTCATCGTTATCATTCTTCAGCAACTTGATAGATGCAAGCGAATCATATACAGGTTCAAAAGGTATTTTACTTTTAAAACTTTGATCCACCACTACAGTTTGTACAGGATCAATACTATCCAAAGCATTTATTTCTTCATCGGCATTGCCAACATATTTTATTTCTTTTACCAGCCAGCAATTGCCTAAAGCGTAAGGATTTAATATCGCGACTGTTTGTTTAGGATTATTTTGATCAGGCACAATAACGTATTTCATATTGAGCATATTCAATACCTTAAAACTATCTTTTGCCTGAGGGTTAGCTGCCCATGCCTGTATATTCTTATATATTTCCTTGTTTTTAAGATCTTCAAATACGCCTAATTTAGCCGGACTATAACCACCTATTGTATTATATTTATAAGAAGCCATGGCATCGTTAAAAGAATTACCAATGGATACCTGGAAACCATTCCCATTATCAAAAGCTAAATTCAAAACCCTGAAAAAAGACGGATCTCTTTTAATTTGAAGATCTGCATTATATTCTTTTGTGTAAAACGTTTGATAATCTGAAGGATCAACAAAATTATCATCATTTAAATATCTTTTTCCTACAGCTACCAGATCAATGATTGTTAGTAATATCAATGCTGAATACAAAACAGCGGGTTTAATTAATTGTTTGGTGTATAAATAAATTGCTGCCAGGCCGCCCAACAAAAAACCAAGCGTACGCAACATGTCCGTTAAATACAATGCCTGCCTGTCTTTTGCGATAGCCCCAATATAGGCATTCACAAACTCCAGGTTGTCTTTCATCACATCACTTAAATTTTTCCTTAGCTCATTTGTCTCTTCATTTTTAAAATCTGCAAAAAAGTAAAAGCCAACTAAAATAACTACCAGCGAACCTGCAATGATCAAGCTCTTTTTACCTATGGCAGTTAATACAATTTTATCTGTGATACCAACTAATTCATTTACAAATATTACTCCCAGCAATGGCACAGTAAGCTGAGGTATCACCAGCGCCATGGCCGGCGTCCTAAACTTATTGTAAAAGGGTAGGTGATCAAAAAGAAAATAGTTCAACGATTCGAAATTTTTTCCAAAAGCCAATAGAATTCCAATCACAGTCGCCGCTAATATCCACCATTTATGTTCACTTTTTGATAGTACCAATCCCAATAAAAATAACAGGCAAATGATGGCGCCAAAATAAACAGGCCCCGAAGTAGATGGTTGCTCACCCCAATATGCTGTGGCCGCCTGCAATAATTGCTGGGTAAACTGTGGAGGTAAATTAGGTGTTTGTTGCAAAAGATCTGCTACTTTAGAATCATCCGGCAACGCCGTTGATGAACCGCCGCCAAATGCATTGGGCACAAGGAAAGTCAGCGTTTCTGATTTACCATAACTCCATTGAAAAGCATAATCCTTATCCAGGCCGCCTTTAGATTGATTTTTTTTATCTACACCGGCGCTAAGTGCACTTCCTCCGCGCATACTTTCTTTCGCATACTCCATCGTAGAAAAATACGTGATCGAGCATATCAATAGTGCTACAACGGGTAGTAAGCTGGTTAACAATAAAGATTTTACCAGGTGCGCATAATCTTTTTGCTTTATTGTCTTTATAATAAAATGGATGACTATGCATGCAGCTGTGATCATTGTATAATACAATATCTGCTGATGGTCCTGTCCGATGAAACAAGTAGAGAAGATCAATAATAGCGAACCGCCCACCCAATATTTTTTATCGAAGATCAGGAACATAGAAGCCAGTACAGCAGGAGCATACGCCATGGCCAATATTTTTGTATTGTGCCCCACAGATATTAATATAGGATAGTAACTACAATAGCCATAGGCAACACCTCCCAAAATAGAGAGCCATGGATTGACCCCGATTACAATACATAAAAGATAAAAACACGCACACGCGATAAATAGAAAATAAACAGGCAGAGGTAACCCCAATGTAAAAAGATCAGCAAAGACACTTGTTGAAATAATAGATCCCGATTTAGGATCCATGGCAATTTGATAAGCCGGCATGCCACAAAACATACTATTTGTCCAGCGTGGAAAATGGCCATGTGTATCTTTATATTCAAAAGATTGCTCAGCCATTGCCCTCCATTGCTGAGAATCATGCTGTTCCATTACCTTACCATCAAATAGCACAGGGCCGGTAAATATTAACGATAATATCAAAAATGTAAAAAACGCAACAATATGTGGAATCAGTATTCTAAAATTGAACTTTTTCATGTGAGATTTTTCTTTAGGCAGCAAATTAAAAGTTTTATATTGAAATGCGTACTTGTTCAAAAAATACTTCCTTAACATTTCATTATAACTTCGAAAAATGATGCACTCAAAAAAGTTAGTCACTATTGTGGAAAATTTTAACTTCTTTATTTTATTTCATTTACCGAAATTCATATTTATAACGAACTAACTGTTGACAGAAAACAACGAAATATCGGCCCTTTTTCATCTGATCGATGATCCTGACGAAGATGTATACAATACCGTTAGTGATAAAATTATCTCTTTCGGGAAAGGAATTATACCCAATCTTGAACACCTTTGGGAAAATACCACAAATGAGCAGATACAGGAAAGGATAGAATCTTTGATTCACAAACTGCATTTTCGTGACCTGACAGAAGATTTTATGCATTGGAAGAATGGTAGCTGTGAATTATTGCAGGGAGCTTTATTAACGGCGCAATACCATTATCCTGATCTGCAAAGTATGCAGGCCCTGCAGGAAATTGAAAAACTGCGCAGAAATGTTTGGTTGGAACTGAATAGTTACCTGACACCATTAGAGCAGGTTAGTGTACTCACAAGCATTCTATACAACTATTATAAATTATCCGGTACCGAGATCGCTTATGACCATCCAGAAAATTTTCTGATCAATAAAACACTGGAAAGCAAGAAGGGCAATGCTATCAGCAATGGTATAGTTTACCTGATATTGTGCGAATTGCTGGATATTCCTGTAAGGGCCATTAATATACCGAGGCAATTTATATTGGCCTATTTTGATCCGCAATATGAGTTCATGAACCCGATCGGACATTCATCAGAAAAAATAAGCTTCTACATTGATCCATTAAACGGACAAATATATTCTCATAAAGACGTTGAAAATTATTTCAAACGTATCTCTGTGCCACCAACTACCTCTTATTTTAAGAAGATGAATAACAAACGCATTATTCAGTACCTGCTGGAAGAATTGAGCAAATGCTTTGATAATGACCGTAACAGGTATAAAATGGAAGAGCTGTTATCATTGGTAAAACTCCTTGACGAAGAATAAGATCAATTACTTTTATTCTTACTGCATAAAAAAAGGTAGTCTGTTTTGCAGACTACCTTTTTTATTGGAATATATCTTTAATTAAAATAAACCACCTTTTCTTAAAGCAACTGTACCACCACCAATTTTAAATCCATTTTCATAGATCTCTAATTTGTAGGCACCTACTTCGAAGCTGGTTCCTTTCCAATCAGTACTAACTGTTTGGCGTTGACCCTGAACGTAGTTTACTTCTACTTTTTGAGTAAATACTTTTTCTGCACTGTCTCTTGGTGTGAATGTACCTGAACCTTGTGTTTCAACAGACAAAGGTTTTCCATCAGGAGCAGTAATGCAGATGTATAATTGTTTTGAACCTGAAGGAACAATACGGTTTTCATCAAGATCAAAACTTACATGTAATTTATTTACTTTTTTAGCTTTTGATGTTTCTTTTTGT
Organism: Ferruginibacter sp.; assembly: GCA_035485735.1. GTDB lineage: Bacteria > Bacteroidota > Bacteroidia > Chitinophagales > Chitinophagaceae > Ferruginibacter. Next base: position 38,866 of record DATHNS010000006.1, read on the forward strand.
TTACCGCTTTTCTTTTCGTCAATACCCTCTACGCTGAAGTTAGAAGCATGTAAAGTAGAACCGATATCAATAATATTATCGTCTGATTTTTTAGTAGAATCAAATGTTTTGATAACTGAATCTCTTTGAACAGTAACCATTGCTTTGTCTTGGGTTAATTGAGCATTTTCAGCCTTCAATTCTGCGATCTCTTTTTCATACCCATCAATTTGAGCATTAAAAGAATTGATCTTACGCTTCAATTCTGCTAATTGATGAGCATCTAAATTATTTTTTGATAACAATTTTTTGATCTGTTCTTCTTTTTCAGCAAGATCTTTATCTTTTGATGCTATTTGATTGTCTTTGTCAATATCAGTTGTTTTTAAACTGTCATAACGAGATACTTCTGAAGTAAACAAGGTTTGCAATGAATCTTTTTGAGATGTTACAACCGTTATTTGTCCGTCTTTTTCTTGAATTATTCCGGCTGTTCTATTCTTATCCCAAAGAATATAGCCCCAGGTAGCTACTAATAATAAGATCAACGCAATCGTTATATAGCGTTTTGAACTTGATTGTTCTTGAGGTGAGTCTGCTGACATAATTTTTTAGATTTTGGTAATTAAGATGTTTTTTTCAATAAAGCGAAAATCGCGTTTACAATGTTACAAAAATATTGGTTAATACGTCAAATTTTATTGAAGAAAATAACTAAAATATCCTATAAAGTCTGGATATACGCCAATTCATCAAGTAGAACGACTGTTTGAACTATACAAACCAATACTGCTTGCGAAAATAAAAGTAGTAATTAGCCGGGAATGATATTTACCATTCATCAAAATAATAAAAAATGTACCCCGATACTATTTTTGAATCATCAATGGTATTAGTATAATTTTGTTGTACATGAAACACCTTTCTGCGCTCAATCGCTTTTTCTGGAAATATCGCTGGCGCCTTATATTAGGAATTATATTCGTTATCCTCACCAATTATTTTAAGATACTTGCTCCTCAACTTACAGGATATGTGGTAGATGTTGTTGTAAAAAATGTAGGGCATAATGCAACCGTATTAACAAGTAAACACATCGAACAAAATGACGTCATTGTTCAGGTGATCATCAATAATCTGGAAAAAAGATCTTTTCAGCAAAAAGTTTTATGGTCGGGTATTACACTTTTAATATTGGCTGTTGTCAGTGGCTTTTTTATGTTTTTAATGCGGCAAACGCTCATTGTAATGAGCCGCCTGATAGAATATGACCAAAAAAATCAGGTATATACGCACTACCAACAATTAGATACCAATTTCTATAAAACACATAGTACGGGCGATCTGATGAACCGTATTTCTGAAGATATCAGCAGGGTAAGAATGTACACGGGCCCCGCAATTATGTACATAGTGAACCTGGCTTTTACAATTGGCTTTAGCATATTTTTTATGTTGAGAGTTAGTCCGAGGCTCACCATTGTCGCGCTATCTCCATTACCTATTTTAGCGCTTACGATCTATTTTGTTAATACGATCATCCACAAAAAAAGTGAACGCATCCAGGCTTTGTTGAGTGATTTGACCACCAATGCGCAGGAATCATATAGCGGTATACGTGTTATCAAATCTTTTGTACAGGAAAAAACAATGTTCGGATTTTTTAATAGAAATAGTGAAGCGTATAGAAAAAATGCATTGGGCCTGGCCAAAACCGAGGCCATTTATTTTCCCAGCATCGCCTTATTGATCGGCTTAAGTACATTGATAACGATCATGGTAGGAGGGTTGGATTATATGCGGGATCCTATCAACAATAAAGTAGGTACCATTGCAGAATTTGTTTTATACATTCAAATGTTAACCTTTCCTGTAAGCGCTATTGGCTGGACAGCCAGCATGGTACAAAGGGCTTCTGCCTCACAAAAACGTATCAACGAATTTTTACAAACAGCACCCACAATTAAAAATGGCATTGAAAAATTGAGGCCGCCATTGACCGGTGATATTAATTTTAGTGGCGTTGATTTTACTTATCCGCACACAGGTATTAATGCCATTAAAAATTTCTCATTGCAGGTTTCTCCCGGAGAAAAAATAGCTATTGTAGGTAGGACGGGCTCTGGTAAATCAACCATCGCACAACTATTGCTGCGCATGTACGATCCGCAAAAAGGAATGATATTATATGATGGCGCGCCTTTGACGAAGATCGATATCGAATACTTACGCTCACAAATAAGTTATGTGCCGCAGGATGTGTTTTTATTTAGTGAAACAGTAAGCAATAATATTCGTTTTGGATATGACGATGCCAATCTGGAAGAGATAATTAAAGCCGCTAAACAAACCAGTGTTCATAATGAAATTGAACATTTTGCCCATAATTACGAAACATTGATAGGAGAGCGTGGCGTAACATTAAGCGGTGGACAAAAACAGCGGATCTCCATAGCGAGAGCTTTAATAAAAGATGCTAAAATTGTAATTTTTGATGATTGTTTAAGTGCGGTAGATGTAAAAACAGAAAAGGAAATATTAAACGGATTGAATGAATATTTAAATAAAAAAACGGCTATCATCATCACCCACCGCATCTTTTCATTGATCGCTTTTGATAAGATCATAGTAATCGACGAAGGCAAAATTGTAGAAGAAGGCACGCATGAAGGCTTACTGCATAAAAACGGCTATTACGCAGATATGTATGCCCGCCAGCAAAATCAGGAAGATCCTACAGCGCCAATTACTCAAAATTAGCTATCAGCAAGCCTTATATTGGGTAAAATGAGGTTATCCAAAATTTTGCCATTTCAAAAACAACTATATCTTTGCCTTGGACAAATTAATTAACCCGAACCAAAATTAAAATTTACAACCGTGGCGTACGACAACAACGAAAACAATAACGACAAAAAGATCGAAAGCGTTTATAGTAAACGTATTAGAGCAGGAAAACGCAGGACTTACTTTTTTGATGTAAGAGAAACCCGTGGAAGCGATTACTATTTAACTATCACAGAAAGTCGCAAACGTTTTGATTCTGATGGATACGACAGGCACAAGATATTTTTATACAAAGAAGATTTCAACAAGTTTATTAAAGGATTGATCGAAGCAGTAGATTATGTAAAAACTGACCTGATGCCCGATTTCGATTTTGATGCATTCAACCACGACAATCCATATGAAGGTGAAGAAGGCGCAACTATTTCACCTGAAACAAAAGCGGCACAATCGGTTGTTGATATTGCTGCTGAGCCTGCACCTCCAACTATTCCTGAAATTATAACTCCGGTTGATAATGGTAGTACGGAAGAAGTTGATAAATGGTAAAATAGAAATTTATAATAATAAAAATCCCTTTGTTTTAAACGAAGGGATTTTTTTATACAAGAGAGTTACCAAAGATTATTTGCGCATCTTTTTATAGGCATTTATCAACCCGTTCGTTGATGAATCATGCGAAGAAACAGGTGTATCATTCTGCAATTCAGGCAATATTTTGTTGGCTAATTGTTTACCCAATTCAACACCCCACTGATCAAAGCTGTAGATGTTCCAGATAATACCCTGTACAAATATTTTATGCTCATACAAAGCAATTAATTCTCCCAAACTAAAAGGCGTGATCTCTTTTACTAAAAAAGAATTGGTTGCGCGATTTCCCTGAAATGTTTTATATGGTATCAGGCTTTCTTTTGTTCCTTCAGCTTCTAATTCCTTTTTGCCTTTACCGGCCATTAACGCCTGGGTTTGCGCAAAGAAGTTTGTCAGTAATTTTTTATGATGATCACCCAAAGGATTATGACTGATCGCAGGAGCAATAAAATCACAAGGTATCAATTGCGTTCCCTGGTGAATTAATTGATAGAAAGCATGTTGGCCATTCGTTCCCGGTTCTCCCCAAATAACAGGGCCGGTTGCGTATTGTACGATAGCGCCGTTTCTATCTACATATTTACCATTGCTCTCCATGTTCCCCTGTTGAAAATAAGCGGCAAACCGATGCATGTATTGATCATAAGGTAATATGGCTTCTGACGCGGCACCAAAGAAACTGGTGTACCATAAACCGATCAATCCCATTAAGACAGGAATATTTTTATCAAAATTTGTATCCCTGAAATGAATATCGGCTTTATGCGCACCCTTTAATAATTGTTCAAAATTATCATAGCCGATCGTTAATGCGATGGATAAACCAATCGCACTCCACAAACTATACCTTCCGCCAACCCAATCCCAAAATACAAACATATTTTCTGCAGCAATACCAAATTTCACCACATCTTTTTCATTTGTGCTCAATGCAGCAAAATGTTTCGCAATATGCTTTTCGTCTTTGGCCACAGCCAGGAACCAGTCTCTTGCAGAGTTTGCATTGGTCATAGTTTCCTGAGTGGTAAACGTTTTGCTTGCTATTAAAAACAAGGTTTCTTCTGCGTTAACTTTTTTTAGTGTTTCAGCAATATGCGTTCCATCTACATTACTTACGAAATAAGTTTGGATGCCTTTTACCCAATAAGGTTTTAAAGCTTCGGTAACCATTACCGGCCCAAGGTCGCTACCACCAATCCCGATATTTACGATCGTTGTGATCTTTTTTCCGGTGTAACCTTTCCATTCGCCAGTATGGATCTTGCTACAAAAGCTTTTCATTTGTTGCAGCACTGCTTTTATTTCCGGCATTACATCTTTTCCATCAGCCAAAACGGGCTTGCCGGAGAAGTTACGAAGCGCAGTATGCAATACAGCCCTGTCTTCAGTTACATTGATCTTTTCACCGGTAAACATCGCTTCAATGGCAGCGGGAAGCTGGCAATCAGCTGCTAACTGAAGCAAAAGCTCTTTTGTTTTATCAGTGATGATATTTTTAGAATAATCAAATAAGGTATCATCAAACTGAATAGAAAATTTAGCAAATCTTTCTTTATCAGCTTTAAACAGGTCATTCATCTGAACCTGTTTCATTTCTGTATAATGTAGCTGTAAAGCTTTCCACGATGAAGTATAAACGGGGTTGATCTTAGGAAACATTGTAATGTAAAGTTTAGGTTGATTTTATAGAGCGCAAAGTTATCTAGAGAAATCCCAAAATACAAAAAACAAATTCCAGGCATACCACGGCCCGAAATTTGTTTTTTGTATTTTGATCTTTGCCGAAGGCTAATATTTAAAATTCCCCTTGAATCTCTTTTTAAATTCTAAAAAATCAGGGATAGAGACATTCTGCACATAAGGATTGTTGGGATTATAATAAATATACTCCTGGTGATAATCTTCCGCAGGATAAAACTTTGTAAAAGGCAATACCTGTGTAGCGATCCTGGCAGTATATATTTTTGATGCAGTTAGTTTATTTATCTGGGCCAGGATGATCTGCTTTTCTTTATCAGTCGTGTAAAACGCAATGGAACGGTATTGTGTGCCCTCATCATTGCCCTGTCCGTTAACCTGTGTCGGATCCTGACTGGCAAAGAAAGCTGCTACTAATGTTTGATAACTGATCTTTGTAGGATCGTAGTAAACTGCTACAGTTTCTGCGTGGCCGGTTGAACCGGTACACACATCTTCATAACTGGGGCTTTTTGTTGTACCACCTGCAAAACCCGAAACGGCATCTGTTACACCCACTAAACTTTGAAACACCAATTCGGCATGCCAAAAACATCCTTCAGAAAAATACGCTACAGATTCATTGGCCGTATGGTTTTTATTGCCCGGTATGATCTTAAGTGCTTTTGTTTGCGTTTGTCCGCAAGAGGCAAAAAGAACAATGGCCAAAAAAGTAGAAAACAATGATTTCATGATAATTGATTTGATACAATAAACGATACAGTCGTTAATTAGGTTTTCTGCTAATTGTTAAGATAAATCCAAATGGCATAACAATATATCCTGAAAGCATTTATTTTCGCATAAAATTTGACTATGGAATTGAAAGATCTGTTTGATAAAGCTGTTGCTGATAGTAAGTTATTGACCAAAAAGCCGGCTACTGATGTTCTGCTACAATTGTATTCTTTATTTAAACAGGGATCGGAAGGAGATATCAATATCGATCCGCCAACCAATATGTTCGATTTTGTAGCCAAGGCAAAATATGGCGCCTGGGAAAAAATGAAGGGGATACCAAAAGAAACTGCTATGCAGGAATTTATTGACAAGATAGAAGAGCTGAAGGCCAAATCCTGATTGAATGGGTAATATTGATTATTTAAATATTAGTTTGACAATATTCAATAATAAGGCTTACCTTTACAAAGTGATTTAGCTCTGAGAGCACATAGTTTTAGATAGATTCAAATTTTTACATTCTCCACTCGTAATAGTTTTCCTCTTTTTAATCGTTTTGCTTCTGGTACCATCACAGGTATTTTATTTATTTATTTTAATTTTTAGATTTTATGAACATTTATGTTTCAAATTTGAGTTTCAACACAAGTGATGTTGAATTGAATGAACTTTTTGCAAGATTCGGTACAGTTTCTTCTGCTAAAGTAATTATGGACAGAGAAACAGGCCGCTCACGTGGTTTTGGCTTTGTTGAAATGGCTTCAGACGAAGAAGGTAAAGATGCAATGTTAGGCTTAAACAACAAAGAAGTTGAAGGCCGTGCAATGAGCGTTTCTATCGCAAAAGAAAGAGAAGAAAGAAGCGGTGGCAATAGCTACAGCAACAACCGTACATCTGGTGGTGGCGGTGGTAACAGAAGATGGTAATCATTAACTGATAATATTTTCGAAAAAGAGCTCAATAAATTGAGCTCTTTTTTTATGTTAATCCTATATATTTCTCGCAAAGGCGCAGTTATAGCTTTGCGTGAAACAAGTTTCGGGTTTTAACTTTTGACTTTTTACTTAGCTTTGATAATAAATAACTTAGACACCAAAAATGGCTCCCAAAAAGAATGCGGCAATAGTTTTCATCTTCATCACTTTATTAATAGACGTGATCGGCATTGGTTTGATCATTCCTGTTATGCCAAAACTGATCAGTACATTGATACATGGCAGTATTAGTGATGCATCTAAATATAGCGGCTGGCTTACGTTTGCTTATGCTTTAATGCAATTTTTATTTTCTCCGATGCTTGGCAACTTAAGTGATAAGTTTGGCCGTCGCCCGATCTTATTATTCTCTTTATTTGGTTTAGGGATCGATTATATCTTTTTATCATTCGCCCCATCGATAGGTTGGTTATTTATCGGAAGAACAATTGCGGGAATAGGAGGAGCAAGCTTTACAACAGCTACAGCTTACATCGCAGATATCAGCAACGAAGAAAACCGCGCACAAAATTTTGGAATGGTAGGTGCGGCTTTTGGATTAGGATTTATTATCGGTCCTGCTATTGGTGGTTTGCTGGGAGGCTTTGGAGCGCGTGTCCCGTTTATGGTAGCAGCAGGTTTAAGCTTATGTAACTGTATCTATGGTTATTTTGTTTTACCTGAATCTTTGGATATGTCACATCGCCGTGAGTTTGATTGGAAGCGTGCTAACCCTATCGGCTCTTTAAAACAATTATTAAAATACGAAGACCTGAAAGGATTGATCGTTGCTTATTTTTTAATCTTTCTGGGAGGGATGGCCATTCAAAGTACCTGGTCGTTCTTTACGATTCAAAAATTTAACTGGAACGAAAGAATGATCGGCATCTCGCTGAGTGTCGTAGGATTGTTGATTGCTATTGTACAAGGTGGCTTAATAAGAATCGTTAATCCAAAGTTGGGCAATAAACGCAGCATGTATTTGGGTTATGTATTGTATGCAATAGGATTATTCCTTTTCGCATTCGCTTCAAAAAGCTGGATGATGTTCGTGTTTTTAATACCCTATTGTTTGGGTGGTTTTTGTGGGCCGGCTTTACAATCTGTTATGTCTGCCCAGGTTCCAAAGAATGAACAGGGCGAGCTACAAGGCGGACTGACAAGTGTTATGAGCCTGGCATCGATCATTGGGCCGCCATTGATGACAAATATCTTTTCTTATTTTACAAAAGACAGTGCACCTGTTCATTTTCCGGGTGCTGCTTTTTTCTTAGGCGGTATCATCATGCTTACCGCATTTGTGGTATCTTATAAAACATTGCACAATAACACTGCTATATCATAAACTATCTCGGATGATCAAAAGTATTGATGATTTTAAAAATGTTTTTTTTATCGGCGTGGCCGGAACAGGCATGAGCGCTATTGCACAATATTTATCGGGTATTGGCAAAAACGTAAGTGGCTCGGATCGTTATTTTACACCTGACACTTTTAATGAAACAAAAGAAAAATTAATAGCTGAAGGCATTCAATGTTTTTTGCAGAATGGTGAAGGCATTAATGAAAAAACAGACCTGATCGTTGTTTCCACTGCAATAGAAGATACTGTTTTTGAAGTCCAGAAAGCAAAGCAGCTAAATATTCTCATCATCAAACGCTCTGAAGTATTAGCATTGATCGCTAAAAGCAAAAAAACGATAGCAGTAGGCGGCACATCCGGCAAAAGCACTACCAGCGGGATGTTATTTGATATTTTAGAAAAAGCCAATTTACAACCAAGCATCATCAGCGGAGCAGGATTAATAAGTATCATCAAAGAAGGAAAGATCGGCAATGCAAAAGTGGGCAAGGGAGAGTGGCTGGTAATTGAAGCAGATGAAAGCGATGGCTCCATCGTTCAATATGAACCCGAAGTTGGTTTGTTATTGAATATCGACAAAGACCACCAGGAAATTGATGAGCTGGTAGAAATATTCGGCACGTTTAAAAAGAATACAAAGCAATTGTTCGTAGTAAATGAATCGAATGCTTTAGCTAAACAGTTATCTGCAAACAATAAAAATGATTTTTCTGTAGATCCAAGATCGGGTGCAGGTTATATCGCTACTGATTTTAAACAGGATGGCTTAACCATTTCATTTCATATTAATGGCGTTGCATTTAATTTGAACACGGTTGGCAAACACAATATGGAAAACGCATTGGCCGCAACAGCTGTCGCCAATCAATTAGGCGTTGATCTAAAAACCTGTGCCGCAGCTTTAGAAAAATATGAAGGTATTTATCGCCGTCACCAGATATTGGGCAATAAAAAAGGTGTTTGGGTAATTGATGATTACGCGCACAATCCCGCTAAGTGTGCCGCTTCTATTGCTGCTTGTCAATATATTGCGCCAAAGGTAGTAGCTTGGTTTCAACCTCACGGTTACGGGCCAACGCGATTTTTACGCACTGATTTTGTAAAAGAAATAGCTACTGTACTTAGACCGGAAGATGAAATATGGATGAGTGAGATTTTTTACGCAGGTGGTACAGCGGTAAAAGATATTTCATCCAATGACCTCATAACAGATATTAAAGCTTTAGGCAAAAATGCTTTTTTTGTAGAAGATAGGAATGAGTTTTTGAAAACTGTTCGTTCGCATTTAACAGGTAATACTGTTTTACTATTAATGGGAGCAAGAGATCCGGGGTTAGAACAGTTTGGAAAAGATGTCTGGGAGCAATTGTAGCCTTTGTCATGCTGAGGAACGAAGCATCTTATTTTTAAACGATTAGATTCTTCGCTTACGCTCAGAATGACAAAAATTAAAATCAATTCAATCAAAATAATCAACTTCAATCAACGGTTCAGACAAACTTCGTCCGCACCTTCAATTCTTCTACCACATTAAAAATGATCGGGCACATAGCATAATACATCAACGTGCCAAATAACCTATCAATAAAATTTTCTTTATGCAAATGCGGAAAATCCCTGCACTCTGTAAATCGATGTTCGTAAATAGTACATTTCGTTCCGCCTAAAAAATGACAGGGAATCGTATTCATGATCATTTTTCCTTGCAGGCTCTCTTCAATATATTTTGCTTTTAATTCGGGTAGGGGCATTTCTAAATGAATGGACAGTCTTTCTGATTCTTCCGTAGTAATGTTTATCATTAAAGTTTTACAGCAATTACCACATGCGGTACAGTCTATTTTGGGCGTTATTTCTTCATTAATGGCATGCACCAGGCCGTCTATTTTTTTGCTATCCTGTTTTTTTAAGAAAGAGCGAAAAGCATCGTTCTCGGTTTCTCTTGCCGCCGCCAGCGCCTGTATGGTCATCAAATTAGTTTCCAGAAAATAGCTTTTAATAATAATATGAAGCGTCAAATATACTATTTACCGCCCTTTTAAGGACTATAAATGAATTTTATACACAACTGTTTAAAAGCCAAACCGATTCGCTTTACTCATTTGACTATATTTGCCACGACTCTGAATTACTAAATTTATTAGTATATTTGCGCCGCTTGCGATAGTTTTTCAACTCAAAAGCTATTCATTAAGTCAAAAGGTAAAAGTTAAAAGCAAAAAGTAAGAACGATGTATTACTATACTTATGGGTTTTAACTTTTCACTTTTAACTTTCAGAAACTAACTATTATAATAACACTCGAATGGCAGAAAAAGAAGTATCGATTTATAATGAAGACTCCATAAAGAGCTTAGACTGGAAAGAACATATACGTCTGCGTCCCGGTATGTACATTGGTAAACTGGGTGATGGTAGCAGTGCAGATGACGGAATATATGTTTTAATAAAAGAGGTGATCGATAACTGTATCGATGAACATACCATGGGTTATGGTAAACAAGTAGATGTAGTGATCGAAGGAAAAACAATTACGGTGCGCGATTTTGGCCGTGGTATTCCTTTAGGTAAAGTGGTGGATGTGGTGAGTAAGATCAATACAGGTGCGAAATACGATAGCAAAGCTTTTCAAAAAAGTGTGGGTTTAAATGGTGTAGGTACAAAAGCGGTGAATGCTTTGAGCAACAATTTTACTGTGACCGCTTACCGTGATGGAAAAGAGAAGACAGCAGAATTTCAGAAAGGTATTTTAATTAAAGAACATAAAGAAGTTGCTACAAAAGAACCAAACGGAACATTTGTAACCTTTATACCTGACGATACGATCTTTAAGAATTTTCATTTTGTACAGGAATATTTAGACAGCCAGTTCTGGAACTATTGTTACCTGAATGCAGGCCTGATCATGAACCTGAATGGCAAAAAATATGTCAGCAAAAATGGTTTGTTGGATCTCTTGCAACGCAAAACAAATGAAGATGAAATCCGCTACCCGATCATTCACTTAAAAGGTGAGGATATTGAAGTAGCACTTACACACGAAAATGCCTACGGCGAAGAATATTACAGTTTTGTAAACGGACAATTCACTACGCAAGGCGGTACGCATTTAGCCGCTTTCAGAGAAGGGTATGTAAAAACGATCCGTGAATTTTATAAAAAAGATTACGATGCGGCGGATATCAGAGGCAGTATATGTGCCGCCATCAGTGTAAGAGTTCAGGAACCGGTCTTTGAAAGTCAAACGAAAACAAAATTGGGCTCGGCCAATGTATCTGAAGGTGGCCCGTCTATGCGCCAGTTCATTGGTGATTTTTTAGCGAAAGAATTAGATAATTATTTACACCGCAACACTGCTACTGCCGAAGCGTTAAAAAAACGCATCGAACAAAATGAAAGAGAACGTAAAGAATTAGCCGGTATCAAAAAATTGGCGAATGAAAGAGCTAAAAAAGCCAATCTTCATAATAAAAAATTAAGGGATTGTAAATTTCATTACAACGACGATGCAACGGGTAAGGACAAAGAAAAAGTTTTAGAAAAACAAAAAGAGAGCACCATCTTTATTACTGAAGGGGATAGTGCGAGTGGTAGCATCACTAAAGCGAGAAGTGTTGAAACACAAGCCGTATTTAGCTTGCGTGGTAAACCGTTGAACTGTTTCGGGCTAACTAAAAAGGTGGTATACGAAAATGAAGAGTTCAACTTGTTACAGCATGCCTTAAATATCGAAGAAAATTACGAAGACCTTCGCTATAATAATATTGTATTTGCTACAGATGCCGATGTGGATGGTATGCATATCCGTTTATTATTAATGACATTCTTCCTGCAATTTTTTCCTGATGTTGTTAAGAACGGGCACGTCTATATTTTGGAAACGCCTTTGTTCCGCGTAAGAAATAAACAGGAAACAATTTATTGCTACGATGAAGCGGAAAAGCAGGCAGCAATGAAAAAATTAGGCGTCAAACCGGAAATAACAAGGTTTAAAGGATTGGGAGAGATCAGCCCCGAAGAATTCGCACGTTTCATTGGAAACGATATGAAATTGCAGCCTGTAATGCTTTTACCTGAAACGCATATTCAGCAGCTGTTAGAATATTATATGGGAAAGAATACACCCAGCAGACAAGATTTTATCATCGACAATCTAAAAGTAGAACTTGATTTAGTCGACGAATAGCATCACTAATTTTTTAATTAATCGAAATATGATCCATATAGTTTTTAATGAGGCCGATGTAAATGTATTAGAGCAGGCTATTGTTTTAGATGAAACCTTACAAGGTGAAATAATCCAGATAAAAGATGATTATGCGGTTGGGCCGTTAACGAATATCTACCTTGGTGAAGGGAAAGAAGAACGCAAAAAATGGTGGGCAGATATTTTAGCCGGTGGCGATTACGAAGGTAAAACAGCTACTGACGAAGTTGACGATTACAAAACTGCAGCAGAATTAGTAGGCACCATGCGCAGGGATATGGATGAAACGATCTGGATATGGGCCGCACAAAACAAACATGATGTAAGCGGTTACTACTGGCTGTTAAAATACATGCAGGAATTTCAAAGCCGGGTATATATTTTATACCTGAATAACCTGCCTTTCATCAATGAGAAAGGAAATATCTTTTATCCAAACTGGTTATCGGAGATCCCTGCAAAGGAATTTTTGAAAGCAAAAAAACTATCGAGAGAAATTACCCTAAGTGAATTTGAAGTCGATCCTGATGAATGGACAAAAATATGCAATGAAAATAAAGGTGTTCGTTTATTAGAAGGCGGCAAAAAACTGATCAGCGAAGACTATTCTTTTTATGATGCAGAGCTGAAAAAATTCATCACCGGCGATTGGCAAAAAGCATCAAAGATCATTGCACAATTTTTAAGCAAGGCTAAACACACTACAGGTGATGCTTATTTACTCTGGCGCTTAAAAGTAATGATCGCACAAAACATGTTTGACGTGCAGGGCAAGGTAGCAAACATGAAAGATTTTGAAATCAAGATCAAAAGCTAGGCGTATGAAACTATTATTAAAGCTGGAAGAGTTGGCCATGTTTCTTGTCAGCATTTATGCATTACATTATTTACAGGTAAGCTGGTGGTGGTATCTGATCACCTTCTTTGGCCCCGATATTAGCATGATAGGCTATACGGCCGGTAATACTGTTGGCGCGGCCTGTTACAATCTTTTTCACCACAAAGGAATAGCGATCATCGTTTTAATGATAGGTGTTTTTACCAGTAACTGGACGGTTGAAGTAGTAGGCTTGGTCTTATTCGGGCATTCATCCTTAGACAGGTTTGCAGGGTATGGATTAAAATACAATGAGGGATTCAAGTTTACGAGCTTAGGGAAGATCGGGAAAGAGGGAGAGTACAACTAATTGAATGTTCAATATTCAATACTCAATGTTCAATTATAAAATATCCACCTATGCAAACTAAAAAATACGATTTAGAAGATCGGTTCGTTGATTTTACCTGTAGAATGATCGATGTTGTTGAAGCTTTGCCAAACACTCGCGCAGGAAATTATATCGCTGGTCAATTAGTACGCTCTTGTCATTCGCCTACATTTAATTATGGTGAAGTACAAGCAGCAGAATCCCGAAATGACTTTATTCATAAAATGGGAATAGTGCTGAAAGAATGTAGAACAGCATTGAAAGTGATAATGAAGAAATTAATGATAAAACCTTTAGGGAAACTTGATGGAATTTATAAAGAAACAGAAGAATTAATTGCAATTGTGGCTAAGAGTATTGATACAGCTTTTAAGAATAAGGAGAATAAATAAATGTTCAACTACCAATTTTCAATGTTCAATGTTCAACTGAAGAGCCTTCAAATTTGAACAAATTGAAAATTGAACATTGACGCATTGAGCATTGAACATTTAAAAGAAAAACACGAGATAATTCAACCATAACAATGGCAAAGAAAAACACAGAAGAATATTTACACAGCGACGCCGGCATTAGCGGACAATACAAAACATGGTTCCTGGATTATGCCAGCTATGTAATTTTAGAAAGAGCTGTGCCTGCGCTGGAAGACGGATTAAAACCCGTGCAAAGAAGAATTTTGCATGCCATGAAGGAAATGGATGATGGCCGCTTTAATAAAGTGGCTAATATCATCGGACAAAGCATGCAGTACCATCCGCATGGTGATGCGAGTATCGGCGATGCCTTGGTTAACCTCGGACAAAAAGATCTCTTAATAGAAACACAAGGAAACTGGGGCGATGTACGCACAGGCGATGACGCAGCAGCAGCACGTTATATCGAGGCACGTTTAAGCAAGTTCGCTTTGGAAGTTGCGTTTAATGCAAAAACTACCAACTGGCAATTAAGCTATGATGGCAGAAAAAATGAACCGGTGACTTTGCCGATGAAGTTTCCTTTGCTGTTGGCGCAGGGTGCAGAAGGTATCGCGGTGGGTTTGGCAACGAAAATATTACCACATAATTTTTGCGAATTGATAGAAGCTTCTATCAAATATTTAAAAGGTAAAAAGTTTGAGATCTACCCTGATTTTCAAACCGGCGGCACCATGGATGCCAGCAATTACAATGATGGCAAGCGCGGCGGTAAAGTAAGGGTGCGTGCGGTGATAGAAGAGCAGGACAAAAAAACATTGGTTATCCGGAACGTTCCTTACGGTGTTACTACAACGCAGTTGATGGAAAGTATTGTAAAAGCAACCGACCAGGGTAAAATAAAAATTAAAAAAGTAACCGATCATACGGCTGCTGAGGTAGAAATTATCATTGAGCTGGCGCCGGGTATTTCTCCGGATATTACCATCGATGCCTTGTATGCTTTTACAGATTGCGAAGTGAGCATTTCTCCGAATGCTTGTGTAATTGTTGATCAGAAACCAATTTTCTTAGGCGCGCATGAATTATTAAAGATCTCTGCAGACAATACCAAAGAGCTCTTGAAACGTGAATTGGAGATCAAACTAGGCGAGTTACAAGAAAAATGGCACTACACTTCTTTAGAAAAAATATTCTTCGAAGAAAAAATATACAAAGAGCTTGAAAAGAAATATGATACCTGGGAGAAAGTGATCGATGGTATCAACAAAGCATTCGAGCCATTTAAAAAAGTATTAAAGCGCGCCATCACCAGAGAAGATATCGTTAAACTAACGGATAAGCCCGTGCGCCGTATCTATAAACTGGATATCGACGAATTAACCGCACAGATCAAATCTTTGGAAGCTGAGATCAAACAAGTAAAGCATGATATTGCTAACCTGGTTGATTATGCCGTTGCTTATTACGACGCTCTATTAAAAAAATTCGGCAAGGGCAGAGAACGCAAAACGGAGATCAAACAATTTGATACCGTACAGGCTAAGTCTGTGGCTATTGCGAATATTAAATTATACGTGAATTATGCCGATGGTTTTATCGGCAGCGGTCTAAAGAAAGATGAATTTGTTGCGGAAGTATCCGACCTGGATGATATTATCGCCTTTACCAAGGGCGGTATCATGAAAGTGGTACGCGTGGCCGACAAAGTATTTATCGGCAAGGATATCATTCATGTGGCCGTGTTCCAGAAAAATGATGAGCGCACTACCTACAATATGATCTATGTAGATGGTAAAACAGGCGTAAGCTTTGCCAAGCGTTTCAACGTAACCGGTATCACGCGCGACAGGGAATATCCATTAGCGAAGGATGAAGAAAAAAGCAAAGTGCATTATTTTTCTGCCAATGCTAACGGTGAGGCAGAGACGGTAAAAATTACTTTGAGTCCGAATTGTGCGGCAAAAAATAAGGAGCTGGAATTTTCTTTCGGCGACCAGGAGATCAAGGGGCGCAGCAGTGTAGGTAATATCGTAACAAAATATCCTATCAAGACCGTTAAGTTCAAAGAAGCCGGCAAATCTACGCTGGATGCTAAAAAGCTTTGGTTCGATGATAAATTCGGCAGACTGAATACCGAAGAAAAAGGAACCTACTTAGGCAAGTTCGATGCGGAAGACAGGCTGCTCATTATGTACAACGATGGTAATTACCAGATAACCGACCAGGAGCTAACGCAGCGCTTTGATACGGAGAAAGTGATACTCATAGAAAAGTTCAACCCTAATAAAATAGTTACGGCTGTTTATCTGGATAACGATAAACTACAGTACAATATCAAGCGTTTTAAAATTGAAACCACAACGCTCCACAACAAATTCTTCTTCATCAAAGAAGGTGATGGCAATCGTTTGGAAGCAGTCACAACCCAGGAAGAACCCGTACTCGTGGTACAAAGTGGCCGCGGACAACAAGTGCGCCTCAACAAATTCAAGCCGGCTAAATTAGTAGAAGTAATGGGCTGGAAGGCAGTAGGAGCCAAGCTAACAGAGTACAGCAAAAGCATGGACTTTGCCTGGGAGAAGAACGATAAAGACAACCTGCAAACAGACCTTTTTGAATAAATAGTTTTGTTTACCGGCATTTGTATTTCATTGCGGCATCGTTGTGTCACTCACTTGTGCGGCATATCTTTGTAAAACGTTTAACCCCTGCTGCCACGAGCGAATTATCGTAGCAACGATATAAGCGACCTGATAAGTTCGGAGACTTTAAAAGTCTTCTATTTATGTTGCACTTATTTAAAACAATGGTAGAAAAAATAAACGCCCTTTTAAAAAAGACGTTTATTTTGAATGCAAATGGTTTACGAGAAAAGCCTTTGAAAAGGTCGTGGAAAAACGAGGATTGATTATTGAGACTGTCGCTTAAACATGCACCTCGTTACAGCAAGGTTTTAATCCAGCGATTAAGTCTTTTTCAAACGTCTCTCTGTCTGTTGCCTTTTTAACTGGCATTAAACAAACTGCGTTTGCTCCTTCTTTTAAGATTTCCTTTTCCTTATGGTGGTTAGAAAATCTTGTTTTGAACGATTCTGTTAATCCAATGTATATCACATGATGTGAGTATCCACCAGAAGCTAACTTCGTACGCTTAGTAAAAGCATATATACCCGATTCATCAGGGTATTCGCTTCCAATAGCGTAAATGTCTGGGAATATGTACTTGGTTTTTGATTTGCCGATTAACTCGGCTTGATTGGTGGTCAGTTTGGCCATTTTGTTTGATTTTTGACTATTAATTGAATTACCTGTAGGACATACAGGGTTGCAAAAACAAACATTTTAAGCTGATAGCCTTAATGGAGAAAGATTTGGAAGTTATTGGGTGGGCATATACATTTGCATTCTAAGATTTAACCACTTAAACTAAAAAAAGTTTCTCAAAGTCCTTTGATCGTAAGTCAAAGGGCTTTTTGTTTGTACCACATTGCAAATATAAGTTAAAAATACAACAGATGTGATTTTTTCACGTGATTTTTTCACATTTTAAATTTAAGTTACTTAAATTTGTAAAAAATCGCAAAATGCTACTTAAGTTCTATTGTTCCAATTTTAAATCTATTAAGGATGAGATTGAATTCAATATGTTTTCAGGTTCTTATAAACGACATGAATCTCATCTAGTTAAATATAAAGACAAAGAAGTATTAAGAGCCGCTGCAATTTATGGCACTAACGGTTCAGGAAAAACTAATGTCCTTTTAGCAATTCAGTTTTTACATAAACTAATAACTGTCGGTACTAGAGATATCAATGAAAAATTAAATATTCCGATATTTAAATTATCTGATTGTCGCAATCTTCCTACAAAATTCGAAATTGATTTTTTGGCTGAAAGTAAAAGATACAATTATTCATTAGAAATTCTTAACGACATAATAGTTCGGGAAGATTTATTACAAATATCAGAACAAAGCGAAATCATTGTTTTCAAAAGAAAATACACTGGAAAAAAAACCTCATTAACTATTGCTCCTAATAGAAATAAAGATCAAAAAGAAAAATTAAGAGAAGAAATATATTCAGATGAACTTAGAGAAAACCAAACTTTTTTAAAAGAATCTGTAAATAAAAAGATTCCCGAAACCCAAATTCCGTATGATTGGTTTTATAATAAGTTAAAGTTTATATCGGTAGGTGCTCTTATTTCAAATCCTATACAAACTATAGAGAACCCTAGGTTTAGTCTGGCGTATACTTTTATGACAGATCAAGATTTCTTTGAATCTTCAAAGAAATTGATACAAGAAGCAAAGGTTGGAATTTCTGATATTAAGTTGGTAAAATATTCAGTGGAGGAATTAAAAACAAAAGGAATAATTATTCATCCTGTTCTTATCGACAATATGTTGACCAATCCTAATAAAAAAGAGTATGCAGGGATGTTTCAAGGTGGAGATTTATATACCGGATATGTTGAAAACAATGAAGTTAAGTTTGTTAAAATATCAACTATACATAAAAATTCAAAAGGAGAAGAAGTCGAGTTTAAGTTTTCAGAAGAATCACAAGGTATTCAAAGATTATTTGAATTACTTCCCGCAATATATAGGTCTATTAATAAGGGAGAAATATTTATCATTGATGAAATTGAATCAAGTTTTCATCCAGTTTTAATAAAAGAGATACTATATTTATATTTGAAAACTATTCCAGAGGATGCAGGGCAATTAATTTTTACCACTCATGAATCCTATTTACTTGATTTGCATTTGTTCCGTCAGGATGAAATATGGTTTTGCGAAAAAGATAAGGATGGGGGTACAAAATTATATTCATTAAGCGAGTTCAGACCTCGATTTGATAAAGACATTAGAAAGGGATATTTTGAAGGACAGTTTGGAGGAAGAATACCATTTTTAGCAGATTTAAATAAATTAGAGGATGAGGAATGATGAAAGAAAACAAGGAATAAGAAATGTCCAATTAGATTGGAAAGGATTTATTTATAAAAATTATAAAGATGCAATAGCTTTATTTTTAATAATATTTTGCATCTTATTATTGGTTTTTGTGAATGGAATAAAAGAAGGTGTTTCAACTCTTCTTGTATCGATTGCTTCTGGATCTGGTGGATTTATATTTAAAGGTAAATTATAGTAGTATGATAGATCGTACCCATAAAATCCAAATTAGAAAGCTAAGTCCCTTCACTGGCGCAAGTCTTCCGAAGGATGACTTGTGTCTACTATGCAGCCAGTTTCCTAACTGGCGAGTAACATAACAATAAACATTCCCTATATTTAGTTTACAAAATCTTCCGCCGATGTAGGTGTTCCAATAATTAGAAAGTAAACCTCACTGGCGCAAGTCTTCCGAAGGATGACTTGTGTCTACCATGCAGCCAGTTTCCTAACTGGCACGTAACAAAACAATAAACATTCCCTATATTTAGTTTACAAAATCCACCCAATGTCAACTAAATACAAAGTTCGAAATAACGAACTGGCTCACTTCGTAACCTTTAGCGTAGTCAACTGGATAGATGCCTTAACAAGATCAGACTACAAAGAGATCATACTCGAAAGCTTACAATACTGCAGTAAAGAAAAGGGATTGATTTTACATGCCTGGGTTATTATGAGTAATCATGTTCATTTAATTATCAGTGCAAACGAAGGTCATACCATCAGCGATATATTGCGCGACCTTAAAAAATTTACCAGCACACAAATTGTAAAAGCAATAAAAGAAAATCCCAAAGAAGGTAGAAAAGAATGGATGATCTGGATGTTTGAAAGAGCGGGTAAACGGAACAGCAACAATAAAGATATTCAGTTTTGGCAACAGGATAATCATCCTATTGAATTAAGTACGCATACTATTAAACAACAACGATTGGATTATTTGCATGAAAATCCTGTTCGCGCCGGTATTGTTTATGAACCGCAGGATTATATTTATAGTAGTGGTGTGGATTATTATACTACGAGGAAGGGTAGGATTGAGGTTGTTCTTTTATAATTTTTGTTTCGCCAGTTAGGAAACTGGCGGCATGGTAGACACAAGTTATCCTTCGGAAAACTTGCGCCAGTTAATAAATAGGCGTAATTCTACTTGCCATTTTTCGATGCCTTATTTATCTTTATACAAAAAAATATGAGTAAGATCACTGTATTTAATTTTACAACGCTCAATGGCTATTATAAAGGAGCAAAGGAAGATATAAGCTGGCACAAGCATGGCAAAGAAGAAAATAAATATGCCGAAAAAGCATTACAATCAGGTAATACATTACTTTTTGGCCGTGTTACCTATCAAATGATGGAAAGTTTTTGGCCGACCCCGATGGCATCGGAAATGGATCCGGTTGTTGCTAAAGGCATGAATGAATCTAATAAGATCGTATTTTCAACAACTTTAAAAAAAGTTACCTGGAAAAATACAACGCTTGTAAAAACAGATCTTGTTACCGAAGTCAAAAAATTAAAAAAACTGCCACAGGATATAACGATATTAGGTAGCGGTAGTATTATAACACAATTAGCGGAACATGGTTTGATCGATGAATACCAGGTCATGATCGACCCGGTTGCATTGGGCAAAGGCGAGCCAATGTTCAAAGGCTTAAAACATCCACTTAATCTTAAGCTTATCGATTCTAAAATATTTAAGAGTGGTGTTGTGTTGCTTTGTTACAAGCCTATAAAATAATTAATCCTTTGTTTCGTGGACACCAAGCAGGGCATTGCTAATTTTTACTGAAGTTTTATAATAAATTCGTTACAACTTAAACTCCAGAATGATGCAGGATATCATAAAAAAATTCAAATTCAAAGATGCGGGCATTGTTTGCAATGCACCTGCATCCATTGAAGCTGCGTTAAAAAAAATCGGCTTCAAAACAAACTTCGATAAAAAGACAAAGAGCGCCAATACATTGGTCTTCATCAATAACAATAAAGAGTACCTGAATTTCCTCAAAACTAATTTAAAGAATATTGAACCGGATAGTGTGCTATGGTTCGCCTATCCAAAAGGAACTTCAAAAATAAAAACTGATATCAACAGAGATACTATTCGTGTAACAGGAGAAGAATTTGGTATCACCACAGTAACAGCTGTTTCCATAGACGATATCTGGAGCGCTTTGCGTTTTAGGCCTATTGATAAAGTTGGGAAATAATTTCATTGCGAATTTATAGCCAATGAATTTTATTAATGAATACTAATTTTAATTTTCGTTATTTTTATCAAAAAAATGGCAACAACAAAACTTATAATCAATACGAACGGCTCACTAAAGATTGAAGGTGATTTTGAAATAGTAGATAGAAACGGAAATGTATACGGACTTGCCGGAAGAGAAGTAATAGGGCTTTGTCGTTGCGGGTTGTCTAAGAACAAACCATTTTGTGACGGTTCACACAATGGAAACTTTATACACGAAGCCGTTGCTTTTGACTTGCCAGCTAAAAAGGTAGTTTAAGATGTATGCTGCTGAATAATACTTTCCAGCTGGCTGGCAGGTATAACACCTGATTGTCGCCATTTAATTATGCCATTTTGAAAAAGGATCAACGTAGGTACGCCTTGTATCTGGTAAGTGCTTGCTGTCTGGGGACTTTTATCAATGTCAATTTTAATGATCGTGGCTTTATCGCCGATCTTCTTTTTTAATTCTTCGAGGATCGGCTTCATCATTTTACAAGGGCCGCACCATTCCGCAGAAAAATCTACCAATAAAAGTTTCGATGATTTGATCAGTTCTGAAAAGGTTGACATGGTTTAATCGTTTTGAAATCAAGATCAATAATTACATAAATCTACTGAAATAGTTGCTATCAATAAATATGGAAAAATAAAAATGGACATTTAAAATGTCCATTAATTTTTGAAGTTTATATTAAGAATAAGGTTGTTCTTCCACAACTTTTGCATTCTTAAATGCTCTTATTTTGGCAACCGCATAAGCGATAGCAATTGCAGCGCTTACGCCAAGTGCAATCTTATGCTGAATTTTTAATGCTTTCATTGTTTTTATTTTTTAGTTAAAAAAATAGTTTCTATAGATAAGTAGCAGACACTGTGCCAAACATTCATATCAACCAGTAATTAACTAATTTTGTCACCAGCCTGTTAATATTTTCTTAACGGATAAACTTTCTTAATTAATTGTTGTCTATTTACTATGAAAAAAAGCAATATGAAAAAATATTTTTATCTAACGATCATCTCTTCAGCACTGATCTTCGCTTCCTGCGGTAGCGGAAAAACTTATTTTACCCCGGCTATAAGAAGCAAGATAGAAGCGACTTCTGTGCCGTTAACTAAAATTCAATATTATGTAGACCGTGATATTGAATTAACCCGTGAATTAGAAAATGGGAGCCAGACGCAGGTTACAGCCGGTACCATCAAATTCGTAAACGGACATTACATGAACATTATCGTTCTCAAGAAAGGTACCCCCGGCGTATGTACCATGGTAAGTCCAAATAAGTTGTCCATATCTTTTGAAGTAGGCAATAATAATTTTCTGAATTTTGGTAGAACACAGGCAGGCACGATCTACGATCCATACCGCGTTTTGGCCAATAGCTGGGTAAGTGATTACGGTATCATTACCTATGAAGGAAAAGAATACCACATTGAGCCTTCAGGAACAAACGCAGGTATTATGATCAAAACAAAATGGCTCAGGACTGATAAAGTTGACGTAAGAAAAATGAAAGGTAGAACTGTTAACGATAGCAGCACAACCCCTCAATAATAATTTTACCTAACAATAAATGCCAGCTAAAAAAACAAATTTAGCTGGCATTTTAATTTGTGCCATAGCAACCAGTTGCCAAAATCTTATTTATTCTTATCTTACCTAAATAAAACTATTCCTATGCTACGTTTTTTATGCACAACTATGTTGGTAATTGCCTGTACTAATGCTTCCACTGCGCAAACGACATTGTTTATGCCACGCAATATCGTACAAGCCTATAAAAATGAGACCAGGTCATTAGATGGAAAGCCCGGAAAAAATTACTGGCAGAACCATGCGGTTTATAATATCACAGTAACAGTCAATCCTCCAGAACCTATTATTAAGGGTACTGAAACAATTTCATATACTAATAGTAGTCCTGATACTTTAAAGAGGCTGGTGATAAAGCTTATTCAAAATATTCATAAACCCGGTACAATAAGATTTGTTCCTAATACAGAAGATTATTTGAATTCCGGTGTACACATAGACAAGCTGACCATCGATGGCCAGGAAAATGAATGGAACGAACCTGCTTATACCTGGGAACCTATCAGGCTTGAAAAACCACTGGCACCCAATGCTTCGGTTACAATAACATTCGACTGGCACTATGCTATTACACCTAATCGTTTTGGAAGAGAAGGGGCAATGGACTCTACCTCATTTTTCCTTGCTTACTTTTATCCAAGAGTAGCCGTTTTTGATGATTACCATGGCTGGGATAGAATGGACTTTACAGATGCACAAGAATTTTACAATGATTTCAATGATTATACGCTAACAGTAAATGCACCTAAAAATTTTATTGTTTGGGTGACAGGTACTTTGCAGGATCCGGCTAAGGTTTTACAACCAACCTATGCAAAACGCCTGGAAAGGTCAATGACAAGTGATGATATTATTCATGTTGCCACAAGCGCTGATATCGCTTCAAAAAAAATTACTGCACAAAATGAGATGAACGCATGGAAATGGACAGCCAATAATATTACCGATGTAACCTGCGCCATCAGCGATCATTATGTATGGGACGCATCCAGCGTAGTGGTGGATGATGCCACAAAGCGCCGTGCCAGCGTGCAATCTGCTTACAATGATACGGCAACTGATTTTCATTATATGGCGCAATGGGGCAGGCATTCATTGTATTGGTTATCGAGAGTTTGGCCGGGCGTTGCCTATCCTTTTCCAAAAACAACAATTGTACAGGGTTTTGCCGATATGGAATATCCGATGATGGTAAATGATAATACCAATGCGGATACAACATTCTCGCGTTTTGTGGTAGAGCATGAAATTTCTCATACCTGGTTTCCTTTTTACATGGGCATCAATGAACACCGGTATGGTTTTATGGATGAAGGATGGGCAACAACATTTGAACTATTGATCGGCAGCAACGATATGGGAAAAGAACAGGCTGAAGATAATTATAAACATTTTCGTGTCAATCAATGGATACACGATGCTTCTGATGAAGAACAGATTCCCATCATTACCCCAGGCAATGTTTTAAATGGTGCCGGATTAGGTAATAATGAATATGGAAAAGCCTCGCTTGGTTATCTTGCCGTAAAAGATCTGTTAGGTGATGATATGTTCCGTAAATGTTTACACGCCTACATGGATCGCTGGCATGGCAAACATCCAACACCCTGGGATTTCTTTTACACGTTTAACAATGTATCAGGTAAAAACTTAAATTGGTTTTGGAATAACTGGTTCTTCGGCACTGGTTACATTGATCTTGCTTTGCAGGATGTAAAAGCTACAGCAGATGGATACACACTAACGATTAAAAACATCGGCGGTTTTGTCGCACCAGTAGATGCAATAATAACTTATACGGACGGAAGCCAGGAAACATTTCACCAAACACCTGCCATCTGGGAAAGCGATCAAAGCACAGCCACAGTCAATATCAAAACGTCTAAGAAAATTCAATCGGTCAAATTGGATGGCGGCATTTTTATGGATGCGGATACGATCAATAATAATTGGCAGGCCCAATAGTTAACTATTTCATCCCCATTCATACCGACAATTTTCCATTAATAAAATACGTGGAATCCTTACCGGTACTTTTCATGACTTTCGTGCTCAATCGAAATAAAAATGCCTGGACAAAATTATATTACCGTTTCTCCAACTGATGGAACGACGATGGACGTGTATGTTGCAATACCAAAAGGTAATGGCCCATTTCCGGCCATTATGGTTTTTCAGGAAGCTTTTGGAGTGACCAGCCATATTCGTTCTATTGCAGACAGGCTTGCGCTGCAGGGTTATGTTGCTGTCGCGCCTGAATTGTTTCATCGTACTGCACCACCGGGCTTTGAAGCAAGCTATACAGATTTTGCTGCGGTAACTCCACACTATACTGCAATAACAAATGAAGGCCTGGAAGCTGACCTGAAAGCTACATTCAGCTGGTTGCAACAACAAACAAATGTTTTGAAAAATAAGATCGGCTGCATTGGTTTTTGTTTGGGTGGCAGAGTATCCTTAGTTGCCAATATTGTATTGCCATTGGCCGCATCAGTGTCTTACTATGCAGGCGGTACGCAATCCATTCTAAATCGTTTGGCGGAAATACAGGCTCCCCAACTTTTGGTTTGGGGTGGATTAGATAAACATATTTTACAGGAACATATTGATGCAGTTGTAAATGAATTAAAGTTGGCCAATAAAGAATTCATTAATCTGAATATATCCTATGCAGATCATGGGTTTAACTGCGATGACAAGGCAAGTTATAACCCGAAAGCCGCCAAGGAAGCATGGGCAATAGCAATGGCTTTTTTTGAAAACAGCTTAAAATAGTATATCCTAGCGCTAAAATAGTAGCATTCACCTTTCTTTTATTTCCCTTAGCCGAATTAGGTTTGGTAACAACCAACTTTTATCAAATCTTTGCCAAAGAATAGAACAATATTTAAAATATTTTGTGTGCTGATTCGTCTACACAATACACTCATTCGAAAAGACAACCAATGGAAAATATTATTTCAGTTGAAGGCGTTACAAAAAAATTTAAAGAGGTCACGGCTGTTGATAATATCAGCTTTAGCGTTCGTGCCGGAGAAATATTCGGTTTTCTTGGCCCTAATGGCGCCGGAAAAAGCACGACCATAAAAATGCTGACCACTTTATTATTACCAACAGAAGGCAAGCTGACATTGGCCGGCCATGATGTGGTAACTGAGCAAAATACCGTAAGAAAAACTTTCGGTATCGTGTTCCAGGATCCAAGCCTGGACGGTGACCTGACCGCTTATGAAAATTTGGAACTACACGCCATATTGTATGGCCTTGATAAGAAAACAATTCCTGTCCGTTCGCAGGAGTTATTAAACCTGGTAGAATTGTGGGACAGAAAAGATTCGCTTGTAAAAACATTTTCAGGCGGAATGAAACGCAGACTGGAAATTGCAAGAGGTTTATTGCATCATCCCAAAGTGCTTTTTTTGGATGAGCCTACGTTAGGATTGGATGCACAGACAAGAAATCTTTTGTGGAACTATATTCAAAAGCTAAATGAAAAAGAAGGGATGACGATATTTTTCACCACGCATTATCTCGGCGAGGCAGAAGCTGTGGCAGATCGCATCGCAATAATCGATCATGGGAAAATTGTTGCGCTTGGAACATCGGAAGAATTAAAACAACAAACGGGAACCGACAATCTTGAAAAAGCATACCTCGAATTAACCGGCAAAGATGTGCGTGATGAAACGCTTAGCAGTTCCGCCAGCAAAAAAGAGATCATAAGAAGAGTAGTAAACAGATAAAAAATTAAACGATCACATGGATACAATATATATTTTATGGCTTCGCCAGATGAAAAAATACAGGCGCTCAGGACTTCGCATGGTGCTGAGCATTGTACAACCCCTGGTCTATTTCCTTGCATTGGGTTATGGTTTTAATTCGATATTCGAAAAAGCGGGTAGGGGTAGTTACGTACAATTTATAGTACCGGGTGTTATTGCGCAGACCATTTTGTTTACCTCTATTTTTTGGGGCGCTAATATATTATTCGATAAACAATTCGGATTTTTAAAAGAAACATTGGTGGCTCCGGTATCACGTACTACTGTAATGTTAGGTGGTGCGTTGGGCGGCGCAACGATCGGTGTCATTCAGGGAGTTGCTTTATTTATTATCGCATTGATATTCGGCTTTCATCCATACAGCTGGCCGGCACTGTTCATTACTATACTAGCTATGACCATGCTTTCTTTGGCAATGGTAAGCTTCAGTTCCGCCATAGGCGCGATTGTAGATGATATGCCAAGCTTTATGGCAGTAACTAATTTCTTAGTAGTACCATTGTTCTTTTTATCAGGTTCAATGTATCCGCTGGATAATATTCCCGGTGTAATGAAAGTGATTGCCACATTGAATCCGCTTTCTTATGCGGTGGATGCGATGCGTACGACACTCATCAACCAAAGTCATTTTGGATTAACCACGGATTTTATTGTAATGGGAGGGACGATGATCGTACTGTTTATTTTCTCTATCTATCGTTTTAAAAAGATAGAAGCGTAGCCTCATAAAATAGTAAGAAGCAATTTTAATTGAAAACGTCTCTCAAAAGAGGCGTTTTTTATCTGAATATCAATCCCACGCTTTATCTTAGCGAAAAATAATTGCCGTATGACAAGCGTATTCGACCAGACCGATGTTACTGAAATGATCAATCGTATTGATAATTTAAAGCCTTCATCAAAACCTCTTTGGGGAAAAATGACTGTGGCGCAAATGCTGGCTCACTGCAATGTGAGTTATGAACTTGTTTATGAGAATAAACATCCTAAGCCAAATGCTTTTACAAAGATCCTATTGAAATTATTCTTAAAGAACCTGATCGTAAAAAATACCAAGCCTTACAAAAAAAGTTTACAGACTGCTCCAGCTTTTCTTATTAAAGAAGATAAAAATTTTGATGAAGAGAAAACACGCCTGATCAATCACATAAAAAAAACACAGGAGCTTGGTGGAAATTATTTTGATGGAAAAGAATCTCATTCATTCGGAAGGCTCACCAAACATGAATGGGATGTGATGTTTTACAAACACCTGCACCATCATTTAAAACAATTTGGTGTATAGAATAATATATCTCCCTTAATAAAAAAGGCTATCAAAATTGATAGCCTTTTTTAATTTAATTATTGATAAATTATTAAGCGCGTCTGTTCTGCTCCATAAATTCCTTATAAGTAACTTTTTTATTATCGGTCCACTGATAATCACCAAAGATCTTTTCAATTAACCATTTAGGCAATCCTTTCTCTAATGTACGCATCATTACGATATCGTATTTTCTATGAAAGTTGATCCAGCATTGATTGCAATTATCTACGTGTTCTTTTTGCACCTTTTGCGTAGCCAAAGAATTGAAGATATTATCAAGGGTATTGGTATTTACATTACCCAGTTTCAGATCCAAATTCTGGCAAATAGGAACGGCACCATCCGGATGAATAACGATACTGTCTAAGATGCTATAGCATTTTAGGTTGGTTTTTTTCTTTCTCCATTCATCGTATAACAATAAGAAATCGTAGTTCTCAGTCGTATCTTCTATATTCCAGGGAATGCTTTGTTTGAAAGTCTTTGAATCAGCCACTTTAGTGTGGTCATGTTTCGGCGTAGCAATTTCTTCTTGTTCCAAAACATTTAAGACAGCATTTTTATCCCAAAGGCCTTCCTGTTTTGCTTTTCTAACAGTACCATAGGTCAATACTTCCGTATTTTTTATAGCGCCGATCTCTGTTTCATGTGCTTTTTCTACCGTATCAAAAAACGCAATATCATTATACGTACC
Organism: Ferruginibacter sp.; assembly: GCA_035485735.1. Taxonomy (GTDB): domain Bacteria; phylum Bacteroidota; class Bacteroidia; order Chitinophagales; family Chitinophagaceae; genus Ferruginibacter. The sequence continues at coordinate 67,414 of DATHNS010000006.1, forward strand.
GATACGAACATCAATATTGTTTTTCTTGGCTACTTCAATTACATGCTCCATATCATCGAAACTGTTGTAGGGAGATAAGGTGAACATCAGTGAAATAGGCACTAGATCCTTACATTCTTTTACTACACGAAGCACATTATCATATCCGTCTTTACCACGCATATAGAGGTACGTGTCTTTGGTTCCATCAAGAGAAATGTATAATCTTTTAGGCGGGTATTTTTTTACTGCTTCAATTACATTCTCGGGTTTTAAGCAGTTAGAAAGCAGATCGAAATTAGGATGATTTTCTTTGAACCATTTTAAGATCTCCATTGCTTCAGGGTGCAATAAAAATTCTCCACCCTCCAAACCTACAGTAGTGTGTTTCGTAACACATTTGCTTTTCATTACTTCAATGATCTTTTCCATTGGTAAATGCTTTACCGGTCTTTTGGCCCAGATAAGGCAATGTTTACAACCCGAATCACAAAGATCCGTACCGTAGAACATTAAGGTTGACAATGTTTTGTGGCCCGGACGAAGCTTATTATTTACAAAACGCATTCCACGGCGCAAATAATCTAATTTACTATACATAACTACTGTTTATTTTTAATTTGTGTTATCAGGTCGTAAGTTAAAACCATATCAGTTAAAGAAGATAGGTTTTTTGTTTTCCCTTTTTCACTGATGGATATAAAATTTTTTAGTTCATTATAATAGCCGGCAGTGAACAATTGGTTATTCTCCATTACCGGATTAAAATTGTTTCTGCTGAATAATGTTGTTGTTTCTTCAGTAACCTTTTTAATCTTCTCCAAAGGAACAGAAAATAATGTGCCCGGCTTTTTTTTGAATGTTAATGTTTCCAAATTTTGCATGCTGTACACACCCTTATCGGTATTAACGATCAGGCTTTCCTCTGCACTTTTCCAGCTATAATCGGTAGATAGTTCAATGCTCCCTATAAAACCATCATGCAGCAGGTGTATAAAGATCGAATCTTTTTTAGCTCGCTGTACCGATGCCACTGTAAATTTCCCAAATAAATAACCTATCAGATCCAGCGGATGGATAAAAATATCCAAAATACTATCTCCTTCAGGATATGCACCCGTTAAAAACCGGTAATTATACGAAACGATATCACCGGTCAAATGCTTTTTAAAAGAATCGACAACAGGCGAGTAGCGTTTTTGCATACCTACTAAACAAGCGCCTGTACTATTTTTTTCTACCGCGATCAATTCCTGAAGTTCTTCTTTCGTCAGACAAGGTGGTTTCTCTACAAAAACATTTTTATTATGTTGTAAAGCCTTTTTAACCAAATTGAAATGAGTTGCAGGATGCGCACAGATCAATACCCCGGTTATTTCATCATCCTTTAAAACCGTCTCAAAATCATTCGTACCTATTGTACCGGCAAAATGAGTATCAATTATAGCCGCATTTGCAGCGCTATTGACCACAATGTATTTTAACGGCAAGCGTACATAATTCAGAACAGGGTATAAGTTATTAATACTATGGTTACCAATTCCTACAAATGCATATTTCCCTTTGTAATCAAGTTTTAAATAATGTTGTTTACGAAGATTTTTAAAGGCTTCTATTAATCTGCTCATAATTACAAATAGTACCCGTTAAGGAAAAATTAAAGGCACATAAAGCGATAAAGGTAAGAATAAATGCTCAATCGTATAGTTCGGAACAAAAAGGGCAATCGCTATAAAAAATTGGGGCTGAAGTAGAAACTTCGCCCCGTTTTTAATCCGTACCCTATGAAAACTTTTATGAAATTAGTATTTCTTTCCATAGTTCATTATTTTAATTGCAGATATTATTCATTTTGTTTAAAAAATAGTAGAACTACTACAGAAATGATAGTAACCATGCTACAAATACTCCTTAAAAATAGGCTTCTGGAGTCTTGAAGAGTTTTGCAAGAACACTGATTGCAGAGACGCGCGTGTTCACTTATTGCTTATAAAGATAATACTCAGTTGTAGAATCCTCGTATCGCGGATAAGTTGTTATGTAGGCAATTTTAAATTCATTTCCGCCATCAGGTATAAAAGATAAACTATCCGGGCTTCCTGACGTAGGTGTTAGAATAAGGAGCTGTTGATACCCGTTAAATAGTGGGAAATAATACTTGCCTGTTTCTACGACAGCAGGTGTTACTGTATAATCCGTGTAAACAAAACTATCATTTGCTAAAAACGTATAACCATTATGGGTATGATAAGAAAAGAAAGAATCATACACCGTTGCTGAATAGGAGCTGTACAATGAATCTATCGTTGACCAGCTTCTGATACAATCCCAACTTCCCACAACTTGTGGAATGGGAAAAGGGTGCGATGTCCCTGGTTCACAATCCGAATAAATGGTTGCTGTGGCTATTAGTAATAGGATCAGTGTGGTTAAAACGGTTCTTTTCATAACTCTAATATACTGACCGGCATCAATAAAGGTTGGGTAAATGGTAACCAAAGTTTAATAATTTCCGCAAATAGGAAGATGATATACGCTAGGATGGGGGACAAAAAGAAAGGACTGTAGAAACAGCCCTCGAGTACATAATCTAACTTTACCCCTGATGAGTAAAATTTATACTGCAATTAAGACCATTGTCATGGATTGTTACATAAGAAAGACGCTAATCGGCGAATGATTGATGTAAACAGGGTTATTTGTCCTATAAACCAAAAAGGAGGGAGCCTGAATGATAGTTAATTTCTGGGTTCTACATCTTCTTCTCTAATGAATTCACGATCCTGTAACAGGCTTTTTGTTGGTGGCGCTACGTTGTACATTTGATAGGTACACCAAAGCACATCCAATCCAACAATGATCAATAATCCAATACTGAAACGTTTTAGTTTCCTATGGAAAAACCATATAAAAATCCCAATAAGAGTAGTTAGAATAAAAGATATATAAAGGGCGTATTCATCAAGTAACAGGCCTATAATGACTTGTATCAATAGTGTAAGCAAGCAGGCGACAACTATTTTAGTATTACTGGTTTTTTTTATAGCAATTTTCCGCCTCCTTTTTCTCATAAGCAGTCAAAAATACGTTATCCAGGAGAATTAATTCCAATTGTGTAAAGTCAACATTCTATAAAGTAATTGAAAATTAGGGAAGTGATATATAATATTTACCAATAATTAGGCCTATCAGCTGTAGCACAAACCCAAAGGATAATACCAAGATACCCATCTTTAATCCTTTTTGCATTTTCCCATCAGTTGCAGGAATATTAAAGAACATCATCAATGCTCCAATAAAGTTTATAAGTAGTCCGATAAAAGTAAAATACCAATCCATAGCAAGTGTTTTGTTTTATGTAAGGTAGCAATTAATTAATAAAATAACCTTCAGCAAAGGGGATATTTATTCAGCAGGAGACAAACAAGTATAATTGGTTAAGTACTGTTTAATTTAGTACACAACTATACCTTAATTCGGGGAAAAAGATAGACAGTATCAATGCCATTTTTTAACGCTCTTTCCTTTCACATAAACAATAACCTTGTTTGAATGTATGATAACCATGTTAACGTTTTAAGTAGTTAGTTGGTCCGATAATAGTTACCTCAGTAGTGTTTTTACTCAGTTAGTTAGGGTAAATAAAGTTAGAGATTATATATCAAAGGAGCCTTTTTAGGTTCCTTTCTTTGTTTGGCTTAGTATTTGAATTGTTCTAAATAGAACATTCAGAGTTAGTTTTGTTAAATAAAGATATCAAGGGGACCTTTTCAGGTTCCTTTCTTTTTTTAGAGATTGTTAACGAACATTAACCATATAACAACTTCCTGTTAACTACCCATCACTCATTTTCAAAGATATATTTGCCTTCTACGTGTGCTCAGGCGAGCAGTAGAAAGAATTAGATTTTCATGAAATACGAGGGACGTTTCTACGTCCCTTTCTTATTTTGATATAAAATGAAAAAAAGTAGCGCTACAGCTACCTCTATCTACCTCTTACTATAGAATACAAGTTTTGTGTTAGAAAGGAACATAGAAGCTACCGTTTTATGAGGCGTAGCCGAATTTTTTCACTAGCGTAAATAAATAGGATGTTTTTAGACAACTCTCTACAAAATAAAGTTAAGTTTTACTATTTTATTTGCTCGCTGGTGTCATGGTAGAAAATGTTCCATAATCATTATTTCCACTAATATCTGTCCATCGGATGCTATGAACAGCTTTAATGTAACTGTTAAAAGCGCAACACCCGATTAATTACTATCTTCACTATACTCAACGCATTGGATCACCATAACAGGGCTTAGTTTATACTTTGTCCTGTTTTTTTGCAATTAACAATGATTAATTCAAAAGATTTAAGAACAATCCTGCCATACCTAGAAGTAGGGTTAAGATGCCGATTAATAGATAATATTTTCCTCCTTTTAAATCATAACCCATAAGAGGAATCATTATTATAAAAAATGATCCTACCGTGCAGAAAATCAAAGTTATATTCATCAATACCATAAGACGCGAATATAAGAAAACAAAATATCATCCTTGCTGCCCGCAGGCGATGCTGTTGACCGACTTCCTCACACTCGCATAATAAAAAAGGGTAGCATTATAGCTACCCTGAATATAAAATATAATCTACTTTAGAAAGGAACGTAGAAGCTGCCGTTTGTTACTATTGTTGGAGTAGGACTATCGTAAACTGTACCAACGAAAGTACCCGAAACAGTTGAGTCAGTAATTGATGTTAAAGTGACAGAAAAGGGAGTAACAGGTGATGTTGAGGTAAGGTAAGCTATTGGAATATATTGGATCCCATATTTTTGTATGTATGCATCCTGAAGATAATAAGCATTTGTACCATAAGGTGGGATGATAGCTGTATCAGTATAGGTTCCCGGTATAACCGGATCAGAGGGGTACACATTAACATCAGGAGTGTATATACCAGGTTCATATGGTACTCGATAAGATAAACAGAAAAATATCCCATCAGATAAACTTGCACTACTATTAGCTCCTGCAATATTTAATGTTCCTATTGATATTAAAGCTGCTGTATAACCGTTGTAAGTAACATTAACACCATTAATAGTAGCTTTTACAAATAAGGTGATGTAGTTGATGAAGGATCAGTAGGGGTAGCTGCTTTCTTGCAAGATGACAAACTAAGTATGGAAATAAAAACAGCAATCGCTAATATGTAATGTTTCATGAGCTTTTAGTTTAGTATAATTATATATACTTCAAAAACAGGGAAAGATTGGGTGGCATACAAAATATCCTTCTGCCGGTAGGCTATCCCATTGACCGAGTGGGTAGTCATAATGCCATCCCTGAATATGGAATATAAGTTTGCTTTAAAAAGGAACGTAGAAACTACCGTTTGTTATTGTTTCAGTTTCTAAAGGAGCGCCAGGACTAAAACCATAATAAACCGCCCCTGAAAAAGTACCTGAAACAGATGAATCATTAATTGCCGTAATAATAGCAGTAAAAGGTGTAGCCCCAGTAATCGTATCATCAAATACAACAGTTACGTAATCTGTACCAAATTGTTGAGAGGTCATAGTTGCGGTGTAAGGATTCCAGGTATGATTTGTAATACCATAGTTGTGATTAGCGGTATCGGTATAAGTGCCAATACCAACGGGAATGTTGCCTCCTGAAGCACTATTATCAATTCTTAAAGTTATTCCATCTGTAGTATTTATCGCATCATTATTATATCCGTATAGAACCAGGCCACCTACATTTACATTTACTGCTGCTGTATATCCGTTGTAAGTAACATTAATACCGTTAATAGTAGCTTTTATATAATAAGGTGAATTAGTAGAAGGTGTGTCGTGCAATACGACAGTATCATATATAGTGGTTTCCGTATTAGTAGGTTTTGCACAAGATGAAAACATAACAAGACTAATAAATACAGCAATTGTTAGTGGTAAATATTTCATAAGCTTTAGTTTTTAGTTGTAGTAAAATAATCAATTATCTTTATTCATACTCACATATACTTCAAAAGTAAGATAAAGGTTGGATGTTATAGAGCAAAAAAGAAAAAAGAAAAGGTTAGCCGTGAGGCTATTTATCATAAAATTTTCTTATATGAATTTTCATTTTCCTTGCAGCCCTGATATGATTTTTTTGATAATTACCTTAAAAGCGAAGCGTTAAGTACAATATAATTATCAAAAAAATCATATCAGGGCTGCCCCCTTGTTTTTTGAAAAAAAACATCTAGATAAAGCAATTGAAAATTTGTATAACATGTATTATGTTATTTTGGTTTGCCTGTGGGAAGGGGTGTAAAGTAAATTTGCGTTAGCTTACTTTACACCCGTGCTGCTGGCTGACCTAGCGTAGGAGTGCGATGGCTTGGTGCGAATTGTTCCTTGTTTTTTTATAGCTGCGGAGCCTTCTTTGTGAGCCGATAGGCGAACTCACTTCGCTTCATAAATATCCCAAAATTGCTTTTTTGTGATACCTAATGCTCTTAAAGCATTCTGAATAATAAATTCAGGAATAGGGTCTATGTGAGTTTGAAAAGTAATAGGTCTAGTTAATTCTTTCTTTGTCCAAATTTCGTGACCGCTACTTGTACGAATATACTTGCAGCCAGCTTTGGATAAAAAAATTCTGTAATCAGCTAAAGAAACATTGGATAATTTCCTTGTACTCATTATGCAAAAGCAGGGATTTCGACATTTAGATCATATTTCTTAAAGGCTCTAGTATCTACCATTTCTCTAAAAGATTCATTATTTCCTAGCATAGTTGTCAAATCTGGACTACTTAAAGTCTTATGGCGTTTATCAACCTTCCAGCCATACTTTTTTAAGTCTTGTTCAACTGTCTTTTTATTGCTTGTATATTTTACATACTCTCTTAGAGATACTTCAAAACTATCCTTCGCTTCATACTCATCATTTCCATATCCATATAAATCTAAAGCAGGAGAATAGACAACATGAACATTGTTATCAATGAAAGTGAATAAGGATAGTTTAACTGATACGCCGTGAGCAGGGAATTTCCCTTCCATTACTAGTTTAGCCATAATCTTAAATTCCTATACCAAGCAATTTAGTTAAAAAGTTTTAAACTTGTAAACTTTTAAATTTTTTAACCGCTGTTGGGCATTAGCAAGGATTCCATTTGTGGTGTTCCATATTGCCGATAGGCGATGCTACCTGTTTGAGCGGAGCGAGGTAGCAATACTGAACTGGTATTCCTATCTGCCGAAGGCTAATAGCTATATCAGTCTGCTATCCAGTCGCTAAATTCGACACGGTATTTTAATCGTTGGTAAATAGTCTTTTTAGCAGGATGAAGCATATTAACCCTAATAGAAGGGTTTCCTTTGAATGCTGCTATTCTTGAATAAAAGTCATCAATCTTTAAATTGAATAGAATCATTTCGTTATAAATAACCATTGTATCGTGAAACATATCAATCCAATTATCAAACTTTATATTCTTTATTTGAGAATGCTCATCGTTTTCTATATAGTTCGTTAAATTAATATACCTACCTCCAGTATAATATTGGGAATGAGCGATTGAGTTTCTTGCTTGTGTTTTAAAAGCATTATTTATTGCTGCATAAATTGCAGGGTAATTTGTTTGCAACTTATCCCTTATATGTAATCTTATAATTTCATCACGCTTGCCCGTACAATTTTTAGATCGATTGCTTTCTGCAATTTTAAAATGCCAATCATAATCCTTGCCATTTGTCAATAAGGCGAATTGATAAAATCTTTTAATAAATAAATCTGTTTCCCATATTTTAAGATAAATCAGCATTTGTAATTGTACTACCAAATCTTCCTGCCTAATAATTTCGTCTATTTCCTTTTCTTTGGTTTCATTCCATTCTATTGTTTTCAAGTATTCAGGATATGACAATTTGGATACGGAGTTAGTTCTATAATCATTTATGAATTTATAATGAGTATGGTCAGAATGCCCATCTTCGCCAACGCCAAACATATACGGATTTTTATTTTTAATGTTTGTCCATTTTTCTATTTCCGGATAGTAAAACCCATTAACACGGGTAAGTAAAAGGTCTCCTTCATGTGTTTGATTTGTCAGAATATCCTTAAATAATTTATCAAATTCAGGGGATAGCTTACTACTTTTTTCTTGTAAAATGTCACCAAATAGCATAAGGGAATATTAAGTAAACAAGGTACTTAATATGTAAAAAATAAAAGCAAAATAAACCTATAAGGGAGAAAGCTATTTTTTTGATTCACTTTCAGGATAATTATCCTGAACATATTTTACTCTTTCAGTAAAAGGAAGTTTTAAAGAATTCAATAATAAAATATCCATTATTTCATTTCTAGTTTTTTCTGATTCAATAAAATCTGATAAAGAAAATGAAGGAGTAGTTTCTTCAATCTTCGCTTTTAATACTCGAGTGTGGCATGGGTAAAAAAACAAGGAACAATTCGTACAAACTACAGGGATGCGGGGCAGTTTAACATAAAATTTTCTTATATGTGTTTTTGAATTCCTTGTAGCCGATGTTGCGATTTTTTCTGTGATTCCTTAAAAGCGAAGCGATAAACTGCATTTATCACATAAAAAATCGCAACATCGGCTACCACCTTGAATTTTGAAAAAATTCAATAACAAAAGAAAATTCAAAAATTTATATAACAGGTATTATGATATTTAGCTTTGCAGAAGATAAGGGTAAGAAAAGTAAATTTGCGAAGCCTTACTTTTCTTACGAAGCGTTGGCTCTCTTGCGCAGGGGAAGCGTAGGTATTGTGCGGATTTTCGTTTATTTGTTTTAAAAAAAGCTGCGGAGCATGGATTTTGAAAAAATCCTCTCTTTGCTTAGATAAAAAATATTTTACGATTTTGAAAAAATCGGGGAGAGGCGATAGCCGAACTGCCTTTAGGATACGTATCATTTCAAAAAAAATAACCATAATTTTTTAGTACTGAAAAATTAGTCAATTACATGATTACTAAGTATTTACGATAAAAATTTCATATTTATTGTGTATGTATTATATACCAATACGTACTCTAGTATGACTTTTGTATAGACAAATTGTCGTACATTTGTTGCAGCATTTGTTGCTACAATTGTACTAACACCCGTTATAACAAAAAGTCAAACACTCAATCACACACTCAAACTTTTGTATAAGTGACTGTTAAGAATACCATACAAGAAAAACAAAAATCTCGTAATTCCTTTAAAAGAAAGGATAAGAGAGAAGACAAGAATCAAAAGATAACAACTTTTGTAAGGTCATTCTATTCCCAATACGATAAAATGATGACTAAGCTAAGTCATGAGTAGGATTAGACCTGTTACAGTTGACGAATATCTTCAGATAATAGAAATTGCAAAAGAAATACACGCTCAAAAAGCCGAGCCGATCCCGTCTTTTCACAATTCCAAAAAACATGAATTAGAATCTTGCCTCCAAACACCTTTTACTGGATTTGGAGGCAAATTGTTTTATAAAGGCTTTATACATAAAGCTTCAATGCTTTTCTATTTATTAGCAAGAAACCATGTAATGGCAAATGGTAATAAAAGATTAGCATGCCTATGCTTATCGTATTTTTGTTTTATTAATAATAGATTTCTTGTAATCCCAGAAAACGTATTTTATGATCTTGCTAAAGAAACTGTATTAGCATCAGAAGAAGATAAGGATACTACAATTTTAAAAATAGAAAAAACTGTCCTTAAATACATAACGGTTCTTCCCAAACATCTTCGTTAATATATTCAAAAGAAAATTTCTTCCTTGCTGCCGCAGGCGCGTGCTATTGACTGAGCGGAGCGAGATAGCAAGACAGAACTGGGATGCCTTATTGCCGATAGGCGAAATACCTACACTTTTTAGTGGTTCTTTGATTGATATACGGCTATGGCAATCATTGCTATTATTGTTACTATCCCTATGATAAGCGCTAATCTATAATTTTTCTTCCCTAGTTTTTTTGATTCTGGACTCTCTTCATTTTTTATGTCTCTACCGGCAACTGTATTGCTATTTCCTTGTACTATATTGCCATAATGATTATTAGTGATATGATTTACTGTAGTCGCTGATTTTTTTGCAAGAAATTTTGGAAAATCAGAAGTTAATTCTGCGCTTCTTCTTACTTCACTTATCATTTCTTTATTTTCTGATGAATTGCGGAGCATTTTTGCGGCTTCTATTGACTTCTTCATATTTTCATCTATTTGAATAATGAAATGATTATGAACCTTTGGTTTTTTACTCTCTAAATAGTTAAGATATGAACCATGTTCCGCTAACATAGCAAACCCTTTAGGCTTTAATTTAAACTTATTCTGTTCATTAGGATTCTCGTCAACCAATTCTACAAAACCTGTTTCCGTTAAAGAAGCCTCGAAAGCTGCTTGTTCATTATTAAAATTTGTCATGCCTAATAAATGGCAATCTACATAAACAGGATAATATGATTTTTGAAGAGCCTTAAAAAAGGCATTAAGCCTTTCTCTGTTAGATGAATCTTTTGTTAACCCTTCATAGAAATTCTCAGTAGCCATAGAATATATTTTCAGCTAAGTTAATACAGATTTCATTTCATTATCTTAGCGAAAATTATAATCCCTATGAACGCTGATAAACAACGCCATAAAATCTTGGTATCCTTTACTAAGATTTACACAAGAATGCTGGATTTGTATAAAAAGGATAATCGTCAATTAACGATTTATAATGCTGCTCCAATAAGTATTGATGACCTTATTGCTAATTGCTCTTTAGAAATGGATCGAAAGGTTTTTGAAACGCATTTGGCATATTTCCAAACAACAGGATATACCGAAAATTCAATTGATTCAAAAACAGGTATAATATATAGTCAAATAACACCAAAAGGTGTTGAGGCTTATACGGGGCAATATTTTTTAGAAAAATATAAGAAGGATAAGAGGGATAAAAGACTATATCATTCTCAAATGACCACTAATAAATGGATGAAGTGGGCAACGATAGCAATAGCTATTTCAACTTTTGCAGGAGTGGTCTTTCAATTTAAATCGTGTTCTAGCGAAACAACGCCAGTAGTAATAAATATAAATTCCCAATCGCAAGCAGTATCATTGCCAACACAGTTAGACACAAATCACATAATCCCCCGTTGTAACGGGGTTGTAAAAGTTTCGGTAAGCCGACGTGATTCAACTTATGACTCAGCCGTTTATTCCAAGTAGTCTTTTTTATGTCATAGCGTTTTGCTATAACAAAATTCAACTTCCATTTATTCTATAATACCGATCTACCAGACGATACGTTCGCTCGTGGCAGGGGTTTTTAAAACAAATAAATGAAAATTAGATGTTGGCCTTGTGAGGCTATTTATCATAATACGTTAGTTATATGAATTTTCATTTTCCTTGCAGCCCTGATATGATTTTTTTGATAATTACCTTAAAAGCGAAGCGTTAAGTACAATATAATTATCAAAAAAATCATATCAGGGCTGCCCCCTTGTTTTTTGAAAAAAAAACATCTAGATAAAGCAATTGAAAATTTGTATAACATGTATTATGTTATTTTGGTTGGCCTGTGGGTAGGGGTGTAAAGTAAATTTGGCGTAGCTTACTTTACACCCGTGCTGCTGGCTGACCTAGCGTAGGAGTGCGATAGTTTGTTACGAATTGTTCCTTGTTTTTTTTAGCTGCGGAGCCATCTTTGGATTTTGAAAAAATCCTCCCATTCGCTTATCTTTAGTGGAAATTTATTCCTACTATGAAAAACACTATTTGTTTGTTATTTCTGATTTGTTTATTAGGATGCAATAATGACAAAGAACAAACTCCGGAACAGGTTGAGACCCAATTTCATAAAGACCATCCTGAATTATACCCGTCTAAACAAATACAAATATTTATGGATAGTACTACTAAGTATAGCTATCCAATGCTAATGATAAATAAGGATGTTGACAACAATAGCGGGCAAGCGACATGTTTTTTTCTAAGAAAAAACAATAGAATATTCTTAGTAGGAAGTTATCATGCTTTTACGGGTCAAAATACAGCAGAAAAAGGAAAGATAACAAATATAAAGTTTGATTCATTAGAGATTATGACAGGACAGCAAGAGCCAATAGAAAAATATTATATTGATGTCAGAAAGATAGTAAAAGAAAGCAAACCCTGTTATTTTTATGAACAGCCAGATATATATGTTTATGAGGTAACTGGTAAATTACCGCCAGGATTTACAGTATACTCAATTGATAAATTTATAGACCCAAAATTCAAAGCTTCACCGCCTTTAGATATATTTTCAATTGGATATGGTCAATCGGGAGATGGAATGATAGCAAAGATTAATTTTTCACTTTCTAGGATGCCATATGATACATCGGTATTTGAATACGGTTTTGCGGGCAACCAAGTAAAAATGACTAATTCGTATTGCTTAATGAATCAATCAATAGGTGGTATGTCAGGATCTCCTGTGTTTTTTAAATATGAAACAAATGATAAAGACTCATTGGTATTTGGAGGAGTTATATCTACTCATATTGGCAATACGAATATGACCGTAATAGTAAAACCGTCAGAGGTTATGAAAAAAATTGATAAACTACTTCTTCATTCTAAGTAATATCCCAACACTAACTAAACTATCATTTCTCTCTAAATCAGAAAGTTTACCATAAATAATTGGATTGGTTGCGCCTGTAAGAATCATTACAGGATGCTTATTTGAATTACAGCTAAGTAGGGTAATCATTAAAAAGCAAAACACAATCTTCGCATTTAATACTCCAGTGTGGCATGGGTAAAAAAACAAGGAACAATTCGTAACAAACTCTTTTGCTACGTGCGCCAATTTAACATAATATTAATTATAGGAACTTTAAATAGTATTCCATATATTTGCTTAAAGCGCCAATAAGCCATACCATGGCTATTTCAGACTAACTGCTTAATTTTATACATCAAAATAATCGGCTAATGTTCAAAAAAATATGCCAGATCGTATTTGTTATTATTTTATTGGATATTCTATTTGATCCGAGCATTAATGATTTAAAAAATGGCGTTCGTTATTTTTTTCCAAATGCTTTTAATACGATTGAAGCGCAGCCTGATAGCCAGTACCATTCATTTACTATTCCTGAATCCAATCAATCAACTTTTGATTCAACCGCAATACTCCAGGGAATCGATTCTATACAATCAACCCCTTAACGGATCACAACGATGAAAAATTATTACTAAATAAATTGCGGCCAAATTATTATTTTAACCCTTCCTAAGTATATTTGCCTAATATTTAACTCAATATTCCTCTGATATGGCTGATATAAACTACAAAACTGAAATTGACAAAAAGGATGAAAATAAATGGTTTTATTTGGGAATGACCCTGATGACCATATTTGCAGTATTATTCTGGTTGTTATTTTACTTCTTCTATACTCATTTAACGTATTAATTACAACTGCTTTGTCTGTAATTGGTTTTAAGGGGCCAAATAATGCCTACTTTTGCCAAAATGCAAAACAATACACTTTCCGTAGAAAAGATCCTTTCAAATCTTGAAATTGAGGCACTCAACGAAATGCAGGTAGCTGCAGCCGATGCCATCAAAATTACCGACGACGTTATTTTACTTTCCTCAACAGGTTCAGGTAAAACAATCGCCTTTTTATTGCCTGTTGTACAGGCGCTCGATCCCGCAATAACTAAAGTACAAACGCTTATATTGGTTCCATCGCGCGAGCTGGCCATGCAAATTGGTGATGTTTTCAGAAAAATGGCCACCGGGTTTAAAGTCACCCTCTGTTACGGCGGGCATCTGAGAGAAACAGAAGAAAATAACCTCATTCAACCCCCTGCTGTTATTATAGGTACCGCGGGCCGCGTTGCAGATCATATCCGCAGAAATAATTTTGAACTGGATAACATTACCACACTTGTATTAGATGAATTTGATAAATCGCTGGAGCTTGGCTTCAGAGAAGAAATGTCTTTCATTATCGGTTCTTTAAAATCAGTCCAAAAAAGGATACTGATCTCTGCGACCGTAGGATTAGACATTCCACCTTTTGTACGAATGGGCGCTTCGCCAACCAAATTGAATTTTTTATCTGAAGATGATGGAAAGGATAACCTTACGGTAAAAACAGTTTTATCAGACGAAAAAGATAAATCAAATACACTGTTTAGATTGATCTGTTATTTGGGCAATAAATCGATCATCGTATTTTGTAATCATAGAGAGTCTGTTGAACGTACCAGCAATATCTTAAAAGAAAAAGGCATCGTCAACGAATTTTATCATGGCGGAATGGAACAACAGGAACGAGACAGCGCTTTGTGTAAATTTAAAAATGGTACGGCAAACGTTCTGGTAACAACAGACCTGGCTTCAAGGGGATTGGATATTCCGGATATCAAATTCATTGTTCATTACCACTTGCCTGCTACTGAAGAAGTATTTATTCACCGCAACGGCCGTACGGCGCGTATGGATGCACGTGGTACAGCTTTTTTAATATTATCAGAAGAAGAAAAATTACCTAATTATATTGATCCGGCAACAGAACAAATACAATTGCCCGAAACAAGTACGCTACCGGATAAACCAAAATGGACAACACTTTTTATTGCAGCCGGCAAAAAAGATAAGGTGAATAAAATTGATGTGGTAGGCTTCTTATCAAAACAAGGTAATTTAAAGAAAGATGATATCGGGTTGGTAGAAGTAAAAGATTTTTTCTCTTTTGTGGCCATTAGAAAAACCAAAGTAAATGTGGTGCTTCCGCTCATTCAAAAAGAAAAAATAAAAAATAAAAAAGTTAAAATAGATATTGCTAAATAGCAGAAAAAATCCTCATTCAATTTATATTTACGGATGAATAGTAAAGCTTTTGCATCTTCCTTTATTAGCAAGTGCATTTTTTTGAAAAGATCTTTTGGTAATAACCCATTCAGGCTGCTTGATATTGGTGCCGGAAACCACTCGGCAAGCAAAATCACCAACGTTTTTCCAAAATGCGAATACCATGGTGTAGACATGGAGAAAGACTACAATAATAACCAGGCCGATTTTAAACTAATGAAGGCCTTTTATGAAATGGACCTCACAAAACTTAACTTCTCTTCCATTCCTGATAATTATTTTGATGGTATCTGGATGGTACATGTTATAGAGCATCTGTATAATGGTGATGAGGTGATAAAAAATCTTTTGCCTAAATTAAAAAGCGGTGGTTATTTATACATAGAATACCCGGGAGAAAAAAGTACGCGCCTCCCTTCCATGCACGGCACATTAAATTTTAAAGATGATCCAACACATGTACGGGTCTATTCCGTAAAAGAGCTATCTCAATTATTTACTGATAATAATTGTACAATAATAAAAGGTGGTACAAGAAGAAATGGCTGGTTTATCCTGGCAACACCTTTTCGCATAATAAGTACCTGGGCCCGCGGTAAAAAATTGCAGGGAAATGTTTTTTGGGACCTGCTCGGTTTTGCCGAATATGTATGGGTAAAGAAAAATTAATGTATGGAACTCAGTAACCGTAAAGCATATCATGAATACTTTTTTGAGGTAAAATACATTGCCGGGCTCGTGCTTGCCGGAACTGAGATAAAAAGCCTTCGGGCAGGCAAAGCAAGCTTTAACGACAGTTACTGTTATTTTGATAAGGGCGAATTATATGTGAAAAGCCTGCATATTTCCGAGTATAGCTTTGGTACTTATAACAACCACGAACCAATGCAGGAGCGCAAGCTGCTGCTCAATAAACGCGAATTGCGTAAGCTGGAAGCCAAAACAAAAGAAAAAGGCTATTCAATTATTCCATTAAAAATATTTCTTACAGAAAAAGGGTTCTTTAAAATGGAGATAGGCCTTGGAAAAGGCAAAAAGATATACGATAAACGCGAAACCATCAAAGAACGGGACACAGACAGGGATATTAAAAGAAAATACGGGATATAAATTTTAGCTGTAACATTAAGCGTTTATCCTGATGAAAGTCATGTTATCTTACCTACTATAAGTGTCTGAAATACGATAAAACATATTAACTTTGTACTGTAATCGATAAAGAACAACTAACACTCTTATCGAGTAAACACATCAAGATAACGATGAAGCTGAAGAATACCAGAATTGAAGTGATGCATTTTCTAGCACAGAAAATTGAAGATATAATTAAGGAATTCCTAAAAGAAATTGATACGAACTGGCAACCCTCCGATTTTTTACCCGATAGCTCTCAGGAAGACTTTGGTGCTAATGTTAAGTTATTACAGGAGCAATGCAAAGAATTACCTTACGAATATTTAACTGTTTTAGTAGGTGATGTTATTACGGAAGAGGCCCTACCTACTTATGAAAGCTGGTTGATGGAAGTAGATGGTATTACGGGCATGGAACCTCAGGGTTGGAGCAAATGGGTAAGAATGTGGACCGCCGAAGAAAATCGCCATGGTGACCTGTTAAATAAATATCTCTATTTATCCGGCAGGATCAATATGAAGCAAATGGAGATAAGCACGCAGCATCTTATTGCTGATGGATTTGATATCGGAACAGCGCACGATCCTTACAAAAATTTTGTGTACACTTCTTTTCAGGAATTAGCTACTAATATATCTCATCGCCGTACCGCAACGATGGCCAAACAATATGGCAATAATCAATTATCAAAAATGTGTGGCGTAATTGCTTCTGATGAAGCAAGGCATGCAAAAGCATACAAAAGTTTTGTAAGCAAGATATTTGAAATTGATGCTAGCGAAATGATGATCGCCTTTGAAGATATGATGCGTAAAAAAATTGTGATGCCGGCGCACTTCCTGCGTCAATCCGGTGAAGCTATCGGCGGCGCCTATACGCATTTTAGCGATGTAGCACAACGATTAGGCGTTTATACCAGTTTAGATTATACGGCTATTTTAGAATCATTGATCGATGAATGGAACATTGCGAATATCTGCGGACTAAATCCAGAAGGTGAAAAAGCAAGGGATTATATAATGACCTTACCACCAAGGTTCAGGCGCGTTGCAGAAAGAACAGGTATAAAAGCGCCGTTAGATTATAAATTCAACTGGATAAAATAACCAGATAAAGATCCATTTTGTTCTTATCGTTCTCTTTCGCTTTCCAGAATGATCTTTTTATGCTGAAAGGTAGATTGAGTATCATCATCTTCCAGATAAGTATTTTTAAGTTTATTACGGTAATTTTTAAAGAGGCTCAACCAACGTAGTTCCAATACGCCTAATACCCCTTCTTTTATAATTCCCTTATTCATTTTGCTATCGCCCAATTTACGATCAACAAAAGTGATGGGCGCTTCAGCTATTGTAAAGCCTAGTTTCCATGCAGCAAATTTCATTTCTATCTGAAATGCGTAACCTATAAAAGTGATGTTATCTAAATTGATCGCTTCCAATACTTCTCTTCTATAACAAACAAAACCTGCAGTTGGATCCTTAACCGGCATCCAGGTAATAAGACGGGTGTAGATCGATGCTCCTACTGATAAAGCGATACGATCTATCGGCCAGTTAGCAACTGCCCCACCCTTTACATATCTTGATCCTACGGTAACACCCGCTCCTTTTTTACAGGATTGATATAACTTATCGAGGTCATTAGGATTATGAGAAAAATCTGCATCCATCTCAAAAATGAATTGATATCCTTTTTTCAGGGCCCAACGAAAGCCGTGAATATATGCCGTACCTAATCCTTGTTTTCCGCTGCGTTCTTCGATAAACAATTGGCCGGGATATTTACTGAATAATGATTTTACAATTGAAGCAGTTCCATCCGGAGAGCCATCATCGATAATAAGAACATGAAAATTTTGTTGCAGACCCATTACTGCACCGATAATACTTTCGATATTTTCCTTTTCGTTGTATGTTGGTATGATGACAAGTTTTTCCAATCCGCTGTTAAATTTTGTAGATACGAATTTACAATAATTAAAATAAAGCCTGCTGTAACTTAATGTTAATATCAGTAGTGACTATGCATTCTTTATCAATGATTTATTTAATATTTCCGTTAATTTTTGTTTGGTATGCAATGGAAAATCTCCCTTCATCATCCAATCATAATATTGAGGCTCAGCTTTTAATACATCCAACACTGGCCTTCCCTTGTGTTTACCAAAATTGAATATTTCAATTCCTTTCGTATCATACGCAAATCTGCGTGCGTAATCAACTACCTTCTCCTCACCTATTTTTGCCAAAATGGTTTCAACAGAATTGCCTAGGTCTGGGTATTTTTTTATCTGTGATAATAAAACATCAATGGTGGCATTTACATCGGCTTCCGCGCTGTGCGCCTGTACCAGTTCTTTTTCACAATAAAACTTATAAGCAGCGGTAAGTGTACGAGGTTCTTTTGTATAAAAAATATGCTGTACGTCTACCATTTTTCGCATACTCAGGTCAACATCCATACCGGCCCTTAAAAATTCTTCCATCAACATGGGAATATCAAAACGATTACTATTGTATCCGCCCAGGTCGCAATTTTCAATAAACTGCTTTAATTCATTGCCTGCCTGTTTAAAGGTGGGCGCATCTTTTACCATTTCATTTGTAATGCCATGGATCTCAACAATATTTGCCGGTATCGGCATTTCAGGATTGATCAATTTTCGCTTTACCTGCCTTGTGCCATCCGTTAGTATCTTAATAATGGCGATCTCCACTATCCTGTCTGTAGAAAGATTAATTCCGGTTGTTTCCAGATCAATAAATGCAATAGGACGGGTTAGTTTTAAGGACATTTTTGTAAGACTTTAATTATATTGAATTGGATTTATTAGGTAGCAAGTTAACCCTTTTAGTAACTATTGCGGTAGCGGAGGCAGAAAAAAAGAGATATGATAATAACTACATATTTTATGTGGATAAACTAAACCCCCTTTATCATAGGTTTTAATTTACTTATAACATGATCATTCTTAGCAGTTTATTTGTTTTTTAAACAACCAAACCAGAAGCTGTTATTTAAAAACAAAAGAGAATTTATTTTCAATTGTAGTTTTGAGGGTACGGATTAAATTGGTTTTAATTTGTTCTCGGTGTTTAGGATACGGTAAATATCAATTATTGTTTTTGACTATAAAGAAGAAAAACACCATTTATTACGGGATTTTCCCCCGAGACTGTTGCACAGTAAAAAATTCCGCCATTATTTAATTCACAAAATCGTCTTACTTTTGTGTAGTAGTGATGAATAACGCTGATACATCAACGAAATACCGCGAAGAAACAGATGTAGTAACTGCAACTGAGGAGACCTGTAGTCTCATTGTCTGGAATGATGAGGTCAATACTTTTGAATGGGTGATAGAAACTTTAATGGAGATCTGCGGCCATACTGCTGAACAGGCAGAGCAATGTGCCATGATCATTCATTCCAAAGGAAAATACGCAGTAAAAGAAGGTAGTTATGAAGCGCTGAAACCTTTATGTGATGCTATTACAGACAGAGGCATTGGCGCTACTATTGAGGTTATTGCGAATTAAATACCATGACATATAAACTGCTTATCCTATTTCTATTTGCCGCTCTTTATTTTAGCCCCTGCCAATGTCAGTCTGATAACGGCAGCGGTTTGGCCGATTATCCGGGATATTCAGCTCCGAAAAAATATATTGGCCGATCTCATTCAGGTTTAAGCCATATACATTTTAATATTTTTGATACCCTGATATCATTTCATTTTGCTCCCGGAGCTGATACAGTTCGTTGTGATATTAACTATCATAAAGTTTTATATAAAGGCACATTCATTTTTATTAATAAAATTGGATCATGTTCAGTGATTTTACAAGATCAATTTGAAAAATCAAATGACATAGTGCTTCAGTTTAAAAGCAATAGACAGCAATTTACATACGGGCCAAGATTGCTTTGTGATTATAATGGCTTTTGTAAAACGGTATATGAGAAAATTTTTTATCCGGTTTTAATTAATAAATAGCAAAAAAAATCCCCAATGATCTCTCATCGGGGAAGTAACTTATTAACCCATCTTATTAACCCATCATCTTATCCTAAATATGCTTTCAATGCACCGCTGTAGCGTGCTTTCTGTAAACGTTTTATCGCTCTTTCTTTGATCTGGCGGATACGTTCTTTAGTAAGATCATATTTTTGGCCGATCTGTTCAATGGTAACACCGTTTTCTCCATCTAAACCAAAATAAGCATTTACGATCTCTGCTTCTCTCGGACTTAATGATTTCAATACACGGCGAATTTCATTTTTTAATGAATCATGCATTACATCTTCATCCGTATCATCGCCACCTTGCAATAAATCACCCATTGCCACATCTTCTGCTTCGTGAACCGGCGCATCCAATGAAGTATGACGTGTATTGCTTTGGAAGATATTATTGATCTCCGTTTCGCTCATTTCCAATAACTCTGCTAACTCTTCTGTACTCGGCTCCCTTTCATGTTCCTGTTCAAAAGCCATGTAAGCTTTATTCGCCTTATTGTAAGTACCGATCTTATTTTGTGGTAAACGCACTAACCTACCCTGCTCTGCCAACGCCTGTAAAATTGATTGGCGGATCCACCAAACTGCGTAAGAAATGAATTTGAACCCTTTGGTTTCATCAAAACGTTGTGCCGCTTTAATCAAACCCAGGTTACCCTCATTTATTAAATCACTTAAAGAAAGTCCCTGGTGTTGGTATTGCTTAGCTACAGACACTACGAAACGTAAGTTTGCCTGCACTAATTTATCTAGCGCTCTCTGATCTCCCATTTTGATCTTTTGGGCCAAAATGGTTTCCTCTTCAGGAGTGATCATTGATATTTTTGAAATTTCCTGCAGGTACTTTTCAACCGCTTGTGAGTCACGGTTGGTAATCTGCGTTGCGATCTTTAATTGCCTCATTTGTTTATATTAATTTCCAGATGTCTAACGTTAGTAAGACATTCTTAGTATGGAAAACGTTGCCAAAAGTTTTGTTAATAAAGCTAAATTCCCTAAAATAGTGTGCAAAGGTACGATTTGAATTTTGCATTTCCATAGAGTAAATTTTAAAAAGGACAATAATACACGCTTATTTTACTCTTTACAATGGATTTAACCATTATTTAAGCACATTGTATAAACTTCCCCCTTTGTTAAACACCTTTTCAATGCTTTTTTCTGTAGAACTATCAATTTCCAGCGGTGGTGCATGGTGCGGTTTGATTCTGGCATCAATAACAACCGGCCCGTTGCATCCCCAATGCTTATATTCCGTGAAACTATCGATACCATAAATATCATGAGACGGGTTACATCTTGTGAAAGTTACCCATAAAAAATTATTCAGGCCGCCTGTTGTAAAATTCGCATCATCTACCAATATTATAAACGGCAGATTTTTTAATTGCTCTACCTTCCCTTCCAATTGGGCATTTAATGTGCCAAACTCTGTCTTTGCCTGCAAATAAGTTGTAAATCTTGTTGTTTGCAAAATAATTATGCCGGGCAATACCAACTGAGGGTTCTCAAAATGTTGCAGGTCCTTCAGGCAGTCTGGAACCTCTATTGAAAGTTCCCTGATAACCGGGCCATATGCCGCAAACACTACCTTGCTTCCGCTGTTTAAGCCAGTCCCTGAATAATCTAACGTATCAATGGTCGTATTTGTATAAAAATGCACATCCCGGGCCAGGTTGATCCGTTGTAATAGATATATCAGGTAAACTTCAATATTATTGGTGCTCAGTTTATTCTCGTCATCAGCAGTAATAAAAAGAAATTTAGCCAGGCTTAACTGCCCAGTTCCTAAAATATGATTGGCGATCGTAAGAATTTCTGCAGGTTGCCTGGTTGGTGAATAAGGAGTATATCGCTCACTGCCAATGGCTAATAATAATGGATGCACGCCTGCAGCATCTACTGCATTCACTTCTTTCAGGCCGGGTATCTCTTGTTGTAAAGCGGTTCCGGCAATTTCATGGATCAACTGGCCAAAGCTGGTATCTTCCTGCGGAGGACGGCCCACGACTGTAAACGGCCAGATAGCATTCTTTTTAGCAAACACTTTATGGACCTTCATTACGGGAAAAGGATGTGTTAAACTATAATATCCCAAATGATCCCCGAAAGGGCCTTCCTGTTTATTGTCGTTCGGATATATTTCTCCTGTAATAACAAAATCTGCATCAGTACTAATACAATAGCCATCCTGGTAAATGTATCTAAACCGCCTTGCGCCCAATACGCCCGCAAAAGTCATTTCGCTAATGCCTTCGGGTAAAGGCATTACTGCAGCCACGGAATGAGATGGAGGCCCTCCTACAAATATGCTAACCTTTAATGGTTGTCCTTTTTTATTTGCTTTAGATTGATGAACACCAATTCCACGATGCAATTGATAATGCACACCTACTTCCTTATTCGGCTGATAATCATTGCCGGATAATTGAATACGGTACATACCAAGATTGGCATGCATGATACCAGGCTGGTCAATATCTTCTGTATATACCTGTGGTAAGGTTACAAATGCTCCTCCATCTTTTGGCCAATGTTGAATTTGAGGAATATCGGATATCTGAATTTGTTGAGCCAAAACAGGCTTTGAACTGGGATTTTTTAATGGAAATGCCTTTAATGCTGCTAATCCCGTTGAAAAATTGGTAATAGGATTTTTAAGCGCCTTTATCGGGTCAATTCGTAATTCTATCAATTGATGAACCAATGAAAGCGTATCGCGAAAAATGAATTTGCTACGGTCTAATGTGCCGAAAATGTTGGAGGCTGCCCGGAATTTACTACCCTTCACATTTTCAAATAATAAAGCGGGGCCTTGGGCTTCATGTACCTTTAAATGAATGGCTGCTAGTTCGAGATATGGATCTACTTCTTCTTTTATGCGTATTAATTGGCCTGTATTTTCCAGATCAAGTAAACACTCTTCCAATGATTTGTAGGCCATCTATTTTCTATTTCATACAAACATAAATAAACTTACTGCATAGGAATTAATACAGAATTACGTTGGCCGGACACTGGATTTCCTGCAATTGCATTTTAGTGAAATCGCTTTCTCTAACAGGAACAAGTCTGAAGCTAAGCGTTAGCAGTGTAAAATAGTATGAGTCGTCTGCACCTGAATTACCTCTTTTGCTTCCTGTGGCCGGATACGGTCCTGCCCCTCTGTAAGCATAAGGAAGAGTACCTGCCGGTAATGTTGCCGGATTTGCGTAATCGCCGCTTACATCATCCAGGTAATCGGTAAATAATTTACGGTAACCTATTTCAATACCTAAGCGAATATTATCAGTAATAGCAAATTTTAAACCTCCGCCATAAGGAATATTGATTTGTGTCAGGTTGTATTTGATTATGCCTTCTCCTTCAGTACCTAATGGTTGTAAGTATACTTTGTCTCCTAACGCATCAGATGTATAGGGATTAAAATGGAAAACACCAACGCCTGCAAATACATAAGGAGTTACTTTATATCTTTTCAAACTGAAAAGGTCATATTCTAAATTCAGGGCAAATTCTTCGATATTAGAAGTAAATTCCAAATTACGTGCACGCTGAACGGGATTGTCAGATTTACGGTCAGCACCGCTTACTTTACCAACAGAAAGATCAGCTCTTCCTAAAAAATGTTCGGATATTTCATATTCAAGCCCAATGCCTCCTGCTAATTGTGCCTGGTCAAAAGTGTATGCTTTGGACTGTAGATCACCTGCATAATTGGCAACTCCGGCAAAATAAGCAACACTAAATTTTTGGGCTTTTAAAGAGATTACAGACAGACATAATAATAAAGCAATAATTGTTCTCCGCATAAGATTAGTAAGGTATTTGTGCAAATGTAATTGTCTAAACGTTAAAATATCAAAAAATAGTATCTAAATACATATTAAATTATCATCGATGTTTTAGATCAAATAAGTATTAGCGGTTTTTCCACAGCAAAAAAGCAGGTCAATAATACTTAGGTTGGGTAAAAAACCTAGTTTTTCTTCAAAGACCTGGGCATATTTTGGTACGGGAAATTCGATATAATTCTTAGTGGTGATTGTATTTCTATTATCCGTTTTATTCAAATAACTATCCTGATAAGATATCGTAAACGACAGCCCCCCATTCCAATTGATCTTTTCCAATATATATATCATCAGGTCTTTGTTCCATTCAAATAATGAGGCGTACTCTGTTTGATATAATCGCTTCAGGTCATCTTTATAGTATTCAAACCAGGGTGACCTCATATAACTCGATTCAATGGCCCGCCAGTGTTTTATCTGCCATTTTTGCTGGTTATCAATCTCGACTTGATTGACTGGCGTTTTTTGATTTCTACCTTTTACTAAAGGAATGGATAGCGTTATTAGACCATTGGCTCCGGCAATATAACAACGGTTGCTAAATCCTGATTTTTGATGCCGATCATATTTCTCTAATTCCACATATTTACTTTTAAATAAAATTTTATAGTAGATAATACTTCCTAAGTATTGATTATCAATTAAATTAATCATTATTTTATTTGTATAATAAGAATAATACAGCTTTTAGTTTTGCGGTTAAAATATGCTTACAACTGCTTAATTTATTCTATATTTTTATTGAATATAATATACATAAATTATTGTTTATTAACATTTTATATAAAATATGGTATGTCAAAAATAATAGTGATGGTAATAACTAATGTTTGATACCTAATTCCTTTATAAGCTAAGGGATTTAGTACAAAAAAAGAGAGTTATAGGGGCAACTATATAGATCTTACCACAATCTGATTCTAAAAACTTTGGCAAATTTAAGCCTTACTCCGATCAGAGAAATTCACAAACTCCCCACTTAGGACAGCATGACAGGATGACTTGCTAAAATTTGTAGGGTTACCTTTTTGAGATAATTGATATTAACACTCCCATCTCTAAAATAGAGCGCGATATGATACAGTTCAATAGTTCAAAAGAATAAGGGTTCAACTTTCACAGGAGAAAGTTACTCCTTCAACAAATGGAAGAAGTACGCTGGCGTGAAAACCCTTTTGCTTCCATTGTAAGATCAACTGCATTCTATAAATTCAAGTATCATTACCCAACCTTTTTTGTATTTTACCTGTATATATAAATACTAAAATAAGTCAATGAAAAAATTATTGTTTGCTTTTACTATAGTAAGTATTTTATCATCTTGCGACCCTGGTAGTAAGAAACCGTCAGCTTACACGATCCCGCTTGTGGGTACCTGGGTGTTAGATTCATCTTATGTTAGAGATACTATAGCTGGGGTGCCTAATTATGTTGATTCGATAGAAGTTCCATCAACGGCACCTACTATCACATTCTCAAGTAACGGGATTGCAACAAGTATTGATCCTGCATATACCTATGCTAGCGTATATTATCCAGCAGATACAATTATAGAAGATTATTATGTTTCTAGCGATACATTATATACCCGTTTAGTGAGTTGCGGTTGTAGTTATTTACCAGAGTCTATTTATAGGATTGCAAATAATCAATTAATTCAAACATTGTCGAATTCGTTTAACCCTAACCTACAAGTTGATTTTGAAATGTCATATGCTACTCTTAAGTACTAGAAGAACGGTGTAAATATGCTTTTCAGGCCATTTATATATATCCTGATATGTAAAATGGACATTCCAGATACAAAAAGAGCCATAGTGGAAACTACGGCTCGGTTACTTTTATTTTAAAAATCTATAAACGTTAACTGCCTTATAGACCCAATTAGTAGAATTAATGCTGCTTTTAAATAAAGTGATTTTTTATATAAATTGATTATATTGTATTACCAATCTCTATAACAATCTCGAGGGCTGTTTCTACAGTCCTTTTTTTTATTTACTACTGATCTATTTATACATCCAGGGAATCAATTTTTAATAAAATGCAAAAGGACCATAGTTTATAGCCACGGTCCTTTTGATAATAAATGAGTTCTTTGGTCACATTTTCATAGTGTTTGGGATCATTATAACTCTAATATACAAGAAAGATAGTTAATAACCAAAAAGATAGTGACTTTATTATTTATAATTATTTTATTTAATATTAATAAAGGAGCCGTAGTGGAAACTACAGCTCGTAAATTTTTAAACAAAAATTTTTACTCTCAACTTATGAATAGATACATGTATTATCAATAAAGCTGCCTAAGCGAGTAATATAAAGAAGAAGAAAAACAACCAAATATTCTGTTTGTTTTCTTCTTTAAAGACTTTAATTAGTACTCATCTTGTGTCGGTAAATTACTCTGTTAGTTCGGGTAAATAAAGTTAGAGACGAGGGCTGTGTTTACAGCCCTTTCCTTATTTAACAAGATCAACGGGAATAAGCAACTTAAAATAAAAAGGCTTCCATTGCAGGAAGCCTTTTAGGTTTATTACTATTTTTAATTTATTCCTGTTCAGGAGTATCTTCAGTAGCATCTGAGTCAGCTTCGGTCTCTGTTGAATCAATTATAGGGTCAGTAGCGTGAGCGTGTGTTTCTACCACGGCTTCGATCTCTTCTTCCTTTTCATCTAACTTAGTGATCGCAGCAATTTCATCGCCATCATCCACTTTAATTAATTTAACGCCCTGTGTTGCTCTACCCTGTTCACTAACACTTGCAACGCTCATGCGTATGGTAACCCCACTTACGCAACTGATCATTAGATCTTCTTTTTCCGTAACATCCAATAAGCCAACTAATGAACCGGTCTTTTCAGTCACGCTGATCGTCTTAACACCCTTACCGCCACGATTGGTTATGCGATAATTTGCTTCACCCGTTTCAGGATCATCCATGAATGTACGTTTACCATATCCTTTTTCACTTACCACCAATATGGTACGTGTTTTATCTTCTCTGTTCACACAAACCATACCTACTACTTCGTCATTGGCATCATCGACTTCAATACCATATACACCAATACCGCCACGACCTGTAGAACGTACCTTTTCTTCCGGGAAACGAATAGCCCTGCCACTTTTCACTGCCAGCATGATCTCACAATTACCATCTGTAAGCTTTGCTTCCAATAACTGATCGCCATCCTGGATATTGATCGCATTGATACCATTTTGTCTTGGCCTGCTAAAATCTTCCAGGTCTGTTTTTTTAATGATCCCCTGTTTGGTACATAGAACGATATAATGCCCCTTCACATACACTTCATCCTCAAAATTCTTGACATCAATGATCGCCCTTACTTTATCATCTGCAGGAATTTGTATCATGTTCTGTAATGCACGCCCCTTACTGGTTTTATCTCCTTCTGGAATGGTATATACTTTTAACCAGAAGCACCTGCCCTTTTCTGTAAAGAATAATAAGGTATGGTGCGTAGATGCGACGAACAAATGTTCGATATAATCTTCTTGCCTAGTACTGCTGCCTTTTGCACCGCGGCCACCCCTGCGCTGAGAACGATATTCATCTGCAGATGTACGTTTGATATAACCTAAATGAGAAATGGTTACGACTACATCTTCCTCTTCAATAAGATCAAGCATATTGATCTCATCATCCATATAGGTTATTTCTGTCTTACGTTCATCACCAAATTTTGCTTTGACTTCTGCCAATTCATCTTTGATGATCTGGTAACGTAAAGGTTCGTTGGCTAATATTTCTTTTAAGTGTTCGATCAATTTCATGATCTCAGCATGTTCTTCACGGATCTTATCGATCTCCATTCCGGTCAAACGTTGTAAACGCATTTCCAAAACAGCTTTCGATTGAATTTCAGACATACCAAAATTGCTCATCAAACCTTCCTGGGCTAAGTTTGGCGTAGATGAATTACGGATCAAAGCGATCACAGCATCTAAATTGTCCAGGGCAATGATATAGCCTTCTAAAATATGTGCCCTTTCCTGGGCTTTACGTAATTCAAATTGTGTTCTGCGGACAACCACTTCATGCCTGAATGCAACGAATTCACTGATAAGATCTTTTAGGTTCAGGATCTTAGGTCTGCCATTAACCAGCGCCACGTTATTGATGCCGTAAGAAGTCTGTAATTCCGTGAACTTGAATAATTGGTTGATGATGACTTGCGCCACCACATCTTTTTTCAGCTCAACAACTATTCTTGTGCCTTCTTTATTATTACTTTCATTATTTACATCACTGATACCTTCGATCACTTTATCATTGATCAGATCGCCGATCTTTTGTGTCAACATATCCCTGTTTACCTGATACGGTATCTCGGTAATAATGATCTTTTCCCTTCCTTTGCTATCCGTTTCAACATTTGCTTTACCACGCAATACCACTCTTCCCCGGCCTGTATAGAAGCCTGCTTTAATCCCTTCAAAACCATATATAACACCACCGGTAGGAAAATCGGGAGCTTTTACATAACCAATCAATTCATCAATAGTGATATCACGGTTATCGATATACGCAATACAACCGTCAACAACTTCATTGAGGTTATGCGGCATCATATTCGTTGCCATACCTACAGCAATACCGCTGGCGCCGTTCAATAATAATTGGGGGATCCTTGTAGGAAGTACGGTTGGTTCTTTTAAAGAATCATCAAAGTTCAATTGGAAATCTACGGTCTCTTTTTCGATATCATCCATCATCGCTTCTGCGAATTTTTCCAAACGTACCTCTGTATAACGCATGGCTGCAGGTGGATCACCATCCTGGCTACCAAAGTTACCTTGCCCGTCTACCATTTTATAACGCATCGCCCAATCCTGCGCCATACGAACCATGGTATCGTAAATAGAGGCATCTCCATGGGGATGATATTTACCCATTACTTCTCCGACAATACGGGCAGATTTTTTATAGGGCCTGTTGCTATAGTTGGCTAATTCGGTCATACCGTATAACACACGGCGATGAACAGGCTTTAAACCATCTCTAACATCAGGAAGCGCACGCCCAACGATCACACTCATGGAGTAATCGATGTAAGAGGTCTTCATTTGTTCTTCAATATTTACAGTGATAATCCTACCCCTGTTATTGGCGTTTCCGCCTTCATTAGCTACGTTGTTTTCCATATAATTTTATAGGTAGCGAAAATAACGAATTACTGCTGTTTTTCCTTGTTAAAATGGTGCTTTTAGGGGGTTACTTTTACACATTTTATTGAGGGTTGTGGAGAAGATTTTTGAACCATGCTTTGGCTTTTGAACCACTGAGACACTGGGGACACAAAGAGATACTGAGGGGCGAATTAGAAAACGGCACTCAGTGAAACTCATTGCTCTTAGTGTCTCAGTGGTTTATTCTATATCAGCAATTTTATAACGGCTTCCACTCCTTCTGTTGCCGGCTTTTCAATAAAGAATAAGTTGGGCCTTGTATTGATAAGCGGGATCTTTTTATCAATAATATATTTTGGGATATACGATCGCACATAGCCCATTAAACCGGCTGCGGGATACACTTGTAAGGACGTTCCCACTACAATAAAGATGTCTGCTGTTGCTACAATTTTAGCAGCTTCTCCTATTAGCGGGACTTCTTCTTCAAACCAAACAATATGCGGACGTAGCTGCGCCCCATCGGCAGCTTTATCACCTAAATTGATATCGCCCCTTATTTCATAAATTCTATTTTCATCGTTAATGCTACGCATCTTAAATATTTCCCCATGTAAATGCAGCACATTTGTTGAACCTGCCCTTTCGTGCAGGTCATCTATATTTTGCGTTATGACCGTTACATCAAAATCTTTTTCTAATCCGGCCAAACCAATGTGCGCCTTATTAGGTACTACTGAAGCTACATCTTTACGACGCATATTGTAAAAATCCAGTACCAGTCCTGGATTCTTGTTCCAGCCTCTTGGCGATGCCACTTCATATACATCGTATCCCATCCACAAGCCATCACTATCACGAAAGGTCTGTAACCCACTTTCAGCGCTAATTCCGGCACCCGTTAGTACTACAATGTGTTTTTTCATAAAATTATTTTTTCATTTTCTTAACCCGATCACTTGCCGGCAACACTATACTAATGACCCAATATATAAAAATCTGGCTAAAAAAATTATCCGAAATCCATTGTTACATATACTGTTCATTTTGAAATGAAGATTATTATTCACCTGTGGCAACCAAGGCAACCGAACATGCGTATACTATTTATAAATCTACCAATCAAACATGAGCAAGAAAGCAATATTTTTTATAGTGGCCATTGTTGTAGCATGTGTAGCAGCCAGGTTTGGCTTTTACTTATACAATAAACCCCGTGAAAGCGCCTTGTCACAAAATGCTTCCAACTCAATTATAGCAGATTCATTGTATCAGCAATATCAGCAAAACGAACATGCTGCAGATTCTATGTATATTGGAAAGATCATCGAGGTAAAAGGTGTACTTGCAGAGATTGACCACAATGGAGCAACAGATATTCTATTACTTTCTCCGCAAAAAACAGGTGGAGGTATTAGCTGCCAGATGTTTTCGCACGATAAAGGAACCACGATCTCTTACCCGGCAATAGGCAGCAATATCACAATTAAAGGAAAATGCACAGGATTTTTGATGGACGTGAGTTTGGTTGATTGCGGCGTAGAATAAAGAATAGCAATAAAATAACTACGATGAAAAAAATTATTTTAATTACAGGAATGATGGTTGCCACTGTAATTGTGTTTTCAACAGGCTGTTCAAAAAATAATGTGGAGAGCCTGACCGGTGAGCCCAGCACTTTTTGTGATGATACGGCTAACACAAAATACAATGAGGACATTGTGCCGCTCATGAAACTACATTGTTACTACTGCCATGGAGATGCAAATACTGCAGGCAGCGGAGGCATCAGTTTAGCTACAGCTGCTCAGCTGCAAAAATATGCAGCCAATAATATGTTAATAGGTGACCTTGTACATTTTCCCGGTTATGTGCCAATGCCTTATGGTATGCCTATATTATCTCCTTGTGAGATCAATAAATTTATTGACTGGGTAAATAGAGGAGCTCAAGACAATTAATCTTAAAAATTAAAGCAGACAATATGAAAAAGATTATCGCATTTTTTATACTCGTTATCAGCATTAGCGCTACCGGTTATTCTCAATTATATATAACAAGGACAGGATTTATACGATTCTATTCTAAAGCAGTAGTGGAAGACATTACAGCAGAAAACAACCAGACCTATTCTATCATTGATGCCGGCAAAAAAAATATTGCCTTCAGTGCTCTACTGAAAGGATTCATTTTTGAAAAAGCATTAATGCAGGAACATTTCAACGAAAATTATGTTGAAAGTGATAAATACCCGAAGGCAGTTTTTAATGGTTCTTATACAGGAGATGTTATCCTGACCAAAGATGGTGTTTACAATATAATGGTTAAGGGAACACTTACGCTTCATAATGTTACCAGAACAATTGAATTACCTGCAACGTTGGAAGTTAAGAATGGCAAGCTGATCGGCACTGCCGAATTTAAAATAAAACCCGAAGATTATAATATTTCCATACCGTCTGTAGTGAGAGATAATATTGCCAAAGAATTAACCATTACCATAAAAGCAGAATATAACCCCATTAAATAAACTAACTATATGCCAATCAAAAAGATTATTTGCCTTATTGTTTTATCAATAAGCTTGCAACATTTATATGCACAGGATACCACATTACTGGGCAAGTTGAACGATTCAATGGCTATTGATACAAAGCCTTCTTATGTTACAGGTACTTTTAAAGCTATCTACATTGTAAATATGCAAACGGTGGAAGGCGAAGGAAAAGGAATGCTGAACTTTGAGATACAACATAGGTTTGGAGAAATTAATGGTCCGACAGGCGGCTCGTATAATCTATATGGATTAGATAATGCAACACTGCGTTTAGGTTTTGACTATGGTATCACCAATCGTTTAACAGTTGGTATTGGAAGAAGCTCTTACCTAAAAACATTTGATGGTTATTTAAAGTATAAAATCTTAAGACAGACGGATGGCAACAATAACATGCCTGTGACAATTAGTGCTGTTGGATTTGCATCGATCTACACACAAAAAAATCCTGATGATTCATTTTTAAATATTGGAAACAGAACAGCATATGCTGCACAGTTATTGATCGCAAGAAAATTCAACAGAAATATATCTGTACAGTTAGCTCCTACTTATATACATTATAACCTGGTGGCAACTCCGCAGGATAAAAACGACATATTTGCTATCGGCGCTGGTGCGAGGGTCAAATTCACAAAACGAATGAGCATCGAGGCTGAATACAATTATTTACCTGACGGACAAATTGTTTCTCAAAAAACACATAATTCATTTTCGTTTGGTTGGGGCATTGAAACGGGTGGGCATGTTTTTCAGTTAGTATTCAGCAATTCACAAAGCATGAATCAAACTCAATATGTTGCTCAATCAATACATGGGGTTGAACAAAGCACCAATGACTGGGGAGCAGGTAATATTTATTTCGGATTCAACATTTCCAGAAATTTCAATATCAGCAAACCAAAAGAAAAATATCCAAATCAGTAATCTAATAAATCTCCAATAACAACATACCAAAAACAATAACTAATAGTTCAATTGTTTTTGGTATGTTGATTTATTGATTTTGAATTTTTCCGGCTTATTTTTCGCCGGCCAGTTCCATCACAATGTTCCATTCTTCTTCCGTTACCGACTGCACTGATAATCTACCCAAGCGTACCAGATCCATATTTGCTAAGCGTTTATCAGCTTTTACCTGCAATAAGGTAACGGGATTTTTAAGCTTTTTAAATGGTTTAAAATCTACCGCTACCCAGGCTTCTTCTTGTGTAGTTGGATCCTGGTAAAATTCTTTAGCCACTTTTGCAATGCCTACGATCTCCACACCTTCATTGCTGTGATAGAATAATACTTCTTCTCCTTTTTTCATCGCTTTCAAATTATTCCGGGCCGCATAATTGCGTACGCCATCCCAAAATGTTTGTTTGTCTTTTACAAACTGATCCCAACTATAGGTAGAAGGTTCTGATTTTATTAGCCAGTGTGCCATGATGAATTGTTATCAAAGGCTAAAATTACAACTCAAATGTTTAGTTCTTATTTATAGGACGAAAAATTGTTAATAAGTTGAAAACTTGTTAGATGAATATATTAGTCAATGTTCTACTTTGCAAATCAAATAACGATATGAAAAAGATAATTTTACTACCGATCACATTCATGCTATGTCTTAGCCTTTGTAAGGCCCAATTTTATAAGACGATCCTCCCTTCGAATCCTTTTGCCGATTCTTTAACCAAAGCGGTAACGGATTTTAAATATGACTATAAACATATAGAGGGGCCTATTTTACCTGCTCAAACACAACCCGACCTTAGGGTATATGCTTCAAGGGTTACTTTGCCGGGCGCTTTGCATTGTGTTATATACCGTTTTAATTCAAGAGTGGACACTACCGCCAGCTGGCAGGCTATTATGTATGAAGGAGATGATTATGATGAAGCGTTAAAAGAATACAAAAACCTATTCAGATTGGTGAAAAGAACAAGTGTAAAATGGATCGATAAAAGCTACTTATCATTTGTAGGTGATCTTGAATTACCAAAAGATAATATACAGTTTGCGGTTAGCTCTTTGCACCTTGAAGCGATGGATGATCAATATGCAAGATTTGTAGCTGATGTAGAATTAACCAATGCCGGCGGTGGTTATGAAGTACACCTGAACCTGCAGAACAAAGGAAGCGATACAGATCCTGAATAATCAATAACAAATTTATATAACAAAGCTATCTCATTACTGAAAGTAGGGAGATAGCTTTTCTTTTAACTGCCCAGGCATATCACAACGTTTCATATTTTTTGATTCGATGCAATACAGTATTACATTTCCTGTATTTAAAAGCTCACCCTGCTCATTATAAATTTCATGATAGAAAGCGATCTTATGGTTTACCGGCAACTCTTTCAAAAAAGTTTTTACCGTGATCATATCGTCGTACTTAGCGGGCCGTAAAAAACGACTGCTCAATTCAACAACGGGCATGATGACACCCATGGCCTCAATATCTTTATAAACACTACCGATCTGTCTAAAGGCCTCTACCCTGCCGATTTCATAAAACTGTGCGTAATGCCCATGATACACAACACCCATTTGATCGGTCAGTGCATAATGGATGCGAATTTTTGTTTCTGTGATAAACATAAAAGGAAAAACCCCCAACCCCTGAAGGGGGCTTTGGTGAATTATTATTTGGTGAATAAATATTTTTGCAGTTGATCTGGTTTATCCACCGATCATACTATCAACGCTAACTCTTCCCGGCCCCACAAATAATAAAACAATAAATGCTGTTAAATATAACGTTGCGGGTTGGCCATCACCAAATACAGCGCCATGATGAGCTTTCACTACAGCGATCGCCATAACAATTATTAATGGGATAACGGAAAGCCTGGTAAATAAACCAAGTATAACGAATAAGCCACAAAAAAATTCAGCAAATATTACCAACGCAAGCGATAAAGAACTTCCTATTCCCATAAAATTCATAAAGCTGGCATGCCTGTCGCCAAAATGGATCAGCTTATCGTATCCGTGGCTCATTATTAAAATACCAAATACCAATCGTAATACCAACATCGCAAAATTAAATGCGCCGGCAGAATACTTTGTAGACAATAATTTCTTCATTTTTCTTTATAGTTTTATTAACAGCAATAAAAATTAAATTACATATACAAACATCAGTTATCCACTTATTAACAATCAATGTTATAATGATGTTTCCTGAGTGGCAATATAGTTATTTTTACATCCTGTAAAAAATAAGTTGATACTTCAATATGAAAAAACAAAAAATTATATTCTCTCTGCTTGCTATCGTTTTTTCTTTTACAGCTTTTGCTCAGCCAACCGCTGTAATAACTGATCCGCAAAAAAACTATAAAGAAGCCAAAGAGTTATTCATAAAAAAAGAATATGCGCTTGCGTATCCATTATTAAAAGAATTAAAACAGCAGTATCCTGAAAACCAGGCAAGCAACAATCGTTATATCTATGAAGATGTAAATTATTATTACATTGTTTGCGGCTTAAAATTACAATTACCTATTGCAGCAGATGAAGCCATCAATTATATTTATGATGTAGATAATGAGCCCCGCACTGAGTTGATGAGTTATCACCTTGCCAAATACAATTACCTACAAGGCTTTTATTCCAAAGCCATTCAATATTATGAAGCTTCAGGATATAATAACTTAAGCACTGAAGAAGTTGCAGACAAAAAATTTGAGCTGGGTTATTCCTATTTCAACATCAAACAATTTGCAAAAGCCAAACCGCTATTTGCTGAAATTCAAAGAGAACACGACAGCAAATATTATATACAGGCCAATTACTATTATGGTTTTATTTGTTTTTACGATCACGAGTATGCTGAAGCCTTAAGCTCTTTTGCTGTAATAGAAAACCTCAATCAATACAAGTCCGTTGTTCCCTATTATGTTGCAGAGATATTGTATTTCGAGAATAAAAAAGACGAAGCCGCACATTATACTGAAACAGCTTTAAGCAGAGGCGGTTTGTATTATGAAAAAGAAATGAAGCAATTGCTTGGACAAATATATTTTGAACAGATGGATTTCAAAAAAGCGCTTCCATTATTAGAATATTATGTTGGCAACAGCAAAAAGATAACGAAAGAGACACAATATGAATTGAGTTATTGTTATTATAAATTAAAACAAATCGATAAGGCAATAGAAGGATTTAAACAATTGAGTAATGAAAAGGATTCATTAGGACAAAACTCAATGTATATATTGGCAGATTGTTATTTACATAGCAATCAAAAAGAAAATGCGAGAAGCGCTTTTCAATATTGTGCTGATAATAATAGCAATAAAGAACAACAGGAAGTATCAGCATTTAATTATGCAAAACTTTCTTACGAACTAAACTATCAGGATATAGCCTTAAGCAGTACAAAAAAATTCTTAACTGATTATCCTAACTCAAATTATATTCCTGAAGCAAAAGAAATATTGGTTAGTCTGCTGGCTAATACCAATAATTTTACCGACGCTTTGGCTCTGTACCAATCATTTGATAAGCCTACTGCTTCTATGCAAAAAGTATATCCACGCATATTGTATGGAAAAGCGGTGGAATATATCAACGATCAGCAAATAACAATGGCAGATGACCTGCTTACAAAAATTATAGCATTACCTGCATCATCGGTAACGCCGTATGCTAATTTTTGGAAAGGAGAAATAGCCTACAGACTAGCCAACTATGATGAAGCTATTCGTCATTTAACTGCTTACCTTGATAGCCATGTTGCTGCGCAAGGGGAAGCAAACCCAATGACGGCAAAATATGATATAGGATATAGCTGGTTAAAAAAAGAAAATTATCATCAGGCACTTCCCTACTTTGAACAGATAGAAAAATCTTCTTCGTCATCACTTGCTATAGAACAGGACGCTTATGTGCGCGCTGCAGATTGTTACTACATGAACAAAGATCTTGCGAAGGCAAACAGCATGTATGAAAATGTGTTGACAAATGCACTTCCTGAAAGCGATTATGCCCTGTTTCAAAAAGCAATGATCGTTGGGATCAAAAACCCTGGTGAAAGAATACAGACATTTGCTTCTCTTATCCATCAATACCCAAAAAGCAACCTGGTTCCAGATGCTAATTTGGCAATCGCTGATGTATATATGGCCAATGAAAAATTCAGTAATGCCATTCCCTATTTGACTGCAATATTGGCTGCGCCAGATGCCGGCGATCTGCAACCAAAAGCATATTTAAAACTTGGACTGATCTATTATAATACTAACAATAACAAAGACGCCCTAAATAATTATACGCAGTTGATTCAAAACTTTCCTCAATCTCCGGAAGCGGATGAAGCTTTGGAAAATGTAAAAAATATATACATACAGGAAGGCAAGCCGAATGATTATATAACGTTGATGAATAAGATCGGGAAAAACATTTCTGATACACAGGCAGATTCGCTTACTTATACTACAGCCGAGTTGCAATACATGAATAGTGATTGTACTAATGCAACAACAGGATTCACAAATTATTTATCAAAATATCCAAATGGCCATTTTGTTCTTGAAGCAAATTATTATGGCGCAGAATGTTATTCAAAAAATAAAGATTGGACAAATGCGCTGAAAGGATATGATTATGTAAGCAGTCTTGGTGCCAATAAATATTTTGAAAGAGCAACCCTGGCTGCATCAAGAATAAACTATTTCGAGTTAAAAGATTACGCCGCCGCAGAGAAGAATTTTCAATCGTTACGATTTAATGCCGTTAACCAGGATAATAAATTAGAGGCTTTAAGGGGATTGGTTCGTAGTGAATATCAATTAAAAGATTATGCACAGGCAGATACAGCCGCCAAAGAATTATTGACAAAAAAAGGTATCAGCACCGATGACAAGTCGATTGCGGACCTGGTATTGGGTAAATCACTGGAAGTGAATAATGACAGTGCCAATGCCATTATCGCCTTTAGGTCTTGCGCAGCAATCAACAGGTCAGCATGGGGCGCAGAAGCACGATATGAAATAGCCAGCTGTCAATTCAGTTTGAAAAGTTTTATTGCTGCACAAAAAGCTGCCATGGCTGTTATTAAAGAAACCAACTCTTATGATTATTGGGTGACCAGATCATACATATTACTGGGAGATATTTTTGAACAGAAGAAAGATTATTTCAATGCTAAAGCGACTTATCAAAGCGTAGTTCAAAATTCAACAATTGATGAACTAAAAACAGAGGCGCAACAGAAACTGGATAAAGCAATAGCTGAGGAAGCAGATAATTCTAAAATAACTAATTAATCATCATGAACAATCAGGCTATACCATACAAAATACAAACTGCATTGATTAAAAATACACGCTGGATTCTGTTTTCTGGATTCTGTTTATTTTCTGCTACTTCTTTCGCTCAAAAAGATACGACCAAGAAAGCCGTTATTGATATTACATCCAGCTACAAGCCTGTTTTACGGAATGCTGTGAAGATCAATTTTTCTGCAAACAATTTAAATGCAGATACTTCTAAACCTGCATTGACTTATACTATTCCATCTCAAAATTTATTTTATACATATCAGCCAATTTCATTGAAACCATTGGCCATGGATCGTGATACGGTACTTGATCTTGGGAATAGAAATTACGCTAAACTTGGATATGGTAATTATTCAACTCCTTATTTTAAAGCAGGGTTAAGTTTTGGTAATGGAAAAAAATTACTGGTGAACGTTTATGGTGATTACATTTCATCACAGGGAGATATTAAAAACCAAAATTACTCACAGGCAAGTGCGCGATCAACCATCAGCTATTTTACACCACGTAAAGAAATATACGGAGCTATTGTGGCCAGCCAAAATACTTATTATTTATATGGCTATGACCATACACTATATAATTATGCCGCCAGTGATATTCAACAACTATTTCAGAATATCAGCGCAAAAATTGGTTTGAGAAATAAAGATGTCACTAACACCGGTATTAGTTATGATCCCAACTTGCAGGTTGACTATTTCACTAATCAAAATAAATTAACGGAGCAAACTTTGATCGGCAATCTTCCATTGGAAAAAGTATTCAATGAAAAATTTGCCGCAAGGATCCTCATGACTGCTGATGTTACTTCTTATTCAACCGTAAATGGTACACCGGGCAACATAACATTCAATAATAACATTTATGAGATAGCTCCTGAAGTAATTTACACGGGTTCGTTATTTACATTGCATGTTGGCCTTACGCCTGCTTGGGATAATAAAGAATCAAATGTGTTACCCAATATTTACGGAGAGTTACCTATTAAAAATAAACAGTTTACAATACAAGCCGGTTTTGTGGGCAAATATGATAAGAACACTTATCAAAATCTATCAGCCATTAATCCTTACCTAGCAACTTTTACAGCAGAACAAAATACCAAAGAGGTCGAACTATATGGTGGGATAAAAGCAAATGTGGGCAAACATTTTATTTTTAGCGCTAAAGCGGGATTAGTTACGTTCGATAATCTACCATTCTTTATCAATGATACGGCAACAGACTATAAATCTTTTTTAATCAGTAACGAACGCAATGTCCAGGATATGCGCAT
Source organism: Ferruginibacter sp. (assembly GCA_035485735.1). GTDB lineage: Bacteria > Bacteroidota > Bacteroidia > Chitinophagales > Chitinophagaceae > Ferruginibacter. The sequence continues at coordinate 106,562 of DATHNS010000006.1, forward strand.
TCATGCAGAAGGAAGTTTTATCAGCGAAGAAAAGCTAACCATTACCGCAGGATTTACATTGAATAACTACGCCGGATTTAAAGACAATACAAAAGCCTGGGGCACGGTTCCTTTTGAGTTAACCGGATCAATACGTTGGCAGGCGCTTAAAAGGCTTTTATTAAAAACCGATCTGATGGCATTTACCGGTGGCCCCTATTTGCTGAAAGGCGGTGTCGCAAAATCATTAAGCGGTGGTGCTGATCTGAGTGCTGGCGCTGAATTGGGCATTACAAAAAGGATCAGCCTTTGGTGTGATGTCAATAATATACTGAATGACAAATATCAACGTTGGTACAATTATGAGGTCTATGGAATAAATTTGGTGGGAGGATTGTTAATAAAATTTTAAGCCTGGTTTTATAATATCATAGTGCTCAATATATCTTTGGTTAACAGAACTTATCATGGATAAATTAATACAAACATCGCTTTTTCAAAACAGAAGCTGCCGACTGCCCGGCATTGGTACATTGACCATCATCACTAATTCGGCCGAGACTGATCTTATCAACTTAACAATAAAATCACCGGTACATACCATCATATTTACAGAAGAGCAACAAGAAGCGAATCTTTTCAATAAATTCTCAAGTACCAGCGAATTTCTTAATACCAGCTTGCAGGAATCGGGGAATTTTCATTTGAATGGTGTAGGTACATTCACAAAAATAAGTGATGGTAAAATTCGCTTTCTCGGAGTTGCATTACCAAGAGAATTGACTCAGCCTGTTACCGCAGAGCGGGTAGTAAAACAAAATATACAACGCAAAACTATTGCGCATATTCCGGCGACTAAACAAAACATCCCTGAAAAGCAAGTTCAGGTTGTTACGCCTATTGCCAACCGTGAGCCTGCTGTAGAAATAGCAACCGAGCCACAAATAAAATTGGTAAAGAAAAAGAGAAGCTATTGGGTAGTATGGGCGTTTGTATTGACGATTACCGCTGCAGGTCTTATTAGTTATTATTTTTCTCATAGCCTATCGAAGATCCCGTCATTTGGTAATTCCAATACCATCGATGCGGCACCTGCCAATACGGATTCACATCATGAAATAAAATAGTGTTATTAATTATTGACGGTTACTTCAAATAGCTTCGGCCAGCGTTTTCCCGTTATGTACATTTTTTTACTGGTGCTATCCCAGGCTATGCCATTCAATACATCAGTCCTTCCTTCTACATATTGATTTGGGGCGTACTGCTGTATCAAACCAGGCAGGCTGATCTTTCCTACAACATGCCCGTTTGATGGATCGATCTTAATAATATAATCCGTTTGCCAAACGTTAGCAAACACAAAGCCATCGATATATTCCAATTCATTTATCTGGGTAACAGGCCCAAGATTATCTACTACCTGGATAGTACTTTCTATTTTAAAATTATCAGGATTTACAAAATAGAGATTAGCAGTTCCATCACTCAAAATAAGATCGGTTCCATTATTGGTCATACCCCATCCTTCATTTGGCCATTGCAATGTTTTGATCGGTTTATCAATATTATTTTGGTCATACACATTTACAAAATGATTTTGCCAGGTTAGTTGATAGATCTTTCCTTTAAAAACCTGTATGCCCTCACCAAAAATATCAGCCGATCCCATCTTATGCTTCTTTTCTATCTTTCCCGTTTTCAGATCTTCGATCTGCAGTGCTGAAGCCTCATAATCACCGGTACCTTCATATAATTTACCATTGTACAATTGTAAGCCTTCGGTAAAGGCGCTTGTATCGTGCGGATAGATCCCGATAATATTGACGGTAATATCTTTCGGTGCCGCGATGCCCGATGAAACCGGCGCTACGTTATTATCAACCGGTTGTTGATCTGTAGCAGTGTTGTTACAACTGCATAGTACGATTACTGCTATTATCGGTAGATATTTTTTCATTCCTGAGGGATAAGTGACAAATGTAATAAAGTGTAATTGGAGTAGCTACTTTATTTGTATAAAAAATACCAAAATATCGGTTGGCAATATAAAAATTGTTAAACTAGATGAACGGCAAAACAAATAGTACATTATATGGGCGGAGGTCTTATTTTTGTCAGACAAAATAAACGAAATATGAAAAAAATACTGATTGCCTGCCTCTTTATTGGTGTACTTTATTTCAATACTTCTGCACAGGGTTTAGGTGGTATGCTTAAAAAAGCACAGACTTCCGTAGCTCCCGGAAATAATGGTAGCAATAGCGGCCTTGGCGCAAATTTAAGTAGTGATGATATCATCAACGGTTTAAAAGAAGCTTTAAAAGTGGCTGCTGATAGTACCGGTAAAAAATTATCCCAGACAGATGGTTTTTTTGGAAACGCAGCCATTAAAATTTTAATGCCGGATGAAGCAAAAAAAGCAGAAAAAAAATTACGTATGCTTCAAATGGGGAGCTTAGTTGATAAAACAATATTATCAATGAACAGAGCTGCTGAAGACGCTACTGCAGGTATCGGCGATATCTTTTTAGATGCCATCAAACAAATGACCGTAACCGATGGATTGAAAATACTACAAGGAAGTAATACAGCTGCAACCGATTATTTAAAACAAACAACTTCTGCAGCCTTAACCGAAAAATTCAAACCAATTATATTGGCTTCTTTAAACAAAGTGAACGCACCTCAATATTGGAGCGAACTATTTACGAATTACAATCGTGTATCAAGTGATAAAGTAAATCCTGACTTGGTAGCATATGTTACGCAAAAAGCTTTGGACGGTTTATTTTATAATATAGGATTGGAAGAACAAAAGATCCGTAAAGACCCGGCAGCACAGGTTACGGGAATTTTACAGAAAGTATTTGGAGGGAAATAGTATTGTTTAGGGTTTAGGTGTTTAGAAAAATGATTTATCAAACTAAACACCTAAACTCTACACTTCTAAACAAAATTAAAAGGAATCCAGTATCTCTTTCCGGTAACGAGTCAATAAACTAGCCTTTGACATAAACCCAATATAGACTTCTTTATCAACGATAGGCAATTGATCCACACCCGTTGTATCAAACTTATCCATGATACTGTTAAGGTCTTCTGTCAGCTCAATAACCGCAGGTGGTTTTTCCATTAACTCTTTAGCATATATTTTTTTATTCAATTCCGGCTGAAATACAATTGACTTAATGTTGATCAATTTGATAATGCCCAGCAATTTTCCTTTTTTATCAACTACGGGAAAAGTATTGCGTTTGGATGTTGTGATGATAGTAACGATATTGAGTAATTGCTGATTTTCATCTATACGATCATAATCCGTTTCAATAAGTTCATCTACTTCCAGCCTGCTTAACAAGAATTTATCTTTATCATGCATATGCACATTACGATGCAGCACAAGATTTTTCATTTCCATTGATACCGGCTCAAAGGCTTTTACGATCATGTAACTGATGGCAGATACGATCATCAATGGTATCATCAGCTCATAGCCGCCTGTTATTTCTGCGATCAAAAAGATGCCGGTCAGCGGCGCATATACAACACCGCTTAATATACCGGCCATTGCTACAATGGTAAAATTGCTGACAGGTATATTATGTATACCCAATAATTTTAATAAGGTCGCGAATGCAAAACCAAGATAGGCACCCACAAATAAAGAAGGTGCAAAATTGCCTCCGTTACCGCCGCCGCCGATCGTAAACGCAGCAGCAAAAACTTTAAAGAACATTACCAAGGTAACGCCCATAAATATCAGCCACTCATTTGTAAAAAAATCTTTAACGATACTTTTTTCAAATATCTTTTCAGGCCTCATTGTAGCCAGGGAAGTAATACTGGTATAACCTTCACCAAATAAAGAAGGGAAAAATAAAATCAGGACCGCGAGTAATAAGGCCCCTATCAAGGCCCTTTTGTATTTTAATTGAATGCCGGCTAATTTATGTTCAAGCATCGTAAAGACCTTTGCATAGTATAAGGATACAAATCCTGCGAGTATTCCTAGAACAATGTAGAAGGGAACATTGTTATAATTAAACGGCTCTTGTAAATTGAAATAAAGTAAAATGCCTTCTTTCAAAATTACCTTTGATAATAGCGCTCCTGATGCAGCTGCAATGATCAATGGTATGAATGCATTGATACTAACATCAATTAAAAAAACCTCTAATGCAAACAGCACGCCCGCAATGGGTGCATTAAAAGCTGCTGCAATACCTCCTGCTACGCCACAGGCCAGCAACAACGTTCTTTCTTTATAGGATAAATAATATGTACGGGCAAAGTTGCTTCCTATTGCGGCACCTGTAGCAACGATCGGAGATTCGAGTCCGGCAGAACCTCCACTGCCAACAGTGATAGCACTTGTAATAACATGTGAATATATTTGGCTAAGCGGTAAAATACTTGACTTCTTGGCAATAGCATATATTATTTTATCGTTTCCCTTAAAAAAATTGCCTTTTAAAATTTGATTAATAAACCATACAGTAAAAAATATACCGATTGCAGGTAACAGTACATACAGATAGGGCCATACTCCACCCTGTGTACTTCGTTCAATTAGCCGGTGAATATGGAAAGCAAATAGTTTCAGGACAATTGCTGCTGATGCAGAAGATAAACCCACTACTACACAGGCGATGTGCAAAAATTGATTTTCTGAGAGTTTTTTACGAATACTTACAAGAAAATAGCGCACCTGTTTATGAAAAAATCCAAACATCTATAAAACTCTTTTTGAGAAGTGCGAAGTTACTTCATTTTAGGCTAGCGATATATATAAAATCAATTACTATATAATAGTTAACTTATTGACAATCAAATTTATATGCCGTTCTTCCACTGCGGGTACTCGATAACGATAGCCGCCAAAATAACCAAAAAACTTCCAATAATGACTTGAAGATTGATTATTTCATGGAGCAATAATGCACTAAAGAATATACCTGCTATAGGTTCAATATTGGCATAGATGCCGGTTTTGGAGATCGATATTTTTTTAAGTCCGTAGTTCCACAATATAGAAGCAATACAAGTGCAAACAATACCCTGTATCACTAACAATATCCATGTTGATGGCAATAAATCTGTTGGTGGTGGCCCGTATAAAAAAAGTGATATCGGTATCAACAAAATAGTGCCAAACCAAAACGTGTAAGCAGTTAAAACAAGCGGTGAGTATTTGGCCATTAATTGCTGACTAAATACTACGCTCAGCGATAGTGTAAAGAGTGATAAAATTATCAGCCCATCTCCTGCCCAATTATTATTGGATACAGATCCGCCAATAACTATATAAATACCCATAATGGAAATGAGTATGCCAATGATAGTAAGTCCACTTAATTTTTCTTTCAAAAAGAAAAAAGATGTCAGGGCAAACATTACGGGTGTCATCCCGATCATAAGTGATGCACTGGTTCCACTGGTGAAAGACAATCCCGCAAATTGTAAAAGAAAGGTACAGGGCACGGTAAAAAAAGCCAATACAATGAATTTAGGCAGGTCTTTTTTATCCGGCCATAAAAATTTTTTATTATAAGCGAAAGGAACTAAAGCAAGGGAAGATATAATGAACCGGTAAAAAGCAATGTGTGGAAAAACCAGAACGCCCATTGTTTTCTTAGTGAGGCTTATTGACAGGCCCCATAAAACGCAAGAAAAAATAATAGATGACAGGGGAAGTAATTTGTTGGATCTCATTTTGTGTTGGGCTTTACTTCCTAATGGCCCACCCATTTTTGTATGCGGTTATTGTAAGTATCGGCTACGTATATGATACCGGTTTTATCTACGAAAATACTAGCCGCATCAAATAATTGATTGGGTGCGGCGCCTATCCCATTGCCGCCGGCGACTGTTGTTGCTGTGTCCATACCAGCTGCGAATTTTTGGATACGATTATTGAACCTGTCAGACACAAATATATCACCATTGCCATTCACATATAAACCCCAGGGTTGATATAATTGATTACTGGCATATCCAACGCTATTGCCACCTGCAACTGTTATTCCATTGTGCATAGATGTATCTGCAGACCATTCCTGTATGCGGTTATTACCGTAATCGCTTACGTAAATATCCCCAATGCTATCAACATACACTGCTACAGGATATGCAAGTTGTGTAGAATTTGCACTACCGGCAACTGTAATTCCATAATGTATTGAAGTATCAGCCGGCCACTTTTGTATTCTGTTATTGTATTGATCTGCTATGTATAGGTTGCCCATCTTGTCAACAAATATTCCGGTAGGTGTATTAAGATGCGCTGAATCCTGTCCGGAACTTCCACTGCTATCTCCTGCTACTGTAACAATGCTATTGGTAGCTTTTATCCATTCTTGCACACGGTTATTATACGTGTCTGCTATGTATATATTTCCTGTGCCATCTACAAATAATCCCGCAGGATAATGAAACTGGTTAGATGCTGTTCCTATGCCGTTACCTCCTGCTATAGTTATGCCGGTTGTACTTCCGGGAGCCCATTCCTGTATCCGATTATTGTAAGTATCCGCTACAAATACATTACCTAAGCTATCTACAAACACACCAAATGGCCAGTTAAGCTGATTGGCCAAAGAGCTATCCCCGTTACCTCCGGCAACTGTAATACCTACTCCATTCGATGTGTCAACGGGATTACCTGCGCCATTGTTTGTTGAACTTCCAGGAGGTGCCTTGTATTTTCCACAGGATACCAAAATACATACTACTGCCAAAGCTGGCAGCATCAATCGCATAATGGTATTGTATATTTTTGTAGTCATCTTTGCTACCCTGATAGAGTATATTTAAGCAAGCTTTGCTGTCTAACAAAATTAGACGTTAATTATCTATTCTTTCTTAAAATAGATATAATATATTTAAGTACTTTACTGCTCACAATTTATTTCATTTGACAAAGATTGGATTACTATCTGACACGCATAACTACTTGGACGAAGCGGTCTTTGAGCATTTTAAAGATTGCGATGAAATATGGCACGCAGGAGATTTTGGAACCATTGCCCTTGCCAATAAACTAGCCGCTTTTAAACCATTAAAAGGGGTGTATGGTAATATTGACGGGCAAGATATCAGAAGTTTTTATCCTGAAAAATTACAATGGAAATGTGAAGGGATAGAAATTTTCATGAAACATATTGGAGGTTATCCTCCTAACTACAACCCTCAAACGAAAAAGGAATTACTAACGTCCAGGCCACAACTTTTTATTAGCGGGCATTCGCATATTTTGAAAATAATGTTTGATGAAAAGATAGAATGCCTTCATATAAATCCGGGTGCGGCAGGCAAACAAGGATGGCAGAAAGTGAGAACGTTGATCAGATTTGCCATTGACAACAACGATATAAAAAACTGCGAAATAATTGAACTGGGCTAAGTCCTACTCTTCAAATTCTTTTTTACTTATAACGATCAATATAGTGGCAACGGGCCCCAAAGCAATAGATATTAATCCCCAGGTTAATCCGTCTTTATTTTTTGACTGAGCTAGGCCGGCATTTATGAAAGCTAAAATAAACCAAAAGCCAATAAAATTTTGGTTAAAAACATCAAATCCAAATAACATTTATACTCTTTTATGGTGCAAAATTAAGTCAAAAAGATACGTTTTACCAACAAAACGTTCTCTATTCTGACGATTTTTTTTAATATATTTTAGGCCGGATTGCCATTAGATTTGAAAATACCGCTATTTTCTTCAAAATCACATCCCGACTAATTGCTTAGTTTTGCCAATATAATTTTACAACATGCTGAGGTTAATTGCTTTTTTCATCATAGTCCCCTTTTTTATTACATCGTGTAATGATGATAATAATGTTGATGATACTGTTCCACCAACGTCGCTGAACGTGCAACAACAATTAAAGGATATGGTTAAAAAATACCCTGATTCTATTCAATTAAGGGAAACCCTGATACAGAATTACCGTGATAGCGGCGAGTATAGCCAAGCTATAACAGAGGAAAAAAACACTATCAGTAAAGACAGTTTGAATGCAGCTTTATGGGAACACCTATTTTGGCTGTACTATGAAAACGTGGATACTGCTAACGCTATAGCAAGCCTTGAGAAAGCAGTTTCATTGAATCCGGATCCGCAATATTATGTAACATTAGGTTCCGTATATGCGCAATCAAAAAACAGCAATGCCTTAGCAGTGGCTGATAAACTATTGACCGTTACAACAGCAGATTATAGAAAAGAAGCCCTATTTATTAAAGGATTATATTATTCAACTTCAGGCGAAAGAGAAAAGGCCATTCCATTTTTTGATCAAAGTCTTGAACTCGATTATACTTATCTTGACGCTTACAGGGAAGAAAGTATTTGTTTATATAATATGGGCAAATATCAGGACGCGATAAAAAAACTGGAGAAAGCCGCCAGCGTTAAAAGTGATTATGATGTTGCGTATTATTGGATGGGTCGTTGTTACGAAAAGCTGAATAAAAATGCGGATGCCATTACAAATTATCAATTAGCACTTCAGATAAATCCGGATGATGACGAAGCGAAAGATGCTTTGAAGAAACTGGGGCATTGATGATCGCAATTTTTAGATTTGTTTTTTTAGATTTGTCCCAGTCCCTTTTTTATTTCATAATTTTGATTACTAAATTCAATCATTAATGGCTATCATCGCTCCATCATTATTATCTGCTGATTTTTTACATCTCGAAAAAGAATGTAAAATGCTGAATGAAAGCAAAGCAGATTGGTTTCACTTAGATGTAATGGACGGACGTTTTGTACCAAATATTAGTTTTGGCCCGATGATGGTAGAATTTTTTCGCAAGGCAACCACCAAAATTTGCGACGTTCATTTAATGATCGTAGAGCCGGAAAAATACGCGGCGGATTTTAAAAAAGCGGGTGCCGATATTCTTACAGTACACATTGAGACCTGTCAGCACCTGCATAGAAATATTCAACAAATAAAAAGCCTTGGAATGCAGGCTGGTGTGGCTATTAATCCACATACACCGGTTTCAGACCTTACCGATATTTTAGAAGATATAGATGTTGTTTGTATGATGAGCGTTAATCCGGGTTTCGGCGGACAAACATTTATACCTCATACATTGACTAAAATAAAACTACTAAGGGAAATGATCGATGAACGTTCTCTAAAAGTAAAGATCGAGATCGATGGCGGAGTAACGCTAGCTAATGCCAAGTCAATTATCGAGGCAGGCGCTGATGTATTAGTGGCAGGTAGTACCGTATTTAAATCTACTGATCCAAAAGGAACGATCGCTACATTAAAAAGTTTTTAATAAAACCCCGGATCATCTTCATCTAGTTTTTGAAAAGCGTAGAACATACAGCTTACATGCAGTGCCTGATCAAATTCATTTCGTTTGAACATTTCCCGTACCTGCTCTACAGGCAATAAAATAACTTCGATCTCTTCATTGACATCTAAATGTTGTGCGGATACTTTTTTACCCCCCGTTGCTAAAAAAAGATCCGTGTAATTATTTAATATGCCGGGATTGGCTGCAACTTTCCCTACATGTTCGATCTGTGCAAATTCGTATCCGGTTTCTTCCAGTAATTCTCTGGCGATGCCTTTTATCAGGTCCTCACCCTCTTCAACAAAACCGCCCGGAATTTCCAGGATCGTTTTTTCAATTGGATGCCGGTATTGTTTAGCAAGAATTACATACCCATCATCGGTTATTGCTAATGCACAAGCCGATCGCGGAAGTTCGACTACGTAATAGGATTCAACAATTTTGCCACCAGGCATTTCGCATTTATCTTTTCGCGCGGTAAAATATTGGTAACGTGCTATGTATTCGGAAGAAAGTTTTTTCCAGTTCATTTTATGTAGATTATTATCTGAACCATTGGTTTATCAATGGTTCAGATAATTAAGTTACCAATCCATTCTTTCACGTAACCTTGTTACGTGTGCCGTATGATGTTTACCATGCCATGCATACAGGCCAAGCAAAAACCAAAGGCTTATTTCTTTTTTCATCTCAGGATGAAAAACAGTTCTGTTCCATTCATCCCCTTTGACATTCTTCAACACTTCAACCCATCTTGCATGTAGTGCATGCAAAAGCGTTAGTGAAATATTTACAGGCAAATTTTTTGTATCGCTTAGCGTTACCCAAAGATCCTGTTCATATGGTTTTATGGTAGGATTGATTTCAGTCAACCCCAGCTTAAAACGTATGTATGCATTCATGTGGCTGTCTGCTACATGATGTATCAATTGCTTCACCGTCCACCCTTCGGGACGATAAGGTGTATCGATCTGAGCTTCATCCAAATTCAATATTGAATTTTCGAGATGCTGCGGTAGAAATTGTATATCCGTGATCCATTCCTGTAATTGCTTATCAGTAAATGGACTGGGTTCATATTTACCTATTGGATATTTTAGATCTTCTGTCTGCAATGAAGCTACAATTTATTAATGTCCTTTTGAACCTGGTTGTGCAGTTGCAGGAGCAGCCTGAACAGCAACAGCTGGTTTGATCGCCAATAGTTCCATCTCAAATATCAATACGGAACCACCTGGAATTTGCGCACCTGCGCCTCTATCTCCATAACCTAAGTCACTCGGAATAACCACTCTGAACTTATCACCAACGTGCATCAATTGTAAAATTTCTGTCCAACCTTTAATAACACCACCCACTGGTATTGTTAAAGCTTCTCCTCTTTTATAGGAATTGTCGAATTCTGTCCCATCAATTAAAGTACCAGCGTAATTCGCTACTACAGTATCCTGTGCTGTTGGCGATACTTTAGTAGAATCAGATTTTCTCAATACTTCATATTGCAATCCGTCAGGTAATGTGATCACACCCGGGCGTTTCCCATTTTGATCCAAATAAGCCTGGCCTTTCGCTTTTATGGCAGCCATTTTTTGCTGTGATTCTGCTTGTTGCTTCATACGACGATTGGCAGAATAATTCATGAGCAATGTTTGGATCTGCACAGAATCAAGACTTAATTTTTTATTTTTTAAAACATCGTCTATTCCCTTTTTTACCATTGAGGTATTGATATTATCCAGGCCCTGGTGCGCAAAATTATTCCCGATATTGTTACCGATCGCATAAGACAATGAATCGTTTGAATTTTTGAAAGGGCTAGCCGTAGTTCCCTGCGGAGCTGTTACTACCTGCATTTTTGGGGCTGGTTTCTTAGGTGCTACCTGAGCATAAGTAGCCGTACTTGTTATTGCCACTATAATAGTCGCAAAAATAAACTTTGTCATTTTTTAGTTTTAATTGGTGTGATAATATAAAAATTTATTCTTCTCTGATTTCTTTCCCTGTAAGATGAATGAATACATCTTCAAGATTAGCCGATTTTACCTGTTTAGGCCTTTCAAAGCCTGTTGCAACAAGATCATCGATCATTTTATCCGGCGAAGCCAGCGCTATTATTTTTCCTTCATCCATGATGGCGATACGATCGCATAATTGTTCGGCCTCATCCATGTAATGTGTAGTGATAATAACCGTTGTTCCTTCTTCTCTTATTTTTTTTATAAGGTCCCATAGATTTCTACGTGCCTGCGGATCCAAACCTGTGGTAGGCTCATCTAAAAAAACTACCCTTGGTTTATTGATCAATGTTGTAGCAATAGAGAAACGTTGTTTCTGTCCGCCACTCATTTCTTTGAATTTGTTTTTTGCTTTGTCTTCCAAGTTTACCAATTTCAATAGCTCCATCGGATCTACTTTTTGGTTATATAACCCTGCAAAAAGATCGATCAATTCCAGCAAATTCAATCCCGGATAAAATCCTGATGTTTGTAATTGAACTCCGATTATCTTTTTGATATTATCGGGTTCTTTGTCGAGATCAAGTCCGTCAACGATCACTTCACCGCTCGTTTTTTCACGAAGTGTTTCTATGATCTCCAGCGTAGTTGATTTTCCAGCGCCGTTAGGGCCAAGCAAACCGAATATTTCACCTTCATATACATCAAATGATATCCCTTTTACCGCAGCAAAAGAACCGTAGCTCTTTTTCAAATCCCTTACAGAAATAATTGTTTTTTGCATACCTCAATCAGCCTAATGGCGGAGCAATTTAAGTAAAAAATAGCTTTTCAAATATTTGTATTTAGTCACCCTTTCTGCCAATTAACAAAGTTGTTTTAAATACTTGCGATAATTACATAAGAATTACGACTTTTGCAAATTATTTGAGAGGGCTAAATTAAACGAATTAACTCAATCAACCCAAATAAGCAGCAGCACTGATGAAGGTTTTTAAATTTGGCGGCGCCAGTATCAATAGTATCGACAGGATAAAGAATGTTGGGAAAATATTGGACTCTTTTAAAGGCGATCCAATTTTAGTGATAATATCTGCCATAGGTAAAACTACCAATGCTTTAGAGAAAGTGGCCGAGTCTTTTTTTGCGGGAAATAAAGAGGAAGCGCTGCACCTTTTTGCAGCAATTAAAAGCGAGCATATAGCACTTGTTGCACAATTAGGTTTGCGATCAGTAGCAGGCTTAGGTGACTTATTTACTGAGGTCGAATGGTTATTGCATGATAAACCGGTAAGAGATTACGATTATTATTATGATCAAATTGTTTGTTGTGGTGAATTATTAAGCACAGCCATCCTCAGCGATTATTTTAACTCTGTAAATATTACCAATACCTGGGTCGATGTAAGAGATACATTTAGCACTGATAATAATTTTAGAGAAGCATCCATTGACTGGAAAACAACAGCACATAAAGTGCAAAAAAATATTGTTCCGCTTTTCTTGAAACAAAAGATAGTAATCACACAAGGGTTTATCGGTGCCACAGATGAAAATGAAAGCACGACTTTGGGAAGAGAAGGCAGTGATTATTCCGCAGCTATCTTTGCTAACCTCTTAAACGCGCACAGTCAAACGATATGGAAAGATGTAGAAGGTGTTTTTAGTGCCGATCCAAAAAAATTTCCTGAAGCAACGATCATTAAGGAGTTAAGCTATAGTGAAGTTATTGAGATGGCTTATTATGGTGCGCAGGTGATACATCCAAAGACCATCAAACCAATTCAGAATAAAGATATCCCATTGCATGTACGTTGCTTTTTGCAACCGGAATTAATGGGAACGATCATTAGCAACAAAGTAGTACAGGGCTTACCTTCTATTATTGTTATAAAAGAAAAGCAAGTGCTGATGGAACTTCGCTCAAAGGATTTTTCTTTTGTAGAAGAAAAACCTGTTGGTAAGCTGTACGAATTATTTGAGCAGATAAAGATCAGGCCCAACCTGTCTCAAAATGGAGCCATCAGTATCTTATATTGTTTGGATGATAAGTCCGACCGAATTGAAAAACTGGCATTGGCTGCCAGTGAGCTGTTTGATGTACAGCTGGAAAAAAACCTGACACTTTTAACCGTGAGGCATTTTACGGATGCAGTGTTACAGGAATTGACCAAAGGAAAAATAAAATTATTAAGCCAGCAGAATAGAGATACGATCCAGATCGTCATGAAAGATGCGAAATAAGTTTCGCTATTGTTTGAAATGTTTCTGGAGAGTTAATTTTTATTTTAACAAGTAGTAATAAATTTATTCAGCCCTATCCTTGCGCTGTGGCCCAATATCGCCATGCTCATCTTTAGGATTTGGTTTGGCAGTTGGTAGTTTTCCTCTTTTATAAATAATTAGCCCATTCAAAAAATTTCTTAGAATTTGATCGCCCGCTTCTACATATCCCGGATGATCCTCATTTCTAAATATATCTCCCAATGCACCTTTACTGATTTCAAAATCTACTAAAGCAAGGATCTTTACAATATCCTCTGTATGTAATGAAAGCGCTACACGCAATTTTTTAAGTATGTCATTATTTGTTAACATGTGTTGCTGATTTTTATTGCGAATTGATTTGCTAAAAGTAATACTATTGTTGCATTTTTATTTTATCTTTCCGGTATATCTACACTACGAAAAAACTTTATTAATTACTTATGAATCCTAAGCTTTACAATGTCGTATTGGTAGACGACCATATTCTATTGCGAGATGCACTTGCTTCCCTTATCAATACTTTTGAAGAATGCCATGTAATGAATGTAGCGGGCAATGGTAAAGAGCTGCTGCAACAAATTGAAACGGGCGTTATTCCCTGCGTTGTTTTACTGGATCTGAATATGCCTGTGATGGATGGTTACGAAACAGCCAGCTGGTTACATCAACATCACCCCGAAGTAAATGTTATCATACTGACCATGTATGATTCTGAGATCGCATTGATCCGTTTGTTGCAGGTTGGCGTAAAAGGTTTTTTAAAGAAAGATGTTAACCCCGATGAATTAAGAGCTGCCTTAATTTCTGTTGCTGGTGGCGATTTCCATTATTCTCATGGCATAACGGGCAAATTAGCTACGTTGTTTCAAACCAATCATGATAAGAATGCTTCGCTGGATAAATCTATATTGAATGAAATTGAAATTGAATTTCTAAAATTAGCGAGTACAGATATGACCTATAAAGAGATCGCTGATGTGATGAGTCAAACACCACGCATGATCGACAACCACCGCGACGCGCTTTTTGTAAAATTAAATGTAAAAAGCAGGGTTGGATTAGCTATTTACGCAATAAAAAACGGTATCGTCACTTTTTAAAAAAGTCCGAATAAAGTAGAATCTATTTTTGTAATGATCTGTCCCAAATGCTCCTCATTTTCCGCGAACTTATTGGTGTTGGCATCAATGATCAACAACGGCCCTTCTTTATAATTTTCGATCCAGTTATTATAATAATCATTTAGCTTTTTTAAATAATCCAGCCGGATATTTTCTTCATACTCTCGTCCCCGTTTTTGTATTTGCGCCACCAATGTAGGTACTGATGCTTTTAAATAGATCAGCAGATCTGGTGGTTGCACCATTGATTTAAGTGTTTCGAAAAAGTTATAGTAATTATCAAAATCGCGTTTGCCCATAAGGCCCATGTCATGCAGGTTTGGCGCAAAAATATTGGCATCTTCATACACGGTCCTATCCTGAATGATCGTTTCGGTACCACGTTGAATTTCCAGTAGTTGATTTAACCTGCTGTTTAAAAAAAACACCTGCAGGTTAAAGCTCCATCGGGGCATATCTTCATAAAAATCGTTGAGGTAAGGATTGTGGTCCACATCTTCAAACTGAGGGATCCATTTATAATGTTTGCTAAGCAACTCTGTTAATGTGGTTTTGCCGGCACCTATATTTCCGGCCACAGCGATATGCTTAGGTTTTTTTGTTTTTGCCATAATGATTATAAAGTTCCAGTTTTCAGATTATTGGTAATACCAAATTAACAGGGATTCAAATTATACATTATTTTCGGTATTTGGGTTTTGGATTTTTATTTTTTTAATAATAGTTCAAACCGATCGCTGTTCTCACTAATTCCATTGTTGCTTTGGCACTCACCCTTGCTTTTTCCGCACCTTGTTCCATCACTTGTTGCAGGTATTTTTCATCGTGTAATATATTATCCACCTTATTACGTATAGGAGCAATGAAATTCACCATATCTTCTCCCAACTGCTTTTTCATATCGCCATAACGAATCGTACAGTTATTAAAATCCTCGTCATATTTTTTGATCACGGCTTCACTGCTTACCAGTTTCATTAGCCCAAAAATATTTTCGATATAGTCAGGCTTGGCCGAATTTTTCTCCGTTGGGCCGCCATCTGTTTTAGCTTTCATTACTTTCTTGCGTATCAGTTCATCATCATCTGCCAAATATAAGGTTGCCAGCTGATTTTCACTCTTGCTCATTTTTCCGGTACCATCAAGACTTGGAACCTTCACCAATTCTTCATTGTAATTAAAGGCTACGGGCTCAGGAAATACTTCTCCATAACGATGATTGAAACGATTGACAAAATTCCTGGCCATTTCCAGGTGTTGTTCCTGGTCCTTGCCAACAGGTACATATTTTGCCCTGTGCAGTACAATATCTGCTGTCTGCAAAACGGGATAGGTCAGTAATCCGGCATTTACATTTTCCGGATTCTGGCGAACTTTATCTTTAAATGTTGTTGTCTTTTCCAGTTCGCCTTTATAGGCCATCATATTGAGATATAAATACAATTCGGATGTTTCATGCACATGGCTCTGACAATAAAGCGCCACTTTATCCGGATCTAACCCGCAAGCAATATTTTCAGCTAAAACCCTTTGTACATTAGCTTTCAGTTCTTTTGTATCAGGATGTGTAGTAAGTGAATGAAGGTCCGCCACCATAAAAAAGCAGTTAAACTCTTCCTGCATCCGCACATAATTGCGGATAGCGCCAAAATAATTGCCCAAGTGCAAAAAACCAGTGGGACGAATACCGCTCATTACTATTTCTTTCTTATTGCTCATAAGGTCGCGAAGATAATATTAAGTAATAAGTTTTAGGTTATAAGTTGTACATTTTTAGCCTGCAATTTATTACTTGCTGCCTACCTCTTATAACTTGGTAAATCTTATTACTTTTGGGTATGGAAGTAAATGACCAATTAATAGACAAATTAGCCAATCTATCAAGATTAAAATTTGATGCCGCTGAAAAGACGGCCATTAAATCCGACCTGCAAAGCATGATCCAGTTTATTGATAAACTAAATGAATTGGATACGACAGGCGTTGACCCCTTATTGCATATGAGCGACAATGTGAACGTTTTAAGGGCAGACGAAATACAAGGCAGTATTTCCCGCGAAGAAGCTTTAAAGAACGCACCGATGCACGACGAACAATTTTTTAAAGTACCCAAAGTAATTAAGAATTAATTATGAAGGGAATTATTCATTTAGAAAATATCAGCAAAAACTATTACTTAGGTAAGCAGGAACTGCAGGTATTAAAAGGTATCAACATCGATATTTTTAAGAATGAATATGTAGCGTTGATGGGGCCAAGCGGTTCTGGTAAATCGACCCTCATGAATATTTTAGGCTGTTTGGACTCTCCTACCGGCGGCAAATATATTTTGAATGAAAAAGATGTAAGCGGTATGCCGGATAATGATCTGGCAGAGGTCCGGAATAAAGAGATCGGTTTTGTTTTTCAACAATTTAATTTATTGCCACGTTTATCCGCCATAGAAAATGTTGCATTACCACTTATTTACAGTGGTATCGAAAAAAAAGAAAGACTGGAAAGGGCAATGGCCGTATTAACTAAAGTAAAATTAGAAGACCGTAGTCATCACAAGCCAAATGAATTAAGCGGCGGCCAATGCCAGCGCGTGGCTATTGCAAGGGCATTGATCAATAACCCATCGATCATTTTAGCGGATGAACCTACAGGTAATCTTGATTCAAAGACCTCTCATGAAATAATGGATATACTTACCAAAATACATGATGACGGCAACACCGTTATTTTAGTAACACATGAAGAAGATATCGCCGCATTTGCAAAACGTGTAATAAGATTAAAAGATGGAATTATTGCAAGCGATATTATTACCGCGAACGAACTACAACACTAAAACAGTTCACCATGGCACTAAAAATATATACCAAAACAGGCGATCTTGGTAAAACAAGTTTGATAGGTGGAACAAAAGTTCCTAAAAGCGATTTGCGTATTGATAGCTATGGCACGGTTGATGAATTAAATTCTTACGTTGGTTTAGTAGCAGATCAAATTAGCGATGCGCATAGTAAAACTATTTTAAAAGAAATACAGGACAGGTTATTTACGATCGGTTCATCACTGGCCTGCGATCCGGATAAAGAACCTCTACTGAAGATCCCTGATCTGAAAGAAACAGATATTGTTTTGTTGGAAAAGGAAATAGACGCCATGAATGAAGTATTGCCTGCAATGAAATTTTTTATATTACCGGGTGGACATCCGACCATATCGACAACTCATATAACACGTTGTGTTTGCAGAAGAGCGGAACGTTTATGCGTAAATATGAAGGAGCATGAATTATTTGTTGAGCCGCTTGTTATTAAATACCTGAATCGCTTAAGTGATTATCTTTTTGTCCTGGCAAGGTATGCGGGACACTCATTAAATGTGGCAGAGATCTCCTGGAAACCAAGAATTAGCCAATGATCCTGCCATCTTTCATGTGCAAGGTCCGATCACTCATTTCAGCCAATTCTTCATTATGTGTCACGATCAAAAAAGTTTGATTGAATTTTTTTCTCAGGTCTATAAATAACTGGTGTAATTCTTTAGCATTCTTACTATCTAAATTTCCCGTTGGCTCATCGGCCATTATTATAGAAGGATTATTGATCAATGCCCTTGCAACCGCTACCCGCTGTTGCTCTCCTCCTGATAATTGCTGTGGCTTATTTTCTAATCGTTCAGATAAACCTAAAATCGTTAATAATTCAATAGCGCGTTCCGTTACTTCTTTCTTTTTTCTGCCGGCTATCCATCCGGGAATACAAACATTTTCTAAAGCGGTAAATTCAGGCAATAAATGATGGAACTGAAAAACAAAGCCGATATGTTTATTTCTAAAAGCAGCCAGTTTTTTACCGGTCAGCTCGTTCACCCGCTCATCTTCCAATGTGATCGTTCCTTCTAAAGCAGTGTCCAAAGTTCCCAGAATATGTAATAAAGTACTTTTACCGGCGCCAGAAGAGCCTACTATACTTACAATCTCCCCTTTTTGAATAGTTATATCGACCCCCCGCAATACAGGTAATGGTCCATAATTTTTAATAATCCCTGTGGCCTTCAGCATGAGGCTAAAAGTAATTAATAATTAAGAAATAACATGATTAAAGACTATATTTTGCAATATTTAGCGATTTCGTTACTTTCAAAAAAGTAAGAGGGGAAAAACACATTTGGTCAGTTCCACCAAACTTTTACATTTGCAAAAAATTAAACCCATTTAGACAATGTTCTGGACACTCGAATTAGCCTCTCACTTAGAAGACGCCCCTTGGCCTGCAACTAAAGACGAATTGATAGATTATGCCATCAGAAGTGGCGCCCCTATTGAAGTAATTGAAAACCTTCAGGAATTGGAAGATGAAGGTGAAGTATATGAGGGATTGGAAGATATCTGGCCGGATTACCCAAGTCAGGATGATTTCTTTTTCAACGAAGACGAATATTAATGCTGTTATGAGTTATAAGTAATAAGTTTTAAGTATGCGGAGCTGTGAAAACTTACGACTTATAACTTACACTTACAACCATGCAAAAACGAATAGATATTGTCAATGAAATATTAGAGGAATGCATCGTTGCCTACCCTGTTTCTTCTTTTATAATTAGTCTGTATAAACAATATCAGCAACGTGGAAGCCTTAGCAAAAAACAATTAGAAGGATTATATAGTAAGACCGCCCAGATAGAAAACATCTCACCCAGCAAATTAGCCACACTGGAAGCCTTAATAAAAAAAATGCCCACCAGGTATAAATCGGAGATGCCTGCAACACCTGTTGTATTTGAAAAAGATGCGGTTATTGGTGAAATGATCAATGCCATTTTAGAAAAACACCCCCAACACAAAACCGTATTATTGCTTAAGATCAAGTACGATAATAACGAAACCCTTTCTGCTACAGAGATCACTGATCTAAAGAGATTTGTGCAAGCGCTTAAATAATTATCGCCTTCTACTATCATTTATTTCCACCCAATGGCATCCTTTATAGGTTAAATAACGTTCCGTTTAAGTAATGTACATCCGGTCCTGATGCAATTACGTACATAAACACACATTTTGTATTTGGTAATAGCGAATAAAAATCGGCGCACATTTTGTTAAGCCTTTAACGAACAATTGTAGTAGATGAGAAAATTATTTATTTTATTTTTTACAGCCTTCAGCATAACAGTTGTTGCTCAGCCATCTTTGCAACCTGCCTCTAAAAATTTTGATGATCCTTTATGTGTTGTCAATATGATCAATACGGATTCTTCCTCAATAATTTATGATAGTACCGATGCTCCTTATGCATTGATTGCAGGCGGTAGCAAAGGAATAGGCTATGGCATTGCCGAAGCATTGGCTAAACGTAAATACAATTTAATTTTAATTGCCCGGCATTATGATAGTTTGGAGACAGCAAAAATAAAGCTGGAATCCATGTATCATATTCACGTAGAGATTCTGATATACGATCTTAGTAAAGATGAATCGGCTGAAGCGATTGCTAAATGGTGCACCGATAGGAATATCCGTTTAAAAATGCTTTGCAATGTTGCAGGCATTGGTGGTTCGAAAGATTTTTTATCCCTTCCATTGGATTCTCTTCGATATATGGTAAGATTAAATGTTGAATCTGCGATGGCGCTTTCACTCACGATGCTTCCGCTGTTAGAGAAAAATTCACCTTCATATATTTTAAATGTCGCCAGCATGGCAGGATTAGCACCTATTCCCATAAAAAATATGTATTCGGCTACAAAATCCGCTGTCGTATTTTTTAGTTATTCGCTTCGCTATCAGTTAAAGAAAAAACACATCAGTGTTAGTGTGCTGTGTCCTGGCCCTGTCTATACAAAACCTGAAATAATAGAAGATACTAAAAAGAAAATGGGATGGTTTGGAGAGCAAATGGCCCTGTTGCCAAAAAGAGTTGGAGAAGTTGCCATACGAAAAACGTTACACAAAAGACTATTGGTAGTGCCTGGGACATTGGCAAAAGTTACCTCTTCGTTTCTTATAAGGTTACCGAGAAGATTAGTAGTTGCCATTTATAGTAAATTAGGAAATTCATAATTTGATCATAAAATATTTTTTAATTAATAATTCATATTATTTTACACCAGTTAAAAATGGACAAATGATCTCTGCTGCGAGTATAAAATTATTACGCATTCCTTTTTCTTTTTTTCTGGCGCCATTGTATTTTTTTACTTTGGCGATGGTACCTCATATTGATTGGGGTAAGGCTGCACTGATATTTTTTATCATGAATTTTTTGATATACCCTGCCAGCAATGGGTATAATAGTTATATGGATAAGGACACGGAAAGCATTGGTGGTATAGAAAAGCCGCCGCCGCCATCACGACAACTTTTTTATCTAACCATTATATTGGATACGATCGGTATTTTGTTGAGCCTATTGGTCAGTCCTTTCTTTGCGGTATTGATGTTATTGTATGTCGCAGCGTCTAAGGCTTACAGTTATAGAGGAATACGATTAAAAAGATTTGCTATAATCGGATACCTTACCGTTATCATTTTTCAGGGAGCGTTGACATTTTGCATGGTATATTATGGCGTTAGCAGAACAAATGCCGTTACCATACCATGGCAAGGAATATTTATCTGTGCTTTGTTAATTGGAGGGTTTTATCCGCTTACGCAGATATACCAACATGTACAAGATGCTGCTGATGGCGTTACAACGATCAGTTACAAACTTGGTTATATGGGCACGTTTGTTTTTTGCAGTCTTGTTTACCTGGCCGCATGGCTTTTAATGGCACAGTTTTTTTTACAACACAATAGCATTGACAATTTATTACTTATTACCATTTTCTTTATACCCATTATTATTTATTTTTCCTGGTGGTTCTTGCAGGTAAAAAAAGATCATCGCGCAGCCAATTTTAAAAATACGATGCGGATGAACTGGATCGCAGCAACCTGCACTAACACAGCATTTATCATTTTATTAATCTGGAATCATTTTGAGTAAGATAGTATCTATAGGCACAGCAGTACCGGCGTTTAAACATGATCAGCAAAATATCCTGACATTCATGAAACAGGTATATGCGTTATCTGAAACGGATAGCAGAAAACTACAATTTCTGTATAAACAAGGAGGTATTGATACACGCTATTCTGTTATTCCGGATTATAGTTCGGAAGCTGGTGACTGGAAATTTTATTCTCCTACCGAAAACCTGGAGCCTTTTCCCTCGGTAGAAGATCGAATGAAAGTGTACAAACAACAGGCTGCTTCTTTATCAGTAAAAGCAATTGAAGAATGTGTTGGCACATTTCCACTCGAAAAAATAACACACCTTATTACAGTTAGCTGCACAGGAATGAGTGCGCCTGGATTAGATCTTGAGCTGCTTGAATTGTTACACCTGCCTCCCACTACCTGTAGAACCTCGGTTAATTTTATGGGCTGTTACGCGGCGATACACGCATTAAAGATCGCCAATGCATTTTGTACCGCTGATGAAAATGCGAATGTGCTGATCGTCTGTACCGAGCTTTGCACATTACATTTTCAAAATGAACCAACGATTGAAAATATGACGAGTAGTATGTTATTTGCAGACGGTGCAGCTGCAGTGCTACTAACAGGAAATAAAAAATCTGAAGGTGTAAGTATTGATAATTTTTATTCAATGGTGGCATCAAAAGGCAGTAATGATATGGCCTGGGATATTTCTTCTAAAGGATTTTTAATGACATTGAGCAGTTATATTCCCGACCTGATCGAAGAAGATTTTAAGGGCCTGACAAACCGTGCACTTGCCGCAGCGCAATTGCAAAAGCAGGATATTACGCATTGGTGCATTCATCCAGGAGGAAAAAAAATATTGGAATCTGTGCATAAAAGCCTTGGCTTTACAAATAGACAATTACAATCCAGTTATGATATTTTAAAAGAGTATGGCAATATGTCCTCTCCTACTATATTATTTGTATTGAAGAAGATATTATCGGCTTCTTTAACAAAAAAAGGTGAAAAGATTTTTGGCGCCGCCTTTGGCCCGGGCTTAACAATGGAAACATTTATTTTATCTACATGATAGATCTTAGTCAACGCAGCAATCAAAAAGAATTATTGGATGGGGATGATATACCCTTTCAAGCGTTGATACAGAACCTGAAAGAACTTAATTTTATCAATATATGGCTCGGCGGCCACGCTATCACGCTTCGAGGGATCAAACGATCTATCGGAAATAAAAAAACGATCACTATATGTGAAATTGGCTGTGGTGGCGGAGATAATCTTTTTGCTATTTACCAGTATTGCCTTAAAAAAGATATCAGCGTCAATTTTATTGGTATTGATATGAACGCAGGATGCATTGAGTATGCGCAGCAACAATATCCTCAATTAAATGGCAAGTGGATATGCAGTGATTATGTATCGATCCGTTTCGATGAAAAACCTGATATTATTTTTTCTTCTTTGTTCTGCCATCACTTTAGTAATATACAATTACTGATCATGTTGCAATGGTTAAAACAAAATAGTCGCAATGCTTTTTTCATCAACGACCTTCAGCGCCATTGGCTGCCTTATTATTTTATTAAATATTGTACAAGAATTTTTAGCCGGTCTTATTTGGTAAAAAATGACGCATGCCTATCTGTTGCACGTAGTTTTATAAAAAATGACTGGCGTATATTATTGCAACAGGTAGGAATAAATAAATACCGCTTAAATTGGCAATGGGCATTTCGCTGGTTAGTTATTGTTGATAATACTATAAATCAATGAGTAATTCAGGATCAAATACACACAACAAGACCTATGATGTTGGTATCCTGGGTGGCGGACTTGCAGGCCTATCACTCGCTATACAACTGGCTAAAAAAAATCACAGTGTTATCTTATTTGAAAAAGAAACCTATCCTTTTCATAAAGTATGCGGAGAATATATCAGTATGGAATCATGGGATTTTATAGAAAGTCTTGGTGTAGATCTGGAAAAACTGAATATATCGCATATCAGCCAATTACAAATATCTGCACCCAATGGAAAATTACTACAACATTCATTGCCTTTGGGCGGCTTTGGAATTAGCAGGCATTTGCTGGATAATACGCTTGTACAAATAGCCCGTTCTAATGGTGTTATTGTAAAAGAAAATACGAAGATCACCGATATTATTTTTGCGAATGATCAATTTACTATCAATGATGGAAGAAATATTTATACTGTAACAATGGCTTGTGGCAGCTTTGGTAAACGAAGTAATCTTGATGTGAGATGGAAACGACCATTTACAATTGCATCCAAAAATGATCGTAATAATTATGTGGGCATAAAGTATCATGTTACAACGGATCTGCCCATCGATACAATTTCTCTGCATAATTTCCAGAATGGTTATTGTGGTATCTCAAAAATTGAAGGAGACAGATATTGTTTATGCTATTTAACAACTGCCGACAATCTAAAAAAGAGCAATGGCAATATTAAAGCAATGGAACAAAATATATTATCACAAAATCCTCACTTGAAAAATATATTTTCTACAGTTACTATGCGCTATGATTCTCCGCTTACGATCTCGCAGATCAGCTTTGCAAAAAAAAGCCAGGTTGACAATCATATCCTGATGATTGGTGACGCGGCAGGTATGATCGCCCCTTTATGTGGCAATGGAATGAGTATGGCGCTGCACGGAAGTAAGCTTGCGTCTCAACAGGTGTCTACTTATTTAGAAGGCCGTATCTCCAGGCAAGAAATGGAACAACAATATATTCAGCAATGGCACTATCATTTTAATACGCGTTTAAAAATAGGCCGCGTCATCCAACATTTATTCGGTAATAAAATCGTTACCAATATTTTTATTGCTATACTTCGCCCCTTTCCACGATTAGTGAATTATCTGATCAGGCAAACACATGGCAGGTCTTTTTAGAAACCTTATTTTCCTATAATTAGGGTAATTAATTCCCCAACTTGGCTGACACATACTATAAAAATTACTATTTTTTATTGCAATTCATTCATTTAATAAGAGAAATTGCTTCTGGCATGATTCTACCATTATGATTACTGTAACTATTTAATCATAATAAAAATATACGACCATGAGTTCAACAAAGCTTATTACGGGTATACTGGCGGGAGTAATTGTTGGTATTTTAATAGCGCCAGATAAAGGATCTGAAACAAGAAAAAAAATCTCAAAAAAAGTAAATGATATTTCAGATTCTATTCTAGATACGATCGACAGCATTAAGAGTCAGGTAAATGATCTGGCAGATTGTAGCGTTGAGAAAATTAAGGAGTTTGAAGAAGATTTTGCTGAAGCTGTATCAAGTTAATATCAATATATTTTTTTAACCCCATCTTTAACAATAAAAAATAAACATTATGAGAGGCATACTTTATATCATCGCAGTAATTTTAATAATTGGTTGGCTAATTGGTTTTGTTGGATACGCTGCAGGCGGACTGATACATATCTTATTGGTGCTTGCCATTGTTTCAATATTACTTGGTGTAATACAGGGACGAGGAGTATAAATCAATATCATTACAATAAAAAAGAGAAGCCGCATAGCTTCTCTTTTTTATTTTACTCAATGTTAGTAGATATAGGTATGTCAAAATAAAAAGTGGCGCCTTCACCTTCAACACTTTCGACCCATATTTTTCCATTATGTCTTTTTATGATCTCCGCACAAATGTAAAGTCCCAAACCAAAGCCTGATACGCCCGATTTCCCTTCTTTTGAACGATAGAAACGATCGAAGATCTTCTGATGCTCTGATTTTGGCAGTCCGATCCCAAAATCCTTAACGCTGATTATTATACGGGAATCACTCCTCACTGCATTAACTATAATTTTTTCTGCTCCGGCAGAATATTTCAACGCATTGGATAAGAGGTTAATAATAACCTGCGCTATCCTGTTTCGATCAGCGAAAATGGTTTGGCCAATTAATATATCTTCTTTAACGATGGTATGCCTGGCCAAATTCACCGATGCTTCATCAATACATTCGTTAATTAATGTATCGATATCAAACTCCTTCATATCAAGCTGTAACTGGCCCGCCTGAATTTTGGATACGTCTAACAGATCGTAAATAAGCCGTTGTAATTTATTAGTACTGTTCAATGCTTTTTGAACAAATGATTTTATCGGCTGTTCAATTTCCATACTATTGAGCAATTCCAGGTAACCTTTGGCACCTGTTAATGGTGTTTTTAATTCATGACTGGCGATACCAATAAATTCATCCTTTTTTTGATTACTTTGAATTATTTGATTCATCAGATTATTAAACTCTAAGGAAAGTATCGTGATCTCATCTTTACCTTCTATGGGAACCAACCTTGTATAATCTTCACTTTCCCTGATCTCTTTCATTTTATTTACAAGAGATAACAAAGGTTCTGTAATATAGGTTTGGGTTATAATGGATAATAAAAAAGCAAACGTGATCCCTATTATGAGCAATACAGCGGCAATCTTAAGTTCCTGGTTTTTTATCTGTTCTAATTCTGATAGCTGAACCTGCAAACACACGATACCAAATGGTTCATTATTTTTGATAATGGTTTTGTACACATAAAGATAGCCGCCATTAAAATCATACCTATCTGTAAATGGCGGAGTGAATTTATATGCTGTATTTCCCTCCTTAGTGTAATTGGCAAATATATTTCCGGTAGTATCCAATATGCTTGCAGTGACAATATCTTTTTCTACTTTTTGTAGATTGGCCAATGTTTTTATTTCAGCATCATTATCCATGAACTGAATAGCAGAAATACTATTAGAGCCAATCACCTGTGCAATGGAGATCATACTGCTAAGTTTACGTTCCTTATAACCGGTAATATCTTTAATAACAAAGGCTACAAAGCACAGGCCCAGAACCAATACTGACGTAATCACCTGCATCCACACAAGCTTGTTCTTAATTGAAATATTCCGAACGTTTAGCATATTTTATTACGTATCATTTTATCCGACCAATAATTTATGGTGCATTAACAATTATAGCATGCTGCAATAATTGAGAGCTGATCTTTAAACCCGCTCTTGCTACTGCATTTAAATTTACTTCAAACTTTAATTTATTTTCTGAGATCAGAAAATTGATGTGCGCCCCTTTCTCACAGGCATCGTTTTGTTCTGCTACTATCAGCATGGGTCTGTCACCCACTTTTGAAGTAATAGTCCCTACATCACCGTTGTATTTATTTGAAATAAAAAGCATTTGGCAAGAGTCAACGTCATTTATATTCTGATATTCTTTTATGATAATTTTCTTACCCTTAATCTTTTTATCTTTTGCAATATCAACCAATGGAGACGTAATGCCCGATTTTCCTAAAACTGCTATCGTAAAATATTCTCCTGTATTATTATCGGCCCATTCAACATAATCCGTGAAACGATATAAAAAGGCTGCCTTTAAAATATACTCCTGCTCATCTTCCGTTTTTCCGGGAAAATGAAAAGAAGATGTTGCAGCAAGAGTAATTGCTGCAAAAAAGAGGGTAATATATATTTTTAGCTGTCTCAATTCAATATGTCGATTACAGATCCAAACTAACTTTAAACAAAACTGTCCTACCCGGCTGTTCCAAAACTGTTGAAAATACAGTTCCGTCTGCAGTACGAAATCCAGGATCAAGCCATGTTTCGTTGAACACATTACGAACTTCTACACCCGCACTAATTCCTTTGTTAAACAATCTTCCTGTATTGATAACGCAATTGGTAAGAAAATATCCCGGCACGGTTCCATAAGGATCTGTAATTGGTGAAGGACGATCTCCCACATAATTTCCGGTTATGCTTACTGTGAGCAGATCGTCAGGTAAATGTACTGTAACACCTGCATTACCTTTTGTTCTTGCAATGGCGCTAACCGATCGGGTTACACCCGTTATCAAGTTCTGCCCTTTTGTATCCTGATAGGTAAAATTTAAAAATCCTGAAATATATTTTGAGAAGTTCATATCGAAACTGCCTTCCAATCCGTTGACTGTTATTCGGCCGGGATTTTTGTCGGGATTAAAACCGGTGAGGTTTGCTAATACAATAATATCCGTTAAATAATTATCAAATGCATTTAACTGCAGCCTGATATTATCTGAAGGAGAATAAATAACATTTGCCTCCCAGGTCCTTATCTTTTCTGTTTTTAAGTCGAACGTATCTGCCGTTCCATGTATCTCTAAATTGGTAGGGGCACGAAAAGCATTGCCATATTGCAATTTGAAAGTGAGTACATTGTCTGGCTTGTTTACAATAACAACACGGGGGCTAAATGCATTTCCAAAATAACTATTGTAATCATCCCTGGCCCCCAGCGTCAAACTAGTTTTTCCCAAAAAATTTGTATTCAAAACATATTGAAAATAACCTCCGGCATTGGTCCTTATATCATATAATCTGGGTAAAAATGTTGAGTTTTGATTGGTAACCGTATCTTTTCCATTCATGATATAAATAGTAGTATCAGTTGTTGTGCCTCTTGATCCTTGTTCAACATTATCCTGGTACACCTGAATACCTGCAGAGAATTTATGCATTTTCGAAAGCGCATAATTAGCAGTCAGCTCTCCTTCTATACGATTAGAATAAGAAGTGACATTTGCCCGTATTAATCTGTTACCGTCAACCGTTATGTACGCATATGAATCATCCCCTGTACCTGTTTCACGATACGTAACACGACTAAGGATATTTAATTTTTCATTTAGAGTAAATTCATTTTGAATGTAGGCTGTTCTTAAATAAGAATCTTCTAACCCGGGTTTCTGGCCATTTATATCCCTTGTCAAGATACCTAGTACAGGTGAATTGTCATTTCCCTGTGGCGGAAGGCCAAGATATTTGGTTGGGCTATTGGCATAGGTTCCCCATCCCATCGGTGTATTATAGGTTCGGTAACCAATGGTAGTTTTTGAATTTTTACCGTAATAACTAAAAGCAGCGATCAAGGAATAAGCATTGTCTACAAAAGATGCATGGTACTGAGGATCTCTATTGGTAAATTTTGGCCCGTCTGTATTATATAACGTACCCGCAACTGAATATTCGTAATTTGATTTCTTTAATCCTAAACTTAATTTCTCGAATGAGGTATTAAAAGTTCCAACTCCTTTTTCTGCATGTAATCCATTTATATCAGAACCGTTTTTGGTAATGATATTAATAACACCACCAAAAGCATTCGCACCATACAATGCAGAAGCTGGTCCCCAGATAACTTCAATACGCTCCACATTATGTAAACTGTACACCGGGCCGGCCATATCATTACTTCCAAGAATATTATTTTCTACTATACCATCGATCATTAATAAGGCACGGAGATTTTCCGCTCCGTACATGCCTCTAAAATAAAAAAGTGTTGGGGCATACCCGTTTATATGGATCATATCTATACCGGGAACATCACGCAATGCATCTTCCAGTTGCTCGTATCCCCTGTCTTTAATTTGTTGAGCGGTGATAACTGTAATAGTTGAAGGAGCTTCTGAAACTGGTTGCAAATACCCCGAAGCTGTGACTACTTTAACGTCCAATAGTTTATCCAGAGGCAGGTCAGAAAGTTGCACAACCTCTGCAACCGTATCTGTCTGCGCCTTTGCGCAAAAAAATGACAACGAGAAAATAAGCCCCATAAAAATTTTACTTCTCATAAACAAAAAATTAGTTGGCAATATTTTGGTAATCAAATACAAAACTGTTTATTTTCCATAAAGTACGAATCATTTTATCAATAAAAACAATATATCTACTTATAGATTTGAACTAAAGTTTATCACTAGTTTCTACATAGCCATTAATACGGCCACATAATGACAAATGGCTCCGCCAAGCACAAACAAATGCCACACGGCATGTGTATACAAATACTTATCCCATAAATAAAAGAAAACACCGACTGAATACAGGCCCGCACCAATTAAAATAAAGATCAATACTGAGCCAGGTAAATGCTCAAAAAACCTGTTGCCGCCAACAATCATTATCCATCCCATCAATAAATAAATACCAGTAGAAACAAATTCAAATCTTCCCGTAAAAAACATTTTGAAAAAAATACCTATAACAGTTAATCCCCACAATATGGCTAAGAGTGTAATGCCAAAAGTATTGTTCATATAGATCAACAGAAAAGGCGTGTAAGTGCCGGCAATTAAAAAAAAGATGCTGATATGGTCGAATATTTTAAATATTCTTCGAATGGCAGGTTCCTGTGATAAATGAAAAAGCGTAGAGCTTGTAAAAAGAA
The DNA here is from genome assembly GCA_035485735.1 of Ferruginibacter sp. Classification (GTDB taxonomy): domain Bacteria; phylum Bacteroidota; class Bacteroidia; order Chitinophagales; family Chitinophagaceae; genus Ferruginibacter. The sequence goes on from DATHNS010000006.1 coordinate 136,478, forward strand.
AAATAAAGCAAAAGCCATAGATACCGGAACCTATGATACCTGGTACATTATTGTGTGCCGTTGCTAATCCTATTAAAACAGGGAGTCCGCTGATACCGAATAACATGCCCAACGCATGCGTTAAACTATTGACTATTTCCTGCTGGCGGGAGTAGCTTTCCATATTATTGATACATCATTGTTCATTATACAGACCAATCCAATAAATTGAGGAAAAAATTCCACATTTTAATCGAAGCTACAAACGAAATTGATAAAAACTGTTACATTTTATCGGTAGCACATCACAATACTATTTATAACGCGATTATAATTCAACATTAATGCCAAACAAAGATCCTTCTATTGATACAACACCTGACAATTATTACAAAAGAAAGTCCTTCTTTTGGTTGTTCCTACGTACTCCCGCGAAAATCGGATATCGCAACGCGGACAAATTTGTTTGGAATAGGCCAACCAATGTTTTTTTAATTCAAAAGCCTTTTTCCATCGTAAAAAATCAAAGCTGTACTCCCGGGCAATTTTTACTATTTCTTTTATTTTTTTATCGGGTATTTTATCAATAATACTTTTGGGATGCACTTGCGTTATATATAACACTTCATTTTTAATAATATTGCCTACACCTGCAAAAATTTCCTGATTCAATAAGGCATCACATATTAATGAATGAGGAATGGCTTTTAATTTTTTGGCCGCACTCGCAGCGTTCCATTCATCATTTAGTACATCGGCAGACCAATCATATATTTCATTCAGATCCTGTTCAAGGATCCGAACCAAACAGGTATAAAAATACAGATCGCCATTTTTAAATTTCAGGTGCAGTCGTAATAATTTATCAGGTTTTGTTTGCTCGTTGATGCTATAAGTCCCAAACATTAACAGGTGTATTTTTATTGTTGCAACAGGAAAACAAATCAGGAAGTGTTTGCCCCAGGTTTTAAAGTCAATTACTTTTTGTCCGGTAAATAAAGCCATATCAATTTTTGCATTACCTGCCGCTTCCAATACTTTTTTTCCCTTAAATGCTTGTACGGCTTCTTTTAAGATCACTATCGATGGTCCTTCTGGCATATCCTTGTTTTAAAGTAAACTATACAAAACACAGACCATCAATATTGGTTTTGTTTTTGCATCACTTATCTAACAGATAATACAGTAATAATGAAATGGTATATTGGTTGCTCAGGATTTAGCTATAAGGAATGGAAGGGTGTTTTTTATCCCGACAAACTAGCGCAAAGCAAATGGCTGGCATATTATTGCGAGCATTTTAATACGCTTGAGTTAAATAATACCTTCTATCGTTTCCCCGAATTGAAAACAATGCAAAGCTGGTACACAAAAACGCCACAGCAATTTCTATTTACAGTTAAAGCACCGCGAATAATCACACACTATAAAAAATTGGTAGGCACCAATGAGTTGATAAAAGACTTTTATACTGTTTGTAAAGAAGGCCTGCAGGAAAAGCTGGGGCCGTTATTATTTCAATTTCCTCCATCATTTATTTATACAGAAGAAAATTTGCAAAAAATAGTAAAAAGCCTGGATACAAAATTTATAAACGTAGTAGAATTTCGCCATCAAAGCTGGTGGAATGAGGATGTTTATACCCAACTATCAAAACAACATATTATTTTCTGCGGAGTTAGCCACCCAATTTTACCGGCAGCTGTAATAATAAATAATACAACTATTTATTACCGGTTACACGGAACACCGAAGCTCTTTCTTTCGGCATATAATGAAGAAACACTTCAAAACATTGCTGATAGCATAATGGCTGATAAAAATATTGACAACGTATATTGCTACTTTAATAATACCATGACGGTTGCCGCAATAAAAAATGCGCAATGGTTGCAACAATATTTTACTAAGAAACTTTTTTAGATTTTGTACCAAGACTCGCTTTCAGTTGCGACATAAGATCCTTTGTTTTACCCGCAGCTACTTTCATTTGAACGATCGGAGCTTTGGTTTTTCCTTTCGCCTTTGACTTTATTAGCTTTAATAACTGATCACTATAATCATCTTTGTATTTGGTTATATCAAATTTACCCGACAATTGGTTGATCAAAGAAACCGCCATCTTTAATTCGGTTGGCTTAACAGCAGTTTTAGCAGGCAAGCCCAATCCTTTTGTATCTCTTATCTCTTCAGCAAAACGTACTCGGTTTAAAATAATAACATCACCTGACGACCTGAGGATAGCAAGGCTTTCTTTGTTTCGCATTACAAAAGTTGCAATACCAACTTTACCCGTTTTTTGTAATGCTTCTCTTAACAATGCATAAGCCCTTACTCCTGATTTTTCAGGAACAAGATAATAAGGCGTTTCATAATACACACTGTCAATTTCTGTTTCTGATACAAAATCATTTATCTCAATCACTTTTGTTTTAACCGCATTTACACTTTCAAAATCTTTATCGGTCAATACAACATATTTATCATTGATAAAATATCCTTTAACAATATTGTTCCAATCTACTTCTTTGCCGGTCTTTTCATTTACACGTTTAAACTTTATATTGGAAAGATCTTTTTTATCCAGCATATCCAGATCCAGCTCACTATTTTGCGTGGCGCTAAATAATTTAATAGGAATATTTACTAATCCAAATCCTATTGTACCTGTCCATAAAGATTTCATAAGTAGTATTTTAAATGAATGATCCTGTACAATATTATCTTAAAACCGTGCCAGTTCATACTATTCATTGATCGTATTAAAATTGGCATGCCTATTGAAACTTACTGTGTATGAGTTTAGATAAATACAAAGAGAAAAGGAGCTTTAAAGAAACGCCCGAACCTCAAGGTGGAAAATCAAAGGGTGGAAAATTACGTTTTGTGATCCAAAAGCATGCGGCATCTCACCTGCATTATGATTTCAGGTTAGAAATGGGTGGTGTTCTAAAAAGCTGGGCCATACCAAAAGGCCCGTCAACAGACCCCTCCGTTAAACGTTTGGCAATGATGGTAGAAGACCATCCGTATGATTACAGAAATTTTGAAGGCATCATTCCCAAAGGAAATTATGGCGCCGGTACAGTGATAATCTGGGATGAAGGCACTTATGAAATGGAAGGAAAAACCGATCTCAATAAAAAGACAGAAGAAAAAGACCTCTTACAACAATTGGCAGCAGGTAGTATTAAATTCATTCTTTATGGTAAAAAATTAAAAGGCTCCTTTGCCCTGGTAAAAGCATTTGGACGTGTAGAAAACGGCTGGCTGCTAATCAAACATAAAGATAAATATGCTTCTGAAGAAGATATCACTACAAAAGAAAAATCGGTTGTATCTAATAAAACATTAGAGCAGATCGCAGCGACCCCTAAAAATATTTACGGACAAAAAACGATCACTCCGAAGAAAAAACAAGAACCGGTTAAAAAAGTAAAGACTTCCATTGTAAAAAAAAAGGCTACTCCAAAAATTCAGAAAGAAATAAATGATTCTATAAGTAATGCAAAAAAGGCTGCATTTCCCCGTAAGATAATACCCATGTTGGCTACGCTTGTAGATAAGCCTTTTGATGATGACGGATGGATATATGAAGTAAAGTGGGACGGCTATAGAACGGTAGCTTTTGCTAATAAAAATAAAGTGGATCTAAAATCACGCAACGATAAATCTTTCAATGAAAAGTTCTATCCAATACACGAAGCCGTTAAACAACTAGGTGTCAATGTCGTTTTAGATGGAGAAATAGTCGTGATTGATGGTAAAGGCAGATCAAATTTTGGCGACCTCCAAAATTGGCGCAGTGAAGCCGACGGAGAACTGATCTATTATGTTTTTGACCTGCTTTGGCTTGATGGAAAGGATATTACACCATTACCATTGATAGAACGTAAGGCTGTTTTAAAAAGTATTATTCCTGCAGAAGGTATGATCAGGTTCAGTGAAAATTTTGAAGAGAAAGGAACTACATTTTTTGCTATCTCGAAAAAGATGGGATTGGAAGGCATCATGGCTAAAAAAATAAATAGCTTGTATCATACCGGTTTGAGATCAGGTGATTGGCTAAAGATAAAATCTGCCAAAGGACAGGAAGTAGTGATCGGCGGCTTCACAAAAAATGACGGGTCTTCCAAATTATTCAGTGCTTTGTTGGTGGGCATTTTTGAAAAAGACAGGTTGATATATACAGGTAAAATTGGAACCGGTTTTAATGAATCCATACAGGTAGAGATGATGAAACAATTTAAGCCGCTTATCACAACCAAAGTACCATTTACTGAAACACCGGATGTAAACAAACCGTCAAGGTTTAGGCCTGATCCGCCACATGCCAGTGTCACCTGGCTTAAGCCCGTATTAATATGCGAGGTGAGTTTTACTGAAATGACAAGTGATGGCGTAATGCGCCACCCCTCTTTTAAAGGTATGCGGGTTGACAAAAAAGCGCATGATGTTATTCGGGAAAAAGAGAAACATACAATTACAATCATTAAAGAAAATAAAATGTTAGCGAATAAAAAGATCATCGTTCCTGCAGGGAAAGCAACACGCAAAAGCTTATTGAATCCTACAGACGAAACACAGGTAAGAAATATTAACAGCCATGAAATAAAATTTACCAATCTCAGTAAAGTTTATTGGCCAAAAGAAAAAGTAACAAAGCGTGACATGCTTAATTACTATTACCAGGCTGCCCCATTTATTTTGCCTTATTTAAAAGACAGGCCGCAATCTTTAAATCGTTTTCCTAATGGAATAAACGGAGAAAGTTTTTATCAAAAAGATGTAACAGGAAAAGTTCCTGATTGGATAGAAACCTTTTTATACCATAGCCAGGCGGATGACAAAGACAGGCATTTTTTAGTCGGCACTGATGAAGCCAGCCTCCTATACATGGCCTCGCTGGGTTGTATAGAATTAAATCCGTGGAGTAGCAGGATCCAGTCTCCAGATAATCCTGATTGGTGCATTATTGACCTTGATCCTGACGGCAATAATTTTAACCAGGTCATTGAAACCGCTTTGGTTACAAAAACTATTTTGGATGGCATGAAAATTCCGTCGTACTGTAAAACTAGCGGCTCAACAGGAATGCATATTTATATTCCTTTGGGTGCTACATATTCTTACGATCAATCAAAAGAATTTGCCCGTGTTATTGTAAAATTGGTGCATGAGCAATTACCGGCTTACACAAGCATTGAAAGAATAAAATCAAACAGAAAAGGAAAATTGTATCTTGATTTTTTACAGAATAGGCCGCAGGCAACGATTGCTGCGCCCTATTCTTTACGGCCAAAACCAGGCGCCACTGTTTCGACGCCATTGCATTGGGAAGAAGTAAAGAAAGGATTAAAGATGACAGACTTTACTATTTTTAATACGATCCAAAGATTAAAAAATGAAGGTGACCTGTTTAAACCTGTGATCGGCAAAGGAATTAACTTAGAAAAAATGATCGCACAGTTTCAATAAATTACACCGCAGATAAATTTTCGATTTTACTGGTGACCAATTCCAGGTCATTTACAGCCGGACCTGTTAACATGGAGCCATCATAAGAAAAACGTGAACCATGACAAGGACAGTCCCAGGATTTCTCAACACTGTTCCAGGCTACAGTACAATTCATATGTGTACATTTTGAATCGACCGCATGAACCTGATGTTGTTCATCTTTGTACAAAGCAACCGTATTGCCTTTATATTTTACAACTCTGGCCTCCCCTGCTGCCATGTCAGACAATTCATCGATTTTGGCCATAGGTAAAATACTGCTTATCAGTTTACCAACTACATCAGCACCCTCTTCAATAAAATTGGTAAACCCGGCCACAGGTTTTAATCTATTAGGATCAAACAGATCTTCATAAATACTTTCTCCGTTGACAATAAGATCTGATAAGATAGTTGCTGATAAAGTGCCGTACACCATACCATTGCCACCAAGACCTGTTGCTACATAAACATTCTTTCCATTCCCCGGTAAATTGCCTATATAGGGTAATCCATCCGCCGGTTCAAAATATTGTGATGACCAGCGAAAAGCTATCCTATCAACAGGAAAATAACTTTTGATATAACTTTCCAATCTTCTAAAACAGGCTTGTGTATTTTCTTCATGGCCGGTTTTATGGTCTTCGCCTCCGGCTATTAAATATTTTTCGCCATTAATTATTTGTGTACGATAATAATGATAGGGATCATTCATATCATAACCCAATGCATTAGGATAACTATTGTCCTTTAATTTAACACCCATGGCATAACTACGATAAGGTGCACACCTGAAATGCAATAAATTTGTGCCCGGAGGAATATGTGTTGCATAAATGATATTTCTTGCTTTCAGTATTTCATTGGTTGATGTATGCACATTGACTATATCCCCTTCATCAATACCCGTAACACGGGTATTTTGTAAAATAACACCGCCTTTATTTTCAAATTCTTTTGCTAATCCTACTATGTATTGCATCGGATTGAACTGCGCCTGTCTTTTTATACAGGCAAGTTTTAAATATGGAATAGGAAACGGCATATGATCACTGAATGCAATAGGTAAACCCAAATGCCTGGCAGATTCAACGATCTCCTCTAATTCTTTGTTCTGTTTTTCATTCAATGAAAAAAGATACCCTTCTTTGTTTTCATATCCACAATCAATTTTGTACAATGCTATATTTTGTTTGATCAAAGACATAGCTGATTTAGCAGCCTTCACTAATAACTTAGCCTTCTTCTCACCAAAATTTTTTATCACTTGCTGATAGGTTGTATCAAAAAAAGTATTCAGATGTGCCGTCGTTCCTGAAGAAGTTCCAAAACCGATGGTATTTGCTTCTACCAATAAACAAGAAAGATGTGAAGCCTGTAATTGTAGTGCTGTTGTAATACCAGTGATACCAGCTCCCACTATGATCACATCATATTCTTTATTTACATCGAATGTATTAACAGGTATATAGCCTTCCATATTTTGCCATATGCTAACTGATGCTCCGTCTCTTTTCATATTTTAATATTAATTATCCTGCTTTTTGTAAAACATTTACATACGTTTTAACTTTCGCTACGATGCTTGCTGCGTCTATTCCTGCATCGTGTAATAATTCATCTTTTTTACCTGATTCGGAAATATGTGTGACGGCTAATTTTTCTACATGTACTTTTATATCATCACCGACAACAGCTGCAGCAGCAAAATCACCCATTCCGCCATGCGCAAAGTGATCTTCTACCGTAATTAATATTTGTTTTTTTGTTACGTGAAGGCATTTTATCAAAGTATTTTTATCAATAGGATTAATACAATAACAATCGACTACCCTCACATTTATACCTTGTTCTTTTAATTCATCAGCAGCTTTTATTGCTTCAAAAACTGTAATACCCGTTGCCGCGATGGTTAATACATCGCTAGCTGATTGTCGTAATGTTATTGATCCTCCGATCTTGAATTGCTGATCATCATTATACAATACAGGCGTTTTAGAGCGCAGCGTTCGCATATACACAAAACCATAATAATCTAACATCAATGAAGTTAATTTTACCGTAGAGACTGCATCAGCAGGCTGAAAAATAATAGTATCGGGTAATGCCCCAAACATAGCAATATCTTCCAGTGCCATTTGCGAAGGACCGTCTTCACCGATTGAAACACCTACGTGCGAACCAACAAATTTTATATTGGCTTCAGATACCCGTGCCATTCGTATCTGATCAAAAGCCCTTGTTAAAAATGCGCCAAACGTGGCAACAAAAGGTATTTTGCCCAAGCGTGACAAACCGGCTGCTACAGAAACCATATTCTGCTCTGCGATATAACATTCTATAGCTCTTTCAGGAAAAGCTTTAAAAAAGTCTTCTGTGAAAGTTGAATTTTTAACATCTCCATCCAATACATATATCTCTTTATTTTTTTCTCCCAGTTTTGCAAGGGCCTGTCCCAATACTTCACGCGTTGCATATTCTTTGTTTTTTTCAAAAGGAAGATCTATACTGATATGCACTGCATCTTCGTCTGTAAATTTTGTTTGCACAGGTTTTGTAAAATTGAACCGAAGATCATCATTGATATCTCCCAGCTCTATTAGTGCCTTTTGCAATTCATCTTTTTTTAGCGCTTTACCATGCCAGCCTTCCTTATTTTCTAAAAAAGAAATGCCTTTGCCTTTCAATGTCTTGGCAACGATGGCAATTGGCTTGTCACTTGTATTATTAACAGCTATATCAAATGCATGTATTATTTCTTCAAAATTATGGCCATCGATAGCGATCACCTCAAAACCAAATCCCCTGAATCTGTCTATGTATTTTTCTATATGATGTCCGAACATTGTCTCACCGCTTTGCGCCAGGCGATTGATATCCAATATTGCCACCAAATTATTAAGCTGATGAAACGCAGCAAAATTTGCGGCCTCCCAAACCTGGCCTTCGGCCAATTCCCCATCTCCTAGAAGCACATAAGTTTTTGTTGGTAAATTTTCTCTTTTAGCCAGTAGTGCCAAGCCTGCACCCTCCGATAACCCCTGTCCCAGCGAGCCTGTTGCAGCTTCTGCATAAACAAATTTCGGTGTTGGATGTCCTTCAAAACGACTACCGAATTTTCGCAATGTTTTAATTTCTTCCAGGGGATATGCACCAGCCACACCAAATAAAGAATACAACAAAGGGGCTGCATGGCCTTTAGAAAGTACAAATCTGTCGTTATATAAGTTGAGCGGGTTTTTAGTATCGTAAGTGAAATACTTATCAAAAAGAACTGTTGTAATATCCGCCGCAGATAAACAGGATGTAGGATGTCCTGATTCTGCTTCGGTTGTAGCAACAAGACTCCACTTGCGTATCAGTTTTGATTTTTCTTGTAGGTCCTTTATATTTTGTATCATCATTTTATATTTTGTATATAATAAATCAACAAATATGCCAGTAGTGGCGATTCTGTAGTAAAAACTATCGGATAAATTGGGGAGTAATTTGTACAGTATATTATGTTACACGGCATATTAATTGTAGTAAAACAGGTGTACAATTTCACTAACAGTTAATTATCAATTCATGACCACCAGTATCACGCCAATATTGCTACATGTTACGAGTCCTGCTTTTAGAGAGAATAACCTTATTCCAGAAAAATATGGTTGTAAACAAGAAAAAAATATCAACCCTCCTATCTCAATTAAAAATATTCCCGCTGCAGCCAAGTGCCTTGCATTAATCGTTGACGACCCCGATGCTCCAAATGGCACATTTGTTCATTGGGTAATGTGGAATATTGATCCGGTAATTATGATCGATGAAGATAGTGCTCCCGGTATACAAGGGAAAAATGGTAAAGGTAATAATGAATACACCGGACCTTGTCCGCCGTTTGGTACCCACCATTATCATTTTAAAATATATGCGCTGGATACGATACTTGATATTGATGAGCACTCAGGCAAACAAGCACTCGAAGATGCCATGAAGCACCATATTATTGCAAGAGGCGAATTGATCGGGCTTTATAAAAAACAATAATATTCATATCTAAATGAAAGCTATATGGAACTAACCAAACAGGAAAAAAAGATGCTGATCGCATTATCGTCGGGAAAATTATACAAGGAAATTGCTACGGATAACTACATATCAATCAACACAGTAAAAAAACACCTCAAAAATGTTTATAAAAAAATGAATGTAAAAAGCCGTTCAGAAGCAACAGAAAAATATTCGCAACAAAGTTTACCACATAACAATTAACTGTGTTGTAATTTATTAATGACCTTATTATTTTCTGACAACGATATTTCAATAAAATCATGGATCAATAATGACCATAAATTTTCAAATGAATGGTCTCCTAGTTCCTTCGCTTCAGTTTGAAGATGATTGAATAATATCAAAAAATTTAGATGAAGAGATAATATTATATCCTGGTTTTTTCTCAGGATTTCCCGATAACACTTTTTTACGGCGATTAAATATTTCTGGGATTGCCTATTTCCTTCTTTGTTATTATACTCGAAATGTAACCTGATGATTGCTACAATAGCCGGAGTAATTTTTTCAAATTCTTCCAGCGTTATATGATTTCGAATTTCACCTGCGTTGGCATTTATCTCTTCTTCAATATATCTTGAGATCAATTCTGTGCTTATTGTATTATATAAAAACTTTATCATGGCTTACCTATTATGATTAATGATAATGCTAACGCCATGCCACGAATATCGATATTAACAGCGTGTGAAAAAATGTATAAAGGCTGATGCTCTTTGATCACAATCAAAGCAAACAAATGCAAATGAAGGAATTATTTCTTTACTGAGAAAAGTACCCGTCTTAATTAATACTCATTTTGTAGAAATTATTTCAAAATTTTCGCCACACCTATCATACTGAAATTGGCATGATTATTAAATATAATGATGAAACAATTTATTCATTAATTAAAATTATTATCATGATAGCGACAAAAAAAGCTCCGGTAAAAGCTACAACAAACTCTCCCGAAACTGATTCAAGATTACAAGAATTTTTTCATGGCGAGTTGAAAGATATTTACTGGGCAGAAAAACACCTAGTTAAAACATTACCCAAAATGGCAAAAGCTGCTACTTCTCAGGAATTAAGAGATGCGTTCAATCAACATTTAGAAGTTACTCAGGGCCATGTAGGAAGATTAGAAGAGGTGTTTAATATTTTAGGATATAAACCTCAGGCAAAAAAATGCGAAGCTATGGAAGGCATTACAAAAGAAGGCGAAGAAATAATTGCTGATACTGAAAAAGGAACTGCTACAAGGGACGTAGGATTAATTTTTGCAGGCCAAAAAGTTGAACACTATGAAATAGCTACTTACGGAAGCTTAACACAATTGGCTAAAACTTTAGGCCACGATGAGGTAGCCAATATTTTACACAGCACATTACAGGAAGAAAAAGAGGCGGATGAAGGTTTATCTGGGATCGCAGAAAATACCGTTAACGAAAAAGCTGAACAAGAGTAAGGCGAGTTTTATTCTTATTCATAAAAATAGCCGGTCTTGTACCGGCTATTTTTATTTTTTAATATTATATCTTAAATTTCTCTTCCAATTCTTTTTCCATTTCTTTCTTAAGGTCGTGTTGCTCATGGGCTTCATCAATTGAATGTGATTGTTGCAGGCTCTCATCACCCTTGGCAAATTCGCTTAATTTACTGTAGTATTTTTGAATGATCTTTAATTCATCTTCTGTCATATCTTCTACATTTACCAATCTGTTACTTGCAAATTCATGAGCTGCAACCAACTCATTCAATTTTAACTGTATGGCAAGAGAATCTTTATTCTGAGATTTTTGTATTAAAAAAACCATCAAAAAAGTAACGATGGTTGTTCCCGTATTGATGATCAGTTGCCAGTTTTGAGAATAATGAAAGATGGGACCGGTAATTCCCCAAATAACAACAGATAGTAGCGCAATAACAAAACCGGCATTGCTACCCGTGGCTTTGGTTACCTGCATTGCAAAATTTTCCAAGAAGCTTTTTTTAGATTTAACAGTCTCACTTTTCATTGTATACTATTTTGTTGTTCGTTATTGATGCGTACCTTTCTTTTTTGAAAAGACCTTTTGTAAAATGGTTGGTTTTTTATCTGGCTGCGAGTTATTAACAGAATTAATATTGATCTGGTTATCAATAGTAGGAACCAGTGCCTGTATAAATGCATTGCGCAAAAGCTCCCAAACAGTTTCAGGGATATTGGTTTGAGCTGTTTTTGTGTCTCCTTCTATTGGTACTTTTGTCGCTAGCTGATCTTTACCCTGGTTTTTAAAAACGTCAGCGACACCACCGACAAGTGCTTCCCATGCTAAATGGAGCAGGTCATCTTTTTTATCTTTAGGTCCTAATACTTTCAGATCGTGAATGATCGGTTTCACATAACCTTTATACTTGCCGTCTTTTGAAGCGAACTCCGTATATAAACCAAATGTTCCCCTGTTAACATCGACACTTCCATAGGCTTGTAAAAAATCATTCAGTAAAACAAGATTGGTATTTTTAATTTCAGCATTCAGGTCGAATGTTGGATTTATGGCCAGGCCATCCAATTTCATATCCAACGACAATGTTCCGCTATATATATTGGCAGTAGCTGTTACTGCTGAAGGCAGCTCCTGCTCTTTATTGACTACGTTGGTTAAATTCTGCGCAACTATATGCGCATCAGTTAAAAATATATCGACTTTAGGATTCGTAGTACCATCCACGTAATGAATGCTGCCGTTATTTACTTCAAAATGATTCACTTTAAGCGGCATAAAACTTTTCAATATTTTACGAAAATCATTGGTATCCTTTGCTACTTTACCAATTTCAGTTTTATTTTTTGTAAAGATCAATTGCGGCGAATTAAACACCAATTTACCCACCAGCTTACCATGAAACAATGGTAACCATTCAATAGAAAGGTTTACATTTTTTGAAGTAAAAAAATGTGTTTGTTCTTTGGTGGCTGAATCGACTTTATTAATATAGATATCATTTATTTGATAGGCTCCGCGGTAAATAGATAATCCTATATCATCGACATGACCGTAATAACCATCTATATTGGCCAGTGCTTTATTAGCATAACGAAGAACGATCGTAGGAAGTATAAGCCTGATCACAATCAGACAGATGATCACTATCGAAACAATGGCCGTCTTTTTATATTTTTTGAAAAAGATCATTTGGTAATATTTGTAAAAAAATTATTGAATAATGGGAATTAGTCAAATATTAAACCAGTTAATTATACCTATGATCCTGATTAATTATTTAAAAAAACGTGGAAAGCATTCCCCGTTTCAGTTATGTCAACGCCTTTTTTATATTATTATTAAACTGGCATGTAATTGACTATTAGGACTATACATGGAAATACTATCGAAAAGGATCAATGAATTTAATAAGGGCCGGTTACCGGATATGGTGGCATTGAAATATAAGGCAATGGCCGAGAACATGTTCAGGTTTTACCGCGGAACAAATCATATATTTTATGAAGACCTGAGAGATGCTGTACAATCAATCCCTGCTTCTCCATTGACGTGGATCTGCGGTGATCTACATTTAGAGAATTTTGGTAGTTTTAAAAGTGATAACAGGCAGGTGTATTTTGACCTGAATGATTTTGATGAAGCTGTTTTAGCGCCTGCAAGCTACGAGCTGGTAAGGATCATCACCAGCATATTTATCGCTTTTGACTCTTTAAAAATAGAAGAAAAGAAAGCACTGAATATGGCGCAGTTATTTTTAAAAACATATTCCACCACTTTATCAAAAGGAAAATCAAATTATATTGAACCAAAAACCGCCAAAGGAATTGTTTGTGAATTTTTAACTGCCGTAAGCAAACGCAGCTCTAAAGAAGTATTAAAAAAGAAGGCTGTATTAAAAAAACACAAACTGTCAATATTACTGGACGACCCGAAACATTTTGAATTGGACAAAAAATTCAAGAAAGAATTATTCGGCCATTTGATCAAATGGTTGAAAGATGATGGAGACAGTCCCTATAATTATAAAGTAGTTGACGCCGTTTTTCGTTTCGCGGGTACTGGCAGCGTTGGTTTAAAAAGATACGCGATCCTTTTAAAAACATTAAATGAAACGGGCGAAAAATATCTTTTGATCGATATGAAACAAGCAGCAGCATCTTCCTTGAACTGTTGTTTAAAAGTAAAACAGCCAAAATGGACATCGGAAGCAGAACGGATCATTTCCATTCAAAGAAGAATGCAGAATCGTCTTCCTGCTTTATTGAGCACTACAATCTTTAAGGGAGAGCCTTTTATCATTCAGGAAATGCAACCTTTTAAAGACAGCATTAATTTTAAAATGATCAAAGAAAATTATCGGAATATATTTCAGGTGATCGACGATATGGCCATGTTAACTGCTTCTTCGCAACTTAGATCTTCCGGTAGGCAAGGATCTGCGACCGCTGACGAATTGATCGCTTTTGGCCAGCATATCAAATGGCAGGAATCAATTATACAGTATGCTTCACAATATGCCGTCAAAGTAAAAACAGATTATGCCATTTTTTTAAAAGATTATAAAAAAGGATGTTTTGAAAGATTAAATCGAAACTAAACTTATCATCGTTCGTTTGCCAAATGATCCGTTACAGAACTTTGTGCTTTTTCATCTTATATAATTTTATTTTACTCTTGTAATACTTCTTGCAACATCTCTGCCGGTTATTAATGCAGCCTCCACTGTTCCCGGGTAATCACCTTCATATAAACCTTCGCCTGCAAAAAACAATGTTTGTTGAACAGGCCTTTTCAATAATTTTCTTGCTTCGGAAGTTTGAGTAGTAGCAAAGGAATAAGCACCCAGACTAAAAGGATCCTGCGACCAATCACTTATTTTATACATTTTTAAATAAGATTGTAACGTATCAAATTCTATAGAAAATATAACAGCTAAAGATTCCAATGATAATTTTATAATAATTTTTTCATCGGCCTTCATTAATGCCTTTGCGCTTGGGCCGCCTAACCAGCCGATAAGCGTAGCGCTTTTATCAGGTGTTTGTGTCCACCAGGTTGGCACCATTTGATCACTGATGATAAAGGCCAGGTCCTTTGATTTTTCTTCCCAGAACGGATGATCAAATTGTAGAAATATCTTTATTACTGATCCATAGCCTATTTTACCTGCCGCGCTCTTTTGCTCGTCAATAGCGGGTTCAAACCGTATGGCGTTCTGATCATCGTTATTTTTCTGTAAAATACTTACGGGTACGGTGATAATTACTTTGTTACTTTCAAATGACCTTCCATCCTTGGTAAAAACTTTTACCGTATCTCTTTGCCATTCTATTTTTGTTGCAGCGCAGGATGTGTATATCAATGCGCCTCTTTTTTTACATTGCTGTGCCAGATATTGTATAAGCATATCATAACCGCCATTGATGCGGTATTGCTCATGTTCTTCCTGCATCCATTCATTTCGTAGCGCAATGGTACTGGCTGTATGTATATCTGCCAGGTCAAAGCCCTCTGCATAACGCCTGATATTACTTCTTAGTGATTCGCATTTTTCTTCTGCAAAATATCTTTCTAAAAAATCAGCAATCGTTATATCGGTTGTGACGTCTTTCATTTTTTTTATCAACGTATCCCAATGCGGTATAGGGTCAGCAGAAGAATTCCATTCGCCATTTTTTACAAAAGCCCTTTCGTCTCCTATCGGATGAAAATTGATCTTTGCTGTCTTTAATAATTGTATGGTCAGCGGCAGGTTGCCGTGTATAAATTCGGCGCCCGATTCAATAGGTAAATCAAACGCAGGATCAAGTATGGTATTAATCCTGCCACCTATTCTTTCATTAGCTTCCAATATTATTACATCAATTCCTTTTTTGGCCAATTCTTTTGCAGCCATTAAACCGGCAGCTCCCGCTCCTATTACAATTACTTTTTCTTTCATGTGGTAAGATTACAGAACTAAAATGAATCGGGAGTTTATTTTTTAATAATTTTTTAATTTATTAAAAAGAAGATACGCTATGATTTCTCAAATTTTTCATACTCATATTTCCCTTTAACGAATGTATTTAAAAACATTCCCTTCGAAGTTGCAGCGCTCATTCTTTTATAAACAGATACCGGAACGTTTTTATAACGGTATATCGTACCCGAAACAAAAGTAATTATTAAATCTCTTACCGATGCATCATACTGCATGTGTAGTATAACTGAGGAAGGCATATAAATACCGTATTGTTATAAAATGCGGTCTGTTACCATAAAAAAACAAGACTGGTAATCATACCAGTCTTATTTGTGCCGCCTAAAAAAATTACAGGCCTGAAGATGTATTTTCATCGTCGTCCTCATCTTCAAAATCATCGTCTTCAAATTCGTCATCATCATTTACATTCTGATCTTTTTGTTCCTGAGCATCATCATACTCTTCCTCATCGGTATCCTCGTATTCGTGGGTTACAGGGTCTTCTTCAGGACGGTCTATTTCTTTGGTTGAATGATAATTATTTTCAACTTGTTCTTCATATGTGTTGTGTTGCATGATATTCTATTTTAAATTATTAATAATATTGGTTCACTTACATTGTATCAATATTGCTGCCATAATTGGTTGCGTATATTTTTTACTTTACAAAGAAGAATATTACCCAATAACGAGGTGATGATTCTACATTGTTACACATACTCCATATGAGGTGTTTCCTGTATAGTTTTTCCTGAATCGTCATGTTGACCGGGTAATTCGCTTTCGTCTTCGGTATCCGAATCATCCCTGTTTCCTTCTTCATATCCTTTTTCCTTGTCCTCGGCACCTTCATCATCCTGAGGATTGATCGGAATATCCTGTTCTTCTTCATTTACAACTTGTTCATCTTCTTCGTATCTGGTTGGCATTTTGCCGATATATTGTTTGTGTGACATGATCATTGTTTTAATTGATATTTAAAGCAATACTATTACCATGCCACTAATTCGTATCATTATTAATAAAAACGGCTCCCATAAATGGAAGCCGTTACAAGTGAATTGCTTGAATAGTAATCTAAACTTTGGATTTAATTTTTTTGTATCGAAAAGTACCCATCTTCATTTTCAAATCAACAAAAATTCTTGCATCATCTTTACTCTTCATTAATTTGCAATTCATTTTTTTCTTAGGTAAACCGATAATATCAATCCAGTATTGGTCAATTTCATATACTTTCTTAGTAAAGGATGTAATACTTTGGGGGCAAAACTTATCCCTCCGACATGGTATTCGAAAAATGCGATCTCAAAATTTAAGCTAGTTGCTAATTTTTTAAAAGACTCCAAGTCAAACTCATATAAGTGAAAGGGAGAATGCATGGGACTTAAATTTGTTACATAATTAGTTCCTCTTATTCTGTAATAAAAATTAATAATTTTTGACATCAGGTAATTAGACGAAGGAATTTCAATATGAATTATTCCATTAGGTTTTACCCATGAAAGTATCTTTTTTAAACTTTGGGCAGGATGATACAAGTGTTCGAACACTGCTCCAATCGTTGCAAAAGCAAATGTATTTTCGGGATAGTCACTATCTTCTACTGATGCCTGTTTGAGTTTATCGGGATCTACTTTCATTACAGAAATAGCTTTTTCATAAAATGGAATAGAAGGTTCAAATCCATACGTATCAAACCCTTCGCGTTCTATTGATAACATAGAATTGCCTATCCCAGCTCCAATATCTAAAGCCTTCATTCCTTTTTCAAAAGGCAATAAATTCTTTACCAGATCAAGTTCATATTTAAAATGATCCGGTTGTACTATAAAATAACTAGGTATCCAATACTCTTCCGGTGGTACTCCATAATGATCCTGGATGTTCTCTGGTATTGGTAAGGGGGAAGAATATATTAATTGGCAATTGGTACACTTTTTTATTGAAACAGTTATGCCGCTTTTTTTCCTGGGCGAAAGGCCTTGCGATTGGTTTAACCTTTGTCCTATTATAACATGCTTTTCAGTAGGATCACCACACATCTCGCAATATGCAATTTCTTCAAAAGAATATCTTTTCATTTCGGATGTTAAATTACTTAAGTTGGTTATTTACGAAATTCTGTCTATTCCTTTTACAATTGGGAAACCTGAGTTTAGATAATGCAAAATAATTCATTACTCAGGTGCATGATCATTATTGCAAAGTGAAATGATTGCAAAATGAAGCAAAGTGTCTCAAATCACACTTAATTGTAGTGTAGTTTTTAAATACTTTGTATCATTCTGCAACCCTAGGGTTGTGGAGCTGCAGGGAGTCGAACCCTGGTCCAAACATATTCGCCGTAAGCTTTCTACATGTTTATTGATGCATTAATTTTCGAGAATCAGCAGGGGCAAAACGAACCAACTGAATCCTTAGAAGAATGGTCTTAAGCAATGGTCACCTCATTCCATTGCAGCATCCTGTATTTTTTTTGAGTCGGCGGGAGAACTTGCTAACAGGCAAAGCTGTTCAACGGCCCTAATGGTTACTTAATTTAATTAAGCAGCCATGGCATACGAAGTATTGCCATTTGAAGTTTTCGTATTCAGATTAAAGTGCTAATTACGCAACGCACTACATGCTTACACTTACAAAGAACTATGCTGTCAAAACCGGTCAGCCCCGTATTACTATTTTGTATGTTGAATTTTAATTAATGAATTAATTTAAAATTCAACATACAAAATTTAAAATAGTGTTTAACGCCCTCTTCCCCATCCGAACCAATCATTACCATTGGCATACAACATTAATGATAATAATAAAACCATACCAACTATTTGTGCGTATTCAAGAAATTTTTCACTTGGTTTACGGCCCGTTATTATTTCGTATAATGTGAATAATACATGCCCACCATCCAATGCCGGTATGGGTAATAAATTCATGAATGCCAATGCAATTGATAAGAAGCCTGTCAGTAACCAAAACGTTTCCCAATCACCCCACTGGGTTGGAAAATTGGATGCTATTCCTTTAAAGCCACTCAATCCTTTTGCAGCACCGCTTTTTGGGTTTAATATCAATTTGAATTGCCCAACATAATTTTCTAATCTGTCTACTGCCATACCCACTCCTGCAGGTATCGCTGCAAAAAAACCATATTTTCTTGTGATGATCTTATAGACGCCTAAGCTATCATATTGATCCGGAGATAAAGTAGGTATCCCTATTTTACCATCCTCATCTATACTTGCCGGCAAGGTTAATCGCGTGCCTTTTCTTTCGATCAGTAAATTTACTTTCTGTTTTTTCTTAGTGGCTAAAATTGTAGCCATTTCATCAAAATAAGTTACAGGTATAGAATCTATCGAAACAATTTTATCCAAAAAATGCAAGCCAACTTTATTACCTCCAAGAGATGTGTCTGATACATCGCCTACGTAGGTTGGTATACGCGGACTTAATAAAGATAAACCCTGACTTCCTTTCCCCCTGCTCTCTATTGATTGGCCTACAAAATTCTCCGGTAAAGTAAGAACACTTTGTACACCTGCTCTATCGATCGTAACATTTTTTGCCAATAATAAATTCGGAGGAATATCTTCGAAATATTGAACAGGCTTACCATCTATCGCAATGATCTTATCACCGTTAAGCAAATGATATTTATATAAAACACTATCCTGGATCCAGATACCATTTTTCACCGATGAGATGGGCATTCTTTTTTGTCCCCAAACAAAAAGTATCATGGCATAAATAGCGAACGCTAACAACACGTTCATAATGATGCCTCCCAACATAATGATCAACCTTTGCCAGGCTGGTTTGCTTCTGAACTCATAGTCTTTTGGTGGCAATTGCATGGCTTCTTTATCCATGCTTTCATCTATCATGCCTGAAATTTTTACGTAACCACCCAATGGCAACCAGCCAATTCCGTATTCTGTATCACCTATTTTCTTTTTTACTATTGAGAACCATGGATCGAAAAACAAATAAAATTTTTCTACCCTGCATTTGAACCACCTTGCGGTGATGTAATGCCCGAACTCATGTAATACCACTAATATGGATAGCGATAGAATAAGATAAAAAACCTGCATGGCCACATTGCCTGCATTGATCGCTAATATTGCCATATTCTGCACTTCTGTTGAAGCCTTTATTTAAACTTGTTAGATAATATTTTTATACCTGTAGTTGATTGATGCAAAAAGATATGCCGCTGAAATGTGCGACGCAACGATGTTGCTCATAGCTACAAATGTTCGTTACAAAGTCAACAATTACAACTTCATAACGGACGCGGCAAAATTACGTGCTTCGCCATCGCTTTCAAAATATTCCTGTAGCGTTGGATTTTTAATAAATGGCAGGTTGTGAATGGTTTGTTCGACTACGGCGGTGATGTCTAAAAAGCCAATATGGTTGCGGAGAAAGGCCCACACGGCTATTTCATTGGCTGCATTTAACACGCAAGGCATGTTGCCGCCCTTGTATAAGGCATCTATGGCTAATGCTAAACTTCTGAAAGTTTTAACATCCGGTTCCTCAAAAGTGAGGGATGGATACTTGCGAAAATCCAAACGGGGGAAATCATTTTCTACCCTTTTAGGAAAAGACATGGCATACTGGATAGGCAATTTCATATCCGGCAGTCCCATTTGGGCTTTTATGCTGCCATCTTTAAACTGTACCATGCTGTGAATGATACTTTGCGGATGGATTATAACCTGTATCTGATCGGGTTGTAAATTGAATAGCCATTTTGCTTCTATCATCTCAAGCCCTTTATTGATAAGGGTTGCAGAGTCTATTGATATTTTTGCCCCCATCGACCAGTTAGGATGTTGCAATGCATGGCTCCTTTTTACATTCATTAAAAAGTTAGGCTTTTTACCAAGGAACGGTCCGCCGCTTGCTGTCAGGATCACTTTCTCGATCGGATTTCTTCCTTCGCCGACAAGGCATTGGAATATGGCTGAATGCTCACTATCTACGGGAATAATTGGGGTGCGGTGTTCGATGGCCTTTTTCATGATCAGGTCTCCTGCAACAACCAATGTTTCTTTATTGGCAAGGCCGATCGCTTTGCCTTTTTCAACTGCTTTTAAAGTAGGCTTTAAACCCGCGAAACCCACTATGGCAGCCAGCATCATGTCGTAACTATCAAAATCTGCCACTTCTACCAATGCATCGGCTCCGGCAAAAACTTTTGTATGTGTAGAAGCCAGTGCGGCTTTTACTTTTTCGTATCTTCTTTCATCTCCAATTACAACAGCATTAGGCTTGAATTCTATTGCCTGTGCAATTAACAGGTCATCGTTACTTTGTGCGGTGAGT
Source organism: Ferruginibacter sp. (assembly GCA_035485735.1). GTDB lineage: Bacteria > Bacteroidota > Bacteroidia > Chitinophagales > Chitinophagaceae > Ferruginibacter. The sequence continues at coordinate 157,286 of DATHNS010000006.1, forward strand.
ATATCAACTTCAAACAGGCTTTCATTGGCACGAATTACTTCCAAAGCCTGGGTTCCGATAGAACCTGTTGATCCAAAAATGGCTATTTTTTTCTTATGCGCCTTCTCCCTCATTTATTATTAACGGTTAGTCCGACAAATCTAACTTAATAATTGTTTCAACGCAATTTTCGTATTGTGAAAATTATACTGTTTTATCACATCCTCCATCATTTGCGTAATTTCTTTGTTACACAGGTTTCCAATAGAACCCTCGTGGACATGGTTAGGCGATGGGGTATGTGTAAATGTCCCCTGTTCAATATCCAGACCTACTTTTTTGTAAGCATCCCTGAACGGCGTTCCCTGCAATACCAATTTATTCACTTCTTCTACACTGAACAGGTATTTGTATTTTTCATCTTTCAACAGGTCTTTGTTAACGCTGATATTGGTTAACATTAAACCGGCCATTTGAATGCAAGCCTGTAAATTTTCAAATGCAGGAATGATATGCTCTTTTATCAATTGCAGGTCACGATGATAGCCTGATGGCAAATTGGTCGTCATCATCATTATCTCATTCGGCAAAGCCTGAATTCTATTGCAATGAGAACGGATCAATTCAAAAACATCCGGATTCTTTTTGTGAGGCATGATGCTGCTGCCAGTTGTTAATTCATCAGGAAATGTAATGAACGCAAAATTCTGGTTCAAATATAAACAGGCATCCATACTCATTTTAGCCAGTGTTGCAGCAATATTTGCTAACGCAGATGCCACCACTCTTTCTGTTTTGCCCCTGCCCATTTGCGCGTACACCACATTATAATTCAGATGTTCGAACCCTAACAATTTAGTCGTCATAGTTCTATTAATAGGAAATGATGAACCATAACCCGCGCCTGAACCCAATGGGTTTTTATTCACCACCTGGTAAGCCGCTTGTAAGGTGATCATATCATCTACCAAACTTTCTGCATAAGCGCCAAACCATAATCCAAAAGAAGATGGCATGGCTAATTGCAAATGTGTATAGCCCGGTAAAAGATCCGCTTTATGTTTTTCGCTTTGCGAGATGAGTAAAGTAAATAGTTCGTGCGTTGTGCCAACTAATTTTTCGATCTCGCTCCTTAAAAATAATTTAAGATCAACCAGAACTTGGTCGTTACGGCTTCTGGCACTGTGAATTTTTTTACCGATATCGCCTAGTTTCATCGTTAATAATAACTCCACCTGTGAGTGCACATCTTCTACTCCTTCATCCAGTACGAACTCTCCAATTTCTATTTTGGTATAGATATTTTTTAATTCTACTTCTAAAACCGCTAATTCTTCTTTGGTCAACAAACCAATCGACTGCAGCATTTTAATATGTGCCAAAGACCCCAACACATCGAACGGTGCTAAATACATATCTAATTCCCTATCGTTGCCGACAGTGAATTTTTCTACTTCTTTTAATGCGACCTTATCTTTTTGCCAGAGCTTCATAATAATGGTTAATTGTAAATGGTAAATGGTAAATTTTTCAATTATACTATTTGCGCTACCATTTTAATGTATGTTTCAATTCCTTCTTCAATTTCTTTCAGATAAATAAATTCATCTGCGGTATGACTTCTTGCGCTATCGCCAGGTCCCATTTTTAATGTAGGGAAAGGCATCAGTGCCTTATCCGATGTAGTTGGCGAGCCATAATAACCTTTACCTAAACCAATTCCTGCTTTCACCAATGGATGATCCAATGCGATCGATGTTGATTTCATTCTTGTAGTACGTGGCTTGAACTGGCTTTTTAAGTTTTGTTTTAAAGATTCTAATATCTCTTCAAAACTATACAATTCATTTACACGTACATCGATCACAAATTTACATTGTGCCGGTACCACATTGTGTTGTTTATTATCCGTATCGATAACAGTTACCGTTAAACGAGATTCGCCTAACAGGTCGCTTACTTTATCAAATTTATAGTTTCTTATCCAGTTGATGTCATCTACTGCTTTGTACAATGCATTTTCTCCTTCGTTGCGTGCAGCGTGTCCTGCGCGGCCCTGAGCTGTGCAATCAATTACCATCAATCCTCTTTCTGCTACAGCCATTTCTAATTTGGTTGGCTCTCCTACTATTCCAAAATTGATATTGCCTAAATAGGGCAATACTAATTCGATACCATTTACGCCGCTTATCTCTTCTTCTGCGCTTGCAGCAAATACCACATTGTATTTGGTATCGGCCTGGTTATAAAAATGTAAAAATGTAGCGATCAATGAAACCAGACAACCACCTGCATCATTACTTCCTAAGCCAAATAATTTACCGTCTTTTTCAATAGGAGAAAAAGGATCAAGCGTATAGCCTTTGTTAGGCAAAACCGTATCATGGTGCGAGTTCAATAAAATAGAAGGCTTATTAATATCGTAGTGCTTATTCTTAGCATAGATATTATTTCCTACTCTTGCATAGGTTACGCCATGCTTTTCAAAAAAAGCCGTAATAATTTCAGCCGTATCATTTTCTTCTTTTGAAAAAGATGGTGTGCTGATCAATTGCTTCAGCAGTCCTACAGCATTTTGGTAAAGTTCTGGTTGCATATTATTTTATTAAAGTACCCTTTGTGTTATCAGTTACGTTTTGGATAAGATCCTTTGCATCACCGATCAATACTTCTTTAACACCGCTGTTAATGGCATCAAAAGCATTATCGATCTTTGGTATGATACCATCGAATAATTTTTTCTCTTCGAGCAGTTGCGTGTATTTATCTTTTGTTATTAATGTGATCACTGAATCATCATCATTCACATCTTCTAACACGCCTTTCTTTTCAAAACAATAGATCAATCGTACATCATAGTTTTTAGATAGGCTAACTGCCAATGATGATGCAACAGTATCTGCATTGGTGTTCAACATTTGTCCATGGCTATCATGCGTTAAAGGTGCAATGATCGGCATCATGCCATTATCTAATAAAAGCTGTAAAGTATTAGCGCCAATTTTTGATGCTTCTACATCACCGACAAATCCGTAATCAATATCTTTTACCGGGCGCTTTACTGCAGGGATGATATTTGCATCTGCACCTGTTAGGCCGATCGCATTGCAATTCAAGGATTGTAACTTAGCAACCACCTTTTTATTTACTAGTCCTCCGTACACCATTGTAACAAGATCGATCGTTGCTTCATCAGTGATCCTTCTGCCATTTATGTATTTAGATTCGATGCCCAGTTTATCTCCAATTTTCGTTGCCACTTTTCCGCCGCCATGTATCAATATCTTTTTTGCTTTGATAGAAGAAAATATTTGCAGGAAGGATTGCAATGCTGCATCATCATCAATTACATTTCCACCGATCTTTATGACAAAGAGTTTGCCCCCATCCCCTGAAGGGGAGTTATGTTTCGATTCTGTTGATTCGGTTGCGGCTAATTGTAGTTTTATAATTGTGTTATCTATTTTTTGTAAGACATTTTCTAGATTGCTTGTTATTTCTTCATTTTTGAATCTTAGGACCGTTATTCCAAAATCTTTTATATTATTTTCTCTTACTACATCGTTTCTCTTTACTTCCTCATTTTCATGATAACCTCCATCTAATTCAATTACTAACTTAATTGCATGACAATAGAAATCTGCCACATATAATGAAATAGGATGCTGCCTTCTAAACTTTAAATGAAAATCATTAATTTTTATTGCATTCCATAGTATCTCTTCCGCTTCTGTCATCCGATTCCTTAACTCTTCTGCCTTTTCAAATATCAATTTCGTTGCACCATAAAACATATTATAAGTCGAGTTTCCGCCCCCGTCCCCTAAAGGAGCGGTATAGAACGAATCCTCTAATGAGGCCGAGTGTATAAAATTGTTGGTGTAATTACTTTGCATTAAATTTTTTAAAAAATTCTAAAATATGACACTTTATCGAAAAAAATATACCCGCTAAATAACTCCCCTTTAGGGGATGGGGGCGCTTTTTAATATTTCGCTCAATACAGCCTGTGCCGCCCAAACCCTGTTAGATGCTTGTTGCGTTACAATGCTGTTAGCGCTATCCAATACCTCATCGCTTAATTCTACATTTCTTCTTACGGGCAAGCAATGCATTATTTTTGCTTTGTTCGTTGCAGTTAATTTTTTATTCGTTAACATCCAGGCAGGATCGGCAGTATAGATTCTGCCGTAATCAGTGTAAGTACTCCAGTTCTTTACATACACATAATCTGCATCTTTCAATGCCGCATCTTGGTCATGTGTAATGCTGGCACTTTTTGTGTATTGTTCATCCAATTCATAATCTTCGGGATGTGTAATTACAAAATCAGCTTCACCCCATGCGTTGATCCATTCTGCAAATGAATTAGGTACACATTGTGGTAAGGCTTTGATATGTGGCGCCCATGTCAACACGATCTTAGGCTTTCTTTTTTCTTTGAAAGTCTCTTTGATCGTAACAATATCCGTTAAGCTTTGCAGTGGATGTAACGTGGCACTTTCCAAACTCACGATCGGCACGCAGGCATATTGCTTGAATGCCGTCATCACCTGCTCGCTGTAATCATCTTTTTTATTGGTCAAAGATGGAAATGCACGAATACACAAAATATCAAAATAATTACCCAGGATCGGCGCCGCATCTTTAACATGCTCAACCGTATTACCGCTCATAATAGCACCATCTTCAAATTCTAATGCCCAGCCATCCTTATCGACATTGAAAACAATTGCTTCCATACCGAGTTGTTCTGCCGCTACCTGTGTACTTAACCGCGTACGCAAGCTTGGGTTGAGAAACAGCATGCCAATGCGTTTATCTGCACCCAACGTTCTATCAACAAAAGGATTGGCTTTGTAGGCCAATGCTTTTGCTGCTAAAGCATTAATATCCGTTACGTCTTTTACAGAAATAAAATTTCTCATGACTCAACTCTTTTGGAAACTGATTTATAATTAGATGATGGTGTACTACAAAGCCGGCACTAATGCGATCTCTTCTTTGAAAGCTTTTAAAAACATATCCGCTTCAACCTTTGTGATATTCAAAGCCGGTAATAATCTTATCACATTCGGTTTTGCTTCGCCCGTGAATATTTTATGCTTGAATAACAAATTCTTTTTCACTGCAGATAATTCTTCAGGCAATTCAATCCCGATCATTAAGCCACGGCCCCTTACCTGTTTAATAGCAGGCAGTTTTTTTAATTCGCTGATCAAATAGTTGCCTACTTCCAGCGCATTTTGCATCAGGTTATCTTTTTCTATTACTTCCAATACAGCCAGGGCAGCTGCACAAGCCAAATGGTTACCGCCAAAAGTAGTTCCTAACATAGAATATTTAGGAGCAAATTTTGGTGCGATAGAAATACCTCCTATCGGGAAGCCATTGCCCATACCCTTTGCCATTGTATAAATATCAGCCTTTACACCTGCATGATCATGCGAATAAAATAAACCCGTTCTACCATAACCACATTGCACTGAATCGGCAATGAATACCGCATTGTATTGATCGCACAAGCTTCTTATCTTTTGTAAAAAAGAATCAGTTGCTTCAATGATACCGCCAACACCTTGTATGCCTTCAATGATCACAGTGCAAATTTCTTTACCATGTTGTTTGAAATAATTTTCCAACGCTGCTTCATCATTAAAAGGAAGAAACACGACGTTATCTGTTTCATTCACCGGTGCAACAATACTTTTATTGTCTGTCGCCGCAACAGCCAAAGATGTTCTTCCATGAAATGCTTTCGTAAAAGCAATGATCTTTTTTCTGCCATTATAAAAAGATGCCAGCTTTAATGCGTTCTCATTTGCTTCTGCCCCTGAGTTACACAAAAACAATTGGTAATCTTCTTTACCCGAGACCTTTCCTAATTTTTCTGCCAACTCAACCTGTAAAGGAATTTTTATAGAGTTAGAATAGAATCCTACTTTATGCAATTGATCTTCCAAACGTTTTACATAATGCGGATTGGTATGACCGATACTAATAACGGCATGGCCG
>DATHNS010000007.1:0-67095 GCA_035485735.1 Ferruginibacter sp.
ACATTTGTTAGCTCAGGTTAGCGATGGTAGCAAAAATGGCAAATGGAAAGGTTACTTAAACTATGAAGGTTCAATGGGAATGGGAAATTCAGGTGATGGTTCAGTAAAAAGCCAAAACCAGATCGATTTCGTTGGAACTGGCGTAATTACTTCAAAATTCAATATCGGAGTAAACCTTACAGCTAAGATCAACTCATACAATTCATTTGGTGGTACAACTGCTAAATCTGATGCATGGGGTGGTGCAGCATTATACCTTAACTACGATCCAACAGCGATATTTGGTTTAACATTAAGATCTGAGTATTTCATCGATAACGATGATCTAACAGGTTTAGGAACTCAAAATATTCTTGATGAAACCTTATCTGCAAACATCAGAGTAGGAGCAGTAACGATCATTCCAGAATTACGTTATGAAAGTGCTGATACTAAATTTGGTGATATCTACACTAAAGGAAAAGACGCTACTCCAACAGGTACAGATTTCTCTGGTATCCTTGCAGCAGTGTACAAATTCTAATTTCTAATCATAGAAAAAGTATAATATATTAAATATTAATAACCAGCTAAAACCTCAACAATGAATTTTAAAAACTTATTTGCAGGCCTAGGGAGAAGAGGTTCTTCTCCGACGGTCAAGCTGAACAAGACAGAAAGAAAGCGTTTAGCGCTGACTTTATTTGCAGGAAAAATTATAGGTGTATTAGTTCTTTTGACGATCATCAAAGTAATATTACCTGGAGTACTAGGAACACATGCGTTTGCAGATCCTACTCCTGCAGCCCCTACAGCAATCGAATTAAATATAATGAATACAGCTAATACCATTTGGACATTAGTTGCGGCATTCCTTGTATTCGGTATGCAGGCTGGGTTTGTGATGTTAGAAGCAGGTTTTGCGCGTCAAAGAGAAACGGTTAACGTTTTAATGGAGTGCGTATTTGATACTTGTCTTTGCGGTCTGTTATTTTGGGCTATTGGCTATGCATTTATGTTTGGTCAAGGAAATGGCTTTATTGGTTGGGGCGGTGGCGCTCTTGCTGGTGGAGATCCGAAAAATTGGTTCTTCTTACAAAATATACCTCCAACATACGCTGGATACGGTATCCCTGTAATTGCACACTGGATATTCCAATATGCATTTGCTGATACATGTTCTACTATCGTTTCTGGAGCTATGATCGGTCGTACAAGCTTTAGAGGAGATATCCTTTATAGTGTTGGTATCACTGGTTTCATTTATCCGATCATCGGTCACTGGGCTTGGGGTCCGGACGGCTTCTTAGCCCTAATGGGTTCTGCAGGTCATTTCCTACCTTCTCTTGGTCAAGGTTTCCGTGATTTCGCTGGTTCTACAGTTGTACACAGTATTGGTGGTTTCGCATCACTTGCAGGAGCTATCGTACTTGGGCCACGTTTAGGCCGCGTATTTAAAAGAGATGGTGGTGGTATGCCTCCGGCTCATAACTTATCATTAGCAGCTTTAGGTACTTTCGTACTATGGTTCGGTTGGTATGGTTTTAACCCGGGAAGTTCTTTATCAGCTATGGATATGCAAGGGATTGGTCGTATCTCTACCAATACTACACTTGCAGCTTGTGCTGGTGGTATCGTTGCTATGTACGTTGCACTTTGGTTCGGCGATACAAAAGGTAAATTCGATCTTGGGTATACTTTGAATGGTGTACTTGGTGGTCTGGTTGCTATTACTTGTCCTTGTTACTGGGTTTCTCCACTGGGAGCAGTACTACTAGGTGGTATCGCTGGTATCGTAGTTTACTTAACTATGGTATTCATGGAATACATCCGTATCGATGATCCTGTTGGAGCTGTGGCAGTACACGGTATGGCAGGTATGTGGGGTACGTTATCTCTAGGCTTGTTTGCTTGTGGCCAATATGGTGTTACAGGTCCTACAGGTTGTGATAACTCATCTCCTGTTACAGGTTTATTTTACGGTGGTGATGCAAGTGTATTTAAAGCACAATGTATTGGTAGTTTCACTATTTGTGCCGCTACATTCATTGTAACTATAATTATGATGTTCATCATTAATAAATTACCTCATCCTTGGAAACTTCGTGTAGAAGCTGAAGGTGAATTAATGGGTCTTGATCTATTCGATCATGGAACGGAAGCTTACGCTGCGTAATCCATCATTGGCAGAAAAGATTTATTAAAATAATATAACACTGTTTTGTTTGTTGTTGGTTACCCATCTTATTGGGTAACCAACTTTTTTTTGTGATTAATCGTCAGATAGTAGATCTGGCGAAGCGTCTAATTCTGGCTCTGATGCTATTGCATAAAAAAGCGAATGATCATAGACCATTCGCTTTTTTATTTTTTTGTTACTGCTATGTGTAGACGATTATTTTTTCTCCGCAGGATATAATTTTTCCTCCACCAGTTGACAAATGATATGCCCTAATAATATATGACTCTCTTGTATGCGTGGTGTATCTGTAGAAGGTACATTGATCAAGTGATCAGAAACCGCTTTCATTTTGCCTCCTGTTGAGCCGGTAAAGCCAATCGTGATAACCCCTTTTTCCTTAGCCGTTTCAAAAGCATTGATAATATTTTTACTATTACCTGAAGTGCTTAAGCCGATCAATACATCTCCTTTTTTTCCTATGCCTTTTATGATTCTTGAGTAGATTACATCGTAACTGTAATCATTTGCTACAGCCGTTATATAGGAAGTATTACAATGTAATGCTTCTGCAGGTAATGCATCTCTGTCCGTATAAAATCTTCCACTGAATTCTGCTGCTAAATGTTGTGCGTCGGCGGCGCTGCCTCCATTTCCACAAAATAATACTTTGTTACCGTTTTTAAAAGCAACTGTAATCAGATCAATGCATTCTGTAACTGTCTTTAAAATAGTATCGTTCTGTAAGATTTCAGCTTTTACGTCTATCGAAGATTGTATGATCTCTTTTATTTGTTTCATTTTGTGTATTTATATGGTCCAGGTAGAAAGGCCGTATTGAGTAAAAGAATAATTTTTTATTTCGCCACCAAAAGTATTTAAAGAATCGATAACAGCATACCGTGTGTTATCAGGACAATAGAAGATCATAAAACCACCACCACCCGCACCACTTATCTTTCCACCAGTTGCACCAGCTTTTTTAGCTGCTTCGTAAATTGTTTCTATATTGTTATTGCTGATATTAGCTGCCATTTTACGTTTCTGTTCAAATCCAAAATCTAATATTTCGCCTATCTGTCTTAATTGTCCTTTTAGCAATGCTTCCTTCATCATTTTAGCCTGTTCTTTCAATTGATGCATTGCCTCAAGGCTCTTCTCATTCTTATTATTTACATTTTTCACCTGTTCTTTAATAATAGAAGCGCTTTCTCTGGACGTTGCAGTAAAATATAAAACAAGGTTGTTTTCTAATTCATGCAAATATTGCGATTTTATGCGCAATGGATTTACGATCACTTTATCATCAGCATAAAATTCCATGAAATTTACACCTCCAAAGGTTGCAGCATATTGATCCTGCTTGCCACCGGCTAATTGTATATCTTCTCTTTCAATCTGATAGGCCAGGTGTGCAATATCATATTCTCCCAAAGGAAGTTTCAGCATCTCAACAAAAGCGCCTAAAATGGCCACCACAAGCGTGGAAGAAGTACCTAAGCCGGAACCGGCAGGCGCATCTACAAATGTTGATAAACGAAATCCTGTCGATGGTAAACCATATTCTTTTCGAATACGATTATATACGCCTTTTAATAGGTCTAATGTTCCATTCAGTGGTAAAGAGGGAGCCAGATCAAATATTTGTTGTTCTTTCCTGTCAAGCGCTTCAACAATAATTTTATTTTCAATTATAGGTTCAATACTTGCATAAGCAAATAATGATACACAGGCATTAAGAATTGCACCACCATATTGGTCACTATACGGACTAACATCTGTGCCACCACCTGCAAGGCCTATACGTAAAGGAGCTTTTGAACGGTAAATCATATCGGGGTGCAATTTAGCAATAAAATATAAAAATGAAGAGGTAAAATAGGATGGATTACAATTGTGCTATTTTGAGGATAGACGCTGTCATGTTTGTCCAGCTATATTTTTTCTTCTCTTCGATTAAATGAGGAAGAAAATACGACTCTCCTTTTTTAAAATATTCGGTGATCTTTTCTGCTATGGATGCAGCATTTGGCTCTGCTATTAATCCTACTTTATTATCGGGAACCAACGAGGGCAGTCCGCCAACATTGGTGACGATCATTGGTTTTTCAAAATGATAGGCTAGTGGCGTAACACCACTTTGTGTCGCATTTTTATAAGGCTGTACTACAACATCTGCCGCGCATAAATAATATTTCACTTCACTGTCAGGAATAAAATCTGTTCTTAAAATAAGATCATCCATTATTCCCAATTGTTCAATTTGTGTATCGTAGATCTTTCTATCTCCATAAAATTCGCCGGCGATGAGTAATTTTATATGCTGCCCTTTCAATATTTTCATTGCATCCAATAAAATATCCAGCCCTTTATATTTACGAATGAAGCCAAAGAACAGTAGTATCCGTTCTTCATTTTTAATGCCCAGTTTTTTTCGGGCTTCTGCTGTACTTACTTTTTCTCCGAAATTATCATATAAAGGATGTATAACAGACATCGAAGGTTTGTCGGGTTGTATTTTTTTTAGATCACCTAGTACCTTTTCACTCATTGTTATGAAACCATCTATAGGTTTTACAAAATATTTAGTGAAGGCTGTATCTCCCGGGCGTTTTTCGTGTGGGATAATATTATCTGCGATGCAGACGATCCTGGTATGTTTATTCTTTTTTACTTTTCTTAAAATAGTGCCGAAGCATGGCCCCATAAATGGCAACCAATATCTTACAACGATCAGATCGGGCCGTAACCTTTTTAATTCATTACCAACACTGCACCAATTAAACGGATTGATAGAATTAATGCGCACATGAATGGTAATATTAGGAGGTGGAGGCTCCGTTGAAAACTGTGTTGTCCCGGGAAATAAAAAAACCGGGTATTGCAAAGAGAAGGTATAGATGCTGGCTGTATGGCCCTGGTCATTAAATGCTTTGGCTAATCTTTCATCGTAAGATGCTAAGCCGCCTCTGAGCGGATGAGCAGGGCCGATAATGATTATTTTCATTATATCCCGGCTTTTTCTTCTATTAAATAATGATTTCTATCTACAGTATTGCGTGAGATCAATTCGCCTAAAAATCCTGCTAGAAAAAGCTGGGTACCTATTACTAAAGAAATAAGGCCTACATAAAACAAAGGCCGTGATGTCATACTAAATACCGCAAAAAACAACTTGTCGATAAAGAGGTATATCCAGATACAAATACCGATAAAAAAAACAATAGTGCCCCACAGTCCAAAAATGTGCATTGGTTTTTTGCCGAACCTGCCAACAAATATAATGGAGGCTAGATCCAGAAATCCATTGATGAAACGGCTCCAGCCAAATTTTGTTACACCATATTTCCTGGGGCGGTGCTCTACTACTTTTTCAGTAATTTTTCTGAAGCCCGACCACTTTGCTAACAAAGGAATGTAACGATGCATTTCGCCATACACTTCAATATTCTTAACTACCTTTTTTTTGTATGCTTTTAGTCCGCAATTAAAATCATGTAATTTGATACCCGATACTTTACTGGCAGTTGCATTGAATAATTTTGACGGAAGGTTTTTGGTGATCGCGTTATCATAACGAACTTTTTTCCATCCGCTTACCAAGTCAAATCCTCCTTCTACAATTAATTTTCTTAGCTCAGGTATTTCATCAGGACTATCCTGCATATCTGCATCCATTGTAATTACAACATCACCCTGGGCTGCTTTGAAGCCTTCGTTTAATGCCGCGCTTTTTCCGTAATTGCGTTGAAATTTTATACCTTTTATGTGGCTGTTTTCTTTTCGTAATGCCTCTATCACTTTCCAGGATTCATCTGTGCTGCCATCGTCTACCATAATTACTTCATAAGAGTAACTATTTGCCTGCATTACAGATGCTATCCACGCCGCCAATTCGGGCAACGACTCATCTTCATTAAATAATGGTATTACGATTGATAGATCCATACGGTTATTTTTTTTTCAATTGAATAATAACTGCCGATGTTACGGTTGTTATTATCGTTCCTAAAACCAAATATAAGACGGTATTTATCGCCAACGTCATCGGCATATAAATTGATCTTAATCTTGCATTGTTTTCAGCTATTTCCGCAGGTGTATAATTAAAGCCCTGCCTGGTTAACTGATCATTGATAGCAAATTGAACTTCCCTGATCTGTGGATTGAATACATTTAAAAGGCATGTATATAGTACCATGAAAAAAGTCACTATGATAAATATCTTAAATCCTTCTGAAAAGTATTCGTTAAATTTTGTGGTGGCCATTGCCGTTTTACTAAATGATATCAACCCCCACAAAATACCTATTGTATAGACTGCGAAAATTATATATATATCCCGACTATTAACAGGTTGTTTCAATACATAAAAGAAAAATAGAGACAGGATGATCATTATTGATACGGTGATGAATCCTTTACGGCTTGCTGTTATCTTGTTCATCGTTAATTCAATTCAAGTTTACCGCCATGAAGAATGCCGATGACCTTACCTTTTAATTTTTTGCCGACAAAAGCCGAATTTTTTGATTTTGATTTTATCATTGATTCTTCAACAGTGAATTCAGTAGTTGTATCAAATAATGTAAGATTTGCTATTGCACCTTCTTTTATTTCAGGTATGGGCAATCCGAAAATTTTTCTTGGAGCGATCGTTAATTGTTCGACAACCAACGATGGGTTATCAGTTATTGATAGTATAGATCCGAATAAAGTTTCTAAACCTACCATACCGTTTTTTGCATATTCAAATTCACAGATCTTACTATCGGCATTTTGTGGAATATGGTGAGATGAGAAACAATCTATCGTACCTTTTTTAATGGCTTCTCTTAGCGCGAGCATATCTTCTTTTGTTCTTAAAGGAGGATTTACTTTTAAGTTCGTATCATAAGTAGATAGATCTTCATCACAAAAGAAAACATGGTAAGGCGTTACCGAGCAGGTAATTTTCAGGCCATCTGCTTTTGCCTTTGTAATAAGCTCAATACTTTTTTTTGTTGATACGCCCGTAAAATGAATTTTAGAACCGGTATATTTTACCAATTCAATATCGCGTGCTATCATTAATTCTTCAGCAATGGCGGGCTTTCCGGGCAATCCTAATTGTGTACTGACAATGCCTTCGTTCATTAAGCCATGCGGACTGATACTTTTATCATCAGGTAATTGAATCACTGTTCCGTCAAAAGCAAGCACATATTGCAGCGCTTTTAAAAGTATGCCTGGTTGTTGTATGCTGTTGTTCCCATCGCTAAAAGCAATGGCGCCTGATTGCTGCATGTCATACATTTCCGCTAATTCTTTTCCTTCAGTGTTTTTTGTAATGGCACCGATCGGATGAATGGTTACAGAAAGATCTTTTGATTTTTGTATAATATATTCTACCTGAGATTTGCTGTGAATGACTGGATTGGTATTGGGCATTACCATTACTTCTGTAAATCCGCCTGCAGCTGCAGCTTTTGCACCGGTTTCTAAAGTTTCCCGATGTTCATAACCAGGATCACAGAAATGAGAAAAAACGTCTATCCAGCCTATACTTATTGATAAATTTTTCGCTTCGATTATTTTGTCTGCCTTCTCGGTAATTGTATCTGCAATAGTGATAATAATTCCGTCCTTTATATAAATATCTTTTACATGCCCATTAAATGGAGAGGTGGAATTGACGATAGTAGCCTGTTTGATTAAAACCTTCATTAGGTTTAAAGAAAATTTGGTTGCGCTAAGTTAGCTTTTGTTTACGGATTATTAAAAAATCGATTTATACCGCCGTTTTGGAGCCATTTTTATTGGTACATTTAATTCTTAAAATATCTTATGCAACACAACAATGTTTTGGATGAATTTGATAACCCTGAAAAAATATATAGCACTTTTAAGGAACGCCTTTTTGCCCTATTTATCGATGGAATGATAGTAGCTTCTTTTACAATTCCGCTAGAAAGATTCAATTTGACAGAGTGGAAAAGTTCAGTCATTTTATTGATTTATGGGATAATTGGTATATTATATAAACCATTTTTTGAGTGGAAATATGGTGCAACACCGGGGAAAATGGCCTTGAAGCTGGTTGTAGTAGATACAAAATTTAAAAACATCGACATCAAAGAGGCGTTGTTTAGAAATATATTTGGTATCATGACCAAGTTATTTACCATTGCGTCAACCCTGTATTTTTTTAATCTGATTCAGTTTAGCACTGTATCAACAATGAAAGAATATGGAAAATTTAGTAGAAATTATATCAGTACATCGCAGATCTTTGCCATTTACGGAGTAATAATAATAGTCGATATGATATTTTTATTGACCGATCCTAAAAAAAGAGCGTTACATGATCGGATAGGAGGGACTATTGTTATAAAAAAATAGGATAATTGCTTTCTTAGGCTCAACGATCATTCAAACTCAATGTCAATATCGTATTTAGCCAATAAACCTGCCAGTTCCAAATAGGAGAATTTCGCCTTTTTTATTTTATTTATTTCGGGGTCGAGCGCATAATTTTTTGCTGTGCGAAAATCTGCTTTTTCTAAAATAGTCCGCATAAAACTGGCGCCAGAAAGATCACAATTAGTAAAAGCCGCCATAGTGAGATCTGTTTCTGCAAAATCAACTTCTTTTAATGAGCAATCAATAAAATTTGTTTTCTTCATTTTCTTTTGGAAAAAGGAAGAGTAATCAAGGTGGCAATTTTTAAAAGATACCGCAAATAAAAAATTAGCACATTTGCTAAAATCAATGCCTACCAGTTTACAATCTATGAAGGTGATATTTTTTATGCCCGTATTGTTCAGTATAGCCAATGAAAAATTACAATTTTTAAAAGAGCAATCCATAAAATCATTATTGCTTAGGTCGCATTTTGTGAAATCGCAATTGGTAAAGGAACATTTCTCAAATTCGCGGCCCGATAGCCTCTTTTCCGAATAATCTATATTGTCGAATTGCTTGTTTTCGTGAAGTAGTGTATCCATGGTCGTTGTGTAATATGGTAATTTTTGCTCTTGCAAGCAAAAATGAAGGAATTAAAATAAATTTCGGGAAAAGTGTTTGAATTCCAAATTTTCGCTCATCTTTGCGACCGCGGAAGGGAATACCTTAAAAAGTAAGTCCCTCCGTAGAAACGGAAGGACTTTAACGATTGCTTGCTATATGAAATTCTTAAGTTTTTATTAAGGCTGATTCACAGCTTATTTTTATATTAGGTTTTAAAACCTGTTCTAACGATTGATTGTTCTTTAACGATTGCCTGCTGTATGTCTTTTGTTCCTTTCTTCTTCAAAGATAAATGCTAATTATTTCCCTTTACAACCAAGTTCAACGTCTTTTAATTAAGTTAAACCAGTTAATATTTTGTTTAAGGCATTGATATTGTTGACTTTGGCCAAATATTATTAATGATATCCAAGCAAACTTGTGTGTATGTATTCATTTTAGAGAAGATGACAAATGGAGCTTTAGGTTTTGTAACTGAGAAAGAGGATATACTTAAAAAAGTAAGTCCCTCTGTAGAAACAGAAGGACTTTAACGATTGCTTGCTATATGAAATTCTTAAATTTTTATTAAGGCTGATTCACAGCTTCTTGTTTGATACCTCAAAGATAAGCCGCTATTATTCCTGTTTATAACCAAGTTCAACGTCTTTTAATTAAGTCAAACTAGTTAATAATTTGTTTAAAGGCTTGATATTGTTGACTTTCGGCGTAAATTCTTAATGATACCCAACCTCTTTTACCCTTATTATTTAGTTTTAAAAATTGGTCAAAAAGACAATAAAAGTCTAAAAGTTTAAAATATTTAGTATTTTGCTAAAAATATTAGCTAATGAATAACGAATTAAAAATGCTGGATACAGTACAGGATAGCTTAAACCCAATACAGGTAATACATTACGGATCAATTACTGCCGGGTTTCCTTCGCCGGTTAAAAGCAGCGTTGAAGAAAATATCGACTTCAATCAATATTTGAGGCCCAATCCTATTTCGACCTATTCATTTCGTGTTTCCGGGGATTCAATGATTGAGGCTAATATTCCTGATAGGTCCTTATTGATAGTTGACAGGTCGATAGTTCCTGTAAATAATAATATTGTTGTGGCTGTTGTGAATGGAGATTTTACAGTTAAATATTTTATTAAAAACAGAAGTGGTATAAGGTTAATGCCCGCAAACGCTAAATACCAACCCATTCCAATAACAGACGACATGGAATTTAGTATTTGGGGAACTGTAACCAGAGTGATCATCGAAACATTAAAATTTTAGCCCCATCCCCTAGAGGAGAACTATATAAAAATAATTAGGTACGTTGAATAACTCCCCTTCAGGGGATGGGGGTATATTGCAGCAGTATGAGTCATTTTAATTTTAATGGAAAGATATATGCCGAAAATACATCGTTATTAGGCCCCGAAAACAGGGGTGTACGTTATGGAGACGGATTATTCGAAACGATGAAAATAAAAAATGGCAAGCTGCTATTTGAAGACGATCATTTTGCCCGCTTATGGAAAGGATTGAAAATTTTACAATTCAAGTTGCCTAAACATTTTTCTCCAGAAAATTTGCATGAGCAAATAATAGCATTGGCTACAAAAAATAATCATCTTACAAATGGCCGTGTAAGATTGAATGTAGTTAGAGGAGATGGAGGTTTATATGATGAGATAAATCATGCGCCCAATTATTTTATACAAACCTGGAAGCTTCCTGAAAGCAACGGCGATTTGAACAGCAATGGTTTGGTACTGGGTATTTATCCGGAAGCAAAAAAAGTATATGACATATTAAGTAACCTCAAACACAATAATTACCTGCCTTATGTAATGGCGGCGTTGCATGCAAAGAAAGAAAAGTGGAATGATGCAGTTATTTTGAATAGTGCTGATAGAATATGTGATACTACTATTGCAAATATTTTTATTATTAAAGATGCAATCATTTATACGCCATCTTTAACAGAGGCATGTGTAGCAGGTGTAATGAGAAATTACATTATTCGAAATAGCAAATCCTTTGGTTTCGATTTGATAGAAAAAGAGCTCACAGTAGAAGACCTGTTAGCAGCTGATGAAGTCTTTACTACCAATATCATCAGAAATATTCAATGGGTTCAATCGATCGATAATAAAACATACGATAACACTATCATTCAAAAGATCTGCGCTATTTTGTTGCCACCACTTTCCTGGTTATAATTTGATCCGCAACTGCAGGGCAGGATATAATTAAATTAACTGACTCCCCAGATATAAGAAAGTATCAATTGAAAAGCTCTTGTCATCCTGAGGCACGAAGGATCTAATCATCAATCAATCATTCTAGTAAGATAAGATGCTTCGTTCCTCAGCATGACAAAAGAGGGCTGAAATGCGATAACTGTTTGTATTTTGAAGAGTACTTTCTTATATCTGGGGAGTCAGTTAATTTAATTATTTAGTGATACCTGCGGTATTTCTACTAACAAAGATCTCCGGATACTCATTGAATTTTAAATTCGTTTTTGCGTACACTTTTAATAATTTATTTACAGCAAACCTGCCTCTTTCGCCCAGGTCAATCGAGTAGTTGTTTACATAAAGGTCAATATGTTTGCGCATTACGTCTTCACTCATTTCCTGCGCGTTCGTTCTTATATAATCTGTTAATGCAGGATAATTTGAAAAAGAGTATTCAATACTTTTTTTGATCAATGCATCTATTTTTTGTTGTATTGTAGGGTCGTATTCTCTGCGAATAACAATACCTCCTAACGGAATCGGATTTCCTGTTTCTTTTTCCCAGTAATCTCCTAGGTCAATGATCTTTTTTAAGCCTTTATCCTGATAAGTAAAACGATTTTCATGAATGATCACGCCGAGCCCTTTGTTGGCCAATACAAAATCTTCTATCTCATCATACCGCAGAAAAACTTTGTTGGTCGCGTTGGGATAGGCTAAAGTAAAAAGTAAATGAGCTGTGGTGTTTTGTCCGGGTATTGCAATTTTAGCATATTCCACATTCGTTTCAGCATCTGCTAATTTAGGATTAGCAATTAACAATGGCCCAACGCCTGTGCCTAATGCACTTCCACTATTGAGTGTAATATATCTGTCCAGCGCCAAAGGCAAAACACCGTAACTTAATTTAGTGATATCCAATTTGCCTTCTCTTGCCCAGTGGTTCAATGTTTGTACGTCTTCCAGTACAACCTCAAAATCAAATCCTTCCGTATCTATCTTTTTATTCACTAATGCATCAAAAATAAATGTATCGTTGGGACAAGGTGAAAATCCTAATGTTAGTTTCATTGTTTTATTTATTTATTGTTGAATTGCCGTTTAGCTATTTAACAATGTAATTGTTTTTTCTATCTCGTTATTCAAACTCGCTATGGCATCTTTTATTTTCCATTTACTCTTATCTCTTTCTCCAACGTAATTAGAAATACTTCTTAATTGTAAAAAAGATATTTTTTCCTGCAGACAAACATAATGTGATGCCGCACCTTCCATACTTTCAATAACAGGATCGTATGTTTTGATCAATTGCTGTTTTTGGGTATCACTATCACTTACTTTATTAACGGTAACGGCAGCTACTGAATCTGAAGAAAGTAATAAGTGTTTGTTGACCAACCAGCCATTCTCAAAAGGAAAATCATTGTCTGATGCAAAACCCAATTTAAAAATGGTAGAAAAAGCACCTTTTTCTTCAATTCCCAAGTCCCCAAAAGTATCTTGTTTTATCATGAACGTTTTGCCTAAGGGACTATCATTGGAGAAAGCACCTGCAATACCAGCCTGAATAACAGCATCATATCGTTTCTCTTGCAGTTTTCTTTGCAGGTTATAGATCGTTGCAGGGGCACCTACGCCTGTTACCAGCAGGTCTATAGTATTATGGTGACTGTTAAAAGGTTGAATTTCAAAACTTGTAGCGGCTATTAGTAAGATTTGCATAGTGCAAATTTCGTATTTATGCGGCATATTTTAGAATATACTATGCTACCTTTGCGAAAATTTCTGGTAAAGAATGGTTTATCTCACACGTGTAGAACATTTTAATGCAGCCCACAAACTTTTCAATCCTTCCTGGACGAAAGAGAAGAATGAAGAAGTTTTTGGCAAATGTGCTAATGAAAATTGGCACGGGCATAATTTTGAGTTATACGTAACTCTTAAAGGAGAACCAAACCCTGATACTGGTTTTGTGTTTGATGTGAAAAGATTGAGCATCATTATTAACAAACATGTGATCGATAAGCTGGATCATAAGAACCTGAACCTGGATGTAGATTTTATGAAAGATAAAATGTGTTCAAGTGAAAATTTAGTAATCGGTATCTGGAACGAATTAAAACCTCATTTACCGGAAGGCGTACAGCTTCATTCTTTAAAATTGTACGAAACCCCACGCATCTTTGTAGAATACTTCGGGAATTAGCATAAATTACAATACAGATCAGTCATTTAATTTTTACTTGATCAATGAAAGTAGCAGTATACAGAAAAGAACATTTTAATGCAGCGCACAGGTTAAACAATCCTGATTGGGATGAAACAACCAACCAGCAGGTATTTGGCAAATGCAATAACCCACATTTTCACGGACATAATTACGAGATCATTATAAAAATTGTTGGTGAAGTAGATCCTGCAACCGGTTATGTGATCGATTTGAAAGTATTAGGTGATCTGACAAAAAAATATGTATTAAATAAATTCGATCATAAAAATCTAAATGAGGATACTGAAGAATTTAAAAACCTAAATCCTTCGGCAGAAAATATTGCGATCGTTATTTATAATTTATTGAGAGATAAAATTGATCCTAAGTTTTATATGCAAATACGTTTGTATGAAACAGAAAGGAATTTTGTAGAATACCCTGTTTAAATAATGATAAATGGTAAATGGTTAACGCAAACCCTATTTTACTTCATTATCATTTACCATTTATCATTTACCATTAACAATTAAAATATGGCTTATAAGAAGATCGAACAGTACGACGAAAAAGTAACATCAGGATTGATGAAAACTTATAAAGAAAGTATTGCTTTATTAGGAGAAGATCCTGAAAGAGAAGGATTGATCAAAACGCCTGAACGTATCGCAAAAGCTATGCAGTTCATGACGCAGGGGTATGATCAAAATGCCAATGATATTTTAAATTCGGCTAAGTTTCATGAAGATGTTAGTGAAATGATCATTGTAAAAGATATTGAATTGTATAGCATGTGCGAGCATCATATGCTGCCGTTTTATGGTAAAGCCCACGTGGCATATATTTCTAATGGCTGGATAACAGGCTTAAGCAAAATTGCGAGAGTAGTAGATGTCTATAGTCGCAGGTTGCAGGTTCAGGAAAGATTAACGCATCAGATATTGACCTCTATTAAAGAATCGTTGAACCCTGTTGGCGTTGCTGTAGTAATTGAGGCATCGCATTTATGTATGATGATGCGTGGCGTGCAAAAGCAAAATTCTGTTACGACTACATCTGCCTTTGATGGAGAGTTTATGAAAAACACAACACGCAGTGAGTTTTTGAAACTGATCAGCGCTAAATTACACTAGTAATAAAAATTCTACTTTATCAATCCCTCTTTTTGAGGGATTTTTTGTTTTCTTTGCAGTCTCAATAAAAAATTAACGATGAAGCATGCTTATGTATTTCCCGGACAAGGAAGTCAATTTTCAGGAATGGGAAAAAATCTATACGATTCCAATTCAACAGCAAAAGAATTATTTGAACAGGCAAATGATATATTAGGCTTTCGCATTTCAGATACTATGTTCAGTGGAGCAGATGAAGACCTGAAACAAACGAACGTAACACAGCCGGCTGTTTTTTTACATTCGGTCATTGCTTTTAAAATTTTAGATAATATTAAGCCTGATATGGTAGCCGGGCATTCACTCGGCGAATTTTCTGCATTGGTTGCGAATAATACGTTGAGTTTTGTTGACGCATTAAAGCTTGTTTCGATAAGAGCAAAAGCTATGCAAAAAGCTTGTGAATTAAATCCTTCAACAATGGCGGCCGTGCTTGCATTAGATGATGCTATAGCAGAAAAGATATGTGCAGAAGTAACAGCAGAGACCGGGGAAGTAGTTGTTGCAGCAAATTATAATTGTCCGGGACAATTAGTAATCAGCGGATCGATTAAAGGGATAGAAATAGCTTGTGAAAAAATGAAAGCTGCCGGTGCAAAAAGAGCATTGGTATTGCCTGTAGGTGGGGCATTTCACTCACCGTTAATGTTACCTGCCAAAGAAGAGTTGGCTGCAGCGATTGAAGCAACAACTTTTAATAATCCTTCTTGTCCTGTTTATCAGAACGTAGTAGCGAAAGCTGTTACTGATGCAACACAGATAAAAAAGAACCTAATTGATCAGTTAACAGGTGCAGTCCGCTGGACACAAAGTGTACAAAGCATGATCACCGACGGCGCCAATCATTTTACCGAAGTTGGCCCGGGTAAAGTATTACAGGGATTAGTAATGAAGATAAATAAGGAAATGGTTGTTGATGGAGTGAATTAGATAATTGTCTGAATTGGGATTTATGGGATTAGTAGATTGATGGATTTGCGAAGGATAGCACAAATATTATTTATTATTCTTTGATCCAATAATCCCATAATCGGACGAATCCCAATTCAGACCAAATAAAAATGCCGGACAATTGCCCGGCATTTTTTATATCCAATATCAAATACTATAAAGTACTCAATACATTATTCATACTTCTAACAGCATCAGCGCTTTTACTGAAGGCTGCCTGTTCTTCTGCATTTAATTTAATATCTATGATCTTTTCCCAACCGTTTCTGCCGATGATAACAGGAACGCCCATACAGATATCTTTTTGTCCGTATTCGCCATCAAGCATAACAGAACAAGTGATCAATCTTTTTTCATTTCTTAAAATGCTTTCAACCATTTGCATACAAGCTGCACCTGGCGCATACCATGCAGATGTTCCGATCAAAGCAGTTAGTGTAGCACCACCAACCATTGTATCGGCGGCAACTTTCTTTAATGCATCAGTACTTAAAAAATTACTAACCGGAGAACCCTGGTAAGTAGCCAATCTTGTTAAAGGAATCATCGTTGTATCACCATGTCCGCCAACAACAAAACCTTGAATTTCGTTAGGTGAACAACCAATAGCCTGACTTAAATAATAATTAAAACGGCTGCTGTCCAATGCGCCGCCCATACCAATAATTCTGTTTTTAGAAACACCGCTTGATTTTAAAGCCAGGTAAGTCATCGTATCCATCGGGTTACTGATGATCACAAAGATGGCTTTAGGAGAATGCTTCAAAATGTTTTCTGTAACACCTTTTACAATACCTGCATTTATTCCGATCAATTCTTCTCTTGTCATACCCGGTTTGCGCGGCAAGCCGGAAGTGATCACTACAACATCACTGTTAGCAGTTTTAGCATAGTCGTTAGTACTGCCAACGATCTTTGTATCAAAACCTAATAAAGAGGCAGTCTGCATCATATCGATCGATTTGCCTTCAGCAAAACCTTCTCTGATATCCAACAAAACAAGTTCTTCGCAAAGCTCTTTACGAGCGATATTATCAGCACAGGTAGCACCTACGGCACCTGCACCTACAACAGTAACTTTCATGATAACTAACTTTTTTAAGTGTGGAATTTAAATTGCGCAGCAAAGGTAATAGTTTACCCTGTTAGGCAATAAGTAATCTGTAATTATTTCTTGTTGAATGCTTCCAGTATTTTAGGGATAGCTACATTTCCGGTAAACCCGGTAATATAATTACCTACCTTATCATACAAAAGAATCGTAGGAAAAAAATGAGGCCTTAATTTATTACCTAAATGATAGGCCCAATCTTGTCCTATTGTAAAATTAGGAAGAGAGTCTATACTGTAATCTTTATAAAATTGTTTGATATGTTCATACGGCATTGGAGATACCATTAAGACCTGCACATCTTTTAATTCTTTTTTATAGGCTAAAAACTCTTTTGTTTCTTTCTGGCAATGTTCACAATCCGGACTGAAAAAAACGAGCATGAAAGGATGGCCTCTTTTAACGACCTCTTTGTTGGTAACTATTACGCTATCGGGCGCTTTAGCTATTTCAAATGCAGGTATTGACGTGTACCTTAAAAAATTAAAAGAAGTATCTTCCTGTGCAAAAGATAATTGTGCTATACTAAGTATAAGAAGCGAAAGAATAAGTTTTTTCATAACTGTTTTTTGTAAAGCTAATTTTTTGTTTATGAATGGATTGTTAATGATTTACTATGTAAGTTTGACTGTTCAATAGTTGTAACCGCGTATGTTATAGTTGTCACTTTCTGCTTCTTACAGAATTTTCCCTACTTTTGCCACCCAAATATATACAATTAATAAATTATTATTATGGCAACAACAGCAGATATGCGTTCAGGGCTTATTATCAAGGTAGATGGCAACTTGTACAGTGTGATTGAATTCGGACAAAATAAGACAGCAAGGGCTGCGGCAAAAGTATGGGCTAAATTAAAAGGGGTAGACAATAACCGTACGATAGAATTGACGTGGAACAGCGGTGAGGTTATCTTTCCGGTGCGCGTTGAAAAAAAGCCTTACCAGTTCTTATATAAAGATGATAGCGGATATAACTTCATGGATAATGAAACTTTTGAGCAAATAGTGGTACAGGAAGGAATGATCGATGCTCCTAAATTCTTAAAAGACGGACAAGAAGTATCCGTATCAATTAATGGCGAAACAGACCTGCCAATGAGTGTAGAGCTGCCAGATAAATTGGTTTTAAGGGTGACTTACAGCGAACCCGGAGCAAAAGGTGATACTGCAACAAGAACATTAAAACCAGCCACTGTTGAAACAGGCGCAACGATCAACGTTCCGTTATTTGTAAATGAAGGGGATTTGATCCGTATAACGGCAAAATCAGGTGAGTACGTTGAAAGGGTAAAAGAGTAATTTTTATAAATAATTTATAGCAAAAAGGGTCAAATTGTAGAATTTGACCCTTTTGTTTTTTGTCGGTTTTTGGTAGCTTTTTGATGATTTTTTGCCCGTTTTTAGTGCTTTTTAAGCAATTTTAAGCAATTTTATTTATTTATTTATTTTGAAAGATTTGCAATTTTGGTAAATCATTGCCTATCTTAGCAGCCCGAAAAACATCTAAAACTTACCATGGACATTAAACAAATTCAGGAGCTGGTTAAGCTCATCAATAAAAGTAACATCGGAGAATTAACGATTGAAGAAGAAGGAACAAAGATCACCATTAAACAAAAGAAAGAGCCATCACAAACAATAGTGTCTTCAGTACCGGTTAACTCAGCTCCGGTTCAGCAACAAGCGGCTCTTGCTGCTCCGGCAACACCAACGGCTCCAGTAGCATTAAAAGAAGATCACCTTATTGCAGTAAGAAGTCCGATGATCGGAACATTCTACCGCCAATCAGGCCCGGGCAAACCAATATTTGTAAATGTTGGCGATGAGATTGAAGTAGGTAAAGTGGTTTGCATCATCGAAGCCATGAAACTTTTCAACGAGATCGAAAGTGAAGTAAAAGGTAAAATTGTAAAGGTATTGGTAGAAGATGCCAGCCCGGTAGAATTTGATCAGCCTTTGTTCCTGGTTGACCCTTCATAAATTTTAGTGGTAAAAAGTAAAAAGTAAAAATTCAAAACCAGCAAGGCTGACTTTACTGAATTATTAATTTTTAATTATTAATTTTTAATTAATTACTGTGTTTAAAAAGATATTGATTGCTAACAGAGGAGAGATCGCACTCCGTATAATACGTACTTGTAGAGAAATGGGTATTAAAACGGTAGCTGTTTATTCTACTGCAGATAAAGATAGTTTACACGTAAAATTTGCAGACGAAGCGGTTTGTATTGGCAAGCCAAGTAGTGCAGATTCTTACCTAAATATTCCTCATATCATGGCAGCTGCGGAAATCACCAATGCAGATGCTATTCATCCCGGTTATGGTTTTTTGGCTGAGAATTCAAAGTTTGCACAAATATGCAGCGATCACGGAATTAAATTTATCGGGCCAACACCTGATATGATCAATTCGATGGGAGATAAGATCACCGCTAAAGAAACGATGATCAAAGCAGGTGTACCGGTTGTTCCGGGCAGTGGCGGATTATTGGAAAGTGTTGAACAGGCAAAACAATTAGCAAAAGAAAAAGTAGGGTATCCGGTTATATTAAAAGCAACTGCTGGTGGTGGTGGTAAGGGAATGCGCGTTGTATGGAACGAAAGTGAGATGGAAAAAGCTTTTGAAAATGCCAAGACCGAAGCTGCTGCCTCCTTTAAAAATGATGGTATCTACATGGAAAAATTTGTAGAAGAACCACGTCACATAGAAATACAGATTGCAGGAGATCAATTTGGCAATGTTTGTCATTTGAGTGAAAGAGATTGTTCTATTCAACGTCGTCACCAAAAGCTGGTAGAGGAATCTCCATCACCTTTTATGACACCAGAATTGAGAGAGGCAATGGGTAATGCAGCGATCAAAGCAGCTTCTGCTATTAATTACGAAAGCGTTGGTACCATTGAGTTTCTGGTAGATAAAAACCGCAACTTCTATTTCATGGAAATGAATACGCGTATACAGGTAGAACACTGCGTAACAGAAGAGGTTGTGAATTATGACCTGATAAAAGAACAAATAAAAATTGCAGCCGGACATAAAATAAGCGGTAAAAATTATTATCCTCAAATGCATGCGATCGAGTGTCGTATCAATGCAGAAGATCCGTATAATGATTTTCGTCCGAGCCCGGGCAGGATCACCGTATTGAATACTCCAGGCGGACATGGTGTTCGTGTTGATAGCCACGTCTATGCCAGCTATGTTATTCCGCCATACTATGATAGTATGATCGGTAAATTAATTACTGTAGCACAGACAAGAGAAGAAGCGATTGATACGATGTACCGTGCGTTAAGTGAGTATGTCATCGAAGGTGTAAAAACAACGATCCCTTTTCACTTGCAATTAATGAAGAACGAAGATTTTCGTAAAGGGAATTTCACGACTAAATTCTTAGAGTCTTTCGAAATGAAACCACAGAAAGCGTAATAAAAAATATCTGATATAAAAATGCAACTCTTTTGGGTTGCATTTTTTTTGTCTGAACCGTTGATTGAAGTTGATTATTTTGATCGATTTGATTTTTGTCTGAATTGGGATTCGTCAGAATATTGGATTTCGGGATTTGTTATTTGGATTTTGTTTTCCTGATTAATTAAGTACTTTTATTAGAGAAAATGCGTTATCAACGTAATCATACAAATCAGATTCAATCAACGGTTCAGACAAAATTGCCATATGAAAAAAATAAAAATAATTGAAGTGCCTAGTGAAATTGGTGCAGGCACACGAGGAGCAAGTTTAGGTATCGATGCAATAAAAATTGCAGCATTTGATTTTATGAGTAACCTGTTCATTCATTTTCCTTCTGAAAAGATCGAGGTAGATAATAACCTTTTATTTGAGCCGGTTAAAACGCCATTTGCAAAACGTATTAGCGGTATGCTAGGCTTGTATGAAAGGGTAAGTAAATCAGTTTGTGACACGATGAAGTCCGGCGTTTTCCCCGTTATATTAAGCGGCGATCATAGTACAGCAGGCGGTACCATTGCCGGTATTAAAATGGCCAAACCTAAAAGTAAATTAGGGATCATCTGGATCGATGCACATGCAGATCTGCACACACCTTACACAACGCCCAGCGGGAATCTACATGGTATGCCGTTAGCCGCAGCCATGGCAGTTGATAACATAGAATGCAAGGTGCATGAGCCCGATGACAATACCATAAAATTATGGAACGATCTGAAAAACGTTGGTAAAATATCACCAAAGGTAACAGGGGAGAACATCGTATTGATCTCTTTGCGTGATTTTGAAAAAGAAGAAAAAGCTTTAATAGAAAAACACGGAATAAAAGTGATCACTACTGCCGAAGTAAGAAGAAGTGGTGCTGAAAGTGTTTACCGTAAAGCGGTAAGGTATTTATCGGCCTGCACGGATATTTATGTAAGCTTTGATGTGGATAGTCTGGATGCGGCCATCTCAAAAGGTACCGGCACGGCAGTGAAGAACGGTTTAAAAGAAAGGGAGCTGGAAGATATCATCAGCAAATTCATGCACAACAGTAAATTATGTTGCTTTGAAATAACAGAAGTGAATCCTACATTGGACAAGGAAAATTTAATGGCAGAGATCGCTTTTAATATCCTACAAAGAAGCATTAATACTTTAGCGATGAATTAGATTATCTAGTGGTCCTTTTCTGATAATTTAATTAATTAAACCAGGTATTTAATTTTCAATAAAAAACCGGAAAAGATTTTTCATCCTTTCCGGCATCCTTCAACCAGACCTATATTAAAACCAAAACCATTCGTTCGTTAATTTCTTATTATAATCCCATATCTATTTTCTTCTGACGCAAGCTATCTAAAGATGGATCTAAAACGATAGCCTGATCACACATTTTTTCTCCCCTGCTTTTTTCTCCCTTCTTCTGAAAACACATACCCGCCTGATATAAAGCCTTTGCATCAGTCCTGTCCATTTCAATTAACTTCTGGCAGTATTCTAAAGATTTGTCGTATAATTTTCTTGTATAGAATACCTGGGCCATATCTCTTATTAAGTCGGTATTGCCGGGTTTTGTTGCAATTACGCCTAATAATATCTTTTCTCCTTTATCAAAATCTCCTGTGTACAAATAAACAAAACCAATATTTTCATTAAAGTCACTTGTTTGAGCATAGCCCATATCCTGTGCTTTTAAGAAGCTTGCCAATGCATCTTTATAATCATCATTGCCATAATAAATAAGTCCTAATTCGTACACCCATCTGCTGTTTTGAGTAGTATCATTTTGTATCGCAGCTTTGTAGTAATTGATAGCCTGCGGATATTCTTCCATATCCAGGTAACTTCTTGCCATGGCATAAAGAACTTGGACATCAGTTTGATTTTTTGTAAGAATATCATGAAACAAAGGAAGTGCGTTTCCATAATCTTCCTGTTCGTAATAACTCATTGCAATGATCCTTTCAGAATTTTCGCAATTGAGGCATTTTTTTGCAAATTTTATCGCCTTTTGAAATTGTCTGTAATCGTAATACAATTCAGATAATTGTTTGATAACAACTACATCTGTTGTATCCAGTTCGTAGGCTCTTATCAACGTAGCTTTCGCCACATCTGTTCTACGCATTTCAATATTTACCAATCCCTTTTGCTTATATGCATCCTTATAGTCAGGATACAATGCAATAGCACTATCAAAGTAATTTGAAGCTACTGAATAATGCTTAAGAGAATCTTGTACAACACCTTCCTGGAAATAGATAACAGCGCTATCCTTCTTTTCTATTGAAGTGGTGGCATTATTATTTTCAGAAAACACAGTTATTGATAATAACAGGTAGATCGAAGAAAGTAGATATTTTTTCATCGCAAACAGAGTTTAGTTTAAACCTACATTTTTAACAGAGCAATCGTTCTATTCTAAACGTGCGCAAATGAAAATTATTTTATGGCCGCGGGTGAGTTTTGAGAAAAAAATTACTTTTTAACGGAAGACCATACCACCTAAGGCAGGAAGGTGGATAACTAGTTCATAAAGTCCGGTATTTTCATCCAATAAATGACATTTTATGGCAGGATTAAAGACATCTCCCGTACCCCAATATTTAGCTTCATTACTATTAAATATTTCTGTCCAGCTGGATTTTCCGTAAACCTGTATTTTCCAGTCTAGTCTTACTACTGGCGTAACGTTCAGCACCACCAATATATCCTCTTCTTTGTTCAGCCCTTTTCTTTTATAAACAATAACGCCTTCCTGACGGTGATTGAGGTTTATCCATTCAAATCCGCCCACTTCAAATTGCAGCTCATATAATGCCGGCTGGGCAGTGTATAAATGATTTAGGTCCTTAACACATTCCTTCATCATTTTATGGCTATTGTGTTGCAATAAATGCCAATCCAATTCAGAATGATGGTTCCATTCTGATGTTTGTGCAAATTCATTGCCCATAAACAACAATTTGGCTCCCGGGTGCGTAAACATGTAAGTATATAACAAACGCAGGTTAGCAAATTTTTGCCATTCGTCACCCGGCATTTTGTAGATCATCGGACTTTTACCATGCACTACTTCATCATGACTAAGCGGTAGCATGAAATTTTCATCATAGTAATATACCATGCTGAAAGTAAATTTATCCTGGTGAAACTGGCGGAAATACGGATCCATTTTAAAATAGTTCAGCGTATCATGCATCCAGCCCATCATCCATTTCATGCCAAAGCCCATACCGCCTGCAAAGGTTGGCCTGGATATCGCCGGCCAATCTGTTGCTTCTTCAGCAATGGTTTGTACATCCGGGAAATCGCGGTAAATAGTTTCGTTTAAGTCCTTGATAAAAGCAATGGCTTCTATATTGCCGTTACCGCCATATTTGTTCGGTTCCCACTGGCCTTCTGTTCTTGAATAATCTAATTGTAAGATAGAGCTTACGGCATCTACCCTTATGCCATCGATATGGAATTTATCAAACCAGAACATGGCGCTGCTGATCAAAAAAGATTTTACTTCGCCTCTCTCGTAATTAAAAATATAACTGTTCCAATCGGGATGGTACCCTTTGCGCATATCTGCATATTCATAAGTATGCGTGCCATCAAACATAAACAACCCATGTGCATCATACGGAAAATGTGAAGGTACCCAATCGAGTATGATACCAATGCCTGCATTGTGAAACGCATCGATCATCGCCATAAAATCTTCCGGTGCACCAAAACGTGAAGTCGGTGCAAAAAAACCTGTACCCTGGTATCCCCAGCTGCCATCGAATGGATGTTCCATTACCGGCATTAATTCAACATGCGTAAACCCAAGATCTTTCACATAAGGAACTAATCTTTCTGTTATTTGCTGATAGGTATTGTATCGGTCCTCGTTGTGTTTATCCGGGCGCATCCAGCTGGCTAAATGGACCTCATACACACTCCAAGGCGAGTTGAGGGCGTTATTCTTTTTTCTTTTTGACATCCACTCCGTATCGTTCCAGTTGTATTGCATTTTCCAACTGATAGATGCTGTGGCGGGTTTCATTTCCCAAAAATTAGCAAAGGGGTCGCCTTTATCAATTTCAACGCCACCATACCCTTTGATAGCATATTTATAAGCATCGCCTTTTTTGAAGTTTGGAATGAAGCCTTCCCATATACCGGAATTGTCCATACGCACAAACAGGGGATGTGCATTTCTTTTCCAGTCATTAAAATTTCCTGTTACGGAAACTTCGGTTGCGTTGGGTGCCCATACGGCAAAGTAAAAACCTTTTATACCCAGGACTTCTATTTCGTGAGAGCCAAACAGATCGTACAATTTATAATTGGTACCGTTTTGATAATTCGTTATTTGCTGATCGCTAAATAACGAATAGTTCCAGACCGGACCGGCAGCATTAACGAAATGTATGTCTTCGTATTTTACAATAGCATCAGGTTTCTTTTCTTCCACAATTATATTTTTTGCTGAATCATTATCATTACCTGTTACCATTAGAGCATTATTTTTTTATTGACTGACTATCGAAAGAATACATACGGTTGATCGCCGCCAATATTATATTACAAATCCATTAGGGATAATCGCTCCTTTTTTAATTACTACGATACCATCTTTAACGGTGTACAAAGGATGATCTGATTTGTCCAGGTGTTCACCGCCATTGATGCGTACATCATTTCCTATCCTGCAATTTTTATCTACGATCACATTCTTTATATAACAACGTTCGCCAATACCGATCTTAGGGATACCTTGGTGTTCAGCGTGTTGAATTTCAGCCAGTGTTTCATAATAATCACTACCCATGATATAACTGCTTACAACTGTAGTGCCGTTACCTATTCTTGTGCGGATACCTACTACACTATTTTCAACTCTTGACGCATGAATGATACACCCTTCAGCGATCAAAGTACGTTCTAATGTTGTACCGCTGATCTTTGCAGGTGGCAACATACGGGCCCTTGTATATACAGTTTTTTCGTTGTTGAATAAATTGAAATGTGGAATATCCATTGTTAAAGCAAGGTTGGCTTCAAAGAAAGAATGAATGTTTCCGATATCTGTCCAGTAACCATCGTATTGAAAACTAACCACTTTATATTTATTGATGCAAGAAGGAATGATCTCTTTACCAAAATCCGTAGCATCTTTATGCTCTTCCTGTAACAGATCGAATAATAATTTTCTGCTGAAAACATAAATACCCATTGACGCTAAATAGTTTCTTCCCATGCCTTGCATTATGTGGCCGGTATCACTTACCCATTCAGGTAATACTTCAGCTTTAGGCTTTTCTATAAAAGTGGTAATGTCATTTTTATCATTTGTTTTCAAGATGCCAAACTCAGTTGCTTCTCTTCCTGTAACGGGAATAGTAGCGATGGTCAGGTCTGCACCTTGTGCCAGGTGATTATCGATCATAGCAGAAAAATCCATCTGATATAATTGATCACCCGAAAGTATCAACACATAATCATATTCATAAGAACCGATATGGCGTAGCGATTGACGTACCGCATCTGCTGTACCCTGAAACCAGGTTGGGTTATCGGGCGTTTGTTCTGCGGCCAGAATATCAACAAAGCCACTGCTAAACATACTGAACTGGTAAGTATTTTTAATATGCTTATTAAGCGAGGCAGAGTTAAACTGCGTCAATACCAATATACGGTTGATACCTGAATTGATACAGTTAGAAATAGGAATATCTACTAAACGATATTTGCCCGCTATAGGCACGGCTGGTTTACTTCTGCTGGCAGTAAGGGGATATAATCTGGAGCCTGCTCCACCGCCTAAAACAATCGAAATTACTGATTTGGTATTCATACAGTTGGTTAGTATTTTTTATTTATTAAAATGTTGTTATCATTTTTAGAGTGTAACGGTTATAGCGCAATCTTATTGTAAACTTTCGTATAATTCAACATATTTACTGGTACTGATCTCCCAGCTATTATCTATCTGCATCATTTTTCCCCTTACTTCGTCTAGGCGTTTTGGTTGTCCGTACAACTGCACGGCCCTGTGTATTGAATAAGTAATATCACCAACAGTAGCATCGTTAAAACGAATGCCATAGCCACTTCCATCAGGAGTACCGTAGTCAATCACGGTATCTCTTAACCCACCGGTACTTCTTACAATGGGCACAGTGCCATATCGCATCGCATATAATTGATTCAATCCACAAGGTTCAACCCTGCTTGGCATCAATAAAAAGTCTGCGCCGGCATACATCTGGTGACTTAATTTTTCATTGTAGCCGATCTTGGAATTATAATAACCCATCAGGCCACCTCTCATATCTTCCAATTGTCTTTCTACCCAGAAATCGCCACTTCCTAAAACAAGGAAATTCATTTTGCCCTGTATGTGGTAGATCGCATCGCTAATGGCGCGCGGTAAAAGATCAGCCCCTTTTTCATCAACCAATCTTCCTATAAAAACGATCAGTGGTTTATTGATATCCAAATTATATTCTTTACAAAGAATTTCTTTGTTGCTTAGCTTTCCTTCATCCACATCTTCAATGCCATATTTGGTTGCTATATATTTATCCAGTTCAGGATTCCATACCACATCATCAATACCATTTATGATGCCACTGCATTTTCCTTTTTCAAATTCAAACAAAGCTTCTAAACCGTTCGAGTTGAATTTAAGTTCTTCTAAATAACTCGGACTAACAGTTGTAACTTTTAATACACATTTAACTGCAGATGCCAATGGATTGATATTATTTTTCCAATCAAGCTTGCCCCAGTTATTGCTATCCCACGCTGGAAGATAACCAGCTTTATCCCAGCCCATCCAGCCCTGGTATTGTGCATTGTGAATAGTGAGTACGGTAGGTATTGTAGCCAGGTGTTTGTACGCGAAACAATTTTGCATCATAAAAGGAACTAGTCCTGCATGATGGTCATGAACGTGAACAACATCGGGCTGATGGTTCCATTTACTTAGCCAGTCTACTACTGCTATTTGAAAAGAAGTGAATCTTTCCACATCATCGCCGTAGCCATAAACTTTTTGTCTGTCTAATAAACCGTTGATATCTATAAGGTAAAGATCGAAGCCAAGAACATTCGTTTTTTCTTTGATGATGGTGTAGTTGATCCAGCTGCTGCCCATTCCAAAAGAGCCTTTGTGTACCACTTCAAATTCATGCTCATACAAAAAGGGCGTTTTATACATCGGCATCACCACCTTTGCCAAATGCCCCAATTCATTTTGATATTTGGGTAAAGCGCCTACCACATCTCCTAATCCACCTGCTTTTGCTACCGGGTAGCATTCAGCACTAACATGTATTATTTCCATCAAATTTGTTAATAATTAATCGGCATCAAATTAAGAAGGATTTCGTTACCAGCAAATTATGATTTGGATTTTTTTTGTCGTTCCCCAAATTAGTCTATTTTTAACCCTCTAAAAAAACGATTATGCCTGACCAAAAGCAAAGTACTCTCAATCCTGCCTCATCTCAAACAATACCTACTAATTATGGTGCTTTAAGTACTATCGTAATAGTATTCTTTTTTTGGGGATTTATAGCTGCATCCAATGGAATATTCATACCTTTTTGTAAAGCTCATTTTCATTTAACGCAATTTGAATCTCAATTAATTGACTTTACTTTTTATGGTGGCTATTTCATTGGGTCGTTAATATTATATTTTGCATCGCAAGGAAGTAAAGTTGATATTTTAAATAAGATCGGATACAAAAAAGGGATCATTGCCGGTTTGGTTATTTCGGCTGCGGGAGCATTATTGATGATCCCCGCTGTACATTCTGGATCATTTGGTTTTATATTGGCATCATTTTTTGTTATTGCCGTAGGCTTTTCATTACAACAAACGGCAGCACAGCCTTTCGTTGTAGCATTAGGAGCTCCTGAAAGTGGTACGCATCGTTTGAATTTTGCTGGGGGGATCAATAACCTTGGTGGCTTGATGGGACCGGTAATAGTCAGTGTACTATTATTTGGAACTGCCAGCGATGCTGTTGCAAAAACGGTAGAAATATCTTCGATCAATAATTTATATTATATACTTGCGGGATTATTTTTGGCTGTAGCGCTTTTCTTTGCCGTATCTAAACTCCCTGATGTAACGGATCACGAAAAAATTGAAGCGAGTCCTAAATCCAATGGCCCTTTGGTTATAATGATAATAGGATTTTTAACAATTTTAGCAGCACATTCCCTTGCTCAATTTACGGGCCTTACACAAGATAAATTTATATATGCTTCTTTATTTATCATACTTGGGGCATTGATATATTGTTTTTTAAAGAAAA
The DNA here is from genome assembly GCA_035485735.1 of Ferruginibacter sp. Lineage (GTDB taxonomy): Bacteria > Bacteroidota > Bacteroidia > Chitinophagales > Chitinophagaceae > Ferruginibacter. The sequence goes on from DATHNS010000007.1 coordinate 28,600, forward strand.
AAGATAACCCTCATCAATGGGGCGCGATGCAATATCCACAGCTTATTTTAGGGATGCTTGCTATTTTTGTTTATGTTGGAACAGAAGTTACTATTCAAAGTAATTTAGGCGCTTTATTAAAATTAAAAGATTTTGGAGGTTTTGCGGAATCCGATATTAAACCTTATATCTCTTTGTACTGGGGAAGCTTAATGATAGGCCGTTGGACAGGAGCGGTCAGCGCATTCAGTTTATCAAAAAGCATGAAATATATTTTGACATTGATAGTTCCTTTTGTTGCTTTTGGATTGGTATTATTAGTCAATCATTTTACGGGCACAGATGTAAGCAACTTATATATTTACTCCATCTGTATTGGGATCATGATTATAGCAGTATTTATCGGGCAGGAAAAACCCGCTAAAACGTTGGCTATTTTTGGTGTACTTGGCGTAACCGCGATGTTAATTGGTTTACTGACTACGGGCCCTGTTGCAGTATTCGCGTTTGTTAGCGGTGGTTTGTGCTGCTCGATTATGTGGCCATCAATATTTGCATTATCCATTACAGGCCTGGGTAAATACACAAGCCAGGGATCATCTTTCTTGATCATGATGATCTTAGGCGGCTCTATATTACCACCTGTTCAGGGTACGATAGCCGATAATTATAATATCCACATTTCATATATAGTTCCGGTACTAGGGTTTGCATATTTAGCATTCTTTGCCTGGAAAGTTAGTGCTATATTGAAAAAACAGGGATATAATGTAAATAGCATTGGGCAAAGCAGCAGCCATTAATTTTGACAAAAAATATTTCTTCTAAAAATAATAATAATGAGTAAGTCATTGATCAAGCCATATGCTGTAGGAATTGATGTGGGTGGTACCACCACCAAATTTGGTATTGTAACACGGGATGGAAAAATTCTTGAGCAGGATCGTATACCAACGAATGCACACGAAGTAGTGGAAGACTTTATTGATGACTTGCACGACAAGTTAATGCCGATGATAAAAAGGGCCGGAGGTATTGATGCGATTGTCGGTATTGGTATGGGTGCTCCCAATGCAAATTATTACTCCGGCAATATTGAATATCCACCTAATTTAAAATGGAAAGGAATTATTCCGATTGCGGAGTTGATGCATAAAAAATTCGGCCTTTCAACAAAATTGACCAATGATGCAAATGCAGCAGCAGTGGGAGAGATGACCTACGGTGTAACAAAAGGGATCAAACATTTTATTACGATCACATTAGGTACGGGAGTGGGAAGCGGCATTGTGGTAGATGGCAAAATATTGCTGGGCCATGATGGTTTCGCGGGTGAATTAGGACATACGATCATTCGTCCGGGTGGTAGGTTGCATAAAAGTACTTTGATGCATGGTAGCCTGGAAGCATATGCTTCGGCTACAGGTGTGCGCGAGACAGCCATTGAATTACTGACCTTGCATCCTGAAAAAGAAAGCCTTTTAAGAGGGTATGCACTTAATAATATTACCAGCGAAACAGTATATGAATGTGCGATGCAAGGCGATACGATAGCTAACCAGATATTCGAATTCACGGGAGAGATATTAGGTGAATCTTTAGCCAACTTTATCATGTTTTCTTCACCGGAGGTTATTGTGTTGTTTGGTGGATTAACGAAAGCTGGCAACCTCTTATTAAATCCAACAAGAAAAGCAATGGAAGCTAATTTGCTGCCTATCTTTCAAAACAAAGTAAAGCTAATGTTCAGTGAATTGAAAGAAGCTGACGCAGCGATATTAGGAGCCAGTGCGCTTGTTTGGGATGTGTCGGAATATGATTAAGGATAGGTACTGATAAGTCAAAAGTAAAAACCAATAAGTAATAAAAATCCCGAATAACGCATTGCGTTTTTTCGGGATCTTTGTTGCAATTAATCTCTTTAACTTATTGGTTTTAACTTTTTACTTTTGACTTTGCTCTTCCATCCATTTATTTCTTCCCCAACCCTGTGTCACATGTTTTTCCGAATGGTAAGATGAACGAACTAATGGCCCGCTTTCAACATAATCAAATCCCATATTATAACCGATCTCTCTTAGTTCTTTAAATTCATCAGGATGTACAAAACGTTGTACCTGCAAATGTTTTTTGCTTGGTTGCAAATATTGCCCGATCGTGATCACATCAACATGGCTATCTCTTAAATTTTGCATCGTTTCGACCACTTCTTCTTTTGTTTCGCCCAAACCTAACATGATACCGCTTTTTGTGCGCATGCCACCTTGGTTTAAAATACGCAAGGTTTCCATACTGCGCCAATATTTCGCTTGTATACGAACCTGTTTGGTCAATCTTTCTACTGTTTCAATATTATGACTTACCACTTCCGGTGCTGCATCAATGATACGTTGGATGTTTTCTGCTTCTGCTTTAAAATCCGGTATCAATGTTTCCAATGTAGTTGCAGGATTTAAAGCCTTGATCGCTTTAATGGTGTTGTACCAAATAATTGAACCGCCATCTTTAATTTCATCTCTGTCAACGGAAGTAACAACAGCATGTTTTACTTTCATTAAATGAATAGCCTCTGCTACTCTTTGAGGTTCATCCCAATCAACAGGTTCAGGTCTGCCAGTTGCTACTGCGCAAAAACCACAGCTGCGGGTACAAATATTTCCTAAGATCATAAAAGTGGCGGTGCCTTCGCCCCAGCATTCGCCCATATTGGGACAATTGCCACTCTCGCAAATAGTATGCAGTTTATGAGTGTCTACTAAATTTCTTACGTGTTTATATTCTTCACCAATAGGTAACTTAACCCTGAGCCAGTTAGGCTTTTTAGGTCTTTGTTCCACCACTCCGTCTATAATAGGTAATTCAATCATTGACTATTGAAATTTTTTATTTGTGTGTTGTTATTTTACATTTTGTCACTTTCTCCGAAGGCCAAATAAAATGGCAGCATAGGCACTAAAAAAAAGTTGTTTGGGATCTGACCCAAAAAGAATAGGAACACTTTTAGTGTAATATTCGCCCGATAGACCTATTTCTAAAGCTGTTACGGTCCGGGTATAATGTCCATAATCAAATCGTACAGCAGCTTTTCCATACACACCCGGGGTTAAACTTAAATCATCCCAACCCTGAGCCAGTGATGGCCCACCTTCAAGAAAATCAGAACTATCTGTAACTAGTGTATTAAAAGAAACGTATTTATATGCAGCAACAGACTCATCATATACTTCATATTGATAGGGCCTGAGTATAGCCAGACTAAGTCCACCACCCACATTGCAAGTAATATTTACACCGTTTTTATTTGCTTTGTTTGCTAATAAAAATTGTTCCTGAACGCCCATTTTGGTATAGTAGAAGAAATTTTCTTTTCCAATAATTACCGGTGATGCAGATGGATCGTCAGGAGCCGGATTTGTTTGTTTTGTTTCTTTAGCGCTTTTTCGTTCTCCGATTTCTACTTGATACAGCAGGGATCTTTTTATTGATTTAGCCCTTCCTATATCCATAAAAATTCCATACCCGTCAGAGACAAGTTTTACCCCAAAATCTATTTGTTTAGGATAGGTGATAACACCTTCTTCCTCCTGCTTCATTAAGGAATCAATTCTTTCTTTTCTTCTTTCTTTTTTTAGTCCGGCTGATTTCATTCCGGATTCCTGCGCAAAACAAGGTAATGCGGCTATCACCAAACAGACCAAAAATATTTTACGCATAGTCACTTTTTACTTCAGTAAATTTATGCAAAAATACTACAATGACAGCAACCATTCTTTATGAGGGCAACCTACGTTGTAATGCCCTGCACCTGCAAAGCGGCACTACAATAGAAACCGATGCACCCACCGATAACAAAGGGAAAGGAGAGCGGTTTTCACCTACAGACCTTGTCTGCACTGCATTAGCTACTTGTATGATCACCACAATGGCCATAAAAACAGATGGTATGGGTCTAGAGCTAAAAGGAACAACTATTAATGTAAAAAAACATATGTTAAATGACCCAAGGATGATAGGAGCGATCGATGTGGAAATCAACTTTCCAGCAACTTTGATCCTGGAAGAAAAAGATAAGGTTATTTTAAAAAGAGTAGGGGATAATTGCCCGGTTGTAAAAAGTTTACATCCGGATTTAAAGGTCAATGCAGTCTACAATTTTGCTAGCTAACCATTAATTTATTGCCCACCGCGCATTCCAAACAACGCTTTTGATCACAATATTTATTCTTTAATTGAATCAATGCCTGTGAATCAAAAGCATTTTTATTTTCAATATATAATGCAGCGAATCCTTTTGTTATCTCATTCTTTTCTGCTGTAATTTCTTCCATCCATTTCAGGGCTTTGTCTTTGTATTGTTGTTCTTTGTGGTGTTGCCCATATGCAAAGAGGACTGGTATGATCGTATTGATCAGTATGTTATTGATCATTTGCGTGCCTAGATTTTTTTCTTTGAAAGCAGACGGTTCATCAAGCGTGTAATGATAGTGCCAGTAATCATTAGCGGTTACGTTTAATAATGACCGTACATCGCTTAATAAATAACTATCCCTTATTTGTCCGAATAGATGTGCGCTTTTATGAATGAGCATCGCTAATTGCGCCAAACGTATTGTAGGGAAATTTGATGGGCGCATGCGTAAAAAGTGAAGTGGTATTTCTATAGCAGCAAGCTTATATTTACTTTTAAAAAAAAGGAATTCTTTCTGAAGCATTTTTGGATAGGTCTCCGTAAAATTATTATTGAGCAATCCTGCCTGTCCGAATAACAATGCTTCTGTCTGATGAATTTGATTTTTATGTTTTGCCAGAATATTTATTGAGATTGACCTTGCTATTTTTTCAAACGCATCACTGTTTACTTTTATACCGAAATTTCTTGCTAATAACCACCAGAATGTTTCTTCCCAATGATTGTTATTGATTGTCAGATAGTCGAAAATGCGTTCAGCTTTATCTTGCAAACGCTCTGCCAGTAAACGTTCTTTCCATGAGTTCCAGAATAAGGGTTCAATTTGTTGTATGTTATTCTGACAAGCGATGAATGCATTTGTATCCATCAGCTCACGGTACTTTTTCAATAACAATTTAGAGACCTTACTTTGCAATTCAAGTGTAGGAAAAGGTAATTGCAGGTCGGCATCATCCTGCCAGACAACATGCAGTATTACGTTTTTATAATTTTTGTCACCACTATGTTTATGATTTTTCCAATCGGAAGATAAAAGGTGAAGCTCTACGCTTCCAGCCCAAATAGTATTGCCGATCTTTATTTTGGCATCTAAAAAATCGGGTCCCTGATTCGTATTTAAAATTCCGGGTTTAATGATTTGAATTGATTCGTCTTCAATCGTGGCCAATTCATTCATATTAAAATAACGGAATTGCCAAATGTACTGGAGCAGGCGTTCATTCATAGGATAGGATATTTATACTAAAAATAAAAAGTAAAAACCAGAAAATGGTAAAAGATTTTTGCTTTTTTTTACTTTTGAATTTGACGAAGGCTTTGAATTACCCTGCTAACTGGCAATCCCATTACATTGTAAAAATCTCCGGTCACGGATTTAATACCTACCACACCGATCCATTCCTGAATGGCATAAGCGCCGGCCTTATCGTAAGGCTTGTATTTATCTATATAAAATTCAATTTGTTCTTTTGTTAATGGATGAAATGTTACTTCTGTTTTATCAGCAAAAGCAATTTCTTTACCGGCATGCAATATCACTACGCCTGTAATTACATGATGTTGTTTGCCTGCAAGGCGGGTTAAAATATCGATAGCGTCTTCTCTGCCTTTTGGTTTGCCGATAATTTCATTGCCCAATACCACGATCGTATCTGCAGCTAATATTGGGATAGTAATAAAATTAGATTGTTGTACTGCTAACGCTTTATTTCTTGCAATGTGCATGGCAATTTCATCTGTCGGTAAATCAGCAGGATAACTTTCGTTTGTTTCTTTTACAATAATATCAAATGAAACTTCTGCCCATTCCAGTAATTGTTTGCGGCGTGGAGATTGAGAAGCCAGTATGATCTTTGGTAGCATGCTTATTGATTGAATTAACTATATAATTTAAAGAACAGCATGGATAATATTCCGGCCAGCATTATGAATTTTATTGCGATACTTAGCTGGTGATAATCTGCCGTGTTTTGTGCCAGGTACAATTTTCGTATCACCCATAAAAGCGGCAATATGATGAATAAAAAACAATACATAGCGCTTGCCCACCAGCCAAATTGCAACACATAAAATTGTATGATGAACAAAACGCTGGTCAATACGATTATCCATACACCGACAAATACTTTAGATGCCGGTATACCCCAATCAATAGGCATGGTATTGCATTTATACTTTGCGTCCCCTTCAATATCTTCAATATCTTTTACTACTTCTCTTATGAGGGATATTATAAATGCAAAGCCGCCGTATAATACTGCCAGTTTATAAATATGATTAAGCGATAATTTGATATCCGTGCTCAGTTCAGGAAGTCTTGTGATCACAGTATTGGTAGCGAAATAAAGCACCAGTATTGTCCAGGCTGTTAGAACAGAGATAATGATATTGCCTGATAATAATTTTTTCTTGAATGTTGTTGAATAGAACCATAACAACAAAGTGCTGATAATATTGGCTATGAGAATGATCATTGAAGTTTTAATGGCAACATAAAAACTGATAGCAACGCCAATTGTGGTAATGATGAGATGCAATAAAATGGCTGCCCTACGATCGATGTTTTTTTCAATGATCATTTTTTTCGGTTTGTTAACCCTGTCGATATTGATATCGAAATAATCATTAATGATATAACCGCCTGCGGCGATACAAACGGAAGCTGCAACAATAAAGGGAAATAATGAACCGGTCAATTTATGCGGCAGTAAATAATAATCGGCGGGAAGTGATGGAACAATAATACAATAATAAAAAAGAGATTCAGTAAGGGCAATGAAGAAAAGATTGGGCCAGCGAATCAAACGAAAAAAAGCAGCTACTGATTTCATATTATACTTTCTGTCTCCAATTTACGCATAGAATATTTAATATTACGTAATTACCAGTGGCCGTTCAGTTTCAATACTTTTTCAATGACATCCCTACCACAGCCTTTACCACCTTCAAGTGGAGATATGTATTTGCAGATGTTTTTTATTTCGACCGCAGCATCAGCAGGGCAGCAGGGAAGGCCTACCAATTGCATGCATTCAAGGTCCGGGATATCATCACCCATGTATAATATTTCATCCCATTGTAGTTTGTGCTGAAATATATAAGCTTCGAGCGTTTCTTTTTTGTTGGATATGCCCAGGTACACTTCCTCAACACCCAATCTTACTAACCTGTCTTTCACCGCCAGGGAAACACCTCCCGAAATTACCACAACTTTGTACCCTTTTTTTACAGCTAGCTGCAATGCATAGCCGTCTTTGCTATTCATATTGCGCGCCATTTCGTTTCCACCTAATATCAATAAAATGTCACTGGCTAATACGCCATCAACATCAAAGACAAAAGTTTTTACAGATTTGAAAAGCGCGAGAATATTCAATGTGTTAGATTTTATTTCTGGTTATCTCTCCATTCATACACCCAAGTGCTCTGGATCATTTCAAGATGCCCTTCATTGCTTTGTTCTGAAGTACCTGAGAAATTAGGAATTTCCAATACCCATTTGTGGAGGTCAGTAAAACGTATCCGGTAGATCTTCCCTTCATTGAAATCGTCACCAAAACGCTCGTATAGTTTCATGGCTATATCTTCATAATCATTCCAATGTATTGGAGGTTCAAATTGCTTCATGCTGTTGTTGTGCTGTTTATTCTCCCAAAAATTGTGTCTGGTCAGGCAAAGTAACAATAATATCACCCGTACTGCCATGTTGTAAAACACACTGACAACTTAATCTTGAATTAAGTCTTGGACTGATCGCCCTGTCAATAAAATCTTCTTCTTTATCGCTTAGCTCTTCTAAATAATTATCACCTTTTTCTACATACACATGGCAGGTGCTGCAAGCACATACGCCACCACAGTTATGGTGAAGATTGATATCATTTTTAAGCGCCACTTCTAATATAGATTGCTCCGGCTCCTGGTTAGAAATGGTAACCGGTTCTAATCCCTTCTGCTCAAATTTAAACGTAATATTATACATACTTATACAAAGTTCGAACTGCAAACCTACTTTACTATTACCAATTACGGAAATCTAAAACATACTAACGGTTAGTACGAATGCTATCCGTCATTAGTTGATAGATGTTTTTCAGCTTTGGGTAATTCGCCAACAATGCGAGGTGTTTGTCGATGGTAGAAATATCGTTTCTTATGGCGGGGCCTGTTTGAACAGTAGCGGGAGAATGAGTATTTAGCCTACGCACAGTTTCGGTAATGATGGGTAGCAAGAGCTTAAAATCTACCTTTTCATTTTTACAAAATTCTTCCGTCAATGAAAATAAATGATTGGTAAAATTATTGGCGATGATAGCCGCAATATGCAGTTTTAGTCTTTCTTCATCATCGGCCTTACTAACAATCGGCGAGATCGTTAAAGCAAAATCCCGAATCAATTTTGTAGCATGGGCCGAATTTCCGTCGATCAATAATGGGATATCAACAAGATCAGGCATTTCTTTCCGCAGACTTTGTAAAGGATACAGTACCCCATAATTAGTAGAAATATTTTGTAAAACCTGTTTTGAAACGGAAGCCGCTGTATGAACAGCTAGTTTATCTCCCAGGTTGAACGGATTATCCCATGTATTTAACGAATCGTCATTTATAGCTATAATATATATATCAGCGGTTTTGTTAATAGCAGCATAATTGTCGGTATACTCACAATTAAATTCTGTTGCCAGCGTTTTAGCATTAGATAATTGCTTGCTGATAACCTGCAATAGCGTGTGGCCGCTTCGTTTTATTAATCGGGAAAAAATTGTGGCCACATTCCCCGAACCTATCATTACAACCCTCATAAATGTTACCTTTGCGAATTATGAAATTAAAGCAAAGTTTAGCAATTGCTTACATCAGAACAAAATTTAAAATATTGGCAACGATCTCAAAACGAAAAGCAGCAGAGGAAGCATTCACTTTATTTTGCACACCGCTCATCAAACCGATAAAAGAAATTCCACAACTTTTTAAAGAGGCAGAATCACTTCAGTTTGAATCTAATGGGTTAAAAGTACAAGGATACAGATGGAACCATCCTCAACAAAAGAAGGTGATGGTATTGCATGGCTTCTCTTCCGCTGCCTGTAAATTTGAGCGCTACATTGCTTCATTGATAGATAAAGGATACGAGGTATTGGCTTTCGACGCCCCAGCTCATGGCAATAGCGAAGGCAAAACAGTGAATGTGGTACAATACAGCGACATGGTAAAAAAAGCAATGAGCTTATATGGACCGATCGATAGTTTTATTGCACATTCTTTTGGAGGCCTGGCTATCAGCTTAACATTGGAAGTGATACCACACGACGAACATACAAAAGTGGTTTTTATTGCTCCGGCAACAGAAACTACCTCAGCAGTTAAAACGGCTTTTGAGATATTACAGCTACACAATTCCAAAGTAAAAGAGATATTTAATACTATCATTTACGAGTTAGGTGGTAAACCAACTGAATGGTATTCTATAAAAAGAGCGATGAAAAATATCAAAGCAAAAATTTTATGGATACATGATGAAGAGGATGATGTTACGCCAATAGCGGATGTGTTGAAAGTTAAAGAAGAGCACTATCCTAATATCGAATATATTTTCACAAAAGGCCTCGGACATAGAAAAATTTACAGGGATAATGCGGTTAGAAATGCCGTTATCAATTTCCTGTAATTCCCACTTTTCTTTTACCGCTACAGAATGAAAAATTTTGTTTTTTCAATTTTAAAGTAATATTGCAGTATCGTTGCATCCGTTATTTTGTCGATGGATATTGCTTTAAACTGCCATGTAATTTAATACAGTATTGCGTTTCGGGTGATTGTGTATCGTCATTAATCGGGCAATGTATCTTTATTAATTCCCAGTCAAGGTTCTAATTTGTGCTGATAAAAAACAATAAATGGCTAAAAATTTATTAATAGTAGAGTCCCCGGCAAAAGCAAAAACCATAGAAAAAATTCTTGGTCCCGACTTCGAAGTAAGAAGTTGTTATGGACATATCCGTGACCTGGAGAAGAATGATATGGGCGTGGACATGAATAATAATTTTCAACCAAAGTATATTGTACCTGCAGATAAAGAGAAAGTTGTAAAGGAATTAAAAAGTATGTCAAAAAAATCCGATGAGGTTTGGCTGGCATCGGATGAGGATCGTGAAGGAGAAAGTATCAGCTGGCATCTGGCTGAAGTATTAGGATTGGATCCAAAGACAACCAAAAGAATTGTATTCCATGAAATTACCAAACCCGCTATTGAAAAAGCAGTAAAGAATCCGCGCATTATCAATATGGACCTGGTAAACGCACAACAGGCACGCAGGGTGTTGGATAGAATAGTAGGTTTTGAATTGAGCCCCGTTCTATGGCGCAAGATCGGTATGAAAGGAGGATTAAGTGCAGGCCGCGTGCAAAGTGTTGCAGTTAAATTGATAGTAGAAAAAGAAAGAGAGATCAATCATTTTACTCCTGTAGGAAGTTTTAAGCTGGAAGCTTTTTTAGCGGCAACAGATCTTAATAACAGGTCTGTATCATTCAAAGCAGAAGGACATAAATACAACCAAATAGAACTTGCAGAGAAATTTCTGGAAAGTTGCAAGGGCGCTAAATATACCGTAAAAGATATTCAGGTAAAACCTGGTAAACGAACGCCAGCAGCACCTTTTACCACATCTACTTTACAACAGGAAGCAAGCCGTAAACTAGGATATGGTGTAAGCAAAACCATGTTGCTTGCGCAAAGATTGTATGAAAGCGGTAAGATAACCTATATGCGTACAGATAGCGTGAACCTTGGTGAAACAGCTATGGACGGCATCAAAGCAGAAATAAATAAAAGCTACGGCGATAAATATTTGCAGGTACGCAAATACAAAAACAAAAACGATAGCGCACAGGAAGCGCATGAAGCTATTCGGCCTACCTACATGGAAAATCATACGGCGAACGATCCTGAATTGGCCCGTTTGTACGAATTGATCTGGAAACGTACCATTGCCAGCCAGATGAGTGATGCGGAATTGGAGAAGACTACGGCAAAAATTAATATCAGTACCAATAACGAAGAATTATCAGCCAGCGGCGAAGTAATAAAATTTGACGGGTTCCTGAAAGTATACATGGAAGGAACGGATGATGAGGATAATGAAAATGAGAACGAAGGTGAAAGCCGTTTGCCTAATTTAACTGTTGGTCAATCATTGGATTTTAAACAAATGACGGCTACAGAAAGATTTACCAAACATTCTGCAAGATACACGGAAGCCTCACTGGTAAAGAAGATGGAAGAATTAGGTATCGGCAGGCCGAGTACTTATGCGCCAACCATCTCTACTATTATTAAAAGGACATACGTTGAGAAAAAAGACAAAGAAGGGGTTAAAAGAAATTTCCGCATCTTAAAATTAAAAGATGATACGATCCAGAAAATAACGGAGCAGGAAAATACCGGTGCAGAAAAATCAAAACTTTTTCCATCGGATCTTGGTTTAGTGGTAACGGATTTTTTAAGTCAGCATTTTACCAAAGTGATGGATTATTCTTTCACTGCCAATATCGAAAAGGAATTTGATGAGATAGCCGATGGTAAAATGGTGTGGAATAAAATGGTGGGTGATTTTTACACGCCATTTCATACAGGCGTTGAACATACATTAGAAACAGCAGAGAGAGCAGTAGGCGAACATATATTAGGAGCTGATCCTACAACAGGAAAGCAGATCATGGCAAGGATGGGCCGCTTTGGCCCGATGGTACAGATCGGCGCGCAACATGATGAAGAGAAACCTCGTTATGCCAAATTGAAAGCAACACAAAGTATTGAGACGATCACTTTGGAAGAAGCGATTGAATTATTCAAGTTGCCGCTAAGCCTGGGGGAATACGAAGGATTGGAGGTTTCTGTGAACATCGGCAGGTTTGGCCCATATGTAAAATGGGGCGAACAATTTATATCTATTCCAAAAGGAAGAGAAGCATCAGAAGTTGATCTGCATGAAGCGATAGAAATAATTACAGCCAAACAAATCGAAGATGCGCCAATTGGTTTTTATAATGAAAAGCCGATAACGAAAGGCAAAGGTAGATTTGGCCCGTTCATTAAATGGAACGATATGTTCATCAACATTCCACGTGCCTATAATTTTGATGCGTTGACACAACAGGATTGCAATGAGCTGATCGAAAAGAAAATAGAAAAAGAATCCAATCGTTATATCCAAGAATTTCCTGCCGAAAAAATATCAATTGAAAATGGCCGCTGGGGTCCTTTTATCAAGTATAATAAAAAGATGTTCAAAATTATTGCCGGTCCAAAGGGAAAATATACTGTTGAAGAATTAGCTGTGATCGATGTGGAAGAGATCAAGAAGATGATCATCCTGCAAGACCCAAAAGCTTTTTCGAAAAAAGCACCGGCTAAAAAATCTGCCACAAAAAAAGCTGCTCCTAAGAAAGCCGCCCCTAAAAAAGCAGCACCGAAGAAAAAATAATACAATGATAATTGGTTAATTGATAATGGATATTTGTTCAAAACAGGTGCTATCAATTGACCAATTATACATTTTCTGCATTCTCTTTTTGTTTTGTAAACTCAGACATCGCATCTTTTTTTCTCAGCATTTTCCAAAGTTGAATGACTGCCGTTAAAGCGAAGATGCTGCCAATGACCCAGTTTATATATTGTTGACTGCCGGCAATCTTTTCTGCTGCCCATCTTCCTCCAAAAATAAAAATACAATTGCCCAATAAAGTTCCTAACCCAATGCCGATTATATACGTATTGTATTGATTTTTCTCTTGTGACAATATTTTTTTATTCAATAAAACAGTACTCCATCCAAACCAAAAAGGAATTTGTACGGGATTGATCGAGCACATCAACATGCCAAGCAAAAAACGGGGTATGTTATTTTGCAGCAGTACATTTTTGGTTGAACCGTTGCTATTTACCGCACTATAAAAACTCCCGATCGCCAGTGCAATGATCATTACCAACGTGATCCATTCCATTAACTTCATCAGTTTTTCCTGTTTTCTCACCCAATCGATCCCTATCAATGATAGCCTCACGTAGATCATCTCAACCAACAAAGCCCCGATCGAAAATAAAATGGCGTTTTTTACGCTTTCTTCAATGCTGATTTGCATGGCCGCTACGTTTAGGGTGCCTAATGGCAATGCCCCTAAAAAGCTGATTATCATTCCCCAAAAAAATATCCTGATTAATTTCTGCATACTAACCACAAGAATAATACATTACAGCCTTTTACACAGTTATTTTACTGCTGATATCCTCAAAATAAGGTAGTTGTTCTCTAAATAGCTGCTAAAATGGCTGGTTTTAACAATTTCTATCAAGTTTCTGCTGTAAATATCTTGTTTTTTTGTATTTATTAAATATAATCCGCTATCTTTGCGCTCCGAAATTTATGGCTAAACAGGCACTGATCAAACAAGATGGAACAATTTTAGAAGCACTCAGCAATGCTATGTTCAAAGTAAAATTGGAAAATGGCCACGAAATATTGGCTACCATCTCTGGAAAAATGAGGATGCATTACATCAGGATATTGCCGGGAGATAAAGTGGGGGTTGAGATGAGTCCATATGATTTAACAAGGGGTAGAATTATTTTCAGATATAAATAGCAGGTTGCTATTAGTTATAAAAACAAAAATTAATAATCATGAAGGTTAAAGCTTCAATCAAGAAAAGAAGTGTGGATTGCAAGATCGTGAGAAGAAAGGGTGTATTGTATGTGATCAACAAAAAGAATCCTCGTTTTAAACAACGTCAGGGATAATCAAGTAGTTTATAATTTAAATTAACATAAGCATGGCTCGTATTGCCGGTATAGATTTACCAAAAAACAAAAGAGGCGAAATTGGACTTACCTACATATTTGGTATTGGTCGTTCAACTGCTCAGTACATTTTAACTAAAGCTAACATTAGCTTTGATAAAAAAGTAAATGAGTGGAATGATGATGAACAAACTGCTATTCGTAACGTAATAAACAATGAGTTTAAAACGGAAGGTGCTTTACGTAGTGAAGTACAAATGAATATCAAACGTTTGTTGGATATCGCTTGTTACCGTGGTTTGCGTCATCGTAAAGGTTTACCACTTCGTGGTCAGCGTACTCGTACTAACAGTCGTACTCGTAAGGGTAAACGTAAGACAGTTGCTGGTAAGAAGAAAGTAGCTAAGAAATAATTAACCGGTTAGCCAGTTGCAGCGATGCAGTTTGGCTAATTGTCTTAATATACGACTTAACAATTTCGAACAAACGCCGGATAGCTTTATAAGTCAGCAGGAGGGTTGGTTCGGTCCCGGGTAACCGAGAAATATTTTTTAAAGATTACCTATTTAATCAAATTATGGCAAAGGCACAAAGCGCTAAGGCGGCTTCAAAAAAGAGAGTAGTAAAAGTAGACACCTACGGAGACGCTCACGTTGTAGCAAGTTTCAACAACATCATTATCAGTTTAACGAACAAGCAAGGACAAGTTATTTCTTGGTCATCTGCTGGTAAAATGGGCTTTAAGGGTTCTAAAAAGAATACTCCTTATGCAGCTCAAATGGCAGCATCTGATGCAGCTAAAACAGCGATCGATGCAGGTTTAAAAAGAGTTGATGTATTTGTAAAAGGTCCTGGTTCAGGACGTGAAGGTGCTATCCGCGCTTTATCACAATCTGGAATCGAGATCGCAATGATCAAAGACGTTACGCCTTTACCACATAATGGTTGTCGTCCTCCAAAGAAAAGAAGAGTTTAAGCCCCCTGGCCCCCTAAAGGGGGTTCTGGAGTTTTTATAATATTTATTAATCGGGTGTAGTATTCATTTTAAGATTTTTTAATACTGCATCGTCACTAAAAAATCAACTACAATTATGGCAAGATATACAGGCCCAAAAACAAAGATCTCCAGGATTTTCGGAGAACCTATCACAGGTAACGGTAAATGGTTAACTAAAAACAGTAACCCTCCCGGCATGCACGGTGCAACCCGTAAACGTAAAACCTTAGGTGAATACGCTTTACAGTTACGCGAAAAACAAAAAGCAAAATATACTTATGGTTTGTTGGAAAAACAATTCCGCAAAACATTTGATGAAGCTGCTCGTCGTAAAGGTGTTACAGGTGAAAATCTGATCAAATTATTAGAAGCTCGTTTGGACAATACCGTTTTCCGTTTAGGGATCGCGATCAGCCGCCAGGCAGCGCGTCAGTTGGTTTCTCACAAACATATCACCGTTAATGGTGAAGTTGTGAATGTACCTTCTTACTCTTTAAAACCAGGAGATACAATTGGTCTTAAAAATAAGACAGCTGCTAACAGTGCTATCACTAGCAATGTTCGTGGTAAAAATCCGAAATTCAGCTGGATCGATTTCAATGAAACAGAATTGAAGGGTACTTTCATCGCTTATCCTGAAAGAGAAAGCGTTCCTGAAAATATCAAGGAACAGTTGATCGTGGAATTGTACTCTAAATAAGAGTTTCGATTAGGCATTTTAAATTAATAATTAATAATTTATAATTAATATGGGCATTTTAAATTTCGTAAAACCAGATAAGATAGTTCTTCAAAAAGCAAATGATTTTGAAGCACAGTTTGAATTTCGTCCGCTAGAACCAGGTTACGGTGTAACGATCGGTAACGCTCTACGCAGAGTATTGCTTAACTCTTTAGAAGGGTATGCGATCATCGGAATCAATATCGCTGGAGCAGATCACGAGTTTGCTACATTGAAAGGTGTTACAGAAGATGTTACAGAAATAATCCTGAACTTGAAACAAGTTCGTTTTAAATCTAAAGTTGAACATGAAATAGGCCTTGAAAAAATTACATTGTCTATTAAAAATAAGACTGAATTCACAGCAGGAATGATCGGTGAAGCTTCAAATTCTTTTGAAGTAATGAACCCTGAATTAATGATCTGTGTAATGGATAACAGCGCTAAAGTTGATATCGAGATCACAATAGGTAAGGGTCGTGGTTATGTGCCTGCAGAAGAAAACAAAGACAAAAGTTCTGTTTTTGGTTACATAGCTGTAGATGCTATTTATACTCCGATCAAAAACGTTAAGTACAGCATCGAAAATACGCGTGTTGAACAACGTACCGATTTTGAAAAATTGATCATGGAAGTTGTTACTGACGGAACGATTCATCCGGAAGAAGCAGTGAAACAAGCCAGCCGTATCTTGATACAGCACTTGATGATCATCACTGATGAGAACATTACTTTTGATACTAAAGAAGATAAAAAAGAAGACCTGGTTGACGAACAAACTTTACAATTGCGTAAAATGTTGAAAACACCGTTGGAAGATCTTGATTTATCTGTACGCGCGTTTAACTGTTTGAAAGCAGCTAAGATCAATTCATTAAGCGAACTGGTTCAATACGAACAGGAAGACCTGATGAAATTCAGAAACTTCGGTCAAAAATCTTTAAGTGAAATCGAACAGGTTTTACACGAAAGAGGATTAGGCTTCGGTATGGATCTAAGCAAATTAAAATTAGACGACGAATAAACCCCTCCGCCCCTAAAAGGGGAATTGGAGATTTTATAACATAAGTAGCATACAATTCCTGACACGGTGTATGTGAAAGCAAAAACAAAAAGTCATGCGTCACGGAGACAAACAGAACAATTTAAGCAGAACCGCTTCTCACAGAAAAGCGTTGTTAAGCAACCTAGCTATCCAGTTAATTACTTTCAAAAGAATTACAACTACGGTAGCTAAAGCAAAGGCTCTACGTACTTTTATAGAGCCCTTGATTACTAAAACTAAAAAGACTGAAACTGCAGCATCTATCATGCATAACCACCGTTTGGTATTTAGTTACCTGAACGATAAAGCTGCAGTGAAAGAATTGTTTACGGTTGTAGCTCCTAAAGTTGCTGGTCGCCCGGGTGGTTACACGCGCATCATCAAATTAGGCGCACGTATTGGTGATAACGCTGAAATCGCAATGATCGAATTAGTTGATTTCAACGAAATATACGGTAAAGGAATTTCTAAAGCTGCTGCTGAAGAACCTGTTAAAAAGACAAGACGTGCAGGTGGCGCTAAGAAAAAAGCTGAAACAGCTGATGCAACAACTGCTGAAGAAACAACTGCTGAGGTTGTTGAAAAACCAGCTAAGGTTGCCAAAGAAAAACCAGCAAAAAAATAATGACGAATTAATTTTAAATATAAGGCTCCGGTTCATTCGGAGCCTTTTTTTGAGACCTACCGAAAGGAAATGATCGTCTGCTCAAAATGTGAAAAAAATAATTGTATTATAATTGACCGAATTCTTTTCTTTGCAAAACTCTTTTATAAAAATGTCAGCAACTCCTTCCAAAAAACAAGCAATACTAATACTACAAGACGGAACTGTTTTTTACGGTAAAGCCTTTGGTAAAACAGGTACAACAACAGGCGAAATTTGTTTCAACACCGGCATGACGGGTTACCAGGAAGTATTTACTGATCCAAGTTATTATGGCCAGGTATTGATCATGAATAATGTTCATGTGGGTAACTATGGTGTAAAAGCTTCAGATGTTGAAAGCAACGGCGTAAAAGTAAAGGGCGTAATTGGAAGAAATTTGGAAGAACCTTATAGTCGTTATATGGCTGACGGCTCTTTACAACAATATTTCGAAGAACAAAATGTGATCGCGATTGATGATGTGGATACAAGAGCGTTGGTAGAGCACGTACGTGTGCAAGGCGCAATGAATTGTATCATATCATCTGATAATACGGATGTAGAAAAATTAAAAGCTGAGCTGGCTAAAGTGCCTTCAATGGCAGGGTTGGAATTAGCCTCTGTTGTATCAACCAAAGAAGCTTATTTTTTAGGAGATCCTGAAAGTAAAATACGAGTAGCGGTATTGGACTGTGGTGTAAAGAAAAATATTTTGAATTGTTTGGTTGAAAGAGGCGCCTATGTAAAAGTGCATAACGCAAAAACTTCTTTTAAAGAATTGCAGGAATTTAAACCGAATGGTTATTTCATCAGCAATGGCCCTGGCGATCCGGAACCAATTGATTTTGCTATCAAAACGGTGAAAGAAATTTTAGCTGCTGATATTCCTTTGTTCGGTATTTGTTTGGGACATCAGTTACTGGCATTGGCCAATGATATTCCTACATTTAAAATGCACCATGGCCATAGAGGATTGAATCATCCGGTAAAGAACCTGATCACGGGTAAAAGTGAGATTACTACACAGAATCATGGCTTTGGTGTAGATCCTAAAGCTGTAAGGGCGTCTAAAACGGTAGAGATAACCCATCTTAATCTCAATGACGAATCAATTGAAGGTATCCGCGTAAAAAACAAACCGGCATTCTCAGTTCAATACCATCCTGAAGCAACTCCCGGCCCACACGATAGCCGTTATTTGTTCGATGATTTTATTGAGATGATCAAAAAAAATAAAAAATAAAGGGTAGATAAGACCCAAAGGACAATAGTACAAAATCCCAAGACCTAAGTTTTGGGATTTTGTATTGTAGGATTTGGAATTTGCCTTTTGTTATTTGATATTTGGCCTATGAAAATAGCTATTATCAACGGTCCTAATTTGAATCTTCTTGGTACGAGAGAAGTAGATGTTTACGGTAATCAATCTTTTGATGCATATATGGAAACATTGAAAAAAAAGTTTCCCGGTATTGAGCTAAGTTATTTTCAAAGTAACATAGAAGGTGAAATGGTAAATGAAATACAAAGGGTAGGAGCTTCCGCTTACGATGGTATCGTTTTAAATCCTGCAGCCTATACACATACTTCTGTAGCCATTGGAGATGCGATAGCATCCATTAAAACGCCTGTAATAGAAGTGCATATATCCAATATCTTTGGCAGGGAAGAATTCCGAAAACTTTCTCATGTATCGGGCAAAAGCGTAGGCGTGATCTCCGGACTCGGATTAAAAGGCTATGCGTTGGCAATCTCTTATTTTACTACAAAGTAATTACCCTTACATTTTCTTCTTTATAACTTGTTGTGCTGTAAAGTGGCGGCATCTTAAAAATAAAAAATCATAAAATAGGCTGAGAACAGTCTCTTTTATGATTTTAATCTTATTGTGTTGTTCTAAGTAAACTTAGAAACCACAGATCTCAGTATATCTTAGTGAGCTATTTTATCGTTAGCTTTAATTGTAGGCACAACTATTAAAGCTATCAATAATGCAACGCCACCAACAACTGCACCACCGCTAAGGCCAGTAGATTGAGTATTGTTAAGATCTGCTGCAAATGATGATGCGCTAGTTAATGCTAAAACTAATGTAGCTGCTGAAACTTTTAATAAACCTTTCATGTTTTTTATTTTAAATTTTGATAGATGATTTTGAACCTATAATTGCAATAATAAAGCCAAGGGAAAATTAGGTGTCAAATTGATTAGGTATAGTGTATTTTCTTAATGTAATTAATTTTTCGAGCGTATATCGGAACATATAGGTAGAGGTAAAAAAAAATATCTTAATTATTCAAAATTGGCTATTCAATCTATTTTTTGAATTTTCGACTTTGATATCTAAGCTGTTTTTATTTCTTTAACATATATCAATATTGTTTAATTCGGACAAATTGTCGTAAATTAATTTTCTGAAAATTTTATTTTTTCAATTTTTTTATGTATATTTTATATAAAATTTATACTGACTGACATAAAGGAGGCTTTTATCGGGTTTTGTGTCAGTTAAATTGACTAAAAGGATAATTGACTGAGGGAATTAGAGAGTTTGGCATGCCAATGTATTGGTTGGCACGATGAGTTGGCGCAAAATAAATTATACCGGAAGATTTTACACGAGCATTTAGATGGAGATATAACTTCTTATGAAATACCTATTCATACTCGTATTCAAAGTAGCCCTGCAATTGTTTTTCTTTTGAAAAGCATCGTTCTTCTATTTGTAAATTACCATCGTAAGTATATTTCCATAAATAGTAGTTGCCGCTAACACCTTCTTCGGTGGCTATCATTTGTATTACCTGGCCCTGCTGATTATACTCAAACAGAAAGTCAGGGATAACTTTCTGCTTTACTAAATTATAGCGTACGATATCGGTCATCTTATTATTATCGTTATAATAATAATAGTAATGTTTTCCATAAACTGCTACTTCCTGTTCTTCGGTCACATTGCCTTTGTCGTCCTGCGTAAAATCAACTTCCATTGAATCTTTCTTATTTCTTATCAGCATCATCTTTACCGGCAATGATTTGTCATTATAAGTGTATTGACGAACCTCTAACAAAGAAGTAACATAATCGGCATCGCTCGAACGTGAAACAGATGTAATGGCTGTAATATTATTGATGCTATCGTACTGATAAACAATACTGGAGAAATTTGTTTCAGAACTATCTATGGTTTTTGTTAAGAGGCCTTTCTTGTCGAAATAAGAAGTTACGATAGACCTGCCTGTTGCAGGAGATTTTGTAAATGTTTCGATCTTCCGATAATCCTTGCTTATCTTTTTCTGACAAAAAAAACCTTCGCTTTCAGTTCCATCAGCTTCAAAGCTTTTTACATTTACGATTCTCTTTTTCTGATCTTCCAAAGCCTTTCTTTCTGTAATGACTTGTTTGGTGCCTAAAATATCTTTGTAATAATATTGTGCAACAGCACTGTAGTCAAATGCTGTTAATAGTATAGCTGCAACTAATAATTTCCTGATCATCGTATTTTATTTCGTTGTAAAATTACACCATTAAAGTATTGTATGGCACATAGTTATTAATAAGCTTTAAACATCTAACAATTCTTTATTATTTTTAACATAATTCACATTAACAGTATGCCAAATAAAACCTCCGAAGAATTTTTACGCCTGGTACAAATAATGAATGAACTGCGGGAAAAATGTCCCTGGGATAAGAAACAAACCATTCAAACGCTTCGCCAGCTAACGATTGAAGAAACGTATGAGCTGACGGATGCGATAACTGAGCATGATTGGAAAGGCATAAAAGAAGAATTAGGTGATATTTTATTACACATTGTTTTTTACGCTAAAATTGGTGCGGAAGAAAATAAGTTCACTTTAGAAGAAGTGATCAATGGTGTTTGCGAAAAATTGATCTACAGGCACCCGCATGTATATGGTGATGTAAAAGTGAATGATGAAGAAGATGTAAAACGCAACTGGGAAAAACTAAAGCTAAAGGAAGGGAAAAAGTCTGTGCTAAGTGGCGTACCAAAATCCTTGCCTTCAACAGTAAAAGCCATGCGTTTGCAGGAAAAAGCCAAACAGGTTGGGTTTGAGTGGGATAATAAGGACCAGGTCTGGGATAAGGTAAAAGAAGAACAGCAGGAATTAATGGAAGCGATTGCTTCGGGCAATAAAGATCATATGGAAGATGAATTGGGAGATGTGTTTTTTTCGCTGATCAATTATGCAAGATTTTTGGATATCGATGCAGAAAATGCACTGGAACGTACCAATAAAAAATTCATCAGCAGGTTCAATAAAATGGAAGAGGAAGCCGTAAGCATAGGAAAACCGCTACAGGACATGACTTTGGAAGAGATGGATGCTATTTGGAATAAAGTAAAAAAGCAACAGGCTAAATAGACTTTGATCGTTTTCTTGCGCTAACAAATGCATCGAATTCTTTTAAACTAAAACTGCTTAAGTTTTGTTCCTTAGTAACCATTGCTTTTTGCGCCATCAATACACCGTACCTGATATCATTAAAACCATCCGTAACATGCGCATCAGGGTCAATTGATATCAATACATTTTTATTCAGCGCGTAATCAATATGTTTCCAATCGATATCTAAGCGGCTGGGATGTGCATTCAGCTCGATGACTACATTATTGGCAGCGCAGGCATCAACAATTTTTTTATGGTCGACAGGATAGCCCTTACGACTTAATAATAACCTGCCGGTCAGGTGCCCTAAAATAGTCGTGTAAGGATTTTCAATGGCTTTTATCAGGCGAAGCATTGCTTTTTCTTCCGTCATTTTTAAATTACTGTGGATGGAAGCAATTACTAAATCGAATGTAGATAGGATGCTATTGCTATAATCAAGACTGCCATCGTTCAATATATCAGATTCGATGCTTTTGAATATTTTAAAAGTGGTAAACTTACTATTCAGCTCATCAATTTGTAGATGCTGCTGTTGAATACGTTCTTCGGTTAGACCGTTGGCATAAAAAGCACTTTTACTATGATCGCTGATCACTAAGTATTCAAAATCCTTTGCCATGGCTGCTTTTGCCATCTCTTCCAATGTGTTACTACCATCACTCCAGTTACTATGGCTATGGATAATACCCTTAATATCGGCCGGCTGTATCACATCGGGAATAGAAGCAGCCACTGCTGCGTCGATGATCGATACATTCTCTCTAAGAAAAGGTTCAATGTATTGAATAGCTACGCTATCAAATACTAATCGGTCAGTATTATCGGTAGCTGCATATTTTGCTGCAGGGTATCGCTGTTTAAAGGCAGTGATAAATTCTTCTGAACCCGTAGTATTGAATAAACGTTCAGTAAAAGATGCTTTATCTCCCGTATAAAAGCGAAGCTTTAATCCATTTGTTAGTTTAAACAGAATACTAGTTGCTGTCTCTTCCAATATTTCGGGTGGATTTGCACTTTGCATTTTCTGTTTTACCAATTCATTAGTGGCGGCCACTACAAATTCGATTTCACTGATGGTACTTTCTTGTCTTCTGTAAGCTCCTGTAACGTTAATAACTTCTGGAAAAAATATTTTTTCCAGGTAGCTTTTTATTTGCAAAAAGACCGTTTCTACCTGCTGAAATAAAAAGATCCCTTCGTTTCTAAAATAGAATTCTATGTTGTCCTGAATATTTATTTGCGTTTTTTCTCCAAAGCCTTTAAACAATTTTAACCTGTTTTCCTGACAAGCATATAATAATTCACCCACAGTTTCTATCTGCATTTCTTTCCAGATAGTAGCTATTTTTTTAGGGCCGATCCCTTTTATATTTAGCATTTCAATTACACCTGTCGGTGTTTTTTCTATCATCTCTTTCAATACGATTAACTCGCCTGTATCTAATAACTCTATTATTTTTTTTCCGGTAGATTCTCCGATGCCTTTAATTGCAAATAAAGTTTCTCTGGGTGTTTCGCTTAATTGTTGCGGAAGCTTCTCTATCGTGTAAGCCGCGATGGCATAGGATTTGGACTTGAAGCTATTCTCTCCGTGTATGTCCATTAATTTAGAAAGAAAGGAAAAATTATCTGCGATCTGTGAATTATCCATGCGTCAAAAATAATAAAGTGGAGGAGTTGGTACAAATAAAAAGTCCCAGCGGACGCCAGGACTTTGATATTTTTGCTTTTAAAAAAGCAGAAACTACTTCTTTTTAGGAGCAGCTTTCTTCTTAGGAGCAGCTTTCTTTTTAGGAGCAGCTTTCTTTGCAGCTTTTTTAGGAGCAGCTTTCTTAATTGCTTTTTTTGGAGCCGCTTTTTTCGCAGCTTTTTTTGCAGTTGCCATGTTTTTAAAATTTAAATGGTTAGTAAATAATACTTAAAAGTAAAAACAATTTTCGAACTACCAAAAAAATATTTTTTTTATGCGATTGCTTCAACTAAAACTTCCATCGGTTTGATAGAAATTACAGTCTTATCGTTTCTGCCTTTTTTGTATTCTACAACTCCATCGGTCAATGCAAACAAAGTAAAATCTTTACCACATCCAACATTTTTGCCGGGATGATAAACTGTTCCACGTTGACGAACGATGATGTTACCTGATATAGCAGGTTGACCACCATAAATTTTTACACCTAATCTTTTACTTTGCGAGTCGCGGCCATTTTTTACCGAGCCTTCACCTTTTTTGTGTGCCATTTTTCTAAGTTTTAAGTTTTAGGTTTTAAGTTTTAAGTTAAGCTGATGATGTATCAACTTATAACTTATGACTTATCACTTACAACTTTATTAAGCAATTGCTGTTACTTTAATGTGAGTGTACTGCGTACGATGTCCGTGTTTTTTACGGAAACCTTTTCTTCTTTTCATTTTAAAGGCAATTACTTTATCGCCTTGAATAAGGTCGGCAATTATTTCTGCCTTTACTACTGCTTTAACATCTTTCCCGGATAGAACTTTATCGCCAGCGTGAGTGAACAGAACTTCTGCAAACTCTACTTTGTCGCCTTGTTTACCTTCAAGATGTGGTACGTACAAGCTATCGCCTGCTTTTACCTTAAACTGTTGACCTGCTATTTTAACTACTGCTAACATATAACCCAAATTTAGGACGGCGAAGGTAAGGATTTTAATTAATAATTGATAATTAAAAATGAATAATTACTCAGAAATATCGGGGAGTATACCACTTACTATCATAGTGTTAACCGTATTTTGCAGGAATAGCTGCTGGTAGAGGGATCAAAATTATTGATATTCAGTTAAATAAGCGGGTTTTGGGTTTTACTTTTGGGTTTTGCCTTTTTACTTTTACTTATTATTATATTCGCTGTAAGTTATGCGTTATCTGCTTTTTCCGCTCAGGCTGCTTTACACTATATATGTAGCCGCTATGTTTGTAGCTTTTCTGCTTATTTCTTTCCCGATAGTAGTGGTAGCCTCATTTTTTGGTAAGATTAGGGGCGGCAACTTCATTTTTGCAGTTTGCAGACTTTGGACAGACATTCAACTGATATTATGTGGCGTTTTTCATCGGAATATATATGAAGTGCCGCATGATAATAGCAAACAATATGTTTTCGTTGTTAATCATATCTCCTACATGGATATTCCCATCATGCTCCAAGCTGTTCGCAAACAACATTTCAGAATTTTGGGCAAGGCGGAAATTAGCAAAGTGCCCTTATTCGGATTGATCTATAGAAATGTAGTGATACTTGTAGATAGAACCAGTACATCCAAAAGAGCAACAAGTGCAAAGCAATTAACATCAGTAATAAAAAAGGGGATATCCGTTTTGATCTGCCCTGAGGGAACTTTTAATGAAACACACCGGCCATTAAAAGAATTTTACGATGGCGCTTTTAAAATTGCGATCGAAACACAAACACCTGTTAAACCGATCTTGTTTTTGGATACCTACGATCTGTTGAATTATAATAGCATGTTATCCTTAACGCCGGGAAGATCAAGGGCTGTTTATTTGGATGAAATAAGTGTGGAAGGATTAACAGTAAAAGACACAAAAGCTTTAAAAGATAAAGTATATAAAATAATGGAAGAGCGATTGATCTTTTATAAAGCAAGCTGGATTCAAGGGTAAGTAAAAGTCAAAAATAAATAATAAAACCAAACACTATCTCCGCATCACCCCTTTAGGAGACGTGGGCAAATATGTTATACTGCGAAGTGATCATACCGTTGGCATTGCCAAAAACATACACCTATTCGGTGCCGGAGCATTTTGAAAAAAATGTACAGGCAGGTTGCAGGGTAGAAGTGATGTTAGGAAAAAATAAGCGCTATGCAGGTATCATAAAATCGATCGATACAATAGAACCTCCTTATGCAACCAAGCCAATTGTAAACGTGTTGGACGACGAACCGCTATTGTATCAGCAACAATTACAAATGTGGAACTGGATCAGTGAATACTATATGTGCAGCGAGGGTGAAGTAATGGCCGCCGCATTACCCACGCATTTTAAACTAAGCGGCGAAACAATTTTGTTGTACAATGAAGATTATGGAGATGATTTTTCTTCTTTTGATACCGAAGAGTATATGTTGGCGGAAGCATTGCTGATCAAAAAACAACTCAATATCGGCGAAGCGCAACAGGTGTTAGATATAAACAATGTTTATCCGGTGATAAAAAGGTTGATCGATAAAAAAGTGTGCCTGGTTTGGGAAGCATTGAGCGAAAGGTACCAAACTAAAAAAGAAAATTTTGTCTTGCTCAATCCGCAATACGACACAGAAGAGGCATTAGCTGGACTATTAAATGGCTGGAGTGGCGCACCCAAACAGATGGAATTGTTATTAAGCTACCTGCACCTGATAAAAACAGAAGGTGAAGTAACACAGCCTGCCTTATTAAAAAAATCAGGCGCAACTGCAGCTCAGTTAAAAGGGTTAGCGGATAAAAATATTGTGTTAATAGAAAAACGCAGTGTGGACAGAATTAAGACATTGCCCAAAGCAATGCAAACGAATTTTGACCTCAGCACAGCGCAACAAAAAGCATTCGAAGAAGTAAAAACAATATTTGCCGATAAAAGCGTTTGCCTGTTGCATGGTGTAACCAGCAGCGGCAAAACGCAGATCTACATTAAATTAATTGAAGAATATTATAAGCGGGGGAAACAGATTTTGTATTTGCTGCCTGAGATAGCTTTAACGGCACAAATGATCCGCAGACTGCAATTGCATTTTGGTGGAAACATTGCTATTTATCATTCCAAATTTAACAACAACGAACGTGTTGAATTATGGAACAAAATAAAAACAGGCGAAACAAGAATTGTTTTAGGAGCAAGAAGCGCCTTGTTTTTGCCCTTTAAAGAGTTAGGATTGATCGTTGTAGATGAAGAACACGATCCTTCCTTTAAACAGCAGGATCCTGCGCCAAGGTATAATGCCCGGGATACCGCGATCTATTATGCATCACTTTTTAAAGCAAAAGTTTTATTAGGAAGTGCCACCCCTTCTATCGAAACTTACTTTAATGCACAAAATGGCAAATACGGATTAGTTGAGCTGACTGAAAGATTTGGGGGAATTCATTTACCGATTATTGAGATTATCGATACCAGAAAAGTTGTACAGAAAGGAAAAGTGATGTTATCACCACAACTGAAAGAAGCGATCGAAAAAACGGTAGAGCATGGCAGACAGGTAATCCTTTTTCAAAACAGGCGTGGGTATTCTCCTTATATTATTTGCGGCACCTGTGGTTATTTACCTCAATGTATCAATTGCGATGTAACACTTACGTTACATAAATTTTCGAACAAGCTGCATTGTCATTATTGCGGCACCACTTATCCTAAACTAGTGGAATGCCCGGCATGCGGAACGGTTAACTGGTCGGAGAAAAATTTTGGTACAGAGAAGATCGAAGAAATGATCGAAGAAGAATTTCCGAAATTGAAAGTCGCAAGAATGGATGTGGATTCCGTGAGAGGAAAAACAGCGCATGACAATTTGATCAAATTGTTTGAACAGCAACGTATAGATATATTAGTTGGCACACAAATGGTGGTAAAAGGGTTGGACTTTGAGAAGGTTAGCCTGGTGGGAATTTTAGATGCGGATGGGTTATTAAGCTTTGCAGATTTCAGGGTGAATGAAAGAGCATTTCAATTAATGGAACAGGTAAGCGGACGGGCGGGAAGAAAAGATGAACAGGGGAAAGTATTGATCCAAGCATCGACGATTAATCATCCGGTATTGCAATTTGTGCAACAGCATGATTATAAAAAGATGTATGAATTTGAACTGGTAAACCGTAAAGAGTTTTTCTATCCGCCATACAGCAGGATGATCCATATCACGCTAAAACACAAAATAAAAGAAGTGGTGGATGAAGCGGCCGGCAAATTAGGACAAGCAATGCAAAAAGAATTGCAGAGCTTTATAGTTGGTCCGGCAGCACCTGTAGTAGGACGGATACGCAATCAGTATTTAATGGAATTATTAATAAAATTGCCTTTGGATAGTAAACAGATACAGCAGTATAAAAAAATAATTCGCCACCATTTTAATTTGTTGCTGACAGAGAAAAATTTTGCTTCAGTAACAATGATCGCGGATGTTGACAGCGTTTAGCTAATGATAAATGATTAATTGAAATGCAAGTACAGGAAAATATATCACTTAAGAAATTCAATACGTTTGGGATAGATGTACAGGCGAAATATTTCTCGGCGTTTGCTACTATTGAAGAATTACATGAATTGTTAGATCATAAACATTTTAAAAAATCTACCACGCTGATTTTAGGAGGTGGCAGTAATGTTTTATTTACTAAAAATTACAATGGGCTCGTTGTAAAAAATGAGTTAAAGGGAATTAAAAAAGTAAAAGAAGACGAGCATCACGTATATGTACAGGTTGGTGCCGGCGAAAATTGGCATCGGTTTGTATTGTACTGTATTGAAAATAATTTGGCAGGGGTAGAGAATCTTTCATTGATTCCCGGCAATGTCGGCGCATCGCCCATGCAAAATATTGGCGCATACGGCGTTGAGATAAAAGATGTGTTTTATTATTTGGACGCCTATCACCTGAAAGATAAAAAATTGCACACGTTCAGTTTGAACGATTGTGAATTGGGGTATCGCGACAGCATATTTAAAAGAAAGTATAAGGGTGAATTTGTAATAACGAATGTTACTTACCGGCTTAATAAACAACCTGATTTTAATATAAGTTATGGTGC
This sequence comes from Ferruginibacter sp., assembly GCA_035485735.1. Classification (GTDB taxonomy): domain Bacteria; phylum Bacteroidota; class Bacteroidia; order Chitinophagales; family Chitinophagaceae; genus Ferruginibacter. The sequence continues at coordinate 57,160 of DATHNS010000007.1, forward strand.
GATAAAAGACGAGTTAGAAAAAATGTCAGTCCATGAGTTGAGTATAAAAGCGATTTCACAGGCAGTTATAAATATCCGCAGCAGCAAATTGCCTGATCCTGCGGCAATAGGTAATGCAGGAAGTTTTTTTAAGAACCCAACTATTCCGCGAATAGATTTTGATCTGTTAAAGAACAAATTCCCCAACATGATAGGATATGACGCGCCCAATTCCAATGTGAAAGTAGCTGCCGGTTGGCTCATTGAACAATGTGGCTGGAAAGGATACCGCAAAGGTGATGCCGGCTGTTATGATAAGCAGGCATTAGTGCTGGTCAATTATGGAGATGCCAAAGGGAAAGAAATATATAATTTAAGTGAGGAGATATTGAAAAGTGTGAAAGAAAAATTTAGTATTGTATTGGAAAGAGAAGTTAATATTTTTTAGAAAATAATAGAACGCAGCATATAAAATCTGCGTTCCATTAGATCGTTTAATTCAGATCACTCTCATCAAAACCTTCCTCGCTAAAAGATTGAGTGCCCATATTCAACATGCTGCCCATCAGATCCTTAAATTCAATTTTCCCATCCAATACTTTTTTGCTGATAAGCGAATGTGCTGCTAAGCCGTGTAAAACAAATTCCATCAATAGAGCGGTTTCTTTTTCATCGGCAGTTTTAAAATATTTTTTTACCAGAGAATGTAGGCCGTCTACTTTATACAATAATTGTATTTTATCGCTATCCTTGGTTTCAAAAAATGTATCTAAATGATTGCCGGAATCAAACCAGCGTGTGATCGCTTTGTATGGATTTTCTTCCGCTTCTTCTTTTCCTTTTCGGCTTCTCTTTTTTAATGAATCAGGATTAGGAAAGTACAAACCAAACTGTGTGCGAATTGCTTTCTCTAATAAATTAAAAGCAACCTGGTATGGGCCTTCCTGTTCGCCTTCGTATACCAATTCTATTTTTCCGGTGATTGACGGAATAATGCCGACCATATCACTTATCCAAACCTGTGTTTGTTTTTCATTGTTGATGATGGCCCTGCGTTCTGCAGCGCTTACTGCATTCTCGTAGGCGGCAATTGTAAGCCTGGCACTTACACCACTTTTTTTATCGACCAGTTCGCTTCCTCTCGCCTCAAAAGAAACCTGTTCGATTAATCTTTTTACGAGGTCACTTATTTTTACTCTTTTCAATTGGTCCTCATAAATATCAGCTTCCTGCTCGGTAATGGCTAATGACGTTTCGATCGATTTGGGATAATGCGTTAGTATCTGGCTCTCGATCCTGTCTTTTAATGGTGTAACGATGCTGCCCCTATTCGTATAATCTTCGGGATTAGCAGTAAATACAAACATAACGTCTAAGGGTAAACGCAATTTAAAACCCCGTATTTGCAGGTCACCTTCTTCCAAAATATTAAACAAAGAAACTTGTATCCTTGCTTGCAGATCGGGCAATTCGTTGATTACAAAAATGCTACGATTACTTCTTGGAATGATGCCGTAATGCAAAACCCTTTCATCTGCGAAGCTCAATTTTAAATTGGCGGCCTTGATAGGATCAATGTCTCCGATCAGATCGGCCACGCTAACATCAGGCGTAGCCAGCTTTTCACCGTACCGCTGACTGCGATGTAACCACGCAATAGGCGTACCGTCACCATGTTTTTCGATCAGGTCGATCGCATAACGTGAGATAGGCTGTAATGGATCGTCATTGATCTCACTGCCGGCGATCACCGGAATATATTCATCCAGTAATTGGATCATTTGTCTGGCCATACGCGTTTTTGCTTGTCCGCGTAAACCTAAAAACAAAATATTATGACGGGATAATAAAGCTCTTTCCGTATCAGGAATAACAGAATCCTCATATCCTAAAATACCGGGAAATGCGTTCTCTTTTACTTTGATCTTTTTAATAAGGTTATTACGGATTTCATCTTTGATGCTTGTCGTAACATAGCCGTTCTTCTTTAATTCGCCGAGTGTTTTTATTTTTGTACTATCCATCATTGTTTTTTTTGTGATCTTATTGTTGAATATCTTTTGTTATCTGTCTGAATTGGGATTCGTCAGATTAATTGGATTTTTGGATTGAAAAAATCCTGTTAATGCTCAAATTTGACGAATCCCAATTCAGACAATAATTTTAATAAACTGTTTTTCTTTTCCCACTTTCAAAGTCTTTAAATATAAATGAGCCTAATTTATCCAGTCCCGCAAAAAATGCTTTACCATTATTTGTTTCTGTGAATTCCGTTACAAATTTTTGCAGATACGGATCAGATGCGATCATAAATGTGGTGATCGGTATCTTTAATTTTTTGCATTGCGTTGCGAGGTTCATGCAGCGATTCAATATTTTTCTATCTACACCAAAACTATTTTTATAATAGCGGTTACCGACTTTTAAGCAGGTGGGTTTACCATCCGTTATCATAAATATTTGTTTGTTAGGATTTCTTCTCTTGCGTAAAATATCCATTGCTAATTCAAGTCCGGCAACAGTGTTGGTATGGTACGGGCCAACTTGTAAATAGGGTAGGTCTTTTACTTCAATGGTCCATGCATCGTTCCCAAAAACGACTATGTCTAATGTGTCTTTCGGGTATTTTGTTTTTATCAACTCGCTCAGCGCCATCGCAACTTTTTTTGCAGGCGTTATTCTGTCTTCTCCGTACAATATCATACTGTGCGAAATATCGATCATCAATACGGTCGATGTTTGACCTTTAAAATCTGTTTCCCTGATATCAAGATCATCTTCATGTAATGAAAAATTCTCTACCCCATGATTGATCTGTGCATTGCGTATAGAAGCGGTAAAATCAATTTGTTCTAACGTATCACCAAATTGGAATGGCCTTGTTTCGGGATTTATTTCATCTCCGCCCCCTGGTTTAAAGGTATTGTGATTGCCTTGCTTCGTTTTTTTTATTTTACCGAAGATCTCATCCAGGCTTTTTTTGCGAATACCCTGTTCCGTTTTCGGAGTGATTGTTATCTCGCCATTTTGTTTGTTTTCATCAATATATCCTTTGTCTTTAAGGTCTTCATAGAAATCACCCATACCGTATTGGTCATCGGTAAGGTTGTATTGTTTATCCAGCTCATTCATCCATTGCATGGCTTCGCCTACATCGCCATTGGTATAGGTTAGTATTTGGGTAAAAACATCCAGTAACTGCTCAAACTGAGATTTACTGTTCTGGCTGGGGTCATATTTTGAAAAATTGAAGCCTTTCATTGGTGAAAAATTTAGATAATTGATTGACTTATAACCGATTAAAAAAGAGCTTTTTTAATCGAGCCTAAAAAATCAATGGTGCAACACACAATTTACGTAATATTTAGGCTTGTAGTACTTATCGAAGAAGATTTTGTGTAGTAATTATTCGATAAATAAGCTTGTTTTAACGCTTTTAAAGCGTTGGTTAAGAACTTGTTATTATTTCTTTTAAAACAGCGCTATTCTTAACAATATATCTGTACCTTTGGAACGCTTAATGAAATAAATAAAACGATTGTTTGTATGAAGAAATGTCTACACTTCTCCTTGCTGCTTGCACTTTATTGTCTTTTATATTCTAACGCAAGTGCGCAATGTACACCTGTAGCGGTTACAAAAACTAATTCAAAAAAAGTGTATGCGCATTACATGCCTTGGTTTTTTGCACCGAGAAATCCTGGTAATGGAACAGGGTTTGGAACTGGGAATGCGACAGGAACATGGGGAAATCATTGGGTAACTGATGGTAGTGGTGGAAATCCAAATTCATTTAGTACTGTTACAGATTACACCGGAGCTTCTGTTCAAGTCCGTAATATTGATGCGCATTTTCATCCATTGATCGGGCCTTATGATGAAAGTGATCCAAACGTGTTAGAATATCATTTGCTATTAATGAAATTATCGGGGATAGATGGGGTAATAATTGATTGGTATGGTTTAAATGGCAATGGCGCTGCAGATGCCGGGCAAAACCAAGTAAACACAAGTGCCTTAGTTGGTCAAGTGAGTACTTACGGATTGAAATATGCTGTGATGATGGAAAGTGCATCAATGTCGTCAGGGGGGATGTCTTCTAATTTGAGTTGGGCATCAAGCAATTATTTTAACGATCCTAATTATATAAAATTGGGCGATATGCGTGGAACTGGTGCTGCTAATGCCAGCGCACCTTTGGTGCCTGTATTTGAGGCATATTCAAATGAAGGTAGTTGGGGTAATCTTACTAATACCAAAGCATTGTTGACGTTATACGGCCAGGCATATAATTCTATACCAAATCTTGCCGGCGGAACCTTTATGTGGCCTGATCCACAAGCTGGCCAAGGGATTACTAATGGTGTTCCCACTTGGTACAATGTTACTACTAGCTATTATTCAGGAAACGCTACAACAATTCATAATAATTCTCAAGAAAATGGAGTTACGTTAAATGATAATGTAGTATTAGGAACAGCCTATCCGGGTTTCTTTGATTTTTATAACGGAAATGCTAGCAGTTATAGTGATCCTAATGCTAGCTGTTGTGATGCTGATGGTATAATACCACGTAATTACAACGGTAGTACAATGACTACTACATTAAACTTGGCACAATCAAACAGCGGTGTAATAGATGGGGTACAACTTGCAACATGGAACGATTTTAGCGAAAGCACAGAAATTGAGCCTACGGTAGAATATGGTTTTCAAAGTTTGGTTGCCGTTCAACAATTTACAGGAGTACCATATACTGAAAAAGATTTGAGGTATGTGGATACGCTTTTTATGTTGAGACAGCAATATTCCACTAATAGTGCTATGCAAACTTTGCTCAATCAGGCCTCTTGTTATTTTGCACAGACAAACACAACTGCAGCGGAGTCTATTCTTTCATGCATTGTGAAAACATCATCTACAAGTTGCTCAGCTAACAGCGGACCTACTATTACAGGTGGCACAGCAAGTGTTACTGTTAATACTGCTTTGAATTACTCTATTACAGCTACTTCATCTAATGGAGGTGTAACAGGTTATGGCGCTACGGGATTGGTTCCCGGATTAAGTGTAAATACAAGTACAGGTGTTATTAGCGGTACACCAGTTAATGTTGGCATAGATACCGTTACCATTAGTGCGACAGATAGCAAAGGTACTACTACAGCAACTTTATATTTAACCATTAAGCAACCGACTTCTGAACAACCTTACCAGGGAAATATTGCAACTATTCCCGGTGTAATACAAGCTGAAAATTATGATTGGGGCGGACAGGGCGTAGCTTATAATGATAATGATGCTTCAGATAATGGTGCGGCAGCCGGATGTACGTTTAGAACCGGTGAAGGGGTAGATATAGAAAATTGTTCAGATGCAGGAGGAGGATATGATGTAGGCTGGACAAATGCAAATGAGTGGCTGAAATACACAGTGAATGTTACCACTGCTGGTATATATACCATGACAGGACGAGTGGCTACCGGTGGAGGTACTGCTACTACTAAATTTCATGTACTACTAAATAATGTAAATATCGGAACGATAACTGTTCCAAATACGGGTAGTTGGACAACCTTTCAGACAAGCGCCAATGTTACAACTCCTGCGCTTACTTCAGGTCAGCAAACACTGGAGATATTTGAAGATTCAGGCAACTACAATATCAACTATTTAACTTTTACACTCAATACGGTTTTGCCGCCAGTAATAACAAGTGGGACTACCGCCAGTGGTGTTGTAGGTACTGTATTTGGAGGTTATACAATAACAGCTACTAACGGGCCAACAAGCTATTCGATCGGCGGCACATTGCCAGCTGGTCTAAGTTTAAATACATCAACCGGTGCAATAAGTGGCACACCAACTGCGACAGGTACTTTTATAGATACAGTAAAAGCAACAAATACTGCAGGTACGGGAAAACAAGTATTGACATTTACGATCACTAATCCTCCGATACCGGTCGTAACCGGCGGTACAACAAGTGGAGTGATCGGCACTGCTTTTACATATCCAATATCAGCAACTAATAGTCTGACAAGTTACGGGGCTACCGGTTTACCTGGTGGATTAAGTGTCAGTACATCCACAGGTGTGATCAGTGGAACACCAACTGCAACTGGAAGTTTTCCTGTAACGATCTCCGCAACAAATGCGGGGGGGACCGGCAGTACAACCTTAACAATAACAATTACAAATCCGCCTAAGCCTGTAATAACAAGCGGAACTACCGCTAGCGGAACTGTATCCAGTGCATTTAGCTATACCATTACAGCAACGAATAGTCCGACAAGTTATTCAACAGGAGGGTCTTTACCAGTAGGCTTAAGTTTATCAGGTGCAGTAATTAGTGGAACACCAACAGTATCAGGTACATTTATCGATACTGTAAAAGCGACAAATGCCGGAGGAACAGGCACCCAGGTGTTAACTATTACAATAGCAGCATTGCCATCCTGTGGAACCTCGATGGTTGTAAATGCAACATCAACTCCTATCATTGATGGAACAGTAGATGCTGTGTGGTCAACTGCTCCCAAAAATACCATTGCACAAACAATTAGCGGAACAATACAAACGGGGTCTACCTGGCAGGCGATGTATGATAATACAAATTTGTATGTATTGGTTCAGGTAAAAGATGCTAATCTTAGTAATATAGGGACAAACGTATATGATCAGGATGGGGTAGAACTTTTCCTTTCAGGAAATAATAGTAAAGCAGGAGCATACACTGCAATGGATCACCAGTATCGTTTCAATTGGAACGAGCCGGCAACTATAGCGGATATATCAGGCAATACAGGAGCAACAACAGGAATCACTTATGCTATTCCGACAGCAACAGGTGGCTATACTTTAGAAGTGTCGATACCATGGACAACAATAGGCGGCCCAGCTCCGGTTAATGGCGGACAAATTGGATTTGACATTAATTTAAATGACCAACAAAATAATGCAGGAGCAAGAGAAGCTACGGCAGGTTGGCATGGAACTGCTACGGATGATTATATGAATACGGCTGATTTCGGAACGGTTAGTCTAACTATATGTAATGCGCCAACTCCTCCGGCGCCGGTAATAACAAGCAGTACAACGGCAAGTGGTGCGGTAGGAACAGCTTTTAGCGGATATACGATTACAGCGACAAACACACCAACCAGTTATTCAATTGGCGGTACATTGCCGGCTGGTTTAACTTTATCTGGCTCAACAATCAGCGGAACACCAACAGTATCTGGAACATTTATCGATACAGTAAAAGCGACGAACGCTGGAGGCACTGGCACACAAGTATTGACAATAACTATTTTGCCAAACAAACCAGTTATTATAAGTGGTACAACAATAAATGGTACGATAAATACAGCGATCGTTAGTTATACTATTACGGCAACGAATACACCAACGAGTTATTCAATTGGTGGAACATTACCAGCAGGATTAAGTTTATCAGGTGCAGTGATCGGTGGCACACCAACAGTTTCTGGAACATTTATCGATACGGTGAAAGCGACAAACGCAGGCGGGACAGGAACACAAGTAATTACAATAACTATTCTGCCAAATGCACCAGTTATTACAAGTGGCACAACAATAAACGGTACGATCAATACGGCGATCGTTAGTTATACAATTACGGCAACGAATACTCCAACGAGTTATTCAATTGGCGGCACATTGCCAGCAGGATTAAGTTTGTCAGGTGCAGTGATCAGCGGCACACCAACAGTTTCAGGAACATTTATCGATACGGTAAAAGCAACCAATGCAGGCGGAACAGGAACGCAGGTATTAACAATAACTATTTTACCAAACAAGCCAGTTATTACCAGTGGCACAACAATAAACGGAACAATCAATACGGCGATCGTTAGTTATACAATCACTGCAACAAATGCACCAACGAGTTATTCAATTGGTGGCACATTACCAGCAGGATTAAGTTTATCAGGCGCAGTTATCAGCGGAACACCAACAGTGTCCGGAACATTTATCGATACAGTAAAAGCGACGAACGCTGGAGGCACTGGAACACAAGTATTGACAATAACTATTTTACCAAACAAGCCAGTTATTACCAGCGGTACAACAATAAACGGTACAATCAATACAGCGATCGTTAGTTATACAATCACTGCGACAAATACTCCGACTAGTTATTCAATTGGTGGCACATTACCAGCAGGATTAAGTTTATCAGGCGCAGTTATCAGCGGCACACCAACAGTGTCCGGCACATTTATAGATACAGTAAAAGCGACGAACGCTGGTGGTACAGGCACACAAGTAATAACAATAACAATTTTACCAAACAAACCAGCTATCACGAGTGGTACCACAATAAATGGTACGATCAATACAGCGATCGTTAGTTATACAATAACTGCGACAAATACCCCAACGAGTTATTCAATTGGCGGCACATTACCAGCAGGATTAAGTTTATCGGGCGCAGTGATCAGTGGTACACCAACAGTTTCAGGAACATTTATTGATACTGTGAAAGCGACGAACGCCGGTGGTACTGGAACACAGGTATTGACAATAACGATCTTACCAAACAAACCCGTTATTACAAGTGGTACAACAATAAACGGTACGATCAATACAGCGATCGTTAGTTATACTATTACGGCGACAAATACACCAACGAGTTATTCAATTGGCGGCACACTACCAGCAGGATTAAGTTTATCAGGTGCAGTGATCAGCGGAACACCAACAGTTTCAGGAACATTTATTGATACTGTGAAAGCAACTAACGCAGGCGGTACTGGCACACAAGTAATAACAATAACTATTTTACCAAATGCACCAGTTATCACAAGTGGCACAACAATAAATGGTACGATCAATACAGCGATCGTTAGTTATACTATTACGGCAACGAATACACCAACTAGTTATTCAATTGGCGGCACATTACCAGCCGGATTAAGTTTATCGGGCGCAGTGATCAGTGGTACACCAACAGTGTCGGGAACATTTATTGATACTGTGAAAGCGACGAACGCCGGTGGTACTGGAACACAGGTATTGACAATAACGATCTTACCAAACAAACCCGTTATTACAAGTGGTACAACAATAAATGGTACGATCAATACAGCGATCGTTAGTTATACAATTACAGCAACAAACACACCAACGAGTTATTCAAGTGGCGGTACATTGCCAGCAGGATTAAGTTTATCAGGCGCAGTGATAAGTGGCACACCGACAGTGTCGGGAACATTTATCGATACTGTGAAAGCGACCAATGCAGGTGGTACGGGCACACAAATATTGACAATAACAATCTTGCCAAACAAGCCAGTTATTACGAGTGGTACAACAATAAACGGTACGATCAATACAGCGATCGTTAGTTATACAATTACGGCAACAAATACCCCAACGAGTTATTCAATTGGCGGCACACTACCAGCAGGATTAAGTTTATCAGGTGCAGTGATAAGTGGTATACCGACAGTATCAGGAACATTTATTGATACGGTAAAAGCAACGAACGCTGGTGGAACCGGCACACAAGTAATAACAATAACTATTTTACCAAATGCACCAGTTATTACCAGTGGCACAACAATAAACGGCACGATCAATACAGCGATCGTTAGTTATACAATCACCGCAACAAACAGCCCAACGAGTTATTCAATTGGCGGCACATTACCAGCAGGATTAAGTTTATCAGGTGCAGTGATCAGTGGTACACCGACAGTGTCGGGAACATTTATCGATACGGTGAAAGCAACGAATGCAGGCGGTACGGGCACGCAAGTAATAACAATTACTATTTTACCAAATGCGCCAGTAATAACAAGTGCAACAACAGCAAGTGGAACGGTAGGCAGTGCGTTTACAAGTTATACGATCACAGCGACCAATAGTCCAACAAGCTATACAGTAACAGGTACGTTGCCTGCGGGCTTGAGCTTCTCTGGTTCAACA
>DATHNS010000008.1:0-38232 GCA_035485735.1 Ferruginibacter sp.
CAATACAAATAAAATAGAAAAGTATTTGCCTAGAACGATCTGCCATTTGGTTAATGGTTTTGTCTGTAGAATTTCGAATGTACCGGTTTTAAACTCATCAGATAAGGTACGCATCGTAATAGCCGGAATTAAGAATAATAATATCCATGGAGCGAGTTCAAAAAACTTATCCAAAGAAGCATACCCAAAATCAAAAATATTGCTATCCTTCAATACAAATAAGAACAGTCCGTTCACCAGCAGGAATAAAGTGATAGCAATATAGCCCGTAAGGCTGCTAAAAAATTGGTGTAACTCTTTTTTACAAATACTCCACATGCGTTATAAAAATTGATGCAATTTAAGGGTTAGACAGCTATGAAACTAAAAGTCCGCCTCATTGTTGAGGCGGACCAGTTATATTTAATTTTATTTTAGCTTTTATACGGCAAAACTTTCGCCACAACCGCAGCTCCTGCTGGCATTCGGGTTATTGAAATAGAATCCTTTACCGTTCAATCCATCGCTGAATTCAAGCTCCGTATTTACCAGGTACAAGAAACTTTTAAGATCAGTAACGATCTTGATCCCTTTATCTTCAAAAGCCTGATCCATTGGTTTTTGCTCGTTGTCAAAATCCATTTTATAACTTAAGCCGCTGCAGCCGCCGCCTACGACCCCTACTCTTAAAAAATAAGATGGGTCATTAGCTAAACCTGCGTCAGTCATTAAATTAATGACCTTAGCTTTTGCCTTATCGCTTATATATATTGCGTTATCTGTTGCTACCATTGTTGTTAGTTTAGTGTACTACACTTTCATCAAACTTAATCGCTTCCAAACCGTTTTTAACGCGGTAATCATTGATGGCTGCTTTAATTGCATCTTCCGCTAAAACTGAACAGTGAATTTTTACAGGAGGAAGATTTAATTCTTCAACAAAATCCATATTGTCTACTGTCAATGCATCTGTAATGCTTTTCCCTTTTAGCCATTCTGTAGCCAGTGATGAAGAAGCGATAGCAGAACCACAGCCAAATGTTTTGAATTTTGCGTCAGTGATCATGCCTGTTGCATCATCCACTTCAATTTGCAAACGCATAACGTCGCCACATTCAGGAGCACCTACTAAGCCGGTTCCTACATTTTTTTTGCTTTTATCCAAAGTCCCAACGTTTTTAGGATTTTGGTAGTGATCGATCACTTTTTCTGAGTATGCCATAGTGTTTGCCCCTATCCCCTAAAGGGGGACTAGTTTCTGCTGGAGCATGCAGGTTTTATGTTTTTATTAATCTATTATTTTAAGAACTACTTCATGTATTATTGTCCCCCTTTAGGGGATAGGGGCTTAATGGTGCGCCCATTCAATTGAATTCAGATCAATTCCTTCTTTATACATTTCCCAAAGCGGACTCATTTCTCTTAACTTAAGCACTGTTTCGCTGATCGCTTTGATGGTGTAATCAATTTGTTCTTCTGTTGTAAATCTCCCTAAACCAAAACGCAGCGAAGAATGTGCCAGATCATCACCTAAACCTAAAGCTTTTAAAACATAACTCGGTTCCAGCGAAGCTGAAGTACAAGCTGATCCTGAGCTCAATGCAATATTCTTGTTAAAGCCCATCAATAAACCTTCGCCTTCAACATGCTTGAAAGAGATATTGGCAACATGTGGTAAGCGGTGTTCTGTACTACCATTGATATATGCTTCTTCCAGTTTCATTAATTCGGTTTCTAATTTATCTCTTAAGATACTGATGCGTTTTGTATCGGCTTCCATATCCAACCTGCACAATTCACAAGCAGCGCCAAAACCTACGATACCCGGTACATTCAATGTTCCGCTACGCATGCCTCTTTCATGGCCACCGCCATCCATCTGTGCCGTTACTTTTACCCTTGGGTTTTTACGACGTACATATAAGGCACCCACCCCTTTTGGCCCGTACATTTTATGTGCAGAAAAAGCCATGATATCGATACCATCTTTATTTACATCAACAGGTATTTTGCCTACAGCCTGTGTTGCATCTGTAAACAATAAAATACCGTGTTTACGTGCGATAGCGCTAATTTCTTTGATCGGCATAATTGTACCGATCTCGTTATTAGCATACATGATCGCAATTAATATTGTTGTTGGTTTGATAGCAGCTTCCAAAGCATTAAGATCTATCAATCCATCCGGTTGTACTTGTAAGTAAGTTACTTCTCCGCCGCTTTTTTCAATGTGTTTGCAGGTATCCAATACAGCTTTATGTTCTGTAGTTGCGGTGATGATATGATTGCCTTTGCTGGCATACATTTCGTATACACCTTTAATACCTAAGTTATCACCTTCTGTTGCGCCAGAAGTAAAGATGATCTCTTTAGGATCTGCACCGATCAATTTCGCTACTTGTTCACGTGCGTAATCAACGGCTTCTTCCGCCTCCCAGCCAAATGAGTGATTACGACTAGCTGCATTACCAAAATGCTCCAAAAAGTATGGTTTCATCGCTTCAAAAACCCTTGGGTCCATTGGCGTTGTGGCATTGTTATCTAAATAAATCGGGAACTTCAACATAATCTCTTTTAATTTTTTCTATCGTGTCTAATAATACAAATTTACTACAAAAGGTTCTTATTTTAGCTATCTATAATGTAGGTTTATGGTCATTTTACGTATTTCGTAACCTAAAAACGGCCTAATTTTATCCCCCATGCTAAAAACAGAACATATCGGCATCGCTGTTAAAGAACTCGCAATATCTATTCCGTTGTTTGAAAAACTGCTAAATAGTCAGTGTTACAAGACCGAACTGGTAGTCTCCGAGCAGGTGAATACCGCTTTTTTTAAAACCGGTGATACCAAAATAGAGTTGCTTGAAAGTGTTACTGATAATGGAATTATTGCTCAATTTATTGAAAAAAAAGGCGAAGGAATTCATCATATCGCTTTTGAAGTGCCCGATATTTTAGCAGAAATGGAACGCTTAAAAAATGAGGGATTTATTTTACTAAGCGAAGCACCCAAAAAAGGCGCGGATAATAAACTGGTTTGTTTTTTACATCCTAAAAGCACGAATGGAACTTTGATAGAACTATGCCAGAGTATTGTCTGACCCCTTGATTAAATTGATTGAAACGATTTTTATGATTTTGAATCAACGTAATCAAAATAATCAGCTTCAATCAACGGTTCAGACAAAATCAATTCAAAAAAGGATTATGTTTCTTCTCTTCGCCAATAGTTGTAACTGGCCCGTGTCCGCTGTATACTTTAGTCTCATCAGGTAGCACCAACAACTTATTAGTAATGCTATTTAATAAGGTTTGATGATCGCCACCAGGTAGATCAGTCCTGCCAACACTTCTTTGAAACAATACATCTCCGCTTATAATAAAGTTTTGCTTACGGCAATAAAAAATAATATGCCCTGGCGAATGGCCGGGTGTATCAAAAATCTCTAATTTATCCGTTCCCAAAACAATGATATCGCCTTCTTTGATAAATACCAGCTCGCCCGTATAGTTATCAAATGGCATATTGTATTTTAATCCCGAAACCGGTGCAAATTCCAATACGGCCTTTTCTTTTTCATGCAACTGCAATGTTAGTCCATAGGTTTCCGCAATAAACTTATTACCAAAAACGTGGTCCAAATGGCTATGCGTATTCAACAACATTTTTGGCACTAATTGTTTTTGCTGAATAAAAGTTTTCATGGCATCTTTTTCTTCATCAAAATAACTTCCCGGGTCAATAATGATACATTCCTTTAATTCATTGTAAAGTATATATGTATTTTCTTGTATAGGACTGAAAATAAACGACTGTATTTGTAACATTTATAAAAAATTTAAGCCTTTAAGTGATATTTTTAACATTGAGCCGAATAAAGTAATTTTAGAACCTAATAGTTAAACCTCGAATGGTAAAGTTCCGCAGAATATTTTTTATTGCAGCATATATTTTATTGATCCTTGCTTCAAAAGTTACCTACGCACAGGTGATCAATAATGTTCAGTTTGGCAGAAACAGGGTTCAATACAAAACATTCAAATGGAAATATTATCAAACAAAAAATTTCAATACTTACTTTAATCAAAACGGACAAGAGCTTGCAAAATTTGTTGCACAAGTAGCAGAGCAGGAACTACCCGATATAGAAAGTTTCACCGAATACAATTTACAACGCAGGATCAATATTGTTGTGTACAATAAATTTTCAGACCTGCAACAATCCAATATTGGCATTGGAACCGATTGGCAAACAACAGCTGGTTTGGCAAAATTGGTTAATAATAAAATGATCGTTTATTTTAATGGCGATCATGATGACCTGCGTAAACAGATCAGACAGGGCATTGCGAGTACCTTAACACAAAATATTTTATTCGGAGATAATATTGGTGAATTTGTCGGTAACCAGGCTTTGTTAGATCTGCCACAGTGGATGACCGATGGCTATAGCGAATTTGCCGCTGAAAATTGGAGTCCTGCTTTGGATGATGAATTGAAGGGACAAATACTGGACGGAAATTACAAAAATTTCAATCGCTTTGCCAATGAAAAACCATTACTAGCCGGACATGCATTTTGGTACTACATTCAGGAAAAATATAAAAAAGAAAATGTTACCTATCTTTTTTACCTGGCAAGAATTTATAAGAATTTGAATAAGGCCTGTATGCAGGTCTGCAAGAAAAAATTCAAGTATGTGGTGGCAGATTTTATGGTGTACGAAAATGATAAATACGAGAACGATAATAACAGAAGAAAAGCAGTTCCAAAAGGCGATAACATAGAAACGTTTGAAATAAGAAAAAGAAGAGATTATTACCGCGTGAATGTTAATCCAAATAAAAAGGATAATTCGTATGCCTATATAGAATATAATAAAGGCATTGTAAAGCTTAAACTAAACCAGGAAGACGGTGATAAGATCACCACACTTTTAAAATATGGTATTCGCAGTTATCAAAATGAAACAGACCCTGGTTATCCTTTGATGGCATGGGATCCTAAAGGAACAAGGTTGACCGTAATCTATACTGAAAAAGGCAGGGTGAAATTATTCGTGTACGATCTTGTTACCAGGTTAAAATATCCACAACTGGATCTTACAGATGATTTCGATCAGGTGCAGGATGTGAAATATTTATTGGACAGTAAAACATTAGTGCTGAGCGCTGCGAAGAATGGGCACTCAGATATATTCACGTTAAATCTTGCAACGGAAAAAGTAACGCAGGTAACCGATGATGTGTATGATGACCTTGATGCAACTTTTATTTCTTTCCCTAACAAAACTGGTATCATCTTTTCAAGCAACAGGCCTAGTGCTACTGCAAAAAGCGGCGATACCGTTTTACCCAGCAATAACCGGTACAATATTTTTTTGGTAACAAATTTTGGCGGCAAACCTGAATTCAATCAGATAACACAATTGTCGAACCTTAAATATGGTAACGCCAGGTATCCTACGCCATACAACGAAAACCATTTTACTTTTATCAGTGATCAAAATGGTATTGCCAATCGTTATGCCGGTTTCTTTACCACTAAAAGTGAAGGCTTGGATACTTTAGTATTGATAGGTGACAGCCTTTTACGCAATCCTGATTCGGTGCATATTGCCAGCGTACTACAACTCTATAAAAAGAACAAGCCTGATACTGTTGCGGTAGAAGCCATGACCAGCGATTCTGCAATTACATTTTCTCTGTCTAATTATGAGAACAGCGTACTTGAAACAAGAATTGCCGGCGATAAAAATCAGGTAAGTGAATTATCACGTGATGGTGATGAAAAACAATTGTACAAATTAAAGATCGATGAACACGCGCTGCATGATCGTAACGTAAAGGCGCCGCCAACACAGTACATGAAAACGATTGTAATGGCAGATAATATTACAACAATTGATACAGCTGCTATACCTTCATCTGTACCTGCATTTGTGCCACCCGTTGATACCACTACAAAAAAACCGGATGATGTTTTTCAAAATGAATTCGCCAATCAAAAAACAGATACTACCAGAACGGATACTACTACAACAAATAAGATATTTACCGTACAGGAAGAACCTGCAAAAGAAGGTGTGTTGGATAAAGCAAAATTATTTGTTTACAAACCGTCAAAGTTTTCTGTAGATTATGGTTCGGCAGGATTTAGTAATTCTCCGTTGTTTACGGATTACCAAAAATACCAGGGTGGTCAGGGGCCGATAGAACTTACGCCTACCTTAAGCGCATTACTGAGTCTTGGTACCATAGAATTAATGGAAGACCAAAGTATTACAGGAGCCATCTCCCTTGGCTTAAGCGGTGCCGGTAGCCAGGAATTGATCAGTTATCAAAATGTAAAAAGACGGCTTGACTGGGGACTTACCTATTACAGAAATTCTTTACCGAGCTCTGATTCTTCTGTGCCCGGACTTCAGGGACAGGTTTTTAATACTAAGATCATCACGAACATAGGACAGGCAAATATTGCTTATCCTTTTGACAATGCAAGAAGGATCGGTTTTACTTTCGGAGTAAGGAACGATAGGACCGTATATGAAACAGATGCCAGCGATCCTTACCTTCATTCACTTTTTATAAATGATGTGAACCAAACATATGCTTTAACGCATTTGGAATATGTGTATGATAATACTTTAAATCCTACACAAAATATTTGGGAAGGAACACGTTATAAATTTTTTATAGACGCCAATAAAGATATTACCAAAGGAAAAAACTCTACCGGTAAATTTGATTTTGATTGGGGTTTCGACATTCGCTATTATCATCCTATCTACCGCAATTTTATTTGGGCTTTAAGAGCTGCCGGTAATTTTAGTTGGGGTGATGAAAAAACAGTTTATTACCTGGGAGGTGAAGATGGACAATTGATGTTTTTGGGAGGCGATCCTAAATTTAACTCAAGCAATACACCCGCACCTGATCAAACCTATGCTTTTCAAAGCTTAGCTGAAAACCTGCGAGGTTATATACAAAATGTTGCCAACGGTAACAATGCACTTGTGATCAACAGTGAGTTCAGGTTTCCAGTTCTAACAACTTTATTGGATCGTCCGATCAACAATGCTTTTCTGCGCAACTTCCAAATAATACAATTCATTGATCTGGGTAATGCCTGGAACGGCAGTTATGGTGGATTATCAAGACCGCAAGATGTGTATGGCCAACCTCCCGTGCAGGTAACCATCAAAACAGGTGGCATCGGGCCCTTTGCAGGTGGTTACGGTTTTGGCGCCAGAAGCTCTTTGCTGGGTTATTTTTTAAAGTTTGACGTAGGATGGCCAATGGGTACTTTCTTCCAAAGCAAACCTGTGTATTATTATAGTCTGGGATTAGATTTTTAAAAGGAATCTAACACATCGATAATTTTACCACAAGCTGTTTTTATTTCCACTTCAGTAATAACCAAGGGAGGTACAATTCGCAGACAACTGGCCGCAAATAAGAACCAATCTGTAAATACACCATTCTCAATCAATGCATCGATCACTTTTTTGTTGAGGCCGAAATCTTCAAATTCTATGGCGATCATTAAGCCGCAACTACGTAGTGCTTTTATTTTTTTATGATGTAGTAAGGATAAAAAGAGCTGTTCTTTTTTTGTAACGTTGGCTATTAATTTCTCTTCGAGTAAAACGTCGAAAGCTGCCAGGCCTGCTGCACAAGAAACCGGATGTCCACCAAAAGTATTGATATGGCCCAGCACAGGATTATTGGTTAATGAATCCATTATTTTTTTATCAGCGATAAAAGCACCTATTGGCATACCGCCTCCCAATGCTTTACCCAATAATAATATGTCGGGAATAATATTGAATTGTTCAAACGCCCATAAAGTACCATTGCGGCCAAAGCCACATTGTATTTCATCCAACACCAATAAAGTACCCGTTTCTGTACAACGTTTACGCAATGACGTTAGCCAGTCTTTTTTCGGAATTATCACACCGGCTTCTGCCTGTACGGTTTCGGCGATAACACAGGCTGTACGTTCAGTTATTAATTGAATGTCTTCAAAAGAATTATAAGCAAGCTGCAATGTATCCGGCAATAACGGACGAAAAGCATTGCGCCAATATTCGTCTCCCATAATACTTAAAGCGCCCTGCGTGCTACCGTGATAACTATTTTTGAATGAAATAATTTGTGTTCTGCCCGTGTATCGCTTTGACAATTTCATAGCGCCTTCTGTAGCTTCGCTACCAGAAGCTGTATAGAAGACTGAATTTAATGATGCAGGCAAATGATCAGTTAATTTTTTTGCATAGGCTACCTGCGGACTTTCAACCAATTCGCCATACACCATTATGTGCATGTAATTATCCAGCTGTTTTTTTATAGCCTCAATAACTTTAGGATGACGGTGCCCGATATTACAAACACTTATGCCAGCGATCAGGTCAATGTATTCTTTACCATTTACATCCCACATTTTACTGCCCTCTGCTTTCACAATTTCCAACGATAGCGGTGCTTCGGAAGTTTGTCCGACATGTTGCAGAAATAGTTGGCGATTGCTTGTACTCATCGTAGATACCCTGTTTTAAAATTCAGTAATGTTGCTAAAGGTCGGAAGAAAATTTGACCTTTGATTTATGAGATTAAATTGATTACTTTGATCGCAGGATGATCATCCAATCAATTCGATCCAAGTTCAGACAACCACTAAAATTAAAAATTATGTCTTTTATTTTACCGGTCAAAGGTATTTTACCCACCATGGGCAACAACTGTTTTGTGGCTCCTAACGCTACTATTGTTGGTGATGTGGTAATGGGTGATGATTGTAGTGTGTGGTTCAATGCAGTGATACGCGGCGATGTGAATAGTATTCGTATGGGTAATAAAGTAAACGTTCAGGATGGCGCTGTGATACATTGTACCTATCAAAAAACTAAAACGATCATCGGTAATAATGTGAGCATAGGACATAATGCTATTGTGCATGGTTGTAGTATCGATGACAATGTATTGGTTGGAATGGGCGCTATTGTAATGGACAATGTAAAAATTGGCAGTAACGTGATCATCGCCGCAGGTGCAGTTGTTTTAGAGGGTACCATTATTGAACCCGGCTGTATTTTCGGAGGTGTTCCAGCAAAAAAAATAAAGGACATATCCCAGGAGCTGATCAGCGGGGAAATTGACAGAATTGCCAATAACTACCTGATGTACAGTGGTTGGTTTAAAGAAGAGGCCAAATAAGTGAAAAAAAGCAATTATTAAAAAAATATTATCTTTAGAATATGAAAAAGATAACGATCGCTATCATTGCTATGTATTGTTTGAGCTCATGTTCTATTTTTCACAAAGATGAATATGGTTGTCCGAAAAGTAGTGCTGCTATTGGCGCAGAAAAATTAGCTTCCGGAGATCCGAAAGCTGAAAGATTAGCAGCTAAACATAAGTTCTATGTTCCGACAGGGCAAATTTACAGATAGTATTTACTAATAATTTTTAGCATCTTCCATTGTATCTAAAATGGTACGGTAACTGATATACCTGTCCGGATGTATTGTACCATTTTCCACCGCATCTCTCACCGCACACCCCGGCTCATTTATATGCATACAATTATTAAACTGGCAATCATTTATCAAAATCCGCATCTCAGGAAAATAGTGAGATAACTCTTGTTTTGAAATATCTACCAAACCCAATTCACGAATACCCGGTGTATCAATAATTCTTCCACCAAAAGAGAGGTTGAACATTTCTGCAAAAGTGGTTGTATGCAAACCTTTGCCGCTCCAATCACTCACATCTTGTGTTCTTAGTGTCAATTCAGGAAAAACAATATTGATGAACGAAGATTTACCCACGCCTGAATGTCCGCTAAGCAAAGTGGTTTTATCTTTTAATAATAATTTGACTTCCTCTACACCTTGATTTTTTTCAATGCTCATGGATTGAACTTTGTAACCAATGGCCTCATACATTTCTTTTAGTTCCCTGAATTTTTCAGTTTCTTTTTCTTCATACAGATCTGCTTTATTAAAAACTATGATCGATGGGACATAATATGCTTCAGACGTAATTAAAAACCTATCGATAAAACCCTGTGATGTTTTAGGATCTTTCAACGTAGCAAATAATAACGATTGATCTAAATTAGAAGCGATGATATGATGCTTGTGCCTGTTATGCGGAGAGCTTCTGGTAATGTAATTTTTTCGTTGTTCTATTTCAGTAATGGTAACCGTATTTTCCAATTCATTTTCCATCTCAACTTTAACCACATCACCTACTGCAATGGGATTGGTTGACGTAATATTATCAATTTTAAATTTACCTTTTATACGGGCATTAAATAATTTACCTTCTTCATTTTGAACAATGTACCAACTACCCGTACTTTTATAAACAGTTACTTTCATTAACACGAATTTCATTAATTAAAATGAATTATAATAATCTAATAAATTACCTATTTTTAAGGGACTGATAAAACACTCAATTTTTTATAATTAAAAAAATAAACGATGGTAGATCTACAATTAATTACAACAGCGGGCACATTAGAAGGATACAAAATAACCAAACAACTCGGATTGATCAAAGGCATTACGGTCCGCAGCAGAAGTGTGTTAGGCAATATCGGCGGAAGCCTTCAATCTCTATTTGGCGGAAAGCTTTCTATTTATGTTGACCTGTGCGAAAAAGCAAGAGACGAAGCGTATCAGCTGATGGTGCAACATGCTAATGAAGTTGGGGCTACTGCTATTATCAATATGCGATATGATGCCAATGAAGTAATGGAAGGAATTACTGAAGTATTGGCTTACGGCACTGCAGTGGTGGTAGAGAAGATATAGTCTGAACCGTTAATTGAAGTTGATTAAATTGATTTAACTGATTGAAGAATAAAAGTTGTTAATCAACTCCATCAGTCAAATCTGTTTAATCAATGGTTCAGACAATACAATTAACTCAAATACTTTCCAACGATCGGCACTCTCCTGCCCACACCAAATGCCTTCGGAGAAATACGAATGATGGGACAAAACTGATTGCGTTTATATTCATTCAGGTTGACCATTTTTAAAACCCGGTCAACCAATGCCGCATCAAAACCTTGTGCTTTAATGTCATTAGGACCTTGTCTGCGTTCGATGTATTGAAATAATATTTTATCAAGAAAGGCGTAATCAGGCAGACTGTCTATATCTTTTTGATCGGGCCTTAATTCCGCGCTGGGCTCTTTGGTTATAATATTGACAGGGATTATTTCTTTGTTGCGATTAATATAATTTGCCAAAGCATACACCTGCATCTTATAGCAATCACCTAATACAGCTATGCCACCGGCCATATCTCCATACAAAGTACCATACCCTGTTGCCAGTTCACTTTTGTTAGATGTGTTGAGTAATATGTAGCCGAATTTATTGGCAATCGCCATTAACAAATTCCCCCTGCTTCTGCTTTGAATATTTTCTTCTGCGATATTAAAGGGCAGGTTGTTGAAAATTGGTGCTAATTCAGTTAAAAAAGTCTCATAAATATTTTTTATGGGGATGATATCAAAAGGATTACCCAAGGTTAAACTTAATTTTTTTGCGTCATCAATAGAATGATCAGTTGAAAATTTCGATGGCATTAATATCGCCCGAACATTTTCTTTACCTAAAGCTGTACAAGCCAATACTAAAGTAACAGCACTATCAATGCCACCACTGCTTCCCAATATCGCTTTTGTAAAACCCATCTTGGAAAAATAATCCCTGATCCCCATCACGATCGCATCATGCACCTGGTCAATATTTAATGCTTCTTCTAATTGCATTTGTTCGACCGCCGTATCAGAAAGAAGACTTACTTCTCTAATGACAGGCGCCGCAATAGTTCCGTCATCTTTTAGTTCAAAGCCCTGCAATGCTTCTTCAAACATAGGTAGTTGCCCACATAAATTCCCTTGCTTATCAAACACCAATGAAGCACCGTCAAAAACAATTTCTGTCTGACTACCAACAGCATTACAATAAAACATAGGTAGTTTATACTTGCTCACATTCGATTTTACAACAGCATTTCGCTCTTCAATATGCGTATAATCAAACGGCGAAGCAGATAAATTGATCATAACATCGGGGTGCTGTTGAATTAATTTATCCATCGGGCAAATTCTGTAAAGCGGATTATTACCCAATGTCCAGATATCTTCACAAATAGTAACAGCTAATTTTTTCCCTTTAAATTCAATAACGTTCCATTCGTAGGCAGGTTCAAAATAACGATACTCATCAAATACATCGTACGTAGGCAAGCAAGTTTTGTGTACAACCGATTGTATGTTTTTTTCATATAAAAAATAAGCTGCGTTCAGCAAACGCTTGCCATGATGATTGGTATTTCTATCAGGTGCCCCTATTATTACCCCGATGGTATCTGCGTATTGTTTGATGGTATCAATAGCACTATAACATTTATTGATAAAATCATCAAACTCCAAAAAATCTCTTGGCGGATAACCGCACACGCATAGTTCACTAAAAACAACAAGATCGCCTCCTTGTTTTTTAGCACTTTCAATTGCTGCAATGATCTTTTCTGTATTGCTTTGAAAGTTGCCGATGTGATAATTTTGCTGTGCCAGGAATATTCTCATAATTCACACCCAAAAAGGGCTTTAACTTTATGATTGCGATTTTTTTTCTTTATTTGCAAAGTTAAATCATTCAAAACGCATTTTTACTATGAGATTGACGATCGCTGTTATATTGATAAGCACACTGGCATTTTCGTGTAAAAATGGCAAAAACATTCCCGATGTATCTAACATCAAAATAGATATTACGACTGAAAGATTTGATAAGGACCTGTTTGCGATCGATAGTAATAATTTTGCGGAAGGCTATCAAAAATTGGAAACTAAAGACCCGTTTTTTTCTAATTTCTTTATCGGCAGAACTTTAAATCTTGATCCTACCTGGCCAAGAGATACTGTTTTGGGTTACGTGGCCCAGTTCACCAGTGCATACAGGCCAGTGTATGATAGTGCAGCATTGGTGTTTAATGACTTTTCTACATATGAAAATGATATTAAACAGGCTTCTCAATTTTTGAAATATTATTTCCCTGCTTATCCAATACCTTCTAAGATCATTACCTATATTGGTCCGTTAGATGGCGATGGAGATTTGCTGGCTACAGGCGAGGCATTTTTAGTAGGATTACAAGTGCACATGGGCAGAAATTATTCAATGTACAAAACCTCATTTGTAAGTGAAACATATCCCGGTTATGTTACTTATGGATTTGAGCCCAGTTACATTGTCGTTAATTATGTGAAAGACGCAATGAATGATCTGTATCCTGAAAAAGAAGACGATAGGCCAATGATAGATCAAATGATAGACAAAGGCAAACGCTTATACGTTTTAAGCAAACTACTCCCGTATACAGAAGAATATAAATTGATCGGTTACACAGAAAAACAATTAAAAGATTGTTATGACCATGAAGCAGTGGTATGGAGCATGTTCATACAGAATGGTACACTACAGGCAACGGATAAAGATGTTATCAAAACTTATCTTGGCCCATCACCAAAAACGGTAGAGCTGGGTGAAGACGCACCAGGTAATATCGGTTCATTTGCCGGCTGGCAAATCATCAAAAAATACATGAGTAATAATCCAACCAAAACATTACCTCAATTAATGGCTACCGATGCAGAAGTTATTTTTCAGGAAACAAAATACAAACCGTAATAACAGTAAACAATTAATAAAAAAAGCAGTTCATAACGAACTGCTTTTTTTATGGTCTTACAATTAACTATTACTACGCTGCTTTAGCCTGCACTTCTTCTTCAGCTGGGCCTTTGCCTAATTCTCTCATTACGCGGTAATGAGAAGCAACGGCTTCAGACATGGTATCATATTTATTATAAGGAAGATTATATTCTTTACATTTTTCCATCACTATTTTACTGATAGCAGGATAATGCACGTGGCTTACACGAGGAAATAAATGATGTTCAATTTGATAATTTAAACCTCCGACAAACCATGAAACTATTTTATTACCCATTGCAAAGTTAGAGGTGGTTTTTAGCTGGTGTTCCGCCCAGGCAGTTTCAAGATGTTTCGTTTCATCTAAAGGAACATTTTCAAATTCAGTATTTTCTACTACATGTGCCAATTGAAATACCAAAGAAAGTGTCATGCCCATTACGGCATTCATAACAAGATAGCCTATTGCCCATGCGCCCCAGCCCCAAACCGATACCGGAATAATAATATAAACACTCACGTAGAATATTTTAGTTGCCCAAAAAATAAGATGATTTTTCAGGCTCATTTTCCATGCTGCAGTAGTATATATTTTACGGCTAAAATACTTTGTAAAATCCATAATAAATATCCAGAATATAGAAGAAAGGCAATAAGCAGGAAACATGTATAAATGCTGAATTTTATGTGCCGGCACCCATTTTTGCGTTTCACAATGGCGTATGATCGGGCTCTTGGCAATATCATCATCAATTCCATCAACATTTGTATAGGTATGATGTATGATATTGTGCTTTTGCTTCCAGAAATAAGAACTGGCGCCCAATGCGTTGGCAGATAGGCCTAAAAAATCATTAAATCGTGTACTAGGACTATAACTACCATGATTCGCATCATGCATTACCGCAAAGCCGATACAAGCAGATAAATAGCCAAATAAAGCACATAACAATACTGCGGGAAAGGTTGGTATTTTAAAAAATATTAACCCGAAATAAATAGCAACAACGCTACCTACCAGTATGATCGTTTTTGAAAACAACCTCCAATCGCCTGTTTTATTTACTTTTTTAGCTTCAAAGTACTCATCAACAGAGATCTTCAAAGATTGATAAAACTTATTATTACGATTGTCAAATGTTATTTTTGCCATGGGGATATATTAAGCAAGCATTAAATTATTTATGGATAGAAATGGGATTATTCTTATGTTTCAGATTCAATTTTAATGGTGGCAAAGATACGCTTAAAACCCCAAAGACTGTGTTAATTCATCAATTCATCTTAAAGGGTACTGTCATCTCAAAGGCAGGTATAATTACATGAAATTGCTTCTTATTGTTTATATTTTCCATTAAATAAGTACCATACATTTTACCCATTTCGGTCTTTAAGTTGCATCCACTGATGTATTGGTAACTTTCACCCGGGTTTATCTGCGGTTGAACTCCCACAACTCCTTCACCTTCAACCTCTTTTAAGCTTCCACTGGCATCATAAATATGCCAATGCCTACGCAATAACTTTACCGGAAAACTATTATTGTTATCAATAGTGATCCTATAAGCAAACATAAACTCACTATTCACCGGATTGCTATAATCAGGTTGATAAAAAGTCTCAACACTAACATTTATACCTTCAGATATTTTGGATGTCATATGCCGTAGTTTATTGTAAATTAACACAAAAAAGCCAATTTTATTGTATTTTAGTACCCAAACTTTGTAGTTAATAATTTCTTTATGCCTTTAACCACCCACAAATATTCCAATGGCGAAATTACAGTTGTTTGGCAGCCACACTTATGCATACATTCGGGAATTTGTGCAAGAGGATTGAGAGAGGTATTTGATCCGCGTAGAAAGCCATGGATAGACTTAAGCCTATCTGAAACCGAAATAATTAAAGTGCAGATACAAAATTGCCCCAGCGGAGCCCTGAGTTATATTGAAGAAAAATAATTTTAAACCTACTATTATATTTTCTTACTTCCTTTGTACTCATTTTTCAATAACCATTGCAAGACTTTATCACGATTATCTCCCTGCACAATTATTTCCCCTTCTTTCACAGAACCACCGGTGCCACAAAAGGTTTTTAATTTTTTACCCAGCTCTTCCCTGTCCATTTCTTTTCCTACAAATCCTTCCACCAACGTAACCGCTTTCCCTGCACGTTGTTTTTTATCTAGACGCACTTTTAATTTTTGCTGAGCAGGCGGCATGGTTTCGGGATCATCCGTATTATTTTCCTCCATTTTAAAATTAGGATCTGTAGAATAAACCAATCCGTTAAATGAGGCCAATTTTTTTTTGGTCATACTTGTTCTTTTAAAAATCTTTCATTGATCAGCTTACCGCTTTTAAACTCATATCCAAACTAACCGCATGGTGTATCACCGCTCCACTGCTAATATAATCAACGCCGGTAGCTGCATATAGTTTGATATTATCCAGGTCAATGCCGCCACTGGCCTCCGTTTCATATTTTCCGTTTATTAATTTCAGCGCTTCAGTAATTTGGGCAGGTGTAAAATTATCCAACAGGATACGGTCTACTTTTCCAACAGCCAACACTCTTTTCACATCATCCATGCTTCTCGTCTCGACTTCGATTTTTAGTCCCGATTTTTTTTGCTGCGCATAGGCAAAAGCTTTTTCAATTGCCTTTTCAATGCCACCGCAATAATCTATATGGTTATCTTTCAACATGATCATATCGTATAAACCAAAACGATGATTAACCCCACCGCCAATACGTACCGCTTCTTTTTCTAACAAACGAAAGTTAGGCGTCGTTTTTCTGGTATCTAATAACTTAGTTTTGAAACCCTTTAGTTGCGCTACATATTCATATGTCAATGTTGCAATGCCGCTCATTCGTTGCATACAATTCAATACCAGTCTTTCGCATTGTAAAATGGTATGCACTTTCGCCTCAATAGCAAAAGCCATCTCGCCTTCCTTCATTACATCGCCATCATTTTTATATTGCGTAAAAGCAATATCCGCCTGCATATAACTGAATATTTTTTTAGCAACTGCTACGCCGGCCAAAATACCTTCTTCTTTAATTTTTAGCACGGCTTTACTTTTTGCATTGGCGTCAATACTCGATAAAGTTGAATGATCTCCATCACCTATATCTTCGGCCAGTGCATTTTTTATTAATAGCGTTAACTGCTCATCATAGTTCATATCAGCAAAGCTACAAAAGAAGAATAAAGAATGGCAGTAAAAAGAAAAGTCCAAAAATCCGGAACTTTCACCTTATAAATTATACGGAGATTATTGTCTCAATTTTCATTTCCTGCAGCACTTCAACGCTACCTTTCTGCTTCATAAATACGGTCGTTCTAAAAATGCCGTTTTTAGTTTGTAAAGTTCCAATACAATATTCCGATCCGTCGTTTGCACCCTTATGTACGATAACAAAACCCGTTACAGGATGAGCATCAAAAAATGTTTTTAAAACTATTTCAGCCTGAGCCCTGGTATAACTATTGGTTTTATCAGGCATCGTTAATTGAACTTTATCATCAAAAGATTTCGCTATTTGGGCCACATCTCCGTTTTTGAGGGCATTTACAACATTGTCAATATCGGATAGTAATGTATAGGATGATAATAAAACTACACTTGTTAGCAAAAGGTACAATCGTTTCATAAATGAACAGTTTATTGCCTACACAATTTACTGAAAACATACCATGGAAAATGAAAAATAACCATTTACAAATAATAATCAAATAGCACTTTTTTAGAAGCAGCAAAAAAGGTAATTTTGCGGTATGAACGCAAAAAAAGTAATACTTGTTATCATGGACGGTTGGGGCCTTGGTAAAGTAAAAAGCAGCGATGCTATCCAAAATGCCAATGTTCCTTTCGTTAGTTCTTTGTATAGTAAATATCCCAACACAACGTTGGTTACTTGTGGTGAACAGGTGGGCCTCCCAGACGGACAAATGGGTAATAGCGAAGTTGGCCATCTTAATTTAGGTGCGGGAAGAATTGTGTACCAGGAATTGGAACGTATCAATGTTGCTATACGCACAGGCGAATTTCAAAAAAATAAAACATTACTCGAGGCTATTCGTTTTGCTAAACAAAATAATAAACCATTGCATTTATTGGGCCTTGTAAGTGATGGTGGTGTTCATTCTCATACCAGTCATCTTAAAGCGATCACTTCATTGTGCAAAACGGAAGGTTTGAATAATGTATTGATCCACGCTTTTACAGATGGGCGCGATACTGATCCGAAAAGCGGATTAGGTTTTTTAACCGACCTTGACCAACACTTAAAAAATTCAACAGGAAACATCGCAACCATAACAGGCCGTTATTACGCCATGGATAGAGACAAGCGCTGGGAAAGAGTAAAACTTGCCTATGACGGAATGGTAAATGGTATCGGTGAAAAATCTGGCGACCTGTTGGCTTCTGTAAAAAAATCTTATGCAGATGGTGTTACGGACGAATTCATTAAACCGATCATCAATTCTTCTATTCCAACAACAACCATCAAAGATGGTGATGTGGTGATCTGCTTTAATTTCAGAACAGATCGTTGCCGTGAAATAACAGAAGTATTAACGCAAACAGATATGCCGGACTTCGGTATGAAAAAATTATCGCTTCATTATACGACAATGACGCAATACGATCATTCTTTTAAAAATGTAAATGTGCTTTTTGAAAATGATGACCTAAAAAATACATTGGGTGATATCGTGGCTCAAAATCACAAAAAACAAATACGAATTGCAGAAACAGAAAAATATCCGCACGTATCATTCTTCTTTAGTGGCGGAAGAGAAAAACCTTTTGAAGGAGAAAGCAGGATCATGATCCCATCGCCGAAAGTTGCTACGTATGACCTGCAACCCGAAATGAGCGCCGTTGAACTGACCGACGCGATCATTCCTGAAATTGAAAAAAAATCAGCCGATTTTATTTGTTTGAATTATGCTAACGCTGATATGGTTGGCCATACCGGTGTATGGAAAGCGATCATTAAAGCAGCAGAAACCGTTGACAAATGTGTAGAACGATTGGTGACTACTGCATTGAAAAATGATTATACTATTTTCTTAACTGCCGATCATGGTAATGCTGATTATGCAATAAATGATGATGGATCTCCCAACACTGCGCATACATTAAACCTTGTTCCATTTTTTATTATAGATAACGAATGGAAAGCCCCTATTAAAAACGGTAAGCTCGGAGACATTGCGCCCACAATTTTAACGATGATGCAATTGCCGATACCCAAGGAGATGACAGGCAATGTGTTGATATAATATTGAAATTTATAGATTGGCTCAAAAGACCTTTTTATGCTGTTTTTTGAGCCATTTTTTCTATTTTTTGCAGTTAAAAGGATACTATTGGGCTACAAATAGCATTAAAATCGTACCTTTGAGTACAAATAATCTGCAGAATAACTGCAGCGTTATTAATGCTTGTTAAACCTAAAACATACTACTTCCAAAACAAATTCTATTCTTATTCTTTTCCCTATAATAAACCTTATTTATAACAATGAATAAAGAAATTTATACTACTAATTCTGACAATAGCCAACAGCAAAAAACTGACGGCAGTAATGCGGCCTGTTCTAAATGTTGTTGGAGCAGCATCTATAATAATTTTCATCCTGTACGCAGATTACCTTCGATAACAATCTGCATGATCGTATCGGCATTTCTATTTTTTACTGGTTATAGCAATAGTAGAAGTACCGGTAAACCTATTACGACACCTGTAAAAACAATAGCTACTCAGTATAATGAAATCAATGATCTTTTTTCTTTTAAGATGAACGGATCTATTATCGATCAGATAAAAGAAGAAAACGTGAATCAGGGATTGCAGGTCATACTATCAAATAATTAAAATTGTTGTGGCTTTTATTTACAAGATGAAACAAATCTATTTTACAATTGCTATAGCTGCTTTATTATTTAGTTGCGGCAATCATACTACTCCGCCTCCGGCAGTTCCGCAAAATGCCGACACAACAGTTACAGATAAACCAACGACTAGTTATTTTCCGGTAACTTCTTTTTTAAAAGGCCAAATGATCGGAGTTGATTCTGTAGCATTTACTCCGATACTTTATACTACTGTAAATGGCAAAACAGATACTACCTGGTTAAAAAGAGAAGAAACGAAAACCTTTCTACAACCTTTTTTTTCCTTTAATATAGATTCTACAAATCTGCTTTCTCTTTTTACTGAAACAAAGTTTAATGATCGTACGCTCAATGCCATTACATTGACTTACGACGCAACCGGAAAATTACCTGATACGGTACAACTACGCAATTGGACCGTATATATTGATCCCGAATCACAAAAAGTCCGCAGTCTGTACATTGTAAAAGAATATAAAGAGAATAACCAATCTTACATACAACAGCTAACCTGGACGACCGATAGATCAGCAAAGATCACTACTATCCTGAACCAGCCTGATGGAAACACTCAATTGTTAAAAGAACAAAAAATTGTCTGGACCGATATCGATGATGAGTAATATTCAGTCAGCATGTTTTAAATTTGGTGGTAGCTTTGGCCTCTTATACTTCAGCTACACTTCATATGACCCAAAAAGAATTTTCTACACTCGCGCCTGATATTCCGTTACAACCGGGTATCTATAAATATTATGGGGCTGCTAATGAAATTCTCTATGTAGGCAAAGCAAAAAGTTTACGCAAAAGAGTAAGCTCCTATTTCTCCAAAACATTTACCAATTACAAAACGCACGAGTTAGTTCAACGCATACGCAAAATTGAATTTACGATCGTGAATGATGAGCATGATGCTTTTTTGCTGGAGAATTCACTCATCAAACAATTTCAACCTCCTTTTAATATCAATTTAAAAGATGATAAAACCTATCCTTTTATTGTCATTAAAAAAGAGCCTTTTTCAAGGGTTTTTTTAACGAGAAACAGGATCAATGATGGCTCACAATACCTCGGGCCTTTCACTTCTGTAGGTAAAGTAAAAGAGCTGCTTGATTTTATAAAACAAAACATCCCGTTACGTACCTGCAAACTTAACCTCACACAAAACAATATCGAAAAGGGTAAATTTAAAGTCTGCCTGGAATATCACCTGGGCAATTGTAAAGGGCCCTGCGAAAATTTGCAATCATTGGTAGATTATACGGAAGGCCTTCAACAAATAAAAAATATTTTAAAAGGAAATTTATCCCCTGTTATCCAGCACCTTAAAATTGAAATGCAGGAATATGTAAATCAGCTTGAATTTGAAAAGGCAGAACATATTAAAGCAAAGCTGGAAAATTTACAAGAGTATAAATTTAAATCAACCATTGTAAGCGAACGATTGAACACATTGGATGTTTTCAGCATTTTAGAAGAAGGCGACACCGCTTATGTAAATTATCTGGCTGTAAATAATGGCACTATAGTACAAACAAAAACTATCATTTTAAAAAAGAAGCTGGATGAAAGCGCAACGGAAGTATTAATTTTTGCCATTGCACAATTACGGGAAACATTTAATAGTGACGCAAAAGAAATAGTAGTGCCAATAGAAATGGAATACCCTGAAAATGATATTGTAATTACCATTCCCAAAGCAGGAGACAAGAAAAAGTTGCTGGACCTTTCTGAAAAAAATGTAAACTATTTCAGAGAAGAGTTAACACGAAAAAATATGTTGCTACTCGAAGATAAGACTGATATTGAAATACATACTGTATTGGAGCAGCTTCAACGGGATCTGCAGCTAAGCACTTTACCCACGCATATTGAATGTTTCGACAATTCGAATTTCCAGGGAAGCTATCCTGTCTCTGCCATGGTGTACTTTAAAAATGGACTGCCTAGTAAAAGCGACTACCGGAGGTACAATGTAAAAACAGTAGAGGGGATCAATGATTTTGCAACCATGAAGGAAGTTGTTTACAGGCGATATAAAAGGCTTACAGAAGAAAATGAAGCACTGCCACAATTAATAATAATTGACGGAGGGAAGGGGCAGTTGAGTGCCGCTATGGAAAGCATCAACTTACTTAACTTAAAAGGTAAGATGACGGTAATTGGATTGGCGAAAAATGAAGAAGAAATATTTTTCCCCGGAGACAAAGAATCTATCAAGTTTACCTGGGATAGTGAAAGCTTAAAATTAATTCGCAGGATACGTGATGAGGTACACCGTTTTGGTATTTCTTTTCATCGAAATAAACGTAGCAAAGGAAGTTTGGCAAACGAATTAGAACAAATTAAAGGTATAGGAAAAGCAACAGCTGATACGTTATTAAAATACTTCAAGTCGGTTAAAAATATTCGGGAAAGAACGATAGAAGAATTAGCTGAGCAAATAGGAATAGCAAAAGCGACGATATTAGTAAGGCATTTTCATCCGGAAGCAGCTAAATAGGCAGCTGTTTTATTTTACCTGACATAAAAAAGCCTCTTCAAATGAAGAGGCTTTTTTTAATATTTATCATTCAAAATTAGTAACTCCACAAATCTTGTTCGTAGTTAAAAATTTTGTCTTTAAGTCTTTCGCCTTCCAATAATTGGAAAACAGTATTGTTAGCCAAACCTGGCATTGCATCTATAGGTAGATCCTTAGGATTATCAATGGTACTTTTAACGATTCTTCCGCTAAACTGTCTGCTTTCAAATAAATCTTCCCAGCTCATTCTAGCTCCGAAGTTTTTACCATTATACACATCGTATTTAGCAAAAATCGGCCTCATATCAGGATAATATACCCAGAACAAATCACTTTCGCCAAGGTCAATACCTTGCGTAGTAATAATGTTTTTAACCGGTGCAATTCCTAATATCCTCCAGAATAAACGAGAGCTTTCTTTATCAAAGATTACTTCCTCTTTAATTTTGAATTTATAGAAAGAATCCAAATTTACTTCAGGTTTTGTTTTTTTAGTTCCTGTTTGAGCACCCGTAGAATCATAAATAGGCACTTCAATATCCGGACCACTAACGGCTAATGCTACTTCAGCTTTAGTCATTGGCGTAGTAAAACGATCATCAATTGGATTGAATACAGTTACTGCGCTATCCTGAATTGCCTGAAACAAAATAGAAATAAAGCGTTGGTTACCATTATTCTCATCTGCTGAATACCTGAAAGGAAGGTTCATTTTTTCCCTTGCATCAATTACACGCCATATTTTATGACGATATACGGCATCATCAGCTCTCAGATCTTCGTACACTAATGGCACCCTATCCCTAAGACTTTGCGTGTTAACGGCTTCATCAGGACGAAGTGATTTACGAACCATCTTAATAGGCATACTGTCGTTCGGAGGTGGAGGTGGGGGCGGTACTACCGCTACCGTATCCACTGCTTGTCCGCCAGTCTGTATTTTTGCCTTTGTTTTACCTTTGGTTGTTCTTTTGGTAGTACTAGCGCCACGCTTTACAGCGACACGCTTTTTCTTACCTTTTTGCGCTTCTGCAATATTTACAAAAACACAAAAGCAAAGAGCCAATAAAACATATTTAACATAGTGCCTTTTCATACCTATCTATTATTATAATTTATACAATGCTATTGTTTAATACAATGCAAATGATTTACCATCAATTGTTCTTTCTCCATCCGGTCCTTTCACCTTGATATTATCAAATGTTATTACAGACCCTGGTCCGCATCTTCTCATATTTTGATCAAGCACGGCAAGATTGTTACCAGAGATTTGAGTTTGTACAACGCTAGGGAAGTTAGCACCTGAGAAATAAACTGTTGCACCAATTACTTGGTATGTCAAAGCAAAATCAAAATTTTCTAATTCAGCTCTGCAGAAAGATTGGTTCTTAAATTCAACAGACGGCATTCTCGGTTTACCGGAACCTATTTTAAATACAGGATCTGGAATTCTTTTTACACGGAACGGGAAAGATGTTGTTTTACCATTCGCAGTAACATTGATATTTGTAGGTCCTACTTTAGATACACGAACAATTCTGTTAGAACCGTTACCTGTAATAGTAGCACCGTTGATTGATACCTGAGTTTTATCCCAACCTGTAGGAGAACCAATAGTTACAGGATTATCAACTCCGATATAGAACACGTTCATTTTATCCAACATCACAGCAGATCCACCAGGTGTACCCACAGTGAATTGCACTTTTTCCGGAGAAGTAACTTTTACACCATGTTCGTTTGTATAAACTACATCAACATCAACAGTTTGTTGGCCAGAGCCACCAGCTGTGATATCCATTTTAGCAACACCGTCAACAACCGGCACATTTGTACCTCTGATCGTAACGATTGGAGCAGCAGCAGAGCTATATGCACCTACACCAGCCTGGATAGTTAATTTATCGCCCGGCATAACATAGTTAGCACTTGCATTCACTAACACAGCTGTCTTATCCATATGTACTTTTACTTCGCCGATTTCTCTTTGGCAAAAAGCAACTACTTTATTTTCAGAGTTAGCAATGTTATTTTGAAACTTACTAAGCATCGTTAAAGCTGCTACAGTAGGAGTCATGTGAAAATAAGCTCTTGTGAAATCTTTAGGCTTACCATCATCTCCAGTTGTAACTGGTGGTGCGATATCCATAGGTAATGAATTTTTAAATTCATTGTTAATAGCAGTATCTAAACCAAGGATCTTAGCTTTGTAATCATATAATTTTTGTTCAAATTCTTTACCTTTTCCTTGATTTTCAAAAAGGTTAGTAGATGAATTCAGATTATCATCCGAGAAACGTTCTACACCATCCTTGATTTCTAAACCAGCGCCTTGTTTAACCTTTAATTTAAGGTCATCAATATAATCGCTTAGATCTTTAGAAAGCATTCTAACTGAATCAGCCTTAGGTTCCCAGATAGCAGCTTGTTGAGCTGATTGTTCATTTGTTTGTTCTTCCTTCAAAATAGCCAACATTTTATCATTAGCAGCGTTAAGACTGCCTGTTGATTTTTGTAAGCTTGCGTCAACGGTTTTAAATGCGACGATAACCTCGTTCGACACGTTGATCGCTAATATAGCCGTTAACACCAAGTACATGATGTTAATCATCTTCTGCCGGGGCTCTTTAGGTAAAGCCATAATAATTTATATTTACTAGTGTTTTTAAATGTTGATTAGGTCCTTATTGCAATATTAGCGAGTACCACCCTGCATTGCACTCAACATGTTACCATATACAGAGTTCAATTTAGTTAGGTTATTTGCCAATACACCAATTTGTTCTTTAGCCTTAGTTGCGTCATCAACAGTGTTAACCATTGCTTCGCTAGCCTGAGCCATTTTACCATAAAAGCTGTTTAGAACTTTTAAGTGGTTATTGCTTTCATTTAATTCTAGTTCGTAAATAGTATTTAAAGAACCTAGGTTTTTAGTTAAAACCTGTACTTGATCATGAAATCCTTTTGTGCTTTCAGATGCAGCATTGAAAGATGCCATAGTAGCAGCACTACCAGCAAATGCAGTAGACATTGTACCAATAGCAGTTGTAGCTTCCTTAGTTTTAGCACTAAAATCGCTTGTAGATTTAACAACATCACCAATTTCGCCGATGTTATTAACTGTACTACCTAATTTAGTAAACCCTTCGCTTAATTTTTTCAAACTCATTGGAGTAATATCAGCATTGGCTAACATTTTGTCCATTGATTCTAAAGGACTGTTAGCGTGCATCTCGATAGATGGATCGTCATCATGATTTTTTGGTTTAACCCATTCAAGGATCGCATAGATTAAAAAGATACCGCTCTCTGTCCACATACCAACACTAAGCATTGCATCAGCAAATCCTTGGTTAGTAAGTTTTGCCCAAGCAGCAAAAATGATTACAGATGCACCTAAACTTACAAGTACATCAATTAAGGTTAAAAAGGTTCTTTTGTTGGCAGCCATGATCTTTAAAATTTAAAAGTTTTAATTTAGGATTATTTTAAGTTAACATTACACAATCGTTATTGAGTACGTATGCAAGAGCATACCCGTACCCACCAATATTCTTATATACTGGATTTGTTATTTCTATTATCCGCGTCTATGAACAGCTGTAGGCAAATCAATCACCGTACGGAAACCAATATATGATTTTGCCGTATCCTGGTATTCGTATGTACGTGTACTTGTTTGTAAGAAATAACCTACATCCTTCCAGCTACCACCGCGAATAACTTTACGTTTCATTCTTGGAGGATCTGAATCTTTAGCATTCCAACGAATATCTGGATTCATATCATGTTGAAAAGAGTAACCGCCTTCGTAATATAGTGATGAGGTCCATTCTGCAACGTTACCTGCCATATTATATAAGCCGAAATCATTTGGCCAGTAGGCATCGGCTCTAACTGTGTAGAAACCACCATCTTCAGGGTAGTTACCACGGCCAGGTTTGAAGTTAGCCAATAAACAGCCTTTTTTGTTTCTTAAGTAAGGACCGCCCCAAGGATAAGGAGACTGAGAACGACCGCCACGAGCAGCATATTCCCATTCACCTTCTGTTGGTAAACGAAAATCTGATTCAGTGCTTCTTTTCTGAGATTCAAGATATGCATTCAGGTAATGAGTTCTCCATTCGCAGAAAGCTGTTGCCTGTTTCCAGTTAATGCCTACTACAGGATAGTTACCAAACGCCGGGTGGCTATAATATTTTTTAGACATAGGCTCGTTATAAGAATAAGAGAAATCTCTTACCCAACAAAGCGTATCAGGATAAATTGGAATATCTGTTTTTACAATAAATTTTGAGCGGGGAATGGTTGCATCCTTATTCAAGGCCGATGCTTTGTAATCAAATACTTCAGAATGGTAGATGATTTTATCAGCGTTCAATTCTTTTTTACCGAATATTCTGTTGTCAGGAGTAACGATCATCGCATCAACCTTTTCTAATGTCGCTTTATCGCCCCACTTGATCGTAGCTGCTTTTTTCCAGTCGATCGCTTCTACACCATCTGAGTTTTGTTTAACAAAACCCATTTGTTTTGCAGCAATTGAATCTCTTACCCAATTGGTAAACTGACGATATTCATTATTGGTAATTTCAGTAGCGTCCATCCAAAATCCACTGATAGATACTGACTTACTACGTGCAGTATATGAGTAGTTTATATCTTCATCACTTGGTCCCATATGGAAAGTTCCTGGTGGAATATATACCATTCCTGGAGGTCTAACTTGTACCCAAGTCTTCGCAGGTGATACACCGTGCAATTGCCCATCATTCGGCAAGCCTGCACTTTTGTTGCTGTTACAACCTGAAAACGCCACAACAGCTACTACTGCTATTATTACAAGCAATTTATTCATCGTATAAATTTTGAGAGTATTTGACAAATGTAATGATTATTTTGAATTATACACATTTTAGTAATAATTTCTAATAAAAATTACTACTAAAGTGCTAAAAACGTTTAATATAAAGAAATACCGAATTTACTATTTGAATTTATTCTCCGCTCTTACTGCTATCATTAATCCGTCAGCTGAATCAAACGGCGCTACACATCTATAATCGTGACAGAGGTATGCCAAAGTTTGATTTTCACGAAACCTATACGCAAGCATTGGGAAATCGTTATTATCAACAAACGAACACATTGTTAATTTGTTGGGTATGCAAGCTATGGATATTTTTTGATTCAGAGAAAGAAATTTTTCGCCAACTATAGAAATTTCCTGTAAACCAGCAACTTGTAGCAATAAAAACCTGCTCCAAACCCCAAAAGAAATGGGGTATTTCACTGTCATCGGCAAAACGCCAGTCAACATGTCTTCTGCTCTTTTTCTCCACGCTATCTTATCAAATAAGACTGATAATTTAAACAAATTAATGGCCATGACCGCATTTCCCGATGGCACGGCGCCATCATATATTTCCTTTTTCCTGACAATAATATCTTCCTGCGCCTTGTTGGTATAGAAAAAATACCTGTCTTCATCGTCACTAAAATTGTCTGTCACGTAATTACACCAATGCAGGGCATAGGTTAAATAGCTGGTATCGAAAGTTATCTCATATACAGCAATACAAGCTTCTATTAAATAGGCATAATCGTCCAGAAAAGCAGGGTATTTTGCTACACCATTTTTAAACGTATGCTGTAATTCAAAACTTTCTTTCTTTTTAAAATTAGATAGTATGAATTGAAAGTTCTTTTCAGCGATCTGTTTATAGGTATCATCCTGCAATATGGCGGCAGCTTTACTAATAGCATTCAGCATTAAAGCATTCCAGCTTAAAATGATCTTGTCGTCCAATAAAGGTTTTATACGTTTACTTCTTACCGATTTTAATTGTTGTAGTGAGTTTTCTATGCTTTGTTCAAAAGCCTCTTTATTGAGGCCCTTCTCTTTTACAAACTCATCAATTGGTGTAAGGATGCGAAGGATATTTGTTTCTTCCCAATTTCCTTCGGCCGTTACATTAAAATACTCGTAGAGTAGCACGGCATCTTTACCTACTATATTTTCTATTTCTGTCTTTTGCCAAACGTAGTACTTTCCTTCCACCCCCTCGCTATCAGCATCCAATGCCGCATAGAAACCACCTGTCTCACTCAGTAATTCTTCTTTTATAAAAGCAATTGTTTTTCTTATCGCCTTTTCATATTTTTTATTTCCCGTAATCTGAAACGCATCACACAAAACGATTATCAATAACGCATTGTCATACAGCATTTTCTCAAAATGTGGTGCGAGCCATTCTTTATCCGTACTATACCTGGCAAGGCCACCTGCAACATGATCATAAATACCTCCTTGTAACATCTTATCAAGCGATAACAACGCTTGCTGTAAAGCGGCTTCTGTTTCCGTAAAATGATAGTATTGTAAAAGGTATTGAATGGTAAATGTTTGCGGGAACTTTGGCGCATTTCCAAATCCGCCCCATTCTTTATCGGCTGTTTTTAAAATATTTTCGAAAATAGTATGGCAATCTTCTTTAGTAAATAAAGTGTTGGATGAAACATCGATGGCCGTATTGGTAACCTGGCCAATATTGTTAGATTGTGTTAGATAAGCAGTAAGATTTTCTGCCTGTGCTTCTATCTCATGTTTTTTTTCTTTCCATGCCTGTACAATTCCCTGCAAAACTTCTGTCCATGAAGAACGATTGAATGCCTGCACCGGTGGAAAATAAGTGCCCCCGTAAAATGGTTTTTTATCTGGTGTTAAAAAAACATTCAATGGCCAACCTCCGCTTCCTGAAATGGCCTGAACTGCATCCATATATATATGATCCAGATCCGGACGTTCTTCTCTATCTATTTTTATATTAATAAAATGTTCATTCATGAATTGAGCCGTTTGCTCATTTTCAAAACTTTCCCTTTCCATTACATGGCACCAATGACAAGCAGCATAACCAATGCTTACCAATATTATTTTTTTTTCTTTTTCAGCCTTGTCCAACGCTTCCCTACCCCATGGATACCAATCAACGGGATTGTGTGCATGTTGCAACAGATAAGGACTCGTTTCTTTGGCAAGACTATTGGT
The DNA here is from genome assembly GCA_035485735.1 of Ferruginibacter sp. Taxonomy (GTDB): domain Bacteria; phylum Bacteroidota; class Bacteroidia; order Chitinophagales; family Chitinophagaceae; genus Ferruginibacter. Next base: position 29,235 of record DATHNS010000008.1, read on the forward strand.
AAATTGATGCGCCATAAATAAATGGTAAATTGTTAATGATTAATGGTAAATGAAAAGCTGTGTTAATAGTTAACCATTAACAATTTACAATTAACCATTAAAAAGGGTTATTTCTTTTTTTGAGAAGATAAGAAAAGATCTAACGCAGAAACCATGCTGGGCGCTTTGGGTTGCGGCGCTTTAATATCTAATAAGAGGCCTGCGTCTTCCACTGCCTTTAATGTATTGATGCCGAAGGCGCCAATTTTGGTTCCATTCTGTTTGAATTTTGGGAAATTTTCCAACAGGCTTTTTACACCACCTGGAGTAAAAAAACAGATCACATCAAACTTTTTAGCAATCACTTCTTTGATATCATTACTTATGATCTTATATAAAACAGGCGTAGCAAATTCACAGCTGTTCGTTTTTAACCAACTGGTAATTTCATTGTCAAACGATTCTGAACAAGGATATAAAAATTTTTCATTGTCCTTGTGTTTATTGATCACATCGAATAAACTTTTATTGGTACCATCGGCGCCATAAAAAACTTTTCGCTTACGATACAGTATGAATTTTTGAAGATAAAGTGCAACAGCTTCTGTAATACAAAAATATTTAGTATCCTGTGATACGCTCAATTTCATTTCGTCACAAATGCGGAAGAAATGATCAATGGAATTTCTACTGGTAAATATAACGGCGGTATAACTGGCTATATCTATTTTTTGCTTGCGGAAATCTTTAGAAGGTATTCCCTCTACTATGATAAACGGATGAAAATGCAATTCAATACCAAATTTCTTTGCCAGGTCAAAATAAGGAGATTTTTCGCCTTCCGGCTTTACCTGGGTGATCAATACTTTTTTAACCGCCTTATCTATTGATTCTGAATTTTTTGCACTAGTACTAGCCATGTGTGATTTGAGGGTTTTTCAATAGTTCTGCAAAGTTAGAGATTTTTATTTAATAAAATCAATAGCGATTTGTAAATCAATAAAAGAGGAATTATCTCCAGTGCGATTATGTAGACAAAAAAATTAAGGCTACTTATTTTTAATTGGTTTTTTAATAATCCAAAGGATCTATAAAATCTCAATATTATCATTAACCCTATAAATAAAAAGGAGCATAGCACACCTGCACTTACTAAACCTGTATCTGAAAATGCCATTATTATAATAAATGGCAACAAAAGAATACCTGCAATTTTATTGATCAGAAAAATAACGAACAGGTAAGTGTTGGTAGCATCTTTATATCCTGTTAACCAGCCTGTAAATTTTAATGTAAGAAACTTGCCTACATAAATACCTGCTAGTAAAACGATACAGAACAACATTAAACGCACTGTCTTTTCTTTGGGTACAGCATGATAATATTTGAACATCAAATAAACATAAATACCTCCCGTGATCGTAAATAAAATATTAAACAATAAAGAGGGAAGCTTGGCCTGAAGCAACTGATCTGTCAATTGCCCCTGCCGCAATGGTACATTGGAAAAAACCCTAAACAGGTTATTGAAATATTGTGAAAAGAAAAAACTTAAAACGGATAAGACAGCCAAGATACTTACCAATATATAAAACAGCAGATCATCCGTTGGTTGATCTTTAACTTTGTTTTGCATGGCAAATGGTTTACCGCCTGTATTCAAAAACCGATTCTCATTTATTATTTTTTGTACGGCAACTTCGTATGATACCGGAACGGGATGAGTTATTATTACAGCCTTTGCTGCAGAATCTTTTTTTACAGTGGACGTATCCGGCCGTTGAGCAAATAGTAAACCAGGTAGCAATAAAAATAAAATAAGTTTGGATACCTGTTTCAATGTGAAGATAATTTATTGTTGCAAAAATAGCTATCAATCAAACAGGTTCTGCTTTTTGTATAACTATTATTTATAAAGAAGGCCGATCACCTAAAAATAATTTACGTAGCCGAAATGTATTTTGGATGCCTGGGTTAAATTAAAGGGAACATTATCAGCCCTACCAACGGCATAACTCACATTCAATAATCCTAGTTTAGTCTCAAATACCAACCCTAGGCCTGCTCCAATATAGTTGTCATATTGATCAAAATCCTGGTAATTGGTTTTTGTCCAACCCGCATCTACAAAACTAAAGATGTATGAATTTTGTCCGACGATAAAGCGATACTCTGCCGTACCGACTATATATTGCGAGGCATAAATGCTTTCTTCATCAAAGCCGCGCAATAATCTATATCCTCCAATTTGAAACAGCTCATTTCTGAAAACACTTGGACTGCTATATATCCCAAGATTGGCAGCTATTTTTAATGTGGCCAGCTTTCCAGTTTTAAAATAATGTGCGCCGGCCAAATTTATCCTAAACTGATACGTGTGTAGCTTAATTGAATCATACAAAGAAGCGTAATTAAAAGTAGTATCCTGAATATTCAATACCGCTGAATTTTTACTGATATTTTTTAAGCCAATGGTAGCTAATAATGCCAGTTCATTTCCTGTTACGGGATTGAGTTTATAATTTGTATTGCTCCATTCATAATTCCAACCAACATCAACACTACTAACATCTATATTAGGCGGCAATTGTTTTAATGCAATGACCTGTGCCGTATCAACACCGGATGCCAGTAAAATAGTAGCCTGCTTTTGAATAAACAGTTTGCCTGATTGATTGGCAGATAAAAGATAGGCTAATCCGGCCTGTGCATTTATCTGTAGATAAGAAGAATCTTTTTTAAATAATTCAAATGACAGATCTGCACCGAACGATGTTTTAAATATATAGGGTTGCTGATACGCTACATTTAATTTGGGAGATTTTATTTGCAATTGTTGCCAGCTTAATAAGATCGTTTCACCCATACCTAAAGAATTTTTTAGATTAAGGTTTACGTCTGCAGTTACCTGCAATTTATTGGTTTCGCCATTTGAGGGCGCCACACCGATCAGGAAATTAAACTGGTTATTCTTTTTAGGAACAAGGTAAAGATTAACGACAGAGCCCGTTGGCAACATGGATATTGTTGCCGGTTGTTGTTCTGATAAATAAGATAGCTCCGACAAGCGTTTATCTATTTGTTGTAATTTTTGCTTGTTGTAAATACTTCCGTTAGTAATCTCTAAATAGTGTTGTATGAAAGAACTGGTAATTTTTACTTTGCCATGAATACGTATACTATCGACGTGATATAAAGGGCCCTTATCTACTTTCAGACTGGCATTTATTTCGCTTTCTTTCATGTGGACACTATCCAGGTAAACGGCTGCAAATGGATAACCATTGATCTCATAATAGTTCAATATACGCTGCTGCATATTTTGTAGTTGTGAGATATTGACTTGTTTGTTGTTAAATGCTTTACTGATGAATCCGCTTTCACTTAATGCTTTTTTATCAATGCTATCTGTGTTCAACAGTACCCAATGCTGTTGTTTGCCTACATATAATTGTATCGTTGCAAAAGTTGAATCAAACGAAACACTATCTACCGATGCCGCCGCGTAGCCTTTTAAGTTTAATGCAGCAGGTAGTTTATTGATGTACAATGTGCAAGCCATCCGATCGCTGAAACCGGTTTGCAATTTTAACTGTAGCGGGTTAAAGGCGCTATCTTTGTCTACATATTGAATACGAAGTTGATATTGGGCACTTGCAGTAATTGAAATAAGCAGGTATACAATTATAATAATTGAATACCGAATATTGAATATTGAATATTTCTTCTGCATTACTGGTTTAAACTATTATCAATATTAAATCAAAAATTCTATTGGCGGGCATCTACCTACATATCCCATTTTGCAAACAAGCGTGTAATTATTGCAATTTCCATTTTTCTACCTCTTTAAAACAAAAGGATGAGCTGATCGCTGCATTGGTAAAAGAAATCGCGGTTACGCTTTCGGCAGATGAAACGATCGACACTATTTATTTTGGTGGCGGCACTCCAAGCCTACTTTCTATTGATGACCTGGTATTGATTTTTGATGCACTGCGCCAAAAGTTTATGATCAACGGCAATGCAGAAATTACACTGGAAGCAAATCCTGATGATATCACGACAGAAAAACTATTGCAGTGGAAACAGGTTGGCGTTAACCGTTTAAGCATCGGCATACAATCTTTTTTAGAAGAAGAACTGGTTTGGATGAACAGGGCGCACAATGCAACTGAATCTCTAATTTGTATTGATAAAGTAATAGAGGCAGGCTTTACTAATTTTTCTATCGATCTTATTTACGGCTCGCCACTTTTAAGCAATGAAGCCTGGAAAAGAAATGTTGAGATTGTTCTCGCAAAAAACATCCCGCATATTTCTTGTTATGCATTAACTGTTGAACCTTCAACGGCTTTACAAAAACAAATTGCGCAACACAAAAAACAACCCGTTGATCCGGAAAAACAGGTCACTCAATTTTTATTATTAATGGATTGGATGCAACAGGCAGGATACAACCATTACGAAATAAGCAATTATGCCAGGCCGGGTATGGAAAGTAAACACAATAGCAGCTATTGGCAAGGCAAACATTATTATGGTTTTGGCCCTTCGGCGCATTCATTTGATGGTGCAAGTAGAAAATGGAATGTGGCTAATAATGCGTTGTACATTCAATCTTTACAAAAAGATACCATTCCTTTTGAAGAAGAAAAATTAACTGTTACACAACAGCTGAATGAATATATCATGACTTCCTTAAGAACGATGGAAGGATTGGATCTTGGTTTTGTTGAGAAGAAATTCGGAAAAGAAAGTAGTGATAAGATAGTAGTCGTAAGTCGTAAGTATCAGGAAGAAGGGAAATTAAAAATTGCGGCGAATAAAATTATCCTGACGAATGAAGGGAAATTATTTGCTGATGGAATTGCTTCTGATCTGTTTTTCGATTAAACCAAAGTGTCTTCGATATGTTTTAATCCTTCTGCCGCAGATAGATTATTCCACAAAATATTATAGATCGTTTCTGCTATTGGCATTTCTGACTTTATATTTTGGTTGATGATATACATGCATTTGCTCGCATTGTAACCCTCTGCTACCATGCTCATTTCTAATTGCGCCGTTTTCACCGAATATCCTTTGCCGATCATAGTACCGAACGTTCTGTTACGGCTGTGTAATGAATAACAGGTAACCAACAGATCTCCTAAATAAACAGAAGCTGCATAATTGGTATTTAGTGGTTTGTGCTTTTCGGTATCATCATGCTCTAATGTACCTACCTGAATATTTTTTACACCTACTTTTATTAAAAAGCTCGCCATTTCATCAGCACTATTTGCGATCAACACACTTAAAAAATTATCGCCATAATCTAAGCCATGTGCCAGGCCCGCACCTACCGCATAAATATTTTTTAAGATGGCTGCATATTGCACGCCATAGATATCATTGTTCTCAACCGTGTTTAAATAGTCTGTTTTGAAATAAGATGCGACTTCACGGGTAGCTTCTTCATCGATACCTGAAAAAGTTAGGTAGGATAATTTTTCTGCGGCGACTTCTTCTGCATGGCAAGGGCCGAGTACTGCAAAATAATTTTCCAACGCTACATTAAATTCCTTTTTCAAATAATCATTCAGCAATAAATTTTCTTCGGGTAAAATACCTTTGATGGCGCTGATGATCTTTTTGCCTTTGAAAATATTTTTATCCAAGCCGCTTAATATTTCTGCGATATAGGCTGATGGTACCGCGATCACAATGCAATCGGCTTTCGTAATTACTTCTGCAGGATCGGTAGTAAGTTTTAAATTGGTCGTATCAAAAAAAGCAGTTGGTAAATAATGAGGATTATGATGCGTAGCTTTTATTTGCTGAATGGTTTTTTCACTACGGTTCCACCAATAAATTGGCTGCCCGTTTTTGGTTAAAATTTTTGTTAAGGCTGTTCCCCAACTACCACTGCCAAGTATTCCAAATATCATTTCTTCTTTTTTATGTTTAGTAGTTTAGGGTTTAAAGTTTAGTAGCAAATCTTGATCTAAACTTCTAAACTATCAACTCTAAACTTTCTACAGCCCTAATTTGTCTACTGCAAGTTGTGCCGCTTTCTGACTGGCGTCTTTTTTATTATATCCTTTTCCCTGTGCTATTAATTCTTTATCGACCATGGCGCCCATTGTGAATAAGCGGCGGCCGTTTATTATTTTTTCATCCAGTGTATCAAACTCTAACACTTTACCGTTTTTATTTGCCCAGCCGTATAATTTGTTTTTGATGTTGATCTCAATTCCTTCGAGGTCATCAATAAATAGATATGGCATGATGATGGATTGCTCTACCCACTTTTGTGTTTTGTTGTATTTTTTATCAAGATAAATAGCACCGATCAATGCTTCTAAAGTATTGCCGAATATCTGCGAAATTTTTAGGGAGTTATCGTGCTTGTTGTAGATCGTTATTTTTTTCAATCCCATTTTTACGCCGATATCATTCAATTGTTGGCGATTCACCATCTTACTTCTCATCTCTGTTAAAAAGCCTTCGCCTTTGTAGGGGTATTTCATGAAGAGGTAATGAGCAACGATAGAACTTAATACGGCGTCGCCCAAAAATTCCAATCGTTCGTTATTTTCGTCTGCACCTTCTCTCACCGAGCGGTGGCTCAGTGCGGTTCTGTATAATTTAAGATCTCCCGGGGTGAAACCTAACACATTGCTGAGTTGTTTCTTGAATTCTTTTTTCTTTTTATATCCGGGAATAATGGTGTTTAGAAATTCCAAAATGGTTGGATATGTTTAATCGAAATTAATGCTATTTGTCGAAAAAAATCGTTGACATCGTATTTTAAGCATTGACTCTTGTTCCACATAGGTATCCGTTGAAGTGAGTGACACAACGATGCTGCTATGAAAAACAAATGTTCGTCAACAAAAAAATAGTAAGTGTTAGACTAAGCTTTAAATTTCTTTACGATCACAGAAGCATTATGTCCGCCGAAACCGAATGTGTTGCTTAATGCAGCATTAACGGTACGATATACAGCCTTGTTAAAAGTGAAATTTAATTTAGGGTCAAACGCTTCGTCATCCGTAAAGTGATTGATGGTTGGAGGGATAATATCTTTTGTAACGGATAAGATACAAGCAAGTGCTTCCAAAGCTCCGGCTGCACCTAAGCAGTGGCCGGTCATACTTTTAGTAGAGCTGATATTTAGATCGTATGCATGCTGTCCAAATACACTTAATACCGCTTTAGATTCTGCAATATCACCTTGTGGCGTTGATGTACCATGCACATTGATGTACTGGATATCTTCCGGTTTAAGGTGAGCATCTTTTAATGCGGCAATCATTACATTTTTGGCACCTAATCCTTCGGGATGTGGAGAGGTAAGGTGATGCGCATCTGCAGTGGCACCGCCGCCTGCAACTTCGCAATAAATTTTTGCACCTCTTGCAAGGGCATGTTCTAGGCTTTCTAATACAAGTGCACCAGCGCCTTCTCCCATAACAAAACCATCGCGGTCTTTATCAAATGGGCGACTTGCTGTTTGCGGACTATCGTTTCTTTCGCTTAATGCTTTCATGGCATTGAAACCGCCAACGCCTGCAGCGCTAACAACAGCTTCACTTCCGCCGGTAATAATAATATCGGCCCTACCTAAGCGAATGTTATCGAAGGCATCAATAATAGCATTGGTAGAAGAAGCGCAAGCGCTCACTACTGCATAATTGGGACCTCTAAAACCTTGGCGCATAGATATTTGCCCTGCGGCAATGTCCAATATCATTTTCGGAATAAAGAAAGGATTGAAACGAGGCGTACCATCACCGGAAGCAAAACCTATTACCTCTTCCTGGAAAGTGATCAATCCTCCGATTCCGCTGGCCCAAATGACACCTACTCTATCGGGGTTTACATTTTCAGCTGTGATGCCGGCATCTTTAACTGCTTCGTCACTAGCAACAATAGCAAACTGCGTAAAGCGGTCCATTTTTCGTGCTTCCTTCTTATCAATGTAAGCAGTGGCATCGAAATCTTTAACCTCGCAGGCAAACCTTGTTTTAAACTTTGTAGCATCGAATTGTTTGATATAATCACAACCATTCACTCCGTCGGTTAATCCCTGCCAATAATCGGCAACGTTATTACCCAAAGGGGTAAGTGCACCCAACCCGGTGACAACTACTCTTTTTAATTCCATAAAATTTGCCTGCGATGATTAATAGAAATTACTTAGCGTGTTCTTCTAAGTAAGAAACAGCTTGTCCAACAGTAGTGATGGTTTCAGCTTGTTCATCAGGAATAGAAATATTAAATTCTTTTTCAAATTCCATAATTAGTTCTACGGTGTCTAAGCTATCTGCGCCTAGATCGTTTGTAAAAGAAGCTTCCGGTGTAACCTCGGCTTCATCAACACCTAATTTGTCAACAATTATTTTCTTTACTCTTGTTGCAATGTCTGACATGGTAGATAATTTTAGTTAATCAGCTGCAAAAATATACTTTTTGAGATAATTACAAAGAAATAAAAAAGGAGGGATTATTTTACTTTTGCATAGATTTTACCTATATGCCGAAAAGAGCAACGGTAGGGGGATATTTCTAAAAAATTGTATATTGTACGCCCCCGGGGCATATAAAACAGGAAATTAACATAAAAAGATCAACATGGCCATCAAGCAAATAGAGTACGGTTCAAAGGATTATAAGAAAATGGTTGACCTGAGGTATGAAATACTACGGAAACCATTGGGGCAGACTTTTACGGAATCCCACCTTGCAAAAGACAAGGATGCTATATTAATAGGGGTATTTGATGAGGATGAAATACTGGCATGTTGCGTTTTGTCACCCATTGGCAACCAGACCCTACGGTTAAGGCAGATGGCAGTACAAAAAAATCTCCAGGGAAAAGGCATTGGTGAGTCCATCATGACCTTTGCAGAAAACCTTGCGCGCGATAAAGGATATAAATTACTGATGATGCACGCACGTGATACTGCTATCGGGTTCTACGAAAAATTCGGCTACCAGATAAAAGGCGATCAATTCATTGAATTGGAAA
>DATHNS010000009.1:0-13116 GCA_035485735.1 Ferruginibacter sp.
AATTTCATTGCCATGCTGTTTGAAGTACGCTTCCAAAGCTGCTTCATCATTGAAAGGCAAAAAAACTACATTATCCGTTTCGTTCACCGGTGCAACAATACTTTTGTTATCCGTTGCTGCAACTGCCAAAGATGTTCTGCCGTGAAATGCTTTTGTAAATGCAATGATCTTTTTTCTGCCATTATAAAAAGATGCCAGCTTCAATGCATTCTCATTTGCTTCTGCTCCTGAGTTACATAAAAACAATTGGTAATCCTCTTTGCCCGAAACCTTTCCCAGCTTTTCAGCCAGTTCGATCTGCAAAGGAATTTTTATTGAATTAGAATAGAAGCCAACTTTATGCAATTGATCTTCTAAACGTTTTACATAATGAGGATGTGTGTGCCCGATACTGATAACGGCATGGCCGCCATATAAGTCTAAATATTTTTGATTCGTATCATCCCATACATAAGAGCCCGCAGCTTTTACAATGGTGATATCATTTAATGGATATACGTCGAATAGCTTCATCTTAAAAATAATTTGCTTTTAATTTTAACCCGGTTGTTTCATCCAGACCAAAAATAAGGTTCATATTTTGTACTGCCTGTCCGCTGGCGCCTTTCACTAAATTATCAATGATAGAATGGATCACTAACCTATTGCCCACTTTTTCTAATTGAATGATGCACTTGTTCGTATTCACTACCTGCTTTAAAGACAGCGATTCTGTTTGTATTGTTGTGAACGGATGACCTGCATAGTATGCTGTATACAATGCGGTCAATTCATCAAGGCTCTTATCACATTTTACTTGCGAGCTGATGAAGATGCCTCGTGTGAAGTCACCGCGCCATGGAACAAAATATAAACCTCCTTGCTTCGGTGAAGCAGGAAAGCTATTTTGTAATTGGTGCAATGACTGCTGTATTTCATCGTTATGCTGATGCGTTAATGTTTTGTAGCCCGAGATATTATTTTGCCTATAGCTAAAATGAGATGTTGGCGATAAAGATTGACCTGCTCCAGTACTTCCTGTGATACCAGTTGTGTTGATATCTTCCGGTAACAATCCCGCTTTTGCCAATGGCAATAGGCCTAATTGTATTGCAGTAGCAAAACAACCTGGGTTTGCTACATTGTTAGATTGTTTAATTTCTTCTCTTTGTAATTCCGGAAGTCCGTAGATAAATTTTCTTCCGTTGATCTCCGCATCTGCAGCTAACCTGAAATCGTTACCAATATCAATTAGTTTTATTTGAGATGGAATATTGTTTGCTGCAACAAACTTCTTTGCTTCGCCATGACCTGCACAAAAGAAGATCACATCAACATCGTAGTTATGTTCTGCTGAAAATTTCAAATCTGTTTCCCCGACAAGATCTGCATGTATCTTACTTACAAGGTTACCTGCGTTGCTTCCGCTCTGCGCAAAAAAAATGTTAGCATTCGGATGATTCAACAATAAACGTATCAATTCGCCTCCAGTGTAACCTGCTGCGCCAATTATTCCTACGTTTATTATCTTAGCCATTATTGCTTTCTTTTACTTTGTGATAGATCGAAGTTTGATTACCAAATATTTTACTAAAGCCTCTTACATCTTCGCCTGTAAAGCCTGTGTTCATTTCACCGTATTTGCCAAATTTAGCAGACATCAGATCATGTGTAGATTCAATGCCAATTATTTGAAAACGATATGGTAGCAATTGTACAAACACATCGCCGGTTACGGTTTCCTGACTGCTTGTAAAATAAGCTTCGATATCGCGCATTACAGGATCCAAAATTTGACCTTCATGCAACCAGCTGCCATAAAATAATGCTAATTGATCTTTCCAGTTCAATTGCCATTTTGTAAGCACATGTTTTTCTAATGCATGATGCGCTTTTAAAATAACCATTGGCGCTGCTGCTTCAAAACCTACACGCCCTTTAATACCAATGATCGTATCACCAACATGTATATCTCTACCGATACCATAAGCACCTGCAATAGTTTGTAAATATTGTATGGCTTCTGTAGGGTGGCCGAATTTTTTATCGTTAATCCCTGTTAGTTCTCCTTTTACAAAACTCAATTTAACTTCTTCACTTCCTGTTTTGGTAACCTGTGTAGGCCATGCTTCTTCCGGAAGAATGCCTTTGCTATTTAATGTTTCTTTACCACCAACGCTTGTTCCCCATAAACCTTTATTGATCGAGTACATCGATTTTTCAAAATTCATTTCAACACCTTTACCTTTCAAATAAGCAATCTCTTCTTCTCTGCTTAATTTCAAATCTCTGATCGGTGTAATAATTTCAATACCCGGAATTAAGATATGAAAGATCATATCAAAACGTACCTGGTCGTTTCCGGCACCGGTACTTCCGTGTGCCACCGCATCTGCATTTAATTTTTTCGCATGTTCCGCAATATGCAAAGCCTGACTTAATCTTTCCGCGCTTACGCTTAAAGGGTAAGTATTATTTTTTAAGCAATTACCAAATATTAAATACTTAACAATATCATCGTAATAACTTTTAACCGCATTAACCGATGTATGTGTTTTTACACCAAGCTTATACGCATGCGCTTCAATTTGTTTGATCTCCTCTTCAGAAAAACCTCCGGTGTTTACGATAATGCTGTGCACTTCGTAGCCTTTATCTTCAAAATGCTTTACACAAAATGTAGTATCTAATCCGCCACTAAATCCTAAGACAACTTTCTTGCTCATTAAAAAATGATTTTAGAAATTGAAAAAATATTTAAATATCAATTTGCTGATGCTGCCGCCTCCGCCTTTTTTTAATCTTTTTAAGAAACGATTTTGTTTCGCTTCCATGAATCTTCCGTAAGCTTCTGAATTTTGTTTAAAGTCTTCTTTTGTTTCTTCAGGAGTTATATGTTCTTTTGGGTCATACAACATGGCCGTACACATGCAATTCTTTCTTTCTTTACTCATCAAGATATCATAGTTCACGCAGCTTTTGCAACCCGCCCAAAATTCATCATCATTTGTTAACTCGGAATACGTAACCGGTTCGTAACCCAAATCAGAATTTATCTTCATCACTGCAAGGCCGGTAGTTAACCCAAATATTTTTGCATCAGGATATTTTTCTCTTGACAGATTGAATACCCTTTGCTTGATATGCTTGGCAATACCACTTTTTCTGAATTCCGGTGCAACGATCAATCCGCTGTTAGCAACGAACTCATCATGCCCCCATGCTTCAATGTAGCAGAAGCCAACCCATTTATCATCGGTCGTCAAAGCAATAACGGCTTTGCCTTCTTCCATCTTTTTTTCGATGTATTCAGGAGAACGTTTGGCAATGCCCGTGCCTCTTGCTGCCGCAGAAGCTTCCATTTCGTCTGTAATAGTTTTAGCGAAACGACTGTCGCTTGGGGATGCTACCCGAACTATAATGTTATCTGTTTCCAATTGCTTAAAATTGAAATAGTAAATAAATAATGTTGAAAAAAAAAGTAAATTAGTAAACCCGGTTTTGGAGATTTTTTCACTGACAGGGGCATTACAAAAATGCTCGGCCTATCAGCAACCAGGTCGGCGTCGTGGGGAAGTTTTTACAACAGTCCCAATAGCAAATAGCACCCTGCCAGGGTTGAAATTTGTATTATTAATATGGAAGTGTTTGCTATTCATTGTGCTTCAATTAGTAAAGCTTCGCAAAGATATAGATATTTTAAATATGGAGGTCGTTTTTTATCAACTTTTTTTCGACAGGAATATTATCAACTTAATGGGAAAAAGGCTTCAATTCATCGGCCAGTTTTCTGTCGTTACTTAATCTAGGGACTTTGTTTTGCCCACCTAATTTACCAACGCTTTTCATGTAGTTGATAAAGCCGTTTTTTTGTACTACGGATATCTTCAGTTTATCCAGAATATTACCGCCGATAAGATCATCGTAATAAACATTTTTTTGTCGTAGGTTATCATCCAGTTTTGCAGCAAAGCGTTGCATATCCGCAGGTGTATTTTCAAATTCTATAAACCATTCATGGTAACTTTTTCCCGCATCTTTACTGATCATGGGCGCTACAGTAAATTCGGTTACGTGTACATTTTCTTCCGTAGCGGCTTTCATCAATGCAGCTTCTACTTCTTCACCGATCACATGTTCGCCAAAGGCAGAGATATAATGTTTTGTTCTTCCACTAACTACTAAACGGTATGGGTCGGTTGAAACAAATTTTACTGTATCTCCGATATTGTATGCCCACAAACCCGCGTTAGTGGTAATTATTAACGCATAATTCTCTCCTACTTTTACATCCTTTAATGTTAACCTTGTTGGATCATCATTAAAAATTTCGCCAGCAGGAATAAATTCAAAAAAGATACCGCTATTAGTATTTAATAATAATCCCGGTGCAGTCTGACTATCCTGAAATGCAAAAAAACCTTCGCTGGCAGGGAACATTTCGATACAGTCTATTTTTCTGCCGATGCTTTCATACAATTTGGCTTTGTATGGTTCAAAGTTGACACCGCCCTGCACCATCACGCTAAAATTAGGGAAAAGCTCTCCTACTTTTTTGCCGCTTTTTTCGATCAAACGATCAAAATACATTTGCATCCATGGTGGTATGGCGCTGATCAATGTCATATCCTGGTTAATTGTCTCTTCAACAATTTTATCCAGTTTTTCTTCCCATTCTTCAATACAATTTGTTTCGTAGGATGGTAATTGATTACCGCGTAAATAAGCAGGAACATGATGATTAACGATACCACTTAAACGGCCCGTTGGCACGCCGCCTACTCTTCCCAATTCGGGTGATCCACTTAAAAAGATCAGTTTGCCATCAGCAAATTTTGTGTTACCTGTCTCTGCCATATAGCAAAGCAGCGCATTACGGGCAGAGTTGATATGATTAGGAATAGAATCTTTTGTAATAGGAATATATTTTACACCACTTGTAGTACCGCTTGTTTTGGCAAGATAGATCGGTTGGCCCTTCCACAAAACATTGTGCTTGCCTTCTTTTATTTTTTCGATATAAGGCTTAAAAGCTTCGTAATCTCTGATCGGTACCTGCTTTACAAAATCTTCATGCGATTTGATCGTATCAAACGCATGATCCTTTCCGAACTCGGTTGTAGCGCCGACTTTTATTAATTGCTCAAAGATACGCTGCTGGTCTTCCACAGCAGTTTCCATCCCTTTTTTGATCTGTTTGTAAATGTAATTGGCAAATGGTTTTGCCAGCAAAGATTTTATAGCCATCGTGTTATTCTAAGAAGCAAATTTACGTGAATATTTATTCATTTATTAATCGCAGTTACAGCTCCATTCCGTGTCCAGATCAATGCAGGTTACTACTTCAACAACGTTATCGCCTTTAGGTGCAAAAACGATCCGCAAATGCTGATGCTCCTGCGTAATACCTTCGAAAGGATAGATCCTGCCCTCGGGGCTTGGCTCTATTTTATCATAATTGATATTACCCTTACTCAAAATTTCTTTTATTTCGGTCTCCGTAATGTGCCTGCACTCCATACGGCAACGGGCATGTTTGCTATAAAGCAAATGAGCCGGATTACGATTTACGACATCCTCATCCTCGGGTTTAGTATCATTGGCTGGCGCTATATTCGCTGCTGTTGTGGATGGAGTTATATGGATCCTTTCAGTATCGGGAGCAACTCCTCTTTGATGCGTTTTTATATATAAAATGGCAAACGCTGCCGCCAATAAAATGACAAATGGAATGTATTTTTTAAACATATTGGTCAATAATAATTATGCGAATGTATAATATACTGGATTGATAAAATTGTTTGTCTTGTTAAATTGTTCCGGAACGGATTGGCAGCTTTCCTTTTCTAGTATTTATATCGTCCTACTTATCTTTGCATGGAATGAGTAAAACGGTAGCATTACATACTTTAGGCTGTAAATTGAATTTTTCAGAAACTTCTACCCTCACAAGGTTATTGGAACAAGATGGATTTATAAAAACAGATTTTGAAGAAGTAGCAGATGTGTATGTGATCAATACCTGTTCCGTTACAGAAAATGCGGATAAAGAATGCCGGTTGTTAGTGCGCCGTATACAGAAAAAAGCGCCTGAAGCAATGGTGGTGATCACGGGTTGTTATGCGCAGCTAAAACCTGAAGAAATTGCCTCCATACCTGGAGTAGACTTAGTATTAGGCGCTGCAGAAAAATTCAATATTACTCATCACTTAAAAGAAATCACTAAAGGCGACAGCGCAAAAATTTGCAGTTGCGACATTGAAGATGTAAATACATTCACTGCTTCTTATTCTATCAACGATCGTACACGCACTTTTTTAAAGGTACAGGACGGATGTGATTATACCTGCTCTTTCTGTACCATACCGATGGCACGCGGTAAAAGTCGTAGTGATAGTATTAGCAATGTTGTTGCTAACGTACAGGAATTATCTGCCAATGGTATAAAAGAAGTCGTTTTAACCGGTGTTAACTTAGGCGATTTTGGTAAAGGTTTTACCGGTGGAAAAATAAAGGAAGAGAATCTTTTTGAGCTGCTACAGGAGTTAGATAATGTTAAAGGCATTGACAGGTATCGCATTTCTTCTATCGAACCTAACTTACTAACCAATGATATCATTGAATTTGTGAGCAATAGTAAAAAGATAATGCCGCACTTTCATATTCCGCTACAAAGTGGCAGCAATAAAATTCTTGGTTTAATGCGCAGAAGATATAAAAGAGAATTATACACAGAAAAAATTGGCTTAATAAAAACACTGATGCCGCATTGCGCCATTGGTGTAGATGTGATCGTTGGTTTTCCCGGAGAAACGAATGAAGATTTCAAAGAAACTTTTGATTTTTTACATAGCCTCGATATTTCTTACCTGCATGTATTCACTTATTCAGAAAGGCCCAATACTTATGCACTGGAGCTTAAACCTGTAGTGCCGGTTCCTGTCAGAAATGAAAGAAACAAATTATTGCGTAACTTAAGCTATCAAAAAATGCAATACTTTACAGAACAGCATATCGGCGAAACAAGAAAAGTATTATTTGAATCACAAAGTAAGAATAATACGATCGAGGGATACACAGATAATTATATAAAAATAACTGCTTCCTATAAAGAAGAATGGGTAAACAATATTGTAGAATGGAAAATTTGAACGACAAACAATTAAATAAATACCAGGTCACTATTCATTTTAATATGGACGATAATTTTATGAGCGTAGTGCCTTCGCATCGTGAATATATAAATGATCTTATTACAAAAGGTATCATCGATTATTATTCCGTGAGCATGGAAACGCAGCGTTGCTGGATAACGATCAATGCACTGGATAAAAAAGAGGTAACGGAATATTTAGAACAATCTCCTTTATTTAAATACTGGAGCATTGAGATCGATGAATTATTTGTTTACGACGGACAAACGTATCGCCTGCCTGCAGTGCAGTTAAATTAACTGCTAATAGTATTTCTTCCCTTTGTACCAACGATCTATATATGACAATACAAGGTTTAGATTGAAATAATTTTCGCTTAGCACATTTGTATTGGATGAACCACGCCTGCCCGCTTCTATCGCAATATAGTATCCTATAGGGCTACGTTTGCCATTTCTGCCATAACCGATACTTCCACCATAATCCGTCAACTGCTGACCAGAAACCCTTAAATAAGTATTGCCGCCATATGCGCCTAATTGAAAAAATGATTTCTCATATTCTTGGCCATAAAAATTCTTTACTTTATTTGATTTCTGATATCCTATAGAAATTTTACTGCTATTCACCAACTGATAATCCGCCCCGCCAACCGGTTGAAATGCATTACCTCTTATTTCACTCCAGCTTTGCTCCTGGGCATTAACCGTAAAAGTATATTTATCATTTTTAATGAATGCCATACCAAGATTTACTACAGCGGGAATGGTGAAATGATCATCCAATGGCTGGTCTTTCTTCAAAGTATCTAAAGACGCATCTGTAACCGTTACATTATACGTAGTATGGAAAGTTGTTTTAGGAGAAAATGTTACACCATAAGTTGATACCCAACTATGGCTTAACCTTAATTTTGTTAGTAAACTAAAATTAAAATAAGCGCCACTCAAATAAATATTATCGGTTGTAACCAGTCCGCCAGGCACCTCGGCATTTAAAAAAGATTCTGTCTGTTTTAGAGAACCAAATAAAACCGAAGACGTAACGCCGACTGATGTATTTTTAGTTAGCTGATATCCGTTAGCCCAATAAAATTGGTTAACGCCCCCGGATCCTTCGTATTGCGCTGTAAGTGTGTCTATCTGATTATTTCCTTCAATAGATTTGATGGCCGTGTAACTGTAATTAGCAGTGCTGTATGGCTGTAAACCAAGACTGCTCCCCCACTTATTAGTAAGTTTGGTTGCTACGCTTATTCTACGAAAAGTTACATCAAACGTTGTATTGGGCGCTGTTGAATTAGGTGTTATTGCTAATAGATTACCGCCTGTATAAGCGCTAACACTGGCTCTTGTAGACAGTTCGAAAGAGAAAATATGATTGCCTAATTTAGACAACGAAGCCGCATTGCTATTGTTAATATACCTTCCATCGGATAAAGCTACGCCGGCATTTCCCATACCAGTATAGCGATTAAAATAACTATTTTCAACATTACCTATTCCTATTATTGAATAAGGTGAGCTGTTATTTTGTGCCTTTGATACTATCGGGAATACAATCAAACAACATATACCTGCGATAATGCTACTCCTTAAAACCATGTACTGCTTCTTTTTATTGAACTGCTGCATAATATATTTGTACTTCTGTAGTATAATTCAGAGGTTGTCTGGCATCACCAACCACTATCCTGTTAAAAACCTGTGTCTCATTCGTTGGCAGGAGCAACAAACCATAATTACTGCTATTGTCCGGAACTTGTATCTGCTGTAACAGATAATTCGTTACATCATAAGTATATCCCGTGCCTGAACCAGTTAAACCATCTGTAAAAAGGCTTCCTTCTGACACCAGTTGCCCTATTTGATTTAAGCCGTCTGTTGCAGACAAAGTCATTTCTGTCGGCAATTGATATAGCTGTGAAAAACTATTTTTAACCGGTTTTACAAGTAATATAGCTTTTACGATCTTAATATAATTGGGCAGTTGTAAAACATTGCGTAAATAAGGAAAGCTGATCTTTACCATAGAACCCGTCACATACTGGCCATACCCCGCATTTCCGGTTGAAGAAGAGGCCAATTCTTTATTTGTTGGCCCCAGGCTGGCTATGGCACTACCTGTTCTGTTGATCATGATATTATTAAATTCATAAGGCTGATTGATCATGTCAAATGCCAGGTAAGTATAGGTAGCTGTTATGCCTGGCGTATGATAATGCAATCGCATTTCTACACTATCGCCAAGATTTGTGACCAAACTATTGCTACTATTGCCCGATATCATAAGCCCCTTAAAATAATTTACAAAGAGTCCGTTGTTCTGTATTTCAGGAGCTCCCGTAGTAAATTTTGTAAACAGGTCTCTTCCGATTGAATCTCCTCGTAATGTTATTGCAATGGTATCAAGTGTTGCCGGCCTGATATTAGGAAGTTGTGTGCTGCCTAATACAGTAGGATCATAACTACAAGAGTCTTTATTATAAAACGAAGATTGGGTGGGCGGCAATACAATTGGAGCGGATAATTGATTTATCGTTACAGTATATGGCCGAGTGGTATCTCCATAATAACTTTTTTTGAACTTAAGAACAATTTCAATCGAATCATATACCGAACCCGGAGGAATAATTGCATTAGCAGGTAATCCTAATTGAACAAAGGACCTTGATGCCACACTGCCAAACTCAGGGTCAACATAATTGCCCACTAATAAAGTGTTAGGCGCTGAAGTAACAAAAGAATCTACATAAATAGTCGCGATATGGGTAGTGACAGTATCAGTATATACCAATGTGGTCGGACTATTAGTAACAAAGTCACTTCCAATATTAATGGTTGCCTTTTCACAAGAACTGACAGAGATAGAAAGTAAATAACTTAAAAATAGAGTGAGTGATAGGTATAAATATCTCTTTCGCATGTAATGCTGCCTTTTATCAGCCAGCAATATTATTTCCTATCAGTAGTTTGGTATTGTTAATATGTACTAACGGGTTATTTATATATATAAAATGCCATTTTTACCATACTAAAATTAATAGCGCATTTTTTAGCCCTACAACTGAATTGGAATGGTTTAAATATAATTAGTATATTAAAAATGGCAGTTAGTATATAAAAAAAGCCTACAAATACTTTTTAACGATTTAACAGTCAACTTAGATGATACTTTCGAAAAAAAATTAGTGTATGCACAAAATAAGCGTTCTTTCTTTAGCCTTTTTAGCAGGGTTTGTTTTACTGGTCTCCTCATGTAACAAAACAACCATTAATCCTTCCATTGGAAACTGGATCTTCCGCGAAGAATTTGGCGGTAATGCCCGTAGTGAGGCAGTGTCTTTCGTTATTCATAATGATTCAGCATATGTTACAACAGGATATGACTTTCTGCCGCAAACCTATCCTCAGAAAGGAGATACTTTAGGAAGGTATTACGATATGTGGCAGTATCAAGCTGATCCTTCAGAAGCTTCTGATAAAGCTGGAAACTGGACCCAGGAAGCGGACTTTATAGGTAGTGCAAGAAGTTCGGCAGTAGCATTTTCTATTGGTGATACAGGATATGTTGGCACCGGATTCGATAATTTCTCCAATAATCTAAGTGATTTTTATGCTTATGACGCACCCAGCAATACATGGACAAGAGAAGCTGATTTCATCGGTACCGGCAGGTATGATGCGGTTGGATTTGCTTTAAAAGGAAGAGGATATATAGCCACAGGATTTGATGGCGGTTATAATAGTGATTGCTATCAATATAACCCTAATACCGGTACTTGGATCAAAACGAAACAATTTCCCGGCCCTAAACGTTCTCAGGCTGTAGCCTTTGTATCGAATGATACTACAGCATTTATATGTACAGGATCTAACAACGGTAATACATCAGTTTGTAACGATCTATGGGCGATGACTACTTCTACAAGCAATCCCGATTCTATTATTTGGACAGAGAGAAGGCATATCACCAACTTTGATACACAAAGTTATGATGATCTGTATGCCATGATAAGACAGAATGCAGTTGCTTTTGTAGTAGATGATTTGGGATTTGCTTTTTTAACCACTGGGAACAATGGTGCAGAAAGAACGGATAATTGGGAATACGATGTCAAAAAAGACCTTTGGTACCAGGAAACCTCGTTTGAAGGTATTGCAAGAGAAGGTGCAGTTGGATTTTCAATTGACAACAGAGGTTTTGTAGGAACGGGCAGAAGTAGCGCAACGAATGCGGGTCAATTTGATGACTTCCGTGAATTTTTACCATTACAAGCTTATAATGCACTTGACTAAGATCATAATGGGTTGTTTACTGGCCGCATCATTAATGGCGATAGGTAGTTGTCAAAATAGTACGGACAGTACGGCAAGCGATAAAGATAAGTTGCCTATTACTGATTCAATTTATAGATCAGGCACAGGTTGGGGTTACAATGTATATGTAGATCACAAGCTATACATTAAGCAACCGCTTATTCCTGCTGTTCAAGGCAGACAATATTTTAAAACTGAAGAGGACGCTACAAAGGTAGCAACGTTGGTTATCACTAAAATAATGCAACATCATTTCCCTCCCAGGGTAGATATAGAAGAAATGAAACAATTACATGTAATTGATTAAATAAAAAAGGAGTTACCAAAAAGTAACTCCTTTTTTTATGAGGTCTGTTGTATGATGCTAAACAATTGATCACGGTAACTCTCTCCTATCGGAAGATTCTTTTTGCTGATGGTAATTTCATTTTTACTAACCATGTCAATATTACTAAGAGACACAACAAAAGAACGATGGATCCTTATAAACTGATCTGCAGGTAATTTACTAACGAATGTTTTTAAATTTTGCAGGGTTATAATAGGCTTTTCTCTGTTGATGATATGCACTTGCGTATAATCTTTCATCCCTTCACAAAAAAGAATTTCACTAAATTTTATTTTATAGAATTTGTAGGCAGACTTAATAAACACAAAATCATTTTGTAAGGCAGAATTTTTTGCTTTCCCATTCAAATAATCATTGATGCGCGCTATTAATTGCAAAAGCATATCCAACGAAACAGGTTTTGGCATGAAACTGAATACATTATAAGGTAATTCTGTGCTCTTTATTTCGCCTTCGGCAGATAATAGTATGATCAATGCCTTCACGTCTTTTTGCGTCAGAAATTTCTCTATATCACTGTTTATAGCAGTGGCATCACAAAAAATGATATCGGGCGCAAATTCCTGTAAAAAATATTGGGCTTCTTTTTTTGTATCGACAGGTTTACCTACAACAGCCAGTGATGACAATGCGCTAGCATAATCAAAAAGTGTTTGTAAAGATTTTTCCTCTCTACCGATAAAAAGACATTTTAATTTTACCATAATTTAATTGCTGATCGCTGATGTAGGATGGCTGATCTTATTATATCCGATATCATCAATCAGACATCAGAAATTGTTTTTCCTCTTTCAAAGATAAATTGTTAGAGCATAACCTACAAAAGCAAAACGCATACCTTTTACAGTATGCGTTTTGCTTTAATATTATTGAATCAATTAAGCGATCTCAACTTCAGCACCTGCTTCAATTAATTTAGCTTTTAATTCTTCTGAAGTAGCTTTATCAACACCTTCTTTAACTGGTTTTGGAGCGCCATCAACTAGATCCTTAGCTTCTTTCAAACCTAAGCCAGTTAATTCTTTAACGATCTTAACGATCGCTAATTTGTTAGCACCTGCGCTTTTCAAGATAACATTGAAAGATGTTTTCTCTTCAGCTACTGCTGCTGCACCGCCACCAGCACTTACTACAACTGCAGCTGCAGCTGGTTCAATACCGTATTCTGATTTTAAGAATTCTGCTAATTCTTGTACTTCTTTTACTGTTAAGCCTACTAATTTTTCAGCTAATTGTTTTACGTCTGCCATAATGTTTACATTTTTTCCGCCTTCATAGTTTATTAACTCCGGCGGAGGTTATTAAAAAATTGTTT
>DATHNS010000010.1:0-5055 GCA_035485735.1 Ferruginibacter sp.
AACTATTCCCGGATATTCCATACCATTTACATTGCAAGCTACATTTGTTGCAACCGGGTAAGGATACTCATACCAGCGTTTACTGTAATTTTCGATGCTGCCCTTTATAAATTCCGTTGATCTACCCCATCTATAAGCTCCTTTTTCTTCTTCAGGATATACACTCATAGCCAATGCCGTTTTACCGCTTGGTAAATTAATTCGTGCGGCATCCCATATAAAAGCTTTAGAAGATGCCCAGGATACATCTCTCGCATTGGTCATTTTATAATGCCAGGTAAGTGTTGTTGCTTTTGGCCTAGATGAAGGATCTGTTACTTCATCTGCGGTTCTTATCATTATCGTCATATCGCTTTTCCTGGCTTCCTCCAATCTCTTTATCTGTGTAGCAGTCAATACTTCAGCAGGATTCTGTAATTCTCCACTGCAGACAACAATATGCGATGCAGGCGCAGTAATGCTTACATCGAAATCACCATACTCTAAATAAAACTCCCCTGCGCCAAGATAGGGTAAAGTGTTCCAGCCTTCAATATCATCAAATACACACATGCGCGGGTACCATTGGCCAACGGCAAATATTTCACCATTTTTTGTATCTAATATTCCACAGCGATCTGCACCATGTTCAGGCAATACAAAAGAGTAATCAATTTTTATTTTTATAACCCCTCCATCAGCAGCGACTGATTTTGGCAAACGTATTTGCATCCTTGTATCACTGATATGATAGTCCGCATCTGTACTTTTATCACCTATTATTTTCACCGAAGCTATTTTATACCCCCCGCTAAAATTACTTTTTGAATCGCCATACCGGCTACGGCTATCTACCGGCATTCTCGCTTGTCCACGGCTATCTGTAGTAAATAAATTCTGATCTAACTGAAGCCATAAAAAAGGCAATAGCTGCGGACTGTTATTCTTATAAGTGATGGTAACACTTGCCGTTATTTGGTGTGTAGTATCATTCAATGAAGCTGAAATTTGATAATCAGCTTTGTTTTGCCAATAGGCTGTGTTTGGCTCGCCATCTGCGGCCCTTGTGCCATTGACCGATGAAGGATAAAACGATGGAGAAAATAAAACATGTGGATCATATGTCGAACTATCGATCTTTTTTGATGCCGCTCCTTTTTGTGCAAACGAAAAAAAACAACTGCAACAAAAGGCAAATGAAATACAAAGGGTCTTTATCATGTACGTTGATTTATTATCCGAAGATAATTAAAACATACTTTTAAACGGAAAGTAAGCGGTTAAAACTCTTTTTTGTAGCTAACACCTACTGAGCCCTGGAAGTTTATTATGGGCGGGTTTAATTTTTTTATTGAGACGGATACAGAGGTGATGCGGTTATCGTAAGCATGTATAAGGTCTGTCAGATCCTGGGCTACGGTCTCTAAAAGAGCCGATGGTACCGCCATTCGTTTTTTTACTATTTCATAGATAGTAACATAATCCGCTGTCTGATGTAATTGAGTGATATGCTCTTTTACATTTACGGTAGCATCGATCGTTAATTCATAGGTATTACCTAAAACCCTTTCTTCATCATGTATACCATGAAAACCCGCGAATTGTAAATTATGTAAATGGACAGTGATCATTCTTTAAATTATTACGACCATATTAATGCAATCCTTTTTCTCCTAAGTATCTTTCAGCATCTAAAGCAGCCATACAGCCACTACCCGCCGCCGTTACTGCCTGGCGATAAATCTTATCCTGCACATCTCCCGAAGCAAATACACCTTCAATATTGGTTCTTGATGTACCCGGAATCGTTTTAATATATCCCGCATCATCCATATCCAACCAATCTTTAAAAATATCGCTGTTAGGCTGGTGGCCGATCGCTACAAAAAATGCACTGACAGGTACTTCTATCTTTTCGTTGGTAACGTTGTTTTGTATACGCACTGCTTCTACTTTTTTATCTCCCAACACTTCATGCGTTTCACTGTTCCAGTATACTTTTATGTTAGCCGTGTTTACCACCCTGTCCTGCATTACTTTACTGGCTCTCATCTCACCTTTTCTAACGATCATGTGTACCGTTGTGCAAAGTTTTGAAAGATACAATGCCTCTTCTGCGGCAGTATCACCCGCTCCCACAATAGCCACTTCTTTTCCTTTAAAGAAAAACCCATCACATACCGCACATGCACTAACGCCGTATCCATTTAAGCGTTGTTCACTTTCCAGCCCCAACCATTTTGCGGATGCGCCCGTTGAAATGATCACTGAATTAGCTTCTATCCACTTCTCTTCATCGATCTGAACTTTATAAGGCTGTGATGAAAAATCAACTTTTGTCGCAAGGCCAAAACGAATATCAGTACCCATACGGGCTGCCTGCTTTTCAAAATTGACCATCATATCAGGCCCTTGTATCCCATCGGGATAACCGGGATAATTTTCTACTTCTGTTGTAATGGTCAACTGTCCACCTGGCTGAATGCCCTGGTACAACACCGGACTTAAATTAGCCCTGGATGCATAAATAGCTGCAGTATAACCTGATGGCCCCGAACCTATGATCAAACAATTTACTTTTTCTATACTTCCCATACTTCTATATCTGAGTTAGTTTTATATAAGATTTTGTGACCCCCATTTCCTGGGAATCCTATAATATTTCTGCTTATTGAGATTACAGGATTTGAGTGAGGAAAATACTGCTCAAAATAGATCGATTTATTAAGGGCAGCAATTTAATAAAGCCTGCGCCAACAAAAAAATTCATTTTCACACATTATTAACGCTAAAGTGAGGTAGTAAAGAATCGTTTTTACACATAAGGTGTAAGTAAATACCCTACTTAATTTGTTAAAATATTTTGGCATTTTAATTGTCTTATCCAATTAAGATCGATGAATCGATGAATTAAAAAATTACGTAAATGATTATGAATGCTAAAATTGACAAGGTATGAAAAACGCAGAAGAAATATTAGCAAATGAGTTTGACTGTAAACCTGCCGACTTAGGCAACCTGCATAATTTAATAACTCATAAAATTAATAAGAGTAAGATTATACATGCGATGGAAGCTTTTGGAAAGCTCAAATTTGAAGAAGCAAGACAGGACGCAGTTAGAACCAATGTTGTTAAACGTACAAAGACAACTACGGCTCACCACTTTATTCGCACTATGAATGAATCGCTATTACAAAGTGATGATAAAAAACAATGTAATGATACAATGGAATGGATAAAAAGAGTGATAGATAGTTGTAACAATACGATACATTTTGAATACGCTCAGGTTTTGGTTGACCTTTTCAAAGAAAAATGTCAAGATGAACTTGAAAAGTTAGAGATACAGGATTATTATAATCTTGCTTTTAATGAAGTTCATTTCGTGATCAAATAAGGTCTTCGCAATCGGGATAAATTCTTACTTTTAAGTATGTTTTTTATAAGTGAAGAGTTGTTATTCCCCCCTGTTGATCAATCTGATGAAGATGGATTATTAGCGATCGGCGGCGATTTAAGTTCCGAACGCTTATTACTAGCATACAAAAACGGGATCTTCCCGTGGTATAACGAGGATGAGCCCATCTGTTGGTGGAGCCCCGATCCTCGTTTTGTTTTATATCCCGACAAATTAAAGGTTACTAAAAGCATGCAGACTGTTTTAAATAGTGGAACATTTCGTTTTACTATTAACAGGGCATTCGATGAAGTGATAAAAAATTGCAAATCCATCACCAGAAAAGACCAGGATGGAACATGGATATCTCCCCAGGTTCAGGAAGCTTATATTAATTTGCATCAATTAGGTTATGCGCATAGTGCCGAAGCATGGCAAAATGGAAAACTTGTAGGAGGCCTATATGGCGTACGTTTAGGCAAAATATTTTTTGGCGAAAGTATGTTTAGTAAAATGAGCAATGCCAGCAAATTTGCTTTTATCAATTATGTAAAACAATTACAAAAAGAAGGTGTTCAACTTATAGACTGCCAGGTCTATACAGATCATTTAAAAAGCCTTGGAGCGGAAATGATCAATAGAATAAAATTTACGGAGTTACTCCAAAAACATTCCTGAAGACAAAGAGCGTTTGAATATTATTTTCAACTCGTATAAAATATTATTTATAACGAACTACTAATAATATTCTATTTGCCCCCATTAACGAGGGTTAAATTATTTTATTAATAGTTTTTTTATTCCTGAATGGATAATATAACATTCTTTTTTCAAAAAAAACATGTATGAATATTATTTTATTAATAATTATTCCCTATAACTTTGTTTCAACAAGACAAACAAAACATAAATGCTTGTTAAAGTATCTCTTAACCAATTAAACTTAAAACAATGACAAGAAAAAAAATCGTTCTTCCGTTTTTGGCTGCAGTTATCGCATTAAGCGCTAATGCCCAGACAGACTCCACGAAAACATTTGTTGTTTCCGGATCTGTTGATGCTTACACTCGTTTAGATTTCAATAATGTGTCAGACAATGCTAATAACAAGACAAGCTTTACGCAGTCTAACAATTCATTTGAATTAGGTATGGCTACATTAAGAGCTGACGGAACTGCTCTATCTGGTAAAGTATTAGGTACTGCAGATTTAGGTTTTGGGCCAAGAGCTTCAGCTTTCAATGCTGGTAACGGTAGTGGTGATCCAACGCTTTTAGCAGTTAAACAATTATATGTTAGTTATTTGACTGGCAAAAAAGGTGGTGGTGTTAAATTTACCATTGGTAAATGGGCTACACACATCGGGTATGAAGTGGTTGATGCTTATGCAAACAGAAACTATAGCATGGACTATATGTTCACTGAAGGGCCATTCTCTCACACTGGTATCAAAGCAGAATACTCTAAAGGAACATGGGGCTTTATGCTAGGTGTTGCAAACCCTACAAACGTTGTAACATTAGTAAACGAACCATTCCCAGGATCAGCTACTAAACATTTGTTAGCTCAGGTTAGCGATGGTAGCAAAAATGGCAAATGGAAAGGTTACTTAAACTATGAAGGTTCAATGGGAATGGGAAATTCAGGTGATGGTTCAGTAAAAAGCCAAAACCAGATC
>DATHNS010000011.1:0-52604 GCA_035485735.1 Ferruginibacter sp.
AGTGCGTTTACAAGTTATACGATCACAGCGACCAATAGTCCAACAAGCTATACAGTAACAGGTACGTTGCCTGCGGGCTTGAGCTTCTCTGGTTCAACAATCAGCGGTGCACCAACAGCATCTGGTACATTTGTCGATACAGTAAAAGCAACGAACGCAGGAGGAACCGGCACACAAATATTGACAATAACAATTAATGCAGCAATACCTGGTATACCGGTTATTACCAGTGGTACAACAATAAACGGTACGATCAATACCGCGATCGTTAGTTATACAATTACCGCAACAAACACACCAACGAGTTATTCAATTGGTGGAACATTGCCAGCAGGATTAAGTTTATCGGGTGCGGTGATCAGCGGTACACCAACAGTGTCCGGAACATTTATCGATACGGTTAAAGCAACAAATGCAGGAGGCACGGGCACACAAGTATTGACAATAACAATAAATGCGCCACTACCAAGTCTTCCAATAATAACCAGTAGCAATCATGCAACTGAAATAATAGGTTCATTGTTTTCATATACGATCACAGCAACCAACAGCCCTACTAGTTATAATGCTACAGGTTTGCCAGCATGGCTGACTGTTAATTCAACAACGGGTGTAATTAGTGGTACACCTTCCAGTACTGGTGTTTTTGATGTGGTAATTTCAGCCACAAACTCGGCTGGTAGCGGACTTGATACACTAACGCTTGTTACAATGTATCCGGTACCTGTAATATTAAGTTCAAACACAGCAACGGGTGAAGTAGGAAACTCCTTTAGCTATACGATCGAATCGTCAGTACCTCCAACAAGTTATGAGGTAGGTGGCGTATTGCCTCCGGGATTATCATTCTCGCCGAACGGCGTAATTAGCGGTGTTCCAACAGTATCCGGAACATTTATAGACACGGTTAAGGCTACAAATAGCACGGGTACAGGCACACTGATCTTGGCTATAACAATCAATGCGTCTGCTCTGGGCGGTGGGTCAGGGGGAATAGGAGTTGTAATACTTAGTCCGAATCCCGTAGGAAATGGACATTTTTCTGTTACTGTTCCAAATTGGAATTTGGGTCAACAGGTAGGTATTGAGATCGATAATTTCTTAGGTATGTTGATGCAACGTGACGATAATATGATCGTTACATCTTCGACTATGAATGGCGATGTGGAACAAGTCGTAGAAGTCAATGTCCCTAATTTGATCCCAGGTAACTATATCATAATTCTAAGAAGCTCAACCGGCACAATCGTTAAGAAATTTGTAGTTAGATAAAACATCCAACTAAATATTATATTAAAAAAACCAGGTACATAAACCTGGTTTTTTTAATGTGCAGACTATTTGATCAACCGTTATAATTCTTCAATAAATCCCCATTCATCCCTTAATTGTCCGAGTTGTTCAGGCATAAGCTTGGGATGATCGTAATGGCCCTTTTGATTTTTTTGGCGGTATGCTTCATATAAAGTAACAGCGCAGGCAACGGATATATTCAATGATTTAATGATGCCCACTTGTGGAATAATAAAGTTCCCATCAGCCATTGCTATTATCTCTTCACTTACACCACTGTGTTCATTGCCAAAGACAAGTGCAACCGATTCAGTTAGATCCAGATCATGTAAACTAACGGCGTCACTGCTTAAATGAGTGGTATATATTTTTGTATATTTTTTTCTTAAGGCAGTAAAACACTCATTTGCATCTGTAAACTGATGGATGGTCAGCCATTTTACGGCACTCGAAGAACTTTTAGCACCCCATTTTTTATGCGCCGGGATCTTGTGATTTAAAATATAAATATCCTGTATACCAATGGCATCACAAGTACGCATTACCGCAGATATATTATGCGGATCCAATACGTTTTCTAACACAACAGTAATATCGGGTTGCCGTTTATTTAAAACATTCGTGAGCCGGGAGTAGCGTTCTGGAGTCATGCCGCGAAATTAATTCAAGAAATTGAGTTAATGATTCAGAAAATATTATTAAAGGGTATAACGTTATCTTATTGCCAAAAAGGCTGCATTTTTTTTAGAAATAGCATCTATTTATAGGAAGGCACTATTGAAGCAGAAGGGTATTTTCATGGCAATATGGCAAAACTTGTAAGTATTTAAACGTATTTTCACTTCACCAATGTTTCAACATAGGCAATCCGTAAAACTAGGGGCAGGTAAATAATAATCTTTACAATATCTATACTTAATTATTTGGAAAGTAGTTACATGGGTCGAAGCGCATATATAATTATATTATTCATTTTCTTATCTCCTGCAGTTTTGTTTGCTCAATTCAGCGAGTATTCGAATGAATTTTTAAATATTGGAGCAGGAACAAAAGGATTGGCAATGGGAAATGCACAGGTTGCTTCTGTAAACGATGAAACGGCGGGTTATTGGAATCCCGCAGGTTTAACCGGATTAAAAGATATCTCTTTTAGCTTGATGGGGGCTAATTATTTTTCGGGTATCGGGCAATATGAATATGCTGCATTAGGGATTCCTATCGATGATAATAAAAGAGCGCTTGGTATATCTTTTTTACGTTTTTCTGTAGATGACATTCCTAATACATTGTTTTTGGTGCAGCCGGATGGAAGCATTAATTATAATGATGTCCAAAGTTTTTCATCAGCAGACAATGCGGTATTATTATCCTTTGCACAAAAAATTAAAGAATCAGAATCGATGAATATCAGTGTTGGCTTTAATGCAAAGATCATATACCGTGAAGTGGGTTCTTTTGCTAATGCATGGGGCTTTGGTATTGACGCAGGATTGCAAGCATATGGA
Organism: Ferruginibacter sp.; assembly: GCA_035485735.1. Classification (GTDB taxonomy): domain Bacteria; phylum Bacteroidota; class Bacteroidia; order Chitinophagales; family Chitinophagaceae; genus Ferruginibacter. Next base: position 2,799 of record DATHNS010000011.1, read on the forward strand.
GAACGCTGGCACGCAGGCATCGTTGCAAAAGACCTGACAACTACATTCAATGCATGGACGTTCCATTTTACGGATGCACAAAAACAGGTACTTTATTTGACCGACAATGCGATACCCATAAAATCAACAGAATTAACGGCACCAAGTATTGTAATAGGTGGTGCATATGATATCAAGATAAACAGATCTATGTCTGTGTCTGCTGAGGCTAGCTTTAATGTAACTTTTGATGGAAAACGAAATACGGTGATTAGCGGAAATACCATTAGCCTGGATCCGCATATTGGAATAGAAGCCAACATAAATAATGTGTTTTTTGTGCGCGGCGGAATAACAAATTTTCAACAGGCATTGGCGGACGGAGATACACTTAATCAAAAAAGAGTTTGGATATACCAGCCAAGCCTGGGCGCCGGATTTAAAATAGGAAAGGTAGCTGTTGATTACGCATTTACAAATTTAGCTAACCAATCCAATCCGTTATATACAAATGTATTATCCCTGGAATTTATTATAAGAAATAAAAAAGACGGAGAGAATAAAGCGCCGGGGACATATTAATCTTTATCAGTTAAAGCGCAGAAAATTGAGCATTAAAATACAATTGCAATAGTATGAAGAGAATAGTAGCTGCTTTTTTTCTATTAACAGTATCGTTGGTTGCTCATTCGCAATTGAATAATAGCTGGATTGATTATAGCAAAACCTATTACAAATTCAAGGTCGGGCAAAATGGATTATATCGTATCAATGAATCCGTATTAGCGTCAGTGGGATTAGGCGGTGTACCGGCAGAGCAATTTGAATTATGGAGAAATGGAAAAAAGGTAAGGATATTTACTTCCGTTGCTACAGGCTTGTTGGGCAGTACAGATTATATAGAATTTTTGGGAGAAATGAATGATGGCAAACCTGATAAAACACTTTACAGGGATTCTACTTTTCAACTGAATGATCATTACAGTTTAAGCTCAGACACCGCAGCTTATTTTTTAACGGTAGACCCTTCGGGAGGCAATCTTAATTATACTACAACCACTAATAACACAAGCACCAATACACTTTTGCCCGAACCTTATTTTATGCGAAGGATCGAATCTCCATTTAAGGACTATCCTAACGCAGGATATGAATTGGATTTAAGCGGAGATTTTATTTATGCTTCCGACTATGATATGAGCGAGGGATGGACCAGTACACCTCAATATGGGTGCTGTATTGTCAAACCATTTTCAAGTCTTAATTCATATACAAGTGGGCCTGCAGCTAACGTATCTTTTGCTATTACCGCTGCAGGTAATTTGGCTGCAACCAGGGAGTTTCAGGTAAAATTATTTAACACTGTCATTATTGATACGGTTATAAGTGGATTCACGACCCTTAATAAAACGATCAATAATATACCGTTGTCTACGTTGGAGAATTCGGATAACGCTTCGGTTAGTATGGGTTCAATTAATCCTTCAGACCCGAATGATAAGATTGTTGTAGGAACATTTTCATTTACTTATCCGGCAACATTTAATTTTAATAACCAGCAAAGTTTTTATTTTGAATTACCATCGTCTTCCCTGGGGAACTATCTGGTAATTACCAATTTTAATAATAACGGAAGTGTGCCTGTATTATATGATAAAAATACAGGGAATAGATATCTCGGAGATATTACTACTCCGGGAGAAATACATTTTGAATTGCCGCCTTCTACAGATCCTGTGAGACGGTTTTTGTTAGTGAGTGAAGATCCTGCTAACATAATCTCAATTAATGCGCTTACACCCAGAGCATTTATTAATTATGCCAATACGGCTAATCAGGGTAATTATATTATTATCAGTAATCCTGCTTTGTATGATGATGGACATGGTGTCAACAATGTAGATAATTACAGGCAATACAGGGCATCCATAGCCGGCGGTAGTTATACGGCAAAAGTTGTTTCGATCGATGAAATAACCGACCAGTTCGCATTTGGTATAAAAAAACATCCTGTAGCAGTTCGTGATTTTATCAGGTATGCCTACCAGCAGTTTGCTGTTAAACCACAATATGTTTTTATAATAGGACAAGGTGTGAATGCATTGAGTTATGTTTTCAATCAAACGCTTCCTCTTGCAGATCAGCTTAACCTGGTGCCCACTTTTGGTTATCCAGCATCGGATGTCTTACTAGCTTGTAACCCAGGTGAAAATGTTCCGCTGGTGCCTATTGGCCGTATATCGGTTGTTACTGGGACTGAGGTGGGGGATTATCTTCAAAAGATGATTGAGTATGAGAGTGCACAAGCCTCAACAAGCCAGACTATTGCCGACAAAGGCTGGATGAAAGATTTTATACATTTGGCAGGAGGAAATACTGTAAGCGACGACAATTTATTTACCTCCTATTTAGATGGATATGCAAGCATTGCAGAGGATACATTGTATGGAGCCAATGTACAAACTTTTAGAAAAGCAACGACTAACGCAGTAGACCAGATTAATGGAACTGCAGTTGAACAACTGATTAATAACGGTACTGGATTTATAGGTTATTTCGGCCATGCTTCAGGAACAACACTGGCCTTCAACCTTAGTGCGCCACAGTATTATCAAAATCAGGGAAAATATTATTTCTTTAATGTAAGCGGCTGTATTGCCGGTGATAATTACGAGTTGGATTATGCCAGGCCTAGCGGTTACACTACAATTTCAGAACAATATGCATTAGCAAAAGAATGTGGCGCTATCGGGCTTCTGGGAAGTACTTATTTAGGTGTATCAAATTTTCTGGACAATTACAACACCTATTTTTATAAAGAATTTTCTTATGATATGTATGGAAATACAGTAGGAAATCAGTTGCAAAAAGTTTGTCAGACGATCGTTCAAAATAATCCTGCGATCACTGATTACTCTCAAAATTCTTTTTTAACGCGTTGTAATATTGAGGAGGTTAATTTAAATGGCGATCCCGCATTGAAAATAAATTCTTTCGCATTGCCTGATTATGATGTTGAAGATCAGTTAATAAAAATAAGCCCTTCAGTTATTTCCGTAGCGGATAATAATTTTTCTGTAAGTGTAAAGTGGGTGAATTTAGGAAGAGCAATTGATGATTCTATGCGTGTGCTCATTGAACGCAAGTTGCCTAATAATACCATTCAGGTTTTATATAATCAGGTTATACCTGCTACTAAATATGCAGATTCAGTGACTTTAACAGTGCCTATTAATCAACTCACAGATAAAGGTACAAACCAACTGATCGTTATATTAGATGCAGATAATAAAATAACAGAGACCTCTGAAACGAATAATACATATACAAAAAGCTTCGAAATATTTGCCGCCGAATTATTGCCGGTGTATCCATACAATTATTCTATTATTAACCAGCAAAATATTACCTATTCAGCCTCAACAGCTAATCCTTTAGATGGAGAAAATAAGTATATGATGGAGGTGGATACTACGCTGTTATTTAATTCGCCATTCCTAAAACAATATAGTTCAATGGGTGTGGGAGGAGTTATTCAATTTACGCCTACCGATATAATTTTTACTGATAGTACTGTTTATTATTGGCGCACGACCATTGTTCCGCCAAGTAATGCCACGCCAACGATTTGGAATTGGTATTCTTTCGTTTACTTGCCATCAGGAGGAACAGGCTTTAATCAATCACATTATTACCAGCATCTTCAAAGCACCTATTCAAGTATTAACTTAAATACAAACAGGGTTTTTAATTTCAATCAAAAAAATAGTCTCCTTACTATCAGAACAGGTTTATACCCTGCTACACTTTCCAGCGATATTGATGTCACGCTTGATTTTGATGAATTGGCAGTTTATGGATGTGTTTATAATACATTGCAGTTTTTGGTATACGATAGTGCGACAATTGAGCCCTGGACAAATTATAATGTCACAGCTTCGAACGGCCGTTTTGGAAGCCAGTTAGTATGTTATGCTCCCCCGGTTCATTTTTTTGAATTTAGATATACGGATGCTGTAGACAGAAAATATGCGATAGATTTTTTGGATAGTATACCTAACGGGAAATACGTGTCTATTACCAATTTGGGCCGAAGCGATAATAATACAACTTTTATAGCTGATTGGCAGGCAGATCAGGCCACCTTGGGCGCGGGTAATGACCTTTATCATAAATTAAAAGCACTTGGTTTTACACAGCTGGATAGCTTTACGCACAATATTCCTTTCTTGTTTTTCTATCAAAAAAACAACAGCACTTTTACACCATCACAATTTGTAGGAACTGATCCTACCAGCAGAATAGATCAGGCTATTCCGGTATTATCAAGTCTTGATTCCGGAAGTATATTATCTCCATTATTCGGACCGGCAAAAAACTGGACAAGTTTGCATTGGAGAGGTAAAAGTATTGATGCAGGTCCCGGAGATCTTGGACAGGTGCAGGTATACGGCGTACAAACAAATGGCACCCAAACTTTATTAGCAACAGTTTCGCCGGCAACGGATACATCACTTTCTTTTATCAGTGCCGCAGCTTATCCTTACCTGCAATTAAAAATGCTTAACTCGGATAGTGTTTATGCTACACCTGATCAATTACAATACTGGAGAATAAATGCTGATTATCTTCCTGAAGGAGCGATAGCTCCCAACGTTTTATTTACAATGCAGGATACGGTTGGTTTCGGTCAAAAGATACCTGTAGCATTAGCATTTAAAAATGTGAGCCAGGTGGCTTTTGATAGTCTGCAGGTAGCTTTTGTTATAACGGATGCTAATAACGTTACACATACTATTCCCATACCGAAAGGAAAAGCATTGGTATCAGGAGATACGTTGGTAATACGTGATACGATCGATACAAAATTATATCCGGGTAATAATACTTTGTATGTAATGTTTAATCCAAATAACGATCAGCCCGAACAATATTTATTTAATAATTTCTTGTACCAAAACTTCTTTGTAAAGGTTGATAATACCAGTCCGTTTTTGGATGTTACTTTTGACGGGGTACATATTTTAAACAACGATATTGTATCAGCAAAACCAAATATATTAATCAATCTAACGGATGAGAGTAAGTACCTGGCACTCACAGATACAAGCTTAATGACAGTAGAAGTGATCTATCCACAAAGTAACGGATCGCCTGGCGGGCCTGCGCATTATTATACTTTCGGCGATTCCATGCATTTCATTCCAGCTAATTTAGCTACAGGAAATAATGTGGCAAGTATTCAGTTCCTTCCACAATTCACACAAGATGGTACGTACACTTTAATTGTTACCGGCAAAGATGAATCAGGCAATACTGCCGGTAAAATTTCATACGCGATATCTTTTAATGTTATTAACAAAGAAATGATATCTAACCTGTTAAATTATCCTAATCCGTTTACTACATCAACGGCGTTTGTATTTACGATCACAGGATCGCAGATACCTCAAAATATGCGTATCCAGATATTGACCATAACAGGTAAAGTAGTCAAGGAAATTACGCAAAGTGAATTAGGGCCAATTCATGTAGGCGCCAATATCACAGAATATAAATGGGATGGAACCGATAGGTACGGACAAAAACTCGCCAATGGCGTCTATTTGTATAGAGTACTTACTAATCTAAACGGGAAATCGTTGGAGAAATACAACGGCTACGATTCAGATCTTCAGGTGCCCGACGGCAGTGGCAATACAGGTCCGGCCCAGGTTACTAATGGACTAGGAAGTACCGACCAGTATTTTACAAAAGGCTATGGAAAAATGTATCTAATGAGGTAATTAAAGCCTGTTTGTGACATATTAAAAATTATAACAGTATTATAGTAGTATTGAATTTGTGTATAGGCAGCTATTAGCTATTTTTGTACATAATTTATACTAGCCTGCAAAAATTTCTAAAAATATTAAAACGCTTCTTGTTAACAGTTTTATTACTGCTGGTATTTTTATATATAACACTTCATTTAACGCCCGTACAAAACTGGATCGCTAAAAGAGCAACGACCACTCTTTCGGAAAAATTACACACAGAGGTTAGTATTCAAAATGTGGATGTTCGGTTTTTTGATAAACTTGTCTTCGAAGGCTTGTTGATAAAAGATCTGCATAAAGACACCTTGTTGTATGCAGGTGCGGCTACTGTTAATATTACAGATTGGTTCTTTTTGAAAGATAAACCTGTGTTGAAATATGTTAGTCTTAGTGATGCAGTCGTTAATATGAATCGCACTGATTCTGTATGGAACTATCAGTTTTTAGTTGACTATCTGTCAAGTCCTAAAAAAGATACAACTACAAAAGGAGGCTTAGCACTCGACATAAAAAAACTTCAACTAAAGAATGTATTCATTAACAGTATCGATCAGTGGAAAGGTCAGGATATGTTGTCTTCCGTAAAAGAATTAGATCTTTCGGCAGATGATATTGATCTTGTTGCAAAAAAAATAAATCTAAATGCAATAACAGTTGATGGCGGTTCTTTTGCCATAAAAGAATATACCGGCTACCGTCCGGATGCCGATATTCCTATAGATATTATTGATACTACGCAAGCCTACAAATGGAACAACGACGGATGGATCGTCAATGTAAAAAATATACATCTTGAAAACAGCGTGTTTACCAGCGATAATCAAACAGACAGGCAACCCTATACTGATCACTTTGATGGATTGCATTTACGCTTTGGTTCCATTGCCGGAGATATTGCAAATATTCATTTTGAAAAAGATACGCTTACATCCGATGTGCAGTTGTCGAGCACAGAACGAAGTGGTTTTGAAGTGAAAAAATTACAGGCAAAAATGAAATTTACGCCTGAGTTAATGGAGTTCAGGCAACTAGACCTTGTTACTAATAAAAGCAGGTTGGGAAATTATTATGCCATGAAGTATAACAACTTTACGGATGATATGAATAGCTTTTTGCATAAAGTAACGTTGTATGGCAATTTTGAAAACTGCCAGGTAAGTAGTGACGACCTCGCTTTTTTTGCTCCCGAATTAAAAAACTGGAAACGTGTATTTTCTGTAAAAGGCACTGCAAAAGGAACCATTGATAATCTTTCGGCAAATAAAATAATGATCCAAAGCGGCAACACGATCATTGATGGAGATATTTCTTTAAGCGGCTTGCCTGATATTGATAAAACTTTTATTGATTTCAAATCGAGGAACCTGCAAACGAATTATGCAGATATCACAACCATTGTCCCTTCATTAAAAAAAGTAACCTATCCGCAATTAAGTAAACTAGGGTACATACATTATAAAGGAACGTATACCGGGTTTATCAATGATTTTGTGGCGTATGGCACTATCAATACTAATTTAGGAACTGTAACGGCCGATATAAATATGAAATTACCACAGGGTCGGCCGGTAAGTTATGTAGGTAAAATATCAACAACAGGATTTCAACTGGGACAATTTTTAAATGTTACAGATGTTGGCAGCATTGCCTTCAGTGGAAATGTGAAAGGGCAGGGGCTTAATACACAAGACCTGAAAGCTAATTTCAATGGTAATATCAGTTCTATTACTTACATGGATTATCCTTATCAAAATATAAAATTGAATGGAGATTTTGAGAAAAGATTATTTGACGGAACAGTTAGCATCAACGATCCGAACCTTCAGTTGGATTATCTTAAGGGAACAATTGATTTAAATAAAGACGAACCCAAATTTAATTTTGATGCAAATCTTACCAAAGCAAATCTGAAGGAACTGAAATTAACACAGAATGATTTTTTGCTTACGGGCTATTTTAATTTTGATTTTAGCGGGAGTAATATTGATAACTTTTTAGGATCGGCAAAAATTTACAATGCTACTTTACTGCATGAACATAAGCCATTGTCTTTTGATTCGCTTAAACTTCAATCACAAATCATTAATGGAGATAAATTCCTCACGCTTCAATCCAATGAAATGGAAGCAAGTGTTGTAGGAAAATTTACCATACTTGAATTGCCAGATGCATTTAAGCTTTTTCTGAATCACTATTATCCATCTTATATTAAAAAACCATCGTACGCTATAAATGATCAGAATTTTAAATTTATGATCAAAACAAAAAACGTTGATAATTATGTACAGTTAATAGATCCCAAATTACAAGGTTTCGATAATACGGTTGTAACTGGTGATTTGCGGTTGAAAGAAAATGAATTAAATATCAATGCCGATGTGCCTGAGTTTGGTTATGAAGGAAAAACATTTAATAATATAAAGTTAGTTGGCCATGGAAATCTGGATACATTAGTAGCTAAGGTTGATGCCTCTGATATTGCGATCAACGATAGTTTACATTTACCAAATTCTGATCTTGTCTTTTCTTCTCACAACGATATATCAAGTGTGAGTCTTACTACAAGCGCTACGCAAACATTAAACAATGCTTCTTTAAATGCAACGTTACAAACAATGGCAAATGGTGTTAAGATAGATTTTCTTCCTTCATCATTTGTTATCAATGATAAAAAATGGCAAATAGAAAAAGACGGGGAATTAACCGTAGGCCCTTCACAATTAATTGCCAGCAATATAAATTTATCTCAGGGAAATCAACAGGTCACCATTTCAACAACACCTTCGCCTACATTGCCGAATACCAATGATATATTAATTGGATTAAAAAAAGTAAGTATCATAGACATAGCACCGTACGTTTTTAAAGAACCAAGATTAGAAGGTTTATTAACGGGCAATATAAAAATTTCCGATCCATTTGGTAAAGCCATTATTGATTATGATGCCCAGGCGGAACAGGTAAGAGTGGACGCGGATTCGATAGGTATTGTGCAATCAAAAGGAAATTATAATACCCAGACAGGCATAGCGAAATTTACAGCAACTGCTGATAATGAAAAGTACCAGTTTGATGTTGATGGAAGTTTTAATAGCCATGATTCAACAGCCAATCAAACACTTATTTCACTTAAGACAAATAAGTTCGACCTTGCTATTCTTAATAATTACCTCGGTGATATATTTAGTAATATCTCCGGTACGGCAAATACTTCTGACCTCAAGATCACGGGAAGCACTGATCATCTTTTACTTACCGGATCTGCATTTGTAAATGCAGGCTCACTGCTGGTTAATTATACGCAATGCAAATATAAATTCAGCAATGCAACTATTAAGTTCAATGCAGATGAAATAGATCTTGGAACAATACAATTAAAAGATACTTTAAATAATACAGCTACAATAAGTGGTAAGATATACCATACTTTTTTTAATGATTTTGGATTTGACAATATTCATTTTCAAACAAAAAAGCTGCTCTTATTGAATACAACGAAAAAAGACAATACGCAATTCTATGGCAAGATAATAGGCAAAGGTTTAATGACCCTGAACGGCCCTGTCAGCAATATGATCATGGATATTGATGGAGAACCTTCTAATAGTGAGTTGGATAGCAATCATATTTATTTACTTACTGGAAACAGCGCGGAAAATAATGGTATTGATTATATAGATTTTGTACAGTTTGGAAGTAAAATGAAAAATGTTTTAAAGACCCGGTTGTCAACTAATTTATTGGTTGATATGAATGTCTCTGCCAATGCTGCCTGTAAGATCGATGTAATATTGGATGAAGTGACCGGCGATATCATCAAAGGGCAGGGTGTTGGAAAACTAAATATAAGAGTAGGTAGCAGCGAGCCGTTATCTGTAAGAGGGAGATACGACATCACCAATGGGGAGTACACTTTTAATTTTCAGACAATAATGAAATATAAGTTCACTGTAAATAGTGGAAGTATTGTGTGGACAGGCGATCCTTACCTTGCCAATATTGATATTGCGGCGCAGTACCTGGCAACAAAAGTTGACCTGACCAGTCTGCCTTTAGTAGGCTCCAACGTTTCTGCAAGAAGCGATGTAATTGTATATGCATATTTGACAGAAACCCTGCTGAAACCAAAAATAAATTTTGAATTCAAATTACCTGATTACAGCTCTTTTAATAATGATTTTTCTGTCCTTAACAGCTTCGCTTTGTTTGCCAGAGATGAGAATGAAATGAATAAACAGGTTACCTCCATATTGTTATTCAATGCTTTTATGAGTAATAATAGTTTTCTGAATGCAGGCGGCGGATATTCTGTGTTGGCGAATACGATCGGAGGTGTTGTATCCGGTGCACTTTCCAGTTCATTTAATAAGTTATTGCAAAAAGTTTTAAATGGGAATACCGTGTCTAGTTATGTAGAGATGAATTCTACTTTAGCGCTCGATAACCAGGTGCAGGGTACAGGAAAAGTAGGTATCACAAAAACATTTCATGATAACCGGATCATTGTTTCTGTTGGTGGCAGCCTTGATTATAATAATCCCAATGCTGCACCGGCAACAACAAATGGCAGGCCCAATAACCTGTTGCTAACGCCCGATGTTACGATACAATGGATACTAACGAAAGACGGCAGAATAAGGGTGGTGGGATTTAACCAAACTGATTATGACCTGCTGATAGGTGAACGCAACAGGACAGGTGTTAAACTAACATACCGCAAAGATGAAGACAAGCTCTTAGGTATTTTCAAATCCAAAGGGAAAAGAAAAAAGCTTGATGATAAAGATAGTTTTACAGAATAACTTTACTTGTTGTTTAAGATCGTATGGCCCAATTTATCTCTTTTAGTAGTAAGGTATTTTTCATTGTGTGCATTGGGTTTTATTTCAATAGGCACTGTATCTACAACTTCCAAACCATATCCTGATAAGCCCGCACGTTTGCGAGGATTGTTGCTCATGAGCTTCATTTTATTAATACCGAGGTGACGTAATATTTGCGCACCAACACCATAGTCTCTTTCATCCATGCCAAAACCTAATTCTAAATTGGCTTCCACAGTGTCCATTCCCTGCTCTTGTAATTTATAGGCTTTTAATTTGTTTAATAAGCCGATGCCGCGCCCTTCCTGATTCATGTACAATACCAATCCTTTGCCGGCAGCCTCTACCATTTTTAATGCTGCATGTAACTGGTCGCCGCAATCGCAACGCAATGATCCTAAAATATCACCTGTCATGCAGCTGCTGTGTACCCTTACTAATACAGGCTCATCTTTTTCCCATTCACCTTTTTTTATGGCAAGATGTATTTCTCCGGTAGTTATTTGTTGAAAAGCGATCAATTCAAACATGCCGTATTTGGTAGGCATCTGTACACGAACCTCTTCTTTGATCAGCGTTTCTTTGCTCAATCTGTATTCGATCAGGTCTTTTATGGAAATAAGTTTAAGGTCGAATTTTTTAGCAATTTCTATTAGTTCCGGTAAACGTGCCATGCTGCCATCTTCATTCATGATCTCTACCAGTACACCAGCAGGCTCAAATCCGGCTAACCTGGCTAGGTCGATCGTGGCTTCCGTATGGCCTGACCTTCTTAAAACGCCACCTTTTTTTGCTTTCAATGGAAATATATGTCCGGGCCTGCCTAAAATTTCAGGTTTTGTAGCAGGATCGATCAATGCCTGTATCGTTTTTGCCCTGTCCTGCGCCGAGATACCGGTGGTACAGCCGTTCCCTAAAAGGTCAACACTAATGGTAAAAGCTGTTTCGTGTAAAGCGGTGTTAGATTGCACCATGGGCGTTAATTCCAGCTCGTTACAGCGTTCTTCAGTAAGCGGTGCACAGATCAGTCCGCGGCCATGTTTGCTCATAAAATTAATCACTTCTGGTGTTACCGTATGGGCAGCGATCACAAAATCACCCTCATTTTCTCTATCCTCATCATCTACCACAATCACCATTTTGCCATTTTTTATGTCCTCAATGGCGCTTTCTATACTATCTAACATTGTCTATTATTTATTAGGCAAAGGTAACAAGGTTTGGGGGCAATTGTAAGGGTAAGCTATTGTGAAATAGGAAAAAGTTACAGGGAATAAGCCCTTAAGTGATGAGTAAATTGTTGTTGCAGGCATACAGCTTATTACTTAAAAGGTATAACTATACCCTAAAACACGATGTTTTCTTGCTAAACATAATTTGTTAAAGTACCTTTTGCAAAATATATTTGATATACTAATTCCTGCCCTTAAAAAATTCAGCTAATTAATAAACTATAACAAGTATTAGTAATGAAAAAAATTGGAATTTTATTTGGGAAGGAAAGGGGTTTTGCAGATGCTTTTATTGAAAAAGTGAATAGCAAAAAGATCAAGGGAATAAAAGCCGAACCTGTTTATATAGAAAAAGTGGAGCACGGTGAGAGTAGCGGTTATGCTGTAATAGTAGACCGTATATCACAAAAGGTCCCTTTTTACAGGTCCTTTTTAAAGAATGCAGCTTTATGCGGAACTGCCGTCATTAATAATCCTTTTTGGCTGAGCGCAGATGAGAATTTTTTTAATAATAGTTTGGCTACTAAAATAAAAGTAACTGTCCCTAAAACAGTCATTCTTCCATCGAGAGATCTGCCTCCCGGTACCAACGACGAAGAATTTTCTAATTTGGCCTATCCTTTAGATTGGGAAAAAATATTTCAATACATAGGTTTTCCTGCCTACATGAAACCATTTTCAGGCGAAGGCGATCAAAAAATATATAAGATCACCCACATGAATGATTTCTTTAGCAAACATGCAGAAACAGGCGGGCTGGTAATGATGCTGCAGGAAGAGATCATTTTTGAAGAATATTATCGGTGCTTCTGTATCGGAGGAAAACACATTCGTATTTGTAGTTACGAACCGCGGAATCCTTATGGTTCGCGTTATTCGGTTGATTTTAAGCCAGACTCAAAAAAAATAAAATTGATCGAGGATACAATATTACGTATCAACAAACACCTGGGATACGATTTTAATACGGTTGATATAGCGCTGCGCGATGACATATTATATGCGGTTGATTTTTCCAATCCTGCCGCGGACGCAGAAAAGGAAACGATCGGACAAGAAAATTTCGATTGGGTAGTTGAAACAATAGCTACTTACGCCATTGATAAAGCACAGGATCAAAAAAACGGGAAGGATAATTTAACATGGGGAGAGTACATCAGAAAAAGTGCTTCATAGTAGTGTTCAAAAAGAACACTCAAAATTAAAAAATGGCAAAGATCTCATACAAGCAATTTACACTGGGTGTTGAAGAAGAGTACATGGTGATTGATCCTGAAACAAGGGAATTAAAAAGCCATGAACAAAAAATAGTTCAGGAGGGTCAAAAGATATTTAAAGGAAAGGTAAAAGCTGAAATGCACCAGGCCGTAGTAGAAGTGGGCACTTCTATTTGTAAAGACGTGGACGAAGCATTTGCAGATGTTGCCACCTTACGTAAGACGATCAAAAATATAGCGGGTGATCTAGGATTGTGGGTAGGAGCTTCTGGTACTCATCCTTTTAGTCACTGGCAAAGCCAATTGTTGACAAATCATGTTCGCTACAACGAAATTGTAAATGAATTACAGGAAGCGGCGCGTAGTAATTTGATCTTTGGTTTGCATGTTCATGTGGGTATGGAATCTAGAGAGATGGCGATCCATATCGCTAACAGCGCAAGGTATTTTTTACCACATATCTATGCATTAAGCACCAACTCTCCATTTTGGGAAGGAAGGGAAACCGGTTATAAAAGTTTTCGTAGTAAAGTATTCGACAAATTTCCACGTACAGGAATTCCGGATCATTTCGAAAATATTGAAGCGTACGAAAGTTATGTGGCACTGCTGATAAAAACCAATTGCATTGACAACGCAAAAAAAATATGGTGGGATTTACGGGTGCATCCGGATTTTAATACAGTTGAATACCGCATTTGCGATGTGCCGCTAACGGTGCAGGAAACCATTACTATTGCTGCATTGTTCCAGGCAATAAGCGCCAAACTGTATAAATTAAGAATGCAGAACCTTAATTTTATTTCTTACTCACGTGCGCTGATCAATGAAAATAAATGGAGAGCTTGCCGTTATGGAATTGATGGTAGCCTGATCGATTTTGGAAAAGAATGCGAGGTCGATACAAAAACATTGATCTACGAGTTACTCGATTTTATTGATGATGTAGTGCCTGAACTGGGAAGCAAAAATGCCATTGATTATGTGCATACCATAATGAAACAAGGTACGGGTGCTGATAAACAATTAAAAATATTTCAACAAACCAATAGCCTGGTAAACGTCGTTGATTATGTCCATGATGTTTTTTTAGATGGCGTTAACAATTAATAATCGATAATTAATTGCAGTATGGTCCGCAAAGAAAAAAGAATAGTCCGCGTAGCAATATTAGACCTTTATGAAGGCGAAGCAAATGAAGGCATGCGTTGCATCAGAGATATTATTAAACAGTTTGGCAATAGCAAAAAGATCATGATAGAATCAAAGGAGTTTGATGTTAGGTTAAAAAATGAAGTACCCGACCTGTCCTATGATCTGTTTATTTCAACTGGGGGGCCTGGCAGTCCGCTTGATAGCGAGGGAAGCGAATGGGAAAATGCTTATTTCAAATGGTTGCAAGAAGTACTGGACTGGAATGAAAATGCCTTAAATAAAAACAAAAAATCCATCTTTTTAATTTGCCATTCATTTCAACTGGTTTGCAGGCATTTTAATATTGGAAATGTTTGCAAGCGCAAGAGCACTGCTTTTGGCGTTTTTCCGATACACTTATTAACTGATGGTAAAAATGAAGCGGTGTTCAAAGGAATGAAAGATCCTTTTTATGCAGTGGACAGCAGGGACTATCAGGTAATACAACCCAATGCAGAAACTTTTTGGAAAACACCGGCAACGGTTTTGGCTATTGAAAAAGACAGGCCGCATGTTCCTTTGGAAAGAGCCATCATGGCGGTGCGATTCAATAAATATATGATCGGCACGCAGTTTCATCCGGAGGCAGATGCTGAAGGTATGAGCATGTACCTACAGACGGAAGAAAAAAAGCAAACCGTTATCGAAAACTACGGGATAGAAAAATGGCAAAGCATGATCGAACAATTAAATGATCCGGATAAGATCATGATGACCTATACACACTTACTTCCTGGTTTTTTGCAGATCGCGATCGATAACGGATAATGAATTACTACAAATATTTTAATCAATCTTATGAAAAATATAATTGTCTTTATATTATTCTTTTGTTCGACCACGCAAGTTTCTTTAGCTCAAAGAAAAGCTGATCTAAACCAGTTCGCTAAAAATAAAGATATTGCTGCTGGGCCAATTTCTGACATAGATAGCCTTAGTAAAATACTAACGAAGAAATTCATACATATAGCCAATGATACGACAACGAAAACCCATAAAGACATACAGGACTTTTTCGAAAGTTATAGAGGCAACACAATAGATACACAGAATTATATTTATCCAAAAAATATACAGGCAAAGCATTTAACAATACAGTTTCTAAATTATACATATGCTTACGGTTTTGTAGGCGAGACCATGGATTCAGCTTTTAATTCAACTGCATTGGACGCATTGGTACTGATTCCTGCATTTGATGATTTTCACAAAGGAACTGCAGTTAATACCTTATGTTTTAAGGTTACACTTGAAATGTATAGTGAGGGTAATCTTACTACCAATAAAGATTATAAAAGAGAGGATAAAATAACAAAAATAAAATTGATAGATATGGGGGATTAATTTTATCAGATCCGTCATCAAATTCCAAAATCAATGCAAAAAAAATTACGGCAACAATTCAATACAAATTTTTCGAAAGAAAAATACCAGGCATATATAGATCAAATTGAAAATATTTGTCCGGGCGCATTGGATTTTAGATTGGCAGAAACGCCCGTTTTTGTGCCAAAAGAATTCACACAAAAAATGTTGGCTGCCGCTGAAGATATTATCGATGTAATTACGGATAACCGCTTTAAGAAAATAACCGAAATGGCTATTCCTGCAAACCTTGTTGTTGCCAATGAAAATAACCATGCTCATTTTCTTGCATTGGATTTTGGTGTCTGCGAAAATGAGTCAGGAGAAGTAGAACCGCAATTGGTAGAGATGCAGGGTTTTCCATCGCTGTTTGCTTTTCAGGTAAACCTTAATGATATTGCGCAGGTGTATGCTTCAATTCCTGAAACGCATAGTAGTTATCTGAATGGGTATACAAAAGAAACAACACTACAATTATTAAAAGAAATAATTGTTGGCGATACGGACCCCAAAAATGTAATACTGCTGGATATATTTCCTGATCAGCAAAAAACACGTCTTGATTTTTATTGCACAGAAAAAGCATTGGGCATAAAAGCAGTCTGTATAACGAAGCTGATAGCGATAGGCAACAAGTTGTTTTATGAAAAAGATGGTGAAAGAGTCGAAATAAAAAAAATATTTAACAGGCTTGTATTTGACGACCTGCACTTGCTAAAGGATACAGCACCTGTTATTGATATCACTTATCCATGGGATGTTGAATGGGTATCGCATCCCAATTGGTTTTATCGTATCAGTAAATATACTTTGCCGTTCATACGCAATCAATACGTTCCGCAAACCTATTTTTTACATGAGATAAAAGAGTTGCCGGGCGACCTGGAAAATTATGTACTAAAGCCATTGTTCTCTTATGCAGGGATGGGCGTAATGATCGACGTAACAAAAGAGGATATCGATAAAATAACCGATCCTGAAAATTGGATATTGCAGCGTAAAGTAAAATATGCGGCAATTATTGAAACGCCGGATAGAAATGCTAAAGTAGAGATCCGTTTATTTTATTTTTGGAAAGATGGATGGGACAGGCCAATTGCAGTACATAATTTAACAAGACTGAGTAAAGGAAAAATGATCGGTACACGATACAATGAAAATGAAACCTGGGTGGGAGGCAGTATCTCTTTTTTTGAAAAATAAATGTACAATTTATTTCAAATCAAAAAGCTCCGGACGAAACCGGAGCTCTTATCTCAATTACCATCAACCCTTGTAAAACTTATTGTGGTAACAAAACATGGTCAATTACATGAATTACACCGTTGCTTTGATTTACATCTTTAATTGTTACATAAGCCACACCACCTTTTTCATCTTTGATAGCTAATTTGTCGCCATCCATCATGATCCATAGAGAACCACCTTGTACAGTTTTTAATTCTGCTTTACCGCCACCATCTTTAATTTTTTTCATCAGATCTGCGGCACTCCATTTACCAGCAACAACATGGTATGTCAATATAGCAACTAACATAGCTTTGTTTTCTGGTTTAAGAAGTGTAGTAACTGTTCCTGCTGGCAATAGATCGAAGGCTTCGTTAGTTGGAGCAAATACCGTAAATGGCCCTGCGCTTTCTAATGTTGCTACTAGGTCAGCAGCTTTAACGGCAGCAACCAATGTTGTGTGATCTTTACTGTTAACAGCGTTTTCAACAATATTTTTTGATGGGTACATTGCTGCGCCGCCTACCATTACTGTTTTTTCTGTTTGAGCGAATGATGCAGTGCTGAATAATACTGCCACTGCGATTAATAATTTTTTCATTTGTGTTGTAGTTTAAGTTTTAGTGTATGTTTTAACTGTACTCAATTACGATAAATGAAGAAGGATGGTTTTTAAATTTCCTTAAAATATTTGTTATTGGATATAATGCAGTACTAGTAAGGATTGTGAAGTATGTAGATGCAAAGCATCTTATTCGGGAAATAGTAAAAAATAAAAAAGCCGACTACGAAGCCGGCTTTTTTTATAAATATTTTTCTTAATTACAGTTTGGCCATCACTACCATCTTATCCATTGTAGGAGCAGGACTGCCTCCTTTATTTTCTATTGTGATGGCAAATGCATCAGCTCTGCCAAAAGTCTTCATTTTTTGTATACGGTATTTATCTCCATTCGTAGCTGTGATGATCATACCTGCATCAACCGGTTTACCATCGATGATCGCCCATAGCTGTAACTGTTTGTCTGATGGAACATCGGGTAAATTACTTGGATCAATATACACATCACCTGTATTTTTCATCCAGAATATTTTTGCGACTGCATTGGGTGCTACACCCATTCCATGCATCATAACGGGCTCACTGTATTTGCTTTGCACAACGCTCATATCCTCTTTCATGGCTTGATTAGAGCCTTTCATATCCTCATTGCTTTGTTGTAACGCGGCTAATGATTCCTGTGTTTGCTGTAAATTTTTACCTGCTTCGTCTACTTTATTATAAAGCGATACATTTAGCACGGCACTGCTTACAAATAATATGATCGAAGCGGCTGCTGCATATTTCCAAAAAGGAGAGACATATGTTTTAGCATCAGTATTCGGGGCAACTACTTTAACTCCTTTTTTAGTATTGATCTCCGATACTATTTTTTCTTTGAGTGATGGCGAAGGCTGTACCGCATTCGCTTGCGCATATGCTTCTAATCCTTTTTGTATCGCAGTAAATTCTGCCGCAACCTCAGGATGAGTTTTGATCCATTGTTCTACTTGCAGGGCTTCTTCCCCGGAAGAAAGTCCTGTAGCATGTAGCTCCAATAAACCTGATGATATGATGTCGTTTGCTTGCACTCTGTTATAGCATTTTTCTTAATTCAATAATGGCGGTTCTCATCCGGGTTTTCACGGTGCCTAGCGGTATACCTATTTCCTTGGCTATTTCATCCTGGGTGTAACCATTGAAATAAGCCAGATCTATAATAGTACGTTGTTCGGGTTTGAGATTTTCCAGCTGTTTCCGTAAACCTATGGTATCAAACCTTTCGGCACCGGAATGATTGCCAGGTAAATTACTTACGGAATTTTCATCGGCAGAGATTTTCTGTTGCTTTTTATAACTTTTACTGCGTAATGTATCAATAGTTAGATTGCGCGTAAGGTTGATCATCCAGGTAAATAAACGTCCTTTAGAACTATCGTACTGAGCGAAATTATCCCAGATCTTTATAAATGCTTCCTGTAAAATATCTTCTGCTAATTCTTTTTCCTCCACCATTCTGTAGATAACACCATTTAAAGCAGGAGCATAATTATCATATAAATAAGAAAAAGCTTGTTGATCGCGTTGCTGCAATGATAGTATCAATTCTTCTTCACTATATTTTTTTACTAACTCCACTAGCTTTGTTTTAGGATTTGGTAATCGAAAATAATGGTTTTTTTGTATAGATATAACTTTTTAAAAAATGAACAGCTTTACATTCAGATCCATTAAACAATTTCTACTTCATATACAGGACTAAACAGGTACACTTTGCCGGTTTTAACTTCGATACATTTGAAACGTTTACGAACTTTCTCATCTTTCCGAAAAACCCTTTCACCTTTGATCTTGAATAAGCTTCCCAATGGCAAAGATTCTACTAAAGTTGTGCCTTCTTTTTTCGGGTCGTATTTTTTCAATACTCTTAGCAGGCTATCATCGGCACAACTGCTGGCCGCAGGATTTTTAAGCGTCTTTAACAATACCTTTTCAATGTCTGACGGAAATATTTTTTTTACCAAAAACTGGGATAATATTTTGCTGTACTCATTTTTCCATTCCGTACCATGTGCAGACACCCTATGGCCAAAGCGTTCGTACGTAAACAAATGAGCAAGCTCATGTAACAGGGTAATTAAAAAAGAGTACGTATTTAAGTTTCCATTAACACTGATACGATGATTTTTGTCTGCAAAAGAATGCCGGTAATCGCCTAAAATGCTTTTTCGTTCACGGGTAATCGTTAGTTGTACTTTGTAGTGGAGAAGATAATGTGCTACTTCTTCATAAGAGCCGGCCGGTAAATAAGATTGTAATTGATGTAGCGGGGCTTCCTGCTTAGGCATTTTTCTGATTATTCAGTTTCAGCATCATTGTAACTTCCACTATTAAGTAAATAAAATACAAAAATAAGCTGGCAAATATGGATGATGTACTGTAAACGTCGCTCATAGCCAAGACATACACTAACACAGCAATGATACAAACGAACATCTTGATCATCATCACGCTCATTACGCTTCGTATAAAAACATTAGGATTACTGTTTTGCAGAGCTTTTCGTTGAATAAAAAAAGTACCAATACCTAGAATAAAAAATAGCAGGTTAGCTGCTAATAGAACGTTTTTATCTAGTCCTAGTTTTGTGACTACTGCTTGCAATAAAAAAGGCAGCATAGTAAAAAGTATAAATACAATAAATAAGGGTACTAATTTTTTCAGAACCATGCTGCTCCGGATATTTTAAATTTTAGTGGAATACTATTGTATTATACTGCGGCTGTCATTTCTTCTTTCAATCCAACAATTTTAGTAGATCCTGTTCCTATTGCAGTATTGGGAGTACCCATGTGGCATTGTCCGTTGAAGATCACAAATGGTTCTACGTGTAATTTGCCGGCATAAATATCACCCGCAATCACGGCTTCTCCGCGAAGTTGTACCAGGTCGTTCACTTTTATTTTGCCAATCACTTTGCCTAAAATATCGGCTTGCTCACATTGTATATTTCCTTGTACTACACCATCAGGCCCTACCAATAATTTTGCTTTTACATTAATATCGCCTACCAGCATGCCATCTATCCTGATGTCTCCCATGCTTTCGATATTTCCGGTAATAATAGTGCCACTGCCTACAATTGTAGTGCCGGTACCTGCTTCATTTAGAGAAGCTTTTAGTTTTGAGTTAAACATACAAGTTAGTTTTAGTCTGTTAGTTATTATAATTTATGTATGTAATACTAGGAATGCTTAATCATCACTGTTATCAGTTTTTGGCAGATTAAGCTGGGTGGTATCTTTTTTAGTGACGTTCCCACTTAATACTTTTGTAAGTGCATCCATGTATTGTTGTTTATTTTTCAATTCATTTTCAATCGAATCGGTCCTGATTTTCAACTTCCTGTATTGTGCCACCTGTTTTACATCTCCGTATCCAACGCCCGGCAAATAATATTTTATCGGGGTGAAAATGATCAATGAAACCGTTACGATGGTAAGAAAAACAAAAGAACTGCTCAAAAATATGTACACACTTAGTCTGCTTAGCCGGAATTTTATCACTTCCTCATACGTATCCTCATTCATCACTACAAGCCTATAACGATTTCGCAGGCGTTTTAGTGTGCTATTGGCATCAAGTTTTACCATATTTTTTTGATTGGATGTTAAAATTAATAAACACAAGCCATTATATTCTTTAATTGCTAAAAATAACCGACATTTAACTGTGCTATATCAACCTTTTGTTCCATGTTGAAGAGGATTTCCCCCCATTTTATATCGGTAATCATTTTAAGCGGCTGTTTTACTATTGCTTATGGCCAGCCTAATTGGACAACCAACCTGATCGATCACGAGAAAAAACCAGCCAAATTCCAAAATCATCAGTTGGTTTCTGAGAAAATGCTGCCCAAAAAGCCTACGCTTGTGCGTGAATTTATCGAAAATACCTTTACACATTACAATTATTATTATAACGCCAACAATAAAATAAATTTAGTTGTTGCCAGGGCAGAGGCTTTTCAAAAAGACAATTACACAAAATTGCTACCTTTTTATCCTTATTCATTTGAGAATACAATGGCTCAAAAAAAGGACCTGGATTCTGTTATTTTAAAAGCAACTGCGGGCATTTTATTGCATGATCTTAGAAATGATTGGATAGATAATATGTACCTCTTACTTGGTGAAGCCTACTTTTATAAAAAGCAATTTGATTCTGCTGCTATTACTTTTCAATTCATCAATTACAATCTTTTCCCCCGCCATCCCAGAAACAATGATGAGGACCAGATTGTTGGAACCGTCGATAATTCATCAAACGGAGCTTTGTCAATTGCAACAAAAGAAAAACCAAATGTTCTGCAAAAGGCTACTGCATTGCCACCCAGCAGAAACGATGCATTGATATGGCTGGTCAGGACTTTTATATTGCAACAGCGATACCTGGAAGCAGGCGGAATAATAAATACTTTGCAATTCGATCCAAATCTTCCTGATCGTTTGCATGATGACCTGGAAGAAGTAGATGCGTTCTTATTTTTTCAACAAGGGAATTACGATAGCTCCGCGGTACATTTGGAAAGGGCATTGAGTAACGCAGCTAATCTTCAGGACAAAGCACGCTGGGAATTTTTATTGGCGCAGATGTATGAATTAACGCATCAATTCGCTAAAGCTTCTTCCTATTATAACAATGCCGCTACGAATACGACCAACCCCTTGTTGAATATTTATGCAGAGCTTAACAATGCGAAGATGCTTAAGAATGCAGATTCGGCGCAATTAAACAGAGGTATCAATAACCTGCTGCGCATGGCTAAAAAAGATAAATTTGAAATGTACCGCGATATCATTTATTGTGCCGCCGGACAATTATCAATGGAAAAGCCTGATACAACTGAAGCTACTTTTTATTATAATAAAAGCCTGTCATTAAGTGCCGGAGATACCACTTATAGAAACAGGGTACTTGTTGGCCTGGGTGATATTGCTTTCAATCGTAAGCAATACCCACTTGCATTTAGTTATTACGATAGTTTACAAGCAGGTGATTCGCTGGGAGATGAAAAATATGCCCGCGCGTTACAACGCACAAAGGACCTGGCAAAAATTGTTGTCGCTATAAATGTTATTCAACTGCAGGATAGCCTGCAGGTATTAGCAAACCTGTCGCCCGCAGATAGAGAAGCTGCCGTAAAAAAAATAGCCAAAAGATTACGAAAGGAAAAGGGATTGAAAGATGAAAAAGGCGGTGCTGATTTTAATGGAGGCCAGGATATAGGTTTCAATAATAGCAATACCCCATCGGTCGATCTGTTTGGCAATAGCGATAAAGGCGATTGGTATTTTTATGACGCTACACAAAAAGCGCAAGGGTATAAAGATTTCAAAAGTAAATGGGGTGATAGAACGAATACAGATAATTGGAGAAGAAAAAGTGCGACTGCAAATGCGATCGTTTCGTCATCTTTGAACCCTGATGATACGGCGGTTATTGTAGGAGTTGATACCACACAAAAAGTGGCACCGGTAGTAGTAGACATGAGTTATAAAGGCCTGATGAATAATATTCCGGTAACACCTGATAAACTAGATGCAAGCAACACATTGCTTTCAAAAAATTTATTTAAAGTAGGAAAGCTATACCAAAATAACCTGGAAGATTATAGTAATGCTATAACTGCTTATGAAAGATCCCTACGTTTATTTCCGGATAGTGTATACAACGGAGAAATTTATTTTAATCTTTATTATTGCTATCATAAATTAGGTGATACAGCAAAGATGGCCTTCTATAAAAATATATTGACAACGCAATTGCCTGATAGCCGTTCCGCAGAATTACTGACAGAACCAGATGTAGCGAGGCCATTGATGAATAATCCAGAAGTATCGGAGCACTATAATAAAATTTACAATTTATTCATTGAGGGAAAATTTGATTCGGCTATTTCAGAGAAAGAACAGGCCGATACATTGTATGGTGATAATTATTGGAGTCCGCAGTTATTATATATCGAAGCTATTTATTACATACAGTATAAGTGCAATGATAGTGAGGCAATAGGTGTTTTAAGTCATATTGTTAAGTTCTATCATAGATCTAAGCTTGCTCCTCAGGCACAGAATTTAATCAATGTGTTGCGAAGAAGAAAAGAAATAGAAGCATACCTCTCCAACTTGCAGGTCACAAGAGCTAAAGACGATGAAACAATATCAATTAACGATGATACCGTTGTTACTGTTGCGCCGCCGGTTAAAAATATAATAGATAGCATTAAAAAAATAGCGCCACCGGCCTTCGTCAGTAAGGACAGTGTGAAAAAAGTAGCTCCAGTTGCGGCTGTTCCTGCCAATCAATTCTCTTTTAATATTGCATCGCCGCATTATGTAATTATGGTGATGGATAAAGTAGATAATACGTATGCATCTGAAGCAAGAAATGCCTTTTTGCGTTACAATGAAGAAGAGTTTTATGGAAAGCAGTACACGATTGAAAAAATCAGTATAGATGCCGATCATCCGATGTTGATCATATCGCCTTTTACAGATGAGAGCGATGCGATGCAATATTTTGATAAAATAAAAATGGCCGCGCCGAATGAAATATCCTGGTTACCGGCAAATAAATATTATTTTGAAATTATATCAGCGGAGAGTTTGCAATTATTAGAAAAGAATAAGGATCTTACGGGTTATAAAAATTTGTTGAAGACAACCTATCCCGGTAAATTTTAAATAAGTTAAGCGTCGATAAAAATATATTAGTATGAAACGTTCAGTAAAAATTTT
This sequence comes from Ferruginibacter sp., assembly GCA_035485735.1. Lineage (GTDB taxonomy): Bacteria > Bacteroidota > Bacteroidia > Chitinophagales > Chitinophagaceae > Ferruginibacter. The sequence continues at coordinate 26,996 of DATHNS010000011.1, forward strand.
ATGGATATTATTTTTCAGTGCGCTGCTATTTGTAGTGTTGTTGTTTTTAGCAGCAGACCTGGGCGTATTTGGTAAAATGCCTTCTTTGGTAGAGTTAGAAAATCCTGATGCAGATCTGGCCAGTGAAGTTTATTCGAGCGATGGGTTACTGATGGGTAAATATTTTGCAGAGAACCGCACAGAAATAAAATATGATCAAATATCGCCCAATATCATACATGCATTGGTCGCAACAGAAGATGAACGTTTTTATGATCACTCAGGTATCGATGCCAGAGCTGTAGCGAGGGCCTTTCTTAAATTGGGCAGAGACGGTGGCGGTAGCCCGATCACGCAGCAGCTGGCAAAAATGATGCTGAAACAAGGACATGGAAATATTTTTAAAAGAAGCCTGGATAAAATAAAAGAATGGATCATCGCGGTTAAGCTGGAACGCAATTTTACAAAAGAAGAAATTATAACCTTGTACCTTAATCGTGCGCCCTGGGGATATAATTATGGGATAAGAAATGCCTCCCGCACTTATTTTCAAAAAGAACCTGCAGACTTAACCATTGAAGAAGCTGCAGTATTAGTAGGGATGTTAAAAGGCTTTGTGTACGATCCGGTACGCCATCCTAAAGCGGCGTTGAACAGGCGTAATACGGTAATTGAAAGGATGGTCGACTGCAAAGAACATTATTTAACAGAAGAAGAAGCGACTGCATTAAAAGCAAAACCACTGATCACCAATTTTAAAAAAGCAGATGATGATGTTGGAATAGCACCCTATTTCCGCCAGGTGTTAGCTGATCAATTAAAAGATTGGTGCAAAGCTCATCGCAATCCAAAAACGGGAGATAGTTATGATCTTTATAGAGATGGATTAAAAATATATACGACCATCGATTCAAGAATGCAGGATTATGCAGAACAATCTGTTATTGAACACATGCCTATTATCCAACAAAAGCTAAACAACCTATTAAAAAATAACGGGGATAAAATGTGGAAAGGGCACGATAATGTTATCGAAGCAGCTATGAGAGAAAGTGATCGCTGGAAAAATATGGAAGAGGATAGTATTGATGAAGACCAGATCGAAAAATCATTTACTATAAAAACAAAAATGAAAGTTTTTGCATGGAACGCAAAAAGAGAATTGGATACTGTAATGACGCCAAGGGATTCGATCAAATATCATAAACAATTAATGCAGACCTCTTTTGTCTGCATGGATCCAAGAACGGGCGAAGTGAAATGCTGGGTAGGAGGGATAGATTTTAAATGGTTCAAATTTGATCATGTTACAGCCTTAAGGCAGGTAGGTTCAACATTCAAACCATTGTTATATACATTGGCTGTGCAGGATGCAGGGTACACGCCACAAACATTAGTGCCCGGCGGTACTATTTGTCTGGGTGGTAAATGTATTACCGGCGGTGGCGGAACGCTGGCATATGGGTTAGCGCACTCAAAAAATCCGGTTGCGTATAGATTGATGTCTGTTATCGGGCCGGATCGTACGGTTGAATTTGCGCATACCTGTGGCATTAAAAGTTTTATACCTGATGTGCCATCTATTGCATTGGGCGCAGCAGAAGTGCCGATGCTTGAGATGTTACGTGCATACACCATGTTCCCAAACAAAGGATATAACACGGAACCAATTTTAGTAACACGCATCGAAGATAAAAACGGTAATGTGTTACAGGAATTTGTATCGGAAACCAAACAGGTGATCAGTGAAGTAAATGCTTATACAATGGTTAAGCTGATGGAAGGTGTTGTAGATTTTGGAACGGGCCATTCACTTAAAAACTATGATATCCCTGTAAAAAAAGCGGGCAAAACCGGTACGACCAATGATAATACAGATGGCTGGTTTATAGGGTATACACCGGAATTATTGGCTGGTACCTGGGTTGGTTGTGACGATCAGTTCCTGAAAATATATTCGGGTACATCGGGTGGTAATGAAATGGCTCTACCTAAATGGGGTTATTTTATGAGTAAAATATATGCGGATAAAAAATTGCCGTATGGAAAAATACTTGATTTTCCTGAGCCACCGGAGGCGCTGAATAATCCTGAATATGCTGATCTGGATGCTGCATTATTTAATAAAACGGATAGTACAAGTTATCCCGAAGATCAGGGTAATGGTGATGCAAACGATTACGGCAGCTCGACCGATGACGATTATGGAAATGACGCAGCAACACCAACCGATGTTAAACCGAAAGCCGTTAAGGATACAACGAAAGCAAAAAATAAAAAAACGGACGACCAACAAAAGAAATAGGCCACTTACATAAACAATTGAAATTCTGAGCGCTAATAATTACAAATTATTGGCGCTCTTTTTATAATGTAAATAAAGTTGTATAAATTGTAACTATGAGGATCATCGCTTACTGTTGCGCTTTGTTTTTATTAACCGGATGTATGCGCGCCGGGCCTGTTAAAAGTTGCACGCATACAATGGACGAACTGCTGGATAAAAACAGTAACAAAGCATTTATTGTTGATAGCTTTGCGGGAGAGAAAATAGTGATCTTAAAAGATAAAGGGCGTGATACCGTAAACGCAGGTTGTTATTCTTTCTATGATAACGGCAATTTAAAATCATACCAGTTTATTATTGATGAGGACACAGCGGATTATGTTGAAGAATATGATACTTTAGGTAATATCGTTACAACAATTGGCAATCCGCTAATACAAAATAACATTAAGCGGGTAACCCGAGATTCTGTTTTATTGACAATGTATTTTTTCGCATTGAATAAAGAATACCATACACTACATGTATTAACAAGCGATCATGAGCAATATGATGTAGAACTAAAAGACGACACATCTTTTTACACCAATACTAAATACGCTTCTATTGGCATTCATATAAAAGGCGCCACTAAAATTACCATGGTGTATTGGAATACCGTATTTGAAAATACCTGCACTAATAAAAGTGAAACAATAAACGACTCGATTCCTGTCTTTACGGCCCACCACAATGACTAGATCATTTGTGTTCTTTCTTCAGGAATTCCGGAGAGACCAATCCTCTTTCTTTTCTTAATTTTTTAAAGTGGCTCGGTGTTAATCCTGTCATTTTTTTGAATTGGGCAGATAAATGTGCCACACTGCTGTAGTATAATCGGTCGGCAATTTCAGTTAGTGTATAATCATTCAGGACGAGCAATTCCTTTACTTTGTCGATCTTTAATGAAATAAGATATTGTTCTATTGTCGTTGCTTCAATTTCAGAGAAGAATCGGCTTAGGTAAGCATAATCAAGGTGCAGCTCTTTATTTAAGAATACGGATAAGTTTATGCCGGGCTTTTCCTTTGAATTGTCTACATAATCTATAATGGCTTTTTTTATTTTTTCCAGTAACAAACCTTCTTTACTTTCAATCAATTCAAGCCCCGCTCTTTTTATTGCCGAATTGAATTTGTCCAGTTTTTCTTTTGATATTTTTTCCTGCAAGGTTGCTTCGCCAATGTCGATTGACTGTACGTCGAGATCCAACTTTTCCAGTTCGTCTTGTACAAATGCTTTACAGCATTCGCAGGCCATATTTTTAATGTAGACTTTCATATCTACAAAGTAAACTTATTTCTTAGGAAATATCAATACGATAGTTTCCTTATCTTTTTTATCTATGCGTAAGCACAAGGTGGGAGTATAAATAAGGGTATCATATTCAGTGTCGAACTGATCGGGTATTTCTTTGTTAATATCTATCAGGTAAATGAATTGTTTGTTATTGACAGTTACGATATGCACTTCACTGTGCCTTTCTACTGTTCGGCCATCTTTGCTAAATACGATGTTAGCGTAGAAAATAATAGTGCCGTTGGTATTTTGCAAGGCAAAGTATTGAATAAATTCCTGCAATGGTAGATTAATAGGCAATGGTACTTCCTTTTTTGGGATTAAGACTACCGCAAAGAAAGTACATATAAATAGTATGAATGTTACATAATACTTACAAAATGTTATATAATTATGTTACTCCGTTGTTGATTGAATAATTGTAGAGAGTTCAAAGCGCTCTCCGGGAGCAAGTTTTATTATATTATTAAAGGCATTGGCAGCCTCTACACAAATAAAAGTTTTATAACCTTCCGGCAACATATCGCTCATTGTTTTAGTTGTCTCGGCGCCGGGGTTCCACACCACTGTTGTTTTACTACCGGCCTTGCCTACATGAATATTTCTTTTATAACCTTTATCATGTATTACACAATTGGCATCGTGGTTAAGGTAGCGGCGGTTTTCTTCTTTTGTAATAGACAATGATTTTTCCTGTTGTTGAATGCCGGTTTCACTGCCTGCAGGGAAATAAGTAGCGCCCATTAATCCATCAATAGTGATATCGGCAATATCTTTTACGTTAAAATAACTGTGCAGTGCATCCGAATAATCAAAAGACCGGTTATCGGTGTTGGTGCAGCGTAATGTCACTTCCAGCTTTGTATCGATTGTAACGATTATTTCTGCGATAAAAGAAAATGGCCATAGTGTCTTCGTTTCAGCAGAGTCTTGCAATTGTAAAGTTATGGATACCACATTTTGGGGCGATACAGTGGTTGTTTTTACTGACCAGGTAGAAAGTCGTGCAAAACCGTGCTGTGGTTTTTTACTGTCATCAGGATTAGGTCCGAACCAGGGGAAACAAATAGGAATGCCGCCCCTGATGGCTTTGCCTTCCTGAAATAAACTTTTATCGCTCATCCAGAGAATGTCTTCTTCTCCCGTTGGTATATAACTTAAAACCTGTGCACCGTATAAAGATATCATTGCCGTGCTGTGCTGGCCGGTTAAAGTAACGATAGGTAAATTTCCTTTTGTTGTAGAAAATTCGATTTGTTTTGAATGGCCAAACTGTTCATTTAATGTGGTGATCGTCATTTTACTTTATTTTAAAAAGAGCTGTAAATTATAACAATTATAGTAACTAATTAAACCGCTTTAGCTTATTAATTTCATCGGTGTTACATTTGCTGAAAATATCATTTGGCACGAAGAGTAACATACAGGAGTAAATACGCTGAAAACACAGGCGAGGCGTTGCCTAAGCGGGAACGTAGGAATATAATCCCTCTTGATCCATTGATACAGCTGCCATTTGTTGAGGGCAAGGTTTTATTGATAGATAAACCGATGCACTGGACCTCTTTTGACATGGTGCGTAAATTACGTGGTGTGCTACAGATAAAAAAAATTGGCCATGCAGGAACGTTAGATCCTTTAGCAACAGGCCTTTTAATAATTTGTACCGGTAAGTTTACAAAAAAAATAAATGACTACGCCGCTCAACAAAAAGAATATACGGGGCATATTACTTTGGGTGCTGTTACGGCTACCTATGATCTTGAAAGTCAGCCGGATCAACAAAAAGAGTATAGCCATCTTACTGCAAATGAAATTATAGCGGCAGCTGAAAAATTTACGGGGGAGATAGAGCAATTACCACCCATGTATTCTGCAATTAAAAAAGACGGCGTTGCTTTATACGAGTTAGCGAGAAAAGGTGTGGAAGTTGAATTGAAAGCAAGAAAAGTATTGATACAGCAATTTGAAATTACAAATATTGAATTGCCGGTTATTGAGTTTAAGATCGTCTGCTCAACAGGAACGTATATACGCAGTTTAGCAAATGATTTGGGTGCAGCCTTAGGTTGTGGCGCCTATTTAAGCAGTTTGCGTAGGACTGCGATAGGAGAGTTCTCTGTTGCTGATGCGGTGCCTGTGGAAGAAGTTTTGGCTGCAATTAAAAAGGATAGCTAAGGCCGATGGAAAAATTAAGGTTTTGATAGCGCCACCGCCTGTACTGATCATCTCCATTTTCTCCCTTGGTAAATATTTTTTTAAACGCATCATCAAACCCTATTGAAGGAGCTTTCCATCCCGCATTTACACTCTCATCTTCCGGACGTTTGAATCTAAAGCCCAGATCGAAGCGGATAAGAAAATAATTGAAATCAAACCTGAAGCCGGTCCCCAGGTCAACGCCTAATTGTTTATATACATTTGCAAATTGAAATTGTAAACTGTCGGCGCCATTACCTACTCTTGTAAAATTCCAGATATTGCCTACATCAGCGAACAGCGCACCTTTCAACATTAATGTATTGGGTATGATGGAAAGAATATTGTAGCGGTACTCCGCATTGAATTCGAGCTTTATATCACCCGTTCTGTCATTGAAAGTATTACTTGAATCATAATTTGCTAATGACCTTGATCCTGGCCCAAGGCTGCGTATGGGCCATCCTCTCATGCTATTCGATCCTCCGTTGAAGTATTGTTTAAAAAACGGCAGACTTGAATCCTTGCCAATAGGCATACCGGTCCCGCTGAAAAAATGAAATGCAACAGAAGATTTTTTATATGATATTGTATGGGTATATTCAAGATCAAGTTTTATGAACCGGCGTAAATAATTTTCAAAAACGCCTAGCTGTCCCAGCAACAAACCAGACTCTTCAAGATTAGCTTTAAAAGTATGTTGCCTGTTGATATGTTTTGGATTCACTACTGTTGAAGTATAACCAATACTACTACCCATAACCAATGCCGTATTAAATGAATACTTTAGATAAGGGATGGTATTCAGTTCAGTTATAAAGCTATCAGACTGGTTGTATAAATAAGAAAATTGATAATCCAAAGGTTTAAATATCCATTTTCTTGTAGGGCGGTTACTCCACTCATAACCCATGGCTAAACCTAGGGATTGTAAATTAAACAGGTCAATACGTTTTACATACGAAAGACTGGTATTGATGAATGATTGTTGCGAGAGTAACCTTCGCCTGTTTATCTTTCCAAAAGGCGTAACTAATTTTGGAAAAATAAAACTATTTGAAAAACCATATTCATTTGAGTTGATCAGTCTTCCGCTATTTTGTTGAGCAGTCAGGTCTAACTCTGCCCCCACTTTTATTGCGTTGGTCATCTTCACACCTTGCTTGCCTAAGTTCCTATCCTGAACGGATAGATTACCGGATAATCCGAATAAGTTCGCCCCGGGAATATTTGTATTATTGGTTGAATAACTGCTTTCTATATTCGCCTCAAAACCATATTTTTTTGCAGGGATCAATTGAACGATCATATCAAGTTTGCCGATGCTATCTTTTTTACCAAGAGCCGTGTCTTTAAGATCTACAATAGTGATGTTGCTACTTTGCCAAACACTGGCCTGTGTAAAATTATTGATCGTTTTAGAATAAATTTCCTGGCTATAAACGTTGCCTGGCTTAAAAAGCATTTGCCTTGTTATAAAAGAGGTACGGAATAATCTTTTATGATACCGGATGATAAAATTATTTTTTGTTTTTATTTCCGTGTAAGCGCTATCATTGGTGGCATCGGCACTTGTATAATCGGGATAGATGTATACATGGTTTATATAATATTTTCTAAGGCGCAAACTATCAGTAGCAGGATTTAATACTACAGCCAGTTTAATGGTCGGTTTGTTTCTTGCTTCATTTGCTTCTGCCAGTAAACGAAGGTTGGCAAATGGGTCTTCAGAAATGGTGGTTAATGCAGCAATGCTGGTATCACCTCTTACTTTTATATCATCAGAAGTAAATTTATAATAACCGTAATTGCGATAAAGCTCTACCAGTCGGGCGATCTCTCCTAAAACATTTCCTTTGCTGATGGGGTCGCCTTTTCTTAAATAAGACCTGTTGGCCGATTTGAGCGCGAGCTCTTGTAATTCAGATTCTTTAAGCGCATAACTTACCGTATCTATCAATGTTGGATTCCCCGCAACCAGGGTATAATTAACCGTCACCCTTTTCTGAATTTCTGTACGCCATGGAAATCTCCTTCTACGAAAACTAATGGTGACCTTTCTTTTAGTGATCGTATCCACACTATAAGAACAAGATGAATTGTAATAACCAATATGCAACATGGATGTTTTCATGTTCCTTGCAGATACACCGGAATAACCACTATCATAAGCCGGAGGATTATTGATAACATGGATCACAAAAAAAATATCTTTAGGAATGACTTTTGAGCTGTCATCCAATTGTACCAATAATCTTTGTTTTAAGATACCTTTTTCTGTGCTGGTAAATTTACCTCCCTTAACTTCGACGGTATTTTTATAAACAAAGGGCCGGCCTTTCTGGTGTTTTCTTACAATGGTACACGAAGACAGTAATACTGTAATAAAAAGCATATTTTTAAAATAGTATAAAAGTCTTTTTCCAGTCATTATCTTACAGGAAGTATAAATTTAAAGTAGATGTTAAGTAAATCTGAGGTCAAATATATTCAAAGTTTGCACCACAAAAAATTCAGGGATGAAGAAGGGGCCTTTATTGCCGAAGGAAACAAGGTAGTAATGGAGCTATTGCAATCAGGACAATTTGTTTGTGAGCAGCTGATCGGCGAGCAGCAATGGTTTCAGGAGAATGAGGTATTGATAAAGAAGCATTTTGCAGGAACCTTTCAGGAAGTAAAAGATTTTGAATTGCAAAAGATATCGGCACTAAGTACGTCATCTCAAACGTTGGCTGTTTTTAAAAAGACGCAAAAGAAAGAAATTGTTGTTAAAGGCAGGATCACTTTGTTGTTGGATACGATACAGGATCCCGGTAATTTGGGAACCATCATCCGCATAGCAGATTGGTTTGGAATTGCTGCGATCATCTGTTCTGCAGATACGGTAGATCAGTATAATCCTAAAGTGGTGCAAAGTACCATGGGCAGTTTGGCAAGGGTAAATATTTTGTATACCGACCTTCTGAAATGGACAGCTGCAAATGCTACTATTAAAATATATACAGCGGCACTGCATGGTAAAAATGTAAGTGAGCTAAAAGGATTGAAAGAAGGGTTTATTGTAATTGGAAATGAATCTAAAGGGATCAGTGCGGAGCTGCTGCAATTAGCCACTGAAAAAATTACCATTCCAAAGATCGGTAATGCCGAATCATTGAATGCGGCTGTAGCAACGGGAATTATTTTGTCTCATTTGCAATGATCGCGGATAAACAGGAATAGCGATGAACCATTATCTAAACTGTATCGCTTTTATCGGTTTTATTTTTCTCACCAATAATGTAGGTATGATCAATGTGGCAAAGCAAATAGCTAAAGTGCATACATCCACCAACGCAACTTCCCACCATTTCACCTGTGCATGTGCAACGCTCATGTAATACGCATCTTCATTTAATTTTATGAAGCCTGTTTTTTCCTGCAGCCAGCAAATGCCAACTCCTACTATGGTACCTATAATAATTCCAGTGATAGTAGTGATGGTAGTATTGTATAAGAATATTTTTTGCACATCCCAGTTACTGGCGCCAATTGCTTTTAGTACTCCGATCATTCTTGTTCTTTCTAAAACAATTACTAATAAACAGGTGATCAAATTTAATACAGCTACAATAATTATTATGCCGATCAATATAAATTTATTCTTATCCTGCAAGGCCAGCCAATCAAAAATATTAGGATTTATTTCTTTGATAGTTTTGCTGTACCATCCTTCAGGTATTTGTTGGTAAACAATTGCGTTAACAGTATCTATTTGTTTGTAATCATTTAAAAATAATTCATAGCCACCTATCTGATCACTTTTCCAATTGTTCAGGCGCCTTATCAGGTCAATGTCACACAAAGCATAATTTTTATCATATTCATCAATAGATGTTTTATAGATACCACAAATTCGCAAGCGCCTGGCAGATTTACTTCCATCCTGCCTCAGGAAAAGCACGTCGGTGCTATCGTTCACATCCGCATCTAGTTCCCTTGCTGTATAGGCGGAGATAACAATGTCCTTACTATACAAACTATCATTAAACGCCGGCCAGGTACCCTTTCGTAAAAAAGGTTGTAACCGTGAAAAATCAAATGAGCTATCGATCCCTTTTAACAATACGCTCTCAATTTCTTTATGGTATTTTATAATGGCGGACTTGGTCGCATACCGTTCAACACTTTTTACCTGCGGCAGGCTGCGTAAGTAGTTTTCAATAGAATCATTTTTAGATATGGGGAACTCTTCTGCAATATTCGATTGGATATCCATACTTTGTTGTACGCGGATATGTCCCCAAAAGCTAAATACTTTGTCGCTTATTACCTGCTGGAAACCGTTGACAAAGCTCAGCGAAATGATCATAATAGCTACGCTGATGGCTGTTGCACCAACGGCCAGGCGTATGATGAACCGTGAAAATGTTTTCTCACTGTTAAAGGCTATTCTTTTGGCTATAAAGGCAGAAATATTCAAACAACGTACATTTGTTATCTTTCAAAAGTAAATATTTTAATAACTACATGGATCTTTTTAAATATTTAACAGTAACGGTTGGTTTATTCATGCTGACAATAACTACGGTCATTGCGCAGGATGATGTGTTCAACAGTAATATCCATACGGCAAGGCTGTATGCTGCGGGCAACCAATTGTCAATGCCCGTATACAATCTCAATAGCGGAGATAAATTGTACCTCAGTTTTGATGATATGGATGGCGATGTTAAGATGTATTATTACACCTATCAGTTGTGCGATATCAATTGGCAGCCGGTAGATATGAGTCAGTTTGATTATTTAACAGGATTCACGCAAGCGCAGATTCAAAATTATAAATTTTCATATTTAACAACGGCGCGGTATACACATTATCAAATAGCGCTTCCTGAAGCAAGTTCTTTACCTACCCGTTCGGGCAATTACCTGGTAAAAGTTTTTTTAGATGGAGATACATCCAAGCTGGCATTTACGAGACGTATGCTAGTGGTGGATTCTAAAGCAACTGTAGCCGCTCAGATCCTGCAGCCTTTTGGCCAGCAATTCAAAACACACCAACGATTGGCATTTACAGTAAACATTGGCTCGGTCAATTCATTTAATACAAGCCAGGAAATAAAAGTAGTTGTCATGCAAAATTATCGTTGGGATAATATACAAGGCAATGTAGTGCCCACTTTTATCAGGGGTAATAATTTAGAATATAATTCGGACAATATTTTTGTTTTTCCTGGCGGGAAAGAATGGCGCTGGCTGGATCTAAGAAGCTTTAGCTTACAAAGTGACCGCGTTAAAAATGCCAAATATAAAATAGACGGCACCGATGTTTACCTGCAAAAAGATGTTGACCGCTCTGCGTTGCCTTATACCTACTATGTCGACTATAATGGTTTGTACTTTGTAGCAACACTTGATAATATTAGTCCTGGCACACAGGCGGATTACGCAACGGTTCATTTTAGTTATGCAACACCAACGCAACAACCCTATCCCGATAAAGACGTTTATTTATTCGGGCAGCTGACAGATTATAAATTGAATGATTCCACAAAACTGAAATACAACGTACAAAAAAATCAGTACGAAATAAATAAATATTTAAAACAAGGATATTATAATTACGATTATGTGTTAGTTGATAAAAAAGATCCAACATTGATCACTTATACAAACGGGGATCATTTTGAGACAGAAAATAACTATACTATATTGGTGTATTATAAATCTTTTACCGATCAGACCGATCAGTTGATCGGCATCTCAAATATTAATTCCAGAAATAATAATGCGGGTAATAATATTCAATAGCAATCCTTAGTGTTAAAAAACGATATAAATCCTTTTCAACCGATATTTTAAAAACTTCTTCTTATCTTTGCAGCGGCAAGTCTTATACGGCCAGCTCCTGTTGAACTCCCCCAGGACCGGAAGGTAGCAAGGGTAGATGGTTGAGCGGTGCGATGTAAGTAACTTGCCATTTTTTGTGCCCCTGCCCCAAGGATTTTTTAATCAAAAATTCACTTATAAATCTTTCATTTTACCGTACTTTTACTATCAATTATTATTAACAAATAAATTCCCTCAGGGTATAGAATATGAAATTTTTTATAGACACAGCCAACCTGGCTCAGATAAAAGAAGCACAAGATCTAGGCATTTTAGATGGTGTTACCACGAATCCTACCTTAATGGCGAAAGAAGGTATTAAGGGTAAAGCAGCAGTAGAGCAACATTACAAAACGATCTGCGAAATAGTTCCTAACGGAGATATTAGTGCAGAAGTGGTTTCTGTAGATTTTGATAATATCATTAAAGAAGGGAAAGTATTAGCCGCATTGCATAAAAATATTATTGTAAAAGTACCAATGATCAAAGACGGCGTTAAAGCGATCAAATGGTTTACAGATAATGGCATTGCAACAAACTGCACATTGGTATTCTCTGCCGGCCAGGCAATATTAGCGGCAAAGGCAGGCGCAAAATATGTGTCACCATTTATTGGCCGTATCGATGATAGTGGTTGGGATGGAATGGAGTTAATTCACCAGATCAGGCAGATATATGATATCCAGGGGTTTAAAAGCGAAATATTAGCGGCATCTATTCGTTATCCAAATCATATTATCAAATGTGCGGAAGCTGGCGCTGACGTTTGCACTTGCCCGTTAGATTCCATCTTAGGATTGTTAAAACATCCTTTAACTGATATAGGATTGGCTAAGTTTTTGGAAGACGCTAAGAAATTTGCTTAAATGATATTTCATATAAATTAAAAGATCCAACTTTACTGAGTTGGATCTTTTTTTTTGTCTGAATTGGGATTCGTCAGATTTGTGGATCGATGGATTTGCGAAGATCGCAGCGAATAATTTCAATCCTGCTAATCCTTTAATCTGACGAATCCCAATTCAGACAAGGTTTAATTCGAAATTCCCACCCTCATTTTATTATACTCATTCACTTTCAATTCATTGATCATAAACAATGCAACATCTCCCGAATAAATTGTATTATTATTTGGAACAGGAAGATAAGTGGCGTTAGTAGTAAATAAACCGGTAGCGCTTTTATCAAAAATATCCGGACAACAAACTAATGTCCAGTTTAGATCAGACGCTTTTAAAAATTCAAACGCTTTAAGGTGTTCTTTGCTTACAGGAACTTCTTCAGCAGGAAATTCAGGGTCATCCATTAAATACGTATCATCAAAAGCATTTAAAATACCAATACCACTAACCGCAATAATGCGTTTTACGGAAGCTTTCTCCATTTGTTTAATGATATTTTTCATACCCAGAGAACGGGATTTATCAGTGCTGTCAGTTGCACCGCCTACGGCAGATAAAATGGCATCACTACCTTTGATCGCTTTGTACACTTCGCCTTCATCGAACAAAGTGCCATGTATCAATTCAAGGTTATCATCTTTTGGAAGGTCTTTGGTAAATACATTTCGGCCGTATGCCCTTACTTTATATCCTTTAAACAAAGCTTGTTGAACCAATTGTTTGCCGATTAATCCTGTCGCACCAAATATTGTGAGTTGCATAGTAAATGTTTAATTAGTAGGTTTTGACATGATGTAATGTAGGTTGATTGCTCTAACAATGTAACGATACAACAATTAAACCAGGTTTCCTGGTATCAGCATTAGCGTAATTTTAACTGAATTTACCAAAATAATTTTTTTATTAATCAAATCTTTCACATATTTGCATCAACAAATGAAAAATCAATTTACAAATAACAATAGTTGGTGGTGGCAAGCAATTTTTTAATTGTGTCGCTTAACTATTGGTATATATCATAAATACTTTGAGCCCTGACACAATTGTGTTGGGGCTTTTTCTTTTCAGTTGTCAGATAAAAAATAGTAATGAAAAAAATAGAAATAACAACCACATCAAAAAAGATCTTAGCAGATGTGTACACACCGGTGGGAATTTACCTTCGGTTGAGAGATAGGTTCAGGGATACCATTTTATTGGAGAGTACAGATTTTCATGCCGGAGAAAATAGCTATACTTTTATTGGTATCCATGCAATAGCAGGAATTGAAATAAGCAATACATCGGTAATGGAATGTAAACTTCCTGATCAGGCTCCTGAAAAAATAAAGATCGCTGACCCTGCCGAAGTGCCGCAACAGCTTTGGAATTTTATGCAACATTTCGATATTAAAAAAGTTGCGGCAAAACCCATAAATACCGCACAGGGATTATTCGGCTATACTACTTTTGATGCGGTGCAATTTTTTGATACCATTCAATTAACCAAGCCTAAAACCGACAACCAACAATCACAGATCCCGTTGATGCGGTATCGGTTATATCAATATGTGATCGCTATCAATCATTTTAAAGATGAATTATACATCTGCGAAAATAAAATTGAAGGGATCAAAAGTGAAGTGGAATTAGTAGAGACCCTGATCAAAAGTAAAGACGTTCCAACATTTCCTTTTAAAACAAAAGGTAAAGAAACTTCTAATCTTACAGACGAAGCATACGTAGAAATTGTGAAGAAGGGGATCGCAAGTTGCCTTAGAGGCGATGTATTTCAAATCGTTTTAAGCAGAAGGTTTCAACAATCTTTCACGGGTGATGAATTTAATGTGTACAGGGCATTGCGAAGTATCAATCCAAGTCCGTATTTATTTTATTTTGATTACGGTGATTATAAACTGATGGGTTCTTCACCCGAAAGTCAGCTCATCATACAAAATGGAAAAGCCATTGTGCATCCCATCGCCGGAACTTTTAAAAGAACAGGGGATGATGAATTGGATAAAGAACTGGCGGTAAAACTTGAAAATGATGCAAAGGAAAATGCTGAACACGTGATGCTGGTTGACCTTGCAAGAAATGACCTGAGCAGGATGTGTACGGAAGTAGAAGTAACACAATATAAAAAGATACAGTATTATTCTCACGTCATTCACATGGTGAGTGAAGTGATAGGAAAAGTTCCGGCTGCAACAAACCCTTTCAAATTAATGGCAGTAAGTTTTCCGGCAGGTACATTAAGCGGTGCGCCAAAATTCAAAGCAATGCAGCTGATCGATAGTTATGAACCTACTGCAAGAAGTTATTATGGCGGCGCTATCGGTTTTATAGGATTTGATGGTAGTTGTAATCATGCGATCATGATACGGTCTTTTTTAAGTAAGGATAATACATTGACTTCTCAGGCTGGTGCAGGTGTAACGATTGCCAGCAAGCCCGAAAGTGAATTACAGGAAGTAAATAATAAATTGAACGCATTGAAACAAGCTATTGAATTAGCGCAAAATATTTGAGATGAAAATTTTAGTATTCGATAACTACGATTCTTTTACTTACAATCTGGTTCACCTGATTGAAAAGATAACGCACCAGAAAGTGGATGTCTATCGTAACGACCAGATCGCTTTGGAAGAAGTAAAAAAATACGATAAGATAATTTTATCTCCGGGTCCGGGAGTGCCCGGTGAAGCCGGTTTGTTATTGCCATTGATAAAAGAATATGCATCAACCAAATCAATATTGGGCGTATGTTTGGGCCATCAGGCAATTGGAGAAGCTTTTGGCGGTAAGCTTACCAATTTAAGTTCAGTCTATCATGGCGTAGCAACACCGATAAAGATCGTTAATCAACAATCGCAAATACTGCATGGGTTTGGCGATACCGTTGAAGTAGGACGTTACCATAGCTGGATAATTGCCAATGAAGGATTTCCGTCAGAGTTGGAAATAACCGCTACAGACGCAAATGGTTTTATCATGGCGCTGCAACATAAAAAATATGATGTGCAAGGTGTTCAGTTTCATCCTGAAAGTGTGTTAACCCCCGGCGGTGAGAAGATGATGAGGAATTGGTTAAAATAGCCCCCAACCCCCTGAAGGGGGCTTTGGAAAATTATTATTTGAAGATCATTAAAATGCAATTGAAACAAAAAGAGTTATAAATTATTAAACTACAAAAGCCCCCTTCAGGGGGTTGGGGGTTATGAAAAAGATATTAAACTATTTATTCGAACATAAAAACCTGTCACGTGACCAGGCTAAAGAAGTATTGCTCAATATTTCTAAAAGCATGTATAGTGAGAGCGAGATAGCAGCTTTCATAACGGTATACCTTATGCGCAGTATTACTATTGAGGAATTACAGGGTTTTAGGGATGCGTTATTGGAACTTTGTGTGCCGGTAAATTTGAACGAATACGACGTGATGGATATTGTAGGTACGGGCGGTGATGGAAAAGATACTTTCAATATTTCAACATTAAGTTGCTTTATTGTAGCGGGTACCGGAAACAAAGTAGCTAAACATGGTAATTACGGGGCATCTTCTATCAGCGGATCATCCAATGTAATGGAGCAGGTGGGATATCGATTCAAAAATGATGTTTCAGTTTTGAAAAAGGAAATAGCCGCAGCCAATATTTGTTTCTTACATGCACCTTTATTTCATCCGGCATTAAAAGTGGTAGGGCCTGTTAGAAAGAGTTTAGGCGTAAGAACATTTTTTAATATGTTAGGCCCGATGGTTAATCCGGCTTCGCCTAAATACCAACTGGTAGGTGTTTATAGCCTTGAGATGGCAAGAATATATAATTACCTGTTACAACAAAATGATGCAGCATTCACGATCATTCATAGTCTGGATGGCTATGATGAAATATCTTTAACGGGAGATACGAAGGTCATCACCAATACAGGAGAAAAAATAATGACTGCAGAGCAATTGGGTAAAAAAACAGTTAAGGCAATTGATATACAAGGCGGCGATACCGTAGAATCTTCAGCAAAAATATTCATGGATATTTTAAAAGGAAAAGGCACCTGGTCGCAAAATGCAGTGGTATTAGCAAATTCAGCGATGGCACTAAACTGTACGGGTAAATATACTAGTTATGAGGAATGCTATCAGTTAGCAGTGGAGAGTTTGGAAAGTGGTAAAGCATATGAGTCATTACAAAAATTAATTACTATAGCGTAATGAATATTTTAGATAAAATAATAGAACAAAAAAGAATTGAAGTTGCTGAAAGAAAGGCTACGGCCTCAATTGATAGCCTGAAAAAAAGCGCTTTTTTTTCACGTCCGGTGTTTTCATTGAAACAGTTTTTATTAGATAGTACTAAAACAGGCATTATTGCAGAGTTTAAAAGGAAATCACCATCAAAAGGAATTATCAATGATAAGGTTGATGTGGAAGATGTAACCAAAGCCTATACAAAATTTGGTGCCAGTTGTTTATCCGTTTTAACAGATGAACATTTTTTCGGTGGTTCAACCCAAGACCTGAAGAGAGCGAGAGTAAATCATATTCCTATTTTAAGAAAAGATTTTATTATCGATGAATACCAGATAATAGAAGCAAGGGCAATGGGCGCTGATGTGATATTATTGATCGCAGCTTGCTTAACACCGGAAAGAGTTAAGGCATTAGCCGTTTTTGCAAAGCAATTGCAACTGGAAGTATTGCTCGAAATTCATAATGAGGAAGAGTTACAGCATATTTGTGATGAAACGGAAATAGTAGGTGTAAATAATCGCGATTTAAAAACATTTACAGTGGATATCAATCGTTCAATCGAATTGAGTAAAAAAATTCCCGCGGATAAAATTAAAATTGCAGAAAGCGGGATACATGATATTGAAACAATTCTTATCTTCAAAAAAGCCGGATTTAAAGGCTTTTTAATTGGAGAGAATTTTATGAAACAACCTGATCCCATGATTGCTTTTGCTGATTTTGTTAACGAACTAAAACAGAAAATGTAAATGAGATTAAAAGTTTGTGGTATTACGCAGGAACAACAAATGACACAATTGGCGGGGGCCGGAGCTACTTTTGGCGGCTTTATTTTTTACCCGAAATCTCCACGTTATGCGTTGCGTACCATGACTACCAGTCAAATTAAAAAAGAAAACAACATTAATAAAGTAGGTGTATTTGTCAATGCAACGGTGGAAGAAGTTTTACAAATGGTAGATGAGTGCCGTTTACATATTGTTCAATTGCATGGAGATGAAACGCCAAAATATTGCGAGAAGATCGCGGATTATATATCTGTTGTAAAAGCTTTTCGCTTAAGTGAAACGGATAATATTGGCTGGAGAATACAGGAATACATGAACGTATGTGATATGTTCATGTTTGACACAGAAGGCGTAGGTTATGGCGGTACCGGTAAAAAATTCAATTGGGACATGCTGAATAATGTCGTTGTAGGCAAGCCTTATTTTTTAAGCGGAGGCATTGAACCTGCTGATGCGGATAAATTAAAAGTATTTGCAGAAAAGCCGGAAGCGAAAGCTTTATTTGCTGTAGATATTAATAGTAAATTTGAGGTCGCAACAGGTATTAAGGATATGGAGTTAATTAAAAAATTTGCACAAGAAATAAAATAAGAAATATGAATATTAAAGTATGTGGCATTACACAAATGAAGCAATTACAACAATTGGACGGATTGAACATTGATTTTGCAGGGTTTATTTTTCATAAAGATTCTCCCCGCTATGTAGGAGATAAAATTTCTAAAGATGAAATGCAGTCTGCCGATTTTGATGTAAAAAAGATAGGTGTTTTTGTCAACGCAGGCTATGATGAAATAATGGAAACTGTAGAAGACTATGGTTTGGATATTGTACAGTTACACGGCGATGAAACACCTGAATTGTGCGAACAGCTAATGGAAGATGTCGAAGTGATAAAAGCGTTTAGCATAGGTAATGATGATGTTTCAATTGATGAAATGATCGAAGATTATGACGAAGTATGTGATTATTATTTGTTCGATACAAAAGCAAATGGTTCGATTGGCGGTACAGGAACAAAATTCGACTGGAAGAAAATTGCTAAAAGCAAAATAGAGAAACCATTTTTTTTAAGCGGCGGCATTAGTGTTGAGGATATCGCACAAATAAAAGCGTTTAAACATCCTGATTATTTCGGTATTGATGTAAACAGCAGGTTTGAAAAAAGTCCGGGTGTTAAAGACATGGGATTGCTGCTGCAATTGAAGCAGGGATTAAAATCAAAATAAAATGATCCTCGTAAGAACAGCTACTATACATGATCTGCCTTCAATGACCGTTATTTATAATGATATTATAGCTAACACAACAGCGGTATACGATTATGAGCCTCATACGATGGAAATGCGAGAAAAATGGTTTGCTATAAAACAAGAACAAGGCTTTCCTATATATGTTGCAGAAGAAGATAAAGTGATAGTAGGGTTTAGTTCTTTTGGTACATTCAGGGCCTGGGCAGGTTTTAAGAATACGGTAGAGAATTCTATCTACGTCGCAGCTGAACATAGGGGCAAAGGCATTGGGAAATTATTATTACCTCCGTTAATTGAAGCAGCCAAAGAATTAAAATTACACGCGATCGTTGC
Organism: Ferruginibacter sp.; assembly: GCA_035485735.1. Taxonomy (GTDB): domain Bacteria; phylum Bacteroidota; class Bacteroidia; order Chitinophagales; family Chitinophagaceae; genus Ferruginibacter. Next base: position 46,177 of record DATHNS010000011.1, read on the forward strand.
AGGTATTGATGCGACAAATGCTATCAGTATCGACTTTCATAAAAAATTCGGTTTTGTAGAAGTGGCGCATTTCAAAGAAGTAGGTTATAAGTTTGATCGATGGCTTGATCTGGTGTTTTTGGAATTGATCGTATAAATAAAGTCAAAAGTGAAAAGTTAAAACCTAAAAGTTATCAGACATTTTTCACTTTTAGGTTTTGACTTTTAAATTTTCAATTAATAAGTAACATGACAACAAAAGAAAATATATTCTCCGTAGATGAACATGGCTATTACGGCGAGTTTGGTGGTGCATTCATTCCGGAAATGTTATATCCGAATGTGAAGCAATTGCAGGATGAGTATTTGAAGATAATGTACGATGATGCTTTTCAAAAAGAATTTCAGTATTTATTAAGAGATTATGTTGGCCGCCCTTCACCGCTATTTTTAGCGGAGAGGTTGAGTGAAAAGTATGGTACGTCTATTTATTTGAAACGCGAGGACCTGAATCATACCGGTGCGCACAAGATCAATAATACGATCGGACAAATTTTATTGGCGCAACGTTTGGGTAAGACAAGAATTATTGCTGAGACAGGCGCCGGCCAGCATGGCGTAGCAACAGCAACTGTTTGTGCGCTGAAAGGAATGCAATGTATCGTGTACATGGGCGAAAAAGATATTGAGCGCCAGGCTCCCAATGTGGCAAGAATGAAGATGTTAGGCGCAACAGTGATACCGGCAAAAAGCGGTAGCAAAACTTTAAAAGATGCAACGAATGAAGCGATAAGGGATTGGATAAATAATCCTGTTGATACACATTATATTATTGGTAGTGTGGTAGGGCCGCATCCTTATCCGGATATGGTGGCGCGTTTTCAAAGTGTGATCAGCGAAGAGATCAGAAAACAATTACTGGAAAAAACAGGAAACGAATTGCCTACGCATGTTGTAGCTTGTGTTGGCGGAGGTAGCAATGCCGCAGGATCTTTTTATCATTTTTTAGATGACCTTTCTGTAAAGTTAGTAGCTGTTGAAGCAGCCGGACATGGCGTACAGAGCGGACTAAGCGCAGCTACAACACAATTAGGCACACCGGGTATTTTGCACGGCAGCAAAAGTTATGTAATGCAAACGGAAGACGGACAGGTAATTGAACCGCATAGTATTTCTGCGGGATTGGATTATCCGGGTATCGGCCCTTTGCATGCACACTTATATAAAAGCGGCCGTGGTATCTTTATGAGTGCAACCGATGATCAGTCATTAGCCGCCGCATTTGAATTGACCAGGCTGGAAGGTATTATTCCTGCATTGGAATCTGCCCATGCTTTACATGCTTTAAATGAGATCAGGTTTACAAAAAAAGATGTAGTAGTAGTTTGTCTGAGCGGAAGAGGCGATAAAGATCTGGCAACGTATATGAACGCTATGGATGTAAAAAAGTAAAAAGGCAAAAGTTAAAACCAAAAAATAAAAATGAAAACTAAAAAAGCATTTTCGCCAAATTATAAGATCAACAAAGTTTCCTTCAGGGGGTTGGGGGTTTTACTTCTAATATTACTTGTTTCCTGCCATGGGGGAAATTTTATTAACCATGATCTGAAAGCAGAAAGAATTGGTGATTGTTCGGCAACTGTTTCTGCCTGTATATTGACATCCAATACTTTTGGTGAGCATTATCAATTTGATCGTTGCTTGATAGAAGGATTTAATGCGGATGATTATTTGGTAGAAAGAGTGGGCGATACGCTGGTGCTTACTTTTCCAAAAGAACAGGCAAATGAACAAAAGGCATTGTATAAACTAACGCTTGACATACAAGCTAGTCCGAGATACAATTATATAAGATTAGGAAATGAGGTATTGCAAATTAATGCTTTAGGAAATTAAACACAATGAGTAAAATTCAAGCGCTATTCAAGCATAAGAATAATAAAGTATTAAATGTTTATTGTACTGCCGGTTATCCGCAATTAAATAGTACGGTTGCTGTAATGAAAGCATTGCAGGAAAACGGTGCCGACCTGATTGAAATTGGAATGCCCTATAGTGATCCGCTGGCTGATGGCGAAGTGATACAGGAAAGTGGCAGTAAAGCATTAGCAAATGGGATGACCATTGCTGTCTTGTTTGAACAGCTCGCAAAGTCGACGGCAGAAATTACTGTACCTGTTATTTTAATGGGCTACATGAATCCCGTGTTGCAATATGGGTTTGAAAAATTTTGTGCCAAAGCTGCTGAGGTTGGCGTAAGTGGTTTGATATTGCCTGATTTACCTATTTATGAATTTGAAACACAATACGGCACCATCATAAAAAAATACGGATTGGATTTTGTTTTTTTAGTAACACCGGAAACAAGTGAAGATAGAATAAGAAAGATCGATGCACTTACAACAGGATTTATTTATGCTGTTTCCTCTTCTTCAACAACAGGAAACAATAAAGCGATCACGGACCAGGCTCCTTATTTTAAGAAGTTACAAGCTATGAAGTTAGCTAATCCCATACTCGTAGGGTTTGGTATAAAAGACAAAGCGACATTTACGGCCGCTTGTCAATATACAAATGGCGCTATTATCGGCAGCGCCTATATAAAAGCGCTCGCCAATACTACAGGTATCAATGCCACCACTAAAGAATTCTTAAATACCGTTTTAAGCTAGTACTTCTCCAAAAAACCAGCTAAATTGCAGGTTCTAATAATTTGCTTATGAAGCGGTTTTTCTTTTTATTGCTCTTATTACCGGCGGCCATCTTTGCCCAGGTCAAACCAAAAGCTATCGATGGATTTACGATCAGCGGAACTGTTACCGGATTTGAAGACGGCACAACCGTTGCTTTATTGAACGGGCAAACCGGGGCTCAACTGGATCAGACAACCATTACTAAAAATAAATTTTCTTTCAAAGGAAAAATGGATGTGCCTGATTTCAGGATATTATTATTCAATGGCCAGCCGCCATTCACCGCACTTTTTTTAGACAATAGCAAAGTAAAAATCACAGGCGATAAAGCAACGATCGATCATGCAATAATTACAGGATCTCCATCCAATAAAATCTTCACTGAATATAATAATGCGATACAGCCTTATTTGTATCTTTTAAATGATGATGCGCCATACGATTCTATTGCAACAGATAAATTTGTGCAGGTAAGTGAAAGCTTTGTAAAAAAATATCCTGCTTCAGCTGTTTCAGCACTGGCGATCATACGGTTTAACCAGGTTTCCGACGATGATAAGACAACTGAAGCGCTATACAATGGCTTAACAGAATCTGCTAAAGCTTCAGACATGGGTAAATATATTGCCCAGTTGATTGCAGTTGCAAAAGCATCGCCTATCGGGGCTAAGGTGCCTGATTTTACACAGACAGATACAGCAGGCAATCTGATCAGCCTTTCTTCTTTACGGGGCAAATATGTATTGGTTGATTTTTGGGCAAGCTGGTGCAGGCCATGCCGGGCAGAAAATCCTAATGTAGTGGCCAACTATTATAAGTATAAAGACAAAAATTTCACTGTACTAAGCGTTTCGTTAGACCAGGCCAGGCAATCATGGATCGATGCTATTAAAATGGACGGGCTGGTATGGCAAAATGTAAGTGATCTTCACGGCTGGAGCAATGCTGTTGCAGCACAATTTGGTATAGTTAATATTCCTCAAAATATTTTAGTGGCACCTGACGGAACATTGGCAGGTAAAAATTTGCGGGGCCCTAAGTTGAATAGAAAGTTGAGCAGGCTGTTGAGATAATTTTTGTCATCGGCATTTGTATCTCAATTGAACATCGTTGTGTCACTCACTTCAGCAGTATACCTGTACTTAACTTTTATCTAAGCGAAAGGCTGTTATTATGCAGCTTTTTTTATTTAAATTTGATGCATTCTGAAAATTTATAAACCTACAATATGAAATACTTGCTATGTGCGCTTCTTTTTATATCACTTATTCCATTTAAAAGTGCGGCTCAGAAGGATATATCACAATTAAAAATAGATACGTTATATCAATCGCTTCCGAAATCCGATGGGGAGTATGAGTTTTCTGAGATAGTAATCTTAGATTCTACTTACAATAAAGAGCTATTATACAAAAATGTGAAATTGTTTTTTACGGATGAATTTAAAAGTGCAAAAGACGTAATTCAATATGATGACAGAGAACAAGGTAAAGTTATTGGTAAAGGGAATTTTAAGACTACTGAAATTGAAAGTCTTTTAGGGGCGCATTACGTCCAGAATTTTTACACTAATTTTTCTTTAGAAGTTTATTGTAAGGATGGTAAATATAAATATAGACTTTATAATATTACTATTGATGGCTTCTATGGATCAGATGATCAGCACGTAGTGACATCAATAGATGACATTTATAATCACACTAAAATTGGACAAGAAAAAAAACAATATAGAAAAGCATTTATTGATATCGTAGATGAGATAAATAGTACCATTTCAGACTTAAAAATCTATATGAATAAGAAGGAATCAATAGATAATTTTTAATACTTTGATAGTTTTCATATGACTTTTTGGTTTTGACTTTTAACTTCTCACTTAAAACTGTAATTGTCTTTTATACAGCTGCACCGTATTCTCTAATCCCAAATAAAGTGCATCACAGATCAATGCATGGCCGATAGATACTTCCAATAATCCGGGAATATTTTCAGCAAAATATTTTAAGTTCTGCAGATCAAGGTCATGACCGGCATTAATACCTAGACCCAATTCGTTCGCTTTTTTTGCAGCAGTGACGTAAGGAGCAATAGCAGCTTCTTTGTTGGTGGCATATTGTTTTGCATAGCCTTCTGTATATAATTCGATCCTATCGGCGCCTGTAGCGGCAGCACCTTCTATCATTGCTACAACGGGATCAACAAATATCGAAACACGAATTCCCGCTTTTTTAAATACAGCGATCATTTCTTTTAAATAGCCTGCATGTTTGATCGTGTCCCAGCCATGGTTAGAAGTTATTTGTCCTAATGCATCAGGCACCAATGTTACCTGAGCCGGTTTGTTAGCCAGTACTAAGTCAACAAACTTTTGTTCAGTACAATTGCCTTCAATATTTAATTCAGTACTGATAACTTTTTTCAGGTCAAAAACATCAGCATAACGAATATGCCTTTCATCCGGCCTTGGATGAACGGTGATGCCCTGTGATCCAAAACGTTCAATATCCAAAGCGGTTTTTATCAGATCAGGGTTATTGCCTCCGCGACTATTGCGCAGCGTAGCGATCTTATTTATATTGACAGATAATTTGGTCATCTTTTAGGTGTGTATTTTTTATTAAAGGTAATAAGTTCGTTCTTTCGGCTCATTATTCTATTTAAAATAGCTGTTGCTTCTTTATAAAAATAAAACTAAATTACAGTACCTTAAGAACAATTATCCAACAAGACTACACTATAATCATTTTACGAGAAAGGCAGCTATTATTGCGGGTACTAAAGCTTTGGGTAGTGGTCAACGATACCGAGCTGTATGAATTAAAAGAGCAAAAACCTTTGCTTATATCCGCCAATAAATTGCCCGTAAAGATCATTGTAAAAAATGGGTTCCATTTATCAAAACCCTATTATATAAACCAACCACTGCGCGAAAATTATTTTATAGATATTGGCTGTGAAGCAGATAACGAAAGGCTTTGGGGTAGTATATTAACCAGCACTTTACTTTTTGTTGTATTCATTGCTACCCACTTGCAACTATTCATGGTAATGGCAAACCTGCCGCTTTTTTATATAATGTATAAATTCTTTTTTAAGTCTAAAGAATTTATAACAGTTGAAAAATTAAACAGAAGAAAAAAATCAGCTAAACAAAAAAGTAATCGCAGTTACCATTTCCCCATTCTGTAAGTTATTGGTCTGCTGCTTTTATAAATTGAATATTTCTTTTAATGCCCTTCCATTTACTACGCTTTAATGCCGACGATTTGAAGATATGCTTGAATGATTCTTCGGTCAGGTCTTCCCAATCATTTGTAGAAAAATTCAGTATTTCAGGAATTGGCTTGAAATTAATTTCATTCGTAGGTTTTGCAAACCTGTTCCACGGGCAAACATCCTGACAAACATCACAACCAAACATCCAGTCGTTAAATTTATCTTTCATGGCCTTAGGTATCAATGCCTCTTTTAATTCGATCGTAAAGTAAGAGATACACTTGCTGCCATCGATCACTTTATCAGGTAAAATAGCGTCAGTCGGACAAGCATCAATGCATCTGGTGCAAGAACCACAATAATCTTTTACGTAAGGCTGGTCATACTCAAGCTCAAGGTCAACGATCAGCGTAGCGATAAAAAAGAAAGACCCAGCTTGTTTATGTATCAGGTTCCCATTTTTACCGATCCATCCTAACCCGCTGCGCTTGGCCCAGCTTCTTTCCAAAACAGGCGCACTATCTATAAATCCACGTCCTT
>DATHNS010000012.1:0-59166 GCA_035485735.1 Ferruginibacter sp.
ATTCAGTAAAACATCACTAAAAAACTGTTGCGCAAAATTGTTGATGATGTATAAACTGTCGGCCGCTTGCTGGTGAAGTTTTTGTTCGGGTGTTGTTTCTGTTTCTTCTATCTCAACATTGTATTTTTGCGCCAGCCAGCGTAAGGCTTCAACATAACTGTATTTTTCATGCTCCATTAAAAAGCCGATACTGTTACCGCTGCGGCCACAACCAAAGCATTTATATATTTCCTTTACCGGGGAAACGGTAAAAGAGGGCGATTTTTCGTTATGAAAAGGGCAGTTTCCTATATAATTAGCGCCTCTTTTCTTCAATTTTACAAATGTGCTCACTATATCGATAATATCGATACGGCTGAGGATCTGCTGTATGGTATTTTGTGAGATCAAGATTTTGGCGCCTGTTTATTACACAAATGTACCAAACCATTTAAGATTTAAAATTTGGTACTTTAAATATATATTTGCGACACGATTTATGAATTTTTTAGCTTGTTTTTGACTAAAATCACCCACAAACTAATACCTTTAACGATAAAATTTACTTGAAATGAAGAAAATAATTGTCTTGTTATGTTTAGTGTTGGCAAGCACGTTAACTTTTGCGCAAACGATAGATGAAGTAAAAGGAATGATGAACGGAGCCGATTGGGATCCTGCCCAGGCAAAAGATGCTGTAGATAAATATTTAAGCAATCCTAAAAATGCTAAAGATGCGAATGGCTATTTCTATAAAGCAGTAATTTATAACAAGTATAGTAAAGATCCTGAATTGAAAAGTGATTGTCCGGATTGTAAGCTGCAAGCTTTTGAAGCGTTGAAAAAATGTAAGGACCTTGATAAGAAAAATACACTTTTGTTGTTGGATCAGAACCGCACTTTTATTGATCTCTATAATGGATCTTACCAGGCTGGCGTAGATGCATATAACGATAAAAAATACACAGAGGCGTTTAATAATTTCAAGAATACCTTAACGATTGGTGATTACATGAGGGATAAAGAAATTGCAAAAGTTCCTATATTGGATACGCCTGTTGTATTAAATGCCGGCCTTGCTGAGCAGGCTGATAAAAACGATAGCTTAGCGGTTTTTTATTATCAGAAATTAGTGAATGCAAATGTGTCGGGTGCTATATATGATGGAGTATATCAATACCTGGTATATTATTATAAGTCAACTAAAAATGATGCGGCCTATAATAAAACGCTAGCGCAGGCGGAAAAACTATATCCGGATGATTCTTATTTTAAAGGGGTAGAGTCAGACAAATCATTGGAAGGGCTTTCTAAAGACCAGCTGTTTAAAAAGTATGATGATATGCTGCAAAAAGATCCAAGCAATTATGATCTTTCATATGATTATGGCGTTGAATTATATAACTATGTATACGCCAATCCGGATTCATCGATCAGGGTAGAATCATACAAGCCACGTGTGTACGATCAGTTAAAAAAGACGATCGCTATTAAATCTACACCGGAAGATAATTTAATGATGGCGAGGTATCTGTACAACAGCTCTTTCGATAAAAGTGATGCAGCTGCAGCTGTCAAAGGTGGTAGCCCTGAAAGCATCAAAAAAAGAAAGGCATTAAATGACGGCGCGCTTGCTGATATGAACGAATGTATTCCATATGCTGAAATCGCAGCTAATTTTTATGGTGGATTACCATCACTAAAAGCGGCGGAAAAAGAAAATTATAAAGCGAGTTTGCTGATCCTGGAAAATATCTACGAAGCAAAAAAAGATGCTGCTAAACAAGCGGCGTATACTGCTAAAATAAAAGCATTGAATTAATAAATTCCTGAATGGAAAAACGGCAGTACAAATAAATTGTGCTGCCGTTTTTTTTATCGATAAATTACAGTAGGTAATAAATAAAAAGTCAAAAGTTAAAACCAAAAAATATTGGTTGGCATGAAAAATACTGAAGCGCCATATAATACGATCAAATTAATTGAATGTCCACGTGATGCGATGCAGGGATGGAAAGATTTTATACCTACAGAAAAAAAAGTAGCCTATATAAATGCATTGCTGAAAGTTGGATTTGACACGATCGATTTTGGAAGTTTTGTGTCTCCAAAAGTCATTCCCCAAATGGCAGATACGAAAGAAGTAATAGCCAAAATACAAAAAGCAAATTCCAAAACCAAGTTGTTAGCCATCGTTGCTAATTATCGCGGAGCGGAGGAAGCGGTTGTGTACGATGAAATAAATTGCCTTGGATTTCCTTTTTCTATTTCGCCAACATTTCAGCAAAGAAATACCAACAGTACAATAGAACAGTCTTTACAAACAGTGGAAGAGATACAAAACCTGTGTATCAAAAATCAAAAACAGTTGGTTGTTTATATATCCATGGGATTTGGAAATCCTTATGGTGATCTGTACAATGAAGAAATTGTGGTGGAATGGGTAGAGCAAATGATAGAGATGGATATTGAGGTCATATCGATAGCGGATACGGTTGGTTTGGCAACGCCTCACCAGGTATCATCCATATTATCTACTTTGATCCCTTATTATCCGAATACGGAAATAGGTGTACATCTTCATTCTACTTCAGCCAACCGCAAGCAAAAGTTGGATGCTGCTATACACGCAGGTTGCAAACGTTTTGATGGTGCATTAAAAGGTATTGGTGGCTGCCCGATGGCAGACAATGAGTTAATAGGCAATATGGATACAGAATTGATGATACCGTATTTCCAGGAGCATGGCCTGTTGCATAATTTAGATATGAATGCTTTGAAGGAATGCAGTAGAATGGCTTCAGAGATCTTTATATAACTCAAAGAGAAAAGCCAAAGCCATCTTTTTGCTTTTGACTTTTAACTTTTAACTTCGCCCAATGGATTTCCACCTAAACTTCGATCCAAAACCGTTTGCAGTAAAAATTGAGCACCATCAAAAATTATTGTTGATAGGATCCTGCTTTACAGAAAATATTGGCAACAAATTACAACAGCTTAAATTTTCCGTGCAGGCAAATCCGAATGGGATATTGTTTAATCCTGTTAGCATTGCTACCTCATTACTTTCTTACATAGAAAATAAACAATACACAGAAAACGACCTGTTCTATCAAAACGAAAGTTGGAACAGCTGGCAACACCATAGTCGTTTTTCAAATCCTGATAAAAATGAATGCCTGGCTGTTATCAATGAATCTCAGCAACAGGCACATCATTTTCTAAAAATTGCCAATTGGGTAATGATCACCCTGGGATCGGGATTTGTGTATGAATTAGAAAATAATGAAATAGTAGCCAATTGTCACAAAGTGCCTACGGATAAGTTCAACAAGAAATTATTAAACGCTATTGAGATCAAGGAGATGTTAGATGCTGCGCTGGAAAAATTATTTATATTCAATCCAAACATAAAAATAATTTTCACCATTAGTCCGGTGCGGCATTTACGTGATGGCTTTGTAGAGAACAATAGGAGTAAGGCGGCATTGATACAGGCTGTGCACCAATTGATAAGTGAACATGAAAAAACATTTTACTTTCCGGCATATGAGCTGGTGATCGATGACCTGCGCGATTATCGTTTTTATGCTGAAGACATGGTACATCCTAATTATGCTGCAACCAATTATGTATGGGAAAAATTCATAACAACCTGTATCGATGAAAGAGCACAACAACTAATGAAAGAGATCAATATTATCAATGCGGCAAAAAGCCATAAACCATTTAATCCGGCTTCTGCGCAGCATAAAAAATTCCTCCAAACCAATTTAGATAAAGTGAAAAAGATACAGGAAGAACACGCGTATATTGATCTTACGGAAGAGATCGATTTCTTTATCAATAAAGAAGGTTAAATAGATCCTCGCTAAAAGTATTTCTTATTTTGATCGTAGGCCATAAAAAAGTAATTATACCCCTTTGTGTATTGCCCCAAAAATTCTGCTCTGTTAAAATGTTGTTTGTGCTTTAAAAAATAGTCTAACGTTGATACTACCAGCCCACAGCCTGTTAGATAATCAAACATCATTTCAGGAGTTGTTTCATATATATCCGTGCCGCCAAGTCCAAATTCAAATAATACAATAGGCTTGCTGTTTTTTAAAATTCTTTCTGCACCTTTTAAAACTTCCATTTCCGCACCTTCAACATCCAGTTTAATAAGATCAATAGTGATAGAAGAGTCAACAACATTGTCTAATGTATCTACTTTTACTGTCAATATATCTGTTACATACGCATCGTCGGCTGTACGTTTTTTAAATCCGCTAAAAGCGGGCCTGTCTATAAAATAGGTAAACGTCTTTTCACCTTTTTGATCTGACAAAGCAATGTCATATACTTTTATTTTATTGCCATATTTCGCTTGTAATCTTTTATATAAATTAGGAATAGGTTCAAAAGCAAAACTATTGCCTTGAGGTGCAACTTTAAGTAATTCTCTTAGAATATGCCCTTTGTGTGCGCCAATATCTATCCAATTTGATTTTTTTGTCAGCGTTTTTTTTATAACTATTGCGGTCTCATAGTCATATTTATTGATAGCGCCATGACTGAAATATTTTTCTGTTATTTTATGAAAAAGAAAACCTGTTTTTTTCAGAGATAGAATTACGAAATCGGGTACAATTTTTTTTAATTTATCTGTATTCATTAGATGGTCAATTTTTAACTGCAGCGAATGTGGCCGCGGTAACTTGTGGCTGCAAATATACTCAAGTTCATTAATTCCCAAAACATTCACCGTTCTTGTTAAATGTGCCGGTTATGCAAATGTTTTCAGTAGATCTTCCAGTGTATGTTCCGTCTTAAAAAAAGAAGCGAGTTTGGTGATGACACCTTCTGCCAAAGCATCCGGACAACTGGCGCCACTGGTCAGTAATATTCTCACCGGGTTGGAGGCAGGTAAAAAACCGGTTGAAACGACCTCTTGTTTAGTATGAAAATTATAATGTATTATTTCGTCGGAAGAGATTATTTTTTCTTCAGCATTAATAAAATAAGTAGGCAGCTTTTCTTCGCATAATTCTACCAGGTGAGAAGTGTTGCTGCTGTTGTAGCCACCAACAACTATGGCAATATCTGCCGGTGTTTGTAATAATCCATATACTGCCGTTTGGTTATCATTGGTTGCATAACACAAGGTATCTCTTGTGTCTGCAAAGCGTTCTTCGATCGTGCTGTCATCCAGGTTAAATTTGTTTATCATTACCTGTTTTAAAAAATCAGCAATGCCTTGTGTATCGCTTGCCAGCATGGTCGTTTGGTTTACCACGCCAATGCGTTGCAAATGTTTGCCAGCATCAAAACCTTCGGAGAACCTGCCGCTAAAATCTTCGTAAAAAGTAGCGGCATTTTTTTCACCGGTTATGTATTGGCTTAATTTGATAGCATCCTGCATGTCGTTTACAACAACCGTTGGCGTATTGATAGCAGCATGAGAAAAAGTGGCCCTTGTTTCTTCATGCGTTGGTTTGCCGTGCACAATTACCGTGTATTCTTTTTTAGCAATCTGCTCACTGCGGTTCCAAACTTTTTCTACAAAAGGGCAGGTAGTATTATATTTTTCTGTTGGTATGCCAATAGCATTTAATTTTTCTTCAATGGCGATCGTAGTTCCAAAGGCGGGTATAATAACCACATCATCTTTTGTCAATGCATCGAAAGGAACCAATTGTTTGCCGTAAGTATCCTGTAAAAATTGTACGCCTCTTTGCTGAAGGTCCGCATTTACCTGGGGATTGTGTATCATTTCACTTAACAAAAAAATACGTTTGTCCGGATTTTCTTCAATGGTCCTGAAAGCAATATCTATGGCATTTTCTACGCCGTAACAAAATCCAAAATGCCTGGCAAGATAAATTTGCACAGGCCCGAAATCTAGCAGGGTAGGACTGAAATCTTTCTTCATTTTATCCTGCTGCTTACGGTTGTTTTTGATGGCAACGATCAGCGGACTACGATAAATTATGGGGACATTAAACTGCTTCATTGTAATAGATAACAACTGCAAAGGTACAATGTTACAGCGTATAAAATGTTTTAGCATTTTTCAATTACACTGCTTACTTTTGGATAATAACACCTGCGTTGCCTTTTGAAAATCACCATTTCTAACACGATCTATAAAAAATAAGTCTTTATCAATGGCAATATTCACACCTGCAGACTGGACACATACTACTAATATTTATGAGGTCAATCTTCGTCAATATACCGTTGAAGGAACATTCAATGCGTTTGCAAGAGAATTACCAAGACTGGCAGAGATGGGTGTTGAAACTTTATGGTTCATGCCAATCCATCCCATTAGTGAATTGGGTAGAAAAGGTACGTTAGGAAGTTATTATGCAGTAAAAGATTATACCGATACCAATAGTGAATTTGGTACAGTAGAAGATTTTAAACTTTTGGTAGCACAGGCCCATAGTTATGGATTGAAAGTAATTATTGATTGGGTAGGCAATCATTCGGGCAATGATAATGTATGGATAGAAAAACATCCCGGTTTTTTTGTGAGAGATAATGATGGTAATGTGCTGCATCCTTACGACTGGGAAGATGTAAGCAAGATCAATTATGATAGCCTGGATCTTCGTAAAGCGATGATCGCGGCGATGCAATTCTGGATTATCAATTGTAATATCGATGGCTTCCGTTGCGATATGGCGCATCTTGTGCCGCTGAGTTTTTGGGAAGAAGCGAGAACGGTATTGGATAAAGTAAAGAGCCAGTTATTCTGGCTCGCAGAAACAGAAGATATTGCGTATCATTTTGTTTTTGATGCAAGCTACACCTGGGAATGGATGCACAAAACAGAAGATTATTGCAAGTGTTCAACTGATATGGGCGGACTTTGGTACGTATTAAATAAATACAAGGATAATTTCCCATCTTCTGCATACAGGGTTTATTATACCAGCAACCACGACGAAAACAGCCATACAGGAACAGAATATGATAAATTTGGTGATGCCGCCCACGTGCTTGCTGTATTCAGTTGTACCTGGAACGGCATACCGATGTTGTATAGCGGTCAGGAATTGCCTAACCTTAAAAAACTGGCTTTTTTTGATAAGGATGTAATCGAATGGAACGGACAATATCAGCTGCATGATTTTTACAAAACTTTATTATTGCTTCATAAAAATAATCCGGCCTTACGAACTGCGGATCCCGATGCCATCACTATCAATCTTCAAACCGACAGGGCATCGCAGGTAATGGCATTTATAAGAAAGAACGGTGACAAAGAGGTATTGGTGATACTAAACCTAAGTAATGAATATTTTTGGACAGAAGTGACCGATGATCATTTAACGGGCAAATTTACGAACGTGTTCAGTCATACGGAATATGATTTTTCTTCTAACAAATTTTATGAGCTTCATCCCTGGGGCTATCTTATTTATGAGAAAAAATAAAGCCTTATACTTTGTGTTAACAGACCATTAGCAACCTCTTTTTAAACTATGGCAGCATTTTTGACTCTAATACCTGAATGAACATATATATTGTACAATTTAAAAATTAGTATATGAAAAACAAGTATTTAGCGCTGATATTGGCCATTGTAGTGGGAACTACAACTTTGAGCAGTTGTTACTGGGGCAGGTATCATGATGGATATCACCATCATCATGATGGTTATTACCGCCATTAAAAAAATATTTATTAAAAAGCCATCAATTAAGATGGCTTTTTAATCATGTTATGGTGTGATTTTATTGATCTTCTAAAGACAACGGGTAGTCGTATACGCCATTATATCCCGGATAGAATCCGCTGATGGTGATTGCTTTTTGATCGCCGGCTATTTTCTTGATATCATCAACACTTTTCACGTCCTTGTCATTCACTTTTATAATGATAAAACCGTCTCTCATTCTTGTCTGATCACTCAATGCACCGGCGTTTATTTTCTTTACAATTACACCGCCCGGAACGCCGTATTCTTTCGCTTTTTTAGGATCGAGTGTAGCGAGGTCGGCACCTAGTTTTGAGATAGCTGAATTATCTTCCTTTACAACATCGTAATTGCCGGCATTATTCTTTAAGGTAACATCTACCGTTTTTTCATTGCCGTCTCTTTCATAGGAGATATTTATTTTATCAGCAGGCTTAAAACGGGAAATTTGTTCTACCAGCTCTGAGCTTGAGTTAACAGGCACGCCGTTCACTTTGGTAATAAAATCTCCTTTTTTAATTCCAGCAGCTTCCGCTGCACCATCTTTAGAAACATCTGTAACGAAAATGCCATCGCCATCTTTGATGCCTTCTTTTAATTTTACATCATCAGTCAGGTCATCGGGCGCATACGCAACACCTAAAAATGCCCTTTGTACAGTGCCGTATTTGATCAGGTCATCTACTACTTTCTTAACGATATTAACAGGTATAGCATACGAATAACCTGAATAAAAACCGGTAGGAGAAGCAATGGCGGAGTTGATGCCGATCAATTGTCCGCTTGTATTAATTAATGCACCGCCGCTATTTCCCTGGTTCACTGCTGCATCTGTTTGTATGAATGATTCAACAGGAGAACTTGTTCTTGTTCCTTTATTTAAACCCAGGCTTCTTCCTTTAGCACTGATGATACCTGCTGTAACGGTGGTTTGTAAATTTAACGGATAGCCGATCGCTAAAACCCACTGGCCAATTTTTGTTTCGTCTGAATTGCCATATAACAGGAATGGCAAATTGCTTGCATCAATTTTAATGACAGCAAGGTCATATGACATGTCTTTGGCGACCACTTTTGCCGTGTATGTTTTTTTATTACTTAATGTTACGGTTACTTCATCTGCATCGGCTACCACATGATTGTTGGTAACGATGTATCCGTCTGCACTAATGATAACGCCTGAACCTGAAGCTCTTTGTTCCGGGATAACGCCATTTTGCTGGCCGAAGAACTGCTTCAACATATCATCATTGAACAGGTCCCCAAAAGGGCTCTGCATTTGTGGCAAACTATTACTTACCTGTTTGGCATTTGTTTTTGTTTTGATGTGCACTACGGTTGGTAAGGCATCTTCAGCAGCTTCTGTAAAATCAACAGCGCCGGTAGGGGAAGAAGTATTGCTGGATAAACCCGCATAACGGTAGTTTGAGGGGACAACTCCCTGTATTTGTCCGCCGTAAGTATTATTGTTTGTTGTGTATTTGTTGTAACCCCACATGACACTTGCGGCAGTTACAGCACTAATTGCGATAGTAAATGCTACTTCTTTAAGTTTCATTTTTGTATGTTTTTATTTTTACGAATTATATATTCGATACAAAATAACGATGTCATTTTAAATAGTAAATTGTTGTACCTGATCTTTAACAATTTATTAGTCGATAATGGGAGGTTTCATTATAAAGTTAACAAAAATTCAACAGTATCCCGCCCATCCGCATAGTCGGTCAGTGTTGGATATTGCGCTTGTCCAAATGGAATTTGTATGCCGGCGATACATTGAATTTCAGTATTGGTTTTGAATGAGTCCACTAATGGTTCCAGCTCTGTATAAAAGCTATAATTCAACTGACTGATCGGCGAAAAGATATCCTTACTTTCTACCAATAACGTACTATCGTTTGTCATGTAAAAACGATTGTTCATTAATTGTATGGTAAGATTATAATCGTAATTATTTTTATATTTATGATGGTCTGCAAAATATTTGTATTGGTGAAAAGCGCCAAGCAACGGAACAAAATCATATCCTTCAGGAACAAAAATTTTAGTAACGTTCCTGCATCCTAATCCAAAATAAATATGGATATCATCCGATAATTTTTCCAGATCTTCTTTGGTTTCATTTCCCTTTATAACCGCTACTGCGGTCCGGTTATGACGGATAATGCTTGGGTATTTAGCAAAATAATAATCAAAATAACGCGCCGTATTATTGCTGCCTGTCGCAATATAGGCATCGCAACCTTTTAGCATTTCTGCAAATGAAATATGGTCATCTAATTTCTCATCCCAGCTATACATTTTTTGTACAAGATGTTTCAACAGCACAGCATCTTTACTTGATAGTTTTATGGTCTGTTTGTGTCCGCAAATAAATACGCATAAAAAATCATGAAAGCCTACCAGTGGAATATTGCCTGCCATTACAATGCCTACGTTCTTTGCGGTAATATTATCATCCAGGTGATAATGGGCGGCCCATGCATTCAGTTTATCTTTCTGTAAAAATTGTTCAACAATATTATTGGCCGCTATATCAATAAATTCGGGAGTAAACCAGCCATTTTGTATGCTGGCAGTATGTTTGATTGTCTGCCATTCTTCACCATTTTGCTTTATATAATCGCCCAATTGTACTAATAAATCAATTCGTTTTTGTAATTTCATTCGGTAATTATTACTTTTGAGCTGTAAAAGTATTTTAATAATACTTTAATTTTTAATCTAAATCTGAATTTACAACATGGCTATTAAAATAACTGACGAATGTATCAATTGTGGAGCTTGTGAACCTGAGTGTCCGAATAACGCTATTTATGAAGGTGGCGTTGAATGGGCCATCGCCGATGGTACATCAGTAAAAGGAAGTTTCACCTTGTTGGATGGCTCAACGATCGATGCCAGCCAACGCAATGCGCCGGGAAGTGTTGACACTTATTACATTGTTACCAATAAGTGCACAGAATGCCAGGGTTTTCATGAAGAACCACAATGTGCGGCAGTTTGTCCGGTAGATTGTTGCGTACCGGATGAAATGTACCAGGAAACGGTAGATCAGTTATTGGCTAAAAAAGAGAAGTTACACATCTAATTTGTACGATAATTAAAGCGTAAGGTAGCTACAGGTTACATTTCCTGTGATATTTATTGGCGGAAGTATTGTAAAATACTTTCGCTTTTTTATTTTGGTAATGTTTATCTTAGTAATAATTGAAAGAAATATGAAGAAAATTTTATTATTGTTTATTGTTCCGTTTTTACTGGGGGCCTGTATTAATAAAAGGCCGCTGCAGGCGATCGATCCACAAGCCGATTTGTTGAATACAGACAGAGCCTTTTCAAAAATGAGTGAAGAGGAAGGTGTAAAGAATGCTTTCATAAAATACATAGATAGCGATGGTGTTTTACTGAGGCCCAATCAATATCCTATCGTAGGAGCTGATGCAATGGATTTTATCAGTCAGAATGATGACTCTACAGTTACAATGACCTGGGAACCGAAAGGGGGTACCATTGCCCAATCTGGTGAATTAGGCTATACATATGGCATATATACTATCAAACTAAAACGAAAGAATAAAACAGTGCAGGGAACGTATGTTAGCGTATGGAAAAAACAACGTGACGGCGAATGGCGCTTTATAATGGATAGCGGTAACGAGGGAGTGGGAAAATAGTTTAGTGTTGAGGGTTTAGAGTTTGGTATAAGACTTGACCCGAATTCATCTAAACCACTCAACTATAAACCCTCACTCATTCCAACTCATTAAATTTTCGTTTCTTTGCATAATAAAATAACCCTTCACAATACCAATGAAGAAAAAAATTGCGTTGATCACCGGTGGCTATTCTGGCGAAGCTGTTATCTCCTATAAAAGTGCCATAACGATTGAAAACAATGTAGATAAAGACAAATGGGATTGTTATAAAATTGATATTAATCCCAAAGGCTGGTTTTACATGGGCGCTACCGATGAAAAGATCACAGTTGATAAAAATGATTTTTCCATAACGATCAAAGGAAATAAGATAATTTTTGATGCCGTATTGGTTGGCTTGCATGGCACACCGGGTGAAGATGGAAAACTACAGGGCTACTTTGATTGCCTTAATATTCCTTATACATCCTGCAACGCAGCAACATCTGCTTTAACTTTTAATAAACGTTATACTGTTGCCGTAGCAGCCTTTGCAGGAATTGATGTGGCGAGGTCGATACACTTGTTTAAGAAAATAAAAATGACGCCGGCGGATATTTTAAAAGAGCTCAAACTTCCTGTATTTGTAAAACCCAATAACGGCGGTAGTAGCATCGGCATGAGTAAAGTAAACAAAGCCGAAGAGCTGCAAGCTGCATTGGAAAAGGCTTTTAAAGAAGATGAGCAAGTATTGGTAGAAGAATTTATCAAAGGAAGAGAATTTACTATTGGTGTTTTTAAATCGAAAGGAGAAGTAATTGCTTTGCCGATCACCGAGGTAATTTCTAAAAAAGAATTTTTTGATTTTGAAGCGAAGTATGAAGGTGCCAGCGAAGAGATCACGCCTGCAAAAATAGATGTAGCAACCACCGACAGCATTCAATCCGCAGCAAAAAAAGCATACACTGTATTTAATTGCAACGGCGTAGTGCGGATAGATTTTATTTTGAATGAAGGGAATAACAAACCATATATGCTCGAAATAAATACAGTACCCGGACAAAGCGAAGCCAGTATTGTACCACAACAAGTAAAGGCAATGGGTTGGACATTAAAGGATTTTTACAGTGCATTGATAGAAGAATGCTTTATTAATTAACCATTTATCATTAACCATTAACAATTATTAAAGTGGCTAAAAAATTTAAATTCTTCCAGTCGTTTTGGGCTAACCTGTTAGCTGCGGTGATACTTGCTTTTTTGATCATTTTTGGTGCATTGCAAATGCTGAGCAGGATAACAAAACATGGCGAGCATTTAACAGTACCGGCGGTAGTAGGCAGACAAGCTGATTCAGTAGTGCAGGAATTAACCGATAAGGGGTTTGATGTAGTGATAGAAGATTCGATTTATACCGATACATTGCCGAAAGGTGTTGTTATAAAACAATTACCGGATGCCGATGCTACTGTGAAAGTAAATCGTACCATTTATCTGACAACAAACAGAATGATACCACCACAGATATCAATGCCTGATCTTTTGAATAAGAATTTATATTTCGCATTAGACGTGCTTAAGAAAGCTCATTTACAAGTAGGCGATACTATTTTCAAACCTGATTTTATGAAAGGCTCTGTAATGGAGCAAATATATAATGGAAAACGAATAGCGCCCGGTGCTCAGTTGCAATGGGGAAGTAAAGTTACCTTAGTAGTTGCGGCGGGATTGCAAGAAGATAATTTAGTAGTACCTGATTTGAAAGGAATGACATACAGAGATGCGAAAGAGCTGTTAGATTCAATGGGCATATCAATAGCAGCTGCCCTTGAGCCGGGTGTAAGAGATACAGCAGATGCCTATGTCATAAAACAAAGCCCACTACATTTTGATGCACAACACAAGTTGGTGTATATAAAACCAGGAATGTTTATGGACGTTTGGCTGTCAAAAGATCCGGGAGATGTGATCGATTCAACAACAACACATTAATTATAAAATAATGAAAACAATAACGGCAGAAGAAGTAAAACAAAGAATGGATGCAGGTGAAAAGCTTAACCTGTTAGATGTACGCGAACCTGATGAAAATGCAGAGTTCAATATCGGCGGCCTGTTAGAGCCGGTGGGCAAAATACAAGCCTTGCAAATTGAGGATATCGAAGATTGGAAAGACAAAGAAATAATCTGCTACTGTCGCAGTGGCAAGCGCAGTGGCAATGCCTGCATGATTTTAGAGTCTGTTGGCTTTACTAATATAAAAAATTTAGAAGGCGGTATGCTGGGCTGGAGAGAAAAGTTCAACGTATAACTATCTTATCTCTTTTATAATAAATAACCCTCAATCAAAAACTGAGGGTTATTTTATTTCATAAGGTACGATCATTTAAAAGTGAATATTAATGCCTAACATATAATTGATAAGCGCCATCGGAAAATAACTATTGGCAGTATAAGATTGGGCGCCTTGTATGTACGTATACGTATACCCGTTAGTATTGTATTTAGTACTGAACAGATTATTTACCTGTAGCATAATATCAATCTCTTTGGCTACTTTGTTCCGCAGGCTATAAGTCAACCTCGCGCTTTCTGTAAAATAATCTGCGATGCTTCTGTCAAGGTCCGAGGTGTTGTCCATATATTGTCTGCCAACATATTTGCTGATCAGGCTTATCATACTATGTTTTACAGGTATAAAATTTACGCTGCCGCCAATGATCACGGCAGGTGAAAAAGAGATATTGGTATTGGTGTGATCAATCTGTTTTTGGGCAGTTGAATCATAATCATCTATCGATTCAACAAAAGACTGTATTTTATTTATGCTGAAAGTAGCGTTGGCAGCAATGCTTAGCCGTTTCGAAAATTTTTCAGTTCCTTGCAATTCAATTCCCAGCCTGTAACTATTCGGTACATTTATTCTTGTATACGCGCCCACACTATTTATTTGTCCCGTAAGAATTAGCTGATCGATATATTGCATATAATATACATTGGCACCCCAGGTGTAGGTATTTTTATTTCTTTCAACACCCAATTCAAAATCATTTAAGTGTTCTGCTTTTGGTTGATTGATAGGATTGGCCTGAAAATCAGAATAGTTTGGTTCCTTATTTCCTCTCGCATAACTGGCGTATACCTGCCAACCATTTTTTGAATAGGTAATACCTGCTTTAGGGTTTACAAAATTGAATGTTCTTGCAACAGTTAAAGTATCTGAAGGATCAGTTACCGATACGGCTTCAAATCCATTGATGCGATGGTATACATTGCGGTATTGCAGATCAACAAAAGTTGTCCAGTTCTTTGATATCGTATGTTGCCATTTTGCATAAATGTTTTCTTCTGTTTTTAAAACAGGATGATTATAATATTGATAATCATCGTTAGGAATGCCGCCACTCTGCGCCCAAAGCACATTTCCAAAATGTGTTCCTTCATATCTCGACCAATTGCCACCAATTGTGATCACATCTTTTTTACCGTTGTATTGTGCAGAAGCGATCTGTCCGTAATAGTGATTGTCTAACCAAAGCTGCCTTATCATATCAGAGTTTGTGATGGTATCTGTTCCATAAACAGGATTGGGCAATCCATAATATGCATATGAAGTCTCAGAGCTATCACCGGCTGCGGCTTCTGCAGCATTGCCTTTGTATTCCTGGTAATAACCTCTGCCGTAAGTCATAAAGACGGCAGTACTAAAATTCCAATGTGTATTGACTGTATGATTGAAAAACAATTGATAATTATCCTGCTGGTAATTATCTGTTTGATTATTGTATGGCGTACCGGGCTTTTCAGTACCCAGGTCATTGTAAGTGCGGTTGGTTGTCAATGAATCTTGCGGTACACCATCCCATGCCTGGTAAGTTTTTTCTTTTCCTGAAATGATATTAAAACGGAAAGATGATTTCCCCGTAATATAAGCGGCGGATAAAGCAAAAGATTTTAAATTGCTAGTGGCCCTGTCGATATAGCCATCACTCGTTATCTGGCTCAATCTTGCGTCGATAGTAAAATGTCCATCTATCAAACCACTGCCTGCTTTCACTGTATTTTTCCAGCTATTGAAAGAGCCGTAGCTATTGTTGATATCTCCGTAAGCGTCTTTATTAAATTCATTTGTTGTTAGATCGATCGATGCACCGAAGGCGCTTGTGCCGTTGGCAGATGTACCAACCCCGCGTTGTATTTGTATAGAGCTAAGCGATGAAGCCATATCAGGAATGTTTACCCAGTATGTATTTCCATCTTCTGCATCATTCAACGGAATACCATTTAAAGAAACATTGATGCGTGTTTCATCTGATCCACGAATATGTATGCCCGTATAGCCAATGCCAGTTCCTGCATCTGAGTTTACAACAACAGAAGGCGTTTGGTCTAATAAGTAGGGGATATCCTGACCAATATTTGTTTTACTGATATCATTTGCGGTAAGGTTCGTTTTAGCAAACGGCGCCAGCTCAGTAGCTTTTACAGAAGAGACTTCTACCGGTTGTAAATAGGCCGTATCAGTTAATTTCTTTTGTTGTGCCAATAACAGGCTGCTTACAGTACATAACAATGCACTCATGATTATTTTCTTCATTCCAATAAAATATTTTGCTGAACATCCGGAAGAGAATTCTCCGATGTAAAAATAGTACTCCCTTCGCAGGCATTATCCTGAGCAGGTTTAACGGGTATGATCTCAGCCTCTACAAGTAGAAGCACCCCGGAAATTCAGACGATTAAAAGAGCGTTTTGTTTTGCGAAGCTACGGTTCTATTCTTCAATTGTCCAAATTTTTTATTTTTATCAATTGAAAAACTACCAAGCGCGAAGAAAAAATTCTCTTCGCGCTTGGTAATTATAGAATGAAATTATTTATTATTTTTTCTTCTTCTTGCCTTTTATAGTAGCCGCTAATTTAGCAGCTGCATAGGCATTTACGATCCCGCCTGAAGTACACAACTCACTCATGTTTACCGTTTCATCTGATCCGGGCATTTTTACATCAACACCTGGATTTTGCGCAGATTTTTCAAGTATGAATTTTAATTGTTGTGCAGTCAATGTAGGAAAATATTCCAACAAAAATGCGGCTGTACCTGCTACTACAGGTGTAGCCATGCTGGTTCCGGAAGCGTTGCCATAATTGTTGCCACCGGGCCCTGGTATAGTAGAATAAATTTGTACACCCGGTGCGAAAATGTCTACTTCTTTTTTACCATAGTTGCTGAAACTTGCTGTGATACCACCGTTCAGCGGATCACCACTCGCACCAACTGTTATCCAATTCGTTGCTCTTCCTTTGCCATCAATAAAATTGGGGTTAGGAAAATTATCTGTTGAGTCGATATCTTTTGCATCATTACCCGCAGCATGTATCAACAATACATTTTTGCTTTCTGCGTACCTCACTGCATCATCGACCCATTGTTTTTGCGGAGAAAAATCTTTACCAAAACTCATGCTGATGATCTGTGCACCATTATCAACTGCATAACGGATCGCATTGGCAATATCCTTATCGTGTTCATCACCGTCAGGTACTGCACGTACCATCATGATGCGTACATTATCTGCAATGCCATCAATGCCTTTGCCATTGTCTCTTGCAGCACCAATAATTCCTGAGCAATGTGTACCATGAAAAGGCGTGCTGGCCATTATATCATTGTTGCCATAATCACGGTCATTGATATTTGTTTCATCATCCTGTACAATTTCTTTTCTGAAAGGTTCGGGAGCGGTAGATGCAGCGCTGGCTTTAGCTAGCTCATTTTCCATTTCGTCAATAATATCTTTATTGCTTATGTCATCGGTATTATTCTCTTTGCTAATACTTTGCAAAGCAAACTTTGTTTTTTTAGCATTCTTATCTTCAGGATAGTATTTTTCAAGATCCTTAGCTGTATACTCATCTTTTCCAAGCTCTTTGGTAATAACGGAATCTCCTTTTTTAAAAACCGGTAAAGCAGCCTGTATGTATATGATTGTTTCTACATCAATACCACCTTCCACTTTATCTCTTGCTTTTTTATAAGTTACGAATTGTATAGAATCTGCTGAATTTACCATTACTGAATCATCAGGGATAGTTGCAAATCTGGGTTTTAAACTATAGTACACGCGTGCTGCTTCATAGCTATCTGATTTTAGATTGCGCCCATCTTTGCCACCAATAAAATTCCAGCCATGTATATCGTCTATATGTCCGTCCTTATCATCATCAATGCCATTATTCGGAATTTCTTTTGGGTTCACCCATAAGATGGGTTTTATATCTTCCTGGGTTGTATCAACACCACTATCTATCACTGCTACCAGAACAGTTTTGCTTTTTAGTTTTTTAGATTTTACAAAGGCATACGCTTTATCTAAACTAATACCATAATAGCCTGAAGTGGCTTTGTCAAGCTGGTGCCAGTTTTTTGGTAATACTTTGGCATCAGTTGTTTGAGCAAATGTTGCCGTACTTACTGTTAAAGCGATAAATAATAAATAGAAAAATTTCTTCATGTTGCTTTATTTATGGGTATGCAATATATAACGATTTGTAAAATACAAATGATTTGCCGGAAACCTTAACAGATTATTGGATTATAGCGAGGCGGATTTTACAAAATAGCTATCAGCAAAGGGAATCACAGGAAGCTTGTCTTTTTCAAAAATGCCAAAAACGCTACTGCCGCTGCCACTCATGGCTGCATATACAGCACCGTTTTGATAGAGCTTTTCTTTGATCGTTTGTATAACAGGGTATTTTTCAAATACGGGCCCTTCAAAATCATTTACTAAATTTTCTTTCCAGGCCGCAACAGGTTGCTCTATGATCCATTCGATCGAATGGTTTGGCAGGATAGGTGTTATTTGTGAAAACGCCCAGCCGGTATTGATATGGATGCCGGGATTTACAACAAGGATCTGATAACCGGAAAGGTTGGTTTTTATTTCTTTTAATATTTCTCCACGGCCTGTTGCAAAACAAGGTTTATTGATGATAAAAAACGGACAATCACTTCCGAGTTCTACTGCATAATTGATCAATTGTTCGGTAGATAAATTTAATTTAAAAGCATCGTTCAATAATTGCAAAGTAAATGCGCCATCAGCAGAACCGCCGCCCAATCCGGCACCCAGCGGTATTGATTTATGCAGGTGTATTTTAACAGCAGGTAATAGTGGAAATTTTTTTTTTAATAAATGGTAGGCCTTGATGCAACTATTATCTTCGGTATTACCATCGATCTGTATTCCTGAACTGGTGAAAGAGATCGTTTGCGAATGGGAGTGTGCCGAAATAATTTCAATGGCATCTGTAATGGGAACAGGGTAAAAGACTGTTGCAATATCATGAAAACTATCTTCTCTTTTAGACAGGATATTTAGCCCGAGATTTATTTTACAATTGGGAAAGAGGAGCATTGTTTAATTGTTTGATGGATTAATTGTTAATTGATAATTGAAACTGTAAAACAATTAAACAATTCACCAATTAAGCTTTCCTCATAGCAATCTCATCCCTGATAGCGATTGCCCTGATATAATCTTCCTGTTCCAGCACTTCGTTTAAAAGTGTATGTAACTCTTCTAATGATAAAGATTTTAAATTATCGCTACCGCCGGTTTCTGTGGTTATAGGTGCCGTAGTGCTTTTTTTCTTTCCGTCGTCTTCCATTAAAATACCGGCATTGTCTAATATATTATCGTATGTAAAAATCGGACAGCCAAAACGTACTGCCAATGCCAGTGCATCAGAAGTTCTGGAATCTATTTCAACTGTATCGGCTTCGCTGCTGCAGACAAGTTTACTATAAAAGATACCTTCCTGCAGGTCATTGATAACTATTTCGTGTAGGTCGACATTGAAAGCAAGCATAAAATTTTTCATAAGGTCATGTGTGAGTGGGCGACTGGGTTGCATTCTTTCCAGCGCTACGGCAATTGCCTGCGCTTCAAAACCACCGATAACTATGGGCAAACGGCGCAAGCCATTTACTTCACCCAATACTACAGCATACGAATGTGTTTGCGTAATGCTATGTGATAATGCCACTATTTCCAGTTCTATTTTCTTCATAAAATGACTACGAAACTAAGGGATTTTGAATAAAGTATCAAGATATTGGTATCAAGTATCAAGACAAATTCTTTAGCACATATTTTACTATTTTCTTTCTTGCTACTGACTACCTGCGACCTGCTACT
Source organism: Ferruginibacter sp. (assembly GCA_035485735.1). Classification (GTDB taxonomy): domain Bacteria; phylum Bacteroidota; class Bacteroidia; order Chitinophagales; family Chitinophagaceae; genus Ferruginibacter. The sequence continues at coordinate 19,513 of DATHNS010000012.1, forward strand.
ATATTAGTTTCCCTTTAATTTCTTGACTGCTGCCGTAATTTTTGGTACTACTTCAAAAGCATCACCCACAATACCGTAATCTGCGGCTTTAAAAAATGGTGCTTCAGGGTCTTTATTAATAACAACGATCACTTTACTTCTGTTCACGCCTGCTAAATGTTGTATGGCTCCTGAAATACCGATAGCAATATATAAATTAGGAGCAATGGCTAACCCCGTTTGTCCTACATGCTCATGGTGTGGCCGCCAGTCTGCGTCTGCAACAGGACGACTGCAAGCTGTTGCAGCACCTAATGCTTTGGCAAGATCTAATACGATTCCCCAGTTTTCAGGCCCTTTTAATCCTCGTCCGCCACTTACTACTAATTCGGCTTCACTTAATGGTATTTCGCCTGTTACTTTATTGGTAGCGGTTACCTGTACTTTTGGCGCATCAACGGTAGCCGCAAAATCAGCAATTTCTGCAGTGCCGGAACCTGCCGCAAAACTATAAGAATTGGGACTTAATGAAATGACCTTAACAGCAGTATTAATAGCAATATTGGCAAATGCCTTACCACTAAATACGCTTTTCTTTACAACAAAACCTTTTGCAGTATCCGGTAAAGCAATGGCTCCGGAAACCAGGCCAGCTTTTAATCGTACACTCAAACGGGGAGCGATTGATTTGCCGGCAAAATTATTAGATAACACAATAACGGTAGCGCCAGAAGTTGTTGCGGCTTGCGCAATAACTTTTGTAAACAGCTGCGCATCCAAAGTATTCAGCTTTGCATCTTTAACGGTATGAACTTTTTTAATACCGTATTTTCCCAATGAGCTCAGATCATCCGTCACATTGCCTAACACAATAGCTTCAGCAGTTGTACTTAATTGTTCCGCAACTCTAGCTCCGTAAGCAGCAGCTTCTAAAGATGATTTTTTTATTTGTCCATCTGCCTGATCTATAAATATAAGTACTGACATAATTTTTTGATTTTAATTTCAACAATTCAAACATGTAACAATAGAACAATTAAATAACCTTCGCTTCTTCATGCAATAACCTCACTAACTCTTCGGGTGTATCTGCGCTGATTAATTTAACACCCGCTTTGGCAGGAGGCAGGTCAAATGAAGTGATCGTTGTCAGTGGTTCTACCGCAATTGGCTCAACTACTTTTAGTGGTTTTGTTCTGGCACCCATAATTCCTTTCATGTTTGGTATGCGTTGTTCAGCAACACCTTTCTGGCAACTAACGACAACGGGTAGGGCAACCTTATCAGTTTCTTCGCCACCTTCAATTTCACGGTTGATAGTTGCATCGGTGCTTGTTACATCAATTTTTGTAGCCAAAGAAATATAAGGCAGGTCTAATAATTCAGCCACCATTCCACCGATCGATGAACCGTTGTAATCTATTGTTTCTTTTCCGGTTAAGATCAGGTCGTAAGCACCTTGTTTAGCGATTTCGGCAATCTGCGAAGCGATGTAAAAACTATCATGGCTGTCTGCATTCACCCGGATCGCTTCATCACCACCCAGTGCCAATGCCTTACGGATGATAGGCTCGCTATCAGCTGTAGCAACGGTAACCAAATGGATGACAGTATCAGCTGCCGCTTCTTTTAATTCAATGGCACGTACCAAAGCATACCATTCATCGTATGGATTGATGATCCATTGAACGCCGTCAGAAGCGAATTTCGTATTGTTATCGGTGAAAGCTATTTTTGCTGTAGTATCAGGTGTTTTACTAACACAGACAAGGATCTTCATATCGCAAGTTTATTGGTGAGAAGTTGTTTATGCAACCAAGACAAATATAATTAAGAATTAGAATTAAAAATGGAAAGAATAGATAAATTAAAAGAATTTTTAGCAGCATCTCCAGAAGATAGTTTTTTGCAACATGCCCTGGCACTCGAGTATGTCAAAATAGATAACGACCTGGCCGCAAAAAAATTGTTTATGGAGATATTAAAAAGAGAACCGGGGTATGTTGGATCGTATTATCATTTAGGAAAGCTTTTAGAAAGAACAGGAGAGTTACCTTTAGCCATAACTACCTATGAAAACGGAATGGCCGCTGCAAAAAAAGCGGGCGATAACCATTCTTATAATGAATTACAGGGCGCTTATGAAGATATAACAGAATAAAATGAATGTACTCCAGCAATATATTACTAATATTAAAAAACTGCAGCTGTTTCAACCAAAAGACAAGCTGTTGATTGCCGTTAGCGGAGGTGTAGATTCTGTTGTGTTGTGCGAACTAACCAAACAGGCGGGTTACGATTTTGCCATCGCGCATTGTAATTTTCAATTGCGAGGAGAAGATAGTGGCCATGATGAAAAATTTGTACAGCAGCTTGCCATAAAATATAGCGTACCATTTTATATCAAACATTTTGATACGAATGCAATTGCCAAACAAGAAAAAAAATCAATTGAAGAAACAGCGCGTAATTTACGTTATGAGTGGTTTGAAGAAATAAGAACAGGTAATAACTTTCAATACATCCTAACGGCTCATCATGCAGATGATAATATCGAAACGGTAACCATGCAATTCTTCAGAGGTACCGGCATCCGCGGACTTCGTGGCATCTTACCTAAACAAAATAACATTGTACGGCCATTGTTATTTGCCAAAAGAGCAGACCTTGAAATTTTCTTATTAGAGAATGACCTCACACATATTATCGATCAAACCAATGCAGAGAATGTATACACAAGGAATCATTTTAGAAATGATATTTTGCCTTTGATCGAAAAAAATTATCCCGGTGCCAAAGAAAATATTTTTAAAAATATTACAAGATTTTCGGGTGTTGCTGAATTATATGAGCAGGCCATCGATCAGCATAAAAAGAAATTACTGGAATACAATGGAAACGAAATACAGATACCCGTATTAAAATTATTAAAGACATCACCACTGGAAACGGTGGTGTACGAGATCATTAAAGACTACGGTTTCACGGCACGTCAAACAACGGATGTGGTAGCTTTATTGCAAAGTGAAACGGGGAAATACGTTCAATCACCGACCTACAGGATCATTAAAAATCGCAACTGGATCATTATTTCACCTAATCAATCAGGCGAAGCACAACATATCTTAATTGAAGAGAAGGATAACAGGGTAGGGTTTGCAGATAAAAGAATTGAATTACAAAAATTCCCCAATACAAATTATACAATCCAAAATAGTAATACAATTGCCCAGGTAAGTGTAGATGCGATCAAATTTCCCTTGTTGTTGCGCAAGTGGAAACAGGGCGATTATTTCTATCCGTTAGGCATGCAGAAAAAGAAAAAGCTGAGCCGTTTCTTTACTGATCAAAAATTATCCTTAACCGATAAACAACAGGTATGGGTAATTGAAATGGATAAAAAGATAGTGTGGATAGTGGGCCTTAGGATCGACGACCGGTTTAAAATAACTCCTGCAACAAAACAAATACTAACACTAACGGTTAGTAGCTAAATGTTTTTCTGTAATCAAACTCTTTTATCGAATCGATGAAAGAATGAATAACCGAGTAGTCTGCAAACACCGGTGATACCGCAAGTACGAAAACCATCCCGAACAAAGCGCCGAAAATATGCGCAGAATGATTGATGGCACTGCCTTCTCTTTTTGATAAAAAATAAGATATGATTAGATAGACAAGCGCGAATAAAAAACCGGGAATATAAACGGGAACAAATATCAACCCTACACCGGCCGAAGGATTTAGGATGATAAATGCAAACACAATGGCTGAGACCGCACCTGATGCCCCAAGGCTTCTGTAATAACGGTTGTTTTTATGTTTTTGAAAAGTAGGGATAAGGCAAACGCCTAACGCAAGCACATACATAATAAGGTACAACCATTTACCCTTATCGCCGAAAACAAGTGTGAACCAAAATTCTGCTCCGGTCTTTGCCTGCCCTTGTCCGAAAACATATAAGGCATACATATTAAAAACTAAATGAGGAATATCCTTATGTACCAACCCGCAGGTAAAAAAACGGTACCATTGTTTTTTTTCAGTAATTGCCGGCGGATAAAAGATCAGCTTGTCAATTATCTTTTGGTTATTAAAACCCAAAATAGAAACAAGGGAAGTTACAATAATGATGCAAAGTGTAATAGTGATCGTCATTCGTATTTATTGATGGTGGTATTTTTCATTTCGTATGATGCTGCAAGCCCTGTAGATCTGTTCAGCTAAGATAAGCCTTACCAATTGATGTGGAAACACTAATGGCGATAAGCTCCATTTATAATTGGCCCTGGCCATCACTGCATCACTAACACCGTAAGCGCCTCCGATCAGGAAGATGATATTTTTTGCACTTTCGTTGGCTCGTAGCTGGATAAAATTTGCTACACCCTCACTGTTCAACTGCTTGCCTTTTTCATCCAGTAATACGAGGTAATCATCCTTTTCTATAAGATTCAATATTATTTCCCCTTCTTTCTTTTTAAGGTCCGTTTCGCTGAGTGTGCCTGCATTTTTGGGCATGGGGATAATGTGCCATTCTGCGGGATAATAGTTCGTAATTCTCCTGGTAAACAGCTCTATACCTTCTTTCACATAAGCCTCATTTGCTTTACCGACCGACCAGAATTGAAGTTTCATATTATTATTTATATTGGCAAAAATGAGGAAAGAGTTGGGATGAATAAAATAAATCTCTATTTTTGCATCCCATTTGGATGGAAGGATAGCAATTACTATCTGGTAATCCTGATAAAATGGCTGCGTAGCTCAACTGAATAGAGCGTCTCACTACGGATGAGAAGGTTTTAGGTTTGAATCCTAACGCGGTCACCAGCAATGTTTCACTAAAACACGATTCCCCTGTAACTCAATAGTGACAGGGGTTTTTCTTTCACTCCTCCACGAATTATTTCATTTTCATCGGTTTTTGGTTCACGAAATGTTTCACCATTGTCGGAACTTGTTTCACCTAATAAACCAGTAAAATGATCTTATCAATTTTGTTCTATCCAAACATTCAAAAAACTAACAAGAAAACGGGCAAGATCCCAATGTACGTAAGGGTTGTATTGAACCGAAAGAAGGCAGAAATGCGTCTAAATATTGAAGTATTGCCGCAGGAATTGAAGAAATGGGATGATAAAATGATGCGGTTTAGCGACCGGGAAATGCAGGCTAACGCACTTTTAAATAAGATTGAACAGAAATTCCAGGATTTTAGATATCACAATGCTACTTCCCTAAATAATTATAATGTAAAGGCCATTAGAGACCTTATAATGGGTCTAGAGCTTAAACGCAGCTTATCAATTGTTGCCTATATCGATAAATACTATAATAGCGCTATAGCTCCAAATGCTCAAATGGCTGAAGGAACAAAAAGGAATTATCGCAAAGTATTAAAGCATTTAAAGGATTTTTTGGCTTTTCGTAAATCTAAAAGCGCAGAACTGCGTGATATGAATGTTGCATTCGCCTATGAATTTAGGGATTACTTGTTAGGGACTCATCCTAATTATCCAAGAATAGGCATGAAAGAACCTTCTGCATTAGACAACATTAAACGACTTCGGACAATCTTTGATAGGGCAGTGGATGAAAATTTATTAGAGGTTAATAGTTTTAAGAAAGTTAAACTTAAAGCGAGGGCTGCTCAAAGAGGCCGGCTTGATATTCACCAAATAAAGAAGATTTATGACCTTGATCTGACAGATTTTCCTACACAGCAAATCTATAGAGATATGTTTCTTTTTTCAGTCTTTACCGGTTTAGCATATGTCGATGCCAGCAATCTTACTATTTATGATTTAAATCAAATGAAAGAAGGGAATGTTCGGTTGTTTTTAAAGCGGGCTAAAACTGATATTATTACTGAAATGATATTACCTAAGCAAGCAGTTGAAATAATGAATAAATATAAGGACACGATTGAAAGAGAAATAACAAGACGGATACTACCTAAGCGATCTAATAAGGAGGTGAATGTTCAATTGAAAATTCTTGCTAACATGGCAGGAATTCCTATAAAATTAACTACTCATATAGCTCGCCATACTTTCCGGCAATTACTAGCAGAGGCTGATATTTATGAAATGGGTGTTATAAAAAGAATGATGGGCCATAGCAGTAGTAACGAAATTGATGGGACGTATTATGCCGTAACAGAAAGCCGGCTATTAGAAGCAAAAAGGAAATTTGATTTATATTTAGAAAAATCTTTACTATGGAACTGTTAGATGAATTTATCCGAATGAAAGATATTGAATATATCGCTTTGGTGGAAAAAGAAAAATCGAAAGCAGAAAAGGCAATGCAACATTTGCTTTCGGATGAAAAGAGGATGAAAGCACAAGAGATAATTGAAAAAATACTTTCTAATGAAGAAAAAGGCAAACAGTCAAACGAAAGAGCTGTATTAGTACTTTTTATATGGCCTTTTTATGAATCCTTAATACTTTTTCGGAATGAAGAACTTATAATTAGACTTAAAGAATTTCAATTCACAGATGCAGTATTAAGATGGTTTGTATCAATAGATGAAATAAATCAACAGTTTGATTTAATTATACAAAAGGGAATAAAAATAGATAAGGTATTTGCATTAAATTGTATTAAAGATTATTTAAAAGGAAAGTTTGTAAACGATACTATGTATTGGGTGTCAGGTATATATAAAGATGGTAAGACTCCTGTGAATTTGTTGACCAAGACTGCAATTCTAGTAAATGATCGTAAAAAAAATAGTGCGAGAAATCCTAAAACTACTAGTAATCCCATGGACTCATATATAGGTGAAGCAATGAATAAATTCGACCAGTATGCCCAAAGCCAAAATGAGTTTAATATTGGTTTTATTGAATTAATAAAAGGCAAAACAGAAAAATTACATTTGAAAATTTTATTAGAAAATTGTTTTGATTATCATGGCATGAAAAAACCAAGTAAAACCAAATTCTTAAATGCGGTTTACGATTTATTTCGTATTGTAATAAATGACTACAATTTGCCAACTACAGAGAACGAGTTCAAGAATATATCTGGATTTTATAATAATAAAATCGAGCGATTTAAAGCAATAAAACTTAAGAAAATTATATATAAAATATAATTTAACAGTCAGCGTTTTTTGGTTCATTCTTTAAGACTAAGTTTTATGACCTTTACAAAAAGAAGATCATGGAACAAATTTTAATTGAATTTCAAAAACTTTCACGGGAGCTTACTGAGATTAAGGAGAAAATAGAAGATTACGAATCTTTACGCTATTTCGAAAACTGGATCCCACGAAAAAAATTAATGGAGTTTCTTGACTACGGAGATACTCAAATGGCCGCCTTATTTAAAAGTGGTGAACTTGTTGTGTCTGAGATTGGCATACGTAAGTTTATTAAAAAGGATTCGGTGATAAAATTTTTAGAAAGACATATTAAAATAGCGAAATAGCAATTGATGGATAATTATTATACTTATACCCAAAAGCGAAATTGTCTGCATTGTCAAAAGCCAATTGCAGACCAAAAACATGCTTCTACTAAGTTTTGTGAGAGAATTGAATTGCTAGATAAGACGATTCAGTCTTGCAAGGATGACTTTCACTCAGTCAGGAATAAAGAGAAAAATAAGCCATACAAAAGACTAGCCGATTTGCACAAACAGGCTAACAAAAGAATACAAAATTTACTAAATGCCAAAGGGGAAAATGTTACAGTCGCATTAATAAATCAATATGGAATAACATTTAATAGGCCGGTAACTTTTTCAATAGATACAAATAAAATGGCAACTTATTATTTTATAGATTTTGCTTTTAAACAAATAAGCTCAAACGAATTTAAAATTTTCAAACATGGAAATACCTTTTGATAATCAACAGCTAATTAATAGCATTTCTCCTAATATCGACATGATTAACAAGCTTACTACCCAAAGAAATTGGGCAATACGCACCGCGATATTTATAGGTGTCGTATTTACTTTTTATATTATAATTGAAGAAAATAAAAAGCAAACACCAACAACAGCTTCTTAAATTTTATTTTTCAATTCCTCTATAATAGCCCTGAAGTTATTAAGACCAGCCTCCAGATTTTCAACTATTTCTGTTGCTAAAATATCCGGATCAGGAAGATTGTGGCGTTTAGCGAATACTATTTTCATTCTATGATTCTTGACCTATTAGCTTTCATATGTGGCTATTATAAGGATTAGTTATCGAATATCAATTAGAAAATTTCATACCTTAACGTTAAATATTAAATATGAAATTTTTATTATCTGTAATCTTTCTTTCTTTACTCTCACTTTATTCATTAGCACAGACGAGCGTTAAAACAAAACATGCATTGATTTTTGCTATAGGTGATTATCCCGAAGCAAATGGATGGCCTAAAATCTCTAGTGTTAAAGATGTTGGATATATAAAAAAAGCATTAGAAGGCCAACAGTTTCAAGACAAGAATATTACAATCGTAACGGATTCAAATGCGACAATGGAAGGTATAAATAGCGCGTTTGTTGAATTGATAAATAGTGTAAAATCAGGCGATATTGTCGTAGTTCATTTTTCATCTCACGGTGAACAAGTTAAGGCAGATAATAATAATAAAATAGATGGTCTAGATGAGTGCATTGTCTCATACAATGCTATATCCCCACTTCAATCAAATGATTTTGATAAAGACCAAGCCCAATATTTAAGAGGACATATTTTGGGAAGCTACCTAAAACAATTGAGAACAAAATTAGGTAGGGATGGCGACGTTATAGTATTTATGGACAACTGCCATTCTGGAAATGGCACACGAGGAGCAGCAAAAGTGAGGGGAGGATTACCACCGTTAGTTCCTAAAGGGTATAATCCGCAAAAACAACATAAAATCTCCGACTCTTCAATTTTATTTCGCGAAACAAATATTTCTGATGATGAAAGCTCTTTGGCTTCTTACGAAGTTATTTCTGCGACAAGGCCTGAAGAACCTGATTTTGAAATACTAGATGATAACGGAGAAGGAGTTGGGTCTTTAAGTTATGCAATCTCTAAATCTTTTGCAAGCCTCGAACCTGGATCTACATACCGTTCTTTTTTTGCTAAGGTCCAATCTATTATGAATGAGAAGGTGCCGTCACAACATCCTTTATTAGAAGGTAATGGAATCGATAGGAAAATGTTTGGAGGAGCTTTTATATCTCAAAAGCCTTATATAGAAATTTCTGAAATAGTTAGCAATAATCAAATAATAATTAAAGGTGGTCTATTAGCCGGTTTAGATTCCGGAGCTAAAGTAGCACTATATCCATCAGGGACTACCGATCCTTCAAAAGCCAAAAGCATAACCACCGGAACAATTGCAAAATCAGAAAGTTTTTCTTCTACAGTTAATTTAGATACAATTCTTGCAATTAATCAAGCTTCAGATGATTGGGTTTTTATAACGAAAAAAATATATAAAGTTGATCCGATAGATATTAAAATAATTTCAACACCATCCAGAGGTATAGATGCCGTTACTTTTTCAGCTACTGAGGTAAAAAATATTGAAACAGGTCTAGCCGGATATCCCTATGCTAGATTTAATGAAAAACCGGAATTACTTATTATAAAAGGTAGAGGAGAGGATTCAATAAAAATAGCTGGGAATGGGTATTTGTTTAAAACAATAAAAAATGCTGTGAATGATTCGACAGAATTAAAAGAGGATCTGCAAAAATATGCACAATACAAATTTTTACAATCTTTACAAGTTAACGATCCAACTGTTAGTTTCGATGTTAAGCTAGTCCCTGTAATTAACGGAAGGGCAGATACAAGTAAAATAAATAGTAAAATGGTAAATGGTGTTTATGAATTTAGAGAGAAGGATACGGTAACATTATGGATAAAAAATACTGGAATAGAGGATGCATATATTAATATACTTGATATGCAACCGGATGGAATAATTAATCCTATCTTACCTAATAGGGCTCAAAATATTTACCCTAACGAATTAAAATTAAATGCAGGAAGTGAGTATATGTTTCCTCCCCAAAAATATTCGTTAGTTATTTATCCCCCTTATGGTACGGAAGTATTTAAGATATTTGGCTCAAGTACAGAAATTGACTTAGAAAGCATAACATCAACAAAAGGAGAGGGCACAAGAGGTAATTTATCCGTGTTGGAAGGTCTTGTTAAAAATTCCTATGGAACGCGAGGTGCACAAGGAACTGATGTTAATAATGCTGACGGAACAACTAATAATCTTCTATTTCGAATATTACCAAGGTAATATGGGCTTATTAAATTAAACTAACTGCAACTCAAAACTAAAAGTATGCTCAAGATCAAAGTCTTTAAATTTTTTATTTTCTGTTTGTTTATAGTTATATGTTCGAAATCCTTTGCGCAGGAATCAACATTTTTAGAAGTTGATACAACGAGTGGAGATATTCTGGCAAAAGATAAAATTGAAGGTGAATATGCAAGTAGTCAGGATAATGGTCAGTCTAGAGGACTCGTTGCGTTTACGTCAGGGTATCTGATTTCCAAGGGTGTAGAAACAATCAAACAAATGATTGATAACAGGAAAAAGGAGTTTACTAGTCAATATGATTTTGCAAAAGGAGATCTGGATTTTTATGATCGCGTTTCTGTATTGAGTGCCTTCGATCCTATAGGATTGCGGTTTAAAGGATTTACGATTGTGAGGCTACATAAAAGCGACACTGTTTTTATGGCAAAATTTGTATTGGATACCTCTGAAAATGGGATAAAGGAAATTATGGATAACGGCATATTTAAACTTAAGTTAGATAGGTTGATAATAACTCAAGCCAAAGTAAAAAAACCTAAGCACCCTAAGAAGTTAAATATGGATATAGAAATTGATTTCCTTTCATCTTATCGAAGTATGGATGGACAGATATTCACCGATGTTCCTCTTGGCAAATTTGTTTATTCATTAAGAGATGCTCCGATAAAAAAGGATTCATCGAGCAAAAGTTATTATGAAAAGAAGAAAAATGATACATTATCTGGCCAATGTTTTATTGTTCCAAGATCTGTAGGCTATTTTAAAAATAAAGCTACCGGAAAAATAGAACAATGTTGGGGTCGTGGAATGTACTCCATTAAAGTAACTGTAACCGAAACGTCGAAGAATAGATTTGTTGACAAAATAATAATGGATGCTTCAGATCCTGTATTAGGAATAGTTCCAACATATTTACAAAGCAAAGTGCCAATAAAGAAGTGATAATTTTAAATAAAGTAAGATAATATCTGAATAATTTTTGTCAATAAACAGTATTTAATATGAAATATATTTTTTCTTTTATTGCGATTATTATCTTCTTAAATGCTTACGGTCAAAAGCCTTCATTTCATCTTAACGAAGGTCTAATTAGCGATCATCCAATTATTATTAATAAAAAAAATTGGATGATATGTTATCCTGTTGTGGAAAGCTATAACAGTTTTCTAAATAATGGGAGGGTCACGATCTGGGACATAACCTCTGGAAGTGTAGTTTTGAATATTGCAATAGAAAATCGTGATATAAATAAAGTATATGTGAGTGATTCTGAAAAGTATCTAATAATTGATTTCGATACAGAGTTTCTGATATATGATTTGGATGATTTAAATAATTATCGAACACTTTCTAAAGCCCAGTACAATCATATATTAAAGATAGATGATTCTAAAAAAATATTATTTGGGTATACGAATGAAAAAATATGGAAGATTGATCTTGCTGATCAAACAGATAATGTTAAGTTATTAAATCAATCAATTAATCAGTTTGATAATACAGAAGAGATTCCTATTTGTGGAGATAGAGCTTTTGTAAGTAATCAAAAAGACATATCTATCATAGATTTAGAAAATGATTCAATAATAAGAGAAATAAACCAAGATACAATTTATGGAAACAAAGATTATTCTTTTATAACTGATACAATCTATCCTGTTGACAAAGGAAGAAAACTTATCGTACTGGCAAAAAGAAAAAATGTTAATGATCCTTCCAAATATGAGACTGTAATGATATATTATGATATAGATAATAATAAAAAAATGTATGAAGCCTCGCTTGGCTTTTTATCAGATGGACATATTGTATTTGATGACACTAAAGAGCAGGCTATAATACTTGAAAATTCAAACGAAAATTCAAATGAAGGCTGCAAGTTTGCTAATATTAGAATTCAGAATAGTAAACTTATAATTCAACAACATTTTTTTTCCGGCATTAAAAACTTAGACTTTCTTTCGTATCAATATCTTTTCTTTAAATACGGCACTCTGATTTATGTAGATCACTACAAAACCTTACATGCATATAACGTTGATAAAGACAAATATTCAACTTTTGAAATTACTGACAGCGGTAGCCTAATTCTAAAAGCTGAAATAATAGATAAGGATATTGTTTATTTTCAGATAAATAATATTTCTCAATCTTCGGTTACACCAATACTACTTAATTCCAGCAATGGCACCTATGACACATTAGTAAATAGTGGTGCAACAGGTTTTTTTACCGTATTAAAAAACCCAATAATATCCAACTATAATATTATTTATATCGCAAAGGATAATACTTACAAATTTGCTAATTACGATAATAAATTCAGAAGGACAGATTCCTGGATTATTAAAAACAATTCAATTCAAATACGTCCTGAGATTGTAAATAATACTAGTAATATAATAACTGCTAAACTAAACTTTAATAGCCAACCATCTTCTGTTGTTAATTTGTTTAATTATAATCTTTCAACTGGGGAAGTTAAAATGAATAGTAAAAGCAATGACGTAGAAATACCTGATAAAAATAATGCTTATTTTACTTATACATATTCTAAAAAATGGGCAGCATATAATCTCCTAGATTCTTTCTATTTGCATGACGCTTCAGATGGAGATATTATTTCGAAAGGATTAGTGAAAGAATTTTCTACAGATGCCGATAAACATTTCCCATTCAAATATATAAGTAATATAGTATTGTCTAATAATAAAAGTAGGTTGTTGATTTATGCAATAGGTCTGTATGAAATAAATATTGTAAATGGACGAATGCAACTTTTACGAAAAGTGCAAACCCCAATCAAAGGCTCCCTCGAAACTGGATTCTGTAATAATGCGAATAGTTTTTATGACATGGGGTATGATTCTATTTATTTTTACGACTATAACAGTGCTAATTTTTTATATAGTACTGCTAATAGAGTAGTTAATTTAGCAGGGAATTACCAAAAACAAATAAGCGAATTTAATGGAACGCTCATAGTAAATAATCGGAATAGTAAACAGATAAAGCTGATTAATATTAATAAACCAGATAACTCTATAAGTTTGAACTGGCCTAGTAATGATTGGATGGATAATAATAGTACGGTAGGTATTTCTGATTTTGATTCTGTTTCCTTTGCTTATATGCCGACTACAGGGAACCTTTGGATAATAAATACTCAAGACGGCAAAATAATCTGGAAAGATTCAGTGAAAAATATAGTTCCTGGTTTTTTTAATACATCTTCAAATTTTATATACTTTAACTCGTCGGGAACTCCCGTATGTGTGGATTATAAAAAAAATACTTTTATAACATTTTCGACAAATTTACAGACTGGTATAATAAGTGATTTCTTCTGGAAACCTAAGGATTCAATACTTATTTCAGCATCAGTAAATAATATATTTACATGGAACATTAATACAAAAAAATTAAATTCTAATATTATTATTAGTGATACTACAAATTATTTTGTGCAAGATAATGACGGCTATTATAAATATAATAAGAGTGAAGCAGGCGAGATCAGATGTCTTTTTAATAATGAAGTTGCATTCCCACAACAATTAGATCTTATTTACAACAGGCCAGATAAATTTATTCAGGACTCTGTGTTAAAAAGTATCTATTTTAATATATATAAACAGCGATTACGTAACTATGGACTCGATGAAAATAATCTTACAATAAATAAAATATTAAATAAACCAATAACTCGAATTTTTAATACTAAAAATACAAATTCTAATATTACTTCTAAACGAGATTATACAATTCATTGCCAATGCCTAGATAAAAATTCTAAGATAATTAAGGTCTTTGGCTATATTAATGATGTATGCGTGTTTCATTATACATTAAATGATGGGATTACGATTTTTGATTCTTTGGTTACCATGTCACTTACAACGGGTAAAAACGATATCAAAATGTATTGTATAAATGATCAAGGGATTGAAAGCAATTATGCAATTGAAGAAGTGTATTTTAAGCCAATAGAGGATCTAAAATCAAAGGTTTATTTTGTAGGTATTGGTGTAAACAACTACCAAGATACGAGTAAGGATCTTCATTATTCTACCAAGGATATTAGAGATTTAGCTAAAGAATTTAAAATAAGATTCCCTCAATGTGAAATAGATACACTTATTGACAAAGAAGTAACAATCGAAAATATAAAGGCGCTTAAGCAAAAACTTCAAAAAAGTGATATAGAAGATAAAGTAATAATTAGTGTAAGCGGCCATGGATTATTGGATAATACTAATAATTTTTATTTTGCAACTTATGACGTAAATTTTAATGATCCAGCAACAAGAGGGTTGTCATATGATGATTTAGAAGGTTTATTAGATGATATACCCGCGAGAAAAAGATTATTAATGATCGATGCTTGCCATAGTGGAGAAGTAGATAAGGATGTCGATATAAATATAACTGATACCAGCAAAGGATTGAAAGTATTTGGAAGAGGGGTGGGATATGGCGTAAAAAAGAATTCAATTGATTTACAGACTAGCTTTGAATTGATGAAAGATATATTTGCTGACATTAGTAAAAATAATGGTGCGGTTATTATAAGCGCTGCAGGTGGTCTGGAATGTGCTTTGGAAAATGCTGAGTATGACAATGGTATTTTTACCTATTGTGTAAAAAAAGCATTGTTAGATAGAGAAGCTGACAAAAATGGCGATGGAGAAATCTCTGTAAATGAATTAAAAGAATATGTAAGCGCACAAGTGGAGGAATTAACTCATGGATTACAAAAACCTACAACAAGAAGTGAAATATTAGATTTTGATTGGCAAGTTTGGTAAAAGTATCGTCTAAAATCAAAATCATTTTTTAGACGATAAATTGGTTTTTATTTCTCTTTTAACTTCTTTTAAAATTATTGGGCTAAATTTCCCATAATTAAAGGCCATAAAATTGTTAATCTGACTATCAATATTTTGTTTATTATCATCCCTTTCGTCAGATAAATAAAATGGGTATATTATATTTGATAGTTCACTAGAGTCCATTATATAAGAATGCATTAATCCTGACATATCCCTGTAAAGAATATTCCCATCTTTTACTATTCCTAATTTTAATTTCCACGTAAAGGATTCGCTCTGCCTCTTTAAGGCAAAAGTATTATAGTCCAATAAAAGCGAGTCGTTAACTATCGGTATTCTGTTGAGTAAACTGTCTTTTCCATTAAATACACACGCATATAGCTGCATCGAATTTGTTATAGTGAAGTGTGGCGATATTAAAGGTACTTTCTCTCCACTAATTATCAAGTTTTGTCGTAAAGAGTCATCGTATTTTGTAAAATAAGTAAACCAATCAAAATCATCTATTCCACGGGTTGTTAATGCAGAAGAGGTAGACTGAAATAAGTTCAAATATTCACCAAGCGTGTATTCGTATAATTCTGAATGTTCATTACTGGCGTAGGCTAAATTGACATGAGTGCCTTTTTGAAATGTAATAATTTGCGAGCCGTTGTTACTACTTACTATTTTTAAAACATCACAAGGATTATCGCAGTATAATTTATCAGTAAGATGAATTACATCACCATATTTTAATGACTGATTATTACATTTAATATTTCCTTTGATGTAAGTGATTGTATAAACCTGTGCTTTTGTAAATAGAAATGAAGTTATACAAAATACATATAGTAAATATTTCATAAAAGTTCTATTTTTTCGAAGTTAAAAATTTAGTATTGATATTTTTGAATTTATGAATACTTTCTACCATAAATTCAATTATTGTAAGATAGGAAGCTATATAGAAAATACTTATTGATTTCTTAAAAAATATAAATGAGATCAGCTCTATAGAAATTAAGATACCCAGATTTGACAAATATAAACCTACCAGACTCTTTAATACGGGAGTTTTGATTGTCTCGTGCAATATGTTTAATTTATGTTTAGGATAAATTATAAGAAAGTAGCTTATAGGGAAATAAAAAATAAAAAGGAATAACACCCATGAAATAGTGATAACGATGGTCTGGTTTTTTAACGTAAGAAAAGTGTCAAATAAAATAAGTGGTCCTGGCATTGGTCCGAGATAAGTTTCATGTTTATCCGTCTCTCCAAAATTCCCAATCACGATATACTTATTTTTAAGATAATCTAAAGGGTCTGGTACAGCATTGATCTCACTTAAATAAAACAGATTAGGGTGGGCGCTCGTATCACTTCTTACAAGATCATAATTGCGATAGTAAAATTCAGGAATAATGTTATTAAATGCAGGTTTATTGTTATGATAGGTAAATAATTTCCCTTTTGAAAATACATTACTTGGTTCTTCGCCTTCTATCATTGCTGTAGGAAGTGTTTTAATAGAATCATTATAATATATCTGCATTTTACTAAATGTATTCTCTTCCAATAAATAAAAGTTCACACAGCCATGAGCGATATGGAAAATAGGTTGTTTGTATTGATCATCTTCAAAAAGAGAACCTGCTATTAATTTAGGCGTTTTTTCGATCTCTTTTTTTAATATGGAGTCGCCTGGGAGGGCATCTAGAAATGCAATATCACATAAAATGTATTTGTATTCGTTTGGATGTTGACGTAATATCGAAAATAATTTGGCAAGCTTTCCTCTATCTGTATAAACAGTTTGTGCATCAGCAAAAGCTGGAATATTTCCGTTTATTGAATCATGCTCTAATACAATATCTTTAGATACATCTATGAATATAACACTATCTTTAACCGGTTTGTTATCTAGTTTTAGAACATTATGTTTTACGATAGAACTCCATTTTAAGAATGTCATTTCATCCAAACGGATCAGATGTGTGTATTGCAAAGAGATAGTATATACTATCAAAAGGAAAGTATGCAAAACAATTAAAAGTAGTTTGAGCTTTAATTTAGGAATTTGTTTAATGTTTTTTATGTACAGCGAAATTTTGCTAGGACTTTTTTTAAGCATAGTACTTTTTTTGATAGTTCTCCTTAGAATCAGCCTAAGGTAATCGAATTTTTGCATGTTAATACGTAGAATCATTTAAAATCTTAACCGATTCTTTGCGTGAATTCGCTCAATATGCTGTGATACTATATTAAAAACTGTTTTATTCCGTGACTTCTCCAATGTTTATGAGTAAAATAATTAGATACTGGAAATGTTTCACCAACAAATAAAAGGATAATAAAGTGTTTTGTTTTATTGAGAAGTGAAACAAGGTCAGGACTCTATACCGACTAGGCAGACTATATTTCCTGACAAAGAAGCAAGTATTTAAAATTTCTTATAAAAACAAAATTGCATTAAGTTTTTGTTATTATTCTTTTTTATATGTTATTAATATACGGCATCAATTTAAATAGGGCTAAAGAACATCAATAAAATATCTTTAGTAGAACAAATAATATTTTTTATTTTTTTAAAATAATCTATACATTCGCAAAGCTTTATGAAGGCAACTGAGAACTAAGAAAATCTGTAATATATTAAAGCCTTATCGTTGAAAATATAATAATCGGCCAAACTAGCATATTCAAATTCGTATTTAATTATTGTTTTTTACTTATAATTTATGATAGTATGTAAGTAGCATAATCATACTGTTATACGTATATGTGGAAGGCTATAATAAGAAATCCGTCAATAAAAACTAAAAGAATGATTTTAAAACAATCGCAATCCCCTAGGAAAAAAAATACTATTTCCGTAATCACCTTTCGGGGTACTGTATTATTCATTTCACTTATATTAAATTTTACTTTATTCTCAATGCCGTTTACGGCAGACGCCTCTACACCCATAATTACAAGTAGTACTATTGCAAGTGGGATAGCTGGTGCTAGTTTCACATATACTATTACAGCCTCTAATACGCCGACAAGTTTTAGTGCTACTACTTTGCCATCGGGATTAACAATTAATACTTCTACGGGTGTAATTAGTGGTACGCCTACAATAGCAGGTAATTTTATTGATACCGTTAGTGCTATAAATGGTTCAGGTACAGGAACACAAATTTTAAATATTGTTATTATATCCGCATGGAGCTTAACAGGTAATGCTGGAACGTCACCGGGTACAAATTATATAGGTACAACGGACAACAAAGATTTATATTTCACTATGGATAGCCAGCACGCCGGGCGACTTAATAATTCGTCACTGCTTACATCCTTTGGTGTTAATTGCTTGAACTATAATACTTCAGGTTATGGTAATACCGGTTTTGGTACTAATGTTTTATTTGGCATTAGTACAGGAACTAATAACTCGTCATTTGGAGCAAATAGTCTGTATCACAGTAATGGATCCTATAACACAGCGATGGGGTATTTATCTTTGTATAATTCAACAAAAGCGTATTCGAATACTGCCGTAGGTTGTAGTTCTTCATTTAATGATACAACAGGTATTGATAATACGGCCGTAGGCGACTCATCATTATATACAAATATATCAGGATCAAATAATACAGCTGTTGGGTATAAAGCAGATGTTTCCACTAACAATGTTTCATATGCTATAGCATTAGGATATAAGGCTAGCGCAAATTCCAATCAATTTGCTCTTTCGGATAGTATACATACCATTAAAGCTGTAGGCTTGCCAACCGGTGCAGGTTATGTATTGACCGACGTTTCAGGTAACGGTAATTTAAGTTTGCAACCTAATGCTGCAACGGGTATATCATGGAGCTTAACGGGAAATTCCGGAACAAATCCTTCTACTAATTTCATTGGTACAACTGACTATAAGGACGTCGTTTTTAAAAGAGGAGGAACAATAGCAGGGTTATTAGATTCTTCTCTTTTTAATACATCTATAGGTGTTGATGCTTTTAAAAACAATACCACCGGTGTATATAATTCCGGATTTGGTTTCAACGCTTTAGCGAGTAATACAACTGGAAATAATAATACAAGCCTTGGATACGCAGCTTTAGGTAATAATCGAAGTGGCAATGACAATACTGCAATTGGCTATCAGGCAAATGTAACGGACACGAGTGATTCATATGCTATATCTATAGGATATAATGCGACTGCAATCTCTAATCAATTAGCACTTTCCGACAGTATACATACAATCAAAGCAAAGGGGCTCTCAACAGGAGCAGGCTATGTACTGACCGATGTTTCAGGTAATGGTAATTTAAGTTTACAACCAATCGCCGGCGGTACAACAGCATGGAGTTTATCGGGTAATACACCAACATCAGGCATTAGTTATATAGGATCTTCTAACAATGTAAGTCTGCGCTTCCGTACACATAATATAGAAAGAATGACCATTGATAGTATAGGTAGAGTGGGTATTGGTACAACTAATATTGCAGACACTTCTTATAACTTGTATGTAGAAAAAGGGATAAGTACTCGTAAAGTAAAAGTAAATGTTGCCAGCTGGTCAGATTATGTTTTTGATACAGATTATAAATTATCCTCTTTGATTGATGTAGAGAATTATATTAAACAAAACAAACATTTGCCGGATGTTCCTTCTGCCATTGAGGTAGAAAAAAATGGAATTGATTTAGGAAACAATCAAAAGATCCTGTTACAAAAAATAGAAGAATTGACTCTTTATATAATTGATCAGAATAAAAAAATAGAAGAATTACAAAATCAAAATGATCAATTACAAGAACTTAAAAAAGAAGTGGATGATTTGAAAAAGTCACTTCAGAAAAATGAATAATTCGTACTTGTAATTAAGTAGGATGTCCGTTACTATGAGAAGGATCACCTTACCAAGGTGTTTAAAAGTATCGTATGAAAAGACTAATTGTAATAGTATTTCTGTTCAGTAATTATTGGGGCATTGCTCAAGTAACATTGCAGCCTTTATTACCACAGGTTGGTCTTTTTCAGAAGAGCCAGCTATGGAATATTTTAGCAATTAATACTTCATCAGCTTCCCTGCAATGTTACGTGGTGTTGAGTTTGCAGGATAGACAAAGTGGTGCGGAAATTATGTCTGCGACTTCGTCCGATTTTACATTAGACAAAGGAAGTAAACAATTGAATGTAGCCAGTCTTACTCCAATACAATACACTTATTTTTCTTTTGGGGGAGACAAGGTGAATGATTTTCTAACAGTAGGAAGTTATATGGCTTGTTTTAAATTGATAGGGGTAGGGCATGAATCAAGCGAACTTGGTGAGGCTTGTGTTCCATTCGATGTAGAGCCATTAAGTCCTCCTATGCTTATAATGCCTGCGGACAGTTCTGTATTACAGGTACAACCAACACAGTTTACCTGGCAGCCGCCGGCTCCGCTTACTATGTTTCAACAACTGCATTATGAATTATTGATAGCCGAAATACTTCCTGGTCAGAAGCCTGAGGAAGCTATAGAACTAAATGCACCTTTTTTTATAGATTTAAATGTAACCGGCAACATAATGAATTACACAGGTGCTTATCCTTCTCTTGAACAAGATAAATGGTATGCCTGGCAGGTAGTAGCCCAGGATGAGCAAAACTATGCAACCAAGACAGAAGTATGGGATTTCAAAGTTAATAAAGACTACATCCCATTGTCTATTCCTACTATAATGCCCTATACTACTTTGAAAAGAAATCTTGAAGCTGGGTCAGTTATCTGTAAAGGAGACTTAAGGGTAGAATATGATAATCAGATAAATGATAAAACGATTAATTATAAAATTAGTGCACTTGGCAATGCGAATAATAAAATAGCCAAGAGCGGAGTATTAAAATTAATACCAGGTAAAAATTTTATTGATATACCTCTTGATGGTCATCTTGATATTAATAAAACGTACTTATTTCAGTTGACTAATTCCCGTTCTGAAAATTGGAATGTAAAATTTTTAAGATATAAATAAGATTTGAGTTAAAAAAAGTAAAGTTCAATGTTACAATTTCTTGCAAGCAAATATCAAAAGCACATATCGTGGATATTGTTCATTATTTTTTATAGTGAAACGATAATGTCTGCTTCAGCAATGAATACTAATAAATATTATTCATCGATTGATAATTACAAAATATTCAACGCAAAAAGGAAATCTATTTTTTTTAATATTGATAAAGGTGGTCACAACAATATACCATTAAGTAATAAACTAGAAAAAGAAGCAGGCAATAAAAATATAAATTATCGGGTATTAAAAATTGTTAGAAAATTGAATTCTAAAATAGGACCCGGCCAACCCGAAATGGAGTCGTTCAAATCTGTAAATAGTTCTAACATGGTAGATCTGTTTACAGGAGACTTTTCATACAATATACCGTTGATGGATGTTGGAGGTTATCCTATAAATATTGCATATAAAAGTGGAATATCAATGGATCAGGAGGCGAGCTGGGTTGGTTTAGGGTGGAACATAAATCCGGGTACAATTACAAGAACTTTAAGAGGATTGCCTGATGATTTTGATGGTGTAGATTCTATAACTAAAACAACAACATTTAGAGACAATAAAACAATAGGGGGCACGCTTGGTGGAGATTTGGAAATAGTAGGGTTCCCGGTTACAATTGGGAGTCAGGCGGGATTTTATTATAATACTTATAAAGGATGGGGAGCTGAATATGGTCTCGATGCAACTATCACAGCAGGTTCTAAAGGTGCTGGTAAATTAACGGGAGGACTATCAATAACAAATAATACTCAGGATGGATTAACTATTGTTCCTTCTTTTTCTGAAAAAACTGGAGAGTTAGAAGGTAATGCCAAGGGTGGAGTAGGAGGAGATTTTTCAATTGCAGCGCCTTATAATACCAGAACTGGGATGGCTGGCTTGCAATTAAGCGTGGGGGTAAAATCTTATAATAATCAAAAGGCGGATAAGCATGGAAATAACGTAACGCGTATGCAAAATATACCTGGAATCATTTCATTTTGCTCTCCCGCATTTACGCCTACCATAAGCCTACCATATACTAGTTCTCAATTTACCTTTACTGCTAAACTAGGACTTGTATATGATGCAGTCCATCCGAGTATTTTTGCGAGTGGTTATGTGTCGGACCAATATATAGCAGAAGCAGATATGACATCAAGCCGCCCGGCTTATGGCTATTTACATTACGAAGACGGCGCTGCCAATACAAGTTCAGTATTGGATTTTAACATTAATAAGGAGGTTCCATACAGGATATCGCCATCAGTTCCAAGTATTGGTATCCCAGCCTATACTTATGATGCTTTTTCCATTACGGGAGAAGGAATAGGAGGCATGTTTAGGCCATATAGAAGCGATCTGGGGTATGTATTTGATCATACAATGTCAACAAAAGATGGATCCTTAGCAGCGTCTGTTGATTTAGGTACGCCAGCTTTGGTACATGCAGGTGTAGATATCAATTATAGTCATACCAGTACTAAAAGCGCTCCATGGACTGATGATAATTTAATAGGATCGAATATCGCATTTCAGCCATCTGATACAACATTTGAAGCCGCCTATTTTAGGAACCCTGGAGAAATGGCAACCAATACAAAAGCATTTTATAATTCTATTGGAGGTGATGATGTAGTAGCGATAGATCTTAATCAGCCGGGAGGTTCCAGTGCCCCTACAATTTTAGCAAGCCAGATTTTAGACAGATATAAAAACAAAAACTTAGTTAGCCAATTGCCTGTCAATAATCTTTTAATAAAGCACCAAAGAGATAAGCGAACGCAGGTAATTAGTTATTTATCCGCGGCCGAGGCCGAAAATGCAGGCTTTTCAAAATACATTGAAAATTATGCGGTAAATCAATTCGGAATTAACAGTTGCAATATTATTCCAAATCAATCTTCTGGTTATGGATTGATTGGACAATATTTTATGGGTGCAAATTTTAATACATTTTGTAAAACTGAAATAGATTCAACTCCAAATATTTCAATAACAAGTGCTGATAGCACGGCGTGTTATACTGGAGGAACACAAGAATCTGTAAGATGGACGGGTCGTATAAAAGCTGGCGCAACAACCGGGACATATACTTTTACAACTACTAGTGACAATGGTGCAGAAGTATGGATCAATGATCTATCCGTAATTGACGATAAAGGGCCGCACGGTCCTACTGCTAGTTCCGGCTCTGTAAATTTGGAGGCAAATCATTATTATAATATAAGAGTGCAATATTATAATGGAAGCGGAGCAGGATCACTTATTTTAAGTTGGTCTTACCCAGGACAGACAGAACAAGAAGTTCCTTCTGCTAATCTATCTCTTCAACCTGTAGATCCATTTATCGTAACAGGTACAAACTATACAGTAAGTTTAGAAAATAGAGTTAACAGTTTTAGAAAGCCAAATCATATCTCAGAAATAGACGTGCTTAATCCTGATGGTAAAAGATACATATATGGTATCCCGGTTTATAATCTTACAGAAAAAGATGTTACTTTTTCTGTTGATGCCAACAGAGGAAATATTAATACAGGTCTTGCAGGTTATAGCAGTACAGATAATTCCACCAGTAATCAACAAGGGAAAGATAACTATTATGATTGTGATCAAATGCCTGCATATGCACACGCTTTTTTATTAACCTCGATTTTATCTCCTGATTATGTTGATTTAACAGGCAACGGTATTACAGATGATGACATGGGAGATGCTATCCAATTCAAATATTCAAAAACTTGCGGTATCGATAATCCTTATGAATGGAGAGCTCCTTATAATGACAGTGTTACCTATCAGGAAGGATTAAAAACATATAACAGAGATGATAAGGGCAGCTATCTCTACGGCAAGAAGGAGCTTTGGTATTTGCATACTGTAGAGTCTAAGAATATGATTGCAACTTTTACAGTTTGTAATAGAGAAGATGAGTTGGCGATCAATGAAAGCGGCACTAAAAGTAATACTCATGGGGCTCAAAGATTATCTAGAATAGATCTCTACAACAAAGCAGATTTTATAAAGAACGGAACAAAAGCGATTCCTATAAAAACTGTTCATTTTGAATATGATTACGAATTGTGTAGAGGGATGAATCAACCAGTTAATGATTCAGGTAAACTAACATTAAAGAAAATATGGTTTACATACAATGGCAACGATAAGGGTAAGAAAAATCCTTATGTATTCAACTATAATACTAATAATCCAAGATATAGTACGGGCTATTATGATCGATGGGGAAATTATAAAAGTCCATTGCAAAATCCTAATTCAACGCTAAGTAATTTTATAAGTAATTCGGATTATCCTTATGCATTAAAAGATAGTACCTTATCTGCTTACAATGTCGCTGCATGGACGTTGGATTCAATTAAACTTCCTTCAGGTGGCGCGATTAAGGTTGATTACGAAAGTGATGACTATGCTTACGTACAGAATAGACGTGCTATGGAGATGTTTCCTATTGTTGGATTTTCATCTACGGCTTCAAATACCTATGTTCCTCATCTTTACGAAGGAATAAACCTTGATAATTCGTACATATTTATCAGAGTAGCTAGCGATGTAACATCAAAGGCCGATGTTTATAATAAATATTTGGGAAATATTTCTCAGTTATATTTTAAAGTTTCCGCCGGAATGCCCGATAATGACGGATTTGGATCCGGATATGAAAGTATACCGGGTTATGCAGCAATTGACACTAGTGCTGCTGATTGGTATGATCTAATACCTGGTACGAATGTGATAAGATTAAAACTTAAAGGTATTAGTACAGATGGTAACGACGGGAACTATAATCCAATAGCAAAAACTGTTACTGATTTTTTAAAGTTGAATTTACCTTCAAAAGCATACCCTAATTCGGAAAGTCTGGGTAGCAATGTAAATCTTAAACAAACTGTGAACTTAATGCTACAATCCGTTGATGGGGTAGTTGAAGAGTTGCAGGGGTTTGATAAATATGCAAGAGGAGAATCCTGGGGCAAGTTAATTGATACAACGCGATCCTTTGCCAGGCTTAATTCCCCCGAGTATAAAAAATATGGAGGAGGTTTAAGGGTAAAGCGAATTGTCATTTATGACAACTGGAATGCAATGACTGGCCAAAAGGAATCTACTTACGGTCAGGAATATACGTACACAACAACTCAGGAAATAAATGGTGTACAACAAACGATCAGTAGCGGTGTCGCCAGTTATGAACCTATTATTGGTAATGAAGAAAATCCTTTCCACTTACCTATACAATATAAAGAACAGGTCGCCGCATTAGCACCAGTAACATTGGGATATGTAGAGGAACCTCTTGGTGAAAATTTTTATCCTTCGGCAAACGTTGGATATAGTAAAGTAAGGGAAAGGACCATTCATTATCAAAATATAAAATCTGCTAACGGTTACGAAGAAACGGAATTTTTTACAACGTATGATTTCCCGGTCATCACTGATAATTCGGAAATTAACCTGAAAAAATATAACCCTGGCCTAACTAATTTTCTAAAAATTGGAGCAAGAAATTATGTTACCGTATCTCAGGGATTTAAGGTTGAGTTGAATGATATGGACGGAAAGATAAAGTCACAGGCTACCTATCCCGAAAATGATTCAAATTATATAAGTTATACGCGCAATTACTATAAGGTTGATGATCCATCTGCCGATCAGGAGCATTTATCCAATCAGGTGTGGACAATCGATTCGCATGGTAATGTAGATACTACTGCTATTATCGGTAAAGATGCGGAATTAATGACAAGCATGCGACAGGAACAAACTCAAACACTGGGAGCCAATGAAAGTGCCAACATAGATGCATTTACTGTTCCTGCTGTCCCGTCAATATTGTCACTACTTTCTTTTATACCGCTGCCGCAAAGTGAAAAAACTCAATACAGGGCTGCAGCTACCACTAAAATTATACAGCGGTATGGTATTTTAGATAGTGTGGTCCATGTTGATAAAGGCAGTAAAATCTCTACAGAAAATCTACTGTATGATAGTGAAACAGGTAATCCGGTTCTTACATGTACAAGAAATGAATTTAATGATTCCGTTTTTAATTTTACCTACCCGGCTGATTGGGCCTATGATGGAATGGGAGAGGCATATAAAAATATAGATTTTGTATTAAATAATGTTTACATGAAGGGTGGGAAAATTACATCTGGCCTTCCTTATGCAGGTTTAGACACGGTTTATTTTGCCAGTGGTGACGAAATAATGATTAACTCGAGACCACAAACCGGAGGAACAGATTGTTCTCCTCAAATTGCAACCTTCCCAGAGTATACTAAAGTATGGGCAATAAATGCTAACGAAATAAATGGTGGTGCAAAAAATATTTATTTTATTGATGCTAACGGTAATCCTTTTTCAGGAAATGGTATATCACTTAAAATTCTACGTTCCGGTAGAAGAAATATACAGGGAAGTGTGGGGAGTGTGACCACACTTGTAAATCCATTAATAAAAAATACTCTTACAGGAAATTATCAATTAGTATTAGATAGCAATTCAAAAGTATTAAATACGTCGGCTAGTGAATATACGGAGTTATGGAAGATACCGGAAGTAGAAACGCAAAAGATTATTACTACCTGTACTGATAGTAACATTAATAAGAATACATTTTGTTCTAATACTATTCCTGCAAACTATCAGGATACATCAGTAAGTATTTGTTTCTCTCCCTCAAAAAATAAAGTTTATACTAGTTTTGGAGCACTTATTTATTCGTCAATCAGCGACACCCTTGCTTCCCCAATAGATTCGAGTCTTACAACTCCTATTGTTAATAATATTACAGATTCTTTTTGGACTAGCAATTATGACGAGAATTCTGAAGCTAGTAGTAGTTTGGGACGTTTAAATAATTGTGGTGTTTGGCCATGTGGGGGCTGTAATGAAAGTCAACAATGCTCCCCAGGTCAAACATGGGTTGGGTTTTCTAAATATGTCTATATCCCAGTATCTGATACTTTTTTTATAGGTATGGGTGGTGATAATCAAGAAAAAATTACAATTGACAATGTTCCATTTTATAGCCTAATACAATCCTCTTGGTATGAAGCTAATGTTTATCCCATTGATGATAGACCTTTTAATTACTGGCATATATTTCCTAAGTACTTGACACAAGGCTATCATATTATTAATATTCAGGGATGGAATGCTGATAACGGTACAGATGCGTCATTTGGTGCGGAGATCTATCATCTTACTAGGCATCAACTCTATACAATTAATGATAGTAGTGTTATAAAAGATAGTACTATTTTTTCAACAAAGAATGTTGGTGATAGTAGCGAATATTTTACAAAAGGCTATTCGTGCCCGATCGATCTCATTCACCCTTTTACTCTAGACAGTAATTATCATACATGTACCCAAAATATCCCATGTGTTCCCCCCTTTGACTCAGTTACATGTATTACATCATCCATTTGTTATAATCCTCTAATTGACAGTAGCGTTAATCCTTATGCGTATGGAATATTAGGTAATTACCGTATGAATAAATCTTATGTATATTATAGCATTCGTGCGGAAACAGATCCTTCATCAGCAACAAATATTCGGCAAAATGGAACGTTCAAAAATTATGTTCCTTTCTGGGCGTTTAGCAATTATGGACTATTGCCACAGTATGATACTACTAAATGGGTTTGGAATAGCAAGCTTACGATGTTCAACGATAAGGGACTTGAAATAGAAAATACGGATCCATTAGGAAGGTATAATTCTGGGTTATATGGTTATGGTGAAACGTTGCCTGTTGCAGTAACTCAAAACAGTCGCTATGAAGAAAATGCGTTTGAAGGATTTGAAGATTATAATTATGTATCCAGTATTTGTGATGCAACTTGCCAGCCTGCTAGGCATTGGGACTTTAGTGCATACGAACAATATATAGATTCAAATGAACATCATACAGGAATGTATAGTCTGCGTATTGATCCATCTGTGGGTATAACACAAATAGGAATGGGGGCTAAAGTGCTCCCTGCTCCTGACGATCAGGCTGGTTTAATATTCACCAATGGTGCAGTAGATACTTGTTCTGGTATAACAACGTTACAAAGTATCAAGGCAGATTCTACTATTTCCTTACCAAACTTTGAGCCGCTACCAGGTAAAAAAATGGTGTTTAGCGCATGGGTAAAAGAAGCTGGTAATTGTAACTGTCAAACTTATACCAATAATAATGTATCGTTTATAGTTGCCGATAGTAATAATACTGCGTTAGAAAGCATAACGGCTTATCCTGCAGGAAATATTATTGAAGGCTGGCAGCGTTATGAACAAATAATTACGTTACCTGTTAATGCTGCTTCTCTTGCCGTTGTATTTAATGCGACAGGATCATCAAAAGTTTATTTCGATGATATCCGTTTACATCCTTTCAACGCAAATATGAAATCATTTGTTTACAATTCTGTCAATCTACGTTTGATGGCAGAATTGGATGAAAATAATTATGCCAGCTTTTATGAATATGATGATGATGGCACATTGATAAGAGTTAAGAAAGAAACAGAAAGGGG
This sequence comes from Ferruginibacter sp., assembly GCA_035485735.1. GTDB lineage: Bacteria > Bacteroidota > Bacteroidia > Chitinophagales > Chitinophagaceae > Ferruginibacter. The sequence continues at coordinate 48,193 of DATHNS010000012.1, forward strand.
TATTATGACTATACAGGAAACAAGAAGTGCACTATTGAAAGATCAGTGATAAAATAATAAAGGCATTCATAACATAATAATAAATATAGAATGAAAAAAAATAGTAGAGTCAGTTTGATAATAATCTTATTGATGTTCCCTTTTATAGTGCAGGCCCAAGCTAATAAAGATTCTGCAATAAATTTATTTAGAGAAACAAGTAATAAATATAATGGTATGCATTATTTAAGCTTTAGGATGGATTATAGTTATAGAAATGACGCTAATCCTAAAGTATTACTTGATTCACTTATGGGAGAAGTAATGGTGAATGGTGACAACTGTCACATTATATTAGGCAATACTGAAACAATTCGAAACAATGATTATAACATCATGTTATTTAAGGAGGATACATTAATGTATATTTCAAAGCCAAAAATTATTACTCTAAATCCGATAACTATTTTGAATAATCTAATAACTCAATTATCTAATGAAGATGTTTCATTAGTAATAAAAAGATCATTAGGTATAATTACTATCAACTTTCCAATAGGTAATGATTACAAGAAGATAGAGTTTTTTATTAATCTAAAATCGGGATATCTTATAAAAGTTAGATATATCGTAAAAGCTACTCAATTGATCAATGAGGAAGATAGGCCATTGGCAGATAAGGATATTCAAAATGAATGGGCGATTGTAGAATGTAATTATGATAATTATAAGGTAGGTGCATTCAATGACAGTGAATTTGACGTCAAAAAATATTTTATTAAAGATGGGAAGGAATACAAACCAACAGAAGCATACAAACAATATAAAATATTTATAGCAAGCCCGGGACTCTAAGAAAAATATATGACCGTTTTATTCAAGATAACCATACGTAGTATTCTAATTGCTTTGTTGTTCCTGTTACAACAGCAAAACGTATTTGCTACGGGTCAACCTATTGTGGGAGTTCTTGATGGAAATCTAAATCAATTGCAGATCGACTCCTCAACGACGGTAACAGACTATAATTATTTTGATACCGCTTTTCTTTCTAAAGTAGATACACCTTATTCAGTTAAAAATATAATCAACTTTAGACTCAATGAATCTTCAACACTCTTCTTAAGAGATAGTTTTACTGTATCAATTCAAGTTAGAATTTATTATCGTAATTCGCTTACTGCTGCTTATGATTCTGTTGACAAGGTTTTTACAGTCAATTATGATTCAACAAAAAAATATCAGTCCATAAATAGTTTTGTGTTTAATGGTGCCCATCAGGTTATGGCACGAATTCTTTCTGTTACTTCGAGTGTCTCATGGAATGCACTGCCTGCAATAGTTTTAGAAAACGAAATGATCATTAGTCCAATATATAAATTCTCCTGTACCAATAGTGCTATTGATTCGGTTAGCTATAGTACAGATTCATTGTACACACAAGGTGAATTATATGTATCATGGCAGGGAGTTGATTCTGCAGATCGGTATGATCTGGAATGGACGTATGTTGATTCAAGTGCTTTGGCAAATGGAATTTATGGTACACCATCTAATCCAAGTCCGGGTTTAATATTTAACAATAATGCGACAAGAGTTACCATAACAGGAACATCGTACATGATTCCTTTATTGTATGATGACACAGGTTCTTTATTTTTTAGGGTCCGTCCTGTTCAGCTAAAAGCTAATAATGCAGTAGTTGCAGCTAACTGGAGTTCGGATTATTTACCCAAAGGATTAGGTTGGTTTAATTACGGAGGGCATGAAAGAAAATTAAATTGGCAGTCTACTATTAGTTATGCTGAAGATGGGAAAAGAAAAATAGTAGTGCAATACTATGATGGAAGTTTAAGGAACAGGCAAACAGTAACAAAAGATAACACAACCAATACAACATTAGTAGGAGAAACGCTGTATGATAACCAGGGAAGACCTACCATACAAGTATTGCCTGCTCCAACGCTTAGTAATATTATAAAGTATTCTCATGATTTTAATGTAGCAGGACTGAATGGAGGAGCATACGATCCTACCAGTATTGAATATAGCAAGTCTCTCTACGATACATTATTATCTCCGGCAGATTATTGCGACAAAGGTGCGCCGCCAATGGATACATCAAGTGGCGCATCAAAATATTATTCAATTGCTAATCCGCAAAAAGATATTGCATACAACCGATTCATTCCTGATGCAAAGGGATACCCATTTACCCAAACAGAATATGAACAGGATAATACGGGAAGGATCAGTAAACAGAGCGGCGTAGACTCTACACATCAAATAGGTAGCGGCCATGAAACAACCTATTTTTATGGAACACCTGACCAAACAGAGTTGGATGCTTTATTTGGAACGGAAGTGGGAGATTATACACACTATTTTAAAAACATGGTGGAAGATGCCAATGGACAATATAGTGTAAATTATGTTGACATGCATGGAAGAACAATTGCCACTGCATTAACTGGGCAATCTCCTGCTGGTATGCAGTCACTCAATTCAAATATTGTTGATACCACGGATGAAATACTTTCATCTCCTTCTTCAAATATTACTAATGGGTTAGTAATGGAGAGTCAAAAGTCATTATTGATATCTTCTCCCGGTAATAATACCTTTCATTATGATCTATCTCCAGAAAGTTTACAAAAGCCTGATTGTAATAATGATACGGTTTGTTATGATTGCTTATATAATTTAGAGATAACGATTACCGATGATTGTGATAATCAGAAAATAGGAGGAAGTCCAATAAAAATAACAAAAAGCAATTTTACAATAGGGTCTATAGATACAACCTGTGCTGGTGCAACTGGTTTTAGTTTTGATACGACTATTTATCTGTTAGCAGGTAATTATCAAATAACTAAAACATTAACAGTAAGCACTTATGGCGAAGAGTATTATCTTGATAGTGTATTCATGCTTAGAAATTTTTGTAAAACTCTTCAGCAATTTATCCAGCAGGAACAGACTGCGTTTGCAACTGCAAACGGAGGTGATTGTACACCCTCATGTGCAAGTTGTACCGCAGCATTAGGCAGTATAGATTCTTTCAGGCTACATTATTTTACAGGAGCCGGTGTTCCTAATTCAGATACAGCTGCTTATAGGAGTCAGGTTGTTACTGCATACAATAATGCTGTAACCGAGTGTAATAATTTATGTAATAATACTTCGGAAGCAGATGCTATCAAAGATGCCATGCTGTTAGATGTAACACCTCCTTCCGGACAATATGCAAATCCTGATAGCTCTTCTGATAAATATTCTATTTTCCATGTAACATATAATTCAGATTCTTCAGTAGTAACAAAGCCGTCTGCTTATGATACCAGTAGTATTGTTTATTTGAATGAATTAGGGCAACCTGATTCTGTTTTTGATAATGAGACTCAAACGATGGTAATACCCCAGCAATTGAGTGAAAGTGATTTTATCAGTAATTTCAAAACCTCGTGGGCAGCGCAATTGTTGCAGTTTCATCCTGAATATTGTAAGTTGACCGAATACCAAACGCATCAGGCCAGTTTGCTGTGGGATAATCAATTTCAAAATATAAATACTTATGCAGATGCAGTATCGCAGGGATATTTTGATCCGCTTACAGGTTCGGGTGGTATTACCAGTAATATCGATCCTTTATCGCTGGAGAATAGCGGGCATTATTACGCTCAATTACTAGATAGCCTTAATAATTATTTTAATCACGGGGGAACCAATATATCCCTATGGACAATGGCTTGTGTAATGACGGAATGCGGAAACAGTACTAATTCAACAGATACTACATGCCTTAATTGGTGCAGAAGAAATACGTTTAACTCCGACTCAATGTGTACGGGTGATTTAGATATGGCATGGCGCAATTTTAGGCAGATCTATTTGGGTATTAAACAAAGTATTATTTATGCCGATCTTGTTGCAACATGTCCTACACCAACCGCGGCTCAATTAACAGCAGACAATCATCATCCTAATTTCTATACTGCTGCAGATGCATTAACTCAGGATGGGATAACTGTAAATATTGATACTTCAAATGCAAGTTCAGTAGAAAGCAGTACACAGGAAGCTATTAGTAGTAATGAGCAGGCCAATTGTCAATCTTATGTAACTCAGTGGATACAGCAGTTGTCGCCTTGTAACTATAGCCAGGATGCAATTAATGATACTATTGTTCCAATGTTATTGACAATATGCGAAAAAGCAACTGATGCTTCGCATCCTTATGGTGCAAGTTCTATAAGTCCAGATAGTACTAATACTTTTAATAGTTTTGAAGATGCGCTTAATGACTATAACAGTAAACATGGTATAGCTAATACTTATACCTGCAATGCAGAATTAATTACAGCGCCACTGCCATATAACTTACAGGCTTCCAACAGCGACCTGGATATTTGGTTCAAGCCAACAGATTGTGAATGTTCTACTATTAATAATCTGTATACGCAATACACCATAAACGGGCAGTCTGATTCATCATTTTCTGCTTATTTAAAACGTACGGCAAATACTACAATGTCAGATAATGATCTTAATACGTTAAGATCAATGTGTAATTCACCTGCTAGCGAATGTAAAAACCTCGCAACACCTATCAGCCTACCTCCGGCTTTGCAATGTGGTGTAAATGAAGTGTGTGCAACCTGTAGCCAGGTAGGCATTTTGTATCAATCCTATATGCAAGAATTTGGTTCTGGAAATGTCCCTAAGTATTTGGCAGGCGATAGTACCGATACAGTGCAATTAAAAATAAATCAGTTGTTTGCTAATTACATGAATAATCATTTGGGGTTTGCTTTTCAATATTACGACTATCTGGCTTTTATGGCTCAATGTGATTCTGCAAATGGAAGATTAACAGATACGAGTAGTCTATCATTGTCTTGCGATACTTTACAGTCAGTACTTAATAATTTTCAAACTTTTTATAACGGAATTGATTTCTCACAAATTTATGGTAATTATAAAATTACAAAATGTGCTCAAGAAGTGATTGACGCATTAAATGCAGATATTGATGCTCAAAATAATCCTTCTCTAAATACCTATAATAATGGATATGCATATGCTCCTAGTAGTTCAAACTTTACTGCAAAATTAAAATCTGTAACATATGATGGTTCTACCCGTAATGCACAAGTACCATTATCTCTTGATTGTACGATAACTAATCCGACTTATTTACCAACAGATAAGCCTTCTATTTTGGATTCGCCGGTTTTAGGAGTAGACTTTATTGAACCTAATACCGTATTACCAACAGAGTTAAACGATAAATATATTGCAGCTTTAATGGGGCAATATGATTACGTTTATGGGTTCTTTTTTGGAATGGTAAATGGTACAAACGGATACATAATAGATTCTTCAGGGAAAGCGGTTGGTAATTCTTTTGGGGAATTTTCTTATTACGGATTTACTCCGCCCGTGAATAAATATTTATTTCAGGATATAACTCGTTATAATATTGTAGCCGTTGATGGGGAAGATTTATTTCTTTTATTCAAACAATCACCTTCGAATGGTATTTATGATTATGATACAACGATCGATCATATTCAATATAACCTCGCTAATAATTTAGGATATGATCCTTTATATGTAAAACCTTCAACAATACGCAGAGTGAGTAATTTGCGATTCGCAACAAATTTTATTGACCTTTCTCAGCCTCAGGATTCATCTGCAGATCGATTGAAAGTAACTGTAGATTACTTAAATGGAACAAGTGGTGATGCATATTTGTTGGGGGATATGTATGGTAAAATAAATTTCAAAGAAATAATCGATACTAATCTTTATAACCCCGATTGTAAAAAAAGCTTCACCTCATATTTTAATACTCAGTACAATACCAATTACACCTATTCGCAAATTACTGCTTTATACCATCAATGTAATACACTGATAACAGATCCTTGCGAAACTGCGAATGGGCCAATGCTTTGTGGCAATTCAGCTCCTTTGTTTCCTAATGATACACTACCTGTTGTAAATAGTTGCACTGATAGCACAAACTTCGCGTTAACTACCGGTACAGATATGTATAATGCATACAGCGATTCTCTGAGAAACGTATTTGATTCTGCATACAGGCATAAATGTTTAACAGCATTTAATTACGAGCATTTTACGGATGTACATGCGGTAAGCGAATATCAGTATACACTTTATTATTATGATCAGGCGGGGAACCTAGTGAAAACAATACCTCCGCAAGGGGTTGCCTTACAACAGCGGCAGAGCTGGTACGATTCCGTAACAATGGCAAGAGCCAACAATGTCTATTTGCCTAACAGCGCCAATACATTAGCTACTCAATATAGATACAATACACTCAACCAGGTAATAGCACAGCAATCGCCAGACGGAGGATTGTCACATTTTTGGTATGATATATTAGGCAGGCTCTCCTTTTCTCAAAATGCCAAACAGCAACCTGCTAACGAGTACAGCTATACGCTGTATGATTCTATAGGCCGTATAACAGAAGTGGGCCAGTTAGTAAATACCACAGCAATGAGTGATAGTATTAGCAGGGTGCCAAATAATTTAAGTACCTGGTATACAGCTGCAGCAGCCAGCCGTACCCAAATTACCCAAACGGTTTATGATACAGCCTATTCACCATTTGCTGGTAGTGCAGAATTAAATGCGCAAAACCTGCGTAACAGGGTTGCTTATACTTCTTACTACAATACAGCTGCTGATATTGGTCCGGGTGGCCAGGCTTCTGCAACTTATTATAGTTATGATATAGAAGGTAACGTCGATACCTTGTTACAGGATTATAAACAAGGTGCAATGGATCAAAATAACCGCTTTAAAAAAATTGTATATAATTACGATTTGGTAAGTGGTAAAGTAAATAGCGTAGCTTATCAGCCTAACCAACCCGATGCATTTTATCATAATTATTTGTATGATGCAGAGAACAGGCTTATCAATGTGGAAACCAGCCAGGATAGCATCAACTGGGATAACGATGCCTTCTACCAGTATTATAAACATGGGCCATTGGCAAGAGCTGTAATAGGCCAGCAGCAGGTGCAGGGTATCGATTACGCCTATACGCTGCAAGGCTGGTTAAAAGCTGTTAACCCAATTGTTACCGGTGCAGGATTTAACCATACGGGAGATGACGGCTCATCCACAACCATTGTTCCAGGAGATGAATACCATTTCTCGCTCAATTATTTTAATAATGATTACTCGGCAATAGGCACAGGAGTGGGTTCTCCTACAGCAAATGTTGCCACACAATTAAGTGGCGATAATCGTCCTTTATACAATGGTAATATCAGTAGTATGGCGGTAGCTATTACACAACTTAACCAGCCGTTGCTATACAATTACCAATACGATCAATTGAACAGATTGGTACAAATGGACGCATGGCGTGCAGATTCAACGTTTAGTACACTTAGTAAGCTAAACGATTTTCATGAAAAGGTTACGTATAATGCCAATGGTAACATACTTAGTTACCTGCGTAACGGCAATAATACTTTTGCCGGCAAACCGTTGGGTATGGATAGCCTTACTTATAATTATAATGCCAATAATAACCAGTTAAATTATGTGCAGGATGCTGTAGCGGGTGGCAACTATACGGAAGATATAGATAACCAAAGCAGTAATAATTATCATTATGATGCTATTGGTAATATAACGCAGGATATAAAAGAAAATATTGATAGCATCAACTGGACAGTGTACGGAAAAATAGATAGTATACACAAAACTGATGGCACATCCATCAAATACACTTACGATCCATCCGGTAACCGCATAAGCAAAGTAGTTCACCCCCCTTCAGGGGATGGGGGCGGTATTTACTATGTGCGCGATGCAAGCGGCAATGTAATGAGTGTGTACACCACAAATAGTAATATCAATAGCGGCAAACTAACCCAAACAGAGGTAGATCTTTATGGCAGCAGCCGTTTAGGATTATTGAACACCAATATTAATGTGCAGCAGGCCGTACCGGCAGAAAGAACTTATTTGCCAAACCTTATAGATTCAGGAACAAATAGTAGCTTTACAAGAGGCTTAAAGCAATACGAGTTAACCAATCATTTAGGCAACGTGTTAGTAACCATATCTGATAAGAAAAAAATAGTACTGGCAGATAGTTCATCCATTGCAGGCAGTTGTATTGCAGGAACAGGAGTAACGGTGCTTAATGAAGATAGCAGAGATATAACTATCCCAAGTTACACAGCATCACAGGACGTTTATCTTTTGAATGGATTTATTAGTAACTATGGCGATAACTATGTTGCTTATATAGATTCTACATTAACTCCTTGCGTACAACCAGATACGTTAGTAACAGGTAATTATTATAAAGCTGATGTTATTACTGCAGGGGATTATTATCCTTTTGGAATGAAGATGCCTGGTAGGGAATTCTTTAGAGATAGTGCTCATTATAGGTATGGGTTTAATGGACAAGAGAAATCTGATGAAATAGCCCCTAATACTACTACTGCTGAGTTTTGGGAATATGATAGTAGGTTGGGTAGGAGGTTTAATATTGATCCAATTTTTAATGATGCAATAAGTCCATATACAACAATGGACAATAATCCAATATATTTTATTGATCCTTCAGGAGATGAGGCACGTGACAATACAAAAGATAAACATCCAAAACGTAATAAACGTACAAAACATAATAAAGATAATACTACTGGAACTCAGGAAATCATAAATCCTGATGGAACATTCACAGGGACAACAAATGTTAAGACTTTAAAAGAGATAGTAGTTGAGGGTAAAAGACATACATCCTTAGCAGATCACAGTGCACTCTCAGTATTTAATCAAACGCCTCAACAGAGAATTGCGAATAAAAAATGGAGTACTCAGAATATTACTTACAGGTTAAAGAGGGAAGATGGACTGTCTCCCGAAGACGCTGGTAGCGGGTTGCCTTCTGATAATATTGATAGTTATGAGCGTGATTATCAAGCAACGGTATCTTGGAAACAAGGGGAATTGTTTTGGGTTGGGGTAGGCGTAACTCCTCTGGTTGTTGGAGAGGCTGTAGGTAGCGGAGCAATTAGTTATTTAACAACTAATACTCCTGGTGCATTAAAGTATCTATTCGGCTTTAGCAGAGCAAGCTGGTTAACAAGAGGCTCTATTGCAGCAGGGGATGCTGCTTACCAATACTATACTAATAGGAGTATAAATCCAATTCAGACAGGAGCAGCAGGCTTACTTGGACCAGGAGCTTATTCATTAAGTACTTTTACAAGATTTAACTGGATTTTGGCTGGTCAAGGGCATCAACCCTTAAGTATTAGTAATGATGCTTCAGTTAGAAATGTTTTAATAGTAACGATTTTCAGTATTATGGGAGATAAAGGAGGTGCTATGTTTGATGAAGGGGGAGTAGGGCCAGCAGCAGGTGTTTTGGGTGTGATGTCAGGCAATGCAGCAGATCAAACAAAATATATGTTAAGTAGTCACTAATATTTACAATGGATAATTATGAAAAGATACACATGGCTCGCTTATCTTATTATTGTTTTTGTATTTTGTCTTGCATTGTGGGGGACATACAATCAAAGAGCTACGTTAAGAAAAAACCATTTAGTAGTTTGTGCTAGAATATTGTCTATAACAATATCAAGAGGGAGTAATCATGTCAATTTTGAATTTTTGTATAATGGTAAAATAATTAATGATAATAATGGAACGTGCTTGGATAGAACAATGAGTATGTTTCATAATGGGGAGATGTATTATATTTTACTAGTAGTATCAAAAAGTGATCCATATATAAATGATTTTATAGAAGATCAAGAAGATTTCAAAAAGTATAATATATCTACTCAAGATACTTTAGGTGTTTTATGTAATCACGTATCAGGTGGTAATATCCGGTAATGTATCAAACGCGTTGGTAGCATAATTTTGAATATGCAAGTAATTGATTTTCAATAAATATTTTATTTTTGAGTTTATTTAACTGGGCAACCTTTATGGTTGCCCAGTCTCTTTTACGCTATAAATTCTGCGCAAATGCAACAAAATACTACCAAGTGTATCAAACGTGTTGGTAATAGTTTTAATTGCCCACCCTGTAAGGGGGCCAGTATTAAATATGGCAAAAGTAAAGGCGGTATGCAACGGTACAAATGCAAAATGTGTAATAAAACTTTTGTAGAAATGTATACTTATAAAGCATGTGAAAAAGAGGTAACTGCAATACTATCTAAGTTATTATGTGAAAGTGTATGTATCAGAGGAATTGCGAGAATATTGAAGATTGCAAACAATACAGTTCTCAGCAGAATTAGAAAAGTAGCCTCAGCCATTACAAAACCTGCTATTTCAATAAACCAGTTGCAGTTTGAAGTAGATGAATTACGTACTTATGTTGGAGAAAAAGGAAATGAATATTGGGTAGCTTATGCATTAAATACAGCAACAGGTCAAGTAGTAGATTTTGTAGTCGGTAAACGCTCTAAGAGAGTATTGAATATTTTGGTTAATACATTGTTGCTTTCTAATGTGAAGCAAATAAATACAGACAATCTAAATATTTATCAAAGCCTGATACCAGTTTCTTTACACAAGCGTGGGGCTTATTGCATTAATCATATAGAGCGAAAAAATCTCACCCTGCGTACTCATTTAAAACGATTAAGTAGGAAAACGATTTGTTTTAGTCGTAGCGTAGCTATGTTAGAAGCATGCATGAAAATTTATTTTTTCTTCCCAGCAACGTCTCCTGACTAGGGACGTTGCGTTGATTGCTACTCAGTAGATTGATGTAATTATGGAGTAGTATCTTTATAAAATGCCCGTAAAACGAACTATCCCCGAAAACTATGGAACATACTTTATAACCTTTACTTGTTATAATTGGCTATCATTAATCGATAAAACAAATGGTTATGATGTTATTTACAATTGGTTTGATCATTTAAAAACAAAAGGGCATTTCATAAATGGATATGT
>DATHNS010000013.1:0-58441 GCA_035485735.1 Ferruginibacter sp.
CGTCTAATACTTTTGCTCCGATATACAAATTGGTATTATCCCATAACACACCAAATGTTGCTGTATTATTTGGCGTACCCACTGTTGTTTTAGTCAGTGATTTATTTAAGTTCCAACCCGTTTCAGATAAAACGCCATCTACAGTAATTGTACCCGGTGCTTTGAAACAAGTCACCACGCCTGCAGGATCTGCACCTTGTGCGATTGTGATCGTTACAGCTTCGCTGCCTGTGCCGCCGCTATTGATAGCATTTACCGTTGTAGTAAATGTACCTGCTGTTGTAGGTGTACCACTGATCAACCCTGTTGATGTATTCACTGATAAACCCGCCGGCAAACCTGTTGCACTATAACTGGTAGGCGTATTGGATGCTGTGATCGTATAACTAAATGCAGAGCCGGTTGTACCACTTGCTGTTGTTGCACTTGATACGACAGGGGCTGCTACAGGTGTAGTTGAAACAAAGGTTAGATAGTTAATATTGAAACCCAAAGTTTCTTCGTAGATACGTAATACATGTTGACCGGCTGTTAAACTTGGCGTTGTAACCGTAACGGTCTGCCATGTTTGCCAACCACCTGTATTAGGAACAGCGATAGTTCCGGAAATATTTACACCGTCTGATTCTACGTGTAAGGTTTCGCCCGAATTAGGTGACGCTAATCTTACCTGCAAAGTATATACACCTGTTGTTGTAACGTTAACGGTATACTTCATCCATTCTCCTGCATTCGTCCAACCCACATCATATCCACCACCTGCATCAGTTGTTGTTTCTATATCTACCCCATCACTTGTTCTGTATTGTCCGCCGCTGTTAACTGCATCTGCATCGTTATAGGCAACTCCTTGTCCGCCCAGATCGTAATTCTCTGCTTGTATCGTTCCGGGAATTGTTGCTGCCGTTCCACCAAAAGGTGATTCTGTTGTAGTTGCCGCTCCAATAGTAATCGTTACTGTTTTGCTTCCCGTGCCGCCTGCATTAATTGCGTTCACTGTTGTAGTGTAAGTAGCTGCCGTAGTTGGTGTGCCGCTCAATACACCTGTTGATGTATTAACTGTTACACCTGCAGGCAAGCCTGTTGCGCTATAACTTGTCGGTGTATTCGATGCGGTAATAGTATAACTAAATGCTGCACCTACCGTTCCAGTTGCTGTTGAAGCACTTGATACTACAGGAGCTGAAACTGAATAACTAACGGTAATGGATAACGTTTTTGTTCCGGTCCCCCCTGCATTCGTTGCGCTTAGCGTAACGGTGGATGTACCTGCTACTGTTGGTGTACCGCTTATTACACCTGTTGCTGTATTAATTGACAAGCCTGCAGGTAATCCTGTTGCGTTATAACTTGTTGGTGTATTCGATGCGGTAATAGTATAACTGAATGCTGTACCTGTTGTGCCCGTTGCAGTTGCTGCGCTTGATATTACAGGAGCCGCAGCGATTGCTGTAAAGGTTATATAGTTGATATTAAACCCTAAAGTTTCTTCGTAGATACGTAGTACATGTTGCCCCGCAGTAAGACTTGGCGTTGTAACAGTTACAGTCTGCCATGTTTGCCAACCGCCTGTATTAGGAACAGCAATAGTTCCCGAAATATTTACACCGTCTGATTCTACGTGTAGCGTTTCTCCGGAATTAGGTGAGGCTAAGCGTACCTGCAAAGTATAGGCACCTGCAGTTGTAACGTTCACTGTATATTTCATCCATTCGCCTGCGTTTGTCCAACCAACGTCATATCCGCCACCAACGTCTGTTGTCGTTTCAATATCCACGCCGTCACTTGTTCTGTATTGGCCGCCGCTGTTAACCGCATCTGCATCATTATAGGCAACACCTTGTCCACCCAGATCATAATTTTCTGCCTGTATTGTTCCGGGGATCGTTGCTGCTGTTCCACCGTAAGGAGATTCAGCAACAGGAGCAGTGATTGTAATGGTCAACGTTTGTGTTCCTGTACCACCTGAATTGATCGCACTTACTGTTACAGTAGAAGTACCTGCTGTTGTTGGCGTACCATTGATAACACCCGTAGTAGTATTTACTGATAACCCTGCCGGTAAACCCGTTGCATTAAAGCTTGTTGGTGTATTTGAGGCAGTGATCGTATAATTAAAAGCTGTACCTGTTGTACCACTTGCCGTTGTTGCACTTGAAATGACAGGTGCCGGATTTGTTATGCCATCAGCAGCATCCATTGTTGCTTTTGCCTGTGGAATATTTAAGGCAACAAAATAATTAAACGCCTGATCTAATTGAGATTGTTTTGCTGCGTTACCGTTGTATTTTTTTCTTAAAGTAAAAAGTCTGTATACCTGTTGCAGGTCCGCCTGTGTATAGGAGACACCTGTAAAAGCCTGAATAGCCGTTAGATTCGCATAGCCCTGTTCTACCGTAGGTTCAATAATTGTTCCTTCGCTGAAATCATTCCATGTTGCTATTTGTATACCATCCAATACAGATTTATTTGCATTACACAATGACAGCATCGCAGTGATCGTACTGGTACCATTATAAGTATAAGGAATTAACCCATCCTGATCTGCGCCACCGGCGCCATAAAAATCATTAAAGCCAGGATAAGCCGAACCCAGTACAACATTTTTTGAGCCTGCAGTACTGGTATAATAATTAGCATTGTTTGCATACCAGGCCGGAGGCGAGCCTCCCTGGCCAGCCTGTGGGTAAGGCCATACAAATTCACCACCCGCGTCAGAACCTATTTGGGCCGATTGTCCGTATAATGGTAAAAAAGCGCCTGTGTTACCGCTCAATATAGTGTTCCATTGGCCCGGAGATTTAAATTGTTGCGGTCCAAATACACAAACCAAAGGAGCGCCTGTTCCGGGAGCTCCTCGCATATCACCCAATTTTACGTATTGCGAATTATTGAAATAATTATTGACTGCATAGCTCCCATTAGCTTGTGCTCCACCCATTCCTGCCCATGCAGCATCTTCCATTACCAATCCAAATTTTTCGCCTACGCTTGCTGTCTTATTAACCAATGCATTTGAATTCGTTAACAATGGCCCTGCGTCAGCAGCTCCGTTACCAGCCGTTCCATACCAATCAATCATCACACCATCAATGCCCGAAAGTTTCATCAATAATAAATGATACTCTATAACATTAGGATCTTGTCCGTCATAAGGGCCAATCAACGGATGATAATGCGCACAAATATTACGCGTTTGTACCTGCGCCCCTGTATAATCTGTCACAGTAGTGAACTGATCGGGATTAGCTACATTATTGTTGACATGACTCCAGTGCGGTCCCCATTTATTGACATCACCGGTATTACCGTTTCCAAAACTTGTTACGCCTGATCCAGGATTTTCCGGTGCCGAAAACCATGGCATATAGTGTACATAAACCTTCATTGGGTTGGTTTTTGTTACTTGTGCCGGTTGAGCTTTGGCAGAGAAAAACATAGCAATAGTGAAAGCGGCCAGCAACAGCTGACGCAGTAGAATTTTTTTCATAATAGCAATCGTTTAGAAAATGAAAATACAAATTATTATTAAAAATAAACAAAATATAATGAGTATTAATTACGCACATTCTGCCTTAAATGTGGAAATTGCCCATAAAAAAAAGGAGTATGTATTGAAACACACCCCCCCTTTTTAATCAAATAATTTATTTATGCCTGCTTGCGATCAACGAATAATATAATTAATCCTGCAACAAGTGCAATACCTCCTCCATACAGAGGCCAGCTTACATTTTTTTGTTCTGTTTTGTTTATTTCAACCGGGCCTATATCGGCTACTTTCTTTTCCTGCGTGTAACTGAATCCTTTAAATACCAGCATGGCAATTCCTAGAACGATCAAAATAATGGCTAACGGTTTCATGGTAATTTGTTTTTAGTGGTTAATAAATGTATCAACTAAAAAACAATTATAATGCCAATGCAAATGCCGTTTCATTATAATGAGAATATAACAAACATGAGTATTTTACTACCCATCTAGTATGATATTTCTTTTCCTATTTCATCAATTTCAGTATCATTGCCAAGGCCCTTTGGGTTAGGCCCATATTCATTTACCCCATAGTTTCCATCAGAGAAGATCAGCAATAAACTATAGAATGGGATCAACTGATACCAACCACTCTGGCCTTTATCATGACAACGTTTTGCTCCCTGGGCAAGAACAAACCATCCTAACGGAATCAATGCAGCCAACAATATAAGTGCACTTGTAGGGGCAACAGTACCCGCCTCTGTTTTTGGGAGCATAACATTAAGAAGAAGAAATACTATATAATAAATAATCGTAGACAAACCGTATTCTAATCTTCTGATACGGCCCTGGAATGAAAAAGGATTTTTGAACATAAAGTACTGTTTTAAAAGTTATCAATTTTTAAAAGTAAGTAGTTTTATTAATACCTGATGCCGTTTTATTTTATATCAAGCCAGCCTCCCGTAAAACCTGCAATGCGAAGTCCATTAACGATATAAGAACATTGCTTCATGGTTTTCCAGATCAATTCCGTTTGAAAATTTTCTATCATGATAACGATAGGGCCCTGATTTAAACCAAATCTCCAGGGAGAAACCCACCCGTGCTGATTGGTTGTTTTTTCAGGATATGTAGGATTAAAGCTTGCATCAAAACCATATAATCGGTGGTTTCTTAATTCAAGTTTTTCAATAGCATGACGAATCGTATCAATAACAATTTCCGGGGCGAATGGTAATGATGCCACTACTCCCCATGGAGAAACTGTTCCGTCATCAGGACCAAAAGGAACGCCGCGTGCTACATAATCGTAAAATGTCGTTTCCTTATTATTAACGTTCAACAATGACGGGCCCGGCCCATCACTTGCTGTAAAGCCCCAACAGTTTGGCCCGTAGCAGGCAAAACCCAATGGATTGTCGATAGCATATTCACGATGAACATGCGTGGCACGTTTGCTATTTTCAAAATAATCAAATCCTGATTCTTTATTGAAATCATCCAGTATCCCCCTGAAATCGATCCACATGTGCGAGAACTGATGAATGAACAAGGGGCCAGCATATAAATATTTAATGTTATACGCTTCTCTTAATTTAAAAGTTGCTGTCCAGATTTTATATCCTTCTTTATCAATTGGAAAAGTTGGTGATGCCAATGCAAGTATATACATCAACATAGCTTCACTGTAATCTTCATTCCAACTGTTTGCCAGGAAACCCGTTTCCGGACGCCAACCATGACTGATCGTTTTAGTTCCGTTCAATGCCCATTGCCAATCAACACGGCGATATAAAAAATCGGCTGTCTCACGTATTTCTTTTTCAGCCGCATTGTCAGCTGAAAAAAAAGTAGCCGCAGTTAAAGCGCCGGCAATTAAAAAAGTGGTATCAATTGTTGATAGCTCACAGTCCCATCTGCGCTTACCTGTTTTCATATCAATGAAATGATAGTAAAACCCTTTGTAGCCGGTGGCATCAGGCTCTGTGCCCTGGTAACTATCACGAAAAAAACGTAGCACTTTTAAAATCTTTTCGACTGCATCTGTTCGCGATATTAATTTTTGCTCAATGCCTGCAATGTATGAAGTGATGCCCATACCTACTACGGCAATGCTGGACGGAAAACCCGGCTGCGTTTTATCTGCAATTAAACCTGTTACAGGATCTACCTCTTTAAGAAAATAATCAAACGTTTCACGTTGCAAATTGCAAAGCATTTCCTTATCTGTTTCTTTATCTATTTTTTTATGGTCGGCCATTATGTTTCTATTGTTATTAATGCAGTTCCTTGCGGAGGCATTTCAACTTCCAGCAAGATGGAATTATTTTCAAATGTAAATAGTATTGGTTCTTTTACAAGGACAGAAACCGATTCGAGCGCATGCACTTGTTCGGGAAGCAAGCTATCAGGACTTCCCATTTCGATCCATGCTTGTCTTGTATTTACATGCTTGTTATCGATCCGTTCTATAAAAGCTTTTGTGATTTGTCTGACAGCATTAAGCTGAACTTTTATTGTTTCCATTTTTACAGGATGGCGTGGCAACGAAAAATTTGTAAGCAATACCTGTATAATATTTCCATTCGTAACTACCCAGACATCTACCGTTTCATGTTGGCCATCAACCTGTACAATATTATTGCCCAGGTGATGTAATAATTCGTATGCGCGATAAGCAGGTTTTGGAATGCCGTAAATATTTAACAAGCCAAATCCCCCATGAAACGGAACAGAAGAAAAGTAATTTTCTTCAAAAATATCCGTGAATGTCCAGTAACTATATCCCTGAACTTGTCCGCGTGCTTCCATTATTGTTTTTGTAATAAAAGCAGCTGCGTATGGTTCATCGTGCAATTCATCAAACGGATTGGAAGACGTGCTCCATTCAGTATAATAAACAGGTTTGCCTTTTGCTTCTTTATTTGTTGCTATCACTTGCTCCTGCAATATGCTTCTTCTACTTGCGGCTAATTGGCCAATAGTATCATCACCCGGTTTACCAAAAGCATCTGTTGGATAATGATGCGTAGAAATAAAATCGACCGGCACTGCATTCTTTTCACAAAAATCCAGAAATTCCGGTATCCATGCATTTTCTGCAGTGGCGGGGCCTCCTACTTTTAATTGGGTGTCAACAGCTTTTATTGCATTTGCAGCATGTTGATATAAAGTAAAATAATCTTGTTGTGAACCTGTCCAGAATGCAGGAAGATTGGGCTCGTTCCAAACTTCAAAAAACCACTTGCTTACTTCTTCTATCCCATATCTCGTCACCCAATGCTGCACCAATTTATTTATCAAAGTGGCCCATGCATTGTAATCTCTGGGCGGTGTAATATTTCCTTTGTAATGAAAAACAATATCGTTGCCGGATGAAAGTGTAGATGGCATAAAAGATAATTCCATGAAAGGGCGCATGCCAATGGAGATCAGAAAATCGCATATCTGATCTGCATTAAAAAAAGAATAGACCAGCTGTTCCATTTCGCACATTAGTGTACCCATATCGTCCGAAAGCAAGCCATGAAAACGTACGTGTTGAAAACCCAGCTCTTTATGACAGCGCAATAGTTGTTTTTGCCAATCGGATCTTAGCGCCATTGTTGCGTGGCAGCTACCCACCGTATGCTCCCAAAAATGAGGAAGAGGTTCGGCGCTTCCGTTAATATCACAAACAAACGTATCTCCCATATTCTATCTATAAAAACATTTTAACCACTGAGACTTTGAGTACACAAAGAAACATTGAACACAATGCCCATGCATTGAATCAGGCCTCGCTTAATTCTTTCTGCGACAAGGCAATAAAAACAGCATTAAAAAGATCTGCCATTTCAAAAGGTTTTCCTACAAAATAATTAGCTCCGGCTTCAACACATAATGCTTTTGCTTCAGGAAGCGCTGACATCATTATAACCGGTATGGCAGCGATGGCCCGAATTGATTTTATTTTTCTACAAACTTCACATCCGTCAATTCCCGATAATAACATATCCATCAAAATAACATCGGGCATTAATTCCTGAATATACGATTCGATATTATCTGCAGTTTCTTTAGTAAAAACTTTATACTCTTTTAACTGCAACATTGCTTTCAGCATGAAGAGAATATCTTCATTATCGTCGATAACCAAAATTTTATTGTTTTCCATATGGCGTATTTATAATTGATTGTCTAATGGAAGAGAAAAAGAAAAGGCAGATCCTTTACCCGGTTCGCTTTCTACTTGTATTTTACCGTTGTGCCTGTGAATAATTTCTGCTGCGATAAACAAACCAATTCCAAAGCCCGGAAAGGTATTTTCATCTTTTCCCTCCACCCTGTAAAAACGTTCAAATATCTTTTCCTGATCCTGCTTGCTTATTCCTATGCCTGAATCTATTACCGAAACGATCACGTTATTATCTATGATAGCACTCCTGACTGTTACCATATTGGAATGTGGAGAATATTTAATGGCATTCGTTAAAAAATTGATCAGCACCTGTGCCACTCTGAGCCTGTCGGCATAAACGATACTTTCTGTTTCAGGATAGAAAAAAAAGCGATAGCTAGGCTGTGCATGTTTTATTTCTTCGATCGTTTCATGTATCATGTCATTGATCGAAAAATGCTCTTTATTCAATTGCAAGCTACCTGTTTTTATTTTAGACATATCCAGCAAATCAGCGATCAGTTTGGTAAGTGTGCCTATCTGTTTATTTATTGTACCAAGAGAAGTTTTCAAAAAAGTATCCGGACTATCTTTATGCATACTCTGCAGTATCTGCACGTATCCTTTTATTGATGTGATAGGCGTTTTTAATTCATGGCTCGCCATGCTTATGAAAAAATCTTTTTGCTGCTCTAATTTTTTTATTTCGGTAATATCCGTAACTGATCCGGCATAGCCTGCAAACTCACCTGATATATCATAGTAGGGTGAGCCTTCCGTCAAACACCAGCGTACTTCATTATCCTGCCTCAATATCCTGAATTCAGCGGTGTATTTTTCTCTTCTTTTAAATGCCTGTTCAAATGAAGGAATAGTTAATTTATCTTCTTCTAAAACGCCGGTCAGCCACCCATGCCCATGCTGTTTTTCCAATGATATTCCTGTCCATTTTATCCAGGTGTCGTTTACAAAAGAGTTTTGTCCGCTGGTATCTGTCATCCACAATCCAACAGGAGAAGTGTTTGATATTGTTTTAAATAACAATTCGCTTTTTTTAAGTTGCTCACTGGAAACCTTTTGATCATGTATATCGGTGCTGGTTCCTATCCACATTTGAATTCTGCCACTGCTATCTTTATGGGGAACTGCTCTGCTCAATTGCCACCTGTAATCTCCATTGTATTTTCTAAACCGATGTTCTAATATAAAATCTTCGCCTGTTGCGATGGACTGCGCCCATTTTTTTATATTTTCTTCTTTATCGTCAGGATGAATAATTTTTAGCCAACCTCCATTCATAGCTTCTCTTTCATTCAATCCTGAATATTGATATACTGACTGATTAAAATAATACAAATTCCCCTGCGGGTCGGCTATCCAAATAAACTGTGGCATTACGTTAGTGAGTAAACGAAACCTTGTTTCACTTTCCGCTAATTTCTCTGCAAAAGTTTTTTGCTCATCAATATTCATACAACCGCTGATGTAACCAAGGAAATCCCCTTCGATTGAATAACGGGGAACCCCTTTATCCGATATCCATTTATACTCGCCATCACCTGCCTTAAGCCGGTATTCCATGTAGAATTCTTTTCTTTCATCAAAGGAAGAAACATATATATCCAAACATCTTTGAAGGTCTTCAGGGTGAATGCCTTCAGCCCAGCCATTGCCCTGTTCCTGTTCTAAAGTACGACCGGTAAAGTCTAGCCATCCCTTATTAAAAAAGTAGCATAATTTATCGGTTCCCGACATCCATATCATTACCGGAGCGCTATCCGCTATAGCTTTAAAGCGTTGTTCGCTTTCAGTGACCAATCGTTCTGTTTCTTTTTGTTTTGTAATATCGCGGGCTATTTTTGAGGCGCCTATAATATTCCCTTCTGCATCTTTAATGGGTGAGATGGTGAGGGAAATATCGAGTATCTTTTTGTCTTTTGTAATTCTTTTGGTTTCAAAATGGTCAACACGCTCGCCTAGTTGAAGGCGTGCCAAAATTTTAGGCTCTTCTTCAAGACGATCTGCCGGAATAAGTTTTGTAATGTGTTCTCCAATTATTTCATCGGCTCTATAACCAAAAATTCTTTGAGCGCCGGCATTCCAGCTGGTAATAAATCCATTTAATTTTTTGCTGACAATAGCATCTTCAGACGATTCCACAATTGCTGCGAGCATTGCCAGTTTTTCTTCTGCAATTTTGCTTTCTGTAACATCGGTCAGTGTTCCGATCAATCGCTGCGGAATTGATTCGTTTTCAAATATTACTTTACCTTGTGTTTTGATCCAAGCAATTGTTTTGTCTGGTCTTATAACGCGGGCCTGGTAATAATAAATACCTGTTTGCATTGCTTCGTTAAAAGCTTTTTCAATAATCAATTGCAGGTCATCCGGATGAATCTGATCGCGCATTTGCTGGTGGGTAAGCAACACTAACGAATCATGGCCAAAAATCTCCGCAAGTCTTGGTGAATGGATCATCTCACTTGTTTGAAGATCGAGATCCCAGGTGGCTAACTTTGTTGCGTCGATCGCCAGGCGCAAACGCGCTTCTTCGGCTTCTATATTGATTCTCAACAAAACCTTTTCAGTAACATCGTTTGCTGTAACCATTATTCCCGAAACTGTTCCGTCTGTATCAAATAAAGGAGCATACTCGTAATCAAAATAGAATTTTTTCATTCCATCATCACCTTCTAAGTAAGCGACTGATTCATTTGCTTTATAAGGTTCTCCTGAGGTAAATACTTTTTTCAATATGCCGAGATATACCTGCGTATTTAATTCGGGGTAGGCTTCAAATAATTTTTTGCCAATAATATCTTCTTGTTTTCTACGCCATATCGTTTTTAACATGATATCATTCGTCATCTCCATTACAAATTCTTCACCTCTTAAAATAGTCATTGGAATAGGCGATTGCATGATCACGTTACGAAACTCTTTCTCATTTTCAGCTAACAGATGTTTTGCTTTTACAATAGATGTAATTTCATTTACCACTACTATGATACCCGAAATACTTCCATCATTTTCACGAAGCGCTTGATAGGCGAAATTAAAATAACCTATTTGCGTGTCTCCCTTTCTGGTGATAGGTATTGGAAATTCAGTTGCTTCAAATGATATCCCTGTTCTCAATACACTAGTAACCAGCGGTTCTATAACTTCTCTTACTTCAGGTAAACCTTCAAATAACGGTTTGCCAACAAAATCTTCTTCTTTTCTATCTATAATTTCCAAATACGTTTCATTGGCCATCTCCACAAAAAAATCAGCCCCTTTTAAAATAGTGATACCAACATTGGCCTGCATTACGGTGTTACGGAATCTTTTTTCACTTGCCTGAAAATCATTTAAGAACTTTTTTTGATCCGTAATATCCATAATGGTACCTAATACACGAGAAGGGTTTTTATCTTCTCCATAAAAAACTTTACCGTAGGCGCTGATCCAGCGAATTGATTTATCGGGCCGTATCAGCCGGACTTCATAACCAATGCGGCCGGTGGTAAGCGCCAGTTTATTAGCAGCCTCCCTTATGTGCAGGTCATCCGGATGAATAGCACTGAATAATGTATCGTAAGAAATATTGGTATCGGCAATCCCAAATATTTCATAGACTCTCTTAGAGCCAACAAATTCTCTTTCAGGCATTTTTAAATCAAAGGTTCCCAGCATCGCTGTTTCTGCCGTGAGCCTTAAACGTTCTTCATTGTATTCTATTTTTTTACGCGCTTCCACCTGCTCGGTAACATTATAACCCATGGTCAATATGCCGTATATCTTTCCATCCCCATCCCGCAAAGCCTTATATATAAAATTTACATAGGCAGGCTCTATCTTTCCATTCACTTCAATATTGACAAAATCTTCCTTGCCATGATATGTTTCACCCGACGTGTATACATTTTTAAGCAGATCCATATATGGCTGGCCTTCCAGCTCGGGCATTGCCTCTAGTATCTTTTTGCCTATTACATTTTTATTTTTGCCCCATAATTTTAGCGCTTCTGCATTGGCTAATTCTACAACAAAATTTTCTCCCGTAAAAACAGCTGTGGCGATAGGAGATTCTTTAATAAGATTTTTAAACTTGTTTTCACTGTGCGCTATTTTCTTTGCGTTCAGTATTTTCTCTGTTGTTTCAATACAGTTTACCAATACGCCTCCCGGTTTTCCTGATTCATCTATTACCGCACTGTAACTAAATGTCCAGTATACATCTTCAATTTTTCCGTTACGATAGATAGGTACCAATGTATCTTCGAATATCTGCGCTTCTCCACCCGCCAAAACCTGGTCGATCAAAGGTTTGATGATGGGCCATATTTCACTCCATGCTTTTTCCGCAGGCATACCTAAAATACCAGGGTGCTTGCCATCATTACCCAGACTTGGGCGATAAGCATCATTATAAAAGCAGGTCAGCTCTTCTCCCCACCATAAAAACATGGGAAACTTTGCGTTTAAAATAATACTAAGCGTGGTGCGTAAGCTTTGTGGCCATTGATCCGGCGTACCAACAGCTGTTGTTGACCAGTCTTTAGCACGCATCAATTCTCCCATCTCACCTCCGCCAGATAGAAAATGGTACTTTTTTGATGAAGAAATAGCTGTTTGGGTATCTGTCATTATATAAAATATGGCCTGCTCTTATTTAAGTATTCAACAATCTATTGCTACTTATCTGTTTAACTCAATGTAAAAAATATATTACTATTTAATTTCAACTACCTATGCTACTAATGTGGGATATACAATTGGTTATTAATATCTTCCTACAAAATATGTGCTAATTTTTTCTCTTTCATAAAGGCATGATATTGGTATCTAATTAACCGCCTGCTTTTACCAGGCATTTCAGATTTATATAATATCAAATTAACACAAAAATTGTCACCGAGTATGAGGGCCTCTGAACGAAAGAACCAACAAAAAGACCTTTTTGAAATGCTTCCTAAAGCTATAACGGCCCTTAAAAAAAATATTATCGAGCCATTTTTTGGGGAAGATAATACAAGCAAATACGCAGATAACAGACCCCCTTTAAGATCGGAAATATTTACCGAAGAACAGCTGGAACAGCATGCCAAAGGGCTTGCGCGAAGACATACTTTAATTTCGGGCCATCATTCAGAACAATTATTGAAACGATTGGCAGAGAATGAAACCATTTTATTAGAGGTTCACGCCAGGTTAACAGAAGCAGTAAAAGAGAACACCAGAATTGTACCCGCCGGTGAATGGTTACTCGACAATTTTTATCTGATCGAAGAACAGATCTATACCGGAAAAAAACATTTACCCAAAGGATATAGCAAAGGATTGCCCCGGCTTTCGAAAGGAGAATCTATTGGATTGCCCCGGGTTTATGATATAGCTGTGGAAATTATTTCCCATAGTGATGGCCATGTGGACATAAAAAGCCTTTTAAATTTCGTAACTGCCTATCAGACAAACACATTTTTAAAGTTGGGTGAACTTTGGGCCATTCCAATTATGCTCCGTTTAGCCTTGATAGAAAATTTACGCAGGCTTTCTATTCAGATCTCAATAGATATCACTAATAAATCTTTAGCAAATTACTGGGCCGATGAAATGATCGAAACGGTAGATAAAGATCCTAAAAACCTCGTCCTGATCATTGCAGACATGGCCAGATCCGAACCTCCGATGGACAGCTCTTTCGTTGCAGAATTAACCAGGCGATTACAGGAAAAAGGAAATTCCTTGCTGCTACCGCTTAACTGGGTTGAACAAAGATTATCAGAAAGAGGTTTAACCAGCAGTGAATTAGTACAGCAGGAAAATCAAAAGCAGGCAGCCGACCAAGTATCCATTAGCAACAGTATTAGCAGCTTACGTTTTTTAAGTACTACAGACTGGCGCGACTTTGTTGAAGAAACAAGCGTTGTGGAAGCTACGCTGCGTCAGGATATAAATAATATTTACGCGAACATGGATTTTCATACGCGTGATAATTATAGGCATGCAGTAGAAAAAACATCGAAGAAAAGCCACTTATCAGAACAGGAAGTAGCCACGTTAGCAATCAACTTATCCAAAGAAAATATTGATGTGAGTGCCGATCAAAGACTGACTCATGTTGGTTATTATCTGATAGGCAAAGGCGTTAGAAAACTAGAGAAGATGGCTAAGATGAAGTCAACCAGCATGGAAATATGCGGCAGGGCCTTCAATAGTATCCCCCTATTCTTTTATGTCGGCTGCATTGTCTTGATCTCTGCCATCCTTTCAAGGATATTGATCAGGGAAGCTTATTTTGAAGGGTTATCCGGATGGTTATTAATATTATTAGGAACTACAGCCGTGTTTGCAACAAGCCAGTTAGCCGTATCATTGATCAATTGGAGCGCTACTAAATTATCGAAGCCTTGCTTATTGCCGAGAATGGATTTTTCAAAAGGTATTCCCAAAGAGTACCGCACCATGGTAGTGGTACCGACAATGCTTACAAGTTTTTCCGGACTGGATGACCTCATAGAAGGTATTGAAGTACGCTTCTTAGCTAACCGTGATGCCAATTTATATTTTGCATTGCTGACAGATTTTAAAGACGCTTCGCAGGAAACTTTACCTGAAGATGAACATTTGTTACATGCTGCAAGAACAAAAATTGCAGAGTTAAATAGGAAATACGATAGAAATACGAATGATACTTTTTTCATTTTCCATCGCCCGCGTAAATTCAATCCGTACGATAAAACATGGATGGGTTATGAACGTAAACGAGGAAAACTTGGAGAACTCAATTCATTGATACATGGTGAAGGAAAAGAAAATTTTTCTTTGATCGTTGGTGAAGAAGAGATTTTCTCTACAATAAAATATATTATCACATTAGATACGGATACACAATTACCACGTGATACAGCCTGGAAATTAGTAGGTACCATGGCTCATCCGTTGAACCATGCGTTATATTCTGAAAAGAAAAAACGTGTTACAGAAGGTTATACTATTCTTCAACCAAGAGTGTCTAACAGTTTACCTGACGAAGAGAGTTCTATCTATGCCAAGATACATGGAAATGAACCAGGGACTGATCCTTACACAAGAGCTATCTCTGACGTATACCAGGATCTTTTCAATGAAGGGTCTTTTGTTGGGAAAGGGATTTACGATGTGGCGATGTTTGAGCAGACCTTAAAAAATGTATTCCCTGAAAACAGGATATTGAGCCATGATCTTTTGGAAGGATCGTATACACGTGCAGGCTTAGTTACGGATGTACAATTGTATGAAGAGTATCCTTCAAGATATGGTACAGATATGCAACGCCGGCACAGATGGATACGCGGTGATTGGCAAATAGCAGCCTGGGTATTACCTTTTGTACCGGGCAATCCTAAAGGCTTTACGAAAAACCCATTGTCCTTACTTTCTAAATGGAAAATATTTGACAATATTCGTCGCAGCCTTGTACCTATTTCATTTTTATTATTGTTTTTATATGGCTGGATATTTTCTGCTGCGCCGATGTTTTGGACAACAGCTGTTATCCTGATCATACTTACACCAAGTATTATAAATTTTATCTGGGATCTATGGAAGAAACCTGACGATGTTCTTTTTTCTCAGCACTTTGTTTTTTCTGTACGTGCGGGAAAGGATCATTTTGTCCAACAGGCGATAGATCTTATTTGTTTACCGTACGAAGTATATTCTAATATCGATGCGATCCTTCGTACGTTGTATAGGATATTTATTTCGAGAAAAAAATTGTTGCAATGGAATCCATTCAATAGCGCACAAAATAATCAGCGTACTATATTCAGGGCTTATTTAAATATGTGGTCCGCCCCTGTTTTTGCTGTTGCACTTTTTGTTTACCTGAGTTTATACAATCACTTCGCGTTGGTGATCGCAACACCTATATTAATACTCTGGGTATTAGCGCCAAGTATTGCCTGGTTTGTAAGTTTAGCCAGCACAAAAAGAGAAGACCATCTTTCTGTAGAACAAAATATTTATTTACGAACATTGGCAAGAAGGATATGGGCTTTCTTTGAAACCTTTGTAACAGAAGAAGACAACTGGTTACCACCCGATAATTACCAGGAACATCCTGTTGAAAGAGTGGCGCACCGTACCTCTCCTACCAATATTGGGTTATCTCTTTTGGCAAATGTTACAGCGCATGATTTTGGTTATATCACAACCAGCAAACTGGTTGAACGTGTATCAAACACCATTGGCACAATGCTTAGCATGGAAAGATACCAGGGGCATTTATATAATTGGTATGATACGGTTTCTTTAGTTCCGTTACATCCTAAATATATTTCTACCGTAGACAGTGGTAACCTTACGGGCCATCTGATCACTTTGAAACAAGCATTGGCAAACATTTCCGATAAACGAATTATTAGCGAAAATACTTTTGAAGGATTGCTGGATACATTGCGTATCATGATAGAAAAAACAAAAGAAAAATCTGATGTAAAGAAATTCCTGCAGGCAATTATTGATACTTATCCGACAGAAACAACAAGCCTTACACAAACTAAAAAATACATCGATAAGCTCGATGCGGCTTTTACCGATCTTTTGGTAAATCTCGATCTTGATCCCGATAACGAAGATGATTGGTGGTCAGAAAAAATTTCATTGCAAATAAAAAATATAAAGAACGAACTGGCATCTTTAGCACCATGGTTGTTATTACCGCCTGTTCCTAAAAAATTCGAGTCGCTGATCCCTGAATTGCCGGCTGTCGCTTCTTTAAAAGAATTGGCTAAGATCGAGCAGCTTTTATTGCATAAAATAATCGAATGTTATTCTTCAGAAAATACGGTTGAAGAAAATGAATGGTTAACCAATTTAAGAGAAAGCATTACAGAATCCGGCAGGCGCGCAAAGGAAATGATATTGATCTTAGATCAGCTGGTTGTAAAATGTACTGAGCTATCTAATATTGATTATGATTTTCTTTATGACAGGTCACAACATTTATTAACGATCGGTTTTAATGTTGATGAACAAAGAAAAGATAATAGTTATTATGATCTGTTAGCTTCCGAAGCAAGGCTTACAACATTTGTTGCTATTGCACAAGGCAAGCTGCCGCAAGAAAGCTGGTTTGCGTTAGGCAGGCAATTAACTAATCTCGGCACAACACCTATTCTTCTTTCCTGGAGCGGCTCTATGTTTGAATACCTGATGCCCAATTTGGTAATGCCAACCTATAACAACACTTTATTAGAACAAACAAATATTGCCGTTGTTCAAAAACAAATTGAATACGCAAAAAAACGTGGCGTGCCATGGGGTATTTCAGAATCAGGTTATAACATGGTTGATGCACAATTAAATTATCAATACAAAGCATTTGGTGTTCCCGGCTTAGGATTTAAACGTGGGCTTGGTGAGGATACAGTTATTGCACCATATGCATCCGTAATGGCACTGATGGTTGCACCTGAAGATGCTTACAAAAATTTACAGGTATTAAAAGAAGCTGGCTTCGAAAGCAAATATGGTTTTTATGAAGCGATAGATTATACAGCCGCAAGATTATTAAGAAGACAAACGAGTTCTGTTGTGCGGTCATTCATGGCGCATCACCAGGGCATGAGCTTTTTATCGATCAGCTACTTGGTACACAATCAACCAATGCAAAAAAGATTTGAATCTGAAGTACAGGTAAAATCTACTTTGTTATTATTACAAGAACGCGTTCCAAGAATTACAACATTCTATTCACCAAGCGTGCATGCTTCAGATATTAATTTAGTTCCTGCAGGTACAGATACTTCTATGCGCGTAATTAATACACCGCATACCACTACACCGGAAGTGCAGTTATTATCCAACGGCAGGTATCATTCAATGATAACGAATGCCGGTGGCGGTTATAGCAAATGGAAAAATATTGCTGTTACCCGCTGGCGCGAAGATGCGACCTGCGATAATTTTGGTACGTTCTGTTATATCCGTGACCTGGATAGCAACATATTCTGGTCGTCTGCTTATCAGCCAACATTACAACAAGGTGAAAATTATGAAGCCGTATTTTCACAAGGCCGTGCAGAATTCCGCAGAAGAGATCTATCATTAGAAACACATACAGAAATTGTTGTATCACCGGAAGATGATATTGAATTAAGAAGAGTACATATTACCAATCGTTCCCGTAAAAAAAGAACGATCGAAATTACCAGCTATGCAGAAGTTGTATTAGCTCCTGCGGCAGCAGATGAAGCACATCCTGCTTTTAGCAATTTATTTGTGCAGACAGAAGTAAATAAACAACGCCACGCGATAATCTGCTCTCGTCGTCCTCGCGCGGAAGAAGCTACGCCATTTATGTTTCATTTAATGAAAGTGCATGATGCGGAGATAAAAAATATTTCTTACGAAACGGATCGTTTACAATTCATTGGCAGAGGCAATACAATGAATAGTCCGAAAGTAATGAAGCAGGAAGATGAGCTTTCAGGAAATGAAGGCGCTGTTCTTGATCCGATCGTTTCTATACAATACAGGATAGTTATTGAACCGCATGAAACTATCATCGTAGATATGATCTATGGCATGGGCGATACAAAAGAAGTTTGTAATAGCTTGATAGAAAAATACCAGGACAGGCATCTTACCAATCGCATACTTGAATTAGCATGGACGCATAGCCAGGTAATATTAAGACAAATAAATGCAACCGAAGCTGATGCACAATTGTATGCAAGGCTCGCGAGCTCGATCATTTTTGCCAATTCATCTTTACGAACAGAGACTTCTATTATTGTAAAAAATCGCCGCGGACAATCTGCTTTATGGAGCTATTCTATTTCAGGCGATCTTCCAATTATATTATTACAGATCGAAGATGCATCTAATATTGAATTGGTAAAGCAAATGGTGCAGGCTCATGCTTACTGGCGCTTAAAAGGCTTGTTAGTTGATCTTGTAATTTGGAATGAAGACCATGGAGGTTACAGACAAGTCTTACACAACGATATCATAAGTATGGTTGCACCGGGGACTATTGATGCAAAAGATCAGCAAGGCGGCATTTATATTCGCTCTGCGGATCAGATATCAAATGAGGATAGAATACTATTTCAGACAGTAGCACATATCGTTATTGCAGATAGATTTGGTTCATTGGAAGATCAGATGAACAGAAGAAATAAATTAAAATCTACTATTCCATATTTCAGTCCTACAAAATTCCATGCATCCGTTACAACATCTGTTGCACCAAGAACCGATCTGCAATTCTTTAACGGCATTGGCGGATTTTCAAAAGACGGAAAAGAATATATTATTACCACGACACCGGCACAAGCTACGCCGGCACCATGGTGCAATGTATTAGCGAATCCGAATTTCGGAAGTATCATTTCTGAAAGCGGATCATCTTATACCTGGTTAGAGAATGCGCATGAGTTCCGTTTAACACCATGGAACAATGATTCAATTATTGATCTAAAAGGCGAAGCATTTTATTTAAGGGATGAAGAAAGCGGAAAATTCTGGTCACCTGCTCCGCTCCCATGCCGCAGTCAATCTCCATACATTACAAGACATGGATTTGGTTACAGCATTTTCGAGCACAGTGAAGATGGTATTGATTCTGAAATGACAGTGTTCGTTGATATAGAAGCGCCGGTAAAATTTATCGTTCTTAAATTAAAAAATAATTCGAACAGGGATCGCCGTATTTCTGCTACGGGATACATTGAGTGGGTATTGAGCGACCTGCGTGCAAAATCTTTGATGCATGTAATTACAGAAATGGATGCTGAAAGCGGCGCCATCCTTGCGAGCAATGCTTATAACACAGAATTCGAAGGCCGCGTTGCATTCTTCGATGTGGATGATGCAAGCAAAACGTATACAACAGACAGGACAGAATTTCTTGGCCGTAACGGCACAACAGCTAATCCTGATGGAATGAACAGGGCGAAGTTCTCCGGAAAATTAGGCGCTGCGCTTGATCCATGTACTGTGTTACAAACCGCATTCGATCTTCTTGAACAAGGCGAACGCGAAATAGTTTTCAGATTAGGTGCAGGAACTAATATGGGAGAAGCAATAGCTACCATTAATAAATTTAAAGGTCTTGCTGTTGCAAAAAATGCGTTAACTAACGTCACTAAATATTGGCAAAAAACTTTAGGCACTATTCAAATTGAAACGCCTGATGCGGCCGTAAATATTATGGCAAACGGTTGGCTGAATTATCAAACACTCGCTTCCCGTATCTGGGGACGTAGTGGATTTTACCAATCAGGTGGCGCCTTTGGATTCAGGGATCAATTGCAGGATGTATTATCATTATTACACAATGATCCGGCGTTGGTACGTGAACAAATTATTTTATCGGCATCCAGACAATTTAAAGAAGGTGATGCGCAACACTGGTGGCACCCGCCAATGGGAAGAGGTGTTCGCACTACTTGTTCTGATGATTATTTATGGTTGCCATTTGTATTAAGTAAATATATTACCGTTACGGGAGACGTAAGCATACTCGAAGAATCAGTTCACTTTTTAGAAGGCCGTTTATTAAATGAAGGAGAAGAATCTTATTATGATCTTCCATTAAAATCAAACAAAACAGCGAGCCTATACGATCATTGTGTAACAGCCATTGAGCATGGATTAAAATTCGGCGAACACGGTTTACCATTTATCGGAACAGGTGACTGGAACGATGGCATGGACAGAGTTGGTAATCACGGAAAAGGTGAAAGTATTTGGTTAGCATTTTTCTTATACGGTATCTTAACAAATTTTATCCCGGTAGCCAATCTTCAAAAAGATACGGCCTTTGCAGAAAGATGTAAAGACGAAGCAGAGAAATTACGCGCAAATATTAATGAGCATGCCTGGGATGGAGAATGGTATCGCCGCGCTTATTTCGATGATGGCACGCCATTGGGTTCTAAAGATAATGACGAGTGTAAAATAGATTCTATCGCTCAAAGCTGGTCGGTATTATCGAAAGCAGGTGATGAAAAAAGATCTTTACAAGCCATGCAATCTGCCAGTAAATATTTAGTTAAGAAAGAAGAAAAGATCATTCAACTCTTCACGCCTCCTTTCGATAAAGGAACTTTAAATCCCGGTTATATTAAAGGCTATGTACCGGGTGTAAGAGAAAATGGTGGACAATACACACATGCTGCAGTCTGGCTGATAATGGCGTTTGCAGAGATCGGTGACAGAGAACAAACATGGGAACTTTTGAAAATGATCAACCCAATTAATCATGGTAATGATATCGCATCCATCAAAGAATATAAAGTAGAGCCATATGTTATTGCAGCTGACGTGTATGCACAACCATTACATAAAGGACGTGGTGGTTGGACATGGTATACAGGATCTGCAGGATGGATGTATCAAATGATCATCGAATCATTTTTAGGCTTAAAACGCGAAGGCAATATGCTTCACTTTAATCCATGTATCCCTGCAGATTGGGATTCTGTGAAGATCGATTACAATTATTTAGAGACCGTTTACCACATCGAATTGATACAAACAAAAAATAGTGATCGCACTATAACGATCTCTATTAATGGAGTAGCGCAAAATATGAATACCATTAAATTGGTCAATGATAGTGAGGCCCATCAAATACAAATAAGAATGTAATGAGTAAGATTATACCATAATCCAAAATCGATGTAGAGTATATTCTACGTAAAATCATCAAGCCTGCGCTGAATTTCAGTGGCAGGCTTTTTGTTTTATTACCGACAGGAGCGCATATTTCATGACGACGTATGACTTAATAACAATTTTTTAAAATCAAAAACTACAAGATGAAAAAGATAGCAACATTATTATTAGCAACTACAATTACTATTGCAGCAAGTGCACAAGTATACCTACAAGGTGGATTAAACCTGGCAAACATTTCAACAGCCAACAACGGGCAAACACAAAATAGCAATACGTTGGCTACTTTTAACGCAGGGTTCATGGGAAGATTTGGTATATCAGATATATTTGATCTGGAAGCTGGTGCATTGTTTACCGGTAAAGGTTCAAAGTCTGAAACTGACTACAGTGGCGGAACATATGTGAAATCAACATTTAATCCATACTATGTTGAAATACCATTGAACGCTGTAATTAAAATCCCATTAGGAGATCCAAAAATTACGAAGGCAAACATCTTTCTATTTGCAGGCCCTTATGCTGCCATTGGTGTTGCGGGTAGAGCGAGAACAACTTCAAACGTTCCCGGATATACCGAATCAAGCTCTAATATAAAATTTGATAATGAAGATCCTTTTACATCTGATCAGGACAATGCCTCTTACGATAAATTGAAATTATGGGATTTCGGTTTTAATTTTGGTGGAGGATTTGACTTTGGTCCCGTTTTAATTAAAGCAAATTATGGTTTGGGTATGACCAAAATAAATTCAACAGAAAGCGATAATGACGCAAATGATAAAAATAAATACCGTACAGTAAGTATTTCTTTAGGAATAAAGCTGGATTAATTGGAGTAATTCATTCATGATATAAAGAAGCCGTTCTGCAAGGAGCGGCTTTCTTTTTGTGTTAAACATTTTCCCGGCTATAAAAGCAACTAGCAGACAATGACAATGAAGAGAATGACACTCAGGTTTATCAACAGGTATCCGTCATAAATTAAAAAGGTTTAGCTATTGCTAAACCTTACTTATTATTAAGAGATAATTTATTTATTCGATCGTACTGGTTCCTGAAATGGTATTTTGATACGTTCTTATTTTATTGTACAATGTTTTACGATCTACATTTAATATTTCCGCTGCTTTTGTTTTATTAAAATTAACGTCTTTCAATACTTTCATTATCGCATCGTATTCTGCTTTGGCGGTCATCTCTTTCAAGTTGAAATCTTTACTTAAAGACACATGCGCTTCCACTTTTTTATGTTCACCAGATAGTTCATATGATTGCAACTGATCATTCATGAAAACAATTTCCTGAGGAAGTGTTTCTATTGAAATAACGTTATCTACGCACAATAGAACTGCCCGTCTTACTACATTTCTCAGCTCTCTTAAATTACCTGGCCACGAGTAATTGTAAAACATCTCCTGTATACCTTTTTCAAAACCCGTTATTTTTTTCCCAAGTTCAGCACCTGTTTTCTGTAAAAAGAATGTTGCAAAAAGAGAGATGTCTTCTTTTCTATCCCTCAGCGCCGGGATATGAATAGAAAATTCATTGAATAAATGATATAACTCTTCCAAAAATCTTCCCTGCTGATAAGCTTCCTGTAAATTCTCGTGAGAGGTTACTATGAACCTCACATCTAAAGTAAGCCCTATACCTGTGGGTTTTTCGTATTTTTTTTCGCTAATCACTTTTAATAAAGAGATTTGAACTTCAGTTGGCAGGCCAGCAATTTCTTCCAAAAGCAAAGTCCCGCTGTTGGCCATTTCAACGTAATTTAAAAGATCTTGTCCGGATAATTGTTTTGATAAATTGCTGCAATCAATTGTTATAAACGGATTATCTTTTCTTCGGCTTTTGTTGTGTATTTCTTTAGCAGTCACCTTTTTCCCTGTACCACTTTCTCCGTACAAGATCAAACTGTAATCTGTATTAGCAACAATTTCTATTTGGCGATATAATTCAACTGAAGCTTTGGATCTACCTTTCAAAAACTCACCGTCTTCAATATCTATCGTTTCTTTTTTCAAGGTTCCGGTATTATCAACTTTTAATGAAGTATGCTGACTTAAAGCAGATTTCAAAACATTCAAAACTTCTGTGGGAATAAGTGGTTTTGTTATATAATCATAAGCACCCAGCTTAATGATCTCCAATGCAATTTTAATATCTGAATAGCCAGTAATGATCAGTACAATTGTATTGGCGTCGTGTGCTTTTATTTCGGCTAATACATCTTTCCCTTCCAGGTCGCCTAGTCTGTAATCACAAATAACAATATCAAATTTACCTTGCTTAAATTTTGATATCCCATCCTCACCAGAATGTGACGTATCAACTTCATACCCATTTCTATCAAGAAACCTACTCAAAAGAATACACATGTCTACATCGTCATCAATAACTAAAATTCGATTTTTCATAAAAAAGTTAATTTTCTCGGATAAGCTGTCTAACAGCCATCTGTGATAAAATACCGTAAATATCCTGCCAACATTTTTCATTTAAAATGTGAATGCTCTCAGCTTTAAACGGGGAAATAAATCAACATTTTGTGGAGTTATTCATTTTTACTTCCTCTGCTTATTATATAGGCAATTAACGCAATAACTATAACCACTATGGCTATCCCGCTCCACACACCGGCTTTAAAAATGCCTCCGATAACCTGGCAACCTGTTAATGTAATTAGCAATGCCGTAACAACAAATGCCAAAAGGAACATCGACTTTTTCATATTAAATAATTTAAGGTTAACTCTCTCATCACAATTTGATGAGTATCAATACTATTGTTCGCATAATCGTGCCACGTTATCTATAGCCGTTAATGTATATCCGCTTTAATTCCTCATATGGTAGAAAACAATACACAAATACTTATCTGGATATCACAAAAAATAAACGTACAACACGTATAAGCCTTACTACAATAGTTTATAGCCGGTAATTTTAGCCGGTAAAAATTTGGCTAGATATTGGATAAATTGAAATAAAATATTATTAACTTAAAAAACTACAATCATGTCAACAGGAAAATTAATAACAGGAATACTAGCAGGCGCTGCAGTGGGAGCTATTTTGGGTGTTTTATTTGCACCGGACAAAGGTGCTGAAACAAGATCAAAAATTGCTAAAAAAAGCAGTGAACTAACTGACGCTATCAAAGAAGGATACGGCAAAGTAAGTGAAGCTATTACCAACAATTATGAAGCAATGAAAGAAAATGCAATGGATTTTGGTAAACAAAAAGCCAACAATGTTAAAGAAGACTTTAACAAACAGTACGCTTCTTAAAAAATTGAAGTCTAATAATACGACTTCCCCTATGTGCAGATTTGGATCAAACCAGATCTGCTTTTTTTTGTCCAACAGGTACTATCCCCTTATGCGCATTATTTTCCCTTAAAATGAGGAATAGGCTCCACAAAGTACGTCAATTAAGGGTTTTAGAAGCATATTTGAAAGTGGTACATGGTTTGAATCATTTATAATAATTAAAACCATTTATTATGATAGCAAAAGATAAAAATCTTGGTTTTCTTAGAAAAAAAATCCAGGAGATAAAAATAGCCATGTTTAAAGCGGAGATAGACTCTGTCTTACAACTACCCAATAATATCATTTCAACTATTAAAACTGACGACCATGGAAACATTTGGTTCTTCACATCATGCAATAATGATGATTATGCAAAGAATATTAATGAACACTTCTACGCATACCTTGAATATTATCAAAAAGGGAGCGAGTGCCGTTTACGAATTGGAGGAAAGGCATCCATCGTTAAAGGCGATAACGAATTTACTGATTCCCCATTAAAAGAAAAGCTAGTACTGGTTAAACTGACCATTATGCAGGCGGAATATTTTGAAAAGAAATTAACAACCCCTTTAAATGGAAGAATAATGAACATATTAAGCCAACTATTTTGGCCCGCAAATGATTACTCTAAAACATATCGATTCTCTTAAATCAAATAAGGATGATTATATAAAGACATAAAAAAATCCGGTTGAACCCATTCAACCGGATTTTTATTTAGTGACGCTTAAAGTACTGTATCTCCTGTTCGTGCTTTTTAGCTTTTTCAAGAGAATCGAACGTCCCTAGGTTTTTCCTTTTATTTGTTGTTGCATCTTTGTGTATAGAGTATATTCTATATTTTCCTGATTTTAATTTTCTTATCATACAATAAGTTTTAGGTTGTTGATCATTCATTATCAGCCATGCTGTAACTATTATTTTCTTCATCTTCCTCGCCGATATCTTCATCAGCATCATCGTCTTCAGAACCCGGCACATCAAGGTCTTTACCAGACAGATCGGTGGCCGAACTCTTTTCATTTAGCAGTTCGCCATCGTCATCCGAATCATCCAGCTCTGCATTCTCAAGATCCTGATCGTCTTCATCAAGATCTGTAGCCTCAAGCAAGGTTATATCTTCAGGTGTAATATCCGCTTCATTAAATTCGTCATCTCCATTAATGGTAGCACCTTTTACCTGGTTACCGGATGCATAATAATTTGCATCTTCTATTTCATTTGTTCTGTTATTATTCTCGTTTTTCATATTATATGTTTTATTATTAAAGAAGTAAAACTGTGCCAAGAGTATTCAACTTTTTGTCAAATTATTATTAAACAAAAAGAAGCCGCAATAATTAGCGGCTTCTTACAATTATCTTTTATGCGATAATACTATCGGATATCAATATCCACTCCGGCAGGAGGTGGCATATGGTGATGATGATAATACCTTCCGCTATGATGATGATATCGATGGTAATATCTATCTTCATAACAACCGCTTGAAATAGTTACTATCGCTGTAAGCGCAACTATTATACTTAATAAGGTCTTTTTCATGTTTTTGATTTTAAGAATTAAATAATTCGGTCAACAGAATTTATAGTACTCTTCCATTTGCAGGATGCAATAGCTCTTTTCCCATATCCTTTATTTTATCGGCATTCCCTGACACCAATTTCGCTATTCCCATTTCTATAACGGAGCCGAACAGCTTTTTAAAAATATTAGCAGAACCTCCTATAAATACTTTCTTAGTGAGAATGCCGGCACCTAAACCAATAGCCGTATTCACAATATTGCTTTTAATATCAGGTGATGAGGTAAATTTTTTAAACTCGCTTTTTATAATGTTAAGCGGCTTTAAGCTTTCATATGTTTCATAAAATTGATTACGTAATGATTGCTTTTGAGTTAACTGCTTCGCTTCTAATTGATGGATGGCAGCTTTTAAATCGGTAGCGTTATTGATTCGCATATACAATTATTTAAAAATGTTTTTAATAATTAAATTACTAATAGGAACCTTAAGCCACTTGTTGCGTAATGAATACAGCAATGCAATGATCACCAGATAAAAACCCGCAACAATAAAAAAGCCATAATAAAGCTCTCCTAAGCTATTGCCGATCAATATTGCCAAACCAATATTTACCAGCAAAAAACAAGACGAAATAAAAAAAGCAATAATTAATCTTGATAAAACGGATGATATCAGATCGGACGATTTATCAGCGGCCCTTAGTTTAAAGAGCTCTGCTTTTGTTTCAAAATATTCTCCGGTCTTTTCAAACAAAGATTCGATATGGCTATGCTGATTTTCCATTTATATAATTTTACACGTATCAGGTAAAGATTAAGACAAAGAATGTTTAGCCTGAGCTTTAACACTAGCTACTTTATCTTTTCCTTTTTCCATTAGGTCATTCTTAGTATGTTGAAATTGATCTGTAATACTGTCAACAAAATCGTTGATCTTTTCCGTTAAAGATTCTTTCAGATCAGCACCGGCGCCAGCAATTTTTCTTCTTGTTTTTGATCCTTTATGCGGAGCAAACAAAACACCTAATGCAGCACCTGCAGCAGCGCCTATTAATAAACCGGCAATAACTTGTTTAGATTTCATAATTATAATTTTATTTGTTTAACAATGTTGTTATGTTATGTATATATCGAAAACACTGCCAATCTAAATCGCTCCGGAAAAGCCCTGTTAACAAGCCTTATAAGCATTAATCCGTGTAAGGTTTTCCCCAAATGAGAAGTTTTCATCTCAAATTATTGATGAGAAACCGTTGAATCTTTTACAATTGTTTTTGACGTATCAGGCTTACCCTTTGATTGTGAATCATGTGTTTTAGGCATACTTTGTTGTACTGCTCTTATTGAATCCTGGATTTCTTGATTTCGCTTTGCGTCTTCTTTTTTCTTTTTCCTGAAATAGCCTCTTAATAAAACATTATGCTTTGCTGCTTCCATATTATCACTAAGCCCTTTTGTGCCTGACTGTAAATTTGTTAATGTTGAATCTAATTTATTGGCAAATTTTGGGTCAGTCAATTTTCCTATCGCACCTTGGCCACTATTTATCTTGTCAGTAAATTTTGCAAAATTGTTAGAGCTTGCCTGAAGGTTAGACATGGTACTCTTTAGATCATTGGCAAAATCCTGGTCACCCATCAGCTTATGTAATATGCCATTATTGTTATTCATTTTATAAGTGAACAATGTCAACTGATCTGTAATCAATTTAGCATTGGTAGCTGTTCCGCTTAAGCTTGCCATTATCTCTTCCATATTGATCGGATCTTGAGAATTTAAAACAGCATTTTCTTCGATCGCCGGTTGAGTGGCTGTACCCGGGCCAATCACTAATACTTTATCTCCCATCAATCCATCCGAGCCTATACTTGCCGTAGCATCTTTTTTAATGAATCGTTGTACATCTTTCTGTACAACCATATCTACCAGTACAGCGGTGTCCGACATTATTTGGATATTATCTATCGTACCAATATTAATCCCATCAAAGCGCACGTTGTTGCCTTCCTGTAATCCACTCACGCTTCTAAATACCGTTTTCAACTTGAACGTTGATCCGAAAAGATTTTTTTGCTTTCCTACCAGATAGATGGTCACGATAAAAAGCAACAAACCTATTGTAACAAACATGCCCAATTTCCATTTATAATTCCCTTCTTTTTTCATACTGTTTTTTTAATTAATTAAAGAATGATCTTACCCATTCATCCTGACTATTTTCTAATGCTTCGTACGTTCCTTCTGCTACTACTACCCCATCCTTTAAAATCACAATCCTGTCTGCCGTCAACTTTGCGCAGGCCATATCGTGCGTGATAATAATAGAACTCGTTTTATTTTTTTGTTGTACTGCCAATATCAATTCACTTATTTCTTTTGAAGTGATCGTATCAAGCCCTGTTGTAGGCTCATCATACAACATTATTTCAGGTTTTAAGATCAGTGTTCTGGCAAGCCCTATTCTTTTACGCATACCGCCAGATAATTCTGAAGGCATTTTATCAATGGCGTCTGACAACCCTACATCATGCAATTCTTCTATGATCATGTCTTCTCTTTCTTTTGCAGAAAGATGTTTTGAAGAACGTTGTAAAGGAAAATCCAGGTTTTGCCTAACTGTCATAGAATCATATAAGGCCGCACTCTGAAAAAGAAAGCCCATTTTGATCCTTACTTTATTTAACTCCTTACCGCTTATACTACTGATATTTTGATCGAGAACCATTATCTCCCCTTCGTCTATTGTTTCTAAACCTATTATGCATTTGATCAATACTGATTTTCCCGTTCCTGATTTTCCCAATACAACAACATTCTCGCCTTTTTTAATAGTGAGATTAATACCTTTCAATACTTCGTGCTCCCCAAATTTTTTATGCAAACCTTTAATTTGAATAACATTTTTAGCGGTGTCATTTTTATTTATTGTTATCGGTAACGCTTGTACTTGCATAAATTATTTTTATAGAAGGTCAATGATTTGTACGGCCAGCATATCAATGATGAATATGGTAAGAGACGCCATTACTACTGCAGTATTAGCTGCTTTACCTACACTTTCTGTCCCATTCTCCGCAGTGTATCCATTATAACAACCGATGAGGCCAATAAAAAAACCGAAGAATACGGATTTGATGGTAGCCGGAATAATATCAATAAAATCAATTTTTGAAATGGCCTGATGAAAGAACCTGATCAGCGTAACATGGTTGTGAATATTTACGCCTACAAAAGCGCCAAACAATCCTACGCCATCAGCAAATAATACCAATAAAGGGATCATTAATGTTGTAGCCAGTATTCTTGTAACGACTAAATATTTAAATGGGTTGATGGCAGATACTTCCATTGCATCGATCTGCTCCGTCACTTTCATTGACCCCAGTTCTGCGCCGATGCCCGAACCTATTTTTCCGGCACATATCAATGCTGTCACTACCGGTGCTATTTCTCTGATCAATGACAACGCAACCATACCGGGCAACCATGATTCTGCACCAAATTCTGCTAAAGTTGGCCTTGCCTGCAGCGTGAGTACCAGCCCCATTATGAAGCCGGTTATTGCCACCAACGGCAAAGATTTATAACCGATCTTATAACATTGTTCAGTGAAGGCCTTAAACTCGTACCGTGGTAAAAATAATTCTTTAAAAAACCGAAACGCAAATTGTGTTATCTGGCCCACATTAGTAAAAGCCTCTTTTAAATAATCAGGCATTCTGATGGCCCTTGTTTCTTTATCCGGCAAACTCAATTCTTGTATCGCAGACTTCATAATATAATCGGTATTTGACAATAGTTATTTAAAATTCAAATCATATAAAATATATTCGTTCCTGTAATAATTTTTTAGAAATTATACAACACCAAATCTTTAAATAGTTTATCTTTCTTAATTGTTTAGATGAAAGACAATATCTATACCACTAAATATTGGCTTGATTTTTTATATGATACGTAAGATTAGTGAGTGCATATGAGAATTAATTTCCCCAAACTTAAACCTGACACCAAAATATCATGATCAATATCTTAAA
Source organism: Ferruginibacter sp. (assembly GCA_035485735.1). Lineage (GTDB taxonomy): Bacteria > Bacteroidota > Bacteroidia > Chitinophagales > Chitinophagaceae > Ferruginibacter. The sequence continues at coordinate 30,180 of DATHNS010000013.1, forward strand.
GCAATTACGACTGGATTATCGCATTAAAGTTGGTTATGGAGCCGCTTTTTTACTATTACTGGTTTCGTATTTACTTACCTGGTACGCCAACCAGGAATTGATCACACAATCAAAATTGGTTACGCATAGTAATACGACCATCACACATATGGAAGATCTTGCTTCCTATGTAAAGGATGCGGAGACCAGTGTCCGGGGGTATATCATCATGAAGGATGAAAATTATCTTACTCCTTTTTATGACAGTAGAAAAATGGTTAATAATACTTTTTACTTACTTGAAAATGACACAAAGGATAATACATCACAGCAAATTTTATTGTACACTGCCAAGAGTCTTATCGACAGAAAATATGACAGGTTAAGCGAGGGCATTGGATTGGTAAAAGAAGATAAAATTAAACTGAGCGACAGTATATGGAAAACACATACTGAAGGAAAAATATTAATGGACAGTATTCGGGGGGTTATCGGGAAGATGAAAACAAAAGAGCAGGAATTATTTACTGCAAGAAATAATGAATTGCATACCGGTTATGTTTCAATGAACATTATCATTGTAACCTCTTTAATATTAGCATTTCTGTTTGCCATTTTTGGATTTATCACTTATATCAGAGAAAACAGGGCCAGGAAAACAGCCGATAAAAAAGTGACGGAATACCAGGATCAGTTAAAAAGCCGTATCGAAGAATTGGGAATAGCCAATAAAGAATTGATACAAATGAGGCACACCGAAAAATTTGCAGCAACAGGAAGGATCGCACGAACTATTGCCCATGAGGTCCGCAATCCCTTAACCAATATCGATCTGGCGGCCAGTCAGTTAAAAACAGATATCGGCAACCCTGATGAAAATTCAACCATGTTGTTCGATATGATCAGCCGCAATAGCAAACGGATCAATCAGCTGATCACTGAATTATTGAACACTACACGTTTTCTTGACCTTAGTTTTGAAAACTTTTCAATCAATGTTATATTAGATGAAGCTTTAGAGCTGGCAAAAGACAGAATAGAATTGAACCATATACGGATAGAAAAGAATTACGCTGATCATCTTTGTGATATAGCTGTAGATCAAAATAAAATAAGGATCGCTTTTCTTAACATTATCGTGAACGCAATTGAAGCAATGGAGCCAGATAAAGGAATATTGCAATTGATCACAAGAGATGAAGACAACAAATGTGTAGTTGAAATACATGATAATGGGATCGGTATGGATGCAGTAACCATAAGCAAATTATTTGAACCTTACTTTACCACCAAAACAAAAGGTAATGGCCTGGGCCTGGCCAATACGCAAAATATTATTTTAAATCACAAAGGCATTATACATGTAGAAAGCACCCCCGGTATAGGAAGTATCTTTATAATCAAGTTCGATTTTGCCACTGCTGAATAAGTAAAGTCATTCTTTTTCAGGAATGATCTTGTTGGTTGCTTTTTTTAATCTACTGGAAAGTTTGCTCCTTTTTACATGAACTTCATCTCCCAACAATATTCCCCATGGTTCTAATCCATCAACCCTGTCGAATATTATTTTTAAAATTGCTAATGTCGGCAATGCCAGAAATACACCGGCAAGTCCCATTAAAGATCCGCCAAATAAAACGCCTGTTATAGCCATTAATGCGTTTATCTTAACTTTCGAGCCTACTATTCTTGGCATCAAAATATTACTATCCACTATATGTACAATGCCTAATGAAATAATTATCCATAGAATATCATTGGCATTAGAAGAAGTGGTCAATGTAACTAAAACAGTAAATAATATACCGGTAATAATTCCTATATAAGGAACAAGATTTAAAATAGCGATAAAAATGCCCAGGAATATGGCATATTTAATTCCAAGACATAATAAAATGATAGAGTTAACGGTTGCTATAATGGCCATCTCTGTTAAAAGTCCCAGCATATAATTTTTAACCATGCTCTTCGATTCTGCTAACACTTCTTCTACCCTGCTTAAATGTTCTTTTATAAACACAGCCAATATAAATCTCCTTATCAAATGCCTGTAAAATAGAATAAGAAAAGTATAGATCGTTACTAAAACGATTACTATAAGTGTTTCGGTTAATGAGGAAAATGTTTGTCCCACATATTCTCCACCTGAATTTGTTATTTCCTTCGTCGTATTTCGAATAAAAACTGTTTGTTGGGTAAAGCTGATATTAAACTTATGACTAACCCAATCCCGTAAGGTCACATAATGTTCTGTCAAATGTTTTTTTATGGAAGGCACATCACTAACAAAGGATGATATTTGTGTAGATAAAAAATAGATCAATAACACAATTACAATTACAGCACTTAGTACAGCGGTTAAATCTGCAAAAGCCCGAGGAATTTTTAATCGCTCAATAGCATTGGCCAAAGGCAATAATAAAATAGCCAGCAAAATTGAAAAATAGATCGGCACAATGATACCTCTTCCCAGGTAGGCAATGCTTCCTAATAAAAAAAGCATTAATAACTTTATGCATAGCCGCACGTAATAGGGCATTTGATTATCCATGTTTTCTTTTTTAGAACAATGCCCTCCGGTTATTGATGAAGGGCATTGTAATGTAATTTAATTGTTCCTGGCAAAATTATAAACTTTCGATCCAATCCTTTACCTCCTGTTTTGTTTTTCCTATTTTTTTCTGCAATCTACCCAGCAATTGATCATCATCGCCTTCTTCGTATAGAAGATCATCATCAGTAAGCTGCGCATATTGCTTTTTGATTTTACCTTTGGTTTCGTTCCAGTTGCCATTTAATTTAAGTTTCCAGCTTTCCATAATTTGTAATTTAAGTTTAAAAAATAATTAATCTACAGAACCGCCTATTACTTTTAACAGTATTGCAATTATTGCCAGTACAAGTAATATATGGATCATGCCAGCTGCATGGTATCCTAAAAAAGCAATCAGCCATGCAATAATTAAAATGACTGCTATCACGTATAATAAGTTTCCCATAAAATTTAATTTTAGTGATTTACCTTATATACTTTAAAAACTTTGCCAATAAATCAATTTCTGCAGGAAGTAACGGTAGTGGTACTATTTACTGGTAGTATCTGTCAAATAAAAATTGACGAAAAAGAAAAAAGTGGATAATAATCTACAAATGGGGGAAATATAGAATTAAACAAGTTGTTCAACAGTCTTATAAATAATATCTCTGGTAAAGGGTTTACCAATGAAACCATGTACACCTAGTTCTAACGCTTTACTTCTATCAGCTGAAGTGTCATAGGCAGTGATCATAATTATTTTGGTTAACGGGTAATTCTTTTTTATATAATCAATAAAATCCATTCCCATACCGTCCGGTAGGTGATTGTCCAAAAAAACTATTTGAGGAATTTCTTTTTTTAACGCTATAACCGCTTCAGAAAGCGAATTAACATAATTAGGCTGTAAATTCTTGTGCTTCAGTATCCCACTTAACAGATAACAAATATCTATTTCGTCATCTATAATTAATACGCTTGACATTATTATAAAAGTATATTTTGATTAGTACTGTCTATTATACTGCAATTTTGTTTCCAATTTCGGTTAAGTATTTTAAAAAATACAATAATCAAAGAGAGTACAGAGCCAATTTAATAATATTATTCTTAATAACGATATAAACCGAGCATAATAATACCCATTTTGTGTATGTTTTTGTACATATTTTAGTTCATTTATTATATTTATGCTTTTTTTTCAGCTAAAATAGTGGGCTTTCGAATTTGGCAGGATATTGCATTAATATAGATAATATTTATTACCAAATTTAAACTTAACAATAGATACAATTTATAACCCCTTAAAACTGAAAGTGTTTACTGCTTTATTACAAGATAAACTTTATCGTTTAAAGGCTTAAAACTAAGTTGTATCTTTAGTAAAATAAGATGTATGAAGAAAAGAATATTAGTGATTGACGATGATACCGATATGTGCGTTCTATTAAATCGTTTTCTTACTAAAAATGGCTATGAAGTAGATACAGCCAACTCAGGCGCAAAAGGTGTCGAAAAATTCAAAGAACAAAAATTTGATGCAGTATTATGCGACTACCGGTTAGGCGATAAAAAAGATGGCAAGGATATCCTACTTGAAATCAAAGCCATCGACCCGCAAACCATCGTGCTGATCATTACAGGATATTCGGATATCAAAACTGCCGTAGACGTTATCAAATTAGGTGCATATGATTATATCACCAAACCCTTAATTCCTGATGAGGTTTTAAATGTTTTAAGCAAAGCACTTAATAATCAACCGGCTGATAGTACTCCAACTTCTGGAAGAGAAGCTGTTCAGTCATCTTCAAAAACAAAAGAACAAAGATCTTCCAACAACGATTTTCTTGTGGGTACTTCCGGTGCAACAAAAGAATTATACAAACAAATAGACATTGTTGCACCTACTAATTTCAGTATCATATTATACGGAGAAAGCGGCACAGGTAAAGAAGTGATCGCCAAAACCATCCACGAAAAAAGCAGCAGAAGTAATAAGCCTTTCATCGCAATGGACTGCGGTACCCTGTCTAAAGAATTAGCAGGAAGTGAATTATTCGGACATATGAAAGGCTCGTTCACAGGTGCACTGACTGATAAAGAAGGCCATTTTGAATTAGCCAATGGCGGAACTTTATTTTTAGATGAAGTTGCCAATTTATCTGCAGAGATACAGGCCTCTTTATTACGCGTGATACAGGAAAGGAAATTTAAACGGGTTGGCGGTACAAAAGAAATGGACGTTGATGTAAGGATCATCGTTGCATCGAATGAAAATTTACAGGAAGCCTACCGCAAAGGAAAATTCAGGGAAGATCTCTATCATCGGTTCAACGAATTCTCTATTAACTTACCTCCATTAAGGCATAGAAAAAATGATATTCCTTTGTTTGCTGAATTCTTTTTAAGCAAAACACAAAGTGAACTCAATAAAGAGCTGGAAGGATTTGAAGATGAAATAATGGATATGTTTATCAATTACTCATGGCCGGGAAATTTAAGAGAATTTAGAAATGTTGTAAGACGTTCTGTATTACTAACCAATGAAGGGAAAATTTCTGTCAGTACATTACCTTGGGAGATAACGAATGCAACGGGAGAAGCTCCTTATCAGGCCAAAGCCAACGAAGGTAATGCTGCAAAAGATGGAACCGTTGATCTTAAAGACACTGCATCTAAAGCCGAATACGAGGCTATTATGAATGTTTTAAAAGAAGTAAATTTCAATAAAACGAAAGCGGCCGAACTTTTAAAGATAGACCGCAAAACATTATATAATAAGATAAAAAATTACGAAGAATCACAATAAATAATTGATGATGCTATTGTATAAAAATAAAATGCGGATTTTAAAATCCGCATTTTTCATTTCCGTACTTTACCCGATATTACTTTTTAATAAATTGAAGGTATGTTTCCAATTGTGTTGCAGTAATAGGTTTTTCCCATATAAAATCATCTTCCTCATACGTGGAAGCAAAACTTTTATCCTTGCCGGACATCAAATTTATTTTTATCGCGGGATGTTTGTATTTAATTGTCTTCGCTGCTTTCCACCCCTCTCCATCCGGCAGCATATTATCAATAAAAACGATCAAGGGTTCATGCTGATCGATGATGGTCAAACCATCTATCAATGTATTTGCCAATAATACCATATGGCCCTTCTTTTCAAAAAACATTTTTAATAATACACAAAGGTCAGTGTCATCATCTAATATAAGAATCTTCATGATCGCAATTTTATAAACAAGTGAGTAATTAAGCTGTTAGTCTATTTTCAAAAACAATACCATACTCTTTGCATTGGCCTGTAAATGATTTTTTTATTAATTAAGTAATATTATGTGGAGAAACTTCCTCAATTATTTAAAGATTAGAACTGGATTTTTCCCATTGCTTTACATTTCCTTATAGACACACGTATAAAAACCATTATTTTAATTACTCTTCTTTTTGGTAACAGTTTTGTAGTATACTCATTAACTAAAATGAATTTATATGTTAAGATGGACACTGATATTTTTCGTAATCGCTATTATAGCAGGAATATTTGGATTCACAGGAATTGAGGCAGGTGCTGCATCAATTGCCAAAATTATCTTCTTTGTATTTGTAGTTCTCGTAGTATTAAGTTTTCTTTTGGGAGTTACGATATTCAAAAAATAATTTTTACCGGTCAAATCAAAAAGCATGGATTTCTTTATGAAATTCATGCTTTTATTTGTAGCATACCATCATCTATCGCTTGAAATTATTTTATACAGATCGTATTACTCCAGACAATATTCTTTGACCTTTTTAATTGTTTTGAGGCCTTGTTTGTCACATCTGCTTGTACAAATTTAAATCCGATCCTAAACTTTACATTGTGCAGCTGCCTAGCAGTCTCCAGCGATATTAATCTTATTACCCTGACTTCCTGCTTACGAGGTGCAATTTTTACCAGTAAAGCACTATCATTGTTACATTGTGGAACAGGTAAAAAAATGGCCCTGGTATCCAATACATAATACTTTCCCCATGAACAGGACATAGTTAAGTACTGCAATGTATCTGGAAAATTATTTATTACCGTTGTACTAATTGAAATATAAACGCCCTGGTCCATGCTTTTTATACTTTCTATCTTAGCCGTAAAGCCAAGATGAGGAATATTAATCGGGTCGACCTGTTGAGAGACTGATACAAAGCGTATGACTAAAAAAAATATAATAAACCCTATTGCCTTTTTCATTTTACAAATTAAATACCATGAAACTATTGTAGCGTAACAGTTTCAAAGAATATGCCATCTATTTATAGGCAATTTTCTTTACGCCGGCAAAAACACTTTTCCATAAAAAGTTGAAAAACGATTTATGTATATCTCGATCATAAGTAACAGTACCCGTACGCGTCTCCCCTTTTTGAGGATTGCTATTATTTAGCAATGCATTTGCAAAAAGGCTTTGGAGCCCATTTGTCTTTAATCCATCGTCTCCGGCATCCTTTTTTAAAACTTTAATGTTAACATCGTTATACAAAAAAGCAACGTTAACGGAAGATCTATAGTTACCTCCAGCCATATTAAAATCAAGTTTCTGTATATCTCCTTTATTGATAGAGACCATGGCAAGCGGTTCTATCAATGGATTTAAAACAGCAGTATTCATTTTACCAAGACTACCGGTAACAGTAAAAGCCGTATCTGCTTTATTAAGAGGCAAGATCCATTTGCTTGAAAGTTTTCCAGCTCCCATAAATAATGCAGTAGCATTCATTGACAAATGTTCATTCTGCTTTATTCTATCTTGCATGTTAGTTATATTATTTATTGCTGCATTTATATTGCTAAAAAAGACAGTTCCTTTCTGTAAAGACTTTGCCGCCTTTTCTTTATACCCAACGTAACCATTAATTACCTGTATTCTTTTTATGTAAAAAGGGAAATGAATATTTGCCAGCTGCTGGTTAGGATATTTGCCAACTTTATTGGATGTATCTGCGGGCAGGGTCCGGTCATTAAAAATTTTAATAGTGGGCTGCAAAGAAGCTTTATCAACTTCCAGAATATTATCGTTTATGAACGCTTCATAATTAACACCTTCCAATAAAATATTATCGACAGACAGATCATACCGATCATGCTGATGAATACTTTTTTTTGCAAACTCCTGTTCTGACAAATGAGTTTGCATCTTTATATTTTTGATGGAGATATTCTTATTAACATTATTCAGTTTTACGCCAGTAGTTGTAATAGTATATAATTTATCATGGGTACACAACGCAAAATCTCCTATTGACAATTGCCACTCTGCATTATTAATTATATCGCTGATCTCACTTCTGTTGATCACACTGTCTACTTTCGTTGCGACAAACTTTACGTTATTTAAAATGATAGGGGGTGTATTTCTTATCGTATCTTCTATAATTATTTTTGTACTATCTAAATTAATACCCGCAACTTCTACTTCACTTATCAATTTAGAAGAAAAATCAATCTCTTTATTCCGGCTTCGTTTGGATTTAGTTCCTCTGTAAATAGTCACCAACCCTCCGCTACAGGTTACCATTCCTGCCTTTAGCCGTTGGTGCAAAACAAAAGCATTGGTATTTAATCCGTTTATAACAATATTATTTAAATCAAGCAAAGCTGTAGAATTACCGATCCGGTATTGCTGAATTTCTTTCACCTGCATTTTTTTTTGCAATGCATCGTATTCAAAATCATTGATGATAACACGGCTATTATTATCGGCCTGAGCAAATTGAATATTTTCTACGCTCGCTTTCATATCTTTAATAAAATAACTGATAACACTTTTATAATTATGTGAACTATCTACTAAAAATCCATTCAATTGTACGTTAATATTTTTTAAGGTTGTTGACACCCTGCCATTTCTATCAGTAACCAAAACTGTTCCGTTGCTGATCTGTATACTATCTGCCTGGATACTTTTAAACTTTCCTAATATTCTTTTGTATAGTTCCATCGTATCATTATGATTGAAGGGTTGGGTTTTGTTGGAACCTGTATTAATTATGTCTATAAATGGCCTATTTAAAAATATTTTTTTAGCGGATACTTTATTATTCTGTAATAAGGCCGGAACATCCACACCCGTTATGTTTACTTCATCTACATGGATATTGTATAAGTTACTTGGTAGACTATCCATACTTTTAAGTACCACTTTTTGAAGCGAGTCAGATTGAAGAGAAACATTGTAGAAAGCGGCGCTGCCTGTTAATTCATCAATTTTAGAACTGTCGTAATGAATGTAATACAGACTATCAGTTTTTTGCATTACAATAGTATCAATAGAATCTTTTACAAGATGTCTTTTATTTTTTTGAAAATACCAATACCCGGCTACCGCACCAATAACTAATACTATACAAATAAATTTTCCTGCTTTTTTCATTCTACTCTATTTATTATTTAAAACGGATAACCTATTGCCAGGTTTAATATTAAATTATCTCTGCGCCATTCATTATCGCCCAATGCTATCTGATCGAATACCCATCGTTGCCCATCCGGTAAGTATGGCTTTCGTAACGGCATGCCCAGGTCTAATCTTATTAAGATCACTGTTGCATCATACCTTAATCCAAATCCCGATGATACGGCAAGCTCTTTATACCAATCACTTTTTAATTGTCCTGCAGGGCCAAATACTAAAGTATCTTTAGTCCAAACATTTCCTACATCCGCAAATAAGGCGCCTTTCAATTTACCCAATACCGCGAAACGTAATTCACTATTAAATAAAAATTCATAATCCCCTCCGATTACCTGAAAATATTTGATATCATTTATAGTGGGTAAATAAGATCCCGGGCCAAGTGTACGTACCGGAAAACCACGCATTGAATTAGCACCTCCAATAACATATTCCTTTGAAAACGGCAGAAAAGCAGAATTATTATAAGGAGCCCCAATTCCTATAACCAACCGATTGGCAAATTCTGTTTTACTCCTGAATATTCTTTTGTACCGAAGATCGAGGTCAAATTTAGCATATTGGTCAAAAGGCGTATTTAACACATTTTTTGTACGCATATCTTTAGCGCCGGTTATTAATCCTGCAATATTTCCTGACACATCTATTCCACCTGCAAAATACCATTGATTTTTATTTAAAGGATTCAACGTAGTAAAATTGTAGGTATACACAGATCCTAAGATCACTTCCGAATAAACATTGTATAAAATAGACGGGTCTAATTGCGCGGCTGTATAAAAGCTATCGGTAATATTACTGGCGTTGATATAACTGATAGAGATCGGAGCAAACATATACCTTTTGTTACTGGCCCTTTTCCAATCAAATTGATATTGAAAGCGAAATACATTTTTGGTATACAGGCTTTGTTCAATAAAATATTCATATCCTGCGAGTAGTTGTGTCTGCGGCGGATATAAATTACTTTCGTATATATGAAAAAACGGGATCACATAACGCGGAAAAGTTAACGACACTTCAGTACCGATCTGATAATTATTGTTTTTCTTGAGCGAATCGTTTATGGATAATTGTATTCCTCCGTATATTTTAACATTGAGTTGTTCTGCGCCTTTGAATACATTTCTGTTTTTCCAATTCACACTTACCTGGGTTCCTAAATAACTATTGTCAGTCGAGAATCCATCGAGCTCTGTTTGTATTACTTTCTTTTTAGCCTGTGTCAGATAATAATAAGCGTTTAAATTATATTGATGTAGTGTATCGTTAATAATATCGTACCGATTTTTTACAAATTTAAAGGCACCCAAATTGATAAACCGATTCAGTGTTGTATTCTGATCAACACTACTGTATAACATTCCGGGACGATAAGTAATTGTCTGAGTAAACAATGCAGGTTTAAAATTATGCACAGTATCCCTAATATTTATTCCATCAACAATAAAAGTTCCTACCTTACTTGTGTCTGGCGGTGGATAGATCAATGTATAATTAGGAAAAACAGTAATGCGCCTGATCGTGTATGAATGCTTAGCTTTCTCAGGCATTGTATTGATTATATTCAAAAACAGGTCAACCTGATGATTACCAACAGTACTATCCGCATAAGCCAAAACATAATCAGGATTGAAAAAATAATATCCTTTTGCTTTTAAATGAATATCGATCTTTTCTCTTTCGGTTTCAATATCCGCCAGTTTGTAAGGCCTTCCCGGTTTTAGTATCCCATCTTTTTCTTTATCTGTTAATGTTTTTAAAACTGATTCGCTATCATCTATCCAGGTAACGCTTTTAATTTTATATTGAGGAAAAACATCAGCTTTATATACGGCCGTTGTGAAATATTTTTTGTTAGTGGTATCTCCATGCACCACAGAATGAAAGTAACCGATATTTTCTAAATAAGCCTGCAGGTCTTCTGCATTTTCCTTGGCATTGACCCTGCTACTATAAACGGGCGGTTCACCCAATTGACCACGCAGCCAAGCTTTTACTCCTTTAGGATTTTTAGAATCGCCGATTTTATACCACCACCATACTTTGTACGGTTTCCCAAATAAAAATTTATTCGGAACCGGCCTTGTCGCTGCTTTTAATTCTTTCCTTAATGAATTAGCACTAGTAGTTACGCCACTTTCTTTTGTTACCTTAATAATTGCTTTCCGATATATATATTGTCCAGCTGGCAAATATGTTTTTACGCCGCAGCCACTTGCAAAAAGCAAAACAATAAGACAATATGCAATATATTTTTGCGTCATTTAATTATAGGTCTTTTTCTTTTCAAATAATTCTTTGAACTTGTCATAGTCCATTGTTATTACAAATGCTAACCCTGTCTCTACAACATAACCATCCATAATTACCTCATACTGCGTTTTTCGGTATGCTTTCAAAGCATATTTCCCATCTCTGGTTAATTTATAGTTAGCTGTTACATCCGGCAAAAAGGAAGTGCCTTGTTCTTGCTGTGCCTTAGCACCCGCATCCTGTCCTTCAATACCAAAATTTTCACCTACGCTAAGCGTTAAACGGTCATTCAAAAATCTTTTACTTACGGTAACGCTCAGGTCAGTTCTTTCCTGCGCATCCCCTGTTGTATAGTCATTATAACTATTAAGATTCAAATCAACATCTACGCCTTTCACTAAGTCAGACGCAATATGATCCAATGCAGAAGATAAAAATTTACTTACACTTTCACGAGCTGCTTCGTCTATACCTCCGCCGCTACCGGTGCTGCTAAAAAAATCTGAGCTTTGTTCTCCAACAAAACGCCCTAATAATAACAAGGAGAAAACTTCCTTATTGATGCCTGCCACATCACCACGCAATTGCACCAGTTTATTGTCAAGTACGGACCTTAGCTGGCTACTCATTTCTGTATTGTCATCCGGTAATTGTATATCGAAACTTATTTCCGGTTTTTTAATGGTCCCCTTTAAATACAATAGAACCTTAAAAGGAATTTTTTGATTAAATGTATTGGCTGTCTTGGTATCAACTTCTGATATTTCATTATCCAAAAGATCAATGGCTGATGCATTCACGATATATTGTGCTGAGATATTTATTTGCGCGTTGGTAGGTTCCCCGCTAAATGCAATGGTACTACCTGGCAACAAGTCAAATTGCCTTGTTAATACCTGATAATGTAAAATATAGTGTCCGCTATTCAATGCGTAGTTACCTGCCAACACTAAATTACCTCCCGGGTCAACCCCTGCATTTAATTGCGCATCCCCTTGTACTTTTAATTCATCGCCTGTAGTTGGATCTATAATTACCGTAAGCGCAGCCTTTTTCGGTATGTCTACATTTAAATTATAATCAACAAACTGGGCAAAGCTCGATGTCTTTTCATTTAACAGAACAAAAGATTTTTTTTCCGGTAAAGCAAATGTATCCCGGTCAATAAAACGTACAACAGATTTTGCTGCGTCTTTATTTATATTACTTTGCGGCAATACCATTGTTACATCACTTTTGTCATTCAATGATATATTTCCTTCTACAACAGGATTCCGACTGTTCCCCGACACAGTAATATCTGTATTGATGGCCGCAAAACCATACAGCTGGTTATCGATCGTTTTAGGTGTATTTACGATCGTAAATTTCTTTGCATGAACAGTCATATCCAGATCATAGGCAGTTAATGATTTCGCTGCAATATCTCCATTAATGACCATCGCATTATTGATAGAATCTTTGATGGTGAAATTTTTAAGAGAAATATCGCGCGAGTTCAATAGTACTTTTTGCTTATCTACAAAATAAGTAGTTCCCAATTTTGTTACCGTAAACTTAGTTGTATCAAAGCCGATCGAGCCGTTCCAATATGGCTCTTCAAACGTTCCATACAAGGCTACTTTTCCATTGATACTTCCGGAGGATCTCGACAGGTTTCCTTGTGTGAATGCCTGTATCGTAACCATTTGCAATGCTTTCATATCTATATCCGCATCAAATTGTTTCTGTGTATTGTTTGGATAGTAATTCCCTTTAATAGTTACATCGTTACCTTTTTGAGTAAGGTTAAGGGTTGCACTGATATTATTTTCATTATTTCTTGTTGCTGCAACGCTAATATTACCCACCGGCTGTTGCATTAATTCAAAATCTTCCAATTGAAGGTTACCTGTAAAAGAAGGTATCTTTTTATCAAAGTCGCTCACAGTAAATTTCCCACTAATAAAACCTGATGCCAGCAATGTATCTGTATTTAATATCGAAGTGATATCTTTTATATTAAAACTATCAATGCTCACATCAACAGGACTATTCACTATATTTTGCCTGCTCATTACACTGATCTTTTGCATATTATTGTTAAGCAGAAAATCGTTCACCAAAATACCTGTTGGAGAATACATTATTTTATTATCAGCCGCTACATCCCACTTTTGGTAGTTAAGTAATAAATTATCTTTTAAACTGATCGCATATACTTTATCCTTTTCCGTTATAGTGGCACCGATAACATACCGTGTATTTTTTTGATCATCCTTTGTTGCAACATCTATACTGATACTATCTTGCGCAGCAGCTATATTTACACTTCCCCCATAGAAAACATTACTGCCAATATGTAATTTGTCAAAAGTTGCCGCAGCACTTATTCTTTTATTTAAAGAGGATATACTGATCTTCCCTTTTGATACCTTGTTTGCCTGGTAAGCGAAGTGTGGAATATCTGCAGAAAAATTTAAAGCGCTATCTCCATATTTGGAATCGAAACTTCCGTTAAATTTTATATTGTCATAAGCCAGCCCTTCTATCAGATCAGTGACCAAAGGATATTTTTTTATCTCGCCGCTAAAAACAATTTGCTGAGGCGGAAGATCAGTGCCTGGCTCATTTGTAATTCTATAATACTTATTAATGTATTGCTCTACTGATCGGTCTATTTTACTATAATCAAAATCACCTTTGGCATTTATATCCGCAACCGGCGACCGGAAGCTCACTGTTGTAATACCATCTGACTTACTTGCTTTTGCCATGATCGTATCTAAATAATAAGTTTTGTTTTTCAGTTTGATCTTTGAAGAATCAATCGCCATATACACGTCCATATTTTCGGGATCAAGATTGGCAGCTTTAATAACAACTTTAAAAGAGCCATTTAATACATCTTTGTATAGATTCAATTGTTTCAATTGCACGGTATCAACAATGATCGTTGCACTGGCTGATGGATATTTTCCACGCACATCAGCAGTTACATTGTATTGTAATTTTATATTTGAATCGTTTACATTGCCATTACTTGTAATGGCTCCGCCATTTAAATTTGCGGTAAGATCAATGTGCTGATAATTATATTTTTCAAACCCAGCCTGTTGTACATTGGCAATAATGGCCGCATGCATTGTTTTATAATTAAACCCTTTCCCTTTTGCGGATCCAGATAAGGTTATATTTCCAATCAACGTATCCTTTTTTATTAAACGCCCAATGGCAAAATTGCTGGTGGTGAATTGAAGGTCATAAACAACATCCTCCTTATTTTTGAAATTGTACACGTATCCCCTGACTGTGGCTGATCCATAGTTTCCATTTAATTGCAGGTCAGGCTCTATATTATTCATATCACCATTTGCAGTACCTGTGATTGAAATTATATCAGGCAAACTAATGGACGGCGGTATCGTTCCTTTGGGAACGATCGAATTAATAAAACTTTTTTCAATCCTGCTATCGCTGATCGCTATATCATATTGCAGTTTTTTGGGATCAGTCAGATTTTTTACATTGGCTTTTGCAATTAAAGTAAATGCCGGACTAGTAATATTAATAACTGCCGCGGTATTTTTTAAAGTTCCTTTTACATGTGTATTCAACCTTAACGCAACAGGAATCTTTTCGATATTTTCCTGATCATCCGAGGGAACAAATTTTATTATATCCGATTTTCGGATATAGCTGTTGAAAACAGTTATATCGTAAGCTAGTTTATTGGTATCCGTAATATTATATAAAACAGCCCTAGCATTGACAACACTACCCGATAAACCTGCCAGTTGAAGCGAAGGCACATTTAACTGCTGCAAAGTTCCATTGATATTTGTACTAAGCTTTATTAGATTATTTTGAAATTTTTTAGGTGGCAAAGATCTTTTTATAGATGGCATGATCAGGTACAGGTCATTGATCGCGATCACACTATTGGATACTTTTGCAGAAATGTAAGTACTTGCCGGAGTGGTGGCTATTGTTCCAATATCATTATATTTCAAATCCATATCGGTTTGCACCAGGCTTTGCGGGGTTTTCAAATACAATCCCTGCGTGCTGATCTCTTTGTTACTGTACATTATTGCGGCATGCGTTGTATCAATAATAAAACCGCTTTTATCATTAAAAGCTAATTGATCAATATTTGCCAGTATAGTATCCGCCGAATAGGCAATACCATTACCCTTAATATTTATATGTTGCAGATTCAGGTGATTAAAATCTATTCCCTGACGGATAGGTTTTTGAGTATTATTATCAAATTGCACCTGGTCATTATTCAGATTCAATTCTTTCAAAGTAATGTACCAGGTAGAGGCCGTAGCAGCTGCTGTATCAATTTTCTTTTGAGAAGAGATCGTTGGAGAAATGAATTGTACGAATGAACTATCAAGTAAGAACTTGTCCACAGTTGCTTTTTCCGATCCCATGTCTATGCCGGCATTTTTTATTGTAAGGTGTTGTACCCTGTTTGCATAGTACATGCCATTTACGGTATTTTTTATCGAAACGTTTATATTATGCAGATCCGATCCTTCAATCATTAATTGCAAAGCATTTTTGCTTTCGTTTGTATCTTCCTTGCCAACTTTAAAGGTCCTCATAGAAAAATCAATTCCATTCGTAGTCAGCTTATCAATGCCAAACTGCATTGAAGCAGTTTTAAATTTATTGATACCGATAGTAAGATCGGTGATATTTACAGTCATATCCGTACCACCATAATCATCTTTATAATTTAAATGGATTCCATTTAAAAGCAATCGTTTAATGGTCAATTGTGAAGTGGAAGTATCAGTTGTTTTTTTAGCAGGTTGCTTGCTGGCAAAAGCATCAATAATAAATTGATAATTGAAAACGGAATCATTTGCAGGCCTTGAGATATTGGCATAGATATTTTTAAGCTCGATCTTTCTAATATAAATATCACTCGATATTAACTTAAGCATGTCTATCTCAACGGCTAACTTTTCTCCAAAGAGCAATGTATCCTTATGCTGATCTTCGATATAGACATTATTTATCTCTATCCATTCCGGGAGGGAAAAGTCGACAGAACCGATCGTGACCTTTGTTTTTAATTTATTTTCAAGGTATGATTGTGCTTTATCTCTGATAAGTTGTCTGGCATAATTAGTTTGTAAAAAAATGAACGCCGCAGTAATAATAACCAGTACAAACACCAGCATATATATTATTACTTTTCCTGTTCTTTTTAGAAGCTTTCTAGCCGTCATTCCTCTATATCTAAATTGATTGATATTTTTCTGTTATATAGAAATTATTGTACCGTTTATAATCCTGCAGTACCAGAGGGTTTGAACAATTTTTTATCCTGAAAAAGGAGACTATGTAGAAATAATTCCCCAAAATATAGATATAGCTACGACAGAGTCCCAATGAGCAGCTAGTAGTAAGCGGTATGTTTTTTGAAGATCTATTCCGAGAATGTCTAAAATTTCAAATAGTAAATGATGCAGGTTGCAACTAATAAACTAAAAGATAAAAAAATAGCGATCATAACGGAGAATGGTTTTGAGGAGGTCGAATTGACAAGCCCCAAAAAAGCGTTAGAAGATGCAGGAGCAATAGTACATATCATCTCTTTACAAACTGGTAAAGTCAGAGCTTGGAACCATGATAATTGGTCGATAGAATTACCCGTTGATGTAAATTTAATCAAAGCAAATAGTGATGATTACGATGCGTTGATGATCCCGGGAGGTGTGATGAATCCTGATCATATGCGTTTGCATAGCGAATACATAACGTTTGCACAAGAGTTTCTTGAAGCAGGGAAAATTGTAGCGGCTATTTGCCATGCTCCGCTGTTATTGATTGAGACGTTGATGATCAGTGGAAAAGAAATGACCTCTTATCCATCGATCAAAACTGATCTGCTAAATGCCGGTGTTAGATGGGTGGATAAGGAAGTTGTAGTTGACGATGAAATCATTACCAGTAGAGGCCCAAAAGATCTACCAGCCTTTAATGCAAAATTAATCGAAGAAATCGGAGAAGGTGATCATCGTACAAGGCCAAGTTTTGTTCATCATAATTAAAAAATCATTTATAAAAATTCTTGATCAATAATCTATAAATTTGTACCAACTCTCTGCACATGCAAAATAAAATAATTATTTACGACGATGATGTGGATATACTTGAAGTATGTTCTACTATCTTACGTATGAAAGGTTTTGATGTTCTTTGCAAAAATAACTGCAGGGAAGTGATCAAGGATATTGAAGGGTATAATCCTGATGTAATATTAATGGACAACTGGCTTCCTGATATTGGCGGCGTTAAAAGCATACAGTTAATCAAAAGCGTTCCTGAGTTTCAAAATATACCCGTTATTTTTTTTAGCGCCAATAGCCATGTGAAACAGCTGGCAAAAGAAGCAGGCGCTGATTATATGCTACAAAAACCTTTTGAATTAACTGAACTGGAGCAGATCATTACCACGGCTGTGATGGAAAAATCTAAAATTTGTTAGAGCCCGTTCAAAAACGAAACAATACCCTCAATTGACAGGACATTATTTTTGCTTGTATGTTCTATCGCTTGTTCAGGCATAAAGGGCACGATCGCTGTGAGAGGATCCTGGATAATTATTTTACTTCCTAACTTATTTGCATAAGCGGCTCCTTTGGCGCCATCGGCATTTGCTCCCGACAAAACAATGCACACTAAGCTTGCTCCGTAAATATCCGCAGCAGATTCAAAACTGATATCAATACTTGGCCTGCTAAAATTTATTTTTTCGGAATAATCAAGAGACAAAGTTCTATCCTTTTCGATCAAAAGATGATAATCGGGCGGCGCTATATACATATGGCCAGGAGAAATAGTTTCTTTTTCTTCTGCCTCTTTTACTTTTAGATGTGTGCGGAAGGACAACACTTCTTCCAACATAGAATCGCTCGCTATATTACGGTGCATTACAACAATAACAGGAGTTGAGAAATGCGCATTAACTTTAGGAAAAATTTTCAGTATCGCATCAAGACTGCCTGATGAGCCGCCGATCATCACTAAAGCTATTTTATCTTGCGCCATATTTTTTCTTTACTGTTAAACGGAATATAAAGCGGCGCTATGGATGAAAATTTTATTGATTCTTTGTTTCCCAGTGCTAAAAAACCAAGTGTATCAAGGCTTTTATCAAACAGTTCCAATACCCTGGATTGCAATTTTTTTTCGAAATATATCAATACATTTCTACACAATATCAGTTGAAACTCATTAAAGGAAGAATCGGAAACAAGATTGTGTGTAGAAAAGACCATTCTGCTGCTGAACTCTTCATTAAATTTTGCGAGGTTATAATTGGCAGTGTAATAAGTAGAGAAATCTTTTTGGCCGCCCGAATTAATATAATTTTCCGAATACTGTTGCATGGCACTTGCTTTAAACAATCCTGTCTTTGCAGTTTCAATAACTGTTGGATTTATATCTGTAGCGTACAACAATGATTTATGTAACACATTGGCTTCCTTTAACAGGATCGCCATTGAGTAAACCTCTTCTCCTGTTGAACAGCCGGCATGCCATATTCTTATAAAAGGATAGGTGCTCAATACCGGTAATATTTTCTCACGCAAACATTTATAAAAAGCGGGATCACGAAACATCTCTGTAACATTGACCGTTACTTCTTCGACAAAATACATAAAATAATATGCATCGCTAAAAAGCTTATTTCTAAAATCAGCATAGCTGGAGAATCTGCCTTTTAAATAAAAAGACAATATCCTTCGTTGTAAAGAAGCTTTAGAATACTGTGAAAAGTCGTATCCATAGATATCTGTAATATCAACCAATAAATCTTCTAATTCTTCCCACTCTATTTTATTGGAGGTTTTTATCATTAGATTGAATGCTGTTCAATTACTTTAAATAAAATATCTACATTGATCGGTTTAACGATATAATTATCAGCACCCACTTGCAGGCACTTTTCTCTATCCCCCACCATGGCTTGAGCCGTTACCGCCACCAAGAGCAGGTTGTTCAGCTCAGGCTTTTTACGTATGGCAGCTATCATTTGATAGCCATCCATTCCCGGCATCATCATATCTATCAGTGCAATACCGATATCTTTTGTATTCGCCAAAATTTCTAATCCTTCTCTTGCGCTGGTAGCTGCGACACAGGCAAATCCTTTTGCTTTTAAGACTGCGTTTAAAGCAAAAATATTACGATCATCGTCATCAACAATAATAATCTTTTTCTTTTCCATACCCATTTATTTTAATAGCCTTTTTCATATAGCCATATACGCAATAATGATACCAGCTGATCGATATCTACAGGTTTGGAAATATAATCTGATGCACCCACAGCGATACATTTCTCTCTATCACCTGTCATCGCTTTAGCTGTGACGGCAATTACCGGGATATTTTTAGTCAGCGGGTTTTTTCTGATCGCTTTGATACTTTCATAGCCATCCATTTCAGGCATCATCATATCCATCAACACCACATCAATTTCCGGATGGCTCTTTAATAATTGCAAAGCCTCTTTGCCATCCATAGCAGGAATGACCTTCATATTATGTTTCTCCAAAGCTTTTGTCATGGAAAAAATATTTCTTACATCATCATCTGCCAGTAACACCGTTTTGTTTTTTAATACATTTTCCAGTACACCGGATTTATCAATACCTATGGTAGCTTTAGTCATCTTTCTATCTTCAACCAAATGCAGGAAGATAGATACTTCATCTAATATGCGTTGATAAGAATGCGCCGTTTTTAAAACAATAGTATCTGCATATTGTTTAATTCTAAGTTCTTCCCGACTGGAAAGGCTTTTGCCCGTAAAAATAATAACAGGAATATTTTCCAGGCCTTCCTGCTGTTTTACTTTTTCCAACAGATCGTACGCCTTCATATCAGGAACACCCATATCCAGTATAACACAGTCCACATTATTTTTATGTAAGGATTGTATGCTCTCTTCTACCGTCTGGAATGTTTCTGTGTTAACATTGTAAGTGCTTAAAAAGTAAGCAAGGGCCTTCGCATGTTTGTAATTATCTTCAACGATCAATACTTTCTTTTCTTTTTTACTCAATACATATTCTATCTTTTCGAAAATAGTATTGAGTTGCTCAAAGGCTACAGGCTTATTGATAAAATCCACAGCGCCTTTTACAAGGCTTTCTTTTTTCAACTGGAACGATGACATGATATGAACGGGTATGTGCCTTGTTTTTGGATTTTTCTTTAATTCATCGATCACTTCCCATCCATTTTTTACCGGCAATTGAATATCCAATAATATGCCCTGCAAATTATATTGTCTGGCCATTTCAAGTCCCTTATCTCCTCTCACTGCTACCAGGCCTTTATACCCTTTTTGTCTTGTGTAATCTAGTAGTGCTTTCGCAAACGCCGTATCATCTTCTATTATAAGTATCACTTTGTCTTTTTCACTGATCGAATTTCTATCATCTTCTATCTCTTCGGGAATATCCGTTGCGGTATATTGTAAATAATTATTGGTTACTATTTCTTCTGCAACCGCATCGTTATTTTTCTTTTCAGCCACCTGCAACATTTCATTCGATGCCAAGAGAACTTCTTTAGTTAAAGGAAGATACAATTTGAATTCACTGCCTTCGCCGATCTTGCTGGATAAATTAATTTCTCCGCCTAACAATCTTGATAACTCGCGGCTAATTGACAACCCTAGCCCTGTACCACCATATTTACGACGGGTTGATCCGTCTTCTTGTTGAAACGCATCAAAAATCAACTGTTGTTTTTCTGATGCGATACCGATCCCTGAATCTTTAACAGTAAAAGAAATGAATGAAAGCTTATCCTCAGGTATATCAATAATTAAATGAACAAATCCTTCATGCGTAAATTTGAAAGAGTTGGAGAGTAAATTTTTCACTATCTGCAATAACCTTAATTTATCAGTTTCTATTAACGAAGGAACCTTCTCTCCGAGTGTTACTTTCCAATCAATATTTTTTTGTTTGGCAACAGGATCAAAAAGTGATTTAACCTCTTCAATAATATCCTGTACCGCAACGGGTAGATACTCAACACTCATTTTGCCTGCTTCTATTTTAGACAAGTCTAAAATTTCATCGATCAATTCTAACAAACCATTTCCGGAGCTTTGAATTACGTTGGCATACTGTACTTGCTCAACAGTTAAATTCTTTTCATTGTTCTCCGACATTAATCTTGATAACAATAAAATTGAATTAAGTGGCGTTCGTAACTCATGAGACATATTAGCCAGAAACTCCGATTTGTATTTAGTTGATAGCGCCAACTCCTCCATGCGCTTTTGTATCTCCGCATTTTTTTCCTGTACCAAGTGTGTACGATCTTCCAGCAATGAAGTTCGTTCTTCGAGCGTACTATTTATTTCCAACAGTTCTTCCTGCTGTACTTTCAATTCTTCTTCAGATGCCTGCAGCTCTTCTGCCTGTGCTTCCAGCTCTGAATTCATGTGTTCCAATTCAGAATGTTGTGACATTAATTCTTCTGATTGTGATTGTGTTTCTTCCAATAAAGCCTGCACACGCTGGCGATTTTGCACCGTATTGATCGATATGCCTATATTTTCAGAAATGTTCCTAAAATATTCCAATTCACGTTGCGTGTATGGATGTAATGCGCCGATCTCAATAACACCTTTTATCTCTCTTTCAAACAGAACAGGAAATACCATGATAGTAACAGGCATTAATTCAACAGAAGCAAAACTGACCTTTATATCTTTTTCAGAAATATTATTTACCAGTATCTCTTGTTTAGTAACAGCACAGCTACCTATCAACCCTTCTCCCATTTTTATTTTTTCCGGCGCACCTTTTGCCAATGCAAAACCATTTTGCAATAACAATTGATTGTCATTCTCCAGCAAATAAAAAGCGCCGACAAGGCTATCGCTGTATTCAGCAATAGAGGCTAAGATCTTCTGTGTAAGCGTTTCAATATTATCATCTCCTATCATTGCCTCATTTAAACGCGCGACACCGGTTTGCAACCACTCTTTATCGGATAATTTTTCAAAAAAATCTTCCAGAGAAGAAGCCATTTTATTAAGAGAAAAAGCAAGGCTGCCCAGGTTATCTTTTTCTTCATCACTTACGCGAATACCGAAATTACCCGCGGATATCTTTTCTGCTATATTTTGTATCACATCAATTCTCGCTGTCGTTTCTCTATCTTTTTCTTCTAAAGCTTCCTGTAATTTTATTTTATCATTAATATCTTTTCGCACTTTCAGGTAGAAAATGATCGTGATAAGAAGGGCTAACAATGCAGCTATGATAATTAGGACCGGTGTAAAAGCAGCAAATTTATTTAATGCAACCGTTCGTTTGGCTAAAAGGCTCTGCTCTTCTGTTTCAATATTATTTACAATGGCCCTGGTGCTATCCATAAAGGCTTTCCCTTCTCTCAATCCTTCAACATTTATCGGAGCACCGTTTTTTCTTTCATCAATAAGATCCTGCAACATCGAGAACCTCTTTACAATTATTGTATTCAGTTCATCGGCATATACCTGTTGCGTAGGGTTATCTTTTGTCAGCTCTTTAAGCTGTGCGATCATTTCAATAACCATGTTATACCTGCCGTTATATGGCTCCAGAAATTCCGGTTCTTTCGTAAGTAAAAAACCACGCTGGCCTGTTTCCGCATCCTTCATGGTAGAAATAATATCGGCAGCTTTTCTACTCACTATTGTAGAATGATCAACCAGCTGTGCACTCGCCAGTAAATTTTTTATGCTGACGTAAGAGGCTACTGAACTGAAAATGAGTATCAGTAATGAAATACTAAAACCAATTAAAAGATTTCGTTTTAAAGCCGTCTGTTGCATTAATGAAGTATGAAAGGTTATTAATAATGATGATCTTTATGAAATGAAGGGGATAGAAAAATAAAAGGTAGAACCTTTCCCTGGTTCGCTTTCTACACCAAATGCAGCATTATGCCTTTTTAATATCTCGGAGCAGATATACAAGCCTATACCTAATCCCTGTATCGGCACTCCTGATTCAGTCACGCGAAAAAATTTAGTAAAAACATTTTCCTGATTTTCTTTTGATATTCCAATACCAAAATCCTTTACACCAAAATACAAATGTTTATCTCTTATTTCAGTAATGAGCTGTATCTCTTTTGATTTAGGCGCGTACTTTATAGCGTTATTTATAAAATTAATGATCACTTGCTCCAGCCTTACATCGTTACCCTGAATTTTTGCACTAACATTTCCAACCATAACAAAGTTAAAGTCAGGATGTATCTGGTGTAAAGTGTCGACTGTTGTGGCCAATAAATGTTTAAAATCCAATTCTTTCATATCAAACTTAAGCTTGCCACTTTCTATTTTTGAAATATCAAGCAGGTCGTTGATAAGGTTATCCAGTTTATTTATTTGTAGTAAGGTTCTGTCAACATAGGTTTTTACTTTATCATCCGCCGATGTCATCATATCCATTAACTGTATGTACGCTTTTATGCTTGTTAAGGGAGTTTTTAATTCATGACTAGCGATCGTTAAAAATTCATCTTTTCTTTTTACGGCTTGTTTTTGCTCTTCTATATCCGTAAAAGAACCTACCCATTTCGTGATCGTCTTTTCTTCTTTAACCGGCAGCGCTCTAAGTAAATGGTACCTGTACTTTTCTTCGCCATCTTTTTTAATGCGAACTTCCATTTCCAGCGGATAACCGGAAGCGATCGATTTGTCCCATTCTTTTTTAATACAGGGATCGTCAGGATGATTGGGCGGGAAATTTTTTGTTGTAGGTGTATATTGAAACCAATGTTCATTTACAAAATCAATTACACCATCGGTTGTAGCGGTAAAAGCGATCTGAGGAATAGATTCCAATGTGGAATGTAATTCCTGTAATTTCTCCAGAGCCTGGTGTTCAGCTCTTTTTCTAAATTCTATTTCAAGTTTTAAATTTTCCTGAACAATATTCAACTCTCGTTTTTGTTCGTACAGCTTATAAAACGTCGTTACTTTCAATAATAATATATCAGGATCAATAGGTTTAATGATATAATCTATCGCTCCGGATGAGTATCCTTTTGTAATAAATTTTTTGTCGGTACTTGCAGCTGAAAGAAAAATAATAGGAATATCTTTTGTATGATTATTTCCAGAAAGTACTTCTGCTACTTCAAAACCATCCATACCCGGCATCTGAACGTCTAAAATGATCAGGGCATATGAATGCTTAAGTGTTTTTTTTAATGCTTCTTCTCCGCTCAACGCAGAATCAGTGGGAAAAGAATGCAGCTCCAGAATTGTTTTAAGAGAAAAAATATTTTCCGGCCTGTCATCAACAATAAGAATCATAAAGATGTAATAGAATTGCTCTTTTAAATATAAACCTGAATAATTTATATTGGCAATTATTGTTATATTATTAAGTAATTAGACTTCCCCATTTCAAAGCAAAAAATATACCGTTATATTTTACGTATATGACACAAATATTCCTGTAGAAATATTTCCACAAGTTAACATAAAAATAGAACCGCAGTAGAAACTACAGTTCTTACTTAACCAATTTGCATGTGTCATTCTAAAATTATAGAACAGGTCATATAAAACAAATTCTGTGCCTTTTTATAAAATGGCAAACATGACTTTGTATTTAGCTGTTACGAATTATGTATAATCCCTATCTTCATAGTATATATCATTTATACTATGGCTTTATTAGAAAAGGATTTAATTATAAAAACATCCAAACTTCCCAATTCAGGGAAAGGATTATTCACTAAAGTTTTCATCCCTAAAAAAACACGTATCGTTGAATACCAGGGTAAAATATGTAAATGGAAAGATGTAGAAGATAATTTTGATAATGGTTACATCTATTATGTAAACCGAAATCATGTGATTGATGCCGGTGACGACACGACCTTATTTGCTCGCTATGCGAATGATGCTTTTGGATTATCGAAAATAAAAGGGTTATATAATAATGCTAAATATAGTACTAAAGGATTGCAGGTTTTTATTGAATCTATTGAAGACATTCCTGCAGGCTCCGAGATCTTTGTTAGCTACGGAAGAGAATATTGGAAAGTAGTTAAGAAAAATATAAGAATAGATAATAAAAAAGCTGACAAATAATATATTTTGACAGCATTCTTGTATTTGTTATTTTTTGTTCCTAAGCATTCCCCACTGTATAATTTTCATGCTGTTTCTTGATAAGTGATTTCTTAACTGACATCAGGTATACTACAGATCTTAAGATCACTTGGCTCAATTTTATTGCCTGTGCTTTCTTTTCTCTGTCTATTTCGGTCAGACCTATAAATATCAGTTGAGAATCTAATTGCTGTAGGAAGGATATCTTTTCGTTGGTTTGTTGTAAAGTCATGGTTGATTATTTTAAGGTTATTGTTGATTTATTGATTCAAATAACAAACCAATATTTTTACGCATAAAATCATCAAAAAAACAAGGATTATGTGGAAAGATTTTCTCATACAGGAAATAAAAATGCTGATAGCGGGTATTCCTCTATCAGCATTCACTTAATCAGAGCCTATTTATATAAAACTCCAATAATCGTAATATTCATGAAGATTTGTATTTGGCCAATGATCCTTATCAAAACCGGGAGCCTTTTCTAAAATCTCTTTCGGCTGATCAAAAATGAACATTCTTTTTCCCGCATTCACTTCCAATAATCTGAATGGGATAGAAAAAAATTTTTCTCCTACTCCTAAAAAGCCGCCAAATTCAATAATGTAGTAATCTATTTTTCCAGAATAAACATCCATCATCACATCTTTTATTTTTCCTAAGTACTCATCAGCCCTGTTGTATACTTCATCTCCAATGATGGAAGAGGCGGTTAAATAATGTAATGGTAAATTTGGATATTTTGAACCTTCTGCAACGCCAGTAAGGTTTTCTTTTGGTAAGGTTATCATGTTTTTATTTTTAATTGTTAAAAAAGATGTTTGTTATTAATAAGTATCTCTGGCCGTAGGATCTATTGCAGACAATACTGTTACAAATGCTGCATAAATATCCCTCAGTTCGGCAGTATCTAAAATCCCGCGTTCTATTACCAATTCTAAAAAATCCGTATCATTATCATTTGTTTTAGTATTGGTATGTAATGTAAATTCGCTTAATGATTGAAAAACCTGTCTTGCACTTTTATCTTTAAAGATGCTTTTTACTTTAATTGCATCGTTGGTTTTAATGATCAATTCTTTATCAAATTCAGGATACCCGATCACAACATCCTGCATCCCAAATAGTTTACCTACTTTATCTATAAAATTTTCATGGTGCAAAGCAAACTTAAACCCTTCCAGATCGGGCAAAGACGCCCTTAACATGGTAGACTCATATCCACTTTCGAAACCTCCGCCCGGATCAATGTCAATATCGAGAAATACTTTTTTCGCATCCTGATAGATCACTACGTGATATTCTAATGGAGGATTGTCTACAGCCAGGTCGGCTGTTATCTTTTTCCAAACGGTTTCTTCCGTATTGGCTGCTATCATTTTTGTTTCCATACATTGCATGAATCAAAATAGCTGCCAAAAATTGATCCCGCAAATTGTTTAACAATTGGCATACAATTATCTATACTAAAGAAAAAAAACATGAAAGACAGATTCAAAAAATATGTAGCTGCTAAACGCAAGGTTAACAATCCAATACAACGGGCCGATCAGATACAAACAAGTCATGATAAGCATATAGATCAGGATTTTACGGGATATCCCGATGCGCCGGCGAAGGAAAATATTATCAATCCAAAAACAAAAGAAGAAAAGAAGACAGCTGCGGTAGATTTTACGGATGGAGAAAAGACAAATAAGCCTGATGATGAAATAGATGAGCAAGACTCTGATGGATCGGGAGGCGCTTTTAGCGAAACGGAGGAATTAATCGACGACGAGGAATAAAAGCTGTGTATTATTATACGCGAAACAGCGAGATTAATTCTACAATTTAAACGTGTTTTTTCTTTTTAACCGGGTGAGACGTTTTTTGCAAACTATCTGCTTTTAATTTAGCTGCTGTAACTGAATCCATCTGACGAAAAGCACCATTGGAGGTAAGTGTATCAAAATGAGAAGTGACAGTACTATCCTGATAAAATGCACTTTGCTTTTGCGCATAAGAACTATCTGTTGATTTTGGGATGGTATCTACATTGTAGCGATTCAATTGAACTTCATTTTTATTCTGACTATTAGCAAGTATACCCACGCTAAATAAAACACCTATCACCATCAACACAATATACCTTTTCATAATTTTTCAAGTTGTATCAATACAATTCAATAATTAAGCCATCCTATATTCTGTCACGGTAAAGAGCATCGTAAAATAAATTATCTTATTAAAAAAGGGTTCCAGTTAATAACTGAAACCCTTGGTTTTTTATAAGGTGTAATTTAAATTATTGTACCACAAACTTTTTAGCAACGACATTATTGCCATCTCTCAATTGAATAATATAAATACCTGCAGATAAATCAGCAGTGCTTACACTTATTCTATCTCCCGCTATTGTTTGTATACCTTTTGCTACCGTTACGCCAGCAAAATTGCTTATTGTATATTCTACTTGTCCTTCCCAACCCGATGTAAGTATGGTAAGTCCTTGTTGAGGCATTACCGGGTTTGGCATTAATACTACATCTTCAGTTTTTGTTTCAACCGCAGGGTCTTCAACATAATCAGGCCTTGCATTGGTGATCATTGAAACAGTTGAACTTAAGGTAAGTGTTCCGAATGCTGATGTATTTTGATAATCATTTACATTACCATTCCATACAGCCTGGTTAGCTCTGCCAGCTCCATTGTCATCATCATCGTTACCAAGATCAAAACCAATACTTGTTCCCGCAGCTGGTGCTGTAATGCCTAACTGAGACCATGGTATTGCTATCTCAACTGTATAACCACCGGAGATCGGTGCCCATGCATGTTGTAATCCACTGATGGCTGCTTTAGCAACGAATACGCCGGTTTGATTGTACGCTTCA
>DATHNS010000014.1:0-26260 GCA_035485735.1 Ferruginibacter sp.
TTTGATAACAACGTAGCCGGAGATCCTGAGCGATACACAACAATGGTAGGATCATCAAAAGCAAAAGGATTTCCCATTATTGTGAATTATTGCGAAGATCAAAAAGTTGTGGAGTTCAATTTCAGTACAGGAGAGCCATACAAAATGAACACTACTAAAAGAATGATCAAAACCAAGAGACAAACTGTCTCAAATGATACTGTACATATTCAACATAATCGTTGATCAAAAAAATCCAGAGCTCCAAAAAGGTATGCCGCCGAAGTGTGCGACGCAACGACGCTGCCATGAAAAACCCCTATTGATAACCAAAATCTACAAAACGCCCCATTTTACCCTCAAAAAGGCCGAAAATGCTCGAAAATACCGGGGTTTTTTCTTTCAAAAACGCCTATCATTTCGTAACTTTGCCCTCCCGTTAAAAAACCCGGGATTTATTTATGTCATTCAATATTGTAAAACAATTAAACGCAGAGGCACAGGAAGCGACAGCTAGTTTAGCTGAAGTTGCTGCGACAACAAATGTACCTGTGGTGGCAACTGCTCACGACGATTTCGACTGGAGCGTTGACAAACGCAATGTATCTTCTTACTCTAAAGAAGAAACAAAAAAGTATGATGCTGTGTACGATAACACGTTCAAACAGATCAACGATGGTGAAATGATCCAGGCTACGATCGAAGCGATCACTAAAACAGATGCTGTAGTAAACATCGGTTTTAAAAGTGATGGCCTTATTTCTTTGAACGAATTCAGAGATATCGTAGGTGGTTTAAAAGTTGGCGACATCATTGAAGTAATGGTGGTTGAAAAAGAAGACAGAGAAGGTAATCTGCATCTTAGCCGTAAACAAGCTCGTACTAGCCGTGCTTGGGAAAGAATTGTTGAAATACACAAGACTGGCGAAATCGTTACTGGTTTGGTTACAAGCAAAACTAAGGGCGGTTTGATCGTGGATGTATTTGGTATGGAAACTTTCTTACCGGGATCTCAGATCGATGTTAAACCGGTTACTGATTACGATCAGTTTGTTGGTAAGACAATGGAATTTAAAGTTGTTAAGATCAACGAAACGATCAAGAATGCTGTTGTATCTCACAAGGCACTTATTGAAAGCGATATCGAAGCTCAAAGAGCACAAATTATCGGCAAGCTTGAAAAAGGACAAGTACTCGAAGGTACTATCAAGAACATCACTGATTTCGGTGCGTTCCTTGACCTTGGCGGCTTAGATGGTTTGTTATACATCACAGATATTTCATGGGGTCGTATCAACCATCCTACTGAAGTGTTGAAGATGGATCAAAAATTAAACGTAGTTGTATTAGACTTTGATGATGATAAAAAACGTATTAGTCTTGGTTTAAAACAATTAACTCCTCACCCTTGGGATACGCTTAGCGCATCTATCAAAGAAGGTGAAGTAGTAAAAGGTAAAGTAGTTAATATCGAAGACTACGGTGCTTTCTTGGAAATCATGCCGGGTGTTGAAGGCCTTGTTCACGTAAGTGAAATCACTTGGGCTAACAATCCGATCAACGCTAAAGAATTCTTCAAATTAGGTGATGAATACGAAGCTAAGATTGTTACGTTAGATAAAGACACGCGTAAGATGTCTCTTTCTATCAAACAAATGGCGAACGATCCTTGGAGCGATATCGACACTAAATTCCCAGAAGGAAGCAAACATAAAGGAACAGTTAAAAACATCACTCCGTACGGTGTGTTTGTTGAATTAGCTACCGGTATTGGTGGAATGATTCACATCAGCGACTTAAGCTGGTTGAAACGCTTCAATAACCCTAACGAATACACGAAAGTTGGCGAAACGATCGATGTTATTATCATGAACATTGATAAAGAAGGTCGTAAGTTACAGTTAGGCCACAAACAAATTGAAGAAGATCCTTGGAACTCTTTAGAAGCAACTTTCCCAATTGGAAGCATCCATGAAGGAACAGTTACTAAAAAAGATGACAAAGGCGCTATTGTACAATTGCCTTACGGTTTAGAAGGTTTTGCTCCTAACCGTCACTTATTAAAAGAAGATGGCAAAAGTATTGGTGCTGATGAAATAGCTAAATTCATGGTAATTGAATTTGATCGTAACGATAAACGTATTGTGTTAAGTCATACTCGTTTATGGGAACAAGTTCAGGAAGAAGAAAAACAAGCTGTAGTAAAAGAAAAGAAAGCAGATGCTGAAGTAACTAAAAAAGCTGTTAAGGCTTTACAAAGTAAAGTTGAAAAAACCACTTTGGGTGATATCGGTGCGCTGGCTAGCCTAAAAGCTAAAATGGACGGCGACGACGCTGAAGCTAAAGGATAATCTTTTACAGGTATCTTATACAATCCCATTGCGAAAGCAGTGGGATTTTTTTATTGTCTGAACTGTTGATTGAAGTTGATTATTTTGATTGAATTGATTTGCGAATTGTTTTTTGGAATTTGCTTTTTACTTTGCTTTTTGTTATTTAAATCTGGGTTACCTTCGTTATTCAATATTTACCGATGAACGAAAGCAATAGGTTCCTTACTTTATTTATGATATTTCTCTTTACATTTTTCGGCGTGGTAATAGCCGTTGCTTTGGTGATCTTTATCTTAAGGCTCTTTTCTATTGTGGCCATCAACATACCGGGCTTTACCTATTTTTACGGCTATAGCATGTTGATCATTCCTTATGGATTATTTCTTACTACATACTATTTTCTACGGACTAAAATAGCCCTTGCAGCAAGTAAAACAGCAAGAGTTTTAGGTGCGGTATTTTTCGCACTGGGCCTTTTAGCTTGCCTGTCTTCGTTAATTATTGCTACCATTAATTTTATAAAAACAGCCAATCACATTGAATTATCTTTTGAAGATCTATCCTCCTACTTTTTAGTAATTCAATTAGGCTTTATTTTCATTATTACATTAACGCTTGGATTAGGTGATAAGAAAGAAAAAGATTGGATGGAGAAGTATAAATAATAAGTGAAAAGTCAAAACCTAAAAGTTAAGTGGGAATTAGAGCTAGCACTTAATATTCACTTTTGGGTTTTCAATTTTTACTTTTGACTTAGCTCAGCAATTGCTTTAGCAGAGATATAACCTGTTGTCCAGGCATTTTGAAAATTGAAGCCTCCCGTTACGCCATCAACATCTATCACTTCTCCGGCAAAAAATAAGTTAGGCACAATTTTGCTTTGCATCGTTGCATGGTCGATCTCGTTTAACGATATGCCACCTGCTGTTACAAACTCTTCTTTAAAAGTTGTTTTGCCTTTTACTGCAAATTCCTGTGCACATAAATTTTTAATGAATTTGTTCTGTTCTTTTGCAGGTAAGTCTGCCCAACGCATATCTTCGTTGATGCCGGATTGCTGCAACAGGTATGTCCATAATCGTTGCGGTACGCTAAAAGGATTTCTGTTATTGATCTTCGTTGCAGCAATATCAAAACGCACCTGCTGAAACTTATCTTTTAAAGTTTGTTCATTGTAAGTCGGTACCCAATTTACACTGATGGTAAATTCATAATTTTTATTCGCTAGTTCTCGTGCGCCTTGCGCAGATAATTTTAATATGGCAGGTCCGCTCATACCCCAATGTGTAATTAATAACGGGCCTTCCTGCGATAATTTAGTTCCATTAATTTTTACAGATACATTCTCTGCAGTAATACCCATTAACTCTGTAACAGGATTTCCGGGCATGTTAAAAGTGAATAAAGATGGTACGGGCTCTTCAATAGTATGTCCGATATTTTTAAGCCATTCAAACTGGGCAGACTTAGGATATCCGCCACTGGCGATACATACATAATCTGCATAGATCACTTCTTCATTGGCAAATACAATTTTCCATTGTCCATTGTCAATTGTCAATTGCTTTGCATCTCTGTTCATCATTATCCCCACATCATACCGATTCACTTCATTCATCAAACAGTCTATAATAGTTTGGGATGTATTGCTCACAGGAAACATTCTACCATCTGCTTCCGTCTTTAATTCAACGTGCCTCTTCTTAAACCATTCAATTGTATCTGTTGTAAAAAAATCGTGAAATGCCTTCTTTAGAAAACCGGCGCCGCGCGGATATTTTTTTATCATGTCTGCAATGCTGAAACAAGCGTGTGTAACATTGCATCGGCCGCCACCGCTTACTTTTACTTTGCTTAATAATTTACCGGTCTTCTCAATGATGATCACTTCAAGCAAAGGATCCATCTGTGCTGCATTAACAGCACAAAAAAAACCTGCTGCTCCGCCACCGATCACAACAAGTTTTTTTTTCGACATCATATTATTTAATAGCTATCAATTTAATAGCTCCACGATAAATTTTTATTTGCTTTTTCTGCCGCTTCAATTTCTGCAAATGAAGAAAGAATATCCGGATCGCCACTAGTGATCGCAACATCATGTTCGAAATGTGCAGATACTTTTCCATCTTTAGTCAGCACTGTCCAGTTATCATCTAAATGGATCACTTCCTTCACACCCATATTGATCATTGGCTCTATTGCCAGTACCATTCCTTCTTTTAGTTTTGCACCCGTTCCTTTTTTGCCATAGTTAGGTACCTGCGGATCTTCATGTAAGCTTCTTCCAACACCATGTCCTACTAATTCTCTTACAACACCGTAACCATGTTTCTTTTCTGTATGTTCCTGAATAGCATTTGCTATATCTCCTATCCTGTTTCCTTTTCTTGCTTTTTGGATACCGATATATAAAGATTCCTTTGTTACTTTTAATAATTGTTTTACGTCGTCAGCTATTTCACCTACTGCGTAAGTGTAGGCGCTATCTCCATGAAACCCATTTTTCAATACACCGATATCCAATGAAATAATATCGCCATCTTTTAAAATATATTTTCCAGGGAAACCATGTACCACTGCATTGTTCATAGAGATACAAGTTGCATAAGGAAATCCACCGTAATTTAAAAACGTTGGTATGCCGCCATTGTCTCTTATAAATTGTTCTATAATATCATTCACCTGTATCGTTGTCATGCCTGCTTTTAAGACCTTTGCAGCTTCTGCATGAGACTTCCCTACCATCAGGCAGCTATGCCGCATGATCTCTATTTCTTCTTTTGTTTTATATTGTATCATTACGCTAAATTAAAAACAAACCCCGACGATTTGTATCGTCAGGGCTTTTTATATTTTTATAATTTTCTATTTAAAATTACATCCCAGACGTAACAGCTGTTCTTCCCATTACTCTTCCTGTACTCATCAGGCCATCATACTGACGCATTAATAATTGCGTTTCTATTTGTTGCAATGTATCCAAAATAACACCCACCATGATCAGCAAAGATGTACCACCATAAAAGGTAGAGAACCCTTGTTGCGTTTTAAATATCAATTCAAAAATACCCGGTAAAATCCCCACGAACGCTAGTATCACAGCTCCCGGTAAAGTGATCCTATCCATAATAGTACCGATGTAATCGGCAGTTGGCTGGCCAGGTTTAACTCCTGGAATAAAACCATTATTACGTTTCAGGTCTTCCGCCATTTGTTTTGGATTGAAGATAAGCGCTGTATATAAGAAGGTGAATGCAATTACAAAAATCGAATACACGATCATGTAAACAACACTTGTATGTTCTGTAAAATATTTGGCCCATCCTGATCCCGTAAATCCTGTAATGATAGTTGGTAAGAAAAGTATAGCCTGTGCAAAGATGATCGGCATTACACCTGCAGCATTTACTTTCAATGGCAAGAAATTTCTTGCACCACCAAATTGTTTATTGCCTACTATTTGTTTAGCA
This sequence comes from Ferruginibacter sp., assembly GCA_035485735.1. Taxonomy (GTDB): domain Bacteria; phylum Bacteroidota; class Bacteroidia; order Chitinophagales; family Chitinophagaceae; genus Ferruginibacter. Next base: position 5,786 of record DATHNS010000014.1, read on the forward strand.
TAATTAACCGTTACTTTTCTTGTACCCTGGATCAACATTACCAATCCCATAATGATAGCTACTAAAAATGCTATTTCAATTAAGAAGATCAATAATCCACCGCCGCCTCTTACAGCTCTCGCACTAAATTCCTGGCTAACAGCGTTCGGAAGCCTGGCCAGGATACCCATCATGATAATGATAGATGTACCATTGCCCAAACCTTTATCAGTAATTTTTTCTCCTAACCACATTACAAACAAGGTACCTACGGTTAAAATAACAACTGTTGATACCACGAAGTATGGTGCGTAGGAAACAATTAAAGCGCCTGCATTTGCCGGGCTTTTCAAATAACCAATATAGGCTGCAGCCTGAAATGCTGTAACAACAATAGTTAGATAACGTGTCCACTGATTGATCTTATTTCTACCGCTATCACCATCTTTTTGAACTTTGGCCATCTGAGGAACCAGAATGGTCATCAACTGCATAAAGATAGATGCAGAGATATATGGCATGATGCCTAATGCAAAAATGGAACAATGAGAAAACGCGCCTCCTACAAAAGCATCTAGTAAACCTAACATGCCGCCTTTAGCACTATTATTCAGATTACCTAACTTGTTAGGATCGATTCCCGGAAGAACGATAAAAGAACCAAAACGATAGATAAAGATCAACAATAAAGTGAATACTATCTTCTGCCTTAACTCATCAATGGCCCAAATATTCTTAAGTGTTTGAACAAACTTTTTCACAGACTTACAACGATTTAAATGTTTTGCGCAAAATAAAAAGACGCATTTGATGCGTCTTCAAATATCGTATAAAATTACTTAATTATTTCTAATGTACCACCGGCAGCTTCGATACCTGCTTTAGCTTTTTCACTAGCCGCATTTACGCGGAAAGTAAATTTACCTTTTACTTCACCAACGCCTAATATTTTTATATTATCGAACTGGCTGATTAAACCGTTGATATACAAATTTTGAGGATTGAATTCCGTGATGCTGTATTTTTCAGCATAATGGTCGATCTGACCAAGGTTGATCACTTTATACTCAACACGGTTGATATTTTTAAAACCACGTTTTGGAACGCGACGTTGAATTGGCATCTGGCCACCTTCAAAACCTACTTTACTTTTGTAACCAGCACGACTTTGTCCACCTTTGTTACCTTTGGTAGAAGTACCACCTTTACCACTTGCTTCACCACGACCGATACGCTTTTCTTTATGAGTTGCGCCCTTAGCTGGTTTTAGAGTATGTAATTTCATATTTATTTGATTTTTGACTTACGGGAAAATCATCCCTCGCGTTATTAATTAATTGATTAAGCTAATTCTTCAACTTTAATTAAGTGGTTCACTTTAGTAACCATACCTAATATTTGAGGAGTAGCTTCTACTTCTACTGAAGCGTTCATTTTCTTAAGGCCCAAAGCTACCATTGTTCTTTTCTGGCGTTCTGGTCTGTCGATTACGCTTTTAACTTGTGTTATCTTGATCTTTTTCATATCCTTTTTAGTTGAAGGTTTAGAGTGTAGAGTTTAGAGCCTACACCCTTAACTCCTCAACACTAAACTTTTTGAATTATCCGTTGAATACTTTCTTTAAAGAAATACCTCTTGTTCTAGAAACAGTGATCGGCTCACGTAAAGTAGCTAATGCTTTTACAGTTGCTTTTACCACGTTAGTTGGGTTAGCAGAACCAAGGCTCTTTGCAAGAACGTCAGTAATACCAGCAGCTTCTAAAACAGCTCTCATACTACCTCCGGCAATTACGCCGGTACCTTGTGCAGCTGGTTTTATTAAAACCTTTGCAGCACCTTCTTTACTCCATTGTTCGTGAGGGATCGTGCCATGTCTAACAGGAACTTTGATCAAGTTCTTTTTAGCATCTTCAATACCTTTTGTAATAGCTTCCTGTACTTCTTTAGCCTTACCTAAACCCTGGCCTACAACACCTGCACCATTACCTACTACTACTAGAGCAGAGAAACTGAACGCGCGTCCACCTTTAGTTGTTTTAACAACACGGTTGATTGAAACAACTTTTTCTTTCAACTCAAGGTCTCCGGTCTTAACTCTGTTATCGTTTGATTTTAACATGTATAGTTCTTATTAGAAAATTTGTAATTAAAATTGTAATCCACCTTCTCTCGCGCCTTCAGCTACTGCTTTAACACGGCCATGATAGATATAACCACTACGGTCAAATACTACTGAAGTAACACCTAGTGCTGCTGCTTTTTTTGCCAAAGCACCACCTACTAATTTGCTTTTTTCAGTTTTGTTTACTTTTTGAGCTACAATATCTTTTTCTTTAGATGAAGCTGCTGCAATCGTTACACCATCAACATCATTGATGATCTGTGCATAGATCTCCGTGTTGCTTCTAAAAACACTTAGTCTTGGCTTAGTTGCAACTCCGCTAATTTTTTTGCGTAGACGATACCTGATCTTTTGTCTTGCGCTTGATTTATTATTACTCATATACCTTTATTTTTTTCTCCGATACTGCCGGAGATTAATTTGCTAATTATTTACCTGCTGATTTACCTGCTTTTCTTCTCAACACTTCACCCTGGAATTTAACACCCTTACCTTTATATGGTTCTGGTTTACGTAAGCCTCTGATCTTTGCACAAACCTGACCTAGTAATTGTTTATCAGTTCCTTCTAATTTGATCATAGGGTTTTGTCCCTTTTCCTGAGAAGTTGTGATCTTTAATTCTTTAGGAATTTCAAATATGATATTGTGAGAGTAACCTAAAGCAAGGTCAAGGATATTTCCCTGGTTAGATGCTTTAAAACCTACCCCTACTAACTCTAATGTTTTGTCATACCCTTCAGTAACACCTTTAACCATGTTGCTGATCAATGAACGATATAAACCGTGCATTGCTCTGTGACGGATCTGATCAGTTGGACGAGATACTTCAACAGTACCTTCTTTAACTTCGATCGTGATATCTCTATCGATCGTTTGTTTCAATTCGCCTTTAGGGCCTTTCACTGTAACCACGTTATGAGCATCAACAGAGATGGTAACTCCCTTTGTGATCTCTACCGGTTTTTTTCCTATTCTAGACATAGTCGGTTTTTAATTTGTGTTTTAAAAAATTCGATTCGTGTTCAGCCACGACTGGGGCTTAATTATCAAATCATGTATATTAAAAGTCTTGCGACTAATTAATCTTAGTAAATGTTACAAAGAACTTCACCACCTACGTTCTGTGCTTTAGCTTCTTTATCAGTCATTACTCCTTTAGAAGTAGAAACGATAGCGATGCCTAAACCATTTTTTACGCGTTTGAATTCATCAGGCTTAGCATAAGTACGTAAACCCGGACGGCTTACTCTTTCTAAGCTTTGAATAACCGGCAATTTTGTAGCTGCATCATACTTCAATGCAATTTTAATTACGCCTTGTTTGCTGTCATCTTCAAATTTGTATTTCAAAATGTAACCTTTGTCATACAAGATCTCGGTCATACGCTTCTTTAAATTAGAAGCAGGTATTTCCACAATACGGTGGTTAGCCATTTGTGCATTACGGATTCTTGTAAGAAAATCTGCTATTGGATCAGTTACCATGTTTATTTAAATTAATACTTTTAAAAAATTGTTTTGATACACTACACCTGCGAATACGAGATATGATCTTGTATTGTGCCCGGTATCGATTAATACTACCAGCTTGCTTTTGTTACACCAGGTATTTTACCTTGAGAAGCCATGTCTCTAAACATGTTTCTGCACAAAGCAAAATGACGGATATAACCTCTAGGACGGCCAGTTAACTGACAACGGTTCTTTAAACGAACAGGTGATGCATTTTTTGGAAGTAAATCCAAAGCAGCATAATTACCTTCCGCTTTTAATGCAGCTCTTCTATCTGCATATTTAGCAACCATTGCTTCGCGTTTTCTTTGTCTGGCTTCTACTGATTTTTTTGCCATAGTTTGTTTTTATATTCTAATTGAATTCCAGTTTCTAATAATGATTAGACTTTGGAACCCGGTTTAAAAGTTATTTTTTAATGTTCTTGAAAGGCATTCCTAATTCTTTCAATAATTCAAATGCTTCTTCGTTAGTACCTGCAGTTGTTACGAAAGTGATATCCAAACCGGTAATTTTATTTACTTTATCGATATCGATTTCAGGAAAGATGATCTGTTCAGTAACACCCAATGTGTAGTTACCACGGCCATCAAATGCTTTATCATTGATACCTTTGAAATCACGTACACGTGGTAATGATACTGAAACCAATCTATCAAGGAATTCAAACATCTTCACTCCGCGAAGCGTAACACGTGCTCCGATCGGCATGTTCTTACGCAACTTAAAGTTCGAGATATCTTTCTTACTCATAGTAGCGATCGCTTTCTGACCAGTGATATTCGTTAGTTCTTCAACAGCGATATCAACTAATTTTTTATCAGACACAGCTCCGTTCACACCACGATTCAAACAGATCTTGGTAAGCTTAGGCGCTTGCATGATGGTTTTATAACCAAATTTTTTCATTAAAGCAGGTACAACCTCTTTGCTGTACTTGTCTGCTAACCTTGGAGTGTATGTTGCTGTGCTCATTATTTAATTTCCTCCCCTGATTTTTTAGATACTCTAACTAATTTACCTTCTGTTCTGGTACGTTTAACCTTTGTAGGTCCGCCAGTTTTTGCATCCCAAAGCATTACATTACTAATGTTAATAGGCGCCTCAATCTTTACGATACCACCTTTGGTGTTTTGTGAAGTAGGTTTGGTATGTTTAGTAACGATGTTAACACCTTCTACTAAAACACGTCCTTTTTCTAATATCACTTCTAACACTTTACGAGGCTTTTTAAGGTCCTTGTCTTCACCGGTAATAACGACTACGCTATCACCTTTTCTAATGTTGAACTTTGGTTTGAATCTTGTACTCATTTTATTATGTTGCTTTTCAGCTTTTATCTTTTTTATTAACCGGCTTTTTCAGCCACTATTTTCTAAGTCAAAAGTTAAAATTCAAAACCTAAAACTATTACCGACTTTTTGGTTTTCACTTTTGACTTCTTACTTTTTTCTAAAGAACTTCTGGAGCCAAAGAAATGATCTTCATGTATCCTTTATCTCTTAATTCACGAGCCACCGGGCCAAAGATACGTGTACCACGAGGTTCATCTGAGTTATTCAATAACACTACTGCGTTATCATCAAAACGGATATAAGAACCATCTTTACGACGTAATTTGTTTTTTGTTCTAACGATAACAGCTTTACTAACTGTACCTTTTTTAATACCGCCAGCAGGCATTGCGTCTTTAACAGTAACAACAATCTTATCACCTATTTTAGCGTAATCCTGTCCTGAGTTACCTAATACACGGATACACAAAACTTCTTTGGCACCGCTATTATCTGCTACATTCAATCTGCTTTCTTGCTGAATCATTTCTTAAATTTTTAGCTGGCTCATCACCGGCAATTAAAAAACACTTATTTATCAGAGGCTAAGGCTCGTAGTAAACTATAAGCACGTAGCATGTTTGTAAAAACTATTTTACTTTTTCAACTACTTCAACCAGTCTCCAGCGTTTCGTTTTGCTGATCGGACGAGTCTCCATGATCTTTACTGTATCACCAATGCTACACTCATTCTTTTCATCATGCGCGTGGAACTTGGTTGATTTTTTTACAAACTTACCATAAAGCGGATGCTTTACTTTACGTTCTACTTTAACCACGATCGATTTATCCATTTTGTTACTGGATACAACGCCGACCCTGATCTTGCGTAAATTTCTGTCTATTGTTGTTACTACTTCGCTCATTGTTGCTTTATTTGCCCCTATCCCCTAAAGGGGAACAAGGAATTAAAAACCTAGTTCTTTTTTTCTTAATGCTGTTTTCAAACGTGCAATATCTCTGCGTATTAAACGCATGCTTACCGGATTCTCTAATGGAGAAATACTGTGAGCGAAAGATACTTTCTTTAACCTCAATTCATCTTCTGTGATCTTGGCCTTAAGTTCATCAGCACTTAAGTTCTTGATGCTCGCTGAAAAATCTGCTATTTTTGACATTGTTATTAATTTTTATTTGTATTTAGATGTCAGTATCAAGTATCAGGATGTTATTTCTTGTTACCTGGTACTTTCTACTCTACGCCTGGTAATCTCTGCGAACCATGAACTTGGTCGCAATTGGTAATTTTTGTGCCGCTAGTTCAAACGCTTCCTTAGCAACCTGTAATGAAACACCATCACATTCGAATAAGATACGCCCTGGTTCAACTACTGCAGCCCAGTATTCAGGATTACCTTTACCCTTACCCATTCTCACTTCAGCAGGTTTTTTGGTGATTGGTTTATCAGGAAATACCCTGATCCAAACGTTCCCTTCCCTCTTCATGTGACGGGTTAAAGCCTGACGGGCACTTTCAATTTGCCTGTTGGTTAACCAGATTGGTTCCTGCGCTTTCAAAGCGAATGTACCAAAGGAAATAGTTGCGCCTCTTTTAGCGGTTTCCCTGATACGGCCTTTCTGCGCCTTTCTATGTTTTGATCTTTTCGGTTGTAACATTGTCTAGTTATTTCTAGTTGCTTATTCTTGTTGTTATTTATTCTACGGAAATTATCTTCTTCCTCCGCCAGCACCGCCACGGTTTCCACCGCCGCCGTTACCGCCGCTTCTTCCACCACCGCCACCTGGCCTTCTGTCATCTCTTCTTTCGCCTCTATCTCCACCACCACGGTTTTCAAAACCACGTGGTCCACCAGCTTCAACACCTTCTTTACCGCCACCGGCTAATATGTTCGGGTTTAGATCTCTTTTAGTTAATACTTCACCTTTACAGATCCAAACTTTGATCCCGATCTTACCATATACTGTTTGAGCAAATACATTAGCGTAATCGATATCCATACGTAAAGTATGCAATGGCGTACGTCCTTGTTTGATCTCTTCGCTACGGGCAATTTCAGCACCACCTAAACGGCCACCTACTCTTACTTTAATTCCTTCTGCACCCATTCTTAAAGCTGAAGCGATCGACATTTTGATCGCACGCTTAAAGTTGATACGGTTTTCCAATTGACGGGCAATTGTATCCGCAACAATATTTGCATCCAGTTCAGGACGACGGATCTCTAAAATATTGATCTGTACATCTTCTTTACCGGTTAATTTTTTCAACTCTTCTTTAATGCGGTCAACTTCTCCACCACCTTTACCGATAATGATACCTGGTTTAGATGTATGAATCGTAACGATCAATTTGTTCAACGTACGTTCGATTACGATCTTAGAGATACCACCTTTGTTGATACGAGCGTTCAGGTAATTTCTGATTTTATCATCTTCAATTAACTTTTTCCCGAAATCTTTTTTGTGAGCGAACCAGTTGCTGTCCCAGCCTCTGATAACCCCTAATCTGATACCAATCGGATTTGTTTTCTGACCCATAGTTTGTTTTTGAATTCCAGTTATCAATCGATAACCAGGTTTTTATTTTTAGTTTTTACTTTCTACTTTACTGTCAACAATTAATGTTACATGGTTACTGCGTTTGCGAATTTTGTACCCACGACCTTGTGGAGCCGGGCGCATACGTTTGATCACTCTGCCGCAATCAACCATAATGGTTTTAACTACCAATTTAGAATCTTCTGCTTTTGCATCAGTGTTCTTCTGTTCCCAGTTATTGATAGCGCTTTTTAGCAATTTATACATTGGTACAGCCGGATGTTTTGGGCTGAACTGTAAAACGCCTAAAGCTTTTTCTACTTCCATTCCACGTATCAAATCAGCCAGTAAACGCATTTTACGTGGTGATGTTGGATAATTGTTGAGTTTCGCTACTGCTTCCATTTTTATTTTTATTTTATTGAATATTGCTATTCAATATTAATTATGCAATTTTCTTACTAGAGTGACCTCTAAAATTTCTTGTTGGTGCAAATTCACCTAATTTATGACCTACCATAAATTCCGTTACATAAACAGGAATGAATTTGTTGCCATTATGTACTGCCAATGTATGACCTACAAAATCAGGAGTAATTGTAGAACGGCGAGACCAGGTTTTGATCACACCTTTCTTTCCTTTTCCTTCGTTTATAGCTAATACTTTACCTTCCAGGTTAGCATCTATATAAGGACCTTTTTTTACCGAACGAGCCATTGTTATTTATTTTTTTGTTGATTCGCTTTCCTTTCGGAAAACTATTTTAACAGTTAAAATTATTTGTTACTTATTTTCTTTCCGTTTCTTCTTTGGATGATCATTTTATCTGATCCTTTTCCTCTTGTACGAGTCACTTGCCCCTTAGCATATTTACCTGTACGGCTACGTGGATGTCCACCTGAAGCTTTACCTTCACCACCACCCATCGGGTGATCTACCGGGTTCATCGCAACACCTCTTGTACGTGGCCTAACACCTTTCCATCTGTTACGACCTGCTTTACCAGCACTTTCAAGATTATGATCGCTATTACTAACTACACCTACTGTAGCATAACAGTTAATCAATATTTTTCTTAATTCGCCACTTGGCATTTTAAGGATACCGTATTTTTCTTCCTTATTCGCTAACTGAGCAGTGTTACCCGCGCTGCGAACCAATTTACCACCCTGACCCGGTTGCATTTCTACGTTATGAACCATCGTACCCAAAGGCATATATTTCAATTGTAGTGCATTTCCTAATTCAGGAGCAACGTTATCGCCACTTAAAACAGTAGCGCCAACTTGTAAACCGTTTGGTGCAATGATGTAACGTTTTTCACCATCAGCATAGCTTAACAAAGCGATAAATGCTGTACGGTTTGGATCGTACTCGATTGACTTAACTGTAGCAGGGATATCTTTTTTATCTCTTTTGAAATCAATGATACGATAATGAGTTTTGTTACCACCACCCATGTAGCGCATTGATCTTCTACCGCTAGAGTTACGACCTGCAGTGTTCTTTTGATCTTCCAACAAACTCTTTTCTGGAATGTTCGTTGTAATTTCAGCGTAAGCATTACCGATTCTCCATCTGGTACCTGCTGTGGTCGGTTTGTATTTTCTAAGTGCCATTTTCTAATTACTTTTTATTTGTCAAAACTTTGCGGTGCTGACCACCATCCATTAATTAATATTATACTGTACCGTATAGGTCAATGGTTTCGCCACTAACTACAGTAACAAAAGCTTTCTTTTTAGCAGACTTACGTCCTGAAACAACACCGGCTTTTGTATTACGTGATTTTGCTTTACCAGGCATAACAGTTGTGTTTACATTCTCAACTTGTACACCGTAAAACTCTTCCACCGCTTTTTTAATTTCCAGTTTGTTAGCTTTTCTGTTCACTACAAAAGCGTAGCGATTCATTTTTTCCGTTTGCGCATTTATCTTTTCAGATAAAATTGGCTTTATTAAAACTTCAGACAGTTTCATTTTGTCTACTTATTTGCTTGTTAAAAAAATTATGCTTCTGCCTTTTCTTCTTCGCTGAAAATCTTTGCTACACTTTCAGTAAGTACTATCACACCTGCGTTTACGATATCGTATGTATTTACATCACTCAATAGGCTACCGTTAACTCCCGGTATGTTTCTTAAGCTTAAGTAAACGTTATCATTGTATTCAGGTATAACGAACAAAGGTTTTTTATTATCAACTTTCAAGCTCTTTAAGATACTTGCAAATTCTTTTGTTTTAGGCGCTTTCATGTTCACATCTTCAACGATCACAATAGCGTTTTCTTTTGCCTTGTGGCTCAATGCGCTGATCTTAGCCAAATCTTTCACCTTACGGTTCAACTTGATATCATAACCATGAGGTTTTGGGCCAAAGATGGTACCACCACCTTTATATATCGGGCTACGCAAGTTACCTTTACGAGCACCCCCGGTACCTTTTTGTTTTACTAACTTCTTAGAAGCACCCTGAACTTCAGCTCTTGTTTTAACCTTGTGCGTACCCTGGCGTTGTGCGCCTAAGTATTGTTTTACCGCAAGGTAAATCACGTGGTTATTTGGCTCGATACCGAATATTTCTTCCGGTAGTTCAATTGATCTACCAGTTTTAGCGCCTTTTATGTTTAAAATATCTACTTGCATTTTATTCTATTTTTTGAGCTGAACTTCTTCCGCTCTTCAAACAATATTATTTCTGTATTAAAACGATTGCACCGTTATGGCCCGGAACTGAACCACTAACTAATATGTAATTTTTTTCAGCGAAAACTTTTACTACTTTAAGTCCTTTCATTTTCACTCTGTCCTGACCCATGCGGCCACCCATGCGCATTCCTTTAAATACTCTTGATGCATCAGATGAGTTACCGATTGAACCCGGTGCTCTTTGACGATCATGCTGACCATGAGATTGTTCACCCACACCAGAGAAGCCATGGCGTTTTACAACACCCTGGAAACCTTTACCCTTGGTTGTACCAACCACTTCAATAGTTTCACCTTCAGTGAAAATATCAACAGTGATGATTTCACCAACGTTTTTATCTATTTCGCTATCGCGGATTTCTTTAACTACTTTTTTAGGAGATGTTTGTGCCTTGGCGAAATGGCTAATTTCAGATTTGATAGAGTGTTTCTCTTTCTTATCGCCGAATGCAATTTGGATTGCATTATATCCGTCGGTTTCAACGGTTTTCTTTTGTGTTACTACACACGGACCTGCTTCAATAATGGTAACGGCAGTTTGCTTGCCTGCTGCATTAAAGACACTGGTCATGCCAATCTTCTTTCCAATAATACTTTTCATTGTATCTATTTTATACCCAGCGCTACTTATTTAAAAGTAGATGGATGTTCATTGTTTCTATTTAAGAACTTACCTTTTGCCTTTCCGGATTTACCCGGAAGGTTCATTAGGCTTTGATTTCTACATCTACACCACTAGGCAAATCTAATTTGCTTAAAGCGTCAACCGTACGGCTGCTGCTTGTGTAAATGTCTAACAAACGCTTGTGTGTGCACAATTGGAACTGCTCACGGGCTTTTTTGTTAACATGCGGAGAACGTAACACTGTAAAAACTTTGCGGTGCGTAGGTAGAGGAATTGGTCCTGTTACTACTGCTCCTGTACTGCGTACCGTTTTTACGATTTTTTCAGCTGACTTATCAACCAGATTATGATCGTAAGACTGTAGTTTTATTCTGATTCTCTGTGACATATGTAAAGAACTTTTTTCCTTTTTTGAAATTGGAGTGCAAAGGTAGGGAGTTGATTTGGAATATCAAAGGGATTTTAAAAGTTTTTTTATTTTTCTTTTCCTTGGGATAGAATTGATTATCAAACAGTTGGAGTTTTTTTATTCTTTTTTCGAACTAAGCTTATTATCAATACAACTATTGTTGCAATGAAAAGAACTGGGAACAAGGTAAAATACAGAATAAAGAATAGGATATTAAAAGTCCAGAATCTTGCATAGTAGTCTGTCATTTCCCATTGGACAACTTTAAAAACAGGTTTGTATTTATCAATACCCTCATTTCCACCCGAGGTTGAGTCTATTCCTATTACTTTTCCTTCCAGTATGAAGTTTTTCATAAGAAAATCAAAATTGCCATCTGAAGTGTAATTGAGTGGCGAATTACCAGCAATTGTTATATTGTAGGAAGAGTCTGTCAATAAGGGCTTTAAACTATCGGGTATGATAAGCGTTCCTTTTACAATGGTGAAATCAGGGCTACCGGTATATTCATGATGCTGTACGAGTATTTGATCAGCAACTAAAACAGGGGCTTTGTCAGGCAATCGCACTGGGAAAGCGCCGTAAATGGCAAATAATGCTATTAAGCCCCAGCTTATGAACAGAAAACGCTTCATACAATAAAGATAAGCTACAATACAAATATTACCTGCTGGTCTGTAAGCAATGGTAAGGTTTTAAATTTCAATACAATATTGGCAACAGTTACCACATCCTTTTGACAATAAGCGGCGATACGTTCTATATTATTTTCTTTCCAATACACCTCTCCTACCATGCTGCCATCAATATCGTCTTTTGGAGAAGGAATACCCAATGCTGCAGCCAATAATTTCAATGAAGTATAATTTTTATAATCGCCAAAGCGCCAGTATTGAAAAGTATCTACCATATTGGTTTCCCAGGGTTTCATATTTTGAAAATCGAGGTATGGCGGAATAGGTAAATTATTGATCAAGATCCTTCTGCATAGAAAGGGTACATCAAACTCCTTGATATTATGGCCGGTAAAGTTCCAGTTATTGTTACTTGCATATAATTGATCTATTGTTTGAATAAATGAACGAAGCAATTCCCTCTCTTCTATATTATATATAGACTTTACCCTTAACTGATATTTTTCTTGCTCTTTTTTAAAATAACCCAAACTTATGCAAACCACTTTCGAAAATTCGGCCATCACTCCTGCCCGCTGAGGATAATATTCCCCCGGTGATACATTTTCGGGTAGATTCCGTTCTACTTTATCCGCCCAAAGATTTTTCCAATCATCAGTCAAAAGTTCAAAGTTGGCTTGTTGGGAAACTGTTTCGATGTCAATAATAAGAAAGTCTTCTAAAGGTATTCTAGCTATCATAGTAGTGGATTTAGATAAAAATAGGCAAAAAAAAGTCTGTACTTATTATAGTACAGACTTTTTTTAAAGAATTTATTTAATTATCCTTCTCTTCTCCAATGGCCCGGAACCCAAGCTTGGAAGCCGTCTCTGCGATTTCTCCAATGGCCTGGAACCCATACCTGGTGCGGATGTGGTTCAGCCCAATATCCATCTACATATTCGTAGTGATCTCCGCGTTGTACATATTCACCGTCGATCCATACGTGACGCGGTGATGGAGCAGGAGGTCTAGGATGTTCATGGCGTTCTGGTACTACTTTAACGTAGATCTGAGCGTTGGCTGAGAATGATAATGCACCAATAAATACTATCAGTGTCAACAATTTTGCAAAATACTTTTTCATAACTGTAATGGTTTGTTTTGTTTATAGATATAAAACTACATGCCAAAGTTTAATGGTACCCTCCGTTCATCACAAATAAATTATTTTTAAAAAAATTAAACAAATGTTTGTTTTAATTAAACGATTGTTTAATTTTGTGTTTTGAAAGGGAGAAATGAACAATGAACTACAACGATAAACAATTACAGATCATCGAAACGGCTGAGGTACTTTTTGCCGATAAAGGTTTTGATGGAACATCTGTAAGGGATATTGCCGAAGTTGCCGGGATTAACGTAGCAATGATCTCTTACTATTTCGGTTCGAAGGAAAAATTGATGGAGGCTCTTTTTGAAATAAAGATCGAAAAGATAAAAGACAGGCTTGAAGCTTTATTAAAAGACGAGATACTTACACCGTTTCAAAAAGTAAATATCATGATCGACGAACAGATCGAAAGAATGTGGTCCGGACAACGCTTTTATAAGATCATGCTTTGCGAACAATTGATCGATACTAATCCTTCTATTACGAATAAAGTATCTGAACTGAAACTCCGCAACGCTGAATTGGTAAACAAAATAGTAAAAGGCGGACAAGAAAAGGGTGTTTTTAAAAAAGATGTAGATGTGGTATTAATGTTGAATACAATGATCGGCACCTCCTGGCAAACATTGGTCAGTCAGGATTATTACAGGAATTTTAGCGCAGCGGATCAGTCCTTATCAGATGAAGCATATAAAGAACAACTAAAAACAAAATTAAGCAATCATATAAAAAATTTATTTAAAGCAATATTGAGTTATGAGGCATAATATAATACGCATAGCAGCATATACTATAGTAACAGCGTTATTAGGTATACACCATTTACAGGCACAGGACACAACAAAACTAACATTGCAACATGCAATTGAACTGGGCATTAAAAACAGTAAACAATTAAAAGGCAGTCAAGCAAGGACAGCAGAAGCCGATGCTTTGCTTAAAGAGGCAAAAGATCGGCAGTTACCTGATGCAAGCATCAGTGGCGCATATTTGTACCTGCCCTTTCAACCAAATATCACCTTAAAAACAGGTGCGCCTGACACATCCGGACATGGCAGTGGTATTCCTTCTATTTCTCAGGTAATGTATGGTATGGCCAATGCATCTTTACCAATATTTGCAGGTGGCAAATTAAGATATGGCGTTGAATCTGCTAAATACCTTGCGCAAGCAACTAAATTGAACGGTGAAAATGACAAACAGGAAGTAGTGATCAACACCATCAATGCTTTTGCAAATTTATATAAATCAAAAAAAGCAGTTGATATCGTAAAAGATAATTTGACACAATCACAACAACGTGTTACTGATTTTACCAATCTTGAAAAAAATGGTTTGGTCGCCAGAAACGATCTGTTGAAGGTATCGCTGCAATCCTCTAATATTGAATTGTCTTTGTTAGATGCAGAAAGCAATTATAAATTAGCTACAGTAAACATGGACCTGATGTTAGGATTGGCGGACACTACTTTATTAGATCCGGATTCAAGCAGCCTGGTACAAACTGATACCGTTAAAACAATTGGTGCTTACGAACAGTCAGCTTTACAAAGCAGAAAAGAAATTGCTTCTTTGGCTTTGCAGAAAAAAGCGGCGGATCTCGGTGTTAAATCTGCCAAAGCAGACTACTACCCCACTTTAGCGATCACCGGTGGTTATGTTGCAGCATATATTCCTAATTTTTTAACCGTTACCAATGCGGTTGATTTTGGTGTAGGCTTAAAATATAATTTATCATCATTATGGAAAACGAAAGCTACTGTGCATGAAGCACAAGCAAAAGCTTTGGAATTAGATGCCAATGAAGAAATGCTAAACGATGATATCCGTTTACAGATCAACCAGGCTTATGAAGCTTATTTATTGAGCCAGAAAAGAATTGAAGTATTGGCCAATGCAGTAGAACAGGCAACTGAAAATTACAGGATCACTAAAAACAAATATGACAACGCTTTAGAAACCACTACTGATCTTTTAGACGCAGATGTGGCATCGCTACAAGCGCAATTAAATTACACCAATGCAAAAGCAGACGCAGTGGTAGCGTATGATAAATTATTACAAACAGCAGGACTTTTAAACAATTAATATCATTTAATTCCATTCTAATAAAGAACATTTTATGGCACAGAACGAAACAAACAAACCAGAAACAACAACAGAAGCGCCTCAAAAACGCAATGTAGTATTCCCTATCATCCTTGCATTATTAGTTATTGTAGGCGGATGGTTCGGTATCAGCAAATACATCCACGCACAACATCACGCAGAAACTGATGACGCGCAGATCGATGCAAATATTAGTCCGATCATTCCTCGTGTATCAGGCTACATAAAAGAAGTGCGCGTAAAAGATAATCAGGTGGTTAAAAAAGGCGATACTCTTTTAATATTGGATGACAGAGACCTTGCAATAAAAGTAGACCAGGCTGAAGCAGCATTGGCAACTGCTGAAAGCAATTTAGGTTCTGCGAAAGCAAACACCAATGCATCAAGAGCAAATATTGCTACCTCACAAGCAGGCGTTGGTACCATCGATGCGCAGATCGCAACAGCTAAGATCAATGTATGGAGAACATCACAAGATTACGATCGTTATGCAAATTTGATCAAGGATCATACGATCACACAACAACAATTTGAACAGGCAGATGCTGCTAAACAAACAGCAGAACGCCAGTTACAGGTATTGGTAGAACAAAAAAATCAGGCAACGCAACAAACAAATGCTGCCAGCTCACAAAGCACAGCAACCGGTTCTCAAATAAGTGTGGCAGGTTCAATGATCAAACAACGCCAGGTGGATGTTCATGATGCAAAATTAAATCTTTCGTACACCGTAATTGTTGCTCCGGAAGATGGGCGAGTATCAAAAGTAAATGCACAGGAAGGACAATACATCACAGCCGGACAATCATTATTTAGCCTGGTATTGAATGATGCGCCGTGGGTTGTGGCCAATTTTAAAGAAACGCAATTTGACAAAATGAGAATAGGACAAGAAGTAACGATCAATGCAGATGCTTTTCCCGGAAAAGACTTTCAGGCAACATTGACTTCTTTTTCTCCGGCAACAGGCGCACGTTTTGCTTTGTTACCTCCGGATAACGCGAGCGGAAACTTTGTAAAAGTTGTACAAAGGCTACCAATAAAAATTGAATTCAAAGATCCTTCAGATTCTTTGGTTAAAGAATTGGTACCGGGGATGAACGTTACAGTAGATGTGCACCTTAATTAGTTGATGGGTGATTTGGAGATAGTGTAATGAGATGATTTTGATAGATCTGAAACCACTTGTGTTTTTTCTCATTGGCACGTCTCCAACTCATCACTCGGCATATTGCAGAATTATTAAATTAGAGAGCGATGGAACAAAATTCATTAGTAGAATATGGCGCACGCAGAACGATAATAACAGTCACTGCGATCATGTGCGCCTTGCTGGAAATTGTGGATACTACAATAGTGAACGTAGCGGTGAATGACATGAAAGGTAATCTCGGTGCTACTTTTACAGAGATCGGATGGGTTATCACGGCTTATGCCATTGGTAACGTAATTATCGTTCCTATGACAAGCTGGTTATCACAACAATTTGGAAGAAGAAATTATTTCGCTGCATCTATCATCATATTTACCACCTGTTCTTTTTTATGTGGTAATGCCAATGGTATTTGGGAGCTGGTATTTTTCCGCTTTTTACAAGGTGTAGGTGGCGGTGCATTATTGGTTACTTCACAAACAATTATTACTGAAAGTTATCCTGTTGAAAAAAGAGGGATGGCGCAGGCGATATACGGTTTAGGTGTTATCATTGGGCCAACATTAGGCCCGCCATTAGGTGGTTATATTGTTGATCACTTTTCATGGCCATACATTTTTTACATCAATATCCCTATCGGTGTTATTGCCACTTTACTAACGCTACAGTTTGTACGCAGTCCGAAGTACGGAGAAAAAACTGCTACCAGAGATGTAGATTGGTTAGGTATTGGCTTATTGGCTGCAACCGTGGGTTCTTTGCAATTTGTATTGGAAAAAGGCCAGGATGATGACTGGTTTGCAAGCAGTACCATTACATTTTTTGCAGTAGTGGCTATCCTGGGTTTGTTCTTTTTCATCTGGAGAGAATTGACCTATAAAAATCCGATCGTTGAGTTGCGTGTATTAAAAAACGTTAACCTCCGAACGGGAACGATATTATCTTTCATCATGGGCTTTGGCTTGTATGGATCAACATTTATCATACCGTTATATACACAGGCAACGTTGGGCTGGACAGCACAGCAGGCAGGTATGTTAATGATACCGTCCGCTTTGACAACGGCATTTATGATGCCGATGATCGGTCAGCTATTACAAAAAGGAGCACCACAACAAATATTAGTATCACTCGGTCTCGGCATATTTGCCATATTTACTTTTTGGTGTTATACTTTATTGACCAACGATACCAGCGTAGATAATTTCTTCTGGCCATTGATCGTTCGTGGTGTAGGAATGGGTATGTTATTTATACCGATAACAGTACTCTCACTTTCTTCCTTAAAAGGTAAACAAATTGGCCAGGGAGCCGCATTTACGGGTATGATGAGACAACTCGGCGGGTCATTCGGTATCGCGTTGATCACTACCTATATGGCTACAAGGAATATGGTTCATAGAAATGATCTTGTTAGCAAATTAGATGTCAATAATCCTGCAACACAACAAAGAGTTGCCAGTATGCAACATGCTTTTATGTTCAGGGGTATGTCGCCTGATGTAGCATTAAAAAGCGCTTATACCTCGCTTGATTATATAGTAACTAAACAGGCCTCTGTTCTATCTTATATGGATGTATTCATGTGGCTGGGCATTGCCTTTTTGATTTGTATCCCATTTGTATTAATGGTGAGACAAAAAAAGAAAGCAGAAAAAATTGATCTCGCAGAAGCAATGCATTAAATAAGGCAAAAGTTAAAGTTAAAACCCAAAAGTTGGAGGACATGATTCTTTACTTTTGGGTTTTAACTTTTGTCTTATTACTTTTTTATTGACTAGTTTTGTAATAGAATAACACACATGACAAAATCGGAAATTAGGTTCCTGGAAGGTCCGCAGAACCGTTGGCAGGATTTTAAATTTGCATTCAAAGTTTTATTAGAATTTATAAAAGGCTTCAGGACATTACATTTCGTTGGCCCGTGTGTTACCGTTTTTGGGTCTGCACGTTTTAAAGAAGGACATGTTTTTTATGAACAGGCCCGTGAATTATCCGGCAGGATCGCGCAGATGGGTTTTACTATTATGACCGGCGGCGGACCCGGCATTATGGAAGCAGCTAACAAAGGCGCGCAGGAAGTAGGTGGCAAAAGTGTTGGCTGTAATATTGTTTTACCACACGAACAATCACACAATCCCTATCTTGACAGATGGGTAAACATCAAATACTTTTTTGTTCGCAAAACATTGCTGATAAAATATTCTTACGCATTTATCGTAATGCCCGGCGGATTTGGAACGATGGATGAATACTTTGAAGCCTTGACACTCATCCAGACAAAAAAAGTACATGAATTCCCTATCATCATCATTGGTAAAGAGTTTCACAAAGACCTAATAGTATATATCGAAACAATGAAAAACTATCAGACCATTTCTCCCAATGATACTGATCTTTTTTTAGTGACTGATTCTATCGATGAAGCGATTGCGCATCTGCAAAAAAACAGTATTGTAAAATTCAACCTTAAATTCGAAAAGAAACGCAAAAGGTTTAGATGGCTATTGGAGAGAGCGGGAATTTAAATCGAAAGAAATTTTCAATGTTCAATTTTCAACGATCAATGCTCAACTGAAGATCGTTCAATTTAAAAAAATTGAATATTGAAAATTGAGCATTGATATTGAGCATTTATCTTAATTAGTAAACAAAGCTTTCAACTCCTCCGCATCCTGCGGTTTCATTTTGCCGCCTAGTATTAATCTTAATTGTCTTCTGCGCAAAGCGCCGTCGTATAAACGTATCTCCTCTTCTGTTTCAGGGACCAGTTGGTTGATCGCCGTTGGCTTACCTGTAACAGGATCTAACGCAACAAAAGTATAATAGGCCTCATTACTTTTATATTTATAGTGATTCAATACATCTTCTCCCCACACAGTAATATGTATTTCCATACTGGTAGTAAACGCTCTTGTCACGCTGGCTTTGATGTGTACTACGTTACCTATTTTGATAGGGTTCTCAAAAGAAATATTATCTACAGAAGCTGTTACAGCCGGCAATCCCGAATGTTTCATGGAAGACATGGCTGCCGCAATATCCATCCAGTACATTAACCTTCCGCCCATTAAGTTTCCAAAGTTGTTGGTATCATTGGGAAACACTAATTCCGTCATCACCACCAAAGAATCACCTGATTTTTTTTCCATAAAGAATTTTTATAAAGATATAACCAATAAAAAACACCTCCATAACAAAGGTATTTTTTACAATGTAATATGGACTATTTTTTCTTTGAGCTATCAACCTTATTAGCTTTATAACGCATATCAGGCGTGCCGTCTTTTTTCAAAGGGCCTGCCGGAGCTGGTTTTGCGGCATCTTTGTTTGCTTTATAGCGCATATCGGGTGTACCATCAGCTTTCAACGGGCCGGCAGCAGTCGTTTTTTTTGCGCTCGTATCCGTTGTGGTTGTTTTTGTTGTCGTTTTTGTTTTGGTTTTAGTCGTAGTTGTTGTCTGAGCTTTAGTAGCCATAGCCAGGCCCAGAATCAATGAGGCAGCAATCAGTAATTTTTTCATAATAGTTAGTTTTTTATAAATGTAAGAATTTTATCGACGTTTTTTTTATTCAATGGATTTTACCTCATATATTTTTCATTGTTGTTTTATTATTCAGTGCTTTTGCCTCATGCCGGCGGGCATCGTAACTACAACGTCGCTGCTTTGGCAACTGAAAAAAAGTGCTCCGCACTATTTTTTCTGCTGCGCTGCGCTGGCACCGTAGCCAAAGAGGCGACTTATGCAGTTACTGGTGGAAATTTGGGATATGGAAGTATGATTTGGGATTGGATAATTAAATATCATGGCATGGCCTTTTTATATTATTTTATTAATTAGAAATAGAGATTATTCTATATAATGTAAAAGACTCAACCAGCATACCTCCCAACTCTACCAGTTCCTGAGGAAGCGCCTCTTTGGCTACGGTGCCAGCGCAGCGCACCAGACAAAATCATGCGCAGCATGTTTTGGCAGTGGCCAAAGTAGCGCTGGAGCAGGAACGCAGCCCAGCGGCTATGAGCGATCAAAGAAACCCAAACATCATACACCCATGGTGGAACAAAAAAGAACAAACCATCCAAAAGGCAATAATTATGCTTTTCAAAGCATTTCCCCTATTTTTGCCGCCAAAATTTACTGAAACTATGACCAATTTGATTTACGTAATTCCGGCAATGGGTATTGTGGGATTGTTGTACACTTTTATAAAGTTTGCATGGGTATCTAAACAA
>DATHNS010000015.1:0-112304 GCA_035485735.1 Ferruginibacter sp.
TACCGGTTAACAACTATCCTGATCAGTCACCATTTACCGGAAATATTTAGACTGGCAGATAAAGTAATTATTATAGACAAAGGAAAAATTGTAAAAGAAGGAAGCCCTACAGCAGTTTTCTCAGAACAAAAGATCAGCAGCAAATTTAAAGTAACCGGAGAGATCATCGATATTAAAAAAAATGATATCGTTTATACCGTAAGTGTACTTTCTGCAAATAATATCATAAAAGTGATTGCTACTGAAGATGAAGTTATTAACTTTAAAGTAGGGCAAAAAGTATTGATCGCCTCAAAGGCTTTCAATCCATTGATACAAGTAATTTCATAAAAATAATTTCAATATCAAGTGCTTTATCCCCTCTTAATTGTTTTCAATGGGGTCATCAATACTGTTAGGTGGCAACCATCGCCATAATTCAATACATTATAAGCCATCACTTTTAAGGTATCGGTTTTATCAATGGTATTTGGTAAAGGAGATGTCGATTTTTGAGTAGGAATAGTATTTTTAGAACAGCCTATTGCAAATACAGGTATCAATATAAAAGGAGTAAATAATATTTTTTTTCATTAAATGCTTGCCTAAGTATTATAGTTTGTGTGAGCATACTCAACAACGATAAGAATAAAGTGTAATAGAAATTATCACACTTTGTCTTATCAGTTTCACTTATTGATTTTCAAAATTAATTTTTGATATGCTTTTGTCAGGCCCCAGTATTTCTAACACATACACACCTTTTGCGATGTACTTATTCAAATAAATAGTTTTTACATCGCCGTTGCCATCATAGTTAATGTCTTTATGTAATACTGTTTGGCCTTCTGTATTTACAATAACCACTCCGTAAATTCCAGCAGGTTTATTTCCAAGATCTAATTGTATAACGCCATTAACTACCGGATCAGGATAGATCTTTATATCGGATGCAAGCTTACTATGTATCGCAATCCGTAGCGCTGGATCACTATTCACAACAAACCAATAAACTACGTGAAGAAACAAATCGCCTTACAGAAATACTGGGGAACAATGGAAAACTAGATATATCAAGTACAGATCTTAAAAAAACTATCGGCCGGACACTCAGTCTTAAAAACCGAATTCTGCAAAACCTTTACATTTTTGATTCTCCGGATGAAACCTGGGAAGATGAGAATCTTAATATATTGGATGTTGGCCTTAAAAAAACATTTGATCTGCAGGTACGATTTCGTGATATTTCTGAAGGCCTTGGCATTGTAAAAGAAAACCTTGAATTATTTAAAGACTTACTGCAAAGTAAAAATAGTATCGTGTTAGAATGGGTTGTTATTACTCTTATTTTTATTGAAGTAATTAACCTTATTGTAGATAAGATATTTAAATAATGATATTGCAAATCGATCAGACAAACTTCCATTTTTTGCCATCAATGAAAAACGTTGTTAAACGAAACTGTTCAAAACTACAATAGCTGTAAATCATCGATCTACAGCTATTGCGAAAATAACGAAACTATTATGTGTGACCTGGATTGGATTCGAACCAATGACCCTCAGCTTAGAAGGCTGATGCTCTATCCAGCTGAGCTACCAAGTCTTTAAGAGTTTGCAAATATAAACGTTTATTTCAAATTTTGAATGCTGAATTTTAAATTAAAGTCTACTAAACAATTATACAAAATTCAATATAGCATTTTAACCGCCTAACTGATCTTCCAACTCCATTACTTTATCAAAAACAACTTCGTATTCTTTATTGACCGCTGTTAGTTCTTCTGTTATTTTTTTGTATTCCGTTTCTGTTTGCTGAAATTTATTTTTATCAGCGTAACTATTTGGATCTGCCATGAGCCCTTCCAGTTCTGTTTTTCTTTTGTTCAGCTGCGCTACTTTTTCTTCCAGCTGCTGAAAACGATTTTTATTTTTTTGGTACTCCTTTTTTAATTCTTTGTCAACAGGTACATTATTGGTTACAGGCTTAGGCTCCTCTTTTTTTTTATCAGGTACAGGTTCTGATTTTTTTGTTTCAGCTTTTGCTTTAGCGTTCTCTGCCGCTACCCTTCTCGCTTTCCAATCTTCCCACTCGGCATAACTTCCTTTAAATTCTACAATTTTATGGTCTTCAATTTCCCATATCTTATTAGCGATCTTACTTACGAAATGTCTGTCATGACTTACAAAGACCAAACTACCTTCATAATTATTTAATGCGCCGATCAACAAATCAACAGAATGTATATCCAGGTGATTGGTAGGTTCATCCAGCATTAAAAAATTAGCCTTGCTCACAATTGTTTTAGCGAGTGCTACTCTTGCTTTTTCTCCTCCGCTTAATACTTTGATCTTTTTATCTACATCGTCTCCGGTGAATAAAAAACAGCCTAATAAACTACGCAGTTCCAAATCGGTTTTACCACTTCTGCTTTCCTGCATTTCAGTCAGCACTGTATTATTGATATTCAATGCTTCGAGCTGGTGCTGTGCGTAGAAAGATTCTTCTACATTATGTCCCCATACACGTTCGCCGGTATGTTCTTCGCTACCCACAATTACGCGCAGCAATGTTGATTTACCTTTACCATTCGCGCCGATCAACGCGATCTTATCACCGCGATCTATCTCTGCACCGGTATTTTCCATGATCACTAAATCACCGAAACGTTTAGATACATTCTTTAAAGTGCACAATACTCTTCCCGGTTGTTTATCAATTAAAAAGTTGATGCGCATGTTGGGCCTTTCTATCTCTACGTTTTCTATGCGGTCTAATTTTTCTAAACGTTTTACAATACTTTGTGCAGCGGCAGCCTTGCTGGCCTTGGCTTTAAACCTTTCTACGAAACGTTCGTTCTGGCGAATATAATCCTGCTGGTTTTCGTAAGCTTTCTGTTGCATTTCTACACGCAACGCTTTTTCCGTTTCGTAATAAGAATAATTACCGGTATAAAAATGTAATTTCTGTTGGTACAATTCCACCACTTTGTTCACCATTCTGTCTAAGAAAAAACGATCATGGCTCACCATTACAACAGCGCCCTGGTAATGCAATAAATATTTTTCGAGCCACTCGATACTTGGAAGGTCAAGGTGATTCGTAGGTTCATCCAGCAACAAAACATCCGGCTGCATTAAGATCATTTTTGCCAGTAACACACGCATTCTCCATCCTCCACTAAATAATTTGTATGGTTTGTGCACATTCTCATTATCGAACCCCAGGCCGTGTAAAACTTCTTCTGTCTTGTGGTGAATATCGTATCCGCCTAATACTTCCAGCTCATGTAATTTTTCAGAATAGGTTATAACCAGGCTTTCATCCCCGGTTTTTTCCAATTCAATGCCAATGGCTTCAATTTCTTTTTCCAGTTCTTTTACGCGCTCAAAGGCACCCATGGCAACTTCTAAAATAGAATCGTCGGTATCAAAACTCAACAGATCCTGGTGCAAAAAACCGATGGTTGTTTCTTTACCCTGCTCCACTGTTCCTTTGTTCGGCAAATACTGGCGTGTCAACACCTTCAGCAAGGTTGATTTACCTGTACCGTTGTACCCGATCAAAGCAATTCTTTCATTGGGTTGTATGTGCCAGGTGGCGTCTTCTACGATCGCCCTGGCGCCAAATTCAAATGTTACATTCTGTAATCCTAAAAGCATTTTATCTCCTGTTTCCGTTAAATATTTTGCAAAAGTAAGCTAAACCGCAAACTATTTACTTAGTTGATTAGTATCCTATAACTTTGGGCAAAAATATAGCTATGAAAAAAGTGGTACTGACCCTTATACTTTTAGTTCTGTTATTCGGAATATATTGGATGTTTTTGAAGAAAAGTGCGCCTGATGCACCTCAAAGTATTACACAAAATGCCATTAAAATAGGCGCTCACTCCGCTTCATTTAACTACAGCATTGATACACTGGTAAATGCTTACCTGGAATTAAAAAATAATTTTGTTGACAATGACAGTGTCAAAGCGAAAGTAACTGCAGCAAAAGTTGCTACCCTGAGCGACAGTGTAAAGCTCGATGAATTGAAAAAAGATACTTCCGGTATTTATGCCACGGCGCTTTCACTGGTGGGAAATATAAAATCCAATGCGCAAAGCGTTCCGACCGAATCGACTATTACGGCTATGCGCAAAGATTTTCAGAACGTTACTGAAAACCTGTTCCCGTTATTAAAAATGATACACTACGAAGGCAATACATTGTACCTGCAAAATTGCCCGATGGCTTTTGGTGAAGGCAATGATGCCAATTGGATAAGCAATTCTCCGCAGATCATCAATCCTTATTTAGGAAGAAAAGATCCCACAATGGTTCATTGCGGCGAGACAAAGGATAGTATTGTGTCGAAGTAGTTTGTCCGAACCGTTGATTGAGTTGATATAGCGTATATAACGGCAAAGAACATGAAGAGCCGCAGAGGAACATTAAGTTTTTCCTTTGCGGCTCTTTAATTAATTAAATAAGGAATAAGAAATAAGGAACAAAAAATAAGGAAGTTGAAATTGTACTAAAGCTATGATTTTGTATTCTCTTTGTCATGCTGAGGAACGAAGCATCTTATCGTTAAAATAGCCAGAATAATGGCGCAGAATTAGATTCTTCGCTTACGCTCAGAATGACAAGACAGAAGAGTAATATTTTATTCAAATCCATTAATCCCTAAATCCCACGAATCCCAATTCAGACAATCAAATCAATGTTCAGCCTATTCATTCTTATGAATAAACCGCACCGCACCGCTTTCTTGTAGGTCCGAGGTCATGTATATTTCGTAGCGTTTGCTTCCGTCCGTAACAACCATTAGTGCGGTATTTGGTGGAATGGTCCCAAGTGTTTCCGCATACATCACCAATTCATTTACACCGTTGTTGGCCTTTGCATTTAAAGTAAGCGTGATAGGCTCTATCGCTAATCCCTGGTGAGATAACAATAATTTTCCGTCGAAGAACAATGAAATGCTGTCTCCATCTATATCGCCGCTATCATACAGGTCAACCTGAAAAGAGTCGCTGGCTATTTGTATGGTATTCAATAAGGTGTTGCTGCGTTTTTCATAATTCATATCAGCCGGCGGCGTGATCGGTATTGTTTTTCTTTCAATAGCAGGCGAATCTATGATCACCGTACTTACTGTTGTATCTTTTTTTGTAAGGTCGATGTCAACAACAGAAGAATCGCTGACAGGTAGATGAGATGTAGGCGGTATCCTTCTTCTGATGATCGTCTCGGTTCTTTTAGGCTTACTTTCTGTAGTTATAATATTTGATCGGGTGATCGTTATACGGGTACGCCCTTTATTATAACCTACCAAGTTTTTATTTAATGTTTTTCTTTCCAGTGTTGTTGAACCGCTGCCGCAATCATTTTGTCCGGGGGCAGATTTCCATTTACCCACCAATTGTTCTTTGCCGTGTATTTTTTGATATTGTAAAAAATGAGTTTGTAAACAATCGCCCTGCCCCGGTGGTGTGATCCCTTTTATACGCGCCACTTCCGTTATCAGCATCGTCTTGTCGGATTTATTGTAGGTCCCTTTTATGGTGCAAATGACATAATATTTTCTATCCTGAAAATAAGAATAGGAATAACCGCTTATATCGGTTCCATCCAGGTTGATCTCCAAAACATATTCTGTATTATCTTGTCCGGCCGCTATGATATCTCCTTTTGAATCAAAATAACCGCGCCATTGCCCATCGATCTTTTGCGCATGGGATACCGTTGCTATTAAAAAAATAATAAATAAGATAGAAAGCCTTTTCATACTATAAAACCCTTTTCCCTGCTTAAAAACAATGCATTTTATGATAAATAAAAACTCTTGTAAAGATATTTTAGATATGTTCCAACGATAGCTAATACTTCGTTAAATTTGCAATTCTAAAAAAAATTGAAGATATAAGGAAATTTATGATAAAGATCACATTACCGGATGGAGCAATAAGAGAATACGAACAGGGCGTTACTGCAATGGATGTAGCCAAATCTATCAGTGAAGGATTGGCAAGAAAAGTTTTGGCAGCAAATATTAACGGACAAACCTGGGATGCATCAAGGCCCATCAACGGAGACGCTTCTTTGCAATTACTGACCTGGAACGATCTTCAGGGTAAATCTACCTTTTGGCACTCCTCTGCACATTTGATGGCAGAAGCGATAGAATCAATGTTCCCGGGCGTAAAATTTTGGGTTGGTCCGCCATTGGAAACCGGTTTTTATTATGATGTTGACTTAGGCGATCACCAGATAGTAGAAGACGACCTGCGCAAGCTGGAAGTTAAAATGGCTGAGCTTGCCAAGAAAGGTGAAAATTTTATCCGCAAAGAAATTTCTAAAAATGATGCGGTAAAATATTTCAGCGAAAAAGGTGATGAATATAAATTAGACCTTTTAAGCAACCTGCAGGATGGCGAGATCACTTTGTATACACAAGGTGGCTTTACAGATCTTTGCCGTGGCCCGCATATTCCTAACACAGGATTTGTAAAAGGAATTAAATTAACAAGCATCGCTGGTGCTTACTGGAAAGGCGATGAAAAAAATAAACAGCTTACCCGTATTTATGGTGTAACCTTTCCTTCAACAAAAGAATTAGATGAATATTTAATTTTATTGGAAGAAGCAAAAAAACGCGACCATAGAAAGTTAGGTAAGGAATTACAATTGTTTGCCTTCTCTGAAAAAGTTGGGATGGGATTGCCTTTATGGTTACCAAAAGGCGCCATGCTAAGAGAAAGGCTGCAACAGTTTTTACAAAAAGCACAAATAGAATCAGGCTATCTTCCTGTGATCACGCCGCATATCGGCCATAAAGATTTATATGTTACTTCGGGACATTATGAAAAATATGGCAAGGATAGTTTTCAGCCGATCAAAACACCGCAGGAAGGTGAAGAGTTTTTCTTAAAACCAATGAACTGTCCGCACCATTGCGAGATCTATAAAACATCGCCACGTTCTTACAAAGACCTGCCATTGCGCTTGGCAGAATTTGGTACCGTGTATCGTTATGAACAACATGGCGAGTTGCATGGCTTAACAAGGGTACGCGGCTTTACCCAGGATGACGCGCATTTATTTTGTATGCCCAACCAGGTAAAAGATGAATTCAAAAAAGTGATCGATCTTGTTTTGTATGTATTTGGATCTCTTGGATTTGAAAATTATACTGCACAAATTTCTTTGAGAGATAAAGAAGACAGAAGCAAATATATTGGCACAGACGAAAACTGGGAACTGGCTGAAAATGCGATCATTGAAGCAGCCGCTGAAAAAGGTTTGAAAACGGTAGTGGAATATGGCGAAGCCGCTTTCTACGGACCGAAACTGGATTTCATGGTGCGCGATGCGATCGGGCGCAAATGGCAATTGGGAACAATACAGGTAGATTACAATTTACCGGAACGTTTTGACCTGACTTATATCGGGGAAGACAACGCCAAACACAGGCCGGTAATGATCCACCGCGCTCCTTTTGGCAGCATGGAACGCTTTATTGCCGTTTTGATAGAACATTGCGCGGGTAAGTTTCCATTATGGTTGGCTCCTACCCAGGTTAAGATATTGCCGATCAGCGATAAATTTATGCCTTATGCAGAAACTGTTTTGCAGCAGCTAAAAAAAGCGGATATTCGCGCTGAGATTGACGATAGGAACGAAAAGATCGGTAAAAAGATCAGGGACACAGAGTTAGAAAGAACACCTTTGATGGTCGTTCTGGGCGAACAGGAAACAAATAACGGCACGGTTGCTGTAAGAAGACAAGGCAAAGGTGATCTGGGCGTTAAGCCAATGGCGGAGTTTATCGACATGGTCAACGAAGAAGTAACAAGCAAAAGAACATTCGAATAAAATATTTTTAGTAACTTTAAAAAAAATGTAGCGCTCGGAAATCACCGATGGCTACGAATCTTAAACATAAAATCAATTAATGGCATTTCCACCAAGACCACCCCGGGGCACTTTTAACCCGCGTTTTAAAAAAGAACAACAACAAGAACACCGTACTAATCACATGATACGCGTACCTGAAGTACGATTGGTAGGTGAAAACATTGAACCCGGCGTTTACCCAACAGCAGACGCATTGAAAATGGCGCAGGCACAAGAGCTTGACCTGGTAGAAATTTCTCCTGCTGCAGTTCCACCCGTTTGTAAAATTATTGACTACAATAAATTTTTATACGACAAGAAGAAGAAGGAAAAAGAGATGAAGGCGAAGTCGAAGACCAGTGAGGTTAAAGAAGTTCGTTTTACGCCGAACACCGATGATCATGATTTTGAATTCAAATGCAAACACGCAGAAAAATTTTTATTGGACGGCGATAAAGTAAAAGCGCATGTACAATTTAAGGGCCGTGCCATCATGTTCAAAGAAAGAGGTGAATTATTATTACTAAAATTCGCCGACAGGTTAAAAGACGTAGGCGCATTAGAAGGCATGCCTAAAATGGAAGGTAAAAGAATGCTGGTAATGTTTGCTCCTAAAAGTCAGAAAAAAGTAGCGAAAGAGAAATAGTTTTTCTGTTTTATATTATTGAAGGCATAGCTTGGTTGCGATGCCTTTTTTAGTATGCATAAAGCGATTTAAACAGCTACAATATTCAGACAAGGTTCACAAGCTAAATATTAAAAACTCTTCTTGGTATGTACCCTATTACTATAGAAATTCTTCTATTTTATGAAATTTTAAGCTAAAATTGCCGTTATTAACGGTATGATAATTGAATTAATGTTTGTTTAATCAAAAATGACATTATATTTGCCCAGTTCAACCTATGACATCTTAACCAATGACCAAGCCTACACACGATATAACCAATAAGCCAGAATTGGCACGATTCGTTGATTCATATATCAATTTCTTAGACATCCATAGCAAAGACGTTAAGTTTGGAAGTGATCTCCTAGATTCAGGAATTAAAACAGAATTTATTCAGAAGATGGAATTATTTATGGTTAATCCACTACAGGCATTATTGGATCAAAGACAAATGGTTGACGCAAATCTTTATACGATTGTAGATGGATTTGTTAATTTGTTTTTTGAGAAGGCAAAAAAATTGAACATTGTTAAAAGTGCTTTTAAAAAAAGAAATGGCTCTGCAACGATGTACATGATTGTTTTAAATCAAGATAATTTTAATAATAGAAATGAAATTTTTTATTTCTTAGATCATTATTCCTCATTGGGAGTATATGATAAACTTCCAATTTATTTTCAGTTTGTTCCTACAGAATTAGAAGAAAAATTTATTACTGAAGAATCCGTTGCTTAATTATTTTATCCTACTACATGCAAGAATTTATTAATCAAGCTAAGCATAATCATGTTTTACACGATAGTATTTGCGAAAACTATAAGGAATCGTACTACGATTGGAAAATAACATGTTTGTTTTATGTTGCAATACACTATTTAAAAGCTCTTGCAAAAAAAAGAAAAAAAGATATTGGAACTTCGCATATGGAAATCAATGGCAATATAAGAGGAGGATCACATAACGCTTCAATGCCTATTCAAGATACAGCTAGACAAAATTATATGAATCTTTATCATTATTCCCAAAGTGCCAGATATGAAGGATTTAAGGATTTGAAAACATTTAATGCTATTAAGAAAAAAGATTATGAACATTCTTTAGAATGTTTTAATCAATTTAAAAAATTCATTGTAACTAGTCAAGTTCCGATTAATACTTAGTATATAAATTATTAGGTTATAAAAAATATTTAATAGTAGCAATAGTAAATATGTCGACATTTTTAGAGAAATCCAACCAAAGTCTTGAGTCAGCAAATTTATTAGCCAAGGAAAAACTTTATTCGTCTACGGTTAATAGAGCTTATTATGCGTCACTGCAATTTGTACTACACATTTTGATTAAAACAGGAGATGATAAAGATGAAATTGCAAATCAATGTAAACTTGAAAAAAAGGGTACGCATATTATTGTACTAAATAGAATAAAAAGAAAGGTTTATAAATTACGTAAGTATGATACGCAATATTTCAAATGGTTTCAAAATGCTTTACCTGAACTTAAAGAAGATAGAAATATTGCAGATTATACTGATAATGTTTTAGTTTTAGAAGATGCCCACAATTCAATAGAAAAGGCTAAATCAATCATTGAATTTTTAAATGTTACCTTTGAGTAGTATGACACCAATTAAATTTTTAAAAAAAGAATTAGAAATAATAGCAAAAAAATTCCCAAATGTCCATATAAAATATGGATTCAATTCAGCTATAGATACTCATATTGTTGAACTCCTCCCTATCGAAGAATATAATGATAATAAAGAATTAGATAATGCATGGATAGATGTTTCTATGAAATTCCTTGAAGCATTTGAAAACGAGGACATAGCTTTTATTTCCTCAGATTCTTCTTTAAAAATCTCAGAGGTTATTCTTGAATATAACGAAAACTATACGCCCTTGTTATTCCCGTATTTTTCACAAGTGCAAGCTAACCTTAGTCCTTTAGGATTCCCTATATATGGAAATGGAATTGTTGTGCCAGAATATAATATCTTAAATAGTGATTACGTATTAAATGGATTTTCCGGATTACCAGCGATATTAAAATATCATGAGTCTTATCGTAATATTCTAGAATTAATGTCTTTGGATTATTTTGTAAACCCTATTAACAAAATAGCTCCTACAATTGAAATAACAACAGGAAACACATCACACGCAATGGCAGCATAATGGAACAAGAAATAGTAGAAAATATAGAATCTGGTTTTAAAGTAACCAATATAATACTAATGGCCTCTTCATTTAGAAGAGAATATGTAATAACATTTGATCCTGCTCAAATAGGTCATGAAGTTAATATTGACGTGAATGTTTTGGTTGATAATAATAAAATTGCTGTTACCGAATCTCTTTTATTTAAGCAAGTAAGAGGAATAGACAAAACAGTTGAAATTGAAGCAACAGTATCTATGGTTGGAATTTTTGAATCCGTAGGTACTCCCACTATTGACCCTAATGAATTTGGGAATGTAAATGGAGCTGCAATAATATTCCCATATCTAAGAGAAGTTCTAAGTAGTATGTGTGTAAAAGCAGGAGCTGCTCATATAATTCTGCATCCATATAATTTTACAAGACACAAGAATAAATCCGAAGAGGATGTAAAAGATAATGAAGAACGAAAACCTGTAAAAGAATAATATTATTAGGGCTGTTAATTCAGCCTTTTTTATTAAATATATTTTTTAATTTTTTAATTTTTTTTATGTCCGCAGGAGAAGAAATACTAAAAGCAACTAAAATCAATATTGACAAATATGGATTTTTCTTTTGGCTAATAATATTTGGATTTATTGAAATTATTTTTTCAATAATCCATGCAGAAAACTACATTCCTTTGGGAGTACTATTTTGTGGATTTGGCTCTTTAGGATTTGCATTATCTGAAATGATGGACAGAATAAGTTATAGTTCATTTAAAAAAGAAAACTCTGACCAAGCTGGAACAAAGGTTTGGGTTGTAAACACTCCACTTTGGTTTCACATACTTAATTCAGTAATTAAACTGGGGATTTTTATTTGCCTTTTTATATCCATTAATCATAAGTACTTTTTTTTTTACAATTACATTAAATACTAGTATATCAACTGGAAAATATTTAAATATTATTGGATTAGTGATTAATTTCATAGGAATATTAATAATGTATTTTAATACTCCTGCAATATTTAGAGGTGCAATTGTTTATGGTAACAATGAAGTTATGAAACAAGATATCACAATGCAAAAGTGGGTAAAGCGAGGAATGGCAATATTATCTCTAGGATTTATAATTCAATTAATTGCATCTTTCCTTTAACCAATTCCTCTTATTGACACAAATGTGCGAACAGTTTGTGTCTGGGGTATAATGCCGACATCCTAAAAACTTTAACGATAAAAGATTACTAATTAATAAATTATACTAAATGAGAAAATTAATTTTCTTTATGCACACATCACTTGACGGCTTTGTTGCAGGGCCTAACGGAGAAATGAATTGGATAACTGTGAATGAAACAATGTTTGATTTTATTGCAACCATGACAGCACAAGCAGACACGGCTCTTTACGGACGGGTAACCTATGAAATGATGCAAGGCTATTGGCCAACAGCAGGCGACAAACCCGGCGCATCAAAACATGATATAGAGCATTCCAATTGGTACAACAGCGTTTCAAAAGTTGTATTATCTACAACTATGCAGGAAGCCGGATTGCACAATACAAAAATTATTGGCGAGCATCTTTCGGACAACATTAATAAATTAAAGAAACAGCAAGGAAAAAATATTTTAATATTTGGAAGTCCGAGTGCTTCACAAGCATTATTAAATGAAGGATTGATTGATGAGTTTTGGCTTTTTGTTAATCCTATAATATTAGGAAAAGGCATGCCGTTGTTTAAAGATGTAACCGGCACTACTAAATTGAACTTGATAGAATCTAAAACTTTTCCGGGTGGTGTAGTTGCATTGCATTATGGGAAAGTGTAAATTAGCTGTTAATAAAATGCAGGCAATATTCGCAAACTATAAAAATATTTAACCCATGACAATAACATTTTCAACCCTGGCAATCATGCTTACCGCTGCAGTTATGCTACACGTAACTGAAGAGTTTTTATTTCCCGGGGGCTTCCAAGAATGGTATGCCTTATTAATTCCACCGAAAACAGTCAAGAAAAGTAATACTGGGTTCCTTGTATGGATCAATACAGTCATGATGTGTGCCTGTGCATTTTCACTTTATTATGGCAACACACTGCACGGTTATTCAATATGGTATTATACTGCTGCAATAGCTGCCGCCAATGCATGTTTTCATCTATGGGGCCTTGCAAAATTAAAAATTTATTCGCCAGGCGTAGTTACAGGTACACTTTTGTATATCCCAATATTTGTGATAGGCTCCATACAGCTGGTTGGTTCAGGTGAGCTTCCTCTATACAAAGCAATTGTTGCAATTGCAATTGGAATCGGCTACCATGTATTTTCTGTATTAAGACAGGGGAAATAGTACTCGCCTGCCTCCAATAAAAATCAATTCAAACATCACATCATTAACGAAAAGTAAAACCATCGTAATAGTATGACTGAAGTTTTAGATAACGGCCCTTTTTATCACGGCACAAAAGCAGATCTAAAAATTGGTGATCTACTAACAGCAGGCTTCAGGTCGAATTACAGGCCGGAGATCATAATGAATCATATTTATTTTACAGCTCTAACCAATGGCGCAGGACTTGCCGCGGCGCTTGCTCCGGGTGACGGAAGCGAACGTGTTTATATCGTTGAACCAACCGGAAGTTTTGAAAATGACCCGAATGTTACGGACAAAAAATTTCCCGGCAATCCCACACGCTCCTATCGCAGCCAGGCACCATTGAAGATCGTTGGCGAACTAACAGATTGGGTAAGACTAACACCTGAGGAACGCCAACAATGGCACGAAAGGTTATCGAAGATCAGTGCGGATCCGAATGCAAAAATTATTAATTAAAGTGATGGCGAGGATAAAATTATTACTGATTAACTACTTCGCTCATTCTATCGGTTCCTGCGGAAGCGCCTCTTTGGCTGCGGTGACGAGCGAAGCGAAGGCAGACAAAATCATGCGAAGCAGATTTTCGTCAGCAGCCAAAGCAGCGCTGGAGAAGGAATACAGCCCAGCGGCTATGAGCGACAACAAACTAAAAAAATTACAACCAGTTTTGATGGATTAAGAAATATTTTTGCGGGGAAGACGGGAAGGCGTGTACAGTTAACTTTCCTATATCTGAGGAGTCAGTATTAATTAATAAGTAATTATAAAAATGCCATTCGACACTTCTTTAAGAGATAAGATCACAAACCCATCAAAAGATTTCAAAGATTTTTTGAACCAGTACTTTGATGATTTAATGTATGGATTACGCAGAGAACAAGATCCGGGAATTCTTACAAGATTGGCCGGGATAGAAAAACAGGTAGCTGAAGATCTGATACTGGCAAACCTTAACACCAATAAAGAATGGTTAATTGAAGCGGCATGCCAACTTAAAATAAATGCTACCATCCCGATCTTAAAAGATCAATACAAAAAAACTACGGAGCTGGGGACAAGACTCACGATAGCCAAATCACTTAATGATTGGATAGGCTTTGAAGAATATAGTACTGTACTTGAACAAGTGATGGATAGTGATAAAAGCTTTTATAAACAAGATGTTGTTTTTTATGCACTCGCTCTTGATAAACAAAAAGCACTTACAATAATTTTCAAAGGGTTAGCTGACAAAGATGATCTTACAAGATGGATCGCATTTAAAGCATTATCAATTTATAGGAAGAAACCCGAACCGACCTACGAAGAAAATAAATACTACACGGATGAGTCTGTTTATAAAGACAAACAACTTTTTGATTCCCGATTAGCCGAACTAAGAACTACAGTAGAAAAAGAATAATTAACTGGCGCAGCTTAACAATCCACCATAACCACTTGTATTTTTTTCGATCTTGATCGCTCATAGCCGCTGGGCTGCGTTCCTTCTCCAGCGCTCCTTTGGCAACTGACGAAAATCTGCTCCGCATGATTTTGTCTGCCGCGCTTTGCTCGGCACCGCAGCCAAAGAGGCGCCTCCGTAGGAACTGGTAATTTCTCAGCGCAATCTCCCGCAGATGATATTGCGCAACTATATTTTATTATATCTCACTGGTGCAAGTCTTCCAAAGGATGACTTGTGACTTATATTTTACCAGTTTCTTAACTGGCGCAGCTTAACAATTCACCATAGCCGCTTGTATTTTTTTCGATCTTGATCGCTCATAGCCGCTGGGCTGCGTTCCTTCTCCAGCGCTCCTTTGGCCACTGACGAAAATCTGCTCCGCATGATTTTGTCTGCCGCGCTTTGCTCGGCACCGCAGCCAAAGAGGCGCCTCCGCAGGAACTGGTAATTTCTCAGCAAAATCTCGCTCAGAGGACATTGCGCAATTATACCTTATTACATCCAAAAAATAAATTTGTGAAACTGAATGGTTGCGCATATATTTGCAGCTGATTAGTTGCGCAACTATAATTATCAACATTATGAGAAGAGACATTTTTCAGGCAATAGCAGATCCCACAAGGCGGGCAATCATTACCTTAATCGCATTACAGGCAATGACACCGAATGCCATTGCAGATAACTTTAACACCACCAGGCAATCTGTTTCCAAACACCTTCGCATACTCACAGAATGCGAACTGGTAAAACAGGAACAGCAAGGCAGGGAAATTTACTACTCACTTCAAATTGAAAAAATGAAAGAAGTCGACAAATGGATCAATCAATTCAGAAAAATTTGGGAAACGCGATTCAATCAGCTTGACCAAGTATTATCAACAATTAAAAAACAGAAAAAATGAAAAACAATTTGTTATTTGATTTTACCGTTGACAAAGCATCAAAAACGGTATTCGTAAACAAAGAATTTGATGCGGACCTTTCACTTGTATGGGACGCTTTTACCAAACAAGAGATTCTTGACCAATGGTGGGCGCCTAAACCATGGCTATCGAAAACAAAATTTATGGATTTTAAAGTTGGTGGAAGAAGATTCTATGCTATGGTAAGCCCTGAAGGGCAAGAGCATTGGTCTCTTCAGAAGTTTACTTCCATTACTCCAAAAACCAATTTCAAATATCAAAATGCTTTTGCAGACAAAGATGAAAATCCTGATTTACCTGGTTCTGATTGGGATCTAAATTTCAGCGAAGAAAATGGTACCACGAAAGTGAGTATTATCATTAAAAATGAATCGCTGGCACGTATGGAGCAAATGATCGAAATGGGTTTCCAGGGAGGATTTACAATGACATTGAACTATTTGGAAACTTTGTTGGCAACTTTATCGAAATAAAGTTTCAGGAATGATGTTTGTTGTTACTTATACTAAACAATAAAAATATCTTATGCAAAAGATCAGTCCTTTCATTTGGTTCGATAGCAATGCTGAAGAAGCAATAAATTTCTATCTTCCTATTTTTAAAAACTCGAAGATCATAAGGTTTACCCGCAACCCGCCAGGTTCGCCCGGGCCTGAAGGCGAATTGCTTGTGGCAACCATTCAACTGGAAGGACAGCAAATCACTTTAATGAATGGCGGCCCCGGCCATCCACTGACTGATGCTTTTTCACTTACGATCAATTGCGGCTCACAGGAAGAGGTTGATCATTATTGGAGCAAACTCCTTGAAGGCGGTGGCAATGAAGTAGCTTGTGGCTGGCTGAAAGATAAGTTTGGACTTTTCTGGCAGGTAACGCCAACCATATTGCCCGAGTTACTCAGCAATCCCGACACTGCAAAAGCAGGACGTGTTATGCAGGCCATGATGAAAATGATCAAGCTTGATATCGCAACGTTGAAAGCCGCGGCTGATGCAAAGTAGTCCTTCTTTTGTCATGCTGAGGAACGAAGCATCTTATTTTTAGTGTTGCATAACGATTGATCGATGATCAGATCCTTCGTTCCTCAGGATGACAAGAGCTTTTAAATTCCATACTTTTCTATGTTAAGGAATATCAATAAAATAAATTCTAAAAATTAAATTAATAATATGAGAAAAATAATTGTCTTAACATTTATTTCATTGGATGGAGTAATGCAAGCGCCGGGTGGCCCTAAAGAAGATACATCGGGCGGTTTCAAATATGGCGGCTGGACGGCATCGTATGGCGACGAAGTTTTTGGTAAAGCCATGCAAGAACAAATGAAACCTGCAGATCTTCTTTTGGGCAGAAAAACATTTGACATTTTTGCCGGCTACTGGCCCAAACATGCCGACTTTTGGCCGGGCATCAATGACGTTACAAAATACGTGCTATCTAAAACCAAGAAAAAGTCAGAATGGCAAAATTCCATTTTCCTTAAAAGCCTGGCAGATATTAAAAAGCTAAAAAAATCAAAAGGTTCCGATATTAAAGTTTGGGGCAGCGGCAAGCTCATCCAAACACTGCTCAAGAATGATCTGGTTGATGAACTCTGTCTAAAAATTTATCCGGTGACGCTGGGCAAAGGAAAAAAATTATTTGACAATGGCACGATCGCAGCCGCATTTACATTAACAGAAAGTACTATTACACCAAGTGGTGTTATCATCGCCAATTACAAGCGAGCCGGAAAAGTTAAGACAGGTACTGTTGGTACTTAAAGAATAAATTAAAAAAATAAAAATGAACGATAGGTATAAATACGGAATTGGTTTTTGGTCAGGCGCTGGCATTTATAGTTTGATCAATATGATCATGAATCTTAATCATAGAAGCCAGAGTAAAATTTGGGTTTACGATTGTATCATAACATGCGTGGCTGTTATTGGTTTGATTTTGTGCATTTATTTATTGAATAGAAGAAAGAAAAATTAAAATATTTTCCTTCATGTAATTTGATCCAATACCGAGAAATAAATCATTCTGATCAAATTAACTGCTCTTAACTCTACCAGTTCCTACGGAAGCGCCTCTTTGGATACGGTGCCGGGCGAAGCAAGGCAGACGAAAATCATGCAAAGCAGATTTTCGTCAGTGGCCAAAGCAGCGCTGGAGAAGGAACGCAGCCAATCGGCTATGAGCGACAAAAACTAAAAAATTACAAACGCTTATGATGGATCACATGCTCCTGATCTTCTCCTCTTCCAGATCAATTAAATACAATTGAGCCCTGATCACTTCTTCATTCAAATCAGGATCTTTATTTTTATCGATCAAAAAATTACGTTGGTGCTCTAACAACTCAAGATAGATCCTTCTGTGTTCAGCGTTCATTATGTCGTCGTCGTCCATTTGCATTTTGTCTTCCCACTGTTTGAGGGTATTTGCCAATAAAGGCTTGCTGATTATATGTTCGGCATATTTATCCTTCAACACACTAACCGAATGTGCATACAATTCTTTCCTAATTCTTTTTGAAGCCGTTTCTTCATCCTCTTCAGAATTCATAAATACAGCAGTTCGTTTCAAAATATAAGGTAAGGTAAGTCCTTGTACAAACAACGTAAGTACGATCACAACAAAAGTGATGAACAAGATCAGGTCACGTTGAGGAAAGTCTTGTCCATTACTTAATGTTACAGGGATCGCAAGTGCTGCGGCGAGTGAGACAACGCCTCTCATTCCGGTCCAGCCCAGTACAAAGGGCCGCTTCCACATACCGGTGCTGTTCATGCTATAAAAAGTTTTCCGCCTGAATAAATAAGTAGCGAAGAGCGCGAAGAAAGAAGAAACAATTCTTACAACGATCAAAAGAATAGTAACCCAAACTCCATAGTGAATAGCAGTAGAGAGTGGAATTCCTTTTTCGCGTAAACCCGATAGTATCTCAGGCATATCTAACCCGATCAACATAAACACCAATCCGTTCAGGATAAACACAAAACTTTCCCATACGCTATACCCTCTTATCCTGCTGGTACTATTTAAAAATACCAACCGATGGTTAGATAAATACAATCCGCCAAATACAACTGCTAAAACACCGGAGCTATGCAGGTGCTCGCCAACCCAATATAAAATATAGGGCTCTATTAATGTAAAGGCAATATCAGACGGCGCATCAGTAGGCAATCTTTTGTGTGCCTGCATAAAGATCCAGCCCAGTGCCAATCCAATGATAGCTCCTCCAAATACCATCCAGCTAAAACTCAAAGCCGCATCCTTCCAGATAAACTGGCCGGTAGCTACAGCGATCAATGCAAAACGAAAGATGATCAATGAGGAGGCATCGTTCAACAAACTTTCTCCTTCTAATATTGAGGCTGTGCTCTTTTGTACTTTCACAAATTTTAAAATGGCGCCTGTACTTACAGCGTCAGGAGGTGATACTATTCCTCCCAATAAAAAACCGAGCGCCAATGAAAAACCCGGAATAAAATAATTCGTAAAGATGGCAACGGAAACTGCGGTAAAGAATACTACCAAAAAAGAAAAGCTTCCTATTATCCTGTACCATTTTTTAAGATCTTTTAATGAGATGGACCAGGATGCCTCGAACAACAGTGGAGGCAGAAAAATAAAAAATATCGTGTTGTGGTTAATATAAATAGCGGGGAAGCCGGGAATGAAGCTAATACCTAATCCTGCTATCACCAGTAAAATCGGGTAAGCGATCTTTATTTTATTAGCCAGCATTTCTATCAAAACAATGATGGCTATCAGCGCTAAATAAAATGGCAATGATTCGTGCATAAATCAAAAATAGCTATCCTATCTTACAGAAAAAAACTATTTAGCAACAGCCTCCTTCATTAGCGCAAGCGAAAAATAACATAAAAAATATACACTGTTGATTACAGGCAATAAAAATTAATTATTTTACAAAGAAAATCATCATGGCAAAAACAAATATCTACCTGAATTTTAAAGGTAAAACCGAAGAAGCATTTAACCTTTATAAATCAGTTTTTAAAACAGATTGGGCCGCACCAATTATGCGAATGGGCGACATGCCGCCACAAGAAGGAATGCCACAATTGTCAGCAGACGAAAAAAACAAAGTAATGCATGTATCACTTCCAATTTTAGGTGGTACAAATATTATGGGGTCGGACATGCCTGAAACTATGGGAGATGTTATTGTTGGTAATAACATAACCATCAGTCTTGAACCTGATACTAAAGAAGATGCCGACAGAATTTACAAGGCGCTTTCAGAAGGCGCAACCCAATGTGTAGCGCCCCATGATGAATTTTGGGGTTACTGGGGTGTTTGTCTTGATAGGTTTGGTATTCGCTGGATGTTCAATGTTCCCAAATAACAAAATATATGGGTGATGAACAAAAAGCAATAGAGCCCGACAATACAGCAGTAAGAACTGCTTTGTGGAGGGCATTGCATGTTCAGGTTGATGCAAGGCCGCACATATTGGAAGATGAAGTAGGCTTACAATTGATTGCTCCAAATAAGGGTTGGCAACAACGCCCCGACATACATCCGGAATTTACAAAACGGCTTCGTGCATCCATCGTGGCACGTGCACGTTTTATTGAAGACATCATCATTGAGCAAAGCAAAAAAGGAATTACACAGTATGTTATTCTCGGCGCAGGACTTGATAGCTTTGCACAACGCAGGCCAGACATTGCTTCACAACTTCAAATATTTGAAATCGATCAGCCTGATACACAAGCCTGGAAACAGCGCCGCCTGACCGAACTTGGTTTTGGCATTCCAGAAGGATTACATTTTATTTCTGTCAATTTTGAAAAATCATCCTGGTGGGAACAATTATTGAAAGCAGGGTTTGATATTAATAAACCCGCTGTTGTGGCCTGCACAGGCGTTACATTGTATCTTACCAAAGAAGCTATCACTTCGACATTGGCGCCGCTCGCTACGCTAGCACCCGGTTCAACACTTGCCATGAGTTTTTATTTGCCGATGGAGTTGCTAGATGAAGAAGATAAATTTTTGCAACAACTAGGTGAAAAAGGCGCGCAAGAAGCAGGAACTCCATTTATAAGTTTTTTCGCAACCAATGAAATATTATACCTGGCAAATGAAGCAGGTTTTAAAAAATCAAAAACAATATCTACAAAAGATATGGAAGCTCTTTATTTTACAAACAGACCCGATCACTTATCGCCTGCAA
The DNA here is from genome assembly GCA_035485735.1 of Ferruginibacter sp. Taxonomy (GTDB): domain Bacteria; phylum Bacteroidota; class Bacteroidia; order Chitinophagales; family Chitinophagaceae; genus Ferruginibacter. The sequence goes on from DATHNS010000015.1 coordinate 20,636, forward strand.
GCGGAGAAGTATTTTTATTGGCAACAACCTAAACCCGACTTATTTTATAAATTTATTTTTGCCAATACTTGCTGCAGATCAACATCACACCATTGTACTTGTTCATCTGCTTTGAACCAGGTGAGCTGGCGCTTGGCATAGTTGCGTGTATTTTGTTTGATCATTTGTACCGCATATTCTAATGAGATATCATCTTCCAAATAGCTGAATAATTCTCTGTAGCCTACTGTCTGTAATGCATTCAGCTTTTTATATTGTTCGAGGCTTTTTACTTCTGCTTCCAATCCATCGTCCATCATTACATTTACGCGGGCATTAATTCTATCGTACAATGCTTCCCTTGGCATATCCAACCCGATCTTAATAATATTAAAATCTCTTACTTTTTTATTATGTGTTTGAAAATCGAGGATAGAACTTCCGGTAGCTAATTTCACTTCTAAAGCTCGCATCAATCTTGTAGGATTTTTATTTTCTCCTTTTGCATAATAGACAGGATCAACTTTTTCAACTTCCTTTTGCAGCCATTCTAATCCCTCCCATTCATAATCGGCAATTACTTTTTCTTTTATTTCAGGAGAAATATTTGGCACTTCATCGATACCATGACAAAATGTTTTTACATACAAGCCGGTGCCACCAACCATAATGGCAATATCTTTCGTCTTGAAAATCTCATTGATACTTTTTAACGCATATTTTTCAAAAATAGCCGTGTTCATTTCATCCTGGATAGAATGAGAATTGACGAAGTAGTGTTTTACCAATGCTAATTCTTCAGCCGTAGGTTTGGCTACACCAATATTTAATTCCTTAAAACACTGGCGGCTATCTGCCGAAATAATTTGGGTAGAAAAATGCTGTGCAAGCTGTAACGCGATATTTGTTTTACCAACGGCTGTAGGGCCAACAATAACAATGCAGGTTTTGTTCATATTAAGTAAGAAGTTAAAAGTCAAAACCCATAAGTATGGATTAATGATATTTTCACTTTTTGGTTTTAACTTTTAACTTTTGACTTATTTCTAAAATTCTTCGTGGCCGCTTTCTTCTTCACCGTGTTCTTCCTCACTTGTTGCTTGTTCGCCATCTTCGTCCTGTTCACTAAACCCTTCCAGCATAGCTGCTGCATTCAGGTCGTATTTTTCTTCTACTTCAGCCAAACGTTTATCGATCAAACCTTTGGTTCCATATTGAGACGGGCCAATACCTTCAGACCGTACATTTTTTGGGTAGTCGATCTTTTTATCTTCTTCTTTATCTACATTGATCAATTCAATATTGAAGGTCCAGTGCTTAGTAAAATCATACTCGTAAATAAACTTCTGATTAGGATCTTTTATTTCGGTACCAAGCGCTGTCTCTGACATGATCAATGGCTCTGCCTTGTATTCCTTATCAGCATATTTTTCCAAAGAAATCTCTCTGCCACGTAACCAGTTATCATTGCTGCGAAAAAAAGTAGCCTGAAACTTCGTATCAAACTCATAGGCTTTCAATATGCTAATATGCAGATCTGCAAATGTTTGTTTGTGACGAATAACGATATCTCTGTAAACGCTATCATCTTCTTCCCAATAAATTCTGAAACGTAATATTGCCATGGCGCAAAAATACTTTTTTAGTTTTTAAATAACAAGTTCGCTTCAAAGTAGCAAATAATGTACCTACTTAACGTTTAAAACACCCAATTCGGTTGCCTTTTTCAACATAAAAACATAAGCGGCATCGTAATCATTAGGTATAACGCCATCTAATATCGCTTCGCGGATAGCTGTTTTTATATTTCCTACCAACCTTCCGGGAGGTAATTTAAATGTTTCCATTATCAATTCTCCGGATATAGGCGGCTGCCAGTTTCTGATCTTATCGCTTTCCTCCACTTCTGCGCAACGTTTCCGCACCATTTCGAAATTATCCAAAAAACGCTGCACTTTTTGTTTGTTTTTAGAAGTAATGTCGGCTTCGCATAAAGTCATCAAAGAATCAAAATCTTCCCCGGCATCAAATAACAGCCTGCGTATAGCCGCATCTGTTATGCTTTCTTTCGTCAGGCTGATCGGGCGTAAATGCAGCTCGACCATCTTGCGCACAAATTTCATTTTATCATTTTGCGGCAGCTTTAATTGCGTAAATATTTTTGGCACCATCCTGCCTCCTACCACTTCATGTCCGTGAAATGTCCAGCCATGGCCCTCTTCAAATTTCTTTGTAACAGGTTTGGCAATATCATGCAAAACCGCGGCCCAACGCAACCATAGGTCGTTTGTTTTTTCAGAAATATTATCTACTACCTGTAAAGTGTGGTAAAAATTATCTTTATGGCCTTTGCCGTCGATATATTCTGCACCAGCCAGGTCAACCATTTGCGGAAAGATAATTTTCAATAGGCCGCTTTTATACAAAAGATCAAAACCTATCGAAGGTTTTTTACACAGCAATATTTTATTCAGCTCATCCGCGATCCGTTCTTTGCTAACGATTTTTATCCTATCCGCATTGTCACTTATTGCGGCAAAAGTTTTTTCTTCAATGGTAAAATTCAATTGCGCCGCAAAACGAATGGCACGCATCATGCGCAAAGGATCGTCACTAAATGTTTGCGCAGGTGCCAATGGTGTCTGAATATTTTTTAAGCCTATATCTTTTACACCACCAAACGGATCAATAAGGCCCCCAAAATTTTCCTTGTTCAGGCTGATCGCTAAAGCATTGATCGTAAAATCCCTTCTGTTCTGGTCATCTTCCAATGTGCCCGATTCAACTTCTGGCTTACGGCTATCCTGACTATAACTCTCTTTTCTTGCACCTACAAATTCTATCTCAATATCACCGATCACAATTTGCGCCGTACCGAAATTCTTAAAAAAACTTACCGCAGAAACCGGACTGAATTTTTCTGCCACTTTATGTGCCAGTGCAATGCCATCACCCAGACAAACAATATCAATATCTTTTGTATCTCTGCCAATGATCTTATCACGCACAAAACCTCCAATCAGATAGCAGGGCAACTGTAATTCTTCGGCAGCAGCGGCTATCTTCTTTAAAATGAATAACTCCCTATCAGAACACTTGATGTACATTTTGTAAAAATACATTAAAAAATGTACGACGTATACTGTATGGTGTTCGGTACAACAAATGTAATTATTTACAAAAGCCCACAACATCGTTCGCCGTACAGCCAACATCGTATTTATTGGCATTAATCTTGTCACTATACCGATCTACCAAAAATTAACGGATTTAACTGTTGGTTTTGACATTTTGACTATATCTTGAGATACTTATGAGTAAAAAGTTTTTTTTGCAGGGAACGGAAGAAGAAATGGAGTTTATGCCGATCATGCCGATCAACGAAGATGCCAGTGAAGACAACGATACGCAAGCGATTCCTGAAGAATTGCCTTTGCTTCCATTAAGAAATACTGTACTATTTCCAGGTGTGGTTTTACCTATAACCGTTGGTAGAGATAAGAGCATTAAAGCCGTGAGTGACGCTTATAAGGCTGACAAATTGATAGGTGTTATAGCGCAAAAAGACAGTACCATTGAAGAGCCTGTGATCAGTGACCTGGAAGAAATTGGTACGGTTGCCAAAATTGCTAAATTAATAAAAATGCCAGATGGCGGAACAACGATCATCATACAAGGCAAAAAACGTTTTAAGGTAGAAGAGATCACTTCCGAGGATCCTTATTTCAAAGCGAAAATAAAAACGCTTGATGAAGAAGTTTTAAAAGACGACAAAGATTTTAATGCGATGGTCGGGAGTATTAAGGACCTTGCTTCGCAGATCATAACGCTTTCGCCCAATCTTCCAAGTGAAGCGGCGATCATATTACGCAATATTGAAAACCCATCTTTCCTGATCCATTTTGTTAGCAGCAATTTAAACAGCGATATCAAGGATAAACAAAGTCTGTTGGTCATTAATAATATTAAAGCAAGAGCCGAGTTATTAATGAACCTGATGCAAACAGAATTGCAATACACCGAACTAAAAAATAAGGTTACCAATAAAACAAGGGCAGAGTTAGATAAACAACAGCGTGAATATTTTTTGCAGCAGCAGATGAAAGCCATCAAAGAAGAATTAGGTGGGGATAATACGGCTGAAGTAAAAGAGATGCTGAAAAAAGCCGAAAGCAAAAAATGGCCAAAAGCTGCTAAAGAAATGTTTACCAAAGGAGCAGAAAAATTGGAAAGGATGCATCCATCCACACCTGATTATTCTGTCGTGTACAATCACCTTGACCTACTGCTTGATTTACCATGGGATGATTACACGGCTGATCAATATGACCTGAAGAAAGCAAAAAAAATATTGGATCATGACCATTACGGCATGCATAAAATAAAAGAAAGGATACTCGAATATTTAGCCGTACTGAAATTAAAGGGCGATATGAAGAGCCCTATTTTATGTTTCGTTGGCCCTCCCGGAATTGGTAAAACAAGTTTGGGCAAAAGTATTGCAAATGCAGTCAGCAGAAAATATGTACGGGTTAGCTTAGGCGGACTGCATGATGAAAGCGAGATACGTGGGCATCGTAAAACCTATATTGGCGCCATGCCCGGAAGGATCATACAATCTATCCGGAAAATAAAATCGAGCAATCCTGTAATGATATTGGATGAGATCGATAAAGTAGGCAATGACCAGCGTGGCGATCCATCTTCTGCTTTATTGGAAGTATTGGATCCTGAACAGAACAATAATTTTTATGATAATTATTTAGAGCTTGAATATGACCTTAGTAAAGTATTATTCATTGCTACTGCTAATAATATCAACAACATTCAACCTGCTTTACGTGATCGCTTAGAGATCATTGACCTGAGTGGCTATGCCATTGAAGAAAAAGTAGAGATCGCTAAGCAACATTTATTGCCAAAGCAACAAGAAGCACATGGCTTAAAAGACGTGACGATAAAAATAAGCGACGCAGTGCTGGAAAAAATAATCGAAGATCATACAAGAGAAAGTGGCGTTAGAGAATTAGACAGGCAACTTGCCGGCGTAATGCGTAACCTCGCTAAGCAGTATGCGTTAAAAGATAAACTAAAACCGACAGTAACACAGGCCGATGTTCAAAAAATATTAGGTAAGCCAAGGTATAGCAACGAAATGTATAAGATCGCAAACATGGCGGGCGTAGCCGTTGGCTTAGCATGGACCTATGTTGGTGGAGATATTTTGTTTATTGAAAGTTTATTAAGTGACGGCAAAGGAGAATTAAAACTAACCGGTAACCTCGGGAATGTGATGAAAGAAAGTGCCATTACGGGTTATACATGGTTACAAGCCAATGCAAAAAAATTAAATATCGATCCTGAATTATTTACTAAGAAAAGTGTTCATATACATGTTCCTGAAGGTGCAACACCAAAGGATGGCCCGAGTGCAGGGATCACTATGACTACAGCCTTGGCAAGTGCATTCAGCAACAGAAAAATAAAACCTTACCTCGCCATGACAGGTGAAATGACCTTGCGCGGGCAAGTATTACCGGTTGGTGGAATCAAAGAAAAAGTGCTGGCAGCCAAACGCGCAGGGCTTAAAGAGATAATCATGTGCTGGCAGAATGAAAAAGATGTAGATGAAATAAACAAACTGTTTATAAAAGGCATTAAATTTCATTATGTGAAGACAATGCAGCAGGTATTGGATATTGCGTTGAGCTAATAAAACAAATCATATTGTTGGGCCAGTAGGAATAAATCCTATGCCATTTATTAAGATTAATAGAGCAGCTATTAAACCTGAAACTATCATTACTATTTTTACAAGTTTTTCTGGTTTTATAAATTTGTTTCTTGAAATAACAAATGATGATACTGACAATAATAATGAGCTATAAATTAAAATGTCGGATATTATCTTGCGAATTTCGTAAGATCTATCAATGCTCTCAAACCCTTCATTCGTCAAATCTCTATTTGTAATTAAACTACTGTCGCCACCAACTATTCTAAAAGATATGGGAAATCTATAACCCCATGCTCCAATAATGCCAATATATAAAACGAGAATAGTTATGTAAATAATTTTTATCATTAATTATTTTTTTAGATTTCACCCTCATAATTAATTTCCTACCATTTCCCTCGCATTCGCTAACGCAGCGGCAGTAGGCTTTTCACCACTCAACATATGCGCAATAGCTGTGATGCGTTCATCACCCGAAAGCTGACGAATGGAGGTAACAATTTTATCTCCTTTGATCTCTTTATACACAAAATAATGCGCATCTGCTTTTGCGGCAATTTGTGGTTGATGCGTAATGGATATCAATTGATGTGATGCAGATAATTCTTTCATGATCAACCCTACTTGTTTAGCCGCCTCGCCACTGATACCGGTATCGATCTCATCAAATATCAACGTAGGTAATTGTAATTTTTTTGCCACCAATGATTTGATACAAAGCATTAACCTGCTTAACTCGCCACCACTGGCAACTTTGCGCAATGGTTCAAAACGATTGCTCTTATTGGCATCGAATAAAAATTCGATCGTATCACAACCATAACTATTTAGTGCGCTTGCGGTTACCTGTATCTTTATTTGCGCATTCGGCATGCCAACCTGCGCTAATAAAATATTCACTTGTTTAGCAAAAGGCTCTGTTGCTTTTTTTCTATTGGTTGATATTGTTGCGGCTAATTTTTCTGCCTGTTGTAATAACTGTGCAACTTCTTTTTCTTTTGTGGCGATCGTTTCGGTGATATTAAATATCGCGGCTAATTTTTTCTGCAATGAATCTCTGATCGCTAATAATTCATTGGTGGTATTTACGCCGTGTTTCTTTAATAATTTATAACCGAGTGCCATTTTATCGTTTACGATCTGGATACGTTCGGCACTGTATTTTACGCCATCATTTATTCTTTCTAATTCATCGGCGATATCCTGCAACTCAACTTGTGAGCTGAGTAGGCGTTTTGCTAACTCCGGAATATCAGTATGGTATTGTTCTAACGAACGAAGCTTATTACTCAAAACTTTTAATTGTTGAACAATGGGTTGCTCTGTTTCCTTTAACTCGCCATAAATTCCGCCCAACTCCTGCTTTACACTTTCTGCATTGCTTAATAATTTTAATTCTGCATCCAACTCTTCCAGTTCATTTTCTTTTAACCCTGCCTCTTCCAATTCATCAAATTGAAATTGATTATAATCGAGCTCTTTATTCGCATTGGATTGTTCCAATTGCAATGCTTCCAGTTCTTTTTTTGTCTTGCTATAGCGGGAAAATACACCGCTGTATTCTTGTAATAGGTCTACATTTCCTGCCAAGGCATCCAATACTTCTCTTTGGAAATCATTATCGCCTAATTCTACTGTATCAAATTGCTGATGCAGATCAACCAGCATTGAGCTTAGCTCTTTTAACTGGTTTAAATTAACGGGCGTATCATTGATGAAAGCCCGTGATTTACCGTTGGCAGTAATTTCCCTGCGTACGATCACTTCGCTATCAGCTTCGAGGTCATTCGCTATAAAAAAGTCTTTTATTGCTTTGCTTTTAGCGGCACCAAAGAATCCTTCTACCACACATTTTTTATCTTTGGCTGATAATACACTGCTATCTGCTCTTTCACCCAAAACAAGGCTCAGGGCGCCAACAAGGATACTTTTACCAGCACCCGTCTCACCTGTGATGATATTTAGTTTGGATGAAAAATCAATACTTATTTCATCGATGATCGCGTAGTTGTGTATGTGTAATTTCTGAAGCATAAGTATACAATTAGCCAGTTAGCAAATTAGCAAATTCGTTGCTTATTATTTGGAATTATTTCAATTTGTGTAAAATAAAAAGAGCCTGCAAATGCAAGCTCTTTTAAAGTGTTATTGTTAGGATATTATTTCACTTCGATAGTGTCGTTCAAATCAGTATCAACAAGGATACGTCCGCAGTTTTCGCAAACGATCACTTTTTTACGTAATTTAATTTCACTTTGCTTTTGAGGAGGAATAGCATGGAAACAACCGCCGCAGCTATCTCTTTCGACAGGAACTACCGCTAAACCATTGCGGTAATTTTTGCGGATACGATCGTAACTCATCAATAATCTCTCATCAACATGGCTTCTTGCTTCTTTCGCTTCTTTGTTATATTGTTTTTCTTCCTTTTCAGTTTCAGCAATGATCTTTTCCAACTCGCCTTTTTTACCGCTAAGGTTACTTTCCTTAGTTGAAACCGCTTTTTTAGCTGATTCTAATTGTTTTGCTTTTTCAGCAATATCATCAGTCGCATCTTTAATGTGTTTTTCGCTAAGCTTGATTTCCAAAGTCTGCATTTCAATTTCTTTATTGATCGCTTCAAACTCACGGTTGTTCTTTACATTATCGCTTTGCTTTTCGTATTTTTTAACCAATGCTTCAGATTCTTTGATCGCTTCTTTCTTTTGAGCGATAAACTCCTGCATACCATTGATCTCTTCTTCTACGCGAGTTTGACGAGCGTGCAAACCTTCAATTTCATCTTCAAGGTCTTTTACTTCAATCGGCAATTCACCTTTCAAAATTTGAATTTCATCTAATTTGCTATCAACTTTCTGTAACAAAACCAGTGAATTTAATTTTTCTTCAACAGAGAAATCTTTTACGGCTGCCATATGTATTTGTTTGTATGTTTTAAGTTTGTGCGAACGATTTAGAAATATTGAACAGGATTGGTTATGATACCTGTTTTAAGGACGGCAAAGTTAAGGAATTTTTTGCTCAAAATATCAAATAATAGGTCTATCGTGAATTGCTCGCTTTCATAATGGCCAATATCGGCAATAACAAGCTTTCCGTTGGCATCAAAAAACTCATGGTATTTCACGTCTCCGGTTACATAAAAATCAGCACCAGCAGCTACTGCGGCTCCGGTTAAAAAACTGCCGGAACCTCCGCAAAGAGCTATTTTTTGTACCATTTTGCCTGTTAAAGGGGTATGGCGGATAATGGTAAGTCCGAACACTTTTTTAAGCAATTGCAGAAAATCAGCCTCAGAAAGCGGTTTTTCCAACATCCCAAGCAGTCCACTACCTATATTTGGGTGCATATTATCCAGGGAAATAATGTCATAAGCCACTTCTTCGTAAGGATGAGCCGTAATCAGTGCTTTTACTACTTCATTTTCAATCCATTGTGGGAAGACAACTTCAATCCGTGTTTCTTTCTCCGTATGTCGTTCTCCAATTTTACCAACATAAGGAGCCGTATTTTCATTGCCTTTGAAGGTCCCCTCGCCGGCCATGGCAAAACTGCACTCACTATAATTTCCAACCTGGCCAGCACCGGCCATAAAAATGACATTACGAAGGGTTTCCAGTTTCTCTGTAGGAACAAAGGTAACCAGCTTTTTTACTATATCCTTTTTAGGCTGTAGTATTTTCCGGCCGGTCAGGCCCAGTTTATCGGCGATTTTACCATTTACGCCATGCAATACATTATCCAGATTTGTGTGAATGGCATAGATAGCTATATCATTCTTTATCGCAGCGATAATAGTTTTTTCAACATATTTTTTTTCGGTGATCTTTTTTAATCCGCTAAAAATGATCGGATGATGTGCAACGACCATGTTGCATTTTTTTGCGATGGCTTCCTGCACTACGTCTTCAGTAACATCCAACGATGTGATAATGCCCGTACATTCCCATCCACTGTTACCAGTTATCAATCCTGCATTATCATAGTTTTCCTGCAATCTAAGCGGAGCTATTGTTTCTAAATATGAGGTGATATCCTGGATTTTCATTGCATAAAGTTAAGGTCATTTTATCTGTTTTGAAAATGAGTATTCTTACCCTACTTTTGAAGGCACCTAAAGGAAAGAATTAACAATAAACACTTATGAACAACAGCAAATTATATTTTAAAAATTTAGACTCAATAAGGTTCATAGCGTGTTTAATGGTTTTTCTTCAGCATGGAATTAGTGAGTCTTATCAATATCTTCCCATTAAAAATACAGTATGGCAAAAGTTGCTTAACCTGATCAGTAACGGAGGTTTCGGTGTTTCCATCTTTTTTGTACTAAGTGGTTTTTTAATCACTTATTTACTGATCACAGAATATGAATTGAATTCAAAAATTTCTGTCAAAAATTTCTACATAAGGCGGATATTAAGGATATGGCCATTGTATTTTCTTGTGGTGGTATTCGCATTTTTGATTTATCCATCGTTAAAATCATTAATAGGGATGAATCATCCTGTGTGTTCAAATGTATTTTATTATTTGACTTTCCTTAGCAATTTTGACCTTATACATGTTATAAAATTTTGTAACAGTAACGCTGCTATGATGCAGGGTGTCACCTGGTCCGTTTCAATAGAAGAGCAATTTTATTTATTTTGGCCATTGTTGTTTTTACTCCCTAAAAAGACCTGGATATATTCTATACTGGTTGTTATTTCGGGCTCATTGATTTTTCGCTTACATTATTATAATGACGGTATTGTCTTATACTTTCATACTGTTGCTGTTTTAATTGACCTCGGCATAGGCGGCCTCGTTGCGTATTTAATAAAGGAAAATACCAGGATACGCTCGTTCTTTGAAAACAGTTCAACCATTACTCATTTCTTCTTATTTACTTTCACATTCTGCCTGCTCTTTTGGTGTGATACCATTTATGCTTTAAAATATGGAAATGCTATTGGCCGTATCGCCATTTCACTTTCTTTTGCACTCATCATCGCAGCACAGGCGCTTACCAAGTCATCATCTATATTAAATTTACAAAACCTGACATTTGCAAATAAATGGGGGAAGTATACCTATGGTATTTATTTGATCCACCCGATAGCACTAACGGCAATGGACACACTATTTCGTACTTTACACATCGCTCAAACAAATTTCACTATTTTATTTACAAAAGGAATGATCGGCTTTGTCCTTACTTTAGTCTTAAGTAAGATCAGTTACATTTATTTCGAATCAAAATTCCTTGCATTAAAAGATACCTTTACCATAATAAAAACGCGTAATTAGTGTATCCATAACGTGGCGTTTTATTGTTATCTTCATACTATGAGGCTATTCTCCACCCTACTATTGTCACTGTTTTTTTTGCACACAGCAGCGCAAAAAAAATCGGCGTTTGTTAGTGGACGTGTGGTAGATGACAATGAGCGGCCTTTACCCAATGTCTCTGTTATTGTTTTGGGCAAAATGAATGGCGTGACTACAAATGACAGCGGCTATTTCCGTATAAAAGTTGCAGCTGAAAAGGAGCTGGCGCTTGTTTTTTCTTACGCAGGATATAAAGAAACACAGATCAGGCTTTATTTAAGTGAAAACGAAGAAGAGAAAAAAGATATCCGTTTAGAAAAAAGCTCACAGGTACTCGATACCGTCACTGTTGCAGCCAGTGATTATCAGCAAAGAGATGTTGGCATTACTAAATTAAATCCTACCACCGCAAGCACATTACCAACTACTACCGGCGGTGTAGAAGGATTGATAAAAATATTGGTAGGCAGTAACAATGAACTCACTTCGCAATACAGTGTGCGTGGTGGCAATTACGATGAAAATTTAATTTACATCAATGATTTCGAAATCTTCCGGCCATACCTCGTTCGTAGCGGACAACAGGAAGGTTTAAGTTTTATCAATCCCGAGTTAACAAAAAATATTAGTTTTTATAATGGTGGTTTCCAATCAAAATATGGAGATAAAATGAGTAGCGTACTCGATATTCAATACAAAGAGCCGAAGCAATTTGGCGGCTCGGTCTACATCAGTTTATTGGAACAGGGTTTTCATATTGAAGGCATTTCTAAAAAACAACGGTTAACGTATATCCTTGGTGTTCGTAACCGCAGCAATAAAGACCTGTTCAGCTCCCAGGAAACGCAAGGTGTTTATACGCCAAGCTCCTCCGACATTCAGGGTTATCTTACTTATAAACTTGCAGAAAAATGGCAGCTGGAATTATTAGGCAATTTTTCTTCTACCAAATTTTTATTCATGCCCCAATCGGTACAAAAAACCGCTTCGGTAATAACCCCATTCTTCTCTAGCAATATTGGTTTGGATGTTCTTTTTGAAGGACAGGAAAAAGATGGTTATCAAACAAATTTTATTGGCTTCACTGCTATTAATCAACCTACAAAAAAAATAAAATTAAAATGGATGCTGAGCCATTTTCAGGATAAAGAAACCGAAGACTTTGATATAGCAGGCACGTACTTATTTGGCGAAAGGGATTTTGATAAAAGTAGCAGCACATACGGACAGATCGTTAACCCCTTAGGCGCAGGATATTATCAAAACTATGGCCGCAATGCACTGAATATTGGTGTATGGAATATTACACACAAGGGAACATACGAAACAGGCATTCACCTGGTACAATGGGGTGTCACATTTGAGCAGACAAACATACACGACAAATTATACGAATGGGAATTTCAGGATAGTGCGGGTTATTCGATTCCTCAAAACGGCAATAACTTAAGCAGCTTTATTAATTCTTCTGCTGATCTTTCTATTCAAAAATACAGTGGCTTTTTACAGGATAATATAAATCTTACCCACTCCAAAAAAGATGTGATCTTACAAGTAGGAGCAAGATATAATTACAATTCACTCAACCACGAATTTTTAGTTAGCCCGAGAACAGAACTAAGTCTGAAAACAAAGAAAAATATTGTGTATAAACTGGCCGCCGGGATTTACGATCAACCCCCTTTTTACCGCGAGCTAAGAAAATATGACGGTACATTAAATGCCGATGTAAAAGCACAAAAAAGTTATCAGTTGGTCGCAGGTATGGAATATGATTTTAAATACAGCGACAGACCGTTCCGTTTTACTACCGAAGCTTATTATAAAAGGATGTGGGATGTTAACCCTTATGATATAGACAATTTACATATTCAGTATTTTGGCGAGAACGATGCCAAGGCATATGCAGTAGGCGCCGAAGCAAGATTATACGGAGAGTTGGTAAAGGATGCTGAAAGCTGGGTGAGCTTGGGCATCGGCAGTACAAAAGAAAAGATCGACAACTATTTTTATTATCAATATGAAAATGCTGAGGGCCAATTCATCACTTCTCAATCAACAGATAAAGTACCAACGGATAGTGTCAAACAAACCGTAGGCTGGATACGCAGGCCCTCCGACCGTTTGATCACATTGGGTGTTTACCTGCAGGATTATTTATCTACCAATAAAAATTGCAGGGTGCATTTGAATATGATCTATGGCAGTAACATGCCTTACAGTATCCCTAACAGTGTTCAGTTTCGGGATGCGTTAACGATCGATCCGTATATACGGGTTGATATAGGATTCAGTGCATTGTTATTGGGTGAGCAATCAAAACGGAGAAGCCATAGTCCGTTTAAACCTTTCAAAAGTATATGGGCAAGCTTTGAAGTATTTAATTTATTGGATCGCGCTAATACGATCTCTTATCAGCTGATAAAAGATTATGCGAATAATACGTATGCGATTCCCAATCGTTTAACACCCAGGTTGCTCAATTTAAAACTGATCGCACGATTTTAAATTGATCAAAAATTCAGATTATCTACCGGAATAACAAAATCAAATCTTCCTTTCGTAAGTAAAACAGAATCGCCGATATTACCGTTAAACAACCCCGACAAAACAATGGACGGTGAGGATTCAGATGGATATACACTTACAAAATAAATATTGGCAACACCTGTTAACGTAGTATCGTAATACGGAGGAGTATCATGATACGCATTTACCCACACAGCATCTGTATTGGACGAAAAGCTTTGTCCGTTTAACGACAGCAGATCCGTTCTGGAGAAATTTTTTGGTATTGGCATTAATAAAGAAATACTGTTATAGTTACCTGAATTATATACGTAACCAGCATTATCAGCCGCAGTATTATTTAATTCTACATTCCATGATAAACTCAGGGTATCGTAGGTACTACTGGTAGTAATTTTACTCAATGTAGGTATTTGATTACCATAATTATAACCAGCATACGGATTAACATATGGTACACCATTGATATAATTGGTTACAACATTATAGCCATGAGATGTCAGCCGGCTCAGGCCAGGATCATCCTCATCAGCATAATAATTTCTCGGTTCCTTGATACAACCTGTTACACAAAAGATCAACAAGGCTGCTATAGCGTATACGCTGTATTTATTAATATCTTTTATATCTTTCATAACGTCTTCTCTTTGATTTTTTAATATCAGTTTTTGATTTATTATAATAGAAGCTATAGCCAAAAGTTAATTGCAGCGGAGCTACATCTTTGTATGATAATGTATATGGGCCGTTATATTCATTAAGCAAGGGAGTTTGGGCACGGAACATGGCTATCATGTTATTATGAAATTTATAGACGATCTCTCCTATCGCTACAATATTCGTCAGATCAGAATTTACATCCGGATTTAATACTTCGTAATTAGTTTTATCGTAATTTTTATACTTTACGGTAAAGGTTTGATTACAAACACCGGTCAGAAAGTTAAGATATAGGACATCCTTTCGCGCTCTGTCGGTATAAATCCGCCAGTCCATCCCTATACTTGCCGTAAATACATAGGGCCTCACCTGTTCCTGTAAGTTTACCGCCGGAGGCAGCGATGGGTTTAACGTATAAGCCGTAGCAGTCTCATTTCCGGAAATAGGAAGCGCATAATTGACCTCAAAAAATAAAGGATTGTAATGTGAGTAGAATGGCTTCCACTGAAGTGTTAGCGGAATGTGGTAAAATGTTTCATTATAATTACTATTCACATCTTTAGATATTCCCGTTGATAAGGATAAATAAGATTGAGCCGTAACCGATAAGGAAAATAAAACACAGCAAGTGAGTACCGTTAGTAGTTTAGCCATAGTACAGTTGGTTATTGTTTAGCAGATTCAATTCGTAAACAATGTTAAAGTTTATTTATTACATATACTATTTTCAAAATCAAAAGGTTGGGTATAATTCCCGATATAGGAACCATAATTCCCGATATAGAAAATGGATCCTCATTACAGGATCCATTGTACTATTCAATATATAGTTAGGGGTAAATACTATTTAAAATAACTAAGATTGGTTTTAGGTGTTAGTGTTAACAATGTTTCATACATAAGCTTGATCGTATTTTCAACATCATCCTTATGCAACATCTCTACTGTTGTATGCATATAACGTAGTGGGATAGAGATCAAAACACTCGGGCAACCTTCATTGGCATAAGCGAATGAATCGGTATCAGTGCCAGTGCTTCTGCTTACCGTATGCAATTGTACCGGTATTTTACTTTTAGCAGCAACAGCTTGTACCACATCCAATAATTTATTATGTACAGCCGGACCAAAAGTTAACGACGGCCCCTTGCCACAAACCGTATCACCTTGAATAACTTTATTGATCATCGGTGTAGAGGTATCATGTGTTACATCCGTGATGATAGCTATATCCGGTTTAATTCTGCGGGCGATCATTTCTGCGCCGCGCAAACCAATTTCTTCCTGCACTGCATTTACGATGTATAAACCAAAAGGCAATTTCTTTTTATTTTCTTTTAATAACCGCGCTACTTCTGCTATCATGAAACCACCAACGCGGTTATCAAATGCACGGCCTATCAAATAATTATAAGCTAATTCCTCATACCCATCTTCGTAGGTTGCAACGGCACCAATATGTATGCCCAAATCTTCTACTTCTTTTTTTGTTCTTGCTCCGCAATCCAAAAACAGGTTATCTACTTTAGGTTGTGTTTCCTTATCTGCATTTAACCTGGTATGAATTGCCGGCCATCCAAATACCGCTTTCACTGCACCTTTTTTTCCGTGAACCAATACACGCATTGATGGCGCTATCTGATGATCTACACCGCCATTTCTTTTCAGGTAGATCAATCCATCGGCAGCGATATAATTTACAAACCAGCTGATCTCATCGGCATGTGCTTCTATCACTACTTTAAAAGGAGCCTTAGGGTTAATAACACCTACTGCTGTTCCGTATGGATCGGTAAAGAATGTATCTGTATATGGTTTTACATAATTAAGCCATAGCTTTTGTCCGCTGCTTTCAAAACCTGTAGGTGAAGGATTATTAATGTAATTTTTTAAGAAGGTGTAGGACTTGTCCGTAAGTATGCTCTTCGCTTTTTTTGCTTTTGCCATTAGTTATATGAATTTGAAAATTAAGACGCTGTAAATGCCGTTAAGGGCTTTGTTGTATTATTATTTGAGAAGAGGTAAGCGTATCGCTTTTATTTCCATATTGATCTTTTAATACAAATTGGAAATGACAGGTATCATCTTCACTATTGGTGCAATTAGCGCCGATTGTCGGATACCCCGAAATGATGGTTCCGTTTGCAAAACTAACGGTGATAATACCTCCCTGATTATTAGCTGAAGAGAATACAGGCAAACCATAACTCTGAGAAAATCTACTCTGCGCGCAACTGGTATCTATATTAGAAGGAACTTCGTTAATAAATAAACTATCCAATATGTTTCCCTGAATATTATTAAATGATAAAGTCATCACCAAAAGATCCCCATAAGCAACAGCGGTATTATTAACGGATTTAAATGTTAACTCCGGTTTGGTCGTTTTATTTTTTTTACAACCAAGAAATATCAGGCTAATTGCAACAATTAAAATTGTGTACCGCATCTTTGTGTATTAATTATCAAATTTAATGATAGAAATTGAATACTGCTGTTAAAAATATTGGCCTTCCGGAGAGGGTATTTTCTGTTACAACAGACAACTTTAGCGACCTTGCGCTGGAGGTATTCCGGTATCAATATGCCAATAATGATATTTACCGGCAATATTGCCAAACCCTTACAATCGATCCTGACAAAATAGATAACATTGAAAAGATCCCTTATTTGCCGATCGATTTTTTCAAAACACACCGCATTATTACCACGCAGTTTGAGCCGGTTGCGATATTCGAAAGCAGTGGCACAACACAAACGATCAATAGTAAACACCTGATCAAAGACATCAGCCTGTATGAACAAAGCTTTACCGATTGCTTCAATTTATTTTACGGCAAGCCTGAAGAATGGTGCATCATTGCATTACTGCCATCTTATCTGGAAAGAAATAATTCATCGTTGGTAGTGATGGCAGAAAAGCTGATACAACAAAGTAAACATCACGCAAGCGGATTTTATTTACATGATACCGCAGCATTACACCAAATAGTACAGACACTGGAAAAACAGCAACAGAAAACATTGTTGCTCGGTGTAACGTTTGCCCTACTCAATTTTGCCGAACAATATCCAATGCCATTGCACTATACCGTCATTATGGAAACCGGCGGCATGAAAGGACGACGAAAAGAAATAACCAGGCAGGAAACACATGCTATCCTTCGCGAAAATTTCCAGGCAGGAACTATCCATTCTGAATATGGAATGACAGAATTATTAAGTCAGGCCTATTCAAAAGAAAACGGCATTTTTAATTGTCCGCCCTGGATGAAAATATTGATACGTGATGAAGACGATCCGCTAACCGTTCATTCATCCACCCAAAACAAAACGATAAGCGGGGCTATTAATGTGATCGACCTTGCTAATATTTATTCCTGTTCATTCATTGCAACAGAAGATGCAGGAAAACTACACGCTGAGAATAGTTTTGAGGTATTGGGCAGACTGGATAATAGTGATATCAGGGGGTGTAGCCTTTTAGTGCTATAGAATTATTCATTTTTTTTGATCGGAACGCACCTCGTTGACTGCAATATATCATCATCACCAATTGTCAAAGCAGTAATAGATTGAAAAGAAGTAGGAGATATTTCAACCATATTCCACGTAAAAGTAGCAGGGTTCGGCATCTCTACTATGAACTCCATATTATGCCCATCCGAAGATGTAAATTTCCATCTTGTTGGATAGATATTGCCCACACCATCGACATACGTTCCTGTACCATTGGATTTGAAAGTAAATTTATAGGGTCTATAATCTTCACCCGTAGTATTAATTCCACCTTTTATGTAATGTAAATTTTTGCCGTGTACATTACTCATTACCTCTTCGACTTCCCATGTATTCTTAACAAGTATATTTTCTTTCGTTGACAATAATTTTGATGTAGATGTAAGGTTGTTTGAACAAGAGAAAAGAACGAATAAACTCATAAGAGAAATAGTTACAATAATTTGTCTGAGTTTATTCATAATGTTTTTTTAATCTGATTCCCTTGGGGTTAATAAAAATATTAAGCCGACATCTTTCAATTTCAAAAATAAGCAAAAGCCCATAAGTTTTTCACTTATGGGTTTTAACTTTTAACTTTTGACTTATTATTTTATACCGCGACATTGAAGTCTCTAAGTGCATCGTTCAAGCTCGTCTTAAGATCTGTGGATGGTTTTCTTTGTCCGATTATCAATGCGCAGCTTACACCGTATTCACCTGCGGCAAATTTCTTATTATATGTTCCCGGTATTACTACGCTTCTTGAAGGAACGATACCTCTGTATTCAATCGGCTCCGCACCACTTACATCAATTATCTTTGTTGATTGTGTTAGTACAACATTAGCTCCCAGCACAGCTTCTTTTTCTACTCTAACACCTTCCACTACAATGCAGCGGCTACCAATAAAACATCCGTCTTCAATAATAACCGGACTGGCTTGTAATGGCTCCAATACACCGCCGATACCTACGCCACCACTTAAATGTACATGTTTTCCTATTTGCGCGCAACTACCTACCGTTGCCCATGTATCAACCATTGTTCCTTCATCTACAAATGCGCCGATATTTACGAAGCTGGGCATCAGCACTACATTCTTAGCTACATAAGCTCCATATCTTGCAACAGCGCCCGGCACTGCTCTTACACCCAGTGCTGCGTAACCACTTTTTAATTTCATCTTATCATAAAACTCAAATGGAGGCATTGCTAATGTTTCCATAGTTTGAATACCAAAGTACATTAATATGGCTTGCTTTACCCATTCATTTATCTGCCAGCCATTTGCGATTGGTTCGGCAGTACGTAATCTTCCTTTGTCCACTTCTTCAATTACATCTTTTACAGCCTGTGTGTATTTGGCGTCTTTTAGCAATTCTCTGTTAGCAAATGCTGCCTGTATCAATTGTTGTAAATCCATTATACTTTTATTTTGCGCGAAAATAATTAATAGTAAGTGTAAAAAATAATTTGATTATTTATCCTTTGCAGATTGTTTTTGTTCCAGGTAAATCATTTTAAGCTTGGCATATTTTTGCAAAGTAGTATTGGCGTGGGCAACAGCCAGCAGCCAGCCTCTCCAGCCATCCAAAAAACCTCCCCTCAAAATAAAGGCTTTAATGAAAGTAAATATCGGACTGATCGTCAATTTTATAAAGCCTGGATCTCTTTTACCTGCTTTAAAATATTCCGCTGCCGATAAGCTGCTATATCTATCCATTTTTATGCTATGTTCCGAAACGTTCCTGTAAGTGTAATGAAGCAAATATCCTTTTAACAATGAGGTGGCAAGCGTTGAATCAAATACAAGATCCTCATGCACCAGCTTGTCGTTCCATTTGGCAAAAGACTTATGGTATAATCTTACTTTGATATCAGGATTTTCCATGCCATGCCTGATAAATTTCCCATAGTAAAAATTCAATCTTCTACATTGATATATTGATTGTTTGAAACCTTCTTTTTTTACCTGTTGTATGCTTTCGATCAACCGGTCATCCAATACCTCATCCGCATCTAATACTAAAATATAATCATTGGCTGTTTTACTTACGGCAAAATTGCGTTGGTTACCAAAGCCCAGCCAATCCTGCGTAATGAATGTTACACCCTTTTTAATACAAATATTTTCTGTTTGATCAGTGCTGCCGCTATCCACCACAATGATCTCATCCGATACTTTCCATGCAGCATCGAGCGTAGCAGCAATATTTTGCTCCTCGTTGTTGGTTATAATAATGGTAGATAATTTATCCATTTGAGGGCTGCAATATACAATTAATATAGCGCTTTGTGCTTCTCAAAAGCAACTGTACCTTTGCCATTAATAGTTACTTATTATGAATATAGGATATGACGGCAAAAGGGCTTTTCAAAACAAAACAGGTTTGGGTAATTATATCCGATCGCTGATCGCTATCCTTACCCATCATTATCCGCAGCATGACTATACTTTATTTGCGCCAAAAATAACCGGCCTGTTTGATGTCACTGCTTTTCAAAACGTAAAAGTAATTGCCCCGCAAACTTCATTAGGCAAACGTTTCCCCGGCTTATGGCGCAGGAAGGGCATGTTAAAAGAGATCGTCAATAATAAGACAGATATATTTCACGGCGTGAGCAATGAAATTCCGAACGGCATAGAACATACTACTGTAAAGACTGTGGTAACGGTGCATGATCTTATTTATGAGCGTTATCCTGAAACCTATACGCTCGATGTTCGTTATGTAAGCCGATGGAAAATAAAACATGCCTGCAAACACGCGAATGCCGTTATTGCCATTAGTCAGCAGACAAAAAATGACCTGATGCATTTTTATGGTGTTGATGAAAATAAAATTTCAATCTGTTATCAAAGTTGCAATCCTATTTTTCAAAGAGTAGTGGGTGAAGCAGAAAAAAATGCTATAAAAAAAAGATACAACCTGCCTGATACTTATTTTCTTTTTGTAAGTTCCATTACCGGGAGAAAAAATTTAATTGCTGTTTGTAAAGCATTGGTATTATTGAAAGATGCAACAACCGTTCCGCTGGTAATTATTGGCAACGGCAAAAAAGAAAAAGAAGAGGCCAAAAAATTTATGTCTACAAATGGTATCTCCGACAGATTGATATTTCTAAATGAATTGCCGCAATCAAAAGAAAGCAATTTCACTACAGCAGCCGATTTTCCTGCTATATATCAGCAAGCACTTGCATTAGTTTATCCATCTATATTCGAAGGTTTTGGCGCGCCATTGTTAGAAGCATTGTGCAGCGGCCTACCGGTTATCAGTAGCAATACATCTTCCCTGCCTGAAGTTGGCGGTGATGCGGCCCTGTATTTCTCTCCGCATGATCATGCAACGTTGGCTGCGCACATGCTGCAAATTTCAACTGACAGCGAGCTTGTTACTGCAATGCGTAAAAAAGGATTTGCACAGGCACAAAAATTCACCACACAAAAACATGCTGATAGCATCATGCAGGTCTATCAAAAAATACTATGATCGATTTTACAAAAGATATCGAAACTTGCCTCCAGGTATTAAAAACCGGCGGACTTATTTTATATCCTACGGATACGATCTGGGGTATAGGCTGTGATGCAACGAACGAAGAAGCCGTAGCAAAGATCTATCAATTAAAAAAACGGTCTGATGAAAAAAGTATGATCGTTTTGCTGGCAGAACAAAGAGATATTCTCCATTATGTAGCGCAGCCCGACCTGGGCGTATTTGAATTTTTAAGCGAAGTGGAGAAACCTACTACGGTTATTTATAACGGTGCGATCGGATTAGCGGAAAATCTGATCAACAAAAATGGAACAATCGCTATTAGAATCGTTGAGGAAACATTTTGCAACCATCTGATCAAACGTTTTAAAAAACCTATCGTATCTACTTCTGCTAACGTTTCCGGTTATCCGCCACCACAAATATTTTCCGATATCGATATCCTGATAAAAGACGGGGTTGATTATGTCGTAAACTATCGCCAGGATGATTCGGTGATCGCCACGCCATCTGCTATCATCCAATGGAACCCGGATGGCAGTTATGATATTATTCGTCCTTAAATTAAAATAAGCTAAGTCCTAATCCTACCTGGATACTCTGACTCTTCCATTGATCTTCGTTTGCTATATCATGTATATTACTTAAGCCAACGGCATAGCGGCCGTATACATGAACGCTACGAATCTTTATTTCCAGGCCGCCTAACAAACTAAAATCTCCCATCTTAAAAGCATTTTGTCCGTTTTGTTGATAGCTGTCGCCAGGGTTTAATAAGATACTGTATTGCGGGCCAGCCTGTAATGCAATTCCTTTTGACAATTTATACTCCAATAACAACGGAATGCTCAGGTAACTTAAATTGATATGCGATATTTTATTAAGATCGGGATTATAAATAGCATCAGTACTGGTAGCCGTATCCACATTCACCTGGCTGAATAATACTTCCGGTTGAAGGGCCCAATGTTTCCCTAAGCTAATATTTGCAAAAGCACCTGCATGATAACCAAAGCTAAATTCATTACTAAAAGCTTCGCCTGATATCTTGTTAATATTGGCGCCCGCTTTTATGCCAAAATCAAATGATTGAGAATAGGCCGCAGAAAATGCAAATACTACGATGATCGTTGAACAAAGAATCTTTTTCATAAGTTTATTTTATTGGTCTAAAGATAATATAACAAACCGTACCAGTATAAATTTAGATTGTTACAGCCATGTTATTATACATAGACCAAATAAAAAGAACAAAGTTTATGCCACTACAATAAAGATAGAATTATCTTTTTCACATTTCTTTATACTTCTGTAACAGTTACCTATTAACGTTTCGGGAATAAATGCATAACCAACCAATTTTCACAATTTAAATTCCTGTTTATGAAACTTACGATTACGGCTTTTATAGCCGCTGCTATTCTTATGTCTTCCTGCGGAAGGGGCTCGAGCCCTTATACAGCAACTACCGAATCTGTGGAAGACTCAACCAATATTAGTTCCTCCCCGGATTCTCAAACTATTGTTGACCCAAACACTATTGATACACGAGTGCCCAATATGCTATATGGCAATAGTATTCAGCGAAAATTAACCAAAACTGTCAATTACGATTTTAAAGTAAGCGCTGTTGAAAAAACAGCGTATGAAATTGATAAGATCGTTAAACAAATGAACGGCTATACAACAAATGCCGTTTTAAAAAATGAGATCACCAACACCCAACAGTTTCCTTATTCAAAAGATTCATTGTGTGAAGTATCGACTTACAATACAACAAACGTGATTACAATTTTTGTACCTGCCGAAGAACTGGATAGTATGATGCAATTGATACAACAAAAAATCGGCTTTCTACATACACGCGATATCGCGGTAGAAGATGTGAGCTTAAAAATATTGGGCAATGAAATGGATATAAACGCGCAAAATAAGTATACAGAAAAAATGCAGGCGCATACCGACAATGAACCCCATAAATTAAACCAGGTAGATGCGGTTCAAAAAAATATTTTAGAAAATGACATTCAGGGAAACGCGACAGTGATCGATAATATTAAATTGAACGATCAGGTAAAATACAGCCAGGTAAATATTACTTTAAGTCAGGATCCTTCGATTGTAAAATCTATTGTACCCAACACCAATATTGCTTCAATGCATACGCCGTCTTTTATTAGCCGCATGTCTGCCGCATTTGAAAACGGATGGGATTTTTGTATCGATGCAATTGTTGCCGTTACGAATATCTGGTTTGTTTTTGTCTTAATATTTATTGTCTGGATGATGATCAAAAAGAGAAAAATATTGTTTGGCTTTTTGATAAAATAAAAAATCCGTACCCTATTAAATCTACGTTACTTTTAAGCTTATTGGGTTTTACCACAAAAAAAGCTTACCTTTGCGGGAATTATTTATTTACGAGTATTGCATGAAGAGCCTTAATGGCTGTTGGAATTAGTTTTGATTTTGATACTTTAATTCAGTTTAAAGGTGTTTTCCCAAATTAACAACAGGTAAGTGGCTATCATGTAAACATTAAAACATTTTACATGAACGCATTTCAAGCCTTAGGCTTAAACGAACAATTAGTACAAGCGATAACCGATCTAGGTTTCGAAAACCCCACCCCCATTCAGGAACAAGCTATCCCGGTTTTATTATCAGGAACAACAGATTTCGTTGGATTAGCACAAACCGGTACAGGTAAGACTGCCGCATTTGGTTTACCGTTATTACATTTAATAGATCCTGCACAAAGACATCCGCAAGCGTTGATCGTTTGTCCGACAAGAGAATTGTGTTTGCAAATAACCAATGACCTGATGATCTTTATGAAACACACTAAAGGTGTTTATACAGAAGCGGTTTATGGTGGTACATCGATCATGATGCAGATCAAGAATCTTAGAAAAGGGGTGCATATTGTTATTGCAACACCGGGTAGATTAATTGATCTGATCGAACGTAAAGCGATCGATCTTCAAAAAGTAAAATATGTAGTATTAGATGAAGCCGATGAAATGTTGAACATGGGCTTTAGAGATGATATTGATTTTGTATTGAAGAACACGATCAACAGAGAAAGCATTTGGTTGTTCAGCGCAACAATGCCACCTGAAGTTAGAGCGATCGCTAAGAACTTCATGGAAAATCCTAAAGAAATCACAGTTGGTAAAAAGAACAGCGGTAACGCAAATATCGATCATCAATTCATGACCGTTGCAGCACACCAGCGTTACGAAGCATTAAAAAGAGTGATCGATTTTAATCCGGGCATGTATGGTATCATTTTTACCCGTACCAAATTAGATGCACAGGATATAGCAGAAAAATTAACAAGAGAAGGATACGAGATCGAAGCATTGCATGGTGATCTAACCCAGCAACAACGTGATAAAGTAATGGGCCGCTTTCGTCAAAAACATTTACAGCTATTGATCGCAACGGATGTTGCGGCTCGTGGTATTGATGTTGATGGAATTTCGCACGTTATCAATTACGAATTACCTGATGATATTGAAGTCTACACACACAGAAGTGGCCGTACGGCTCGTGCCGGTAAAACAGGTATCTGTTTATCAATTTGTCATTCAAGAGAAACATTCAAGATCAAGCAATTGGAAAGAATGGTTAACTCTCAGTTCCATAAAATAGACGTACCAAGCGGTAAAGAAGTTTGTCGCAAACAATTTTTCCATTTCATGGATAAATTAATGTCGGCCGATGTATCTAACGGCGATTACGAAACTTATATGCCTGATCTTCAGGAAAAATTCAAGGACATCACTAAAGAAGAAATTTTACAAAGAGTTGCTTCATTAGAGTTCGATCATTTCTTGAAATATTACGAAAATGCGCAGGACCTGAATACAAATATGCGTGCTCCGGCCAGAGATAGCAGGGATGGCAATTTTGCTCCGAGAGATAATGATAGCAGAAAAGAAAGAAGCAATTTCAACCAACGCGATAACGGTTATACAAGATTGTTCATCAACCTTGGAACGAAAGACGGTTTTTACAAAGCGAATTTCTTACAATTCATTTTGGATGAAAGCAATCTAAAAAAAGAAGTGCTTGGCCGTGTTGACATGAAAGAAATGAATAGTTGGGTAGAAGTTGATAAAGGCTCTGCAGCAAAAATGATCAGTGCATTGGATGGCAAAAAACATAGTGGCCGCTCAATCAGAATGAATGAAGCTGACGGTGGGTTTAAACCAGGCGGAGATCGTGGTGGTGAAAACCGAGGAGGCGGAGAACATCGTGGTGGTAGCGGCGAAGGAAGAAAAAGAACCTATAGCAGAGATAGGAACTAATTGTAAATGGTAAATTATAAATGGTAAATATTACCAGATATTATTAAAAAAATAACCCGCGAAATTTCGTGGGTTATTTTTTTAATGTTCAATTATCAACGCTCAATATTCAATGTTCAACTGATGAACTTCAAATAGTAAGGAGTTTTATAATTGAGAATTGAACATTGAATATTGAGCATTGAACATTTCCTTATTACTTCAAAAATCCTTTGATTTCCTGCAATTTCAGCAGCGCCTCAACCGGCGTTAACCGATTAATATCTGTGCTTTCTAATAATTTTCTTATCTCATCAAAAGTAGCTGAATGGGCATCAAAAATGCTAAGCTGCATTTTCGGCGCGGCGATTTGTTTCACGGTATCTTCGATCGGACTGCCTACATGCGTTTCTTCCAATTGAACTAAAATTTCATTGGCCCTATCGATCAATGATGGTGGCATACCGGCCATACGGGCAACATGAATACCAAAGCTATGTGTGCTGCCGCCCGGAGCCAGCTTACGTAAGAAGATAATTTTATTACCTACTTCTTTATTAGTAACATGATAATTTTTTACGCCTTCAAATTTGTTTTCGAGTTCATTCAACTCGTGGTAATGCGTGGCGAATAATGTTTTGGGTGAGTATTGGCTTTTGTGTAAATATTCAACAATACTCCAGGCGATAGAGATACCATCATAAGTCGATGTTCCTCTTCCTATTTCATCTAATAATATCAAACTTCGGGAAGTAATGTTATTGATAATACTAGCAGTTTCATTCATCTCTACCATGAATGTACTTTCGCCACCACTTAAATTATCTGATGCTCCTACCCTTGTAAATATTTTATCTGTCAGCGGAATTTTTGCATCCGATGCCGGCACAAAGCTACCCATATGCGCCATCAACGTGATTAGGGCAGTCTGGCGAAGGATCGCACTCTTACCGCTCATATTCGGACCGGTCAAAATAATGATCTGCTGCGTTTCAGGATCGAGAAAAATATCGTTGGAAATATATGATTCGCCTACCAGCAGATTTCTTTCGATCACAGGGTGCCTGCTATCTCTCAGGTCTAATATATTACCATCACTGATCGATGGTTTTTTATAATTGAAATGAAGCGCGTTGTTGGCAAAGCAAGTCAGGCAATCTAATGTTGCTAAAACATTCCCATTGATCTGCATGGGCGCGATATAATCCTGCAATTCATTCAACAGCTTTTCAAACAGCTGCAATTCAATCTGCAATATTTTATCTTCTGCGCCGAGTATTTTTTCTTCGTAGACTTTTAATTCCGGTGTGATATAGCGTTCTGCATTTGCCAGTGTTTGTTTACGTATCCATGTTTCAGGAACTTTAGGCTTGTGCATATTGGTCACTTCCAAATAATAACCAAACACATTGTTGAAGCTTATTTTCAAAGAAGAAATACCTGTTGCCTGTGCTTCCTTTTGTTGCAGCTCTAACAAATAATCTTTACCGCCGCTTGATATTTTTCTTAGCTCATCTAATTCTTCATTGATGCCCATTGCGATCACGCCGCCTTTATTGGCTAAAGCCGGAGGGTTTTCATTGATCTCCTTACTAATCCTTTCTAAAATTAATTTGCAGGGGTTTAAAGAATCACCCAAACGTTTTAAATAATCATTGCCAATAGATGCGCAAATGGTTTTGATCGCATCTACCTGTTGTAAGCCTTTGGCAATTTGTAATACTTCGCGCGGGTTCACTTTTTTCAGTGGCACTTTACTCACCAGTCTTTCAATATCACCGGCCTGTTTAACATGTGCCGCTATCTGCGTTCTAACGTCTACTTCTTTTATCAAAAATTCAACCGTGTTTAAACGTTCGTTGATCTTGATGATATTATTCAACGGTAATACCATCCAGCGTTTCAACATACGTGCGCCCATTGGTGAGACCGTATTATCTATCACTTTCAATAAAGTGTTGCTCCCTTCGGCTCCGCCAAATAATTCAAGGTTGCGGATAGTGAAGCGATCCATCCATAAATGTTCTTCCCTATCGATCCTTTGAATAGAAGTGATATGTCCTAGATTAGGATGTTCTGTATCTTTTAAATAATGCAATATTGCACCGGCAGCAACAATGCCTGCAAACATCCCTTCTACGCCAAAACCTTTTAAGCTATGTGTGCCAAAATGTTTTAATAAGCTTTCAGTTGCATATGCATCTGCAAAGATCCATTCATCTAAAGTGTAGGTAAAAAATTTAGAGCCGAAGGTTTCTTTGAAATTTTTCTGCTGGTTACGCTGAAAAATAACTTCTGCCGGCTGTAAGCTTTGTAATAATTTATCAGCGTATTCTTTATCGCCTTCGGCCAGAAAAAATTCTCCGGTACTGATATCTAAAAAAGCAATACCTATTTTATTTTCATTAAAATGTAAACCCGCTAAAAAATTATTTTTATTATGCTCTAATAATTTATCGCTGGTAGCAACACCTGGCGTCACCAATTCGGTTACGCCGCGTTTTACAATTCCTTTTACATCTTTAGGATTTTCTAATTGATCGCAGATGGCTACGCGATAACCAGCCTTCACTAATTTATGTAAATAAGTATCTAAAGAATGATGAGGGAATCCTGCCAGCTGAGAAGAATCTGCATTGCCATTATTTCTTTTGGTTAATGTGATGCCCAATACTGCCGATGCGTTAACAGCATCCTGACCAAAAGTTTCATAAAAATCGCCTACCCTAAATAGTAAAATAGCATCTGGATAGCGTGCCTTGATAGCACTATGTTGTTGCATTAATGGAGTTTCCCCGGTTGCCTTGGCCATAAGCTACAAAAATATGGTTTTATCAACTTTAATAAACCCCATTTCTCCCCAATGTGAATTACTTTTGCCTATAATTTTGGGAGATGCGAAAATTAACCATGGATGAGCTAAACCGCAAGTCGGTGGATGAGTTTAAACGGTCAGAAAAGATACCGGTAATAGTGGTGATGGACAATATCCGCAGCATGCACAATGTTGGCAGCGTTTTTCGTACGGCAGATGCTTTTTTATTAGAAGCTATTTATTTATGCGGTTATACGGCCCAGCCACCCCACAGGGATATTAATAAAACAGCTTTAGGCGCCACAGAAACCGTAAGCTGGAAACATTTCGAAACAACAGTTGAAGCTGTTACAGCATTACAGCAAAACGGCTATAAAGTATACGCTATTGAACAAGTAGAAAGCAGCATCTCTTTAGAAAACTTTAGCATACGTGCCGATGAAAAAACTGCGGTTGTTTTCGGCAACGAAGTAGAAGGCGTTCAACAGGAAGTGATTGCATTGTGCGATGGCTGTATAGAAATACCTCAATTAGGTATGAAACATTCTTTAAATATCTCGGTAGCAGCAGGAATTGTTTTGTGGGAGATCGTTAGAAATAAAATTAATTAGCATTTATAAAATTTCACGCAAAGGCGCAAAGATATTTAAGTCGCTAAGGTGATCTTTGCTACTTTGCTTCTTATATTACTTTGCGTGAAATGCTTAGAAAAAAGAATTGAACATTAATTAAATTGCTTAAAATTATATCATGGCAGCAACTACTATAAAAAATTATTTATCGCTTGTAAAGTTTAGTCATACCATTTTTGCATTACCCTTTGCAATGATCGGGTTTTTCTTAGGTAGGTTTTCTTTAACCGCCCCTCAATCGCTCAACGAATTAATAATAAAATTTGTTTTGGTATTGATCTGCATGGTAACGGCACGCAGTGCGGCGATGGCATTCAACCGCTGGTTAGATGCGAAATATGATGCATTGAATCCGCGCACAGCGATCAGAGAAATTCCTGCAGGAATCATCACAAGCAAAAATGCATTATTGTTTACAATTGGATCTTCGATACTTTTTATAGTGACATGTTTTTTTATCAATCCATTGTGCATGGCTTTATCACCCGTTGCTTTGTTTGTTATTTTATTTTATAGCTATACAAAACGTTTCACATCGTTGTGCCATTTGGTATTGGGTGTTGGTTTGAGCCTGGCTCCTATTGGTGCCTATATTGCTGTAACGGGGCACTTTGATCTGTTGCCCGTGTTATTTTCTTTTACCGTTCTATTTTGGGTAAGTGGTTTTGATATTATTTATGCGTTGCAAGATGAAGCTTTTGATAAAGAACATCAACTGCATTCTATACCTGCTGCAGTAGGCAAAGCAAATGCTCTGAGAGTATCTGAGTTATTGCATTTATTGGCTGCTGCCTGCGTTGTATTTGCAGGTATACATGGCCATTTTAGCTGGGCCTATTGGTTAGGTGTTACTGTATTTATTGGCATGCTTATCTATCAGCATTCTATTGTAAAACCGACCGATCTCAGGAAAGTTAATCTGGCATTTATGACAGCCAATGGAATAGCCTCAGTTGTATTTGCGGTATTTGTTTTACTAGATATTTTCATCAACCGTTAATCATGCCGAGAATAATAGCCATTGATTACGGAGGAAAAAGAACAGGCATTGCTGTAACAGATCCGTTACAAATTATTGCTACCGGTTTACTCACGATCGATTCAAAAGAGCTGATACCCTTCTTAAAAAAATATTTATCCGAAGAAACAGTAGAGCTCATCATTATAGGTTTACCCAAGAACTGGGATGAAAGCGATACGCATGGTACTCCTCTCGTTGAAGCTGCTATCAAAAAGATACAAAAAGAATTTCCCACAATACCTCTTAAAACAGTGGATGAACGCTACACTTCTAAAATGGCAAAAGATGCTATGCTGGAAATGGGCATGAAGAAAAAAGACCGTCGCGTTAAAGGTAATGTAGACGTCATTGCAGCCACTATTATACTGCAAGAATACATGAGAAGCACCTCAAACTTCTAAAGGAAATCTCCCGCTGTTTTCATAAATTTGCCAATTATTTTATTTTTATGATTCTTCCAATAGTAGCGTACGGTGCACCGGTTTTACGAAAAGCTTGCAAAGATATCTCAGCTGATTATCCTGATCTGCAAAAATTGATCGCTGATATGTGGGATACCATGTACAACAGCAATGGCGTAGGTATTGCCGCACCGCAGATCAATAAGGATATCCGTTTATTTGTAATGGACAGCATACAGATATTCAATAATATGGAAGACGGCGAAGAAAAAGAATACCCGGGAGACACAGGATTCAAAGGCGTTTTCATCAATGCGCATATTACTAAATTAGAAGGCGATGAATGGGCGTACAACGAAGGCTGCTTAAGCATTCCTAAGATACGCGAAGATGTTTATAGAAGCGAGCAGGTTACCTTATCTTATGTAGATGAAAATTTTCAGCCCTTTACCAAAACATTCAAAGGCATAACAGCCCGGGTGATCTTGCACGAATATGACCATATTGAGGGCAAACTATTCATTGATTATTTAAAGCCTTTAAAACGTACACTGATCAAAAGGAAGCTGGATGACATCTCCAAAGGCAAAGTAAAAGTTGATTATAGAATGATATTTCCAAAATGATTTATAAGTTAAAACCCAAAAGTTGAACAGTTGGTTTCTGGCCATAGTTTTCTTTTTTACTTTTTGGTTCTAACTTTTAAATTTTGACTTATAACTATATTGCAGGTATGATGAAAAAGATCATACCTGCTTTTTTTTGTTGTTTTATTTCTGTTAGTATCTATGCGCAACAGGCAAAAGACAGCACTGTTTTTATTGGCAGCAAATCCGTTTTACTATCTGAAGTTGTTATCAATTCCAAATTAGATATCTCAGCTTTTATCAACAGGGTTAAAAATGATACTACTTTTAATAAAGCATTCCGCAACCTGGATGTGCTTGGCTACACATCATTGAATGATATCAGAATGTTGAATAAAAGCGGCGAAACCAAAGCATCACTCTACAGCAAGACCAAACAAATTGAGTTGAATAATTGTCGAAGTACACAAATAATAAATGAACAGGCTACCGGTGATTTTTATACCGAAAACCACCAATACAATTATTACACGGCAGAATTATATGCATCACTTTTTTTTGCACAAGGAACTATTTGCGGAGAAAATAATATTGTTGCCGGAAAAGATATTTCAACAGAAAATGTATCTGGTATAGAAAAACATAAAAAGCAATTGGAAATACTATTCTTCAATCCCGGTAAAAAGATAAATGGCCTTCCTTTCATTTCCAACAAGACAGCGATCTTCGATGATGATATGTCCGGCAACTATGACATGAGTATTGATATGGGCCAGCGTAATAATACAAGCTGTTATATCTTTTCAATAAAAGTAAAACCCGATCATAAAGATGATGTAGTGATCGATGAAATGACCACCTGGTTTGATGCTACCACCTTTGAAGTGTTGGCTAGAAATTATACTTTAAGCTATGATGCAGGTGTATACGATTTTAATGTGCAGATGCAGGTTGAACTAACACATTT
The DNA here is from genome assembly GCA_035485735.1 of Ferruginibacter sp. Taxonomy (GTDB): domain Bacteria; phylum Bacteroidota; class Bacteroidia; order Chitinophagales; family Chitinophagaceae; genus Ferruginibacter. Next base: position 52,570 of record DATHNS010000015.1, read on the forward strand.
CGGAGCATACCTTGTCCCATCTTTATTACGATACAACGGTGAATGGCGCGTAATTTTTAAAGGGCGTGAACATGGGATTTTTACGGCTACCTTATTTGATTTCAATCAATAGATCAACGCAACAACAGCACGGTTCCTTTTACAAGGACTTTACCTCGCGGATCAGAACCGGAGATCACATACACATAATTTCCTGCAGAAGCATTTTGTCCGTCGATACGCCCGTCCCATCCTTTTGTTCTATCACTGGTCATAAAAACCCGATTACCCCATCTGTCATAGACAGAAAAATTCTCAAGGGTAAATATGATACTCTGTGGAATTCTGAAAATATTATTTTTCCCATCCGGCGCAAATGCATTGGGAATAAATATTTTGTCGTACACCTGAACAATAACATCACTGCTATCTGTACAATTATTCGTTGTTGTAACGCTTAACTGATATGTAGTACTTACCGATGGATCTGCTATAGGCGATAAGTTTGTCGCATCAATTAAAGAAGCGGTTGGTGTCCATGAAAAACTTGAAATAGTTCCGATCACAGATGTGTTTATTTGGGCGCTATCGTATTTGGCAATGATTATATTGTTATCGGTAAATGAAATGACAGGAAGGCTATACACCACCATCGTAATAACATTGGATGTTACATCAGGGGCCAGATAGCAACCTGTACTGCTGACTGTAACAACACAACTAACCTGATCATTGTTGGCCAATGAGTTGGTAGTATACGTAGCAGCATTACTACCGGTTGGCGCACCATTTAGCAGCCATTGATACGTTGGCGAAGCTCCCACATTGGTTGTTGCCACAGTAAAAGTTACATTCGTACCGGCGCAAAAATTATTCTGTGATACGGTGATATTTGCTGTGGGTGTTGCAGCAGTAATAACCGTCAAAGTGATCGTGTTGCTATTGGCAATACTTGTAGTAACGCAGGTATCGCTACTTGTTAGTACGCAACTTACCACATCTCCATTGACCCAATTATTATTTGAATAGGTATTGCTATTCGTGCCGACATTGGCCCCGTTTAATTTCCATTGATACGCTGGCGCAGTACCTCCGTTAGTTGGTGTAGCCGTAAAAGTTGCTGTCGCTACCTGGCAAACAGTTGTAGAGGGAGTCGTAATAACCACAGCCGGTGTAACAGGATCATTAACAACTATGGTTATAGCTGTATCAACAACATTGCTGCATTGGTCGGTAATGGTCACCCTGTATTTTGTAGTTGCAGCAGGACTTACAACAATACTATCTCCAACCGAGCCATCGCTCCAGTTATAGGTATAAGGAGGCACGCCATACCGTGCCCTGGATAATAACGTAGTGGGGCTTCCCTTGCATATTGTCGTGACAGAAGCCGAAATAGCATGGTTGGCTGTAGAATCTATTTCCAACGTGTGTCCTTCTATCAACACCTGAAATGCCTCCTCTGCCTTAGCATATGAATCGGTACAAAATGCAAGTGCACCACAAGAAGTATTATAAAACAAAAGATGGACAGAAGCAATCTGTGTAAAACAAGAAGGCGCAGGAAGGCAAGGTATTAAAGTAGGTAGATCATACCATTGGCCTTCTGTGCTGCCGGTACCAGACTCTGTTTTATTAGTGCCTGTATCTGCCACACTGATCGGACCTTCAATACAGCTCCCAAGTTTTGTATATATACCCGCATCAGCTACAGGAAGAGGAGATATTGTTACGTAACCAAATTGAAAAGCTATCCTGGTCAAAGTAGCTTTTGGCGGCGTTTGCACATTCAATCCATAATCGCACGTTTGCGCAGGATTAGGTGTGCCACAACCGGTGTAGGAACCCGTTACATTAATACTGGCAGTACTGATACTATCACTGGCTGAAACCAAAGGGTCAACAATTATATTACCTTCCAGCAATATTTTATGTAAGCTTTCCGAATCTATCGATACAGATAAATGATTTTGACCTGTCTTATATACTAAGGATTGATACATTGCAGCAGGATCTTTTTCGGCATACATTACTGCTTTCTTGATATGCACTATTGTCTTTTTGTCGACAGAAAGATCAATATCATTCTGTGCTTCTTTCAACAGCAATTTGCCAGGAATATCAGTTGTGTACTCATCAGTAAAGATCAATCGCTGATATGCAGGGAATTGATCTTTACTGATAACAAAATTCGTTTCTATGGATCCTTTCTCAACGATCATCTCTGCATTGATACCCGGAAAAATATTAGTGATCTTTATGCCATCATCCCCTGCTGATAAATTGGACCAATCCGCTCTTGCCAAAACTGTTTGGCCATCTTTATTCTCTCCTATCAGTTGCCACTGATTAAAATAAACAGTTCCATGAAAAGTTTTTATGTACGCCGCTTTTTTATTGATATCAAAACCAACAGGCTCCTGCTGGTGGCTGGCCTCAAATATTCCTTTCGTTTTTGTGGGCATCAAACGTTTATCAATACTGAGCCATTGCCCGTTTTTCTCGTAATTGATAGCATCGCTTGCTTTAATGATATAGAATTTGGAGGTTGTATCTGCATCAATAAAATACCTGCTATCGCTTGTACGTTTTGAAATAATTTCAATCGCATTCGGGCCGGGATCATTGGTCGTTATAAAACCCGCATCAGGATGATCTGTATATGTTTTATTATTCGCCAGCCATTTTTCATTGGGTGTTTTATAGCTAGCCGTAAAAGAAGTAAAATTATTTTGCCTGACTTTTAATTTCGGGGAGTTGTTATTATTTGTTTTCTGAAGAGCATCTACTACATTTTGTGCAGTTGCAACATTGCTATCAACAAAAAAAAAGGCCGTAACCAGACAAATAGTCGCTAAGGCATTCTTTTTCATTTTTTACAATTTTGTGTAATTACAAAAATATCTTTTAAAAGGAAATAATTTTCTTAACTGCAAGTTAAGATTCAATACAATAAAGGCTTTACGAAATATGAAATAGTAACGATGAAGTAAACTTACTCCCACCCATTTGCCAATACGTCTGCGATATGCATTGTTTTCAACGGGAGGTTTTTATTTTTAATGTATCCATCAATGTGCATCAGGCAGCTAAGGTCTGTAGAAATGATATATTCTGCACCAGTGGCCAGTGCATTGGTAACCTTTTGATCGGCCATACCGATCGAAATGGCATCGAATTTTACAGAAAATGTTCCACCAAAACCGCAGCAGGTTTCTACATCATTCATTTCAACCAGCTCCAACCCTTTTACCCAGCTTAATAATTTACGGGGAGCTTCTTTAATTTTACATTCTCTCAGCGCCGCGCAGCTGTCATGATAAGTAGCTTTCACATTGAGTTCTGCCCCATAATTTTCTATCTTCAGCACATCAGTCAAAAATTCGGAGAATTCGTAAATATTCTTACTTAGGTTTTTTATTCGGGTATCGTCGGGAGATTCTTCTAATAATTTTACATAATAATTCCTTACAAAACCAACGCAGCTGGCACTTGGCGCAACAATATAATCAGCTCCTTCAAAATCTTTTACGAATTTATTACACACGGCTTTGGCCTCTTCCCAAAAACCCGCGTTAAAGGCTGGTTGTCCGCAACAGGTTTGATTGGTATTATAATACACATCGCAGCAGGCTTTTTCCAAAACCTTGACCATATTAAAAGCTGTTTGCGGATAAAGCTGGTCTACAAAACATGGTATAAATAAATGAACCTTCATGTGTAAAAGATATAAGTTCTGAGTTGTAAGTTTTAAGTTATGGACAGCTAATTGAATTACTTACAGTCTATAGTAAACTTATGGATGCAGGGACAATTGTATCATCTTTAATGCAGTGATAGCGGCTTCTTCGCCTTTGTGGCCATTTTTGCCTCCTATCCTGTCTTCTGCCTGTTGCTGATTATCTACGGTCAAAACACCAAAAATTGTCGGTACGGGTAATGATAAATTTAAATGTAATACCCCATCAGTAACAGCTTTGCACACATAATCAAAATGAGGGGTATCTCCTTTGATCACACAACCCAACGCAATAAATGCATAGGGTTTATCTGCTTTATTTTTATGTGCTTCCCACACTCTTTTGATAGTGAAAGGAATTTCAAAAGCTCCGGGAACAGTAATTGTTTTAGACTGTATCTTGTTTTCCCACAATATTTTTCTGCAACCCTCATCTAATTTATTAACAATACCTGCGTTCCATTCGGTACGTATAATAATTACATAGGCATCCGATGGAAGCTGGATGCCTGAAGTATTATATAGGTTTGATGTTGTTACTAATGACATTTATTTCTATTTTAAATTTTGTATTTTAAATGCTCAATGAAAAATTCAACATTTAAAATGTAACATTCAAAATAATTAATTCAATACACCCAATTGCGCAAGGTATTTATCTACATCTTTTGCATGGGTACTGTTCGGATAATTATCTTTTACTTTTTGGAACAATTCGATCGCATCAGACGTTTTACCGGTAGCTTCTGCAAACAGCGCCGCTTTAAAAAATCCTTCAGATGCACTGAAGTCATCTTTTTCGTTTACTGTTGCAGCCTTTTTATAAGCTGTAAATGCATCGTCATTGTTATTTAATTCTGCGTAAGCATCTCCAAGCATAGAGTATGCGGCGCTTTGTATTTGCGTAGCTTTCGTTGAAAAATCTTTCAGCTCTTTAACAGCATTGTTGTAATCCTGTTCATGCAGATAACAAGCGCCAGCAATATAACGGGCTCTTTCGCCTGCAGGAGTTCCGCTATAAACAGTTGATATCTTTAAAACGCCAGTCAGGCCAGTTGTCCCATTCAATACCAGGTCGATAGAATCTTTATTAAATCCTGATTGCGTCATCCTATCAAAAAGGCTTTCAGCAGGAAAAATGAGTTCATCGGCCTTAGCCATTTTAGGTTCCTGGATAAAGTTTCTATATCCCAACCACAATGCTCCAACTATTATAATTGCTGACCCTATATAAATAACCTGGTTGCTGAATTTAGCCCAAAAATCTTTCGCTTTTTCTATTACTTGTGTTTCTTCCATTACGCTGTGTTTATATTTGTTCGTTTAAATAGTGATGGTACTAGTCTACAATAAATGGATAATCCTGCTGTGCATATACATCTTTCAATAATTCGTCATCAGCCGGCCAAGGACTTTCTTCTGCAAATTTTACGCATTCTTCCACTTCTGTCTTTACTCTTTCGTCGATCGCTGCAATAACGGCATCTGTTACTTTATGGTCTTTTTTCAAAACAGCCAGCACATGATCGATCGGGTCTCTTTCTTTGTATTCTTCCAATTCTTCCTTGGTACGGTATTTTTGAGGATCACTCATGCTGTGCCCTTTGTAACGGTATGTTTTAATTTCCAGTAAAGTCGGACCGCCTTTTTCTCTTGCCCTGTTCACAGCTTTCAATACCGCATCGTGTACATTTTCAGGACTCATCCCATCAACGCTATCAGCAGGCATTTCATATCCGTCAGCAATCTTATAAATATCCAATACATTGGTAGTACGTGCTACAGATGTACCCATTGCGTAGTTATTATTTTCGCAAATAAATACAACCGGTAATTTCCAAAGCATGGCCATATTGAATGTTTCGTGCAACATACCTTGTCTTGCTGCACCATCGCCAAAAAAGCAAAGCACTGCATTATTGGTACCTCTGTATCTTTCAGCAAAGGCAAGGCCTGCGCCTGTACCAATTTGTGCGCCTACAATTCCATGGCCGCCAAAAAAGCCTACATCTACACCAAAAAAGTGCATACTTCCGCCTTTTCCTTTACTGCAACCGGTCGCTTTTCCGTATAATTCGGCCATACAGGATTTAGCGGAAACACCTTTGGCGACTGCCAAAGCATGATCGCGGTAAGCGGTAATAAATTTATCATCAGGATTTGTAGCCGTCATACAACCGGCAGCAACAGCTTCCTGTCCTATATACAAGTGACAAAAGCCGCGAATTTTTTGCATTCCATACAATTGGCCGACTTTTTCCTCAAATCTGCGCAATAAAAGCATTAATTCGTACCAATAGAGGTATGTTTCTTTAGAAAACTTTGTAGCCAATGAGTTAAGTTTTAGGTGGCAAAGATAAGAGGAAAATTCAAATGAAAAAGGCAAAATTAGATATTGAATATTTACTGTATAATATCTACAATTGGCCGCCAATTTTGGGTTCTGGTTTTTAATTTTTGCCTTGGATTTAAAGTAACTTGCGCCATAATGCAGCGCCTTTCCAAAATAATAACCACACAATTCAAAAATTACTCACTCACATCTTTCAATTTTACTGAAAGAGTAGTAGGCATTTGCGGACCTAACGGGAAAGGCAAGACAAATCTTTTGGATGCTATTTATTACCTGAGTTTTACCAAAAGCTATTTCTCCAAATCTGATTCGATGAATATTTTATTTGGAGCAGATGGATTTCGACTGGAAGGTGATTTTGGAGAACAAAAAGTTATTTGCATTCATCGCGGTATTGGAAAAAAAGAATTGTTTTTGAATGATGTTCCTTATGAAAAATTCTCGCAACATATCGGCAGGTTTCCTTGTGTGATGATCGCTCCGGATGATATTGAATTAATAACAGGCGCCAGCGAAGAACGCAGAAAATTCATTGATACGGTCTTAAGCCAGATGGATGCCGATTACCTGCAACAATTGATACAATACACCAAAGTGCTGCAACAAAGAAACAGTTTATTAAAACGCTTTGCTGAACAAGGAAAAACAGATTGGCATTTATTAGAAGTGTTAGATGAACAGTTAATAAAACCGGGAGAATATATTTACGCGAAAAGAAAAGATTTTACGGCAGCTTTGATACCATTGGTACAAAAATTTTACAAACAAATTGCAGATAACCATGAAAGCGTAACACTCCAGTATGAAAGCCAGCTGAACGCAAATAATTTTCAGGCATTGATCAATCAATTCAGAGAAAAAGATTTCCTGTTACAACGTAGTAATGGTGGCGTACACAAAGACGATATCACTATACAACTAGACGGGCAAATATTTAAAAACATTGCATCACAGGGACAACGAAAGAGTTTGTTATTTGCGCTTAAGCTGGCAGAATTCGAATTATTAAAAACAAAAAAGGGCTTTGCTCCATTGCTATTGTTAGATGATGTTTTTGAAAAGCTGGACAATGAGCGCATGCAAAATCTATTACACTGGGTTTGTAATGAAAATAAAGGGCAGGTCTTTATTACCGATACGCACCAGGAAAGGCTGGAGTTGGCGCTGACAGCATTAGATACGACTTACCAGATCATATCAATTTAATGGTAAATTGTAAATGGTAAATGGTAAATTGCAGTAGCAATGATCCCTTATATCATTTACAATTTACAATTACTACCGTGGGTGAATTTTCAATGCAAGATGCTATTAAACAATTTCTGCAGCAAAGCCGCTTAAAGAGTGGTATGCAGGCGATGCGCATTGAAGAAATATGGGAACAGATAATGGGTAAGACAATTGCGAAGTACACTGATAAAATTCAAATCATTAATCAAACTTTATTTATCAATACAGCCGTTGGGCCACTAAAGAACGAGCTATTATATCAAAAGGATAAAATAATAGAAAGAGTAAATGAAGCCTTGGGAGAAAAAGTAATTACGGAAGTGGTGATTAAGTAAGAAGTGAAAAGTCAAAACCAAAAAGTAGAGAGACTTTATAACTTATGGGTTTTCACTTTTGCCTTTTGACTTTGGCTTACATTCGCACCCTCGGATCCACCATCCCATACAATACGTCTGCTAAAAGATTGATCACAATAAAGATGCAGGCGCTTACCAACACAGCGCCCATAACTACAGGATAATCTAATTTCTCTAACGCGTCTACCGTTATTTTTCCGATACCTTTCCAACCAAAAATATATTCAACAAAAAATGCACCTGCTAATAATTCTGCAAACCAGCTGGTGATGGCAGTGATAACAGGGTTCAATGCATTGCGTAAAGCATGCTTAAAAATCACTGTGTTTTTGCTAAGCCCTTTTGCATAAGCAGTGCGTATATAATCCTGATTCAACACATCCAGCATACTACTGCGCGTTAGTTGTGTTATGATCGCCAGCGGACGAATGCCCAGTGTAAATGTCGGCAGAATTAAATTTTTTAAAGTCAGGTATTTTTCTCCGGTTACTTCATCAATATCAAACCAGCTGCCCGTTAAATTCAATCCTGTAATAGGATGTAGCACCACCCCAAATAAAAAAGCAATGATGATCGCCATAAAAAAAGAAGGTGCCGATATACCCGCAATACTTGCAAATACGGCAGAAGTATCCAACCATGTTCCTTTTTTTACTGCTGCAATTACCCCCAACAGTATGCCTATTATTGTCGCGAATAACATGGCGGCAATTGCTAACAATAAAGTGCCGGGCAATGCTTCCATTAAAATGGCCCCTACATTTTTTTTGGTTTGATAACTTTTACCCAGGTAAGGGATCTTAAAGCCGATTTTTGTATCCCCTCCAATAAATAGACCATGTAAATTTTTTCGGGCGATATCATTTTGCGTGTGGATACAAATTGGCGAAACATCATTTACATATAAAACAAATTGTTTCCATTTCGGTTGATCGAGATACAGGTCTTTACGGATATTATCCATCGTTCTTTTATCGCCTGTTTGTCCGACGATCAGGCGTGCAGGATCGCCAAATCCCTGAAACATAATAAAGACAAGGATCACAACGCCTAGTAAAACTAATATTGAATAGATGACTTTCAAATAAATCTTGTTTTAATGACAAGTTTGTAATTGCTCACCTGTAGGAAGATCAAACCCATTATTGTCTATTTGATCTTCAAATTTAAAACTATCGATTAGCATATTTGCAGGTAAACACGGCAACTCATACAACTTGCCACAAATACCAATTTTTCTATTGCCTGTTGTTACTGCCTGTATCCTATAATAAAATTTTACGGGCGTACTGCTTATGGTCGTAGGCTTCCAACTCTCAAATAATGATGTAGTAGTAAAAACAACATCATTATTTGTATTGTACAACGTGAAAGAAATGGAATCTATATTTTTTAGAGATGGCCTGCAAATATCATTTAGTCCATCGCCATTAGGTGTAAAAGCTGTAGGCATATATATCCTTGCACTATCGTTCGTACCTAATGTATCTGTTATTAGTCCGTCGCAACTAGCAACAGTTCCGTTATCACCGGCAGTCTTCCTACAACTAAACAATGAAATAACTGCAATTAAGATTATGGAAATATTTTTTTTCATAGGATAGTTTAAAAGATATAATTCATTTCGAAGCACTTTCAATATCTGCAGCGCCCCATTTATCTTCAATCACCGGGCCATCCATTAAAAACAAGGTAGGTGTTGCACGTGCTGCCGTTTTAATGGCCGTTACATCAGCAGTATATATCGGCACATTGTACTTTTGCTTTACATTCATAAAGCTATCCACCTTCTCTCTGTCTGATGTAATGACATAAATATTTTCACCGTTGTCCTTTGCCTTTTTCTTTATATCGACGAAACTTTTTATCCAATAAAAAACATTTCTTCTGTCTAATTTATTTAAAAAGAATAAATAATATTTTCCATGTTGAGATAAAATGGCTTCGGTAGAATCATTACCGTTAACATCGGTCAGAGAAAAATCATTGATAAGAGGTTGATTATTTTTCCCTTTTTCAACAATTACATCTTTTCTTGTTTCTGGCTCAATTTGCCAGGTTGAATCTGGATATTGAGGAGAAGTAAACACTTTTTCTTCCTGCCCTTTTTTATATGTAAAAGAAATTTCTACTTTATCTGGTATAGCATCAGCAGGCATTTGACGCAATGCTAATATATTATTGCCTTTTTTAAATGGCAGGCAATCGATCACTGGCAAATGCTCCAGTACATGTGATTGTAAAAAAACAACGCCCATTACTGTTAGTGCCACGATACCGAAATTTGACATTGCCTGAAAAAGCGGATGGATATGTTTTCTTCCTGTTACAAGAATAATGATCAATGCAAGCAAGACGAGATTCTTAATGAATGTTTGCATATCCGTTAACGGAATACAATTGCCAAAACAACCGCACTCTCTTATATTTCCGGTAAACAAAGAATAGGCTGTCAAAAAAGTATAAAACAATGTCATCCAAAACAACACCCACACTACGATATTTTTTCTCCACCCGATCAATAGGGCAACACCCGCAAGCACTTCAACCGTGATCATTACTACTGAAAAGGCAAGCGCAAAATCATGCAGACTGTTCATTACAGACCCCATCGCACCACCGCCTGCACCCCATGCTTCAAAAAATTCCTGTGTTTTATACGCCAGTCCTAATGGATCCATCGCTTTTACAATACCCGAAAAAATGAACAGCAGCCCTACAATAACTCTCGCAATATTTACAATTGTTTTCATGATTCGTATTTATTCCCATTCCCTGAAGGGGTGTTATGAGAAGATTAATAATTTATTTTACCCTTTATTTTTATTGCATACTATTTATGCTTCCCTTCTTCGATCAATATTAAAGCAAATGCAGCATAATTGATGATATCATAAAAATTTGCATCAATCCCTTCACTGATCAAAGTTTCGCCTTTATTGGCAATGATCTGTTTAATGCGTAATAATTTTGCTAAAGTTAGATCTGCAAAACTTTCCTGGCTCATTTCTCTCCATGCTTCGCCATAATCATGGTTTTTATCGAGCATTAATTTTTTAGCGATGCCGGCCTGTTCATTGTATAATTTTTCCACTTCGGTAACCGGTAATTCTTCTATCTCATCTTTATCAATACCCAGTTGTATCAGGCCAATGATCGCATAGTTTAAAATTCCCTTGAACTCACTACGGATATCATCCCCGATCTTTTGCGCTCCTTTTTCCTGGATGGTACGAATGCGCTTGGCTTTAATGTATATTTGATCGGCAACAGAAATGATCCTGTAAACACGCCAGGAAGTGCCATAATCTTTTGTTTTCTTTAAAAAAATCTCCTTGCAGGATTGTACCGCTGAATCGTATTGCTGAATTGTGTTCATCGTTTGATAAATGTCTTATACTTTTGTCGAACTCAAAATTAATCGTTTACACTGATGTATACACTTAACTGCAAAGGAAAATTGTTAATAATAGATAAACCGCTATTAATGGGTATCATTAATGTTACGCCCGATTCATTTTATGATGGTGGTATGAATGACAGCCTTAGCAGCGTTATCACTTTAGCAGAAAAAATGGTTACTGATGGAGCAGATATACTGGATGTAGGCGGACAAAGCACCAGGCCAAATAGCGAACGTATTGGCATAGACGAAGAATTAAAACGGGTATTACCTGTTATTGAAGCTCTTCATCATCACTTTCCCCAGCTTGTTATTTCTGTTGATACCTACCATAGCAAGGTAGCTGCACTTGCCATTGCTGCTGGAGCTTCTATCGTAAATGACGTAAGTGCGGGCAATATGGATGTGGCTATGATCTCAACTGTTGCTGCATTAAAAGTACCGTACGTCTGCATGCACATGAAAGGAACACCCGATACGATGCAAAAAGATCCTGTATACGATGATGTTGTAAAAGATGTGTTGGATTTTTTTATCCATAAAACGGATGAATGCAAAAAAGCCGGCATTGCCGATGTGATCATTGATCCGGGATTTGGGTTTGGCAAGACCACTCAACATAACTTTCATTTGCTTAAAAACTTAAATATTTTTTCGATGCTGCAAAAACCCATTTTAGCGGGTCTTTCCAGAAAAGCCAGTATTTATAAAACATTAGGCGTAACGGCTGCGGAAGCCTTGAACGGAACAACGGTAGTAAATACTATGGCATTGATGAATGGTGCTTCCATTCTCAGGGTTCACGATATAAAGGAAGCCAAACAGGCGATAAAATTGTTCACGGAATATCGTTAATATCTTCCTGATAATGATTAATTTTATAGCATAATAATCTAATTAACGATCTCGCATTTTAATGACCTAATTGCACTGCTTATGACTCTTTTTACTTTTTCTGTTAGAAAAGCATTACTGTTTCTTTTCTTTTTTTTACTAAGCATTTTTCAGGTTGCCTACGCTACTAATATTCAATCTACAGGTGCAGGCGGAGCCTGGAATAGCACAGCTTCCTGGTCACCGGCACAAGTGCCTACTGCGGGCGATGTTGTTACGATCAATAGCGGTTCGCCCGTTAGTATAACGATCCCTGCTGCCTGTGCTACTATTACAGTTAACACCGGCGCTACTTTAACGATGCTGAGTAGCATTACCGTTACCGGTTCGGTTACTGTAAACGGTACGCTTAACTGTACAACAAATTTTATTTTTGGTGCCTGTAGCTTTACATTGGCTAACAGCAATAGCGCTTTTTTGATGATCGGTGATCCTGGTGGTATAACAACCAACCCTACTCTTTCGGGAAACATTGAAAACACCGGTGGCCGTAGTTTTCCTTCTTCAGCTAATTACATGTATGATGGTGTTGCGAATCAAAATACCGGTAGTGGATTACCTACAACAATAAATGGAGGAGGATCGCTTACAATAGATAATACGGGTACGTCCCCAACAAATGTAGTTACGTTAACTGCTGCAACCTCATCCATTCAAAATATAAATTTACAGGCAGGGAGCCTATCATTAAATGGCAAAACGGTCACAGTAAACGGCACTATTTTAAACACTGGAGGAAACCTGGCTACAACAAGCGCCGGCGCTGATGGAGGAAATTTTATTATTAACGGAGCCTCCCTTACCGGGCCTACAACATTTTACAATCTTAACTGCGTTTCAACTAATTCAACGATCACTACTTCAGGATTAAATTCGCCACTAATTGATGGCACATTGCTTATTAATTCTTCTATCAGGTTTGGAGGAACTAATTCACCAAGATATGCGAGTGGCTCAACATTAAGTTATGCAGGGAACCCTAATAACAGAGGTTTGGAATGGAACGCGGATCTTACTACTACACCCACCATTGGTGTTACACAAGGTTATCCTTACAATGTATTTATAAATAGTGGTTCTGATTTCGATATATGTAATTATAAGGATAATGGAAATGATGGTGCAATACCTCGCGGTTTGGCAGGCAATCTTACTACTTCAGCGTTAACAATGTTAGACTGGATAAATTATTCAGATAATACGCAACCTGCTTATTATCTAAACCCGCTACTAAATCAAACAGGTTCCTTCACTGTTGGAGGCAATATGATCGTAAATGCGGGGGGTAACATTAATATGTCGAAAATTGGTGGCAGCGGCGCTTTTACAATAACAGGTAGTTTAACGATCAATGGAGCTGGAGCTAATGTGGATTTAGATAGCATGACCAATATATTTAGTGTTGGTAATGGCATAACATTAAATAATGGTTCATTAAATGTTGGCTATACAGGTGTTGCAACGAAGCTACAGGTCACGGGTGATATCGTTCAAAATGGAGGCACTATCACTGATTCATCCGGCGTAATGAGTTTAACAGGAAATTTCACCAAAACAGGCGGCACATTTAGTACGGGAAAAGGAACGGTAGATTTTGATGGCTCAACAACACAAACCTTTACTACGAATTTAGCGAGTGAAACTTTCAATAGTTTAATTATCGCTAATACTTCGGCCAATGTAGTATTGGCAAAAAATCTCACGGTCAATGATTCACTTTTATTTACAAAGGGATTACTTGTTACTGGTGCAAACACCCTGACAATGGCTACTGGAGGGATAGTTTCAAATGCATCACAAAGCACAGGTTGGGTAGATGGTAATTTACAAAGAAACATAACGGGCACAAGTCCTTATGTTTTTGATGTCGGGGATGCTACCAAATACACACCCGCAACAATAACATTCAATTCTGTTACCACACCCGGTGAAATAACCGTAAGTAGTGCCGGGCCTTTCACCAGTATGCCGGGACTAGGCTCTTTTGCATTGTCAACAACCAGTTATGCAGACAGGTTTTGGACCATCACAAAAAACAGTGGTACCTATGGTAATTACACTGGCGCTTTTACTTACGGCACTGCAAGTTTAACCGGTATTGCTACGCCCGCGGCATTGGAGGCCGGTGTATATAATGGGACTTCCTGGACCTATCCATCTTCGAGCTATACGGGAGGTACAACTATTACGGCAACAGGCATTACAGCATTAGGAGGTGCAGCAACTACAGTAGCTTTAGCTATATGTGTAACTCCAACAACCTATGCTGTAACAGGCGGAGGAGCTTATTGCGCAGGCGGCGCTGGAGAACCAGTAGGACTTAATAATTCACAAAATGGAATAAACTATCAATTACAAATAGGTGGCACTAATACAGGCGCCCCTGTTGCAGGCACTGGAGCTGTTATTAGTTTTGGTAATCAAACAGCTGCAGGTACCTATACTGTAGTGGCAACTAATACTGCAACAGCTTGCACTAATCCTATGACAGGATCTGCAGTTGTTTCAATCAATGCCTTGCCGACACCAACATTTACAGCTCAACCGGGAGCGAGCATTTGTAATAATACATCGGCTACTTATACGACACAAGCCGGACAAACAAATTATATATGGACAATACCGGGTACAGCCGGCACTGCTTACACTATAACTTCGGGTGGAACTGCTACCGATAACACGGTTACACTAACATGGTTAACAGCAGGCAGCAAAACAGTGAAAGTAAATTATAGCAGTGCTGTTGGTTCTTGTCTGGGTGCTGCGCCTGCTTCTTCTACTACAACGGTAAATGCATCGCCTGTACCAACATATACAGGAATTCCGCCGGCAGAAATATGTGTAGGTAATAGCGTCACCTATGCTACACAGGTAGGAAATTCGAATTATCTATGGAGCGTTCCAGGTACTAACGGAGTTGATTATACGATCATATCGGGAGGAACAGGAACAACAAATGCTTTCGTATCTCTTACCTGGCTAACACAGGGTACAAAAACCGTAACCGTCAATTACACAGGTGGCGGATGCCCCGGCGCTCTCGCTGCAACAAATACTACTGTTGTAGATCCTGTGCCTGTGCCTACTTTCACAACTGCTCCTTCCAGCCCTGCGTGTATAAATAGCAGCGCGACCTACACTACACAAACCGGACAGGTAGGTTATACATGGGCCGTTCCTGGTGTATCAGGAACAGACTATACGATTACATCAGGTGGCATTGGCACTACCGATAGTACAGTTACAGTAACCTGGTTAACCAGTGGCTCAAAAACAGTGACTGTAAACTATTACAACGCCACTACTTTTTGCACCGGTGCTACACCAGCCTCTTCAACAATAACAGTCAATTCTATACTAGTGCCTACTTTTACGGTTATGCCGGCAGCTGGTATATGTTTAGGCAGCAGTGCTACATACACCACTCAGGCTGCACAAACAAATTATGTATGGAGTGTGCCAGGTGTTGCAGGAACAGATTATAGCATTACATCGGGCGGTATCGGTACAACAAATAATACGGTTACAATAACATGGCTGAGCGCAGGTAGTAAAACAGTAACAGTTAATTACGGCACTGGCAGTTGTGCTTCTTCTGTACCTGCTTCTTCCACAACAACAGTTAATACTCCTTTGACTGCAAGCTTTACAGCACCGGTTGGCACCATTGCTTGCCAGAATACTACAGTAACGTATGTAACACAAGCCGGCCAAACAAATTATATATGGACAATACCGGGTATTGCAGGAACAGATTATACTGTTGCGTCGGGAGGTACTTCATCTGACAATACAATAGCATTGACCTGGTTAACAAGCTCGAGTAAAATAGTAACGGTTAGTTATACAAGTGGTGATGGTTGTCCAAGTACTACGGCAAGCTCTACTACTACAGTAAATGCATTACCGGCACCAACATTTACGACTTCACCAACAGCTACTACCTGTATCAATTCCGATGCAACCTATACAACGCAATCAGGCGAAACAAATTATATTTGGGCAATACCAGGCACTGCAGGAGTAGATTACACTATAACATCCGGCGGAGCCAATACAGATAATACCGTAACACTAAAATGGTTAACAGCTGGTAGTAAAACTGTTGCGGTTAATTATTCTAATTCGGCTAATTGCACTGCGGCAACCGCAACAACATCTACGCCAACTACTGTAAGTATCGGGCCTGATGCAAGTAATCTTACCATACCTTCAGCAACACCTGCCTGTATGGGTATAAGCGGTTCTACTGTAACGGTCAACTCTAATACATTGGCTGCTACTACTTACACGGTGACCTATAATCTCGGTGCACCAAATACCGCAACTAATTTAACGGCAACGATGGTCTTTTCTGCTGACGCAGGAACTTTTACCGTACCATCCGGTAATTTAAGTACAGCAGGTGCAACAACCATAACAATTACGGGCTTGCAAAACAGCAGTTGCAATACAAGCGGATTATCAACGTTGGGAACAATTACTGTTAATAGTATGGCGATACCAAGTTTTACAACAGAACCACCAGGAGCAAGTGCCTGTGCAAGCGACAATGTTATTTATACAACCCAATCAGGACAATCAGATTATGTATGGAGTTATTCAGGTACTTTAAATTCTGATTATTCAATTGTAACGGGCGGTAGTTCATCAGATAATACTGTAACAATAGAATGGCTGAATACGATAGGCAGTAAAACTGTTTCGGTTAATTATACCAGTACAACAGGTTGTTCGGCAACAGGCCCCACTTCATCTACACCAATTGCAATTAATATCTGCAATATTCTTCCTTTATACATACCATCCGGATTTGCAGCTAACGGTAAAAATCCTATATGGCATATTGCTAACAGTGAAGACTACCCGAATATGCAGGTACAGGTATATAACCGTTGGGGAAAGAAAGTATTCGAGTGCAAAGGATTTACGGCCTGGGATGGAACTTTAAATGGGCAGAATTTACCAATGGGCGTTTATACCTATGAGATCAAAGTGAATGACCCGAGTTATAAAAAGGTACTGAGTGGTACGATCACATTGATCCGATAAAATAAACACATCAAAAAGAAAATGCCAGAATCCGACAATGGATCCTGGCATTTTACTTTATTATATTATTCTATAACTATTATTGATTTGGAGCGCCGCCCTGAAGCTGGCCTTGTGGCCTTGGATGCGCTTTTCTTACAGAATCCATTATTTGTTGATGACGTTCTCTTTCTAATTGTTGTTTCTGCATTTGCTGGTCTTTGTATTGATCAACAGTAAGGATATCAACTACCTCAACATTAAAAATAAGATTTTCATCAGGGCCAATTTTTGGACCAGACCCTTTTTTACCATAAGCCAAAGATGAAGGGATCAGGAATATTCCTTTACTTCCTTTTTTCATTTGTCTTAAACCATCTACCCATCCCGGAATTACATTTATCTGGCCCATGTTAACTGCAAATGGACCTACATGGCCAAATTCAGCACTAACATTTGAATCAAATACAGTATCAACTAAGGTTTTACCTGTGTAATTAACCATAACAACACTGTTGCTATCGATCAGATCACCCGCTCCAGGATCAGTAATAGAAACATAAGTGCCCCATTGCCCTTTTGTAGCAACGATATGTTTTGCAGTCATGTAATCTGTTAATTTTTTATCATCCACTTTTAATTGATCTGCATTGTCAACTAATAATTTATTAACTGTTGCTATAGTCTTTTGATAAGCTATCGCCCTAGACGCCGCCAAGTGAGATTTTTGAGCACTGTCTTTTTGATCTTCAGTTTTAAATATGTTCATTATCGTGAAATATTGATAAATGTATTGTCCTTTTTTCATAAAAGGAGCCGCCTGGCCTTTTTTGATAAGTGTATCCGTAGATATTCTTACTACAAAACTATCGCCAACATATACTTTATCAAATATCAATTTAAACGCAGGCGGAAACTCTTCCGGATTATATGACGCGTATTGCGGCATCCCATTATCGCGGCTGCTGTAAAGAAGGCTGTCGATATATACAACACGATTATTCAATTCAAGAAAATCTCCTGTAGTTGCTCTTACACCCGTTTCTTTACTGATGATCTTATATTCCAATCCATCCGGCGCATGCTTGTATTTGCCTTTACATGCTGCAAACAATACTGTAACAGCAAGTAATAAATAAGTGATTCTTTTGTTCATTTGATTTGATTTAAAATTTATAAGTACTTAATTGATCTTTATTCTCTTTCATGGCGGCAACAAATTTTGCTGCAACTTCTTCCAGCGGTTCTTTGCTGTTTCCGCCTGCTGCATTGTAATGTCCGCCGCCGTTAAAATATTTTCTGGCAAAAGTGTTCACGTCAAAATCGCCTTTACTTCTAAAAGAGCTTTTACGTTCTTCACCCCTGTCTATAATGATCGCCGCCAATTTTATTCCCTGTATGCCCAGCGGATAATTTACCAATCCTTCGGTGTCTCCTGTTTTTGCATTGAACTTGATAAGGTCGCTTTGCGGTATTACTATTAATGCTGTATTGTATTCGTAAAATAATTCCAGTCTGTTGCTAAGTATGTTTCCTAAAAAACGGTAACGGCTCTCTGAATTGTTATCAAATATTGATTCATGCACATCACTATGCTGCAAACCTTTGTCTTTAAGCGCTGCCACCATTCTATGTACACTTGCAGAAGTAGAGGGAAAACGAAAAGATCCCGTATCCGTCATTACACCTGCATATAAACATTCTGCTATTGCAATATTTATTTTATCGGCATTGCCAGAATTAACGATAAAATCATAGACCATTTCTGCCGTAGAGCTTTTACCGGTATCACTAACACCGTATGCAAATTTTTCAACCTGCGGTTCCTGGTGATGATCAATTAAGATACGAACGGCTTTAGAAGCATCTAACTTAGGTTCCATTCTTTTGGTGCGACTAAGCGTATTAAAATCAAGACAAAATATCCATTCTGCCTCATCAATAATAGCGTCTGCCTTTTGCGTTTGCGCCTCATAATCAACTACCGATTTCGATTCCGGCATCCAGTTTAAAAAACTTGGCCAGTTGGTAGGTGAGATAACGGTAACGTTATGCCCTAACTGTTTTAAAAAATGATACAACCCCAAAGTTGACCCCATGGCATCACCATCAGGTTTTTGATGCATTGTAATGACTACCTTTTTTGGTTGAGATAGCAGCGGATATAATTGTTCGATTGATAGCATAAAGCGGGCAAAAGTACTTTTAATTAGCCAATTGACAAATACCGGCATCATGGAATTAACAAAATGGTTACCGCCTAATTAAATTCCACCTTATCTTTGCTGCTCAAAAATACAAACTGATGAGTAAGAGAACGTTCACGATGATCAAGCCAGATGCGACCGCCAAGGGCAATACTGGCGCTATTTTAAGTATGATAAACGCTGCAGGTTTCAGGATCGTGGCCATGAAAATGCTGCACCTGAGCACAGAAAAAGCCGGTGAATTCTATGCCGTGCATAAAGAAAGGCCTTTCTACGGTGAATTAGTAGATTTTATGGCTCAGGGGCCAATAACAGCTGCCATTCTGGAAAAAGACAATGCAGTAGAAGATTTTCGCAAATTGATCGGCGCTACCAATCCTGCACAAGCTGCAGAAGGTACGATCCGTAAATTATACGCTGCATCCATCGGTGAAAATGCTGTTCACGGAAGTGACAGTGATGAGAACGCTGCTATCGAAGGCGATTTCTTTTTCAGTAAGCTGGAACAGTTTTAATAAATAAATTCAAAGAAAGAATCCCAAATTCCAGCGATGGAGTTTGGGATCTTTTCTTTCCTTTCACGAGACATTTTTTGAAATTATTTTCCGCACCCTTTTAATAATTCAGGATCCACAGGATAATTAAGATCTTTTGCAATTTGGATGTCGTTACAATAGTCGCTTAGCAACAGTTTTTTTATTTGTCCGCGGATATAATATCCATAACCGGATTTCGGATCAATAACGATCGCCTTATTACAATCTGCCAAAGCCGATGCCATATTTGCATCTGATTTTTTTATGGATGATTTAACGGGTAGAGTCCAGTTCGCATTAAAGGATTGATCATTCGTTCCACCACTGACAAAATAAGATCTCACAGTAATGTTATTAGCAATATCGACTTTTGCAACTGCTCTGTTCACGTATGCCTGATAAAATGAAAAATTGATCTCAATCGCTTTATTATAATCATCTAAAGCCTGCTGGTATTTCCCTAACGCCATTAATATATCTCCCCTTACATTGTAAAAATCTTCTGTCGTAAAATCCTTAAGGTCAGGTGCTAACGTTAGCGCTGTATTGATAGCCACTAATGCTGAATCGTAATCGCCCAATGCAAACTTAGATTGCGCAATAGAAAGCTGCGCGGTTGCAAAAAACAAAGCTATCTGCTTGTCTAGTGTTGTTGGGTCCCACCCTGTATGCTTTTGATTTAACTTATAGTCATCAACAACATTTTCTTTATTATTAAAAGAAGCAGTATAATCTGATAGTGCCTGTGTATAATCCTTTGCCGTAAAATAGGCATTACCCCGAAAACATAACATCATTGAATTTTTTGGAAACTTTTTCAATCCTGCCGTGTATATCCTAATCGCTTTATCATATTGCTGCAAATTATAAAATGCAACTCCTCTCTGATAATAATAACTTGCTTTGCCTGAATCGCAATAAATATCAATTGAATATTCCAGGTTATTTTTTAATGAATCTGTTGGGCCATATTTTTTAAGCGTATCATAAGCAGTATATAAATCAACACAGTAACCGTCCATATCTTCAAGTGTGTAGTCGACGAATGACCGGTTATAATAAGCACCATAATCTTTAGGATTTAATTTTACTGCTTTTGCATAATCTGCCATTGCCAGATCACGTTCTGTAAGGCTCGCATAAATTGCGGCTCTGCCCAGGTATAATTTTTCCTGATTACTATCAAGAGAAATGGCCATATTTATATCCTGCAAGGCTTCCTGCGTCATTTGTTTATTGAAATAGTGATCCGCACGTTCAAAATAAGCATCGTAATTATCAGGGGCCAGCTCTACAGCTTTATTAAAATCAAAAATAGCAAGAGAAGAATATCCCATTGATTCATTGAACTTTCCTCTTTGAATATAGTATTCAGCAGCTTTTGGAGCCAGTTCTATCGCTTCATCCATATCGGCTGAAGCGTTCGATCTATCGCCCAAAAATGCTTTTAGTTGTCCTCTTTGGGCATATAACATTGCATTGCCCGGATCCATGGCCAAACCTTTATTATAGCATTCAAGCGCCTTATTATAATCACTTTTCATAGAATAGGCCATACCAATATTTGCATAGCAATTACCACACGCAGGATCAATGGCTAGCGCATCTGTATAATACTTTTTTCCAAGGTCCAATTGTTTGTTTTGAATATAGAGATACCCGAGCCAACGCAAAACATTTTCATTGTTTGGGGCAGCTTTTAGTTCCTTCTGAAAGAATGGTATTAGCTTTTCAGTTTTTCCCGCTCTTTGAAAAGAGTCGACAATTTTATCGTATTTATTGGGTTTTTGTGCAACTGCAAAAAAAGCGCAAAGCGTTAACAGGATTGTTATAAAATGTTTCATAAAGATTTACGTCTGATCCTAAAAATAAACCAAGCATTTATCCTTAGCAAATATTTTATTGTATGAATAAAAAAACAAATCCCAAGACTGGAGTTGAAGATGTTGTTGTAATAAAAAAGACAAATTCATTTCTGAATTTGTCTTTTTTTATTTTCTTGTTATTATATATGATATTACCTTAAAGAAGGAAATATCTCTATTGATTTATATTGCCAATAATAACTTGTATCCCCAATACGCCTGCGCTATATACTGATACGCCATTAAAAGGTTCTCCTAAAGATTGTCCATGGCTACCTACACGAAATCCGTTCGAATTCAAATAATTCTCTACTTGTATAGCTGCTGATCCTCCATTGCTACCTTGCATAAGCATGATACCAACAATTGTATCCTTAGGGGAACTCTGTTTGCTGACAACCATTTGTAATAATTTTTTTAGATCTGTATTTGTCAACAAAATCTTAGTGTCAACATCACCCATACCTACGGTGCTGTTATTACCGTCGATTATATGAATGCCTCCCGATGGCGATGGCAAGGTGGTGTCAGCAGATACTGCAGATAAATTTGTTGAATTTGTTTTACTAAAACCAGCTGTTGCTGTTAGCGTAAATATTGCGGGAACCGCAATCAATAATAATTTGTTCATATAGTTAGTTTTTATACGCCGAAACTAAGTTCTTTTTGGATACATGCAATAATTATTTATTAACGTGCCATGTAATAAAAAAGACGAATTTGTATTGAATTCGTCTTTTTATTTATTATTGGTAATTTGACTGATCGTTTTTTGATCATTTCAATGGCATCAATCATTCAACTTCAAAACCGCTAAAAACGCTTCCTGCGGCACTTCCACATTACCGATCTGCTTCATTCTTTTTTTACCTTCTTTTTGTTTTTCGAGGAGCTTACGTTTACGGCTGATATCACCGCCGTAACATTTAGCGGTTACATCTTTACGTATGGCGCTGATATTTTCTCTTGCAACAACCTTTGCACCGATAGAAGCCTGTATCGCAATTTGAAATTGCTGCCGCGGCAAAAGATCTTTTAATTTTTCACATAATTTTCTTCCGAATTCATGTGCCCTGGCTCTGTGTATCAAAGCACTTAAGGCGTCCAATTTATCTCCGTTCAATAAAATATCCATTTTTACAATATCACTCGGGCGATATTCTATCGGATGATAATCGAAAGAAGCGTAGCCTCTTGTAATGCTTTTTAATTTATCATAAAAATCAAAAACGATCTCTGTTAACGGCATATCAAACGCGAGCTCAACCCTTGTTGGTGTTAAATATTGCTGACTGGTCAATACGCCTCGTTTACCGATGCACAACGTCATGATATTACCTATATAATCCGGCTTGGTAATGATCTGCGCCCTAATAAAAGGTTCTTCTATTTTTTCGATCCTTGTTGGATCAGGCATTTCTGTTGGATTGTTGATAATGATCACTTCGCCTTTAGAAGTGGTAGCAGTAAAACTTACATTGGGTACTGTTGTTATAACCGTTTGATTGAATTCTCTTTCCAAACGTTCCTGGATAATTTCCATGTGGAGCATCCCCAAAAAACCGCAACGAAAACCAAAACCTAATGCCTGGGATGTTTCCAATTCAAAAGTTAAAGACGCATCGTTCAATTGAAGTTTGTCCATACAATCTCTCAACTCTTCAAAAGCATCTGTTTCTACAGGAAATATCCCTGCAAATACCATTGGCTTAACATCCTGAAAACCTTTAATGGATTCTGTGGAACCATTCACCATTGTTGTAATGGTGTCACCTACTTTTACTTCTTTGGCATTTTTTATACCGGTAATGATATAGCCCACATCTCCTGCCCTTACTTCACTTTTTGCTTCCATTCCTAATTTCAAAATACCTACTTCATCCGCACCATATTCCAAACCGGTATTAGAGAATTTAATTTTATCATTCTTCTTTAGTGTGCCATTAAATATGCGATAGTAAACAATGATACCTCTGAAAGAATTATATACGCTATCAAATATCAATGCCTGCAATGGTGCATTGATATCACCCTTTGGTGCAGGTATACGTTTGATGATTGCTGCTAAGATCTCTTCGATACCGATACCACTTTTTCCACTGGCCAATAAAATATCGTCAACTTTGCAACCGATCAATTCTACTATCTGATCCTGCACTTCCGGGATCATGGCGCCATCCATATCGATCTTATTGATCACCGGAATAATTTCCAGGTTATTCTCTATAGCTAAATATAGATTTGAAATTGTTTGTGCCTGTATTCCCTGCGAAGCATCTACCAGTAATAAAGCGCCTTCGCAAGCCGCCAAAGCACGACTCACTTCATAACTAAAATCTACATGCCCGGGTGTATCAATAAGATTTAAAACGTATTCTTCTCCGTTCAATTTATAATTGATCTGAATAGCATGGCTTTTAATCGTGATGCCTTTTTCTCTTTCCAGATCCATATCATCCAATACCTGCGATTGCATGTCCCTTTCACCAATGGTATGGGTAAATTCCAATAGACGGTCTGCCAGTGTGCTCTTACCGTGATCAATATGTGCAATAATGCAAAAATTCCTGATATTCTTCATCCTTACTTGTCCTCTTTTGAGAGCAGCAAAAGTAACTGATTTTTGGGGATTAACAGTGTCACATAAAAACGCCACACTTTTAAAAGCATGGCGTTACATAGGCTATAATATTTATAAAACTTATTTATGTTCAGTATCTATCTCTGTTTTATAATAATTCATGAAAGATACCGGGCCGTCGCCTTCTATAACAAATACTATCAATAACAACAGTACCAGTAAAGAAAAGATCAGTCCGCTTTCAAAAGCAAAAATCCCCTCGTGTGCGTGCACAAAAATAATAGCCCCCAATACAATGGGTATCTGTACTGCCGAAGCCACTCTTGTAAAGATCCCGATGACTATTAAAAATCCCGCAATTATATTTATCCATATAACAGCGTAATCCAACCAGGGTTGATCCATATGGAAACTACTGACCATCAGATCATGAAACTGTAATGAGTGATTAAAAAAAGAAAAACCTTTTAGTAGCAGGCTAAGGCCAAGTGCTACTCTAAAGAAAGCAAGCCATTTTGGATTATGGGCTGCGGTCCAATCTGCAATTTTGTGTGATGAAAGCATATAGCATAGGTATTAATGGTGATGAAATAAAGCAATCTCTATCTACGTAACGAGGTAATTATAAAAATATTATAAATTATTACAATATTTTATATACTAGAGCATAAAAAACGCCACACTCTGAAAATGTGGCGTTAAGGATGGCATACAGCAAAATTCTTAAAAAAATTATTTAATACGCGGGATCTTCCGATTTAACATAATTTGAAAGAGATATTGGGCCATCCCCTTCAATTAGAAATACCATTAGTAATAATAGTATTATCAAAGATAAAACCAACGCATTCTGAAATGCGAAATACCCGCCCGTTGTATTAACAAAAAATATAGCTCCCAATATCAACGGTATTTGAACCAAAGAAGCTACACGGGTAAATAGTCCGATAACAATTAAAAAGCCCCCGATTATATTTGCCCAGATAATGGTATAATCTACCCACGGCTGGTTTATATTCAACGAACTTGTTACCAGGTCATGAAAAAGATTTTGGTGGTATAAAAATGAGAGCCCCTTCATTAAAAGGCCAATACCTAATGCCACCCTAAGAAAGGCCAATCCTTTTGGATTGTGCGCCATACTCCAATTTGAGATTTTGTTAAGTAAAATCATAGGTTGTAGTTTTAAATGTGATGAAATACTACTGTATATATAACAGCAATTATTGTACCATTTCCTATTGAATTTTAAACAGTTTTATACTACATCCATTCAATATTATCTACGAAAAAACCGCAGCTGTAGACTGCGGTTTTTTACTCATTTATTCAGGTGTTTTACTTCAATTTTGCAAGGGCTGTTTTAATTCTTTCGATAGCTTCTACCAGTTTTTCATCGCTTGCAGCTGTACTTAAACGGATACAGTTTGGCGCACCAAAAGCATTACCGGTAACCATGGCTACATAGGCTGTTTCCAATAGCCAAAGACATAGTTCATCTGCGTTATGGATGGTTACTTTTCCATCAGATTTGCCAAAGTAATAGCTAACGTCAGGAAAAGCATAAAAAGCCCCATCCGGTACGCGGACTTTAAAGCCTGGCACTTCCTTTAATTTACTAATTACCAGGTCCCTGCGGCGCCTGTAAGCTTCCAACATCATTTTAGGAGCTTCCATATTAGTGAATGCAACTGCCGCAGCTTTTTGCGCAATGCTATTGGTTCCGCTGGTAACTTGTCCTTGTAATTTATCCAGTGCATCTACGATCCATTTAGCAGCAGCCGTCCAGCCTACTCTCCATCCTGTCATTGCAAATCCTTTACTGAAACCATTTACAGTAATTACCCTGTCTTTAATTTCAGGAATGCTTCCCATGCTAAAATTGCCTTCTGCAGTAAAGTTGATGTATTCATATATCTCATCAGCCAGTACAAAAATATTGGGATGTTTGGCAACGATCGCTGCAAAAGCCCTCAATTCTTTTTCACTGTAAACAGACCCGGTCGGGTTGTTTGGCGATGCATACATAATGATCTTTGTTTTTGGCGTAATCGCCGCTTCCAGTTGAGCAGGTGTCACTTTAAAATCATTTTCAAAACTGCCTTCTACAATTACACTTTTACCTTCGGCGATCTTTACCATTTCAGCATAACTCACCCAATATGGCGCAAGGATGATGACCTCTTGTCCAGGATTGATCAATGTTTCGATCACATTGGCCAAAGAATGTTTGGCACCTGTTGATACAATAATATTTTCAGCCTTCCAATCAAGGTTATTTTCTTTTTTCAACTTTTCGGCAATAGCTGTACGCAATTCAGGAATACCTGATACTGGTGTGTATGCATGAAACCCGTCATCGACGGCTTTTTTTGCCGCATCACAAATGTGCTTGGGGGTTTTAAAATCAGGTTCTCCTACACTTAAATTAATTACATCGTGGCCCTGAGCTGCTATTTCACGGCTCTTTTTGCTCATGGCAAGGGTGGCACTTTCTTCCAGTGCGTTTATTCTGTCGGCTAATAGAGGATTGTAAGACACTTATTTGTTTTTTTGTAAAAAATGTTTTTAGCGTGCAAATTTAGGAATTAATATTTTCTGAATTGGGATTTTGATTTGGAGATTTGGTGATTTGTTAATCCGTAGATGTTTAAAGCAAATAAATGATGAAACGCCCCCGAAAGTTTTCGGGGAATGAAGCCAAATAGATGTACTAAGGCCGGACTCTTAATTTACCTAAATGTTCAATTCTCAATGCTCAATTCTCAATGTTCAACCGATTTTACATCAAAACCCTTTACTGTATTGGATTGGATATCGAGCATTGAGAATTGAACATTGAGCATTTTATTAAAGAAATTCGATTTTCAGGAACTTTACACTAAAATGCTTTTTCCCCTATCTTTGCAGCCCTTGAAAAATAACATAATACCTACTAAAAGAATATATATATGAAACTGAAAGGTTTGGTTTGGTTTTTCGCGATTGCACTTACTCTTATTTCTGTTTGGGAATTGTCGTACACCTGGGTGGTACGCAGTTACGAAAGCAAAGTAAAAATACAGGCAGAAAAAATGGTTAGGTCTCAGTATCCGCAAGCGACCGGAGAAGATAAAGACGCATTAGTAAAAACCAGGATGCAACACATTTTAGATAGTACAAGAGATAAAGAAATTTATCCGGTAATTGGTACTTCTTACCAAAAGTGTAAAGAGAATGAGCTTAACCTCGGGTTGGATCTGCAAGGCGGTATTAATGTTACAATGGATGTTAGTTTGGAAGGACTGATAAAATCTTTAAGCAATAATCCAAGAGACCCTGCTTTATTAAGAGCTATTCAGGAAGCTACTGCAGAAAAAGCGGGTAGTGATGTTGATTATATTACATTGTTCCATAACGCCTATGCAAAAGAAAATCCAGGAATAAACCTGGCTCCTCTATTTGCCGGTCCGGGTAAAGATGTTAAGATTGGTGATAATGATGACCAGGTAATTGATAAGATCCGTGCCGCATCAAAAATTGCTATAGATCAGACTTACAAAATATTATTAAAACGTATCGATAAGTTCGGGGTAGCTCAACCTAATATCAATAAGGATGACAATAAAGGCATTATCAATATTGAATTAGCAGGTGTTACCGATAAAGAAAGAGTTAGAAGAAATTTACAATCAGCCGCCAACCTCCAGTTTTGGGAAGTGTATAATGTAGATCAGCTAAATACTTCTCTTCAGAATGCGGATAAAAGCTTATCGGCTTACCTGAGCGGTGTTACACAGGATACAGCAAAAAAAGGTATCGCAGATTCTCTTAAAGAACAGGCTTATAAAAACGCCCTGTTAAAAATACTTAACGTAAATCCTCCACAACAAGATCCTCAGACAGGTAGACCGGTTTATTCTCCTGCTATCGGTAGTATTGCATTAAAAGATACCGGCACATATAACTATTACATGAGCCTGGATGCTGTTAAAAACAACTTTCCTGGTAACTGTAAATTTTTATTGGGTGTAGAAGAAAAGGTTGAAAAAACAGGTCAGCGTTATTATCCTCTATATGCGATCAGAACTATACCAGGAAGCGATAAAGCAAAACTGGAAGGTGATGGTGTAGAAGACGCAACACAAGGAAACGATGATAAGGGCAACCCTTCCATCGAAATGGAAATGACCAATGCAGGTGCTAAGACCTGGGCTAAAATGACAGCTGATAATAAGGGAAGAGCCATTGCTGTAGTGTTGGATGATATTGTTTATTCAGCTCCAAATGTTAATGATGAAATTGATGGTGGCCGTTCAGAAATAACAGGAAATTTCACCATTGAACAAGCACAGGATCTTGCCAATACTTTAAAGTCCGGTAAACTGGATGCACCTGCTAAAATTGTTGCAGAACAAGTTATCGGGCCAACACTTGGTAAAGAATCTGTCAAGGGTGGTGCCAAAGCATTTCTGATCGCGTTTCTTGTGATCTTTGCACTAATGCTTTTGTATTACAATACAGGCGGCTGGGTAGCAAACATTTCATTAATATTAAACATTTTATTTACAGTAGGTGTACTAACCGCGTTGGGCTTTACGCTGACAGCGGCTGGTATAGCAGGTTTGGTATTAACCATCGGTATGGCCGTAGATACCAACGTAATTATTTTTGAAAGAATAAAAGAAGAACTTACCAAAGGTAAAAATTATCCTCAGGCTGTTAATGATGGTTACAAACGTTCATTGGCACCGGTTATTGATGCGCACGTTACAACATTCTTAACTGCCGCCATGTTGTTCATATTTGGACTAGGCCCGGTATTAGGATTTGCCACCACACAGATGCTTGGTATCACTTTATCTTTATTCTGCGGAATTTTAGTATCAAGATTGATCACTGATTTCTGGACCAATAAAAACCGTCACTTTAATTATTTTACCGGTGTATCTAAAAAGATCTTTAAGCACGCAAGCTTCAAATTTATTGAATATAGAAAAGTAGCTTATGGTATCTCGGTGATCGTATTAGGATTAGGGATCGCTTCTTACTTTAATGGTTTTCACCAGGGAGTAGAATTTAAGGGTGGCCGTAGTTATACAGTTCAATTCGCGGCACCGGTAAACAATGATGATATTCGAGATGACCTGAAAAATTCACTGGGTGGAGATTATCCTGTAATTAAGACAGTAGGTGACAGTAAACATTTGAATATCACCACATCATTCATGATCGGGGATAACGCAGAAAGCAGTAACACCGATAGCATTGTACAAACAAGATTATTCCTAGGATTAAGCAAAGCTTTACCTGGCGTTAGTTATACCGATTTTGCCAAAAATAATATCCAAAGCTCACAAACGGTACAACCAACGATTTCAAAGGATCTGAAAAATGGCGCCATCAAGGCTACCATCTTTGCTATCCTGATAATTTTCGTGTACATCTTTATTCGCTTCCGCGACTGGAGATATTCGCTGGGTACTATCGTTGCATTACTGCATGATGTATTAGTAACACTGGCTGTATTTTCCTTCTTCAAAAATATTGTTCCTTTCCCGCTGGAAATCGATCAGCATTTTATCGCTGCGATATTAACGGTAATAGGTTTCAGTATGAATGATACTGTAATTGTATTTGACCGTATCCGCGAATACAGTAAAGGTTCCAAAGCAAGCGATAAAGGCAGTATCATTAACCGCGCGATCAATGATACATTAAGTCGCACGATCATGACGTCTTTAACAGTGTTCTTAACTTTATTGATCCTGTTTATATATGGTGGTGAAGTAACAAGAGGTTTTGCCTTTGCTATGTTAATAGGTGTTGTAACAGGAACGTACTCTTCTATTTTTGTAGCAGCGCCAATATTGGTAGACTTTGCAAAAGACAAACCATTAGGTGAAGCAGAGATATTAAGTTCAGATAAAAAAACAGCCGATCACTAAAATACTAAGCTATATTGAAAAAGAAAAGCCCCGATCTATTAAGACGGGGCTTTTTAATTAACCAAAAACTAAATCGATAGAAAAATAATATAGATCATTTTACACAGCGAAGCTGGTTCCGCAACCGCAAGTCTTGCTGGCATTAGGATTATTGAAAGTAAATCCTCTTGAGTTTAAACCACCCTGCCAATCCACTTCCATTCCCATTAAATAAATCCCGTGCGATCTTTCCATAATACAAGGCACGCCTTCTATTACAAAAACATCGTCTTTATCCGTTTTCGCATCAAAGCCCAAAACATATGTCATGCCGCTACAGCCACCACCCTTCACACCTACTCTTAATAAGTTTGTTTTATCAAAGCCTTCTTCGCCCATCAGCCTGTTTATTTCCGCCACGGCACTTGGTGTAAAACTTACCGGTGTTTTTACTATAGTTTCCATAATTTATCATTTGATAACAAAGGTACAAATATTAAAAATTCTATAATTACCCACTCTTTTCGAAAGCAGGAAATAATTGGTTAAAGATTGCTGTATTTTTGCCACACAAACATACATCATGAATTTACTGCTAATTACTTATGAAGATCTTGCTGTTCCCGTAACCATTCTTTTATTAGGCGCCATTGCCTGGTTATTATTCGAATTCAAAGGCATGAAAACCGAATTCAAAGAACGCCTGGGCATCAATAATGAAACAATAAAATTACGTTTACAAGCCTATGAGCGACTTACATTATTTGCAGAAAGGGCTTCATTCAAAAACCTTGTCAGCCGTACGCCATACAGTGATATGAGTGTACTGGAATTACAATTGACATTGATACAAACACTACGTACTGAATATGAATATAATAGTAGCCAGCAAATATATGTGAGCCCTGATATGTGGAGAGCCATCGGTAATTTACGTGATCAGAATATCTACATCATTAATCAAATTGCGGCCACATTGCCCTCTCAGGAGTCGGGAATAGAATTGAGTAAACGCTTGCTGGAATATACTTCCATTAACCCTAAAGCCGAATTGAGCACTATTGTTCTTGATGCTTTACAGTTTGAGGCTAAAAAAATATTGTAATTATCGCGACCAACGTATTCATAAAAAAAGCTGCTAAAAGAACTAGCTGCTTTTTTTATTACGATGAGTAAAATAAATTTACTGGCTAATATAAAATTTTCCGTTAGAAACTACTTTTGATGCAAGTGTTGAATCTGATTGCAGATAGATATTTCCCTGAAATGTACCCTGTACTGTTGAATCTGAAACGGCAGTAACAGTAATAACAAAAGAATGTGCAGAATCTGCATTGGGTAAACTCTGGAATTGCTGTAAACTCATGGCAGGTTGAAAAATCATATACGTATCACTATTATCATTGGGTATCCCGTAAGTTTGGGGTTCAATATTGTAGCCCACCTTCGATATAAAATTTAATTCGATATAACTTGAATCTGAAACAAATACAGATTCGGCAGAGAACGTAGTCGTATTTTGTAAGCCAATAAAAAAGGTAGAAGCATTGATCACATTGAATGCATAATGAGTCCCATCAATATCTGCTGTTATAGAATCTGATACATTATTCATGATTACCTGCTTATTAGGTTTCACCGAATTTGTCTTTTTACAAGAGAATAAAACTAACCCCAATACCGGGAGAAGAAGAAACTTTTTCATATTCAAATCTAACAATAAAGAATCAAAATTCAGAAAAAGACAGTAGACATTAACGAAACAGCCGAATAATATATTTTCTTAGCCTAACTTTATCAAATGTGGTCCGAATCATGATCAGTTCAGGCAACATACCCACTTGACATGAAAAAAATATTTACAGATTCGGGAATAGAAATAAAGCCGCTTTACACAGAAACGGTTTCCCAAAATGAATTGCCCGGTGAATATCCTTTTACCAGGGGCATACAAACGGATATGTACCGCGGTAAACTTTGGACCATGCGACAATACGCGGGTTTTAGCACAGCAGAAGAAAGCAATAAACGATATCATTATTTATTAGCACAAGGTGTAAACGGATTAAGCGTAGCATTCGATCTTCCTACACAAATTGGTTACGACAGTGATCATGAATTAGCAGAAGGTGAAGTAGGCAAAGTGGGTGTCGCTATTGATTCATTAGAAGATATGGAAAGATTATTTGCAGGAATTACCCTGCAGGATATTTCAATATCTATGACCATCAATGCAACAGGATATATTTTATTGGCATTGTATGTAGCATTGGCAAAAAAGCAAGGTGCAGACCTTACTAAAATTGCAGGCACCATACAAAATGACATCTTAAAGGAATACGAAGCAAGAGGTACCTATATTTATCCGCCTCACGCTTCTATGCGTATCATCACCGATATTTTTGAGTGGTGCAGCAAGGAGTTGCCAAAATGGAACACCATTTCTATCTCCGGTTATCATATTCGCGAAGCGGGAAGTACAGCGGTTCAAGAAATTGCTTTTACGCTGAGTAACGGTAAGGCCTATGTGAAAGCTGCTTTAGATAAAGGGCTTGATATTAATACATTCGGGCAACGGCTTTCATTTTTCTTCAATGCACAAAATAATTTATTTGAAGAGATAGCCAAATTCAGGGCCGCCAGGAGAATGTGGGCAAAAATAATGAAGGAACTCGGCGCAACAGACCCTAAAGCAATGATGCTTCGCTTTCATACGCAAACAGGAGGTGTAACATTAACAGCACAACAACCATTAAATAATATAGCAAGAGTTACGATACAAACATTGGCTGCCGTATTAGGTGGAACACAAAGCTTACACACCGATGGTTATGATGAAGCGTTAAGTCTGCCCAGTGAAGAAGCTGCTACAACAGCATTACGCATTCAACAAATAGTAGCTTTTGAAAGTGGTACTCCTGACACGGTAGACCCATTGGCCGGAAGTTATTTTATAGAAACACTTACCAATGAAGTAGAAGCTGCTGCGTGGAAAATAATAGAAAAAGTAGATGCTTTAGGCGGCAGTGTAAAGGCTATTGAAAAAGGTTTCATCCAGAATGAAATTAGCAATAGCGCTTACCTCTATCAGCAGCAGGTCGAAAATTCCGAAAAAATAATTGTTGGCGTAAACAAATTTCATGTTGATGAAAAAAATAATATTCCGGAATTTAAAATAGATGATAATATCAGGCAGATGCAAATAGATAAATTAAAAACCCTAAAAGCAAAAAGGGATAATAATAAAGTAGCAAACTGTTTGCAACAATTAAATAATGCAGTCGTCAATAATATAAATATTATACCGTTGGTAATTACGGCAGTCGAAAACCAATGTACACTGGGTGAAATAGCCGACGAATTAAGAAAAGTATTTGGCGAGTATAAAAATGTATGATGCTAGAACATATCAAAACGTTTACCGTTTATCAATTATTCAGTAATTAATTATCTTTAAGTATATGCTATTCAAAAAAACAACCTTCATTGTAATCTCCATATTATTAACCACTTTTTCATTTGCACAAAACAAGATGACACCAGAATTACTTTGGCAGCTCGGCCGTGTTACGGGCCTGGGCATATCAAAAGATGGCCAGCACATTTTATATAATGTTAGCACGCCGGATGTAGCAGAAAATAAATCAAACATAAAAAGTTATTCTATTCCGTTAACTGGCGGAGATCCTGTATTGGTGGATAAACCGGAAGATCTTTTAAAAAATAACAAATTATCTCCTGACGGGAAACATATCCTCTCGGCTGGTGACGT
Organism: Ferruginibacter sp.; assembly: GCA_035485735.1. Lineage (GTDB taxonomy): Bacteria > Bacteroidota > Bacteroidia > Chitinophagales > Chitinophagaceae > Ferruginibacter. The sequence goes on from DATHNS010000015.1 coordinate 86,422, forward strand.
AAAAGTAAAAAAAGTTTCGGGTGAAGATTATTATCCTGAACTTACTAAATCTAATGTGTACATTATTGATAGCCTATACTATCGCCATTGGGATAAATGGATGGATGGAAAATTTAGTCACCTGCAGTTAGCCAGCTATGCAAATGGAAAAGCGGGAGACACAACAGATCTGATGCCCGATGAACCATACAATGTTGATGATTTTATCTGGAGCAACGATGGAAAACAAATCATCTATTCCTGCAAAAAAAAATACGGCACAGCCAATACGATCAGCACAAATACGGATATATATGCCTATGATCTAGCAAGCGGTAAAACAAGCAATCTTACCGAAGGCATGATGGGTTATGATGTTGCGCCATCCTTCAATAAACAAGGACAGCTGGCCTGGTTGAGCATGAAAAGAGATGGCTATGAATCTGATAAGAATGATATTGTGGTAGCGAATGGTTCATCTAAAATAAATCTTACCGCAGCAAGAGATGATATACATGTTGATAGTTATAAATGGGATGCAGACGGAAAGAAAATTTATTTTTTAGCTCCTGTCAATGGCACATCGCAATTGTTTGAAGTGACTTATCCCGGCCTCACAAAAATGCTTCCGGTTGTAACACAAATTACAAAAGGTGATTTTGATATTGATGACATTATCGGCCAAAGCGGGAATACACTGATTGTTGGAAGGGAAGATATAAATCATGCAAAAGAATTATACAGTGTTCACCTTACAGATGGCTCCATGCAACAACTAACGCATGTGAACACTGCTACTTATGCCACTATCGGATTATGCAAGACCGAAAGACGTTTTGTAAAAACGACCGATGGAAAAGATATGTTGGTCTGGATGATCTATCCACCCAATTTTGATTCAACAAAAAAATATCCTACCCTGCTTTATTGCCAGGGTGGCCCGCAGGTAGCATTGACACAATTTTATTCTTACCGCTGGAATTTTCAATTGATGGCATCACAGGGATATATTGTAGTTGCCCCAAACCGCCGGGGAATGCCGGGACATGGTACGCAATGGAACGAACAGATCAGTAAAGACTGGGGTGGACAAGTAATGCAGGATTACCTCAGCGCTATTGATGATGCAAGCAAAAAACCGTATGTAGATAAAAATCGTTTAGGATGTGTTGGTGCAAGCTATGGAGGTTTCTCTGTATTTTATTTGGCAGGCATCCATAACAATCGTTTTAAAACTTTTATTGCACACGACGGCGTTTTTGATTTCAGAAGTATGTATGGTACTACGGATGAAATGTTTTTTGAAAATTGGGAAAAAGGCGGCGCTTACTGGGAAAAGGACAATGCAGTTGCGCAACGCTCTTTCAGCCAGTCACCCAGCAATATGGTAGAAAAATGGAACACCCCGATCCTGATATTTCAGGGGGGCAAAGATTACCGTGTATCGATTGGCCAAGGACAGCAGGCATTTCAGGCTGCTCAGTTAAGAGGTATCAAAAGCAGGTTCATTTATTTCCCTGAAGAGAATCATTGGGTTTTAAGTCCGCAAAATGCATTGGTGTGGCAACATGAATTTTTTAAATGGCTCGATGAAACGCTGAAATAATATGATGACCTTTACTAACAAAATTTTCAGGATGAAAAAAAGATCCATTATAGTTCTGTTACTGCTTTTTGCTATCGTTAGCAATAGTTATTCGCAAAAGAAAATATATAAACCGAATTATAAAAAAATAGAAAAGGCCATAAAGAAAAAAAGATCTAATACATTTTATCCAAAGTTGCTGGACAGGTATCAAAATAATGATACCTCTTTAACTGATGAAGACTACACTTTATTAGTTTATGGCGCCATATCTCAACCTGGGTACTCGCCATACGGCGGATCTTATTATTCAGATTCCACCGCAAAAATATTTCAGCAGACCTCGCTTACATTGGCAGATTATTACCAGGCCATTTATTACGAGAATATAGGCTTACAACAAAATCCATTTAGTTTACGCGACCTGAACATACTAGCCTACTCTTACAGCAAAACAGGTAGCGATAGCCTGGCAAATCTGATCAATTACAAAAAAGAAAAAGTAATTAAAACGATATTATCAACAGGCGACGGCAAGACGGAAGAAACGGGTTTTTATATAATTACAGTCAGCCAGGAATATGACATATTGCAAATTTTAGGCTTTGATTTTTCAGGGGAACAAACATTAACAAAAACAGGCTGTGATTACCTGGCCGTTAAAGAAAACAAATATGGCATCAAGGGCCTCTTTTTCGACGTAAATAAAATACTGGAAGCTGAAAGTAAATTGCTGCATTAATGATCCAGGTCAGAATCGGAACTCTTTTAAACTTGGTAACATTAAAATAATGCAACTCAATCGCTCCCTCATTTCCGTCATACTATCTTTGATCGAACGTTTACATTAAAAATAGAGTATGAAATGGCCATTAATTTTTCTGTTATCGCTGTTTGGTTTAGTAATGGCTTTTGGAACCGTTTATTTTATTCCGTTCGAGATTGAACCTTTTTGCTGGATAGCGATCTTTATTGTATCTGCTTTTATTATTGCCAAGTATTGCACGGAAAAATATTTTTTAAACGGGTTCGCGGTAAGCATTGTAAATGCAGTATGGATGACAGTACTACACCTTTCTTTTTTTACCACTTATACAACCAGCCACGGAAAAGAAATGGAGATAATGCAATATTTTCCCATGCCTGATGATCCGCAATTAATGATGTTTTTTATGGGAATAATCTCGGGAGCAACATCGGGCTTATTGTTAGGACTGCTTTCGTTGGCTATTGCAACATTTATCAAAAAGAAAAGAGTGGTTATCACCCTTTAACTATTACAGCAGGCACACAACTGTGCGCGGTATAGGGATGATGGATCATTTTAGCTATTATTTAGTACGATATATACACTATAAAGATGGATAACTAGAACCGGTTACGATCATTGCGATCGCGATTATTATTGTAACCACCTCCACCTGAATTACCTCCGCGAAAACCACCCTGTCCGCCGGTAGGTTTAGCACGTTCTTCAGCTTCTTTAACAACCATCGGTTTTTTACCCAATGAAATATCATTTAAATTTTCAATAGCATCTTTAGCTTCGGCGCTATTAGGCATATCTACAAATGCAAACCCTTTACTTTTACCCGTTTCTTTATCCATGGCAACCTTGGCTGAATTCACTACGCCAAATTTTTCAAAAATCTCTTCCAATTCAGCGTCATCTAAATCATAAGGTAAACCGGCAACAAAAATAATCATACACCTATTTTTTTGTAAATGTAAGCAACTTCCCGTGTATTCTTTCCATAGAAATTATACATTTTAAATGAAATTTATAGCATTAAAAAAGGGAGTTGCCCTTGCATAAAAACCAAATTAAGGCTAGCGGTACAATTCATCCTATAATGAATACCGCTCATAATATTCTGCTCGTAAAAGCGATAATTTATAAAAGTAATTATTAGCTTTAAATATAAACACAGCACGGAATTTGTTACATAACCCCAAAAAGCAATATGAAAAATAATTTTTCTCATCTAAAAAGAGCATGGATATTAATTTCTATGTCTTTATTATTGATATGTGCAAGCAATGAATTTGCAACAGCCCAAAGAGGCGGAGGCCGTGGTGGCGGTGGCGGCGGTGGAAGTCGTGGTGGTGGTGGCCAGATGAGGTCTTCAGGTGGCGGAGGACAAATGAGATCTGGCGGAGGAAGGCCCGCAAGTGTGGCGCCAAGGCCATCTGGCGGACAAATGAGATCAAGCGGTGCAAGGCCGGGTGGATACAGGCCAGTGGGCGGAGGAGCCAGACCAGGCATCAGACCGGGCGGTGGTTACCATAGAGCTCCGGGTGGTTATAGGCCAGGCAGGCCGCCGGCTTTTCACAGGCCTTTTGTTTCTTATCATCGCCCTGCATATGGCCGTGCTCCATACATTTGGGGAGGCAGGCGCTTCTATAGCTACAATCCATATTTTTACCACCCATACCATCCCTATTTTTACGGATCATTCTTTCATCCTATAGGATTTTTTATGGGCTCGCTAGCAGCTACTGCGATCATTCTTAGTGTTGATGGTCAGGATTATAATTATGACCAGGGAGTCTATTATCAACGCAATGATAATGGTTATGTAGCTGTGGCACCGCCTGTGGGTGCCCATATTCCGAATCTCCCTGATGGTTACGCCACTGTTGCACTATCAGGCAGTACATTTTATTATTATGCCGGTACTTTTTATATTGATAATGGTACCGATTATGAAGTGGTAGATGCTCCAGCGGGCGCAGTTGTATACGACCTGCCCGATGGATGTACCACTGTAAATGCAGGTAGTATTACTTATTTCCAATATAATAATACCTTGTTTCAACCCATCGTTATCAATGGCACCAATGCTTACGAAGTAGTGGAAGCACAACAACAATAATATTTATATTTCTTATTCAGAATTAAAAACAGAGCCTTCCTTTTTGGAAGGTTTTGTTTTTTAAAATAAGCAGGGCATGTTTACTGACTATTCAAAAAATAGTTGCACTAATATCTTTACATTTGTCGCAATTATTACTGGATGATAAAAGAAGCCGTTATACTAGCAGGAGGATTGGGCACAAGGTTACGATCGGTAGTAGCTGAATTGCCAAAATGCATGGCAAATGTTGCAGGAAAACCATTCATTTATTATGTGGTGAAACAACTTCAAAATCAAGGTATTGAAAAATTCATTTTTTCTCTTGGGTATAAACATGAAGTAATTGAAGCATACATCAACACCGAATTTGCAGCGATCCATGCACAGTTTGTAATTGAAAATGAACCGCTAGGCACTGGCGGGGCTATACAATTAGCCTGCAGAAAAACTACGACAAAAGATGTATTGGTACTGAATGGCGATACCATGTTTTCAATCGACGTACAAAAACTGGCGGCAGCGCATACTTCATTCGTTGCTGATTGTACACTGAGCCTGAAACCCATGGAGCATTTCGACCGATATGGTGTTGTAGAATTAAATAAGGACCATACCATTGCTTCTTTCAAAGAAAAACAGTTTTACGAAAAAGGGTTGATAAACGGAGGTGTCTATGCATTGCAAACAGAAAATTTTCTTCAAAAACAATTACCAGAAAAGTTTTCTTTTGAAAAAGATTATCTCGAAAAATATTTTATCGACCACAAGATGTATGGGGACATACAAGATGAATATTTCATTGATATAGGAATTCCTGAAGATTATCAAAGAGCGCAAATAGAATTTGAAAAATGGTAAATGGTAAATTATACAAATGTTTGATTTAAAGAAAATTGACAAAACCTGGACATTATTTTTAGACCGTGACGGTGTGATCAATCACGAGAAACATCAGGATTATGTTCATACCTGGGATGAATTTATTTTTTACGATGGCGTAAAAGAAGCGATCAAAATATTTGCTGCGAAATTTAAATACATCATCATTATTACCAATCAAAAAGGTGTTGGTAAAGGGCTGACCAAGCTAGAGAACCTGCATATCATTCACGATAATATGCGGAACGAAATAGCTGCGGCAGGAGGTAAAATAGATAAAATTTATTTTTGTCCTGATCTTAATGAAACAAGTCCTAACCGAAAACCCAATCCCGGCATGGGTTTGCAGGCTGTAAAAGATTTCAAGGACATTGATCTTTCCAAAGCCATCATGGTAGGCAACACGATCAGCGATATGGAGTTTGGCCGTAACCTTGGTGTAAATACTATCTTCCTTCCTACTACAAGACCTGAAGTTAGTCTGACCGATAAACGTATTGACGCTAGTTATACCTCGTTGTTTGCTTTTGCAGAAGCATTATAATCATTCGTTAAAATTTGGCCTGCCAAAACAATTATTCTACCTATTTATAAAAGTATTAGTTACATTTAATGTATGAAGAAACTGCTTTTACTAACGCTACTTTCGATCGGCTGCTCAATAGGATTCTCACAAACGTTCACTAAAAGTGACCTTGAATTTTTGCAAAAAAAAGAAGATTCACTAAAACTATATTCGATAAAACTATTGCAAGGCATTAATGATATAGATCGTTTTACCGCTGACAGTATTTTCACCAGGGTATTTGTAAGAGCCTTGAAAACAACCAATTCATTTTACTATCCTTTTGATTCCATACAAACTGTTTCGAAACTATACGCGCCGGATAGTAGTTTCAGGATATATACCTGGCAGATGGTGGTGAATGATAATATCGTTCGTCAGCATGGGGCAATACAAATGAGAACGGAAGATGGCTCTCTTAAGCTGTTTCCATTAATAGATAAATCAGACATCATGCAAAATATGAGCGACAGCATTGGTGATAACAAAGGCTGGGCAGGTGCCGTATATTATAAGATAATTGAAAAAGAAAATAACGGACAAAACATTTACACCTTACTTGGCTATGATGAAAACAATATCAGAAGTACAAAAAAAATAATTGAAATATTACAATTTGTATATGGGCAACCCGTATTTGGTGCTCCCGAATTTAGTTTTGAAAAAGATTCTGTTGCACGAGCTCCTATTAACCGCTATATAATGGAATTCAAAAAAGATGCGGGCGCAAGACTTACCTATGACGATGACATGCAAATGATCATCTTTGAGCATCTTGTATCAGAAACCAATGAACCCAGAAAAAAATGGACGCTGATTGGTGATGGAGATTATGAAGGTTTTAAATGGGTAGATGGGAAATGGTTACATATAGAAAAAGTATTTACACAAGTAACGCCGGATGGACAAGCTCCTCTTCCTAAGCCGGTAAATGGTGGTGGCAACCTCTTGGAAGATAAGCTGCCAAAACAATAGAAAATTTTATCCTATTTTTTAAATGATCTGATAAAATCGATTGCAGCCAAATCAAATTGCGGCCCTTCGTTAAATAAAAACGAGTGCTGCACAGGAATAACATAGATCGGAAAATATTCCAGCTCGGTCTTAAATTTTTGCAGGCGAACTGCATCCTTCTCTGTAGTCAAAATAATTTTATTATCAGGAGCTATCTTTTTGAAATGTGCTTTTATATCTTCCAGATCGTCAATTTGAAAGATATGATGATCGGCATACCGTAACATATCATAAGTGCTTACTGATCTTGTCAACAATTCTTTTAACGGCTGAGGATTGGCTATACCCGTGATCAGCAATACACTTGTATTGGCACTGATCATTTTTTCTTCTTTAGAAAAAAGATGATACGGTTTCCCGTATACGGTTGTTGTAAAAAAAACCTGCTGCGCTGCGATTGCTTTTACTTCATGGCTGATCTTATTTTTTTCTTCTATAGTAACAGTATCGGGGCATTTTGTAATGACAATGATATCCGCCCGTTTGATACTCACTTTTACATCTCGCAGATCGCCGGCAGGAAACATAAAATCTCTTGTATACAAATTCCCATATTCTGTTAACACAATATTTAATCCCGCTCTAACATGCCGGTGTTGAAAAGCATCATCCAAAATAATAACCTGTGTGCCGGGTTTGCTATGTAATAATTGAGGAATGGCCACTAATCTTTCTTCGCCAACTGTAACTGTTACATCGGGAAATTTTTGATGGAACTGCATTGGCTCATCCCCTATCTCCAGCGCAGTTGTATTTTCATCCGCAATAGCAAATCCTTTCGTCTTTCTTTTATAACCCCGACTAAGTGTAGCAGTCGCATATTCTTTTTTTAATAAACGGATCAGGTATTCAACCATGGGTGTTTTCCCCGTTCCGCCAACAGCAAGGTTACCGATGCATATAATAGGAAAATTGAAGGAACTTGATCGTAGTATATTTTTATCAAACAGCCAGTTTCTTAGCCAAACTATACCTCCGTAAATAAGAGAAAAAGGAAGCAATAAATAACGAAAGCTTTTAAGCATCAGCAAATTAATTTATCAATTGGTGAAATCGTATATTTTATCAGGCGTAACGCAATGGTCCAACTTAATATCATAACCATCTGCATCTTCAATTACATCGACCGGTCCAAAATAACTTAATCCAACCTTTACTACATTCTTATTACAGTCGGCTAAAAACCTATCGTAGAAGCCTTTGCCATAACCTACCCTGTATCCTCTGGCATCAAATGCGACCAACGGTACCAGTACCATATCAATATCTGCAGAAGGAATTGCTGCTGCTGCAACAGGCTCTGTTATTCCATAAGCATTTTCACTAAACTCAGTATCATCATCCGTAAGCATTGCGGTCATTTTATTGGTAATAAAATTACTTACCGGATAAGCAATTCGTATCCCCGGATTTCGAAAGGCAATAAAATCAGTAATGGTATGCGTGTTGATCTCCTTCATTGCCGCCATGGGCCAGTAGCTCAACAGCACCTGTAAATAAGGCAATGATAATTTTTGAAATTGTATCAACAGCAGATCATCCAGCTTTTCTTTTTCTGAATGAGAAAGCTGAAGGCGTTTTTCTTTATAAATTTTACGAATCTCCTGTTTTAGCATTCTTTTTTAAAAATGGATAATTGATAATGGTATAAAAAACGAACGGCTTGTTTGATTATCCAATATTATTAATAAAGATAGAAAAGATTGTGGTACCGTAGTTACGTTCCGTTTTGTAATGGGGGAATTTTTTATAATCGTTTCTTGGCGTGTGTTCCAATATGAACCAGCCTTTGGGTTGTAACAGCCCCTTTTCAAAAATAAGCTTAGGCAATTCATCTATTGTACCTAAAGCATATGGCGGCCCTGCAAAAATAAAATCATATTGTTCTTTACAAGTTTCTATATATTTAAACACATCTGATTTTATTAATTTAAAATTTTCGAAGCCTAACTCTGCTGCTGTTTTCTTAATAAAATCATACATCTGGCTATCTTTCTCAATAATCGTTAGGTCTTCAACGCCCCTGCTCGCTAATTCATAACTGATACAGCCAGTACCACCAAAAAGATCAAGCGTTTTTAATGTATCTATTTCCAGGTTATTTTGTATAACATTGAAGAGGCCTTCTTTGGCGATATCTGTAGTGGGCCTTGTATACGGCATTTTTGCAGGCGGATTTATCTTTCTGCCACCATGTATACCACTTATTATACGCATGAAACCGTAGCAAATAAATGACTGAAAAAATGAGCGGGGTATTCTTTTATCGCAGTTGAATAGTCAAACGTTTCGGGTAATCCAGCAAATTCGATTTGCGGAAAGTAGCCATCTATTTCTTTAAAAAGATTAGACTCTTTTTCCAGGATACCATTCACATGCAAAACAACATCATTAACGGTGATCGTAAAACTCTGGCAGATACCTAATAAATAATAGGCAACATCTTCCGGTGTTTTATATTTAAAATTCTGAACGATCTGTAGTTTCCCTTCTTTCAACAGCATGGCTGTTATATCATGATCGCCGAAAATAGTATATAAATGATTTCCTCCGGCCTTAATAATATCAGGCAATACAGAATATTGATGTGTAATTGTAGCCAGCGGAAATTTCATACTCAAAATAGAGTTGACCAATCGTGGCACTTCATAGATATTACACAGATCGTGATTGAACTTCAGATCGTTCTTTAAAACATTATCCTGGCGATCGCCATACACCAATTCAAACATCGCTTTATTGGCAGTATTATTATGATAGTGATAGGGAATCAGAAGAGACATAGCAAAAGCTACGACAACATCTACTTTTTTAAAATCATTTTGCAATAAAGTATCCTTAGCAAAAATATCTTTAAGAAAAGAAACCAATGTAAGCTCATTTATGCCCGGTGGAAAATCATAGCTTACCAAAGCATTAATTTTATTACCCTCGCCTATGGCTATAAATGAAACAGCAGCATAACTCAGTTGCACAAACAAGGAATTACCGCTTGTATCTGTACCCGATAATTGTATATTGAACTTTGGATCCACAAGTAATGATTTCGACTGGCAAAATAAACTAATTTACCCGACTTTATGGTGGCTGAGATATAAATAAAAATTTAATTATCCCTTAAAAGCGATAACCAAATTTGGCATTAAACTGCACAATTGGTGTGCCAGCGTGGTTTTTGTTATTGCTGACATTATAATCAAAACTATGATCCTCATTGTAATCATTGTTATAGAAAGTAACACCCAGACCTAATTCAGCTCCCAGGTACAGATGTTTCCCAAGCATGAAATTAAGTCCGTTGTTGATCATTAAACCAAGCTTTAAAACGGGTTTGCTGGCGGTTGCATAGGAATATACATCTGTCGAATCAGTAAATGAATACTGGCCCTCCGCAAAATATCTTCTGCCAAAGCCTATGGCTAAAGACGGGCCAACGCTATAACTGATCCGGCGTTTACTTCCTAAAGGATAAAATTTTACGCCGGGATACATATAAAAGAAAGCATGCGTGCTATAGTCGTAGTAATCGTCGCCATTACTAATATTGTAAAAAGACAAGGTTGCGGGTAGATAAAAACTCCATGTTCCGGCATCATTTAGCATGTGCTCGTAATGTATTCCAATTCCCGGAAAAGCATTATCGGTAGAACCAGTATTCATACCGGTTATTTCACTCACCTGAATAAAGGCAAAAGAAAGAATGTTTTTTCCAAACCGGGTATTTCTATTTATAGTAAACCTTGAAGAAATAAAATGATGAACTCTTCCATTGTTTCCCATTTCTTCTACTGTTCCATTTGCAAAAGTGATATTTTCTACCTCTTTGCGATATATCACGTACTCAGGGCCATCGGGATTGTCAGTTTTTTTGTATATGATCTCTTTAGGGGTTATTTTTTCTACTTTAGCTTTGATTGCAAGACTATCTCTCGTAAGGATAATATCCTGCGCATGTACATGAAGAGCGCAAGCGCTTAACAAAAAAACAAATAACAATCGAGCTATTTTCATACAGCTGGTGTGGGTTTAATAAACTGAAAAGGCTATTTAGTATATATACTATGTAGTAAACGAAAAGGTTGGGTAAGAAATTGTAATTATAGTAAAACTCGCAACATTAATGCAAACCCGGTATCTTTTTTAGGATTATCTTTTACAGTCACAACGTGCAAACCCATATTTGTCCATACTTTAAATACATCGCCTTTTTTATGGCTTTGGATGGCTACATCCAGTTGAGGCAACATTACACCCCTGCAAAACCATCCCAGGTCGCCACCCTTGCTTCCGCTCGTATTATCTGAGCTATAGGTAATAGCCATCTCTTCAAATGTGGCACGCCCCGATTCTATTTTACTAATGATCGTATCTGCCAGCGCATTTACAAACTTCTTCTGAAATGTAGTTGTATCCAATAAAATATGTGCCACATGATAAAATGTGTTAGAAGCTTTTCCTAATATTTCCAATAAATAACTTTTGCCGTTCTTTGATTTAAAAGGACCGTATACATTGCCCACTTGCCCATAATATGCAATGCTATCTCCAAAATTTACAAAAGAGCTCGTACTTACAATGCTTACTGTATCTACCTTGTACGTCTTTTTTATTTTAAATTTTACATAGCCCAACGGATCTTTTGAAGCAGCTAATTCCGTTTTTATCTGCACAACGGTCTGCGCTTTTGAAACGGCAACTACAAATAACAGTAAACAACAAAGAAAAAACAAAGTGCGCATTGTTGTTACAATTTTAATTTTTTGATTATCTCATTTACTTGTTTCTTAAAAATATCAAGGTTTTTCATTTCCTGCTGAATGAAACTATTTTCTTCCAAGGAGCCTATTACCTTGTTCATTTCCTGGTTATTATCATACACCATTTTACGAAACTCATTGGAATAATCTTTAGCTCTTGAATTATAGATCCCGTCACACATCCATGTTTTTGTTTGTACTGCCTGTTGTACCAATTGCTTGAAAAATTCAGCCGTAAATTGTTTGGGTGTAATATTCAACACCTCTAATAAACTGGTGTAAGCATGTGTTATTTTATCTACCCCATACGCTTCTCCCTGCTGATGATAAAAATTATGCAATTCATCCCAACCTTTTATTTTGCCAGATTTTACTTGTCGCTTTGCCTTTTCAACTTCCGTCTTTTGAATTAATTGTCCGCCGATATTCAACCATTCGCTTCGCTGTACTTTAGCTGAAAGCGTCTTTTTAAAACTATCAAAATCCTTAAAACTATTTCCTTGAATATGCAATAACAGTTCAATCGTACCATAATAACGGATCAGTTCTTTAAAAAGATTGATCGATTGCGGTACTTTAATTATATCTGTTTCGCGATGCGTATTTTCCCAACCTGTCACAGTTGCAATTCCTTTTTCATTCGGCTGTAACTTTTCAAGCAATTGTAATGAATCAAACAACTCGTTGATGGTATCCGGTGCTAAATAATCATATTCCAGCAATTGCGTTTTTTCTGTACGAAGATCGCGGGCCTCGTATTTCCAGGTATTACGCGCCAGTGCATACATATTATACATGAACCAATAACCGGGCATTACGATCAGTTTATCGTGCGTTACATCATTACTCACCAAACTAAAAGGTATAGGTATATTTAATTCTGCAGGATAATCCCCTTTTGTAAGAATAGTAAACGAAGCGAACTTTGAATTGTGTTTTAAACTCACGCATAAGCCTGGCCAAAAACCACGGCCAGCAATGATCTCGCCATCCGGACTTCTACTGTTATGATTGCTTCCTATAGTGGCGCCTGCGGCAACATTACTTTGTCCCATTAATAGTGACGCACATAAAAAAGAATTATTATGATGCTGTTCATGCCCCGGAAATATCAATGAATTTAAAACTTCACAGCAGGAAATAGTAGAATTATTCCCTAAGTATGAGTTGATCAAACGCGCACCATATTTTAATTGCGAATGTGATGCCATCACAAAACGAACCGCTTTAACACCATAGAATATCCGACAGCCGAAACCCACTATCCCATTTACCATTTCGCAACCTTCTCCAATTTGTGACCTGCGTTCTTTATCACTATTGATGGTGAGGTTCTTTAGTTTATTAGCTCCTTTTAGATACGCATCGCTGCCTATCCAAACATCCTTAACTATTTTACAATTTTTGATAACGGTTCTATCACCCACTTTACCATAATAACCTCTTTGTTTATCAAATTTATTTTCTGTAAACTCTTTGAACTTATCCAACAATGCTTCATCATCCCTGTACTTGCTCCATAAATAAGCATCGCCCGGCAACATGCCATTAAATGGAATTACCTGCCGGCCGCCATTTTCATTACATATCTCCATCCAGGTGCGTAGGTTTTCATCTTCACCTTCTTTTAAAATACCATTACCAAATTTGGAAATATCTGTAGTCGCCAGTTCATTTACATTTACGATCATCACATCATTGCCAATAATATAATGGCTTACATAACTCACATTATCTATACAAACATTGTCTCCAAAATCGCAACTGATGATTGTGCTGTTATATAAACCAACAGGCAAACGCAGGTTATGAAATTCGATATAATAAGGCTCTAATTTACCGATGCGAATTAGTCCGTAAAATTTGCAATTTTTTACCAGTTCAGGATTAAAGGAATGGGAGACAAATATTTTATTCCAATCGTCAGATGTATTGCGATTGTGTACCAACACTTCGATCTCCTGCGATGTAAGCTTACGGTACTCAATACCACTGCGGTTTTGCATATCACGCAGGTGATATTCATCCTTGCCTTTAGGTATATATTTTGGATCTATAAAACTGTAACCAAGCGAAGCAACCGGATATTTTTTTATAATATTCATTCTTTATAATGGTTAATGGTAAATGATAAATGGTAAATGATTTATAAACGCTTGCACGCTACATTTACCATTAACCATTAATAATTTATTCTACCGTTACACTCTTAGCAAGGTTTCTCGGTTTATCAACATCCACCCCTTTAGCAACACCTACATAATAAGATAATAATTGCAAAGGAATAACGCTTAGCATCGGCGCCATTATTTCATCTGCATGCGGTACATAATACACATCATCTGCGAGTCCGGGTATTACCTCATCACCTTCTGTAACGATCGCGATTACTTTTCCTTTACGTGCTTTTATTTCCTGGATATTGCTAACAATTTTTTCATGGTACATATCTTTTGTTGCCACAAAAACAACCGGTAGCTGATCATCTACCAGTGCAATAGGGCCATGTTTCATTTCTGCTGCAGGATAACCTTCAGCATGTATGTAAGATATTTCTTTCAATTTTAGTGCCCCCTCCAAAGCAATAGGGAAATTATATCCTCTGCCAAGAAATAGTGCGCTCGGTGCGGTCTTGTATTTTTCCGCGATCAGTTTGATCTGATCGGCACTTTTTAATAACAACTCAACTTTTTCAGGAATAGCATCCAGCTCCGCTAATAAATTAGTGTATCGTTCGTGAGAAATGGTATTTTTTTCTTTGGCAATTTTTAGGGCCATCATGGTCAGTACCACTAGCTGCCCGGTAAATGCTTTTGTAGAGGCCACGCCTATTTCAGGGCCAGCATGTGTATACGCCCCGCCATCACTTATCCTGGCGATAGAAGATCCAACCACATTTACTACACCAAAAATGATCGCGCCTTGCTCTTTGGCTTTTTCGATCGCCACTAAAGTATCTGCCGTTTCACCACTTTGAGATACGGCTATAATGATATCGCCTTTATTAATAACCGGATTACGGTAACGGAACTCTGACGCATATTCCACCTCAACAGGAATACGGCAAAGTTCTTCGATAATATATTCGGCTACCAAACCCGCGTGCCAGCTGGTTCCACAGGCAACAATAATAATGCGGCCCGCATTTTTAAATGCATCGATATTTTTTTCAACGCCACTCATTGTGATCGTTCCGGCAGTCGCGTCTAACCGGCCACGTAAGCAATCATAGATCGTGCTGGGTTGTTCAAATATTTCTTTCAGCATGAAATGGTCGTAACCGCCTTTTTCGATAGCCGCCAGTTCCATATCAAGCTTAGTAACAAAAGGGGTGATCTTTTCGTTACCTAAATTTTTCAATATCAATTGGTCCGGTGTGATGATCGCTAATTCATAATCATTCACATACACCACTTCTTTTGTGTATTCCAACATCGGCGATGCATCCGAACCCAAAAAATGTTCGCCTTTACCTATGCCAATTACCAGCGGGCTCCCTTTTCTTGCTGCGATAATTGTATCAGGCTTGCTTTCATCCAATAACAGGATAACATATGCTCCCGTAACTCTTTTCAAAGCGATCCTCACCGCCTCTTCCAGGTCGCAATGATTATTTTCTTTAATGTCCTCAATAAAATTTAATAAAACTTCTGTATCAGTATCACTTTTAAACGTGTACCCTTTTTTGGTAAGCTCTTGTTTTAACTGCGCATAATTTTCAATGATACCATTGTGTATCATGGCCAGCTTGCCACTTGCAGAAGAATGCGGATGCGCATTTCTATCACTTGGTTCGCCATGTGTGGCCCAACGCGTGTGTCCGATGCCGGTATGAGAATGAAGATCTTTACCCACCAATGTTTCTTCTAATTCAGCAACGCGGCCCTTTTTTTTGTAGACTTTCAAACCGCCATTCAATAAGGCAACACCTGTGCTATCGTAGCCCCTGTATTCTAACCTTTTTAATCCTTTGATCACGATCGGGTAAGCTTCTCTATAGCCCGTGTATCCTACAATTCCACACATATTTTATGTCCTTTTTTTGATAAGAAATTATTAACCCGGCAACCGCAATACTATTGAGCTTTGTCAGACTCAGCAACAAACCCGTAACCGGTTGTGCAATTTAGCAAAAATGCTTTACTTTATAGCCCGTCCAGCACGATAAAGTAAAGCATTTTTTATTGTACGTTTTAATCCTTCTAGTGGATCAAAAGCCCTTGTAAAAAAACATAAGCAACCGAGAAATATATTACGATCCCTGTTACATCCACCAGAGTAGCTACAAATGGCGCCGATGACGTGGCAGGATCCAGTTTCAGGCTTTTCAAAATTATCGGTAACATGGAGCCCATCAGGCTTCCCCATAATACAATGCCAATCAGTGAAAAGAAAATAACCAGTGCTACCCTTTCAGAATACATACCGTAATCATACAAATGCAAGTGTTGCCAAAGCATAATGCGGAAGAAACCGATCGTTCCCAATATTAATCCAAGCATAACGCCGGACATCAATTCTCTTCTCATCACTTTCCACCAGTCAAATAATTTTATTTCACCCAGCGCCATTGCCTGTATGATCAGAGTAGATGCCTGCGAGCCACTATTTCCGCCACTACTCATGATCAAAGGAATGAACAGTGCCAGTACCGTTGCAGCTTCTATTTCTTTGCTAAAATGCTGCATGGCTGTGGCCGTCAACATTTCACTTAAAAATAGAATGATCAGCCAGCTGGCTCTTTTTCTTACCAGCTTGAAAATATTCATGTTCAGGTAAGGTTCATCCAATGCTTCCGTTCCCCCGATCTTTTGAATATCCTCACTAAACTCTTCGTTGGCGACCCACAGCACGTCATCGATCGTAACAATGCCTAATAATTTATTACTTCTGCTCACAACAGGCAAAGCCACGCGGTTATTCATTTTAAAGGCTTCATTGGCTGTTTCCTGGTCATCTTCCGCATTCAGGGCAATGTATCTTTCATCCATCAATTCGTTCACTTTTGTACTAGGAAGTGCCAAAATAAAATCCCTGATCCTGATATCGTCCAGCAGTTCGCCCTTACTGTTTATTACGTAGATCACATCGATCGTTTCACTGTTTTTTGCAAAATGCCTGATGGTATTCAATACATCTTCCACCGTATCATTTTCATACACGTACACATAATCGGGCGTCATCAACCTGCCTACGCTTCCTTCAGGATAACCTAACAAGGATAAGGTTATTTTGCGTTCTTCGGGGTCTAAAGTTTTTATTAATTCCCTTACGGCATTGCTAGGCAATTCACTTAAAAAAGCAGTCCGGTCATCCGCGGGTAATTCATTAAATAGTTCTGCCGTTTTAAAAGCAGGCAATTCTTTGATGAGTTTTTTTTGTGTAGGCAGCTCCAGAATTTTGAAGGCGGCAGCAGCACGGGGCAAAGATATCTCTGTAATTATCTGGCTCTCATACGTTTCATTATCATATATCAGCTCCACTATATCACTAATATTCTGATCGTTTAAAAACGCTTGTATACGTAGTTTATCCTGCGATGCCATCGCTTCTTCAAACTGTTCCTGAAGTTCCATTTTTTCAAGTTCTGCTGACATAAATACTTTGTTGTTAAATTCGCCGTCAATTAGGTGCCGCAATTTACTTTATTTAATCTTAAGCAGATGTTATGATAAAGCCTTATTTATTTATTGATTTAACCCCAAAAATGGGCAAGGGTGTATACACAAAGGAGCGGATTCCCGCAGGTACCGTTATTGAATTATCGCCCGTTATTGTTATGAACAAAGAAGACCGGCAACATCTTGACAAAACCCTGTTGCACGATTATATTTTTGAATGGGGGAAATTAAAAGATAAATGCTGTATGGCACTAGGTTTTATACCGATGTACAACCACAGTTATAAAAGTAACTGCGAATATTTTATGGATTTTGAAGACGATACGATATTTGTAAAAACAGTCAGGGTAATTGAAAAAGGCGAAGAGGTAACGATTAACTATAACGGGGATTGGAATGACGGCACTAAAGTTTGGTTTGAGACGAAATAAGTGAAAAGTGAAAACCCAAAAGTATTGGACCGTCCTCACTTTTGGGTTTTCACTTTTAAGCTTTGCCTTTCGATTTTATTGTTGTTCGATCAATTGAATCTCACAAGCAATTCTTACTTCTTCACTCACTAAAACGCCACCTGCCTCTGTTGGTGCGTTCCAAACCAGGCCAAAATCTTTTCTGTTTATTTTTCCATTGATCGTAAAACCTGCTTTTACATTTCCCCATGGATCTTTTGCTACGCCGCCGAATTCAACATCTAATTTTATATTTTTTGTAACACCGTGTATCGTAAGATCACCATACAATTCATAAGAACCATCGTTGTCTACATTTTCATATTTCGTTGCTACAAAAGTTAATTTCGGAAATTTTTCCGCATCAAAAAAATCAGGACTTTTTAAATGATTATCTCTATCCGCATTACCTGTTAAAACAGAAGCCGTATCTGCAGAGAAATTGATCTTCGCTTTTGAAAAATCTTCGTTATCGGTTTCAATCGTTGCTTCAAATTTATCAAAACTACCGGTCACGGTCGTGATCATTAAATGTTTTACTTTGAATTGTACTTCACTATGTGTTGGATCAATGACCCATTTTCTTGTTGCCATTATTTTTATTTTTTTAAGTTTTTATAATTTTATTGGATAATGAAAATAAGTCTTAATTATAACTTTACAATATTACCTTCCCGGTTACTTTTAATAGCGGCTTCTATTATGCGCATTACGTTAATGCCATCATCAACTGTAACAGGCATAGCGCTTCCACCAGTTAATGCTTTATAAGCGACATCATAATATTCATAATAATTTCCTTGTAAAGAAGGTATTTTTTCACGAATGGCCTTGCCTCCCTTTTCAGTATGTAATAACCCATTTTCTTGTACAAGTTCTGTGCCCCAATCCGTTGTATTGGGTTTTATTCCTGCTACGAGATTGGCTTCCTGTACATCGGCCCGGCTTTTTAAAAATGAACCTTTATGGCCGTGAATAATGAATGCCGGTAATTGTTCTCTTACCAAATAACCGGCTTTTAACCTCACGCGGAATGATGGATAATATAACAGTAAATTAATATCATCATCGACTTGTGATGCATCTCTTGTAATACGAACATCTGCAAAAACTGCTGTCGGCATTCCGAATAAACAAAGCGCCTGATCAATAATATGCGCACCCAGGTCTTTTAAAATTCCTGCACCCGGACCAGGTAATTCCTTATGTTGCTTTGGACTCAATGTTGGTTTGAACCGGTCGAAATGAATTTCAACTTCGTTGATAGCACCTACACAATTATCTTTTATTATTTTTTGTACTGTTTTAAAGTCGCTATCATATCGGCGATTTTGATAGACGCCAATTTTTTTATTTTGTTGGATGGCTATCGCTTTTAATTCTTCCGCTTCTTTAACCGTTGTTGTAAAAGCTTTTTCTACGATAATATTTTTACCGGCCAGTAAGACCTGTTTGGCAAAATCATAATGCGTATAAGTAGGAGTATTTACAATTACGAGCTCCACTGCTGCATCTTTCAACACTTCTGCTAGTGTTGTATATGATCTTGTCTGCGGATAATATTGTTGGATATTTTTTGTGGTTCTTTCCCATGCACCTACCAGTTGAAAGCCAGGATGCAATTCAATGAATGGCGCATGAAATACTTTGCCAGACATACCGAAGGATAAGAGGGCTGTTTTTATTTGTTGCATACAACTTTTAATATACTTATTCGCTTACACGAATAGTTTTAATAAGATCCAATGAATTAGTAATAAAATTTTTTGAGACCGAATCTGTATGTGATGTCAATAACTGATAGTCAAAATACACATAATTATTTTTAATTTTTGTTTCTGCATGAACAATTGCCTCTAATTTATTGTTATCGCTTATGCTACTACTTGCGTTAATTAAAAAGACCCTGTTGCCTATTTTTTCAATAGTATCCAAAACAGGTGAAAAGACTTTATTTCTTAAAAGGAATTGTTTTCTCGCTGCGATATATCGTAAAAAATGAATCGAATCACTTTTTAATTCATCAGGATCAGGAGGATATTTTCTTAACATCCCATCATGAGTAGCACAAGTTATTGTAAACCGTTCTATAGAATCTGTTGGTTCCCCCAACCACAAAAAACCAGATTCTTTTGTTATACGAAGTTCTTTTGGCTGAAAACGATATTTCTGTCTGTCATCAGGGGCATTATCTGTATAATCTATCCATGAAACTGACGTATCATAGCGAAGTGGTATTGAAAAAATGGCCTTACCTAAAGTATCGGCCAACTCAATACTATCAACTCTTGAATTTAAAGGAAGGGATTGATTATTTGTAGGCTTTAAGTTATTACAGCTTACCAAAAATAGTACAAATAAAAACAGGATACTATACTTACAAAAGGTTTTCATAACTATCATACTTTACAATAAATCTTATGTAAAATAAGGCAATAAAGCTTAATAGTAGCAGGATATTGATGATAGAAATTTTTGTCAGGCATAGGTCCTCAGACAAAAAAAAGCCTCAACTTTTCAGTTGAGGCTTTTAATTTATGCTCTTTGCTTAACGGCAGTTTTTGTTGTAGCTTTTGCCGGCGCTTTTTTCTTTGTCTTTTTAATTACTGCGTCGAGCGCTTTGCTCATTTCGTCGAAATTATGTTTGCCGGTGTAACGTTCGCCATTGATGAAAAATGTTGGTACATCTTTTACACCTCTGTTGATGCCTTCGCGGATATCGCCCTGTACCTGCCAGCCATACGTTGCATTTACAAGCTCATCTAAGAAACGTTTGTTATTTACACCTGCTTCACGACTGTGCAATTTTAAACTTGTTGTACCAAGGTTGCGGCGGTTAGCAAATAAAATGTTGTGCATTTCCCAGAACTTTCCGTCTTGTGCAGTAGCTACTGCAGCTTCGCCGGCCTTCAGGCTGCGTTGGTGAATATTTGTCATAGGGAAGTGGCGGAAATTAAAACGTATCTTTCCGTCGAATTCTTCCAATAGTTGTTTAACAACTTCATTTGCCTTTGCGCAAATTTCGCTTTCGTATTCTCCAAATTCTTCCAGCGTTACAGCTGCATCTTTGTTTCCTACAAATACATCTTTCGGTTCAATGATCTCAACGACCTCTTTTTTGAATGCCATAATATTGTTCTCCTTTTTATTGTGTGTAGATTATGCCTAACTCGACTACGATGGCAGGCTGCTTAATAATCATTTTAAGTGAATGATTGCTCTTTTTTTACAGGAAAGTCATCTTTTTAGAGAGGCAAGTGGCTTAAAGGTAACATTTTTCAGGCGTTTTTCCATACCTGTTGGTATTTTCATAAAATATTAACACCTTTTTGATTGATAATCAATCATTTATATTTAGCACCATTTGCACTTTTGATGTGGATAACTTATGATTTTACCTTTTCTGTCTTATGCGGTGTTGGTGCCTGAACATCGTTCCTAAAAACTACCGTTCCATCAAAAACATCTACTAAAACAGGCCTGGTTTTATCAATACTCCCCGCCAATATCTTTTTACTTAATTGATTTACAATTTCTTTTTGGATAAGACGCTTTAACGGCCGCGCACCAAATTGCGGATCGTACCCATTCTCTGCTAAGTAGTCTAATGCATAATCGCTGAACTCTAATTGGATACCATTATTTGCTACCAAATCTTTCAATTGGTTTAACTGAATGGTGATGATTCCTTTTATTTCTTTTTTCATCAATGGCTGGAACATGATCACTTCATCTATCCTGTTCAAAAATTCCGGACGGATATTTTGCTTCAATAAATTCATGACCTCTGCTTTAGTTGCGGCAACCACTTCATCTTTATTTGCATCCGTTACACTTTCGAAATTATCCTGAATGATCTGACTGCCCATATTACTCGTCATGATGATGATCGTGTTTTTAAAATTCACCACCCGACCCTTGTTATCTGTTAAGCGGCCATCATCCAAAACCTGCAATAAAATATTGAACACATCCGGATGGGCTTTTTCTATTTCATCTAATAACACAACACTGTATGGTTTACGCCTTACTGCTTCTGTTAATTGTCCGCCTTCATCATATCCTATATATCCCGGAGGCGCACCAACCAAACGGCTCACAGAATGTTTTTCCTGATATTCACTCATGTCGATCCTCGTCATCATGTTATCATCATCAAATAAATAATTCGCTAATGCTTTTGCCAATTCCGTTTTACCAACACCGGTAGTACCTAAGAAAATAAATGAACCGATCGGTTTTTTAGGGTCTTGTAACCCTGCCCTGCTTCTGCGTATCGCATCACTTACCGCTTCGATCGCTTCTTCTTGCCCTACTACTTTTTTATGCAATTCATCTTCGAGGTTCAATAATTTTTCTCTTTCGCTTTGCAACATTCTTGATACAGGAATGCCTGTAGCTTTTGCAACACTTTGCGCAATATCTTCCGCATCTACTTCTTCTTTCAATAAACGTTTTTCGCTTATCTCGTCGAGCTGTTGCATTTGTTCATCAACGATCTTTTCCTGTTCCTGTACTTTGCCGTAACGTATTTCCGCAACGCGGCCATAATCACCATTTCGTTCTGCCTGGTCGGCTTCTAATTTTAATTGTTCAATTTGGGCTTTGGCTGTCTGTACTTTTTCAACTATTTCTTTTTCTTGCTGCCATTTAGCTCTGAACGTATCTCTATCGACAGAAAGATTGGAAATTTCTGTATTCAATGCTTTTAATTTGTCTTTATCATTTTCTCTTTTGATCGCTTCGCGTTCAATTTCCAATTGACGAATTTGTCTTTCGAGCTTATCCAATTCTTCCGGCATGGAATTCATTTCCAAGCGAAGCTTGGCAGCACTCTCATCAATTAAGTCAATCGCCTTATCCGGTAAAAAACGATCTGTAATATACCTGTGCGATAATTCTACCGCTGCAATAATCGCTTCATCTTTGATACGCACATGGTGGTAGGTTTCATAACGATCTTTTAGTCCGCGCAAAATAGATACGGCATCTTCCACACTCGGCTCATCGATCATTACTTTTTGAAAACGGCGCTCCAGTGCTTTATCTTTTTCAAAGAATTTTTGATATTCGTTCAATGTTGTTGCACCAACGGCCCTCAACTCTCCTCTTGCCAAGGCAGGTTTTAAAATATTAGCTGCATCCATAGCGCCATCACCACCGCCCGCACCAACCAATGTATGTATTTCATCGATGAATAAAATAATATCACCCTCACTTGAGGACACTTCCTTTACAACAGATTTTAATCTTTCTTCAAATTCACCTTTGTATTTGGCGCCGGCAATCAGCTGGCCCATATCCAAAGCATAAATAACTTTTGATTTTAAATTATCGGGTACATCGCCGTTAACGATACGCATGGCTAAACCTTCGGCGATGGCTGTTTTACCAACGCCGGGTTCACCAACAAGTATGGGATTATTCTTACTTCTTCTTGAAAGGATATGTAATGTTCTGCGGATCTCTTCATCACGGCCAATAACAGGATCTAATTTTCCTGCTCTTGCCATTTCATTTAAATTCTTTGCATATTTATTTAAAGCGTTGAATTGTGTTTCCTGTGTTTGAGAAGAAACCGTTGATCCTTTGCGCAGGTCTTTTATCGCTGCAACTAAACCTTTATCGGTAAGGCCGGCGTCTTTTAATAATTTAGCGCTGTTATCATTTCCCTGCAGGATAGCCAATAGTAAATGTTCCACACTTACAAATTCATCTCCAAAAGATTTTAGTCCGGCAGTAGCTTTCAATAGTACACTATTCATATCACGGCTCATATTTTGAGCCGGTTCTGTACCCTTTGCTTTAGGTAATTTTTTGATGGCTTCATCAGTTTTAGATTCTACGAAACTGACGTTCACGTTATTCTTTTTCAGCAAGAATCCGATAGCAGAATCATCTTCACTTAACAATGCCTTAAGCAAATGCTCTGTCTCAATGGTTGGGTTCTCATTATTAAAAGCCAATTGCTGTGCTTGTGCCACGGCTTCCTGTGCTTTTATGGTGAAATTGTTTAAATTCATATAATAGATTGATCTTTAGTTTGATTAAATGTAAACCGATAGCTGCAAATCATAATCCAAAGAATAAATTCAGAAATTATGTCTTATAAATATAGCTTCTTCTGCCGCAAATTCAGTCTAATTGCAATCTTTCTGCTATTCTTACAGACTGCCAGGGCCCAGAATAATTTCAGCAAAGTTGATGCCTGGTTAAAAAATAATATGGAAGACCTCGGCGGCAGGGCCGTACTGGTGATCTATAAAGACGGACACCTTGTGTATGACCATGCTGAAAATGCAAAACTTACACCTACACAGGTAAGCCTTATTAAAATACTGGATAAACAAAAAGATAAAAGCAACGATGATCTATTAAAACCTTTCGCTGATACAACAAAAGATAGGATCGCCAGTTGTAGTAAATGGCTGACCGCCGCTTTGGTCATGACCTTTGTTGATGAAGGCAAATTAAATATCAATGACAGCATCGGAAAATATTTGCCTGTGATGAATAAATACGGGAAAGGGAATATTACAATTTGGGAATGTTTGAGTCACCAGACAGGCATTGAAACCGGTTCAATGATAGAGGAGATCAGGCTGATCAATAATGCCAAAAGCATGGACGCCGCGGTAGAAATGTTTGCAAAAGATCCGATGGAAGGAGTATCTGGCAAAACCTTTCATTACAGCAGCGCAGGATTGCAAATCATTGCAGCCATATTGGAAAAAATAAGCGGCAAAGATTTTGAGACTTTGTTTCAGGAAAGAATTGCACAACCCTGCAATATGTTACATACAGATTTTGGCCATGAAAAAGTTCCGATACCGGCAGGCAGCGGACTGAGTACACCAAAGGATTACATCAATTTTTTATCGATGATCGAAAACAATGGCCTGTTTAACGGCAAAAGAATATTGTCGGAAAGATCAATTATCGAAATGCAAAAAAACAGATTTACTACTGACACTAAAATAGCTTTTTCGCCTAAAGAAACAGGTGACTGGGAATATGGTTTTGGCGAATGGATAATGGATAGCGCCACTGGCGATGAACGATCTACCGAAATAAGCAGTCCGGGATTATTTGGAAGTTTTCCCTGGATCGATAATAATAAAAAGTATGGCGCCTTTTTATTTGCTTTCAATATTAAAATTAAAGGTAGGCATGAGCGGTATATGGAATTGAAAAAGTTAGTGGATGAAGCAGTTGGGAGTTTATAAGTATTTTTGTAATGAATGAACAGTACAGCGCAAACAAATATCATAAAAAATTATGCCGCAACATTGGGCTTCAATTTTTGTGGCATTGCGAAAGCCGTACAACTGGAAGCAGACGCAAAGCGATTGGAAAGCTGGTTAAATAAGGGCATGCACGGCACTATGCAATACATGGAAAATCATTTCGACATGCGCATTGACCCTGCCAAATTAGTACCCGGCGCAAAATCTGTTATTACATTGCTGCTAAATTACTTTCCTGCAGAGCTGCAAAGCAATAATATTCCGAAAATTGCCAAGTATGCTTATGGTAATGATTACCATGAAGTGATCCGAGAAAAATTACGCGCATTGCTGCAACATATAAAAATAAATATTGGGGAAGTGCAGGGCCGTGGGTTTATAGACAGTGCGCCCGTTTTAGAAAGAAGCTGGGCCAAGCGAAGCGGCCTTGGATGGATCGGCAAAAACGGCAACCTTATTCATAAACAAGCGGGCTCTTTCTTTTTTATTGCCACGCTGATCGTTGACCTGGAGCTTGATTATGATCAGCCTTATGTAAAAGACTATTGTGGTTCCTGCACAAGATGTATTGATGCCTGCCCTACAGACGCTATATTACCCGATAAAGTTATTGATGGCAGCAAGTGTATCTCCTACTTTACCATCGAATTAAAAGAAGCGTTGATACCTGATGCAATGAAAGATAAATTTAACGACTGGATGTTTGGTTGTGATGTTTGTCAGGATGTTTGTCCGTGGAACAGGTTTGCTAAACCTACTACCGAAATTAATTTTAAACCAATTCCTGAAATACTTAATTTTTCTACCAATGATTGGGAAGATCTTACGGAGGAATCATTTAAAAATATCTTTAGATCTTCTCCTTTAAAACGTAGTAAATGGAAGGGAATTAAGCGAAATATTCATTTTATAAAAACCGGCGAATAATT
>DATHNS010000016.1:0-187732 GCA_035485735.1 Ferruginibacter sp.
CGCTCCCGTTAAGGTTGCACTTGTTGCTGCCCCACCGATCGTATATACTATCGGGGTGATCGCTGTACCTGTACAAGTAGTTTGTGTTGTACTACCTGATGTTAATACTAAAGTTGGTAATGGATTGACTGTTATCGTTCCCGTTAAAGTTATTTCTGTACAGCTGCCGCCTACTGTTGTTACTGAGTAAGTAAACGGACTGCCAACATTCGTTGTTGGTGTACCACTGATCGTAAAGGTTGTTCCTACTAATCCACCCGTTACACCTGCTGGGGCTCCTGTTAAAGTAGCACTAGAAGCTCCTCCACCGATCGTATATACTATTGGTGTGATCGCTGTGCCCGTACAAGTGGTTTGCGTTGTACTGCCTGATGTATGGACCAGGGTCGGTACGGGATGGATCACCGCTACTACTGAACTTACTCCTGTACAACCGGCTACTGTTGCGGTTACTGTATAACTACCACTGTCTATCGCTACCACGCCAACAATACTTGGGGTGGCTGATGCTGACGTAAAGCCGTTTGGCCCTGTCCATGCATAGGTTGCACCGCCTGTGGTTGTTGTGCTTAAGTTCAAAGTTGCACCTTCACATAACGGGCCGTTGCTGCTCGCTACCGGTGTGAACGCTGCAGGATCAGACAAGGTTGCTGTACCTGCATTGGAGATACATCCGCTTGCCGCCGTTGCTGTAATACCTGTATAACCGCCTTGCGTTAAGCCACTGATCGTGATCGTTCCGCCTGCACTTGCAACAAGTGTTTGAGGAGCTTGTCCTACACCGCCTTTGCTATAATTAATAATATATGTTGCTGCTCCTGTTAGGCCATTGATCGTAAACGTACCATCGCTGCCACTACAAACTGTAGGGTTAGTTGATGTTACTGTGATAACAGGTAATGGATTAACTGTTATTGTTCCTGTTAAGGTTATTGCTGTACAACTACCGCCTACTGTTGTTACTGAGTAGGTGAATGGACTACCTACTGCTGTCGTTGGTGAACCGCCGATTGTAAAGACCGTACCAACCAAACCTCCGGTTACGCCTGCAGGCGCTCCGGTTAAGGTTGCACTCGTAGCTGCTCCACCGATCGTATATACTATCGGGGTGATCGCTGCATTCGCACATACTGTTTGTGCTGTACTGCCTGATGTTAATACAAGCGTTGGCACAGGGTTTACTGTTATTGTTCCTGTTAAAGTTATTTCTGTACAGCTGCCACCTACTGTTGTTACTGAGTAAGTGAACGGACTGCCAACATTCGTTGTTGGTGAACCACTGATCGTAAACACAGAGCCTACTAAAGCGCCACTTACACCTGCCGGCGCTCCTGTTAAGGCTGCACTTGTTGCTGCTCCTCCGATCGTATACACTATCGGGGTGATCGCTGTACCTGTACAAGTGGTCTGCGTTGTACTGCCTGATGTTAATACTAAAGTTGGTAATGGATTAACCGTTATTGTTCCCGTTAAAGTTATTTCTGTACAGCTGCCTCCTACTGTTGTTACCGAATATGTGAACGGGCTACCCACAGCTGTTGTTGGTGAACCAGTGATCGTAAACACAGAGCCTACTAAAGCTCCCGTTACACCTGCAGGTGCACCTGCTAAAGTTGCACTTGTTGCTGCGCCACCAATTGTATACACTATTGGGGTGATCGCTGTGCCGATACAAGCGGTTTGCGTTGTACTGCCTGATGTTAATACTAAGGTCGGTACAGGGTTTACTGTTATCGTGCCGGTTAAAGTTATTTCTGTACAGCTGCCGCCGACCGTTGTTACTGAGTAAGTGAAAGGACTGCCAACATTCGTTGTTGGTGAACCACTGATCGTAAACACAGAGCCTACTAAAGCTCCCGTTACACCTGCTGGTGCTCCAGTTAAGGTTGCACTTGTTGCACCACCACCGATCGTATATACTACCGGGGTGATCGCTGTGCCGGTACAAGTAGTTTGCGTTGTACTGCCTGATGTTAATACAAGCGTTGGTACAGGGTTAACTGTTATTGTTCCCGTTAAAGTTATTTCTGTACAGCTGCCTCCTACTGTTGTTACCGAATATGTGAACGGACTGCCCACCGCTGTTGTTGGTGAACCTGTGATCGTAAACACAGAACCTACTAAAGCGCCCGTTACTCCTGCTGGTGCTCCTGTTAAGGCTGCACTTGTTGCTGCGCCTCCGATCGTATACACTATTGGGGTGATCGCTGTGCCGGTACAAGTAGTTTGCGTTGTACTGCCTGATGTTAATACTAAAGTTGGTAATGGATTAACCGTTATTGTTCCCGTTAAAGTTATTTCTGTACAGCTGCCTCCTACTGTTGTTACTGAGTAAGTGAACGGGCTACCCACAGCTGTTGTTGGTGAACCAGTGATCGTAAACACTGAGCCTACTAAAGCTCCACTTACACCTGCCGGTGCTCCACTTAAAGTTGCACTTGTTGCTGCTCCACCAATCGTATACACTATTGGGGTGATCGCTGTGCCGATACAAGTGGTTTGCGTTGTACTGCCTGATGTTAATACTAAGGTCGGTACAGGATTTACTGTTATTGTTCCTGTTAAAGTTATTTCTGTACAGCTGCCACCTACTGTTGTTACTGAGTAAGTGAATGGACTACCCACCGCTGTTGTTGGTGAACCAGTGATCGTAAACACAGAGCCTACTAAAGCTCCCGTTACGCCTGCTGGTGTTCCTGTTAAGGCTGCACTTGTTGCTGCGCCTCCGATCGTATATACTATCGGGGTGATCGCTGTGCCGGTACAAGTGGTTTGCGTTGTACTGCCTGATGTTAATACTAAGGTCGGTACAGGGTTTACTGTTATCGTGCCGGTTAAAGTTATTTCTGTACAGCTGCCACCTACTGTTGTTACTGAGTAAGTGAATGGACTACCCACCGCTGTTGTTGGTGAACCACTGATCGTAAACACAGAGCCTACTAAAGCTCCACTTACTCCTGCTGGCGCTCCTGTTAAGGCTGCGCTTGTTGCTGCGCCTCCGATCGTATATACTATTGGTGTGATCGCTGTACCTGTACAAGTGGTTTGCGTTGTACTGCCTGATGTTAATACAAGCGTTGGTACAGGGTTTACTGTTATTGTACCTGTTAAAGTTATTTCTGTACAGCTGCCACCTACTGTTGTTACTGAGTAAGTAAACGGACTGCCAACATTCGTTGTTGGTGAACCAGTGATCGTAAACACAGAGCCTACTAAAGCACCGGTTACGCCTGCTGGCGCTCCTGTTAAAGTTGCACTTGTTGCTGCGCCTCCGATCGTATATACTATTGGTGTGATCGCTGTGCCTGTGCAAGTCGTCTGCGTTGTACTGCCTGATGTTAATACAAGCGTTGGTAATGGATTGACTGTTATTGTTCCTGTTAAAGTTATTTCTGTACAACTACCGCCTACTGTTGTTACTGAGTAAGTGAATGGACTACCCACCGCTGTTGTTGGTGAACCAGTGATCGTAAATACAGAACCCACTAAAGCGCCCGTTACGCCTGCTGGCGCTCCTGTTAAGGCTGCACTTGTTGCTGCGCCTCCGATCGTATATACTATTGGTGTGATCGCTGTACCTGTACAAGTCGTTTGTGCTGTACTGCCTGATGTTAATACAAGCGTTGGTACAGGATTTACTGTTATTGTTCCTGTTAAAGTTATTTCTGTACAGCTGCCACCTACTGTTGTTACCGAGTAAGTGAAAGGACTGCCAACATTCGTTGTTGGTGAACCACTGATTGTAAAGGTTGTCCCTACTAAAGCTCCCGTTACACCTGCCGGTGCACCACTTAAAGTTGCACTCGTTGCTGCTCCACCGATCGTATACACTATTGGTGTGATCGCTGTGCCTGTACAAGTAGTTTGCGTTGTACTGCCCGATGTTAATACTAAAGTTGGTAATGGATTTACCGTTATTGTTCCGGTTAAGGTTATTTCTGTACAGCTGCCACCTACCGTTGTTACTGAATATGTAAATGGACTACCCACCGCTGTTGTTGGTGAGCCACTGATCGTAAACACAGAACCTACTAAAGCTCCCGTTACACCTGCCGGTGCACCACTTAAAGTTGCACTTGTTGCTGCGCCACCTATTGTATATACTATTGAAGTTATTGCAGTATTTGTACACACTGTTTGTGCAGTACTGCCTGATGTATGAACAAGCGTCGGTACAGGGTTTACGGTTATCGTTCCTGTTAAGGTTATTTCTGTACAGCTACCACCTGCCGTTGTTACTGAATAGGTGAACGGACTGCCAACGTTGGTTGTTGGTGAGCCACTGATTGTAAACACAGAACCTACTAAAGCTCCCGTTACACCTGCTGGTGCTCCAGTTAAGGTTGCACTCGTTGCCGCTCCACCGATCGTATACACTATTGGTGTGATCGCTGTGCCTGTACAAGTAGTTTGTGTTGTACTGCCTGATGTTAATACAAGCGTTGGTACAGGGTTTACTGTTATTGTTCCTGTTAAAGTTATTTCTGTACAGCTGCCGCCGACTGTTGTTACTGAGTAAGTGAAAGGGCTGCCAACATTCGTTGTTGGTGAACCACTGATCGTAAACACAGAGCCTACTAAAGCTCCCGTTACACCTGCCGGCGCTCCTGTTAAGGCCGCACTTGTTGCTGCTCCTCCGATCGTATATATTATTGGTGTGATCGCTGTACCAGTACAAGTGGTTTGCGTTGTACTGCCTGATGTTAATACAAGTGTTGGTACAGGGTTTACTGTTATTGTTCCTGTTAAAGTTATTTCTGTACAGCTGCCGCCGACCGTTGCTACTGAGTAAGTGAAAGGACTGCCAACATTGGTTGTTGGTGAACCAGTGATCGTAAACACAGAGCCTACTAAAGCGCCCGTTACTCCTGCTGGTGCTCCTGTTAAGGCTGCACTTGTTGCTGCTCCACCGATCGTATACACTATTGGGGTGATCGCTGTACCTGTACAAGTAGTTTGAGTGGTACTACCTGATGTTAATACAAGCGTTGGTACAGGATTGACTGTTATTGTTCCTGTTAAGGTTATTTCTGTACAGCTACCGCCGACTGTTGTTACTGAGTAAGTGAACGGACTGCCAACATTCGTTGTTGGTGAACCACTTATCGTAAACACAGAACCTACTAAAGCACCGGTTACGCCTGCTGGTGCTCCTGTTAAGGCTGCACTTGTTGCTGCGCCTCCGATCGTATACACTATTGGGGTGATCGCTGTACCTGTACAAGTCGTTTGCGTTGTACTGCCTGATGTTAATACAAGCGTTGGTACAGGGTTTACTGTTATTGTTCCTGTTAAAGTTATTTCTGTACAGCTGCCGCCGACTGTTGTTACTGAGTAAGTGAATGGGCTGCCCACCGCTGTTGTTGGTGAGCCACTGATCGTAAACACAGAGCCTACTAAAGCGCCCGTTACGCCTGCTGGCGCTCCTGTTAAGGCTGCGCTCGTTGCTGCTCCTCCGATTGTATATACTATTGATGCTATTGCTGTATTCGCACACACTGTTTGTGCAGTACTGCCTGATGTATGAACAAGCGTCGGTACAGGGTTTACCGTTATCGTTCCTGTTAAGGTTATTTCTGTACAGCTGCCACCTACTGTTGTTACTGAGTAAGTGAACGGACTGCCCACGTTGGTTGTTGGTGAGCCACTGATCGTAAACACAGAACCTACTAAAGCTCCCGTTACGCCTGCTGGCGCTCCTGTTAAGGCTGCACTTGTTGCTGCTCCTCCAATCGTATACACTATTGGTGTGATCGCTGTGCCTGTACAAGTCGTTTGAGTCGTACTGCCTGATGTTAATACTAAAGTTGGTAACGGGTTAACCGTTATTGTTCCTGTTAAAGTTATTTCTGTACAGCTGCCACCTACTGTTGTTACTGAGTAAGTGAACGGACTGCCAACAGCTGTTGTTGGTGAACCACTGATCGTAAACACAGAACCTACTAAAGCGCCTGTTACACCTGCTGGAGCTCCTGTTAAGGTTGCACTCGTTGCTGCTCCACCGATCGTATAGACTATCGGTGTGATCGCTGTGCCCGTACAAGTGGTTTGCACTGTACTGCCTGATGTTAATACCAAGGTTGGTAATGGGTTAACTGTTATTGTACCTGTTAAAGTTATTTCTGTACAGCTACCGCCCACGGTTGTTACTGAGTAAGTAAACGGACTACCAACGGCTGTTGTCGGTGAACCACTGATCGTAAACACAGATCCTACTAAAGCGCCTGTTACGCCTGCCGGGGCGCCGGATAAAGTTGCACTTGTTGCTGCTCCCCCGATTGTATACACTATCGGTGCTATTGCTATATTCGTACACACTGTTTGTGCCGTGCTGCCTGATGTATGAACAAGTGTCGGTACAGGGTTAACTGTTATTGTTCCAGTTAAAGTTATTTCTGTACAACTGCCGCCTACTGTCGTTACTGAGTATGTGAACGGACTGCCAACATTGGTTGTCGGTGAACCGCTGATCGTAAAGGTTGTTCCTACTAAAGCGCCGGTTACACCTGCCGGTGCGCCCGTTAAGGTTGCACTCGTTGCGCTTCCGCCGATCGTATATACTATATTACCAATTGCTGTTCCTGTACATACTGTCTGTGCTGTACTACCTGAAGTTAATACCAAGGTTGGTGCTAAGTTAACTGTTTGGGTTAACGTTGCCGTACCCGCACACTGACCCGCTGTTGGTGTAAATGTATAGGTTGCTGTTGCTGTATTACTTACTGTTGCCGGCAACCATGTTCCTGTAATTGGCGTCGCATTTGTTGATGACGGAGGAAGCACTGGCAACGGCAATGCGCCAGAACATATCGGTGGTAATGGATTGAACGTTGGTGTTATAGTCGTTGTTGTATAAGTAGCGGTAGTTGTTGGTGCTGCTGTTGTAAAATAGTTATAAGTAGAATCTCCAGGAGTACCATCCCAAGAAAAAGGAACCAATAAATAACTATAAGTTGTACCTGATACTGCTGTGGCATCTGTATAAGTAACCGTTGTACCACTACCTGCAGCTCCATTATTGCCAGTTATCACCGTTACTAAAGTAGTTCCGCCAGGAAATGTAAAGGCTGAACTTGGATTCCTGTTTATGATACCTGCTGTAGTAGGCGGAGTAGCCCCTGTAGTACGTAAAATTAAAAAACCTGTTTTAGTTGCTTGTATCGCAGGCGGAAATGTTACTGCAGTCCAGTTCAATACCATATTCATACAACCTGTTGAAGATAATGTAGGTTGTACTGTAGGTATTTGTGATAAAGTATAAAAACTATCTGATATACTAACAGCCGTTATTCCCGCACTATTCGTCGCATAACCTAAAGCATAATATTTTGTTTGTGGACTAAGACCTGTTGTAACAGGAGTTGTGTATGGAGTTAATAATGTAGCTACAGGAATAGAGGCTGCCGGGTTTGAAGAATCTCCCGCAAGTGTTGTACCATATGCGGTACCGCTAGTAACTATTGAAAGTGCCGCACCAACGGAGTTACGGCCGGCTGAATCAACGGTTGCACCTAATACCGCAGAGGTAGCCGTAATATTTGTATGGGTAGGTAGCACTACTACCGGTGGTTGATTACATTCCTGAAGTGTGGCCTGGGCAAAGGTCGAAGGATCAGAATAAGTTGCACTGCTGCCATTAAACCAAGAGTATTGCACTGCTCTCGTTGTTGGACCTGTAGCATCATTGACCTGAACATCCAGACCTATGTTCTTTCCAGCGTATACAGCACCATACACATTAGAAGCAGTAGAATCATTTATACCAGGATTTGCGGCACTGGTTCCCCAGGGAATAGCAACCTCTACATTATATCCGGTAGAAGTCGTTATAACTTTATAATCGATCTTTGAGTATACTGCTAAAAATTCTGAACCAACATAATTTGAAACCCCACCACCTGATTCCCCACTTATGGTACAACCGCCCAAATTAAACCTGAACTGGACATCGCTATAACCATTATAGCTACTCGTGTGACTATAATTTCCATCAAGGGTAATTTCTACACCATCGCTTTCATAATATTCACCAGTAGTACTCTGTGTTGCACCTGGAACCGTTGTTGTACATGCACGTCCACCAGGATCTCCACCTGAACCGGAGCCAAGATTTGACGTAGGAGCCTGGGAAATAAGTGTAGGGTCATTTACCTGTACGAGAAAATACAAACTATCTGGAGTCCATAACGCTTTCCACGTCTGAGTATTAGGTGGAACTGTAGGTGTTCCCGCTGCGGGGAACGATATATTATTTGCAGGAATAGTTCCCCATACCGGATCTACCTGTCCATCAATCGTAGGTAAAATAGTACTACTTGCAATAGTTCCTCCATTTCCTGGAGCACCGGTACCCGTATTACAAGCAACTGAGTTT
The DNA here is from genome assembly GCA_035485735.1 of Ferruginibacter sp. Taxonomy (GTDB): domain Bacteria; phylum Bacteroidota; class Bacteroidia; order Chitinophagales; family Chitinophagaceae; genus Ferruginibacter. Next base: position 8,375 of record DATHNS010000016.1, read on the forward strand.
GAAACGTTACTCGTAACAGGGGCGCTTATTGCAGACCAGGTTGAAGACCCTGATGCATTAACTGTTTCAACCCTGTAATAATATGTTGTGGCAGTATTCAAACCACCTATTATTGTAGAAGTACCTGTTGCACCTGTTACCGTTGTAACCCCGGAAGAAAATGTAGGGTCTGTTGAAACCTGCACCGTGTATGTTATAGATGCGGCACCTTCACCAGTTGGAGCCGTCCAATTAGCTGTAAATCCTGAAGAAGTTACATTATTAGCGGTACCTACCGTTGGTGGATTAGGTAAAGTAGTAAAAGTAGAATCTGCTCCATTAGTAGTGGTACCTGCAACCGCATTCGGTCTGTAATGATAAACTGTATTAGGTGTTAAGCCTGTTAATGCTAATGAAACATTAACCGCAGGTCCGATCGGTATAGAACTTGGTGTAGCTGCAATACCCGTACCACCCGTGTATGGTGTAGGCCCCCAATCAAAATTAGCCGTAACCCCTGCGTTCGCATTCGCATTTATAGTCCCGTTTATAGTTGCTGATGTAGTAGTTATTGCTGTTGCAGATACAGTAGTTACTATAGGGTTTGTATTGGGAGGTACAACTTCTCCGGTAGTTAATATGGTTGCCACCCCGGCATGTGCAGTGAAAGTAATTGCTGCTAATTGAGCAACTGTCAATCCGGCCGTTGTGGTGCCAAAAAACACTTTACCGGCAGTGCCCGTAAATCCTCCCAGCCCTAGCCATCCTGTAATAGTAAGTGCACCTGCCCACGCTGTAGCGTTACTTGCAGCAAAATTTAATGAATGGCTCCCTGTTCCCAAAGTAATTGTGGAAGCAGCTGTTACAGTTAATGTACCCATCTGGTCGCTAAAGCCCACACCACTACCTGAACTAAGTTTACCCCCACCCAAAGTTACATTACTCGTAGCCGGAATAGTATTAGTAGCCCCTATCTGTAATGTACCTGCACTAATTGTTGTCGTTCCTGTATATGTATTAAGTCCTGCAATATTTAAAGTTCCTGCTCCTAGTTTGCTGATGTTGCGTCCCGAAATAACTCCGGAAATTCCATCATTACTACCTCCTGATGTAACAACACCAGCACCATCTGTAATAATTGCATCACCCCCGGTACCAGCGGCGCCGGCAGTACCTGAACCGTTTTTAGTACCTCCTGCTCCGCCCGCTGCTGATATGATTTGTGATGCGGTTATACCACCTGTGCCAGCCAATGTAATAGCCCCACCTGTACCACCAGCGCCGCCATTTGCATTATTACCTAAGCCGGCAGAATTTCCACCAGCTCCGCCATTTGCACTTAACCCTGCCACTGAGATATTTATACCGCCTGATGCCGCTATATTAATAGATCCTCCGTTACCACCGGTACCGCCCGAACTGGTACTGGTGGCACCTGTCCCCGCTCCACCTGTTGTATTTAGAGCGGCTGTTGTAGTTATTACCCCCGCTGGTGATGTCAGTGAAATATTGCCCGCATTAGAACCATTGGCTCCGGGAGCCTGACCATCGTTTACCCCTGGTACTCCGGGAATTGTTGTCAGAGGTCCTGCAACAGTTACACCGCTATGCCCGGTAATAGAAATACTGCCTCCAGCCCCTGCAGGGCTGCCTGTTGTACTGTTTCCTCCCGTATTTCCATTACCACCTGTTGAACTTATTGAACTGTTTACAGTTACTGCTCCTGCCGATGAATTTAATATAACATTATTTCCTAAACCACCAGTATTAGTGGGTGTGCACTGGGTACATGCCCCTGTAAATCCTCCATTTGCAGTTAAAGCTGTTCCTGCTCCAACAGTTATGTCGCTTGATGACGCTATATTGATAGTACCTGCGGTACCACCATTACCAGCAACCGTATTATTACCATTGGGAACGGTACCGCCTGATGAATTAATTGATGATGCGGTAGCTGTAATACTTACCGTTCCCCCAGTTGCGCTTAATGAGATATTTCCCCCCATACCACCGGCGCCACTACCATTGTTACCATTCGGAAGACCTCCGTTACCACCTGTTGAAGTTAAAGAGCTTCCCGCTCCGGAAATCGTTATACCGCCCGGGCCTGTTATACTTATAACACCCCCATTACCGCCATTGCCTCCATTAGTGCTACCAGAAGAAGGTACTGCACCCTGACCACCGCTTGTTGTAATTGCACTTGCAACCGTGACAGTACCTGAGGCCCCGGCAGTTAAATTTATAGCATCGCCTATCTTGCCCGCAGATGCCGCAGCACTACCTGAAGGAACACCAGCTCCGCCTGTTAAATTGATTGCAGCATTTACAGCAATATTTCTGGCTGCCGTGAAAGTTAAAGTAAAGTTTGATGCAGCTGTATTGGCTGCAGTAAGTGTATTACTGATAGTAATGTCACCATTTCCTCCCGTTCCTGCAGCATTTGTGGTTATGATCGTTACGTTATTAGCTGCAAGACCCGTTCCAGTCAATCTGTTGGTAATATCTGTTGTAATTATATTAGCCGTTCCTGCTCCTACAATATTGGGTGTAAAAACGTATGGGCCTGTTACTCCTCCAGACCAGGTTCCTCCCGATGTTGCAGCCGAACTTATTGTTACATCGGTGTTTTGTGCTAATGCCTTGTTCCAGGATGCACTTGCTATTAATACAAAAAAAAGAAAAGTCAATTTAGATACTGACATGCTTTTTTTCATGGAGCGTATTGTACATTTTGAAAACAATCCTACAGTTGTAAGAAATTCTTTTAAAATGCCTGATCGAGAAATTAGAGATTGGGTAGAAATTTTTTCCATATTAAGATTTTCTGTATAAAAACTTGTGCTTTTCATTTAAGGTTTGGAATTGGATATACTTAATTCAATTGAATGTCTAATAATTCAATTGAATGTCTAAACGATTTATTTTTTAATAATAAATTGAAAACAGTCTATTAGCATACTCAATTGTTGTTAGCGTTAAATATTAAATACAAAAGGAGTATAATTCCAATTCCTGCTAAAATCATTTTTCTTATTTAATCTTACCCCGTTCTATTGCTTACAACGGATTTAACCCGGTAAATAACAAAAACAGCATAATCGATGTTAAAACATCAATAACGCTACTACTAGCAATTAAATAATAAATGTCATATTGAAATAAAATCTCTGGGGGAGCATTTTATAACAAACAGAATCGTGTTTCTTAAATAAAGTGATACAAAGTACATTTTGTATTTTAATTAACAAATTTTTTTTATGTTTATTTGTTACTGTAATACATATATTTAATTATATACTAATGTATAAGTCGTTGTTTTAAAATAATCTATGCTCTATCAAATTTGTTGCAATTCATCTAAAGGATGATTTAATCAGAATTTGGGATAAAAAGCTACTCGTTAAATCTTTAATGGTAAAGTTATTGTTCACCTATTTTCGGTTTTCGCAGAAATTATGCAAATCGTTGAATACTGAAACGGTAAAATGAGAATTCTATTACATTTTATGTTAAATATTTCCAGGTTATTTAATCTTGATCTTACACAACAAACAACCCAACTTAATTATAGATTCGGCGCCTAACAATTGTGCTGCTTATAATTATTCTTTAAAATTTATATATATATAAATAATTATCTGTATAAAAATGCTATCTTGGCTTATCTACCCTATTAAAATATACTATGAAATACCTAAATTTTTCAAAAAAAGAGCGAAACGGCGTGTTTGTTCTTCTTGGAACCATTCTTTTGTTAATTATTATTCCCTTTCTTCTACCGTTTATTCTTACTCCTGAAAAATATGATTCCCAGGAATTTAAAGTGAGTATAGCAAAACTCAACGCTAAACAAACAGATAGCTTTCAGCAAAATGTTAGTGAAGAAAATTACGCAACAAATAACAAGTCGTTAGAAAAAAAATATTCGGGCTACGAGAGCGCAACGCTTTTTTATTTTGATCCAAATACTCTATCTGCCGAAGGCTGGAAAAAATTAGGCGTAAATGATAAAACAATACATACAATTCAGAATTATTTATTCAAGGGTGGAAGGTTTTACAAACCGGACGATATCAATAAGATCTGGGGGTTTCATAAAGATGAGACAGACAAATTAATTCCGTATGTTAGAATCGAAAAAACGATAGACAGTAAAGAATCAAAAGAAAACAATAAAAAAGAAAATAACGATAACGCATATGCGCCATATAAAAAAGCGAATAAAGAGCCTATTGATATTAATACTGCGGATACTTCGGCCTTTATCGCACTACCGGGTATCGCCAGTAAATTAGCCAACAGAATTGTTACGTTTCGAAATCAGTTGGGTGGCTTTTATAAAATCGAGCAAATCGAAGAAATATACGGTCTTCGAGATTCTGTTTTTCAATTAATAAAACCGAGACTAGTTATTACGACTATACCGCTGACTCAATTCAATATTAATACAGCTACTGTAGACCAAATGAAGGTCCATCCCTACATACGTTATGCCATTGCCAATGCAATCGTACAATACCGAACACAACACGGCAACTACGTGAGTATAGCGGATATAAAAAAGATCGTGTTGGTAACAGATGATGCTTTTAATAAAATGTCGCCCTATTTAAAAGTTACAGAGTAAGTTTCAATAACTTCTATCCCTTAACTTTGATACTATGAATTTCGAAACGAACGAACTAACACAACAGGTAGCCCAGACAGCCAAAGATTTTGCGTTACAATATATCAAACCCAATGTGATGAAATGGGATGAGAGTCAGGAGTTTCCCGTTGCTGTTTTTAAAGAATTAGGTAAGCTTGGAATGATGGGCGTATTAGTGCCCGAAGAATATGGCGGTGCAGGATTAAGTTACCATGAATACAATGTTATCCTTCAGGAGATATCAAAAGTATGTGGCTCAATCGGCTTATCGGTGGCTGCACACAACTCGCTTTGTACAGGGCATATTTTAGCTTTTGGTAACGAAGCACAAAAGAAAAAATATTTACCGAAGTTGTCTACTGCAGAATATATTGGCGCCTGGGGATTGACAGAACCGAGTACAGGCAGTGATGCAGGCAATATGAAGACTACAGCCGTAAAAGATGGAAATGATTGGATATTAAATGGCACCAAATGCTGGATCACACATGGTAAAAGCAGCGATATTGCCGTAGTGATCTGCAGAACAGGAGAGCCAAGGGCGAAAGATAATTCAACTGCGTTTGTGGTTCACCGTGATACTCCCGGATTTAGTGGGGGTAAAAAGGAAAATAAGTTAGGCATGCGTGCCAGTGAAACGGCTGAAATGATATTCGATAATTGCCGCATACCCGATGAAAATCGTATCGGAGATGTTGGCGATGGTTTTCATGAAGCAATGAAAGTATTGGACGGCGGCAGAATCTCTATCGCAGCATTAAGCTTAGGCATTGCCAGAGGTGCTTATGAAGCTGCTGTACAATATTCAAAAGAACGTTATCAGTTTGAACAGCCTATCGCTAATTTTCAGGGAATAAGTTTTAAGCTGGCAGACATGGCCATTGAAATTGCAGCGGCAGAATTATTGATCGATCAGGCCTGCGACCTTAAGATAAAACATTTACCCATGACCAAAGAAGCTGCCATGGCAAAATATTACGCAAGTGAAGTGGCGGTAAAAGTAGCCACGGATGCTGTGCAAATTTTTGGTGGTTATGGTTACACCAAAGATTTTCCTGCAGAGAAATTTTTTCGTGATAGTAAACTTTGTACCATTGGTGAAGGAACAAGTGAGATACAAAAAATCGTGATCGCGAGAGCGGCGTTGAAATAATTATTTATGAAACACCTTTTTTTATTTTGGATAATTGCCATTCTTCTAAGTTGCAATTCTTCCACTGAAACCACTCCTACAAGTGATGTAACTACCAAAGGCGAAACGTTATTTACAATTAATTGTTCTAACTGTCACAAACCAGACGAAGACTTTGTTGGACCCGCATTGAAAGGAGCAGCATCCAGGTGGGAAAATAAAGCGTTGCTGTATGAGTTTGTAAAGAACCCGACAGCAGTCATTCAAAAAGATGCATACGCAGCAGGATTGCAACAAAAATATAGCAGCACAATGACATCATTTCCTGATTTAAACAAGGATGAAATCGATGCCATACTAGCCTATTGCAATCAATGATCTATTCGGCAGGAAATAAATTATCTACTGCCCCTGCCATCATTGGAAATTTTTCTTTTATAAAATCTTTGATCGTTTCCAAAGCCTGGTGTGCTTGTTCTTCAGTAATGCCTGCTTTTTCTGTTAGGTTTTTTATTAACTCTTCCATTGTTGTCATTTTTATTTTAGTAGATAAAGTTCGTTTAATTTTTTGCTGATAAATGTAAAACGGATATTATGCTTTTGTGAAATATCCACTCATTTCTTTTTGATATTGTAACGCAATTTTTCTTGCTTCTTCGGCAAAATCTTCTTTTTCGCCTGCGTAAATAATTGCTCTTGATGCATTTACCAGTAAGCCGTAATCCTTATTCATGGCGTATTTGCTCACTTCTTCCAAACTACCGCCTTGCGTGCCTACGCCCGGCACCAATAAAAAATGTTCTGGAATTATCTTTCGGATATGTTCCAGATCCTTTGCTTTTGTTGCGCCGATGACGAACATTAAATTATCAGGTGTTCCCCATTCACTTACTTTACGTAATACGCGTTCGTATAAAAATTCTTCGCCTATTTTTTGTTGTTCAAAATCTTTGCTACCGGTATTGCTTGTTAGCCCGAGAACGATCGTCCATTTACCATCATACTCCAGAAATGGTTTTACGCTGTCTTCTCCCATGTAAGGAGCAACGGTGATCGCATCAAAATTCAACGTCTCAAAAAAAGCTTTAGCATATTGAGCAGAAGTATTGCCAATATCACCACGCTTTGCATCTGCAATTGTAAAAATATCTTTTGGAATGTAATTGACCGTTTGTTCTAAAGCTTCCCAGCCTTTTACTCCTAGCGCTTCGTAAAATGCTGTGTTTATTTTATAGGTTACGCAACAATCTTTTGTTGCATCGATGATGTGTTTATTGAATTCAAAAACGGCATTTGGATGCGATCGTAAATGCGTGGGAATTTTGGTAATGTCCGTATCTAAACCGACACAGAGGTAAGATCTTTTTTTGTTGATCTGTTCAATAAGTTGCAAACGGTTCATGCGGCAAATATAAGCAACAATCGCTTTGTTTAATAGATGTACAGCCGATGAAATGTTGGTTCCGAAAGTTCTCAGAACAGACTGCTACCAATGCTCATAACAGTAAAATGTTAGGCTAAAATTACACAACAACTTGTTGAATTTCGGTAGGTTCCAGATTAGCATTGCGCATTGCGATGCCTCTTGCTGCCTTACCTGCAAAATCAATGAATGCTTTTTTAACGATCTCATCATCACCTGCCATTACCGGAATGCCAAGATCTCCACCTTCACGAATACTTTGTACGATGGGTATTTGTCCGAGGAAAGGAATATCGAATTCTTCTGCTAAATTTTTGCCTCCGTCTTTTCCAAACAAATAATATTTATTATCCGGTAGTTCTGCCGGAGTAAAATAACTCATGTTTTCAACCAATCCGATGATCGGCACTTTCAGTTGTGCTTGTCCGAACATGGCGATACCTTTTTTAGCATCTGCCAGTGCAACAGTTTGTGGCGTTGTAACCACGATCACCCCAGTAACAGGAACCGTTTGTACAACGGTTAAATGTATATCTCCGGTACCCGGCGGCATATCAATTATTAAATAATCCAACTCACCCCAATCCACTTCACCAACAAATTGTTTGATGGCGCTGCTTACCATTGGGCCACGCCAAACTACTGCCTGCCGCTCATCTATCAATAAACCGATGCTCATTAATTTGATACCGTAACGCTCTAAAGGAACAATTACGCCTTTTCCATCCACCTCACGCATTAATGGCCGCTCACCACGAACGCCAAACATGATGTGTACGCTGGGACCGTAAATATCCGCATCCATCAGGCCAACTTTTGCACCGCCTTCCGATAAGGCCAGTGCTAAATTTGATGCTACAGTGCTCTTGCCCACGCCCCCTTTTCCACTCACGACTGCAATAATATTTTTTACGCCACTTAAAATAGTTTTGGCATCTTTTCTGTTAGTACTTGTATTGCTGGTAAAGTTTACGGTAACATTCGCTTCTTTATTTACCAATAATTTTACCGCGTTGATGCAGGCATTCTTGATCATGTCCTTCAATGGACAGGCAGGCGTAGTAAGCACTACCGTGAAAGAAACATTTTTACCGTCGACGACGATATCTTTCACCATATTTAATGTAACCAGATCTTTACCCAGATCCGGTTCCTGCACATTGCTGAGGGCCTTGAGAATCTCTTCGTTCGTCATCGTTCAATTATTTGTTAAAATACCGCTGTGGGTGCAAAAATAACCATTGATAATCTTACTTTGTTTATTAATTAAGGAATGTTGGTATTTTTGTACCGGGCTTTAACTATTAATTAAACATCGTTTACATCGCACGCTGATAATGATCAGATCGTACGACATACCAATATTGAACTTTGATGAAAAAAATTTATAAATACTTTCTGATTGCCGTTACTCTTTTGCCTGTAGCTGCAAAAGCACAGTTCGAGGCCTTTAAAGATTCAGTTGTACAATTATACGGTGTGGTGATGACGGCTGATAGTCTGCAGGCTTTACCAGCAGTAAGTATTATGGTACAAGGACAAAACAGGGGTACTATTTCCAATGACCAGGGCGTTTTTAGCATTGTAGTTTTAAAAGGAGACGTTATCCAATTTTCGAGCATCGGCTTTAAACCTAAGACAGTCATTGTCCCGAAAAATATCCCCGGAAATCAATACAGTATTATCCAATTAATGGTTACTGACACGGTTTATTTAGCTGCAACAATTATTAAGCAGCGACCGAGTAGGGAACAATTTGAGCGGGATTTCTTAAATACAAAAGTACCGGATGATGAACTGGAAATTGCCCGTAAGAATAACGACGACTCGAAACGCAGGTATTTAGCTGCTAATTTGCCAAGAGATGGAAAAGAAGCCGTAACAAGATATTTAAGTAACCAGGCCGCCAGTTATTCATATACAGGGCAAGTTCCACCGCAAAATATCTTTAATCCATTTGCCTGGGCTGAATTTATTAAAGCATGGAAACGGGGCGATTTTAAAAATAAAGCTGCGGCTCCTCCGCCAACCGATAATAATTAATCAATCTGCCACTAGGCATTACCGTTATGTTGATCTTTCTTGTAGGATTTATGGGCAGTGGCAAAACACATTGGGGGGAACGCTGGGCAGAAGCCAACGATATCCCTTTTGTTGACCTGGATGATGCTATTGAAACAGCCGAAAGAAAAACCGTTGCTGAGATCTTTGCCATTAATGGTGAAGCTCATTTCCGTGAAGTTGAGAGTAAAATATTACACAGTTTTGCCGGGCAAAAAAATATGATCATTGCCTGTGGTGGCGGTACGCCTTGTTTCAACAATAATATGCAATGGATGAATGATCAGGGAACAACGATCTATTTTACTTCCCCTCCTGATATAATAATGAAGCGCGTTATTACGCAACAAGATAAACGCCCTCTTTTAAAAGATATGAACCCGATCGAATTATTGGTGTATATCGAGCAAACAATAATGAAAAGAGAACCATATTATACCCAGGCTAAAATAATTTTGGTTGAGGCGGAGGTTACTGTCGAAACATTTGCGAAAGAAATAATAAACCATTAAAATACTATGCATAAAGGAGCCATTAAAGCAGGCGCAATATTAGCTGCCTTATCAATTGTACTAGGCGCCTTTGGCGCACATGCGTTAAAAGAAATATTAGATGCTGAGCAATTGCAGGTTTTTGATACTGCTGTGCGGTATCAAATGTATCATGCGCTGGCACTATTGATTGTTGGTATTTTACATAAAGAGTTTTTTAACAAACAGATCGATCTGGCTGGTGTTTTTTTTATTGCCGGCATTCTTTTATTCAGTGGTTCTTTATACACTATTTGCTATTTACAATATCAACAAACAGCAATACCTGCATTGATAGGAATAATGACCCCACTAGGCGGTATATGCTTCATTATTGGATGGATATTATTATTGATAGGGGTTGCCAAAAAAGTTTAAGTAACAGCTGATAAAATTGTTCGTATTTTTATAGTACAGATCCCCTACGCCACAACCACTTAAAGTTGTGGTTTTATATATCTTTGTTAGCGATGGCGAATAAAACGAAACCAGTTAAACCTGCAGCTGCTGATAAAACCGCACTGAAAAACGAACCTGAACAAAAGGTAGCCGTTAAACAATTACTACAGGACGAACGTACCCATAAAATTACCGGCACACTTTCTTTGTTGTTCTCTTTTATATTATTTTTTGCATTTGCCTCTTACTTATTTACCTGGCAGGAAGATCAGGATAAAGTTTTTTTGCACGGTTATAAATTATTTTGGGGCAATGCCGATAAAGTAGATAATCTATTAGGAACCTTCGGCGCATTCATTGCGCATTTATTTATTTACAAAGGTTTTGGTGTAGCATCTTTTCTTATTTGTAGTTTCTTCTTTGTAGTAGGTATCAATTTAATTTTTGGCAAGAACGTTTTTTCTGTTGCAAGAAACATCAAGTATGTGATCATTGGATTATTGGTACTGAGCGTGCTGGCATCTGTAGCAATGGGCGGCAGGGCTTTCGCATGGGGTGGTGCCGTAGGCGATATGATAAAAGACTGGATGTATCGTACGATCGGAGAAACAGGCACGCTGGCGATTTTAGGCGTTGCTGTTTTTGCATATATCATCTGGCGATTTAATCCTGCATTTAAATTACCGGTGAAAAAAACGGTTGTCGATCCTATCTCAACTGATCCAACAGGGGAAATTATTTCTGCTGATGAATCACCTGCAGATAATGAAATTGTAGATGATCCGGTAACCGGCAACTCCATGAAGGGTGATGGCGCTAAATTATTCATCCAACAAACGATTAATGACAAGTACGCTCATGAGCTCGGTATCATTGAAAAAGACGAACCGGCTAGTGTGGTAGTTACACCGCCCATAAATTTTCCGAGACATATTATTGAGGAATTACCTGAGGAAGATGATAACCTATCAATGCAAGATCTACAACAAAATGGTGGAGACAATGATCACGATCACTTACCATTAGAAATTAAAGTGGTGCCTGATAAACCAGCGGACCTTCCTAAGGCAGGATCAATCAATACGCCTTACGATCCTATATTAGACCTGAGGGATTATAAATATCCGCAGCTTGATCTTTTAGAAACACATGGCAGTGAAAAGATCGTACAGGATAATAATGAACTGGAAGTGAATAAAAACCAGATCATCAATACCCTTAAGAATTACGATATCACCATTTCAAAAATTTCTGCAACAGTTGGACCGACTGTTACCTTATATGAAATTATCCCTGCTGCAGGTGTGCGCATCTCTAAGATCAAAAATTTAGAAGATGATATCGCATTAAGCTTAGCGGCTTTAGGTATTCGTATCATTGCCCCGATCCCGGGCAAGGGAACAATTGGTATTGAAGTACCCAATGCGAAGAAGACGATCGTGAGCATGAAAACATTATTGGCTTCAGAAAAATTCCAGAAAAATAATTTTGCATTGCCGATCGCGATCGGTAAAAAAATAGATAACGAAAACTTTATTGTTGACCTGGCAGCAATGCCGCATTTATTAATGGCAGGTGCAACCGGCCAGGGTAAATCTGTTGGCTTAAATGCTATTCTTGTTTCATTATTATACAGTAAACATCCATCGCAATTAAAATTTGTTTTGGTTGATCCTAAAAAAGTTGAGCTTAGCATTTATAAAACAATTGAAAAACATTTCTTAGCGAAACTACCCGGTGAAGAAGAAGCGATCATTACCGATACAAAAAAAGTAGTACATACATTAAATGCTTTGTGCATTGAAATGGATACACGGTATGATCTGTTGAAAGAAGCCGGCTGTCGTAATATCAGGGAGTACAATGAAAAATTTGTAGCGCGCAAATTAAATCCTGAAAAAGGCCATCAGTTTTTACCGTTCATTGTTTTAGTAGTAGATGAATTTGCCGATCTTATCATGACTGCTGGCAAAGAAGTTGAAATGCCGATCGCACGTTTAGCGCAGCTAGCCAGAGCCATTGGTATCCATTTAATTATTGCTACGCAACGTCCATCTGTAAATATTATTACCGGTACGATCAAAGCAAATTTCCCCGCGCGGATCGCGTTTAAAGTTAGCAGTAAGATCGATAGCCGTACCATCCTGGATGCAGGTGGCGCAGAACAATTAATAGGAAAAGGTGATATGCTAATAAGCTATAACGGTGAGCTGGTGCGTTTGCAGTGTGCTTTTGTTGACACACCTGAAGTAGATAAGATCGTTGATTTTATCGGCAGTCAGCGTGGTTATGCGCAGGCATTCTTATTACCTGAGTATGTTGACGAAAAAGATATGGAAGGAAAAGATTTCGACATTAATGATAAAGATGCACTTTTTGAAGATGCTGCAAGATTAATAGTGACCAGCCAGGTTGGTAGCACTTCTTTATTACAACGCCGTATGAAGCTGGGCTACAATCGTGCCGGCCGTTTAATGGATCAATTGGAAGCTTCCGGTATTGTTGGCCCTAATCAGGGTAGCAAAGCAAGGGAAGTTTATATTAAGACTGATGCTGACTTGCAACAGCATTTGGCGAATATGGGATAGACAATTACTTGATTGACTTTGTCCAGTCAGCCGCGTTCCATTTTTCTTGAAGAAATCTCTGATTGATATTAGATTTATCTGTTCGTTCTGTAATTTTCTGGGTCAAATATTTTTTATAATAAGAATTTGATAAACAGGGATGCAAATGAACAGTTAATTCCGTTGGGTGAATTAATAAAAGGCTTCTATCAAACAAAATGTGCAAATCAGCTCTAAGCAAAATGCCATTTGAATTTTCGTTATTTCCAGATTTAGAATGTTCAGAAATATGAGAAGCTTGTAAAACATATTCAATATCCACACCAGAAACAGAACATTTTCCCTCATATAGTTTTAAGAGATTCTTCCGGAATTTGTTTTGAAATTTTCTTTGATTGACTAATTTTTCGACTTTATTTAACTCATCGTCAGAAGCTTCATTTATAAATTCCGATGCTTGTTCCAACGTATTTTCTGAAGAAAGCCAAATAATTTTTCTAGCATTTAAATCCCACTTAAGAGATGGGTGTAATCCTACTATTGTTGCCGCTGTTGCTACTGGCATAGTAGTAAGATCTTCTTTCCTTATCGTTCCTTCATTTCGTATTCTAATTAAAGTTGAATTTACCATCGTTTTGGTTAAAGAAACAGGGGCTCCACCACTTGATCGTTCTATTAATATATTTTTATCATTTACCGAAATGACTTTATATCGTCTTTCCATTACAAACGATTTCCATTCGATTTCCGATTCCAAAAATTTTTCTGCTTGTTGCTTAATAATTTTCCAATCATTCATTTTAAATAGAATTAATGTTAAGAAATTTTAATCTTCGGCCTAGCCCAAGTCCGGTTAATGGATTTATAAGATGCGAAATACCTTTAATAATTGGTTTAATATATTCTTGACCAGCTAAAATTATAAAATGATCATTTTTTAAATCCGTTAGTTTAGAAAGTTGGTCTATCACTTTTTCACCCCACTCTTCTTTTTCTTTTTTATTCAAAATTTTTAACTCCGGTTTTCTTTTATTTTTTGGCACATTACATAGAGTTATATTATACGGTTCAATCTCTTTGTCGATATCCAGTAAATTATAAAGCGCAGAAAGGATGAAAATTTTATCAGGATTTTGCTTCTGAGCATAAGCCATGCTAGTTTTGAAAAGCTGACTTATATAAAGATCTTTAGCTTTTGCTTTATGATTTAATTTTTTGGAAACGCAGGCAATTAATACTATTTTCTTTGCCATAGGGATATATTCGCTTTTGCACAAGTTAATATAATCGAATAAAAGTTTTAGCTAATAGCCAAATCCCATATTAATGGTTTTTAGCGCCGTTGTTGGCATCCCTGCCAAAAGTGGCGCTAAAGTATAAAACCCGCATTATTCACAAACGTCCTTTATAGAAAGCAAATTCCAAATACCAACTTTATAATTGATGCTATCAAGCATCCAGTCATCATCGCCTCTAATGAAGTGATACATTTCTGAAAACTCTTTTCTTATTGGTTCATTGGTTTGGGGATCAATAGCTGTTGTACCAAAACTTCCTTTGATATAGCCTATGAATTTATCGTTCTTATTATTTATAAAATCCTGACTGCCGATCACTTGTGCCTCAGAAATTTCGATGGTATCAATTACATGGCTATTCTCATTTTTAGTCTTAAGCAATTCCGAAAATGAATCCAGAAAATCTACCGTTGCATAATTCTTTATGCAAGTTATATCGTTCCCTTCCCAGGCGCTTTGCACCTTATAGAATACGGATTTGATTTGTAAGGTCATTTCATCCTTATTCCAAAAGCGATCTTTATCAGTAGCCTCTGCCAGGATTCGGTCAGATGTTTTTTCTTTATAAATAATAAGTACTCCCACAACAGCCGATGCCAATAAGAATAAAACGCCCAGAAGCCGAGAAACAGTATTAAGATTCGAAAAGAAAGCCTGACCCATGGGAGAGTTTGTACTAAAGACCTGCACAACAGTAGGCCAAAAAAATAAAGAAACTGCCAAAACGAGGAATGACTTGAAAAACTTTTTTAAATCTGTAAACATGCTATTGTATTAAGGGGGAACTAAGATTGTTTTCTTTCTGTTAATCAAATTTAGATAAATAGTTCATTAAGTCAAATTTATGAACCCAAGTAGCTAACTCTATATTAATCCTGTTTTTTGTACCTTGCATACCCATATTCAATACAATGGAATGTGGATTGAAATATTATGTCGAAAGAATTAAGAAAACAGCAGGCCTTGGAATATCATTCCAAAGGAAGACCGGGAAAAATTGAGGTTGTTCCTACCAAAGAAGCAAAAACACAACGTGATCTTTCGTTAGCTTATTCACCCGGAGTTGCAGAACCATGCCTGGAAATTTTTGCCAATCCGGAAGATGTCTATAAATATACCGCCAAAGGAAATTTAGTCGCAGTAATTAGTAATGGCACGGCAGTACTAGGTTTAGGCGATATTGGCCCCGAAGCGGGTAAACCAGTGATGGAAGGCAAGGGTGTACTCTTCAAAATATTTGCAGACATTGATGTGTTCGATATCGAGATCAATGAAAAAGATCCTGAAAAATTTGTACAGATCGTTAAAGCATTAGAGCCAACTTTTGGCGGCATTAACCTGGAAGATATCAAAGCGCCTGAATGTTTTTACATTGAACAAAAACTAAAGGAGCAATTAAAAATTCCGGTAATGCATGATGACCAGCATGGTACGGCCATCATCAGTGCTGCTGCATTATTGAATGCATTAGAAATTCAAAAAAAGAAAATTGAGAAAGCGCAATTTGTTGTGAATGGTGCGGGTGCTGCAGCAACTTCTTGCATGAAATTATATATTGCTTTAGGTGCTAAGAAAGAAAACTTCCGGGTGTTCGATAGTAAAGGTTTGATACATGCAGGCAGAAACGACCTGGATGAAATTAAACAAGGCTTTATCAATACCGGCAAAGTTGTAACCTTAGAACAATCCTTAAAAGATGCTGATGTATTCATCGGCTTAAGCAAAGGGAATATTCTAACACAGGATATGGTAAAGAGCATGGCCAAGAACCCGATCGTTTTTGCCATGGCCAATCCTGACCCTGAAATTAGTTATGAAGATGCCGTTGCCGCAAGGAAAGACGTGATCATGGCAACGGGTAGAAGTGATTATCCTAACCAGGTAAATAATGTGCTGGGCTTCCCCTATATTTTTCGTGGCGCACTAGATGTTCGTGCAACAACGATCAATGAAGAAATGAAACTGGCAGCAGTAAAAGCCTTATCACAACTGGCTAAAACGCCAGTACCGGATATCGTTAATCTTGCCTACAATGAAAAGACGATCACCTTTGGGCCAAACTATATTATTCCAAAACCTGTAGATCCTCGTCTACTCGCCACCGTTGCACCTGCTGTTGCTAAAGCCGCCATTGCAAGTGGTGTGGCCAAACATCCTATCACAGATTGGGAAGCGTACGAAGTTGAATTGAACAAACGTTTAGGTTTAGATAATTCATTGAGTCGCGCTATAGGAAATAAAGCGCGCCGTGATCCAAAACGTGTCGTATTTGCAGAAGCCGAGAATTTGAAAGTATTGAAAGTGGCACAAATGACACATGAAGAAGGTGTAGGCTTTCCTATTTTATTAGGTGACGAAGAAAGAATAAAAAAATTAGCATTTGCAAATGGTATCGAAATTGATAATTTTCCTATCATTGATCCTGAATTAGAAACGAACGAAGGATTAAGAAAAGAATTTGCAGAGATATTTTTTGCCAAGCGCCAACGCAAAGGCATTAATAAATTTGAGGCAACTAAAATGATGAAGGACCGAAATTATTTCGGCTGCATGATGGTAGACACCGGTAAAGCTGATTGTATGATCACAGGTTTAAGTAAAAATTATCCTGATACTATCAAACCCGCTATACAAACGATCGGCACAGAAGAGGGCGTTAAAAAAGTAGCGGGTATGTACATACTCTTCACCAAACGCGGACCGTTATTTTTAGCTGATACAACTATTCAATTTAATCCCACTGCTGAAGAGCTGGCTGAAATTACTTTGCTGGTTGCAAAAGAAGTACGCCTGTTCAATATCAAACCGAAAATTGCCATGCTCTCCTATTCTAACTTTGGCAGCAGTGATTCTACCGAAGCAGGCCTGGTTCGTAAAGCAAGGGAAATTGTAAAAACTAAAGAACCAGATCTTATTTGTGATGGCGAGATACAAGGCATTATGGCTTTTAACAACGATATTTTAAAAGAGAATTATCCATTTAGCGAATTGGTTGATGAAGAAGTGAATACATTGGTGTTCCCTAATTTGGCTGCGGGCAATATCGCTTATAATTTATTACAGGAAATTGGCGGAGCAGATTCTATCGGCCCTGTTTTATTGGGATTAAAAAAACCGGTGCATGTATTGCAATTGGGTAGCTCGATCCGTTCAATATTTAACATGGTATTGATCGCTGTTGTAGATGCGCAAATGAAAAGCGAACCGGCCGATATAAAGAAGAATGGTGTATACAAAAGAAAGACGGCACACGAATTATAAAATAGAATAGCATACATTTATAGTGATTTAATATTTACTGCAATAAGTGTATATCATAAATAAAAATTGAATGAACGTTTTTAATCATTTTGGCCGCTACGTTTTATTGATGAAGGGCATGTTTACCAAACCGGAAAACATGCGGATGTATTGGAAAGAATTTATGCACCAATGTGTTGATATTGGTATCGGTTCATTAGGTATCATTTCATTGATCTCCTTTTTTATTGGTGCGGTGAGCGCTGTACAAACTTCTTATCAATTGGTTAGTCCACTTATTCCACGCTCCACCATTGCACAAATTGTACGCGACTCCATCATCTTAGAATTCTCCACTACACTTGCCTGTATCGTATTGGCCGGTGTTATTGGGAGTAAAATAGCCAGTGAACTCGGCAACATGCGCGTAAGTGAACAGATCGATGCCTTGGAAATTATGGGCATCAATACTAAGGCATATTTGGTCTTACCAAAAATTGCCGCATCACTTGTTACAATTCCATTATTGGTTGTTATCGCAATGACTGTTGGTATTTTCGGCGGAAGAGTTGCAGCCATCGGATCTGGTGTGTTAGATGCGACTACCTATGACAAAGGTTTGCTACAAAACTTTGTCCCCTATAACGTATATTTTGCCCTCATAAAATCCTATGTTTTTGCTTTTATCATTAGCAGTATTCCCGCCTATTTCGGCTATACTGTAAAAGGCGGTGCATTGGAAATTGGTAAAAGCAGCACCAAAAGTGTGATCGTAAGTTGTATCATGCTTTTATGCGCGGATTATGTATTGTCTCAATTATTATTAAACCCTACGCACTAATATGATTGAGTTTAAGCATATAAAGAAAAGCTTTGGCGACAATATTGTATTAAATGATGTGAGCCATGTGATGGAAAGTGGCAAAGCAAATTTAATTATTGGTACCAGTGGCAGCGGAAAAACAGTTTTGCAAAAATGTCTCGTAGGATTATTTGAGCCGGATAGTGGCGAGATCATTTACGACGGAAAAAGTTTCACTGTTATGACCGAAGAGGATCGCAAAATGTTACGTCAGCAGATCGGTATGCTGTTTCAAAACTCTGCTTTATTTGATAGTATGACCGTTCAGCAGAATATCATGTTTCCATTAGATATGTTTACCAAAAAGAATCATTCAGAAAAACTAAAACGTGTAAACGAAGTATTGGATAGGGTTAACCTTAAAGACATTAATAAAAAATTTCCTGCTGAAATTAGTGGTGGTATGAAAAAGCGCGTTGGTATTGCACGCGCCATTGTATTAAATCCTAAATATCTATTTTGCGATGAGCCTAATTCAGGCCTTGACCCTCAGACTTCCATGGTAATAGATAAATTGATCTATGATATCACCAAAGAATTCAATATGACGACAGTTATCAATACACATGATATGAATAGTGTAATGGAAATTGGCGAAAACATTTTATACATGTACCAGGGCAAAAAAGAATGGAGCGGTAATAATAAAGAAATCATCTTCAGTAAAAATGAGCGCCTGAATAACTTCATCTTCGCATCTGAATTCTTAAAAGATGCGAAAGACATGCGGATGCTGGAAGCAAAAGGCAAGATCGATAATGACCGTAATATGGATGATCTGCTTAAATAACGCTCTCTTGTTCTTTTTCGTTTTGCCTCAAGCCGGCGGGCTTCGTAACTCCAACGCCGCTACTTTTACTCCTTTGAAAAAAGCTTCGCATTTTTTTCAATTCCTCCTTTGTCGGAACCGTAGTAAAGAGGCGTCTTATGTAGTTACTGGTGGTAACGCGGTGAAAAGAATATTTAAATGTTACAAACTGTGCTCCATCCTTTGCCTCTTATCCTAAAATATTCTATTCGTTCAATAGGCATATGTACCCTATATTTGCAACTGATTTTTAATTCTTCATTTTTAATTATTAATTAAAACATGTCAGTTCTCGTTAATAAAAATTCAAAAATAATTGTACAGGGTTTTACCGGTACAGAAGGCACGTTCCATGCAACGCAAATGCTTGAATACGGCACTAAAGTAGTTGGTGGCGTTACGCCGAATAAAGGTGGTACACTTCATTTGGAAAAACCTGTTTTTAATACAGTGGCGGATGCTGTAAAAGCTACCGGCGCTAACGTAAGTATCATTTTTGTACCGCCGGCTTTTGCTGCTGATGCTATTATGGAAGCGGCTGAAGCAGGTATTGCTTTGGTTGTTTGTATAACAGAAGGTATTCCCGTACAGGATATGGTGAAAGTTAAAAATTATTTGATCGGTACTAATACACGTTTGATCGGGCCAAATTGCCCGGGCGTAATTACTGCCGGCGAATGTAAAGTTGGTATCATGCCGGGCTTTATTTTCAAGACAGGAAAAATTGGTATCGTATCTAAATCAGGCACATTAACATACGAAGCTGCTGACCAGATCGCGAAAGCTGGTTTGGGTATTTCAACAGCTATAGGGATTGGCGGAGATCCAATCATCGGGACTACTACTAAACAAGCGGTAGAATTACTAATGAATGATCCTGAAACAGAAGCGATCGTAATGATCGGTGAAATTGGTGGTGGTATGGAAGCAGAAGCCGCTAACTACATCAAATCAACAGGCAATAAAAAACCAGTAGTTGGCTTCATCGCCGGACAAACAGCACCTCCGGGACGCCGTATGGGTCATGCTGGCGCTATCGTTGGTGGAGAAGATGATACAGCAGTAGCAAAAATGAAGATCATGGCTGCCTGCGGAATTCATGTAGTAGCTAGTCCTGCTGATATTGGCAAAACAATGGCTGAAGCGTTGAAGAAAAAATAATATAACCTGCTTAATAATAAAGCCTCCAATTATGGAGGCTTTTATTTTGGGACGAACATTTGTACTGCTATTTAGCTTTCTCTTGTCATTCTTCGTACTCAGTATGACAAAAAACACAATAAAAAAAGAGAAGACTTTTACATCTTCTCTTTTCAATTATATAGAATTATATATTCTTATTTGTATTGAGGAATTAAACTCTTAGCAAGGTCAACCATTTTGTTGATGCCATCCTGCGGTAAATTTCCTTTTTTAAATTCAACCAAAACTTCTGGAAGTTTATTATCCATTTCTGCTAAGAAAGCTGCTTCAAATGCTTTAACATTTTTAACCGCCACATCTTTAATGATACCTTGTGTACCCAAATAGATAACAGCAACTTGCTTTTCAACAGACATTGGAGAGTATTGTAATTGTTTTAGCAATTCCACGTTTCTAGCTCCTTTATCAATTACATTTTTAGTAGCGGCATCAAGATCACCACCAAACTTACTGAACGCTTCTAATTCTCTGTAAAGCGCCTGATCCAGTTTTAATGTACCCGCAACTTTTTTCATTGATTTGATCTGCGCATTACCACCCACACGACTAACAGAAATACCTACGTTGATCGCCGGACGAATACCCGCGTTGAACAAGTTACCTTCTAAGAAGATCTGTCCGTCAGTGATAGAAATAACATTTGTTGGAATGTATGCTGATACATCACCGGCTTGTGTTTCGATAACAGGCAAAGCTGTTAATGAACCTCCGCCTCTAACCAAATGCTTGATAGATTCCGGAAGATCATTCATTTGTCTTGCAATATCATCTTTAGCAATAACTTTTGCAGCTCTTTCCAATAAACGGCTATGCAGATAGAATACATCTCCAGGATAAGCTTCACGTCCTGGCGGGCGACGTAATAACAATGATACTTCACGATATGCAACTGCTTGCTTAGAAAGATCATCATAAATAATTAATGCCGGTCTGCCGGTATCACGGAAAAATTCTCCGATCGCTGCACCCGCAAATGGCGCATAGAATTGTAATGGAGCAGGATCAGCCGCAGAAGCTGCAACGATTGTTGTGTAAGCCATAGCACCATGCTCTTCCAAAGTTTTCATGATACCCGCAATGGTAGAAGCTTTTTGGCCGATCGCCACATATATACAATAAACAGGTTTTCCTGCTGCAAAAAATTCCTTTTGATTAATAATGGTATCAATACAGATTGCTGTTTTACCAGTCTGGCGATCACCGATAACCAACTCTCTTTGTCCGCGCCCGATCGGGATCATCGCATCAATTGCTTTGATACCAGTCTGCAATGGCTCTTTAACCGGCTCACGAAAAATTACACCCGGAGCTTTACGTTCCAACGGCATTTCATATAATTCTCCTTTCAACGGACCCTTGCCATCGATCGGTTCGCCCAATGTATTAATAACACGGCCGCTCATTCCTTCACCTACTTTAATAGATGCGATCTTGCCTGTACGTTTTACTTTGTCGCCTTCTTTGATACCTGCGCTATCACCCATTAACACCACACCCACGTTATCTTCCTCAAGGTTCAAAGCGATCGCTTTTATCCCGTTATGAAATTCAACCAATTCACCGGAGCGAACATTGTTTAAGCCATAGATACGGGCAATACCATCACCTACTTGCAATACAGTTCCTACTTCTTCAAGGCTAGCACCTGCGTCGAAGTTGGTTAGCTGTTGGCGTAATATCGCCGATATCTCATCTGGTTTAATGTCTACCATCTTATTTATTTTTATAAAATTATCTTATGTTATGAATGTATTCGTTGTTCAAAAATTCTCTCTTTAATTCGTTAAGGTCTTTCAATACACTGGCATCAATTAATTTACCGCCGGTTTCTAAAATAAATCCACCGATCAATTCTTCATTCACGGCATTTTCCACTTCTACATTTTTAATGCTGGAAGCCGCTTTTAATTTAGCAACGAGCGCATTCGTAAAGTTGGCATCTACCGGAACAGCAGTTGTGATCTTTACTTTATGGATATTTTTTATTTCGTTGTATTGATCAATAAAGGCATCTGCAATTTCAGGCAGATCATATTCTCTTCCTTTTACTATCAACAGCGTAACAAATGCCGCGGTTAATTTTGATACCCTTTCTTTTGTGATCGAATCAATGATCTTCCCCTTTACATCGCCTTTGATAATAGGGCTGCGTAATACCGCCACAAAATCAGGATTGCTTTTGCAGATAGTTTTAATGAACTTCATATCCGCATACACCGCTTCTAATTGATTTTGTTCAATTGATAAATCAACGATGCTTTTTGCGTACCTGCCTGCTAATCTTGGATTGTTCATTTTGTGATTAGTTCAATTTTACTTCTTCTGATAATTGCTTGATGTATTTTTCCTGTTCTGTTTTATTACCTAGTTCTCTGCGTAATACTTTTTCACTTACTTCTACAACTAATTTGCCAACCTGGTTTTTCAATTCTGTAACAGCCGCCATTTTTTGCTGATTGATCGCCGCTTGTGCATCATTAATGATTTTCGCCGCTTCGATCTTCGCCTGATCCTTTGCTTCGCCGATGATCTTATCTTTTGTTTCTTTTGCTTCTTTTAGCAGTAATGCTCTTTCCTCGCGTGCCTGTAATAATAATGTTTCATTATCATTTTTCAACTGCGCCATTTCTGCATTTACTTTTTCTGCCAAAGCAATAGAATCAGCAATTGATTTTTCTCTTTCATTCAAAGATGTCAATATAGGCGACCATGCAAATTTTTTAAGAATGATCAACACTATTATAAAAGACAACATTGTCCAGAAAATAAGGCCAAAATGCGGCAATAGTAAATCCATAATATATATTTTAAGTAGCTAACGCTACTGATTAAAAGCTTTTAAACTTCTTTGAGTAATTGTATTACTGCATCCTCCGTCCTGTACTTCAGCTGCAGTAATACTTTAAAAATTACTTTTTCAATACCGCTAGTAAACCTGCGATAACTGCGAAAAGGGCAACCCCTTCTACGAATGCAGCAGTTAATAGCATAGCTAAACGAATATCTGCACCAGCTTCCGGTTGACGAGCGATAGATTCAGTTGCTCCTTTACCAATAAGACCAATACCGATACCAGCGCCAATTGCAGCTAAACCTGCACCGATAGCACCACCCGCATTTGCAAGGTTTGACGTGTTTGCTACATCTAATAACACAATGTTCAATAATGACATAACTGTTGTTTTATGAATGAATAAAAAATTACATGGTAATAGCATCATCATGGCCGTCCCCTGCGCCATGCCCATCTTCCAAAGACTGGCCAATAAATACAGCTGTTAAAACCGTAAATATAAATGCCTGAATAAACGCCACTAATATTTCAATGAAATAAATAAATACTACAAACGCGATAGATAATGGAGAAAAGCCATATCCCGCAATCGATGCCATTGCACCAAAAATAAAGATCAATACCACAAAGCTTAAAATAATGATATGCCCCGCAACCATGTTGGCAAAAAGACGCACCATTAATGCCGCCGGCTTAATGATTAATACACCGGCTAATTCTATCGGTATTAAAATGATCTTAACTAAAAAAGGTATTCCCGGAGGCCAGAATATATGACCCCAAAAATGTCTATTGGTGCTAAACAAAATAACGATCAACGAAATAACCGCCAATACCAGCGTAAAGGCTGTGTTACCGGTAACATTAGCCGAACCTGGTATCATTCCAAATAAATTATTGATAAGAATGAAGAAAAACACAGTTAATAAGTACGGTAAATATTTGTTGGCATTTTTACCAAGGCTTGGTCTTGCTATATCGTCTCTTACAAATGTTATTACCGGCTCTATTGCATTTTGAAAACCTGTAGGAGCAGATGTATGACCTATTCCTGATTTATATTTTTTTGCAATATTTACCATTATCAATACTAAAACAGTCAGCGCCAAAAACATTTGGATCACATTCTTTGTCAGTGAAAAATCATATACGGCAGTACCATCAGATGATATGATCTGTTTGTTTTCATCTAATCCATATCCATTATAAAAATCTTCTCCTTCTTCACCGAAACGTGCAGAGGAAAATTCTGATAACCCTTTAGTAGGAGAATAAACAATTATTGGTAAAGGAATACTTGCATTAAAATTTCCGATACTGAAAAAATGGAATTCATGCGAATCCTTAATGTGATCCATGATAATCTTCGCGGGATCAAGACCTTCTTCCTTTTTTTCTGAAGTATGGTGCTCTACAGGCAATGTAGTGATTTCTTGAGCTTTTGAGATATAGCAAAATAATACCATAAATAGGCTGAGAGTCGCTACCAGTAATGCTTTTATGCTATTTTTTGCCATTTTATTTCCTAAATTTGCCGCAAAGATAAGCACCGGTCAGCTGAAAACCGAAAAGTTATACTTTAAAATTGCAAAAAAAGGGAATATTTTAAAAGAAAAGGAAATTAGACCAGCTTCGCTTGCTTTTCGAACTGCATTTTATGTAATTGGTGGTAAATTCCTTTTTCCCGGATCAATTCATCATGGGTGCCAACCTCTTTTATTTCACCTTTTTCCAGTAAAATAATTTTATTTGCCTTACGGATCGTTGACAATCTGTGGGCTATGATAATGGAAGTTCTTCCGGCTATTAGTTTATCGATAGCCGCTTGTATCAATTGTTCACTTTCAGTATCAACGGATGAGGTGGCTTCATCCAGGATCAAAATAGACGGATTGTATAATAAGGCCCTTACAAAAGAGAGTAATTGTCTTTGTCCTAAAGATAAGGTAGCGCCTCTTTCCATTACATTATAATCATAATCGCCGGGCAACTGCATAATAAAATCATGGATGCCAATAAGCTTTGCAGCTTCTACTACTGCTTCTTTTTTTATAGCCTCATTTCTTAACGTAACATTTTCATAGATGGAGCCGCTGAATAAAAACACATCCTGCAATACAACCGCAATTTTGCTACGCAGAAAAGAAAGTTCATATTTTTCAATATCAATATTATCAATGGTGATACTTCCTTTTTGAATATGGTATAAGCGATTCAATAAACTTATGATAGAAGTTTTTCCGCTACCCGTATTGCCAACAATAGCCAGCGTTTCACCCGAGCTGATCGTAAAACTGATGTCTTTTAAAACATAGTGCTCTTCATTATACGCAAACCAAACATTTTTAAATTCAACATCACCGCCGATGGTTGGTGTTACAACTGTTCCTTTATTAGCTGCAATATCAGTATTGTCCAAAACTTTAAATACCCTTTCGCTGGCGATCACGCCCATTTGTAAGACATTGAATTTATCTGCCATCACACGCAATGGGCGAAACAATAAATTCAGGCAAAGGATAAAAGAAGTAATGATCCCTGCCGCCTTAGGATCCGCTTGCCCGCCTGCCCACCAAACCAATAATCCCAATGAGAGCGCCATTACCAATTCTACCACCGGAAAAAAAACAGAATAAGCAAAAATGGCTTTGATATTAGCATCGCGGTGTTCGGTATTTATCTTTTTAAATTTATTGAGCTCTCTGTCTTCCACAGCAAAAGCCTGCACAACACTCATACCTGTTAAATGCTCTTGTACAAAGGCGTTTAAATGTGCGACTGCATTACGTACACGGATAAACGATTTATTTACACTTTCCTTAAAATAATAAGTAGCAATGATCAACCCGGGAAAAGGCGCAAGGCAAATGAGCGTTAATTTCCAGCTGACAAAAAACATGTAGGCAATGACCGCAATGATAGAAAGAAAATCCGCGAAGATGGGGATCAATCCATCGCTAAAAATATCGTTGATAGATTCAATATCATTGATCGTTCTTGTCGTTAGTGTGCCAATGGGTGTTTTATCAAATTGCGAAAGGTTGAGATCGATGATCCTTTCATAAGTAGCCACGCGCATATCTTTCACCACATTTTGCCCAAGGGCCGCCGTATAAAATGTAAAAATAAAACGACAAATAGTTTCGATCAATAACAATCCTAATTGAATTATTGTGATGCCGATAATAACGTCTACAGGATTTCTAAATATCCAAACATGTGCGTCAGGCTTTAAGCCGTTATTGATAGTAATTTGTATCAGCCAAGGCCTGATGGGAGATATCACTGCTAAAAAAATGGCTAAAAAAATTGACCAGCGCAATTTATTTTTATAGGGAGCAGTAAACTTAAAGACCCTGCGCAGCAAAGAAGAATTGAATTTTTTTTTGTCGTTGTTTGGTTCGCTCATCTTACTGCGCCTCTATCTTTTTATTATATGCTTTGATAAAAATTGCTCCAAGGTTTTTATAGGGTGGAATGTAATCATCCCAGCTTTCGCGCACATCTTTATTAGGATCTGCAGCAAAAAGTTTAGTCAAAGAAGTCCACATATCTTTCCATACCAATGTTTTACCTGACATGAGATTTTGATTGAGGTAGCTCAATATTGGTTTATTGATATCTCCTTTCCCAATTTCTTTTGTTGAAATAATATGTGCATCCGGACAAATATCCAATATCTCATTCAGGTTTTTATACCCGCCGCAAGAACCTAATACAATGACCTTTGCAGTGCCCGGCATTCGTGCAATAGTGCGGGGTAGCCAATAACTATGGCCCCTGTGAATAACAACCGAAGGGGCAAGGTCATTTTTATATAAATATTTATTCAGGTGGATCTGTGCAGAATCATCTAGGTTGGTATCATTATCTAACGGACGATTGGCGAATATCCAAACCTTTTTTCCTTTTATTGATTTGATCTCTACCCATTCTTTCTGCATGGTTATTTTCCATTCCGTCGGAGAGAAAGAATTTACAAAATCGGGAAAGTATTTTTTTCCATCATCATCACCATAAAAGAAAACTTGTTCAATTACCCTGCCACTATCGTCTACCAATACCGAATCGTTGATACTATATATCGACGGAATACCGATCTCATTGGTAAGATCAATTGTCGGATTATTGGCAGATCGAAAAATTGTTTTTAACAATCCATAAATAATTTTCCCTTTGGTGTTGCTATCGGTTATACTTCGCTCCTCATTGTCCTGCACGTTTTGTAAAATAGTTTTTAGTAAAGTTGAATCTTTAATACTGCTATAACTATCCGCCACATCCACTGCATCTTCCAAACTTCCGGTATTATCAAGATTGGCAACAAAACCTTTCATTAAAGTTTGAGAATTCTCTTTCGGCATCAATTTTAAAAAAGCATCCAACTGATTAAAATTAGCGGCCATCTTTATGAACTTTTTAAAATAGTCCATATTTACATTCAGGAGCAGCTGATCGCTTCGCGGAGTCTGTCCCATTTTTTGTAGCATCCGTGCAAAACCATATTTATAACTTGATGTATAAATATCATTTTCCCCCATTACCAATACATAATAAATTTCTTCAGCGGTAAGCGGATCCAGGGCTTTCATCCGGATGTTCAGGTTCGTTTGCTCATGTAAATCATTGATCGGTATAATAAAATCCTCAATGGCCTTATGTTGCAAAACATCGCGCAGCCCATTAGGGCCGAGCATAGCAATAGGTGTGTCCTTGTTGATAAGCCGGATATTATAACCAATCTCTGTTTTTACCAATAGTTTGAAGTAATCTACTTTGTCTCCATCACCAACATATTTTTTTATACTATCAATCGTTATTTTACCTTTTAATATGTTATCCAAAAAAGGAAAATAAAATAAAGCATTCGGAGTTTGGCTTAAACCAGCTACCACTTTTACAGTAGGATTGGTACTTCTGCGTATCAATTGCCCTTCGGGCGAATTAACGGCAGAGGCATAATCATATACCTGTACGGGATCGCGCAATGTGACGGCTGTAATGAGGCTATCGGCAAAAGGCTCATTCACATAAGGCCTGATAGTTGACAATATTTTATCGGGATGCAGCACGCAGAATTTCAGGTACAATATTTTCATGCTTTCATCATACCCCTTGTTTTTATTAAATATCTCGGCATTTATCTTTCCCACTTCATAAGGCACTTCCTGAATACAGGGCACCATGCTAATACTATCGATATTAGCGATCATGATCTTTTGAAAATTATCAATCAGGATACCTGCAAATGATGGATTGATCTGTTTTTTATCATAAGCCATCCTGAAACCCTTTACCATATCTCTGATAAAAAGCAGGTACCGAACCTTATCATTGTTGGAGGGTAGTTTACTGTTCGTTTCCACAGAATCTACCATGTCATTTACCTGCCGGAATATTACATCCGTAACCTGTAGATTTATCTCATCGTTATCCGTAACTTTAATGATGCCGTCCTGCTTGCCATCTTCTTTATCGCATAAATTTTGTTCGGCTGTTATTTTATCATGAAAGAGGACGCGCACAAAAGGCACTTTGACTGTATCTACACAGGCAAAAGCAGTAATAGCAAGCATCGAAAATGCCGAAAGAAAAAAAAGCTTTAACATGGGTTGTGTATCTGTAAAGCTACTAAGTTACGTCAACCTTTTTAATATGTAAACAGTAGAATCTAAATCAGTTAACAATTTGATAATACAATTAATAGCTTGAGCCTGATGCAATACTTATCATGTTAGACTACTTTTGCAAATAATAATATGAGCGCTGTTAAGAAAATATTAATTGCTGATGACGAGCCGGATATACTGGAGATACTTCAGTTCAACTTGCAAAAGGAAGGCTATACCGTTATAACTGCTAAAAATGGCGATGAAGCTATTGAACAGGCAAAAAAACACCAGCCGGACCTTATCATTTTAGACATCATGATGCCTGGTAAAAATGGTATTGAGGTTTGTAATATTCTTCGTCAGCAACCTGCGTTTTATGGTACCCTGATTATTTTTCTATCCGCTATCAGCGATGAAGGCACAGAAGTGTGGGGTTTAGAAACAGGCGCGGATGATTATGTTACCAAACCAATTACGCCTAAAGTTTTAGTAAGTAAAGTGAGCGCTTTATTTAGAAGGTTAACTAAAGGTGAAAGCTCTGTTATACAAATTGGCGATCTTAAAATTGATCGTGAAAAATATATCATGAATTACCAGGGTAATGACATTATTCTTGCCCGCAAAGAATTTGAATTGTTAGCATTACTTGCTTCGAAACCCGGTAAAGTTTTTTTACGCAATGAAATATTAAATCAGGTATGGGGTACCGAAGTAATTGTAGGCGACCGGACCATTGATGTTCACATCCGCAAGATCCGTCAAAAATTGGGTTTAGACTGCATCACTACTGTAAAAGGAGTTGGCTACAAGTTTGAACTATAATTTATCTTTACACAAACCCGTAAACGTGTAAATATGTTATCACCCAAAAATTTCTCCCCTCAGCAATTATCCGCATTAACAGCATTGGCACTCGCAATCCCTATTAGTGGAAGTATTTATTTTATTGAGCCTAATTGGTGGATCGTTTTGACATTCTTTATTGTGATCTTTTTGGGCAGCTATGGATTGATCCTGTATACGGTACAACGATTTTTATACCGTAAAATAAAACTCATCTATAAACTCATTTATCAAACCAAAGCAAGTAAAAGGGAGGAATTTTATTATAAAAATATTTTGCCGCAAAAAAGTATCGATGAAGTAAGGCAGGATGTGGAAACATGGGCCGAGCAAAGAAGAGCTGAGATCGAAGTACTAAAACAAAATGAAGCATACAGAAAAGAATTTTTGCAAAACTTGTCGCATGAATTAAAGACACCCATTTTCGTGATACAAGGTTATGTAGATACTTTATTGAATGGCGCATTGGACAATGTAGAAGTAAATAAAAAATTCCTCGTAAGCACTTCCAGAAATGTTGACCGGTTGGTTAATCTTGTTGATGACCTTGATGAGATCGCTAAATTGGAAAGTGGCCAACAAGAATTATACTTTGAGAATTTTGTGATACAGGATATTTTTAAAGAAGTATTTGAATCACTTTCTATCAAGGCAGATGAAAGGCAAATAAAATTAGCTATAAAAAAAGGATGTGAGCCTCCTTTGACCGTTTACGCAGACAAAGAAAAAATAAGACAGGTTGCTACCAATCTTGTAGACAATGCTATTAAATATGGCAAGCAAAACGGAGAAGTCGAAGCCAGCTTTTACAAGATTGACGGCGAAAGAATTTTGATCGAGATCAGCGATAACGGCTCAGGCATTGCTGAAGAACATTTAGGAAGAATATTTGAACGCTTTTACAGAACGGACCTTGCCAGAAGTAGAAAAGGCGGTGGCAGCGGCTTAGGGCTTTCTATCTGTAAACATATCATTGAAGCACATCAACAGGCCATGCATGTGCGTAGTACTTTAGAAGTAGGTACAACTTTTGGCTTTACGCTCATCAGCAAAAAGGATCAATAACCTTTTGCTAAACATCACATTAAGATAATATCTCCTTTACAATTTGGCAACATTCACATCAGTACTTTGTACAAAGTTTATACACTTTGGAAAAAAGAAAAATGGATGTAGCGGTTGTATCTGATGTTCACCTTGGAACATATGGGTGCCACGCTAACGAATTATCCCGATACCTGTCTACAATTGATCCTACCATCCTTGTTTTAAATGGCGACATCATTGACATGTGGCAATTCAGTAAAAAGTATTGGCCAACGGGGCACATGCAGGTGATCAAACAAATTACAAGCATGCTGAGTCGTGGTGTAAAAGTTTATTACATCACCGGTAACCACGATGAAATGCTGCGCCGGTTTGAAAATTTTTCTATCGGCAATTTTCATATTGTTAATAAAATGGTGGTCCATCACACCAACAATACCCGTAGCTGGATCTTTCATGGAGATGTATTTGATGTTACAATGCAGTATAGTAAATGGCTTGCCAAGTTAGGCGCTGTCGGATATGATATGTTGATCTACATCAACGCCTTTATCAATTACCTCAGCAAGAAAATGGGTAAGGGAAAAATATCTCTTTCAAAAAAGATAAAGAACTCTGTAAAAAGTGCTGTAAAATATATCAACAGCTTTGAAGATACAGCGGCAGGGATCGCGATCGAAAAAGGATATGATTATGTACTCTGCGGACATATACACCAGCCTTGCAATAGAGAGATAGTAACCGAAAAAGGAAAAGTAAATTACCTGAACTCAGGTGATTGGATAGAAAACTTAACTGCATTAGAATACAAGAATGATAAGTGGGACATTTATTACTATCAACAAGATACGGAAGTGAACGAATCGAATGATTCTATATATATGGATGAAGCCGCTTACCTGCGCACAACAGAATTATTTAAAATGATGATGGAAGATTTTCACCTAGCCTCTTAAAATTATGAAAGTACTATACGCCATACAAGCTACAGGAAACGGGCACATCAGTCGTGCCAACGAAATTATCCCTATGCTGGAAAAAAAATGTGAGCTGGATATTTTAGTAAGTGGCACGGAAGCCGATATCGACCTGAATCATTTTATAAAATATCGTAGAAAAGGTTTGAGTTTTGTTTTTGGTAAGAAGGGCGGGATCGATTTTTACAAAACATTAAAACAGCTTCAATCAAAAAAATTCTTAGCAGAAATAAAAGATTTGCCCGTTGAAGACTACGATTTGGTAATAAATGATTTTGAACCCATCAGCGCATGGGCATGCAAAATTAAAAATGTTCCCTGCATGGCAATGAGCCATCAATATGCAGTGTTACACAAAAATGCACCGAAGCCATTAAAATCAGATCCTTTGTCCTGGCTGGTCTTACGTTATTATGCTCCCTGCAAACAAGGCGTTGGTTTTCACTTTAAAAACTATGGCAACGATATTTTTACACCTGTGATAAGGAGAGAGATCCGCAACGCGCAACCAAAAAACATGGGGCATTACACGGTGTATCTACCTGCGTATGATGAGAAAAAATTGGTGAAAGTTTGTAGTGAATTTAAAGAAGTGCAGTGGCATATATTCTCAAAGCGTTGCAAAAAAGCGTATGCATTCGGAAACTGCTGGGTGCGGCCTGTTAATGCTTTTGATTTTACAGGAAGCTTTACAACTTGCGAAGGCATACTATGTGGAGCAGGTTTTGAAACGCCGGCAGAAGCTATGCATATGGGTAAAAAGCTATTCACCATTCCGATGAAGAGCCAGTATGAACAACAATGTAATGCTGCTTCAATAAAAGAATTTGATATCCCTGTTATTAAAAGTTTAAAAGAAAAACATTATCCAAAAATAGCCGCATGGTTAGCCGAGGAACCAAAACCCGCCATATATTTTGAAGACGAAACGGACAGGGTCATCGATTACGTATTATCGCAAGGCATGCGCAATAATATAGCTACTGTCAATCCTTCCATGCGTGATATTTCAGATATGCTGAGTAAGGATATGCTTGTTGCCGAAATTGGATAGGTTAACAATTATTATTGTCGCTGTGGTATAGAGATAAATTATTGTTTTTCTGTCTGTAAAAAAGATTTCGCATCCTCAGATAAAACAGTAGCTGTTAATTTTCCGTCTTGCAGAAAAGAAAATAACATGCAATGCGCATCATTCATTCTAAAATAAACATCCTGTACTACACTGTCTTGCTTAAAAAAATGTATTGATCCATCATATCCACATGGCACATCGGGTGTTGCTGATGTAGCTGCAACATACTCACTCAATTTATTGATGGCATTTTTATCCCTGATTATTTTTACCGTAACTACTGTATCAAAGCTGCCATCACCTCTAAAATAATTAATAGCAACGCTATCGGCATCTGCAGTTATTGATTTGAGTTTTGAATTAGTACTATGACAGGCTGTTAAACAAACAAGCAGGCTTACAAAAAGAGCAGTCGTTTTCATTCAATATTTATAGTGGGTTAATTGATTTGTTCTGCTACCATTTCTTTTTGAAATTGTCTTTCAAATATAAAAGCGCCAAAAGGAATAATGGCTGCAATAAAAGCTTTAGCAAACCAACCGAATTTTTTATTCAACTTACCTCCTACTTCAAAAGAAAGAATTAGAAAAGTAATAAATAAAATGCCATGCGTCATTCCTACAACCTTAACCGGTTTTTGATAATGGGCTATATATTTAAGCGGCATTGCTATTAATAATAATACTAAAAAAGATACCCCTTCTGCGATCGCAACTATTTTAAATAATTGCATCAACTTATTTTCTTTCATAAAGATTTGGTTTAGTAATCAATTACCTGCTCTTCCATTACTGCCGGCATTTTTCTAAATTCATATTGTTGATTACGCAACTGTGGCTCAAAACCACCCTCTTTGATGGCTTCCTGTATGCTCTTGCTGGTGAAGCGATGCGGAGCGCCAGCAGCACTTACCACATTCTCTTCGATCATGATACTACCAAAATCATTAGCGCCCGCATTCAAACAAATTTGCGCTGTTTTTTTACCAACCGTCAACCAGCTTGCCTGTATATTTTTTACATTCGGCAACATAATCCGACTCATCGCGATCATGCGAATGTATTCTTCAGCCGTAGTTAAATTATGCACGCCCCTGATCTTTGTCAGCAAGGTATCAACATCCTGAAATGTCCATGGAATGAAAGCGATAAAGCCCTTTGCATGCTCCGGCTTGCGGCTTTGCACTTCTCTTATTTTTACTAAATGTTCAAAACGTTCTGTGATCGTTTCAACATGTCCGAACATCATTGTAGCAGATGTTGTGATATCTAATTTATGAGCCTCATGCATAATATCCAACCATTCCTGGCTACCGCATTTTCCCTTGCTGATCAGGCGGCGAACACGATCCACCAAAATTTCTGCACCGGGGCCGGGAAGGCTATCCAGCCCTGCTTCTTTCAATGCTACCAATACTTCTACATGTGATTTTTTAGAAACCTTGGCAATGTGCGCTACTTCGGGCGGACCAAGCGTATGTAATTTTAAATTCGGATATAAGCTTTTTAATTCTTTAAAAAGGCCTACATAATAATCTAAGCCAAGATCCGGATGGTGGCCTCCCTGCAATAATAATTGTTCACCGCCATATCTAATGGTCTCATCAATTTTCCTTTTGTATGTTTCTATATCCGTGATATACGCTTCCGCATGTCCGGGTATGCGATAGAAATTACAAAATTTACAATTGGCAACACATACGTTCGTTGTATTTAAATTACGATCGATTATCCAGGTAACTTTTCCATGAGGCACCTGCTTTTTACGCAGCTCATCTGCTACATACATCAGCTCCGTTAACGGCGCGTTTTCAAATAAATAAACCCCTTCTTCTACAGAAAGAAATTCCTGATCAAGCGCTTTTTGATATAGATCGTTTATGTTCATACTGGTATTGTTTTGCTTATCGTTCTCACAATATTTATTAGCAAAAGTACATTGATTCAACTGTATTTTTATTTTTACACATTTATACCTTTAAATGTATTTTTTGATACGATTTTACTGCATCCGACCCTTAACTTTGCAAAATGATTCAATATGAGAAGTTTGTCCTTGCCAATGGACTAAGAGTATTGGTACACGAAGATAAAAGCACCCCGATGGCCGTAATAGATGTCATTTATGATGTGGGCGCACGCGACGAGAACCCTAATAAAACCGGCTTTGCACATTTATTTGAGCATTTAATGTTTGGTGGAAGCATCAATATTCCCGTATATGACGAGCCATTGCAAATTGCGGGAGGAGAAAATAATGCCTTTACAACCAACGATCTAACGAATTATTATTGCCAGTTACCGGCAGAAAATATTGAGACCGCTTTCTGGCTGGAAAGCGACAGGATGTTAAGCCTGGCTTTTAGCGAAAAAAGCCTGGAAGTACAACGCAAAGTAGTAAGTGAAGAATTCAAAGAACATTATATCAACAAACCTTACGGCGATGTATGGCATAAAATGCGTGAGCTGGCGTATACACAACATCCCTATAAATGGATGACGATCGGCCAGGAATTGAGCCATGTTGAAAATGCAACCCTACAAGATGTAAAAGATTTTTTTCATAAACATTATACACCTTCCAACGCTATTTTAGTAGTGGCAGGAAATGTAACCACTGCAACAATAAAAACACTGACAGAAAAATGGTTCGGGTCAATTCCCGCAGGAAATAAATATAAGCGCGCCCTTCCGCAAGAGCCTAAACAAACTGAAGCAAGAAAATTAGAAGTGAAAGCAAATGTGCCGTTAGATGCCATTTATAAATGCTGGCATATTTATGATCGCTTGGATCCCAGGTATTACGTTACTGATCTTATAACAGAAATTTTAAGCGGAGGAGGTTCCTCTCGTTTATTTCAATCTTTGGTTAAAGAGAAAAAATTATTCAGCAATATTGAATGTTATCATGTTGGCAGCACCGACGCAGGCTTATTGACTATTGAAGGCAAATTAGTAAAAGGGGTGAGTATGCAGGATGCTGAAGCTGCCATTAACGAAGAAATAAAAAAATTGCAGGCAGAAGGCATCACAGCGAAAGAACTGGAAAAAGTAAAAAACAAAACAGAAAGCATGATGGCTTTTGAAGATATGGGCGTAATGAACCGTGCTACCAGCTTAGCGATGTATGAATTATTAGGTGATGCTAATTTGATCAACATAGAATTGGGAAGATACCAGGCGGTTACTACAACCGATATTATTAATGAAAGCCGTGTAATTTTTGATGAAAAAAATTGCAGTACACTTTACTACTATTCAAATAATTAAATAAATGATTGACAGAACATTAGCTCCGGAAATAAAAGACGCCACAGAATTTACACTGCAATTAAAACCTTACGAGAAATTCACACTGGATAACGGTGTGGAAGTTTATGCCATTAACGCTGGCGCGCAAGATGTAGTACAATTGGAAATGATATTTTATGCCGGCAATAGTTATGAGTCCTCCAATGCAGTAGCTGCAGTAACTAACCACATGTTAAAGAATGGAACGTCTGCTAAAACGGCCTTTCAGATAAATGAACATTTTGAATATTACGGCTCACATTGCAATCGCAGCTGTTCGCATGAAACCGCATCTTTATCATTGCATACGCTGAACAAACATTTAAATGTTTTGTTGCCGGTGATGAAAGAGATGATATCGGATTCGGTTTTTCCTGAAGATGAATTAGCTACTTACAAACAAATTTGTAAACAAAAATTATCTGTCAGTCTACAAAAATGTGATTTTGTTGCCAATCGTTTGATCGATGCCTATGTGTTTGGAGAAAACCATCCCTACGGTAAATACATTACTGCGGCAGATTACGAAGCGCTAACGACAGATCAGTTAAAACAACATTTCAACAAATATTACCTGAATGGCAAATGCGTCATTTTTGTTGCCGGTAAGTTAACGGCCGATATTTTTGAACAGCTGAATAATAACTTTGGCGGTTTGCCGTTAAATAAACAGCCATTAATTGTTCCGGATCAAAAGGCATTTCCTGCGGCAGAAAAAAAATACCGCATTCAAAATGACGTAAATGGTGTACAAGGCGCTATAAGAATAGCAAGGCCATTTCCCAACCGCCATCATCCTGATTATGCAAAGACAATGGTACTGAATGCAGTCTTCGGTGGTTTTTTTGGATCAAGGTTGATGAGTAATATCCGTGAAGAAAAAGGTTATACTTATGGCATACACAGTTATGTGCAAAATCATATGGAAGATAGTGCTTGGCTGATAAGCACAGAAGCGGGTAAAGATGTTTGTGAGGCAACGGTTGAAGAAGTATATAAAGAAATGAAATTGCTACGTGATGAATTGATCGACGATGAAGAGTTGTCATTGGTACGTAATTATTTGATCGGTTCTATTTTAGGTGACCTGGATGGACCGTTTCATATTATCGGAAGATGGAAAAATATCATTCTGAATAATCTCGATGAAAAATATTTTTACGATTCTATCAAAGCAATCAAAACGGTTTCTGCTGAAGAATTGAAAACTTTATCAGAGAAATATTTAAGAGAAGAAGATTTTTATGAGTTAATTGTAATCTAAAAAAACAATGAGATTCTTATTAAAAATTTTGGTCAGCACAGTAAATGTTTTTATACTTGCGTACATACTTCCGGGTGTCGCCATTGCTAATAACAGCATTTTTACGGCAATTACGGTAGCAGTTGTATTGGCCATATTAGATGCCATTGTCAAGCCAATTTTGGTATTACTTACTTTGCCAGCAACTATTCTCACATTAGGACTTTTCCTTTTTGTTATCAATGCCTGTATCATCTTAATTGATGCACACTTTGTACATGGCTTTAAAGTAGACAGTTTCTGGCACGCTTTGCTGTTTAGCCTGCTACTTTCCTTTTTTAACTCTTTTGTAAATAAAAGAGCGTTCGCCGAAGAGCAACAAGAAGATTAATTACGTAATTTTACAGATCATTTCAAGTATAAAAATACCAGCTGTAAATAGCAGTTGGTATTTTTATTGTCACCTCTAAACTCAAAATAATGGCTACTCAAAATTTTAAAAATCACAGCAGGTATGTTCCATTGTTTCACTTCGGAATGTCGTCTGTTTGCACCGCTGCACTTATTCTTTCCATTGTTTATTTTTTTCAATCTTGTTGTATGCCCGGCGGGCATTTATTATCGATAATATTGATCCTGATGAATATCGCCTTGTTGATGGGCTTTGCATTTTTCCGCAAGTTTCCGTTAAAAGCACAGGACCGTGCCATCAGGGCCGAAGAAAACCTGCGTTATTTTTCTATGACGGGTAAATTATTTGATAAGGGATTAACGATGGGACAGATCATTGCATTACGCTTTGCAGATGACAGTCAGTTTATTCTATTAGCAGATAAGGCGCTAAAAGAAAGCATGAGTCCAACAGAGATCAAAAAGACTATCCAAAACTGGAGAGCTGATCATCATCGGATATAATTATTTTTTATAATAGATGTTATTGATTCGTTATTGATAGGTTTTGAGGCAAAGTGCGGCATTTTTTTTTCTTTTGTACTTTATATTTATTCTAGATATACATTTGTAGAATCTTTAAGTAATATTATATATATAATTCATTTCTTAGATATAACACCTAACTAAAATTTATTCTTAGTGTCAAAGCATCTCAACAAATTCTCAGCCGCAGGTTTATTAATTGCTTTAGGAATTATATACGGTGATATCGGTACCTCACCTTTGTATGTATTTGATGAAATTATAAATGGCAGAACGATCAATGAGCAACTGATCATCGGTTCCTTGAGTTGCATTATCTGGACACTCACCTTACAAACCACCGTTAAATATGTTATTCTTACGCTACAGGCAGATAACAAAGGTGAAGGCGGAATTTTCTCTTTATATACTTTAGTACGAAGACAAAAAAAGTGGTTGGTTATACCGGCCATGCTCGGTGGTGCTGCGCTATTGGCAGATGGAATGATAACGCCTCCTATCTCTGTTGCCTCTGCTATTGAAGGTTTAAAGATCAGGCCGGAATTTAGCCAGATACAGGAATCAACGATCATCTATATTGTACTGGGGATATTGGCCGTTCTGTTTTTTGTGCAACAGTTTGGTACAGCCTCTATCGGTAAATTATTCGGACCGATCATGTTTATCTGGTTCTCGATGTTATTGGTATTAGGACTTATCCATATCTCTGATGACTGGCATATTTTTAGGGCCCTTAATCCTTATTATGCTATTAATTTATTAGCCACTTATCCTAAAGGTTATTGGCTGCTTGGTTCCGTCTTTCTCTGTACCACAGGTGCCGAAGCACTTTACAGCGATCTGGGCCATGTAGGAAAAGAGAACATTCAGGTATCATGGATCTTTGTAAAAACCGCTTTAATATTTTCTTATATCGGACAGGGGGCATGGTTATTAAAATATCATTCTAATACGGTCTATACTTCTAAAACATTTTACGGCGTAATGCCTGATTGGTTCCAGCTTCCCGGAATTATTATCGCTACTGCTGCAGCTATTATTGCCAGTCAGGCTTTAATCAGCGGATCATTTACACTGATCAGTGAAGCCATCCGGTTGAACCTCTGGCCAAAAATGAAGATCAATTATCCTTCTGAAGCAAAAGGGCAATTATATATTCCAGGCATCAATACATTATTATTTGTAGGCTGTTGCGGTGTTGTTTTGTATTTCAAAACCTCAAGTGCGATGGGTGCTGCATATGGTTTAGCCATTACGCTTTGTATGTTGGCGACTACTATTCTGTTTTCCAACTTCATGATATCGCGTCGTGTTTATCCGGTACTGATCTATCTTTTTCTGGCAGTATTCTTAACGATCGAAATAAGTTTTTTAATTGCCAACGTGCGCAAATTTGCTGATGGTGGTTTTGTTACGGTAATCATGGGTGGTGCACTATTCGTAATAATGTATGTATGGTTCAGGTCGAGAAAGATCAGGAACCGTTATGTTGAGTTTGTGCGTATGGAAGAATATATTCCTAAGATCGAAGAGCTAAGCAATGATACGACTGTTCCAAAATATGGAACACATTTGGTATACCTCACCAGCGCTAATAATCCAAAGGAGATCGAACATAAAATTATTTATTCTATCCTAAGCGGTAAACCAAAACGTGCTGATATTTATTGGTTCGTACACGTTGACACATTGGATGATCCATATACCTGCGAATACATAGTGGAGCATATTATTCCGAATGATATTATCCGTGTTGAATTCAGGCTTGGATTTAGAATTCCTCCACGCCTTAATTTAATGTTTAAAAAAGTAGTAGAAGACCTTGTGATCAATAAAGAAGTGAATGTAACGAGCCGTTATGAAAGTCAGCAGCGTAACAATGTGGTAGGAGATTTTCAGTTCGTTGTAATGGAAAAATTCTTATCGCAGGATAATGAATTGCCGCTGATGGAGCGCCTGATCATGAAGTTATATTTCTGGATAAAAGGACTTTCGTTAAGTGAAGAAAAAGGATTCGGGTTACAACAGAGTAATGTAAGCGTAGAAAAATATCCTTTGATAGTTGCGCCGGCAAACAAGTTCAAATTACAAAGAGTCTATTCTGATGAAGAAGATATTATCTAATCATTTTTAATTATGATCTGTCATCGTTAAAATGATGCCGTAACCGTTACTGAAACCCTGAGTTATATACGGCGGTGGTGGTGGTTGATATTCATCGTAAAAGAAATAGCGATAAACCAATCCTATCCCTTTTGCATATTTTTCAGTACTATAGGTTTGCCTGCTATACACGGTAGGGTCTGCAGGATCGCTGATCACTTCATTACGCTCGTTTACTTTTATTGTACTATCGATAGTTAAAGCGCCTAAAGTAATAGTTGTATTCACACTGTCATACGTATAATCCCAATCTGCTAAATATTGTACACTGCTGCTATCCACAAAAAGAAATGAGTTCCCTTTCCACGAAAATCCATTTTGAATAGGCTGACTCAATTTTATGTACTTCATATTTTCTTCTGTAAAATCTATCAGGTTGCCGCTATTGGTGACCAGATCCGTTTCATCCGGTGTCCAGGAAAATGTAGAATCAGGGCGTATATACCTGATCACGCGATAGGCTGCTGCGTTATTATTATAAGGCAATTGCGCATCAACAACATATTGAATTTGATAATGAAAGGTATCCAGCTCTGTTCCAAAATTTGTAAATACCAGTGAGTCGAGATCATAAGTAATATATTTACCTACTACCAAAGGATAATAATCACTTAAAGGCGCCATACTATAATTATCATTTTTGTTGCAGGCACCAAAAAGAAAGGCAGAAAAAATAATGGCTATGAAAATGAATCTGTTCATACAACAGGAAGTTACTTAAATAGAGCCAGTTTTTATATAAAAGGTTGCTCAGAACGCTGAATAATTCCGCCGCCAATTACGTCATCGCCTTCATAAAAAACGGCGCTTTGTCCGGGTGCTATGCCTTTTACATCATTGTAAAACCGAACGCTTACTCTTTCGTTTGATGGATACAGGCTTGCCATCGCACCTTTATCTTTATAGCGGATCTTTGTAAATGCTTCATAACCTTCAGGCAATCCATCATATTTTATCCAATTCATTTTAGCCACCATCATTTTGCTCCCTTTCAGGTCGTCT
Source organism: Ferruginibacter sp. (assembly GCA_035485735.1). GTDB lineage: Bacteria > Bacteroidota > Bacteroidia > Chitinophagales > Chitinophagaceae > Ferruginibacter. Next base: position 49,510 of record DATHNS010000016.1, read on the forward strand.
TCTTCGCCTAACATCACGATATTTGTTTCAGGATCGATGGCTGTTACAAAAGCTGGCTTGCCTAAAGCAATTTCCAATCCTTTTCTTTGCCCGATCGTATAGAAAGGATATCCTTTGTGCTGGCCTAATACCTTACCTGTTTTATCAACGAAATTTCCGCCATCTACTTTTTCTTCCAACCCTGCTACTTTACGTTTTAAGAAACCACGATAATCATTATCCGGCACAAAACATATTTCGTAACTCTCTGCCTTTTTTGCCAATTCCGGATAACCGAAATCGTGCGCCATTTGGCGAATTGCTGTTTTATGGTAGGTTCCTAATGGTAATAAAGTACGACTTAACAGATCCTGCTGCAATCCCCATAACACATAACTCTGATCTTTGGTATCATCAATTCCCTTACGGATAAAATACCTGCCATTGGTATGCTTATGAATTTGCGCATAGTGGCCCGTTGCAATGAAATCGCAACCCATTGCATCAGCTCTTTTTAATAAGGCGCGCCATTTAATATGCGTGTTGCACATGACGCATGGATTAGGCGTGCGGCCCGCCATATATTCTTCTACAAAATTTTCTACAACAAAATCGCCAAACTCTTCCCTGATATCTAAAATGAAATGCGGAAAACCATGTTCAACTGCTGCTGCCCTGGCATCATTAAAAGAATCGATGTTGCAACATCCTGTTTCTTTTTTGCTTTTGCCATTTTCACTTGTTCCGCTGGTGGCGTAATCCCATGTTTTCATGGTGATACCTATCACTTCGTATCCTTCTTTATGGAGCATAAGGGCTGCTACGGTACTATCAATACCGCCGCTCATGGCCATTAAAACTTTCCCTTTTTTGCTCATATCGAAATTTGTCTATGCGAAGATACTATTTATAAATTTTGTCTTTGTCGTAGATATGTAATATTGATTTTAATCGCAAAGTGCTCTTTACGGTTAAAATCAATTCCAGAAACAAAAAATCCGCTTCAAATAAATGAAGCGGATTTTGAAAAATGTATGATGTATAAATTATTCAGCTCCTACTTCAACTTCAACCTCAGTCTCGGTACCGTTACCGAAATCGATCTTAGCTTTGTATGTTCCTAGCTCTTTAATGTCATCTACGATAGTGATACGACGGCGATCAATTTCATAGCCTCTTTGTTCTTTAATAGCGCGAGCTATCTGAACAGAAGTAACGCTACCAAATATTTTACCGGTTGTACCAGTTTTAGCACCAACTTTCAACGGACCTGTTTGAAGAGCTGCAATAACGCTGTTTAATTCGGCTAATAATTTAGCTTCTTTTTTCTTCGCTTGCTTGATCTTTTCTTCCAGTTGCTTTAAGTTAGACGGACTAGCTTCTACCGCAAATTTGCTTGGAATAAGGTAGTTACGACCATAACCGTTTTTCACAGTTATCAGTTCATTAGCACCACCTAGGTTATTTACATCTTGAATTAATATTACTTGCATGTTGTCTTACCCTCTCTATTTTAATAAATCAGTTACGTAAGGCAATATCGCCATTTGACGAGCTTTCTTTACTGCATCGCTTACTTTACGTTGGAACTTTAAAGAGTTACCAGTAAGACGGCGTGGCAATAATTTACCTTGCTCGTTCAGGAATTTTTTTAGAAAGTTTGCATCTTTATAATCGATATAATGAATGCCCATTTTCTTAAAGCGGCAATATTTCTTTGGACGCTTTTCAGCTTTGATCGCTGTGAGATATTTGATCTCGTTTGGTTTTGCCATGATTTATGCTCCCGCTTTTTCAGTTCCAAAATGTTGTGCGCCGCTTCTCTTTCTACCATTGTACTCGACGGCGTATTTATCGAGTGCAGTGTACATGTGACGCATTACTGATTCGTCACGTAAAAGTTGTGTTTTCAACTTTTCATTGAAGATGGTTGGCGCTGAATACTCCATTACCCAGTAAAGACCAGTGGTCTTTTTGGCAATAGGATAGGCCAGTGATTTTAATCCCCAGGGATTAGTGTGTATAACAGTTCCACCATTCTCTTTAACAAGAGCAGCAAACTTAGCCTGAGCAGATTTAAATTCTTCTTCAGACAACACCGGGGTAAAAATCACCATCAATTCGTAGTTGTTCATTTTCCCTTGATTTAGTTTAAAAATTTGTGAATCCCAAAGCCAGTGGGCTAAGGGGCAGCAAAGGTAAGGGTTTTGCACAATAAATCAACATTGAAATGGCAAAAAACAAATAGCAAATTATACCTATGGGTAAAGTCTTAACTAATTGATTATCTTATATTTATAAATTAATATTGATTGGTTGCAAAAAATGTCCAATTTTCAATCCTCAATCGTTATTTGTCTTTAACAACTAAAATATATAATTATGAAAGACTTCTTATTCGTTTACAGAGCAGATTACATCAATCAACCAACGGCTTCGCCGGAAGAATTACAGGCTGTTACAAAATTATGGATGGACTGGGTGGGTGGCATTGCCGCACAAAATAAACTGACAAGTCCTGGAAATCGTTTGACATCAGGAGGAAAAGTCGTAAGACCTAAAAATGTTGTTACTGATGGGCCTTATACAGAGATCAAAGAATTGATCGGCGGCTACTCTATCGTTAAAACAGCAACGATGGATGAAGCGGTTGAAATTGCAAAGGGTTGTCCGATATTTATGATCGGAGGAAATGTTGAAGTAAGAGAAATTAACCCGATGTAATATCGAATTAACGTAAACACTCAAAGCCTTTGTATTTTTACAAAGGCTTTTTATTATGGAACAAAAAGAATTGATACCACATTTATTTAGAACTGAATACAGAAAAATAATTGCTGTACTCTGTAAGCTATTTGGTATTGAACATATTGAAATTGCAGAAGATATTGTGAGTGATACTTTTTTAGCAGCAAGTGAACTATGGGGATTGAAAGGGTTGCCTGAAAATCCCACAGCCTGGTTATATGCCGTGTCAAAAAACAAGACCAAAGATTATTTAAAACGTAACGCGTTGTTTGTTCAAAAGATCTCTCCTGCTGTAAAATACATTTCGGCAAAATCTGAAGAACTAGAAATTGACCTTTCCATAAAAAATATAAATGATAGTCAGCTTGCGATGATGTTTGCGGTTTGCCATCCATGCATTTCTGCTGAATCACAAATTGCCTTATCATTAAACTTATTATGTGGTTTTGGTATAGATGAAATTGCCAACGCTTTTTTAACTAATAAAGAGGTTATTTATAAACGGATCAATCGCGCAAAAGAAAAGCTGCAAGTTGAAAAAGTAAAGATAGAACAGCCGGCTTTGACTGACATCGATGATAGATTAGCAACTGTTTTAACAACCTTATATTTATTATTTAATGAAGGATATTATTCGGCTTTGCAGGATGAGCTCATTAGAAAAGAGCTTTGTATCGAAGCGATGCGCTTGACATTGTTATTACAAGAAAATGGAAACACCAATACGCCGGAAGTAAATGCCCTGCTTGCCTTGATGTGTTTCCATTCTTCCAGGTTTGATGCAAGAACGAATGAAAAAGGAGAAACAATATTGTATGAAGACCAAGACACCAACTTGTGGAACAATGAGTTAATCCATAAAGGTGCTTACCATTTAAAAGAATCCTCAAAAGGAGATCAGATATCAAAATATCATTACGAAGCTGCCATTGCTTTTTGGCACACACATAAAAATGATACCAAAGAAAAATGGGAAACAATACTGCAATTGTATAACAGGTTATTACAAATAGAATATTCTCCTATTACCGCTCTGAATAGGACTTATGCTTTAGCAAAAGCAAATGGTAAAGCGGTCGCTATTGTCGAAGCGGAAAAATTAGACCTAAGCGATAATCATCTGTATCATTCTTTACTGGGAAATTTGTATACAGATATTAATAACGATAAAGCGCTGGAGCATTATCAACGATCCTTCGATCTTTCCAGGTCTGCTACTGATAAAGCAATAATAAATAAATACATCAGTAAGCTGCAACAAAAAAACAGGCCAATTACATAACAGTTATTTCACTTTGTGTTCATCTTATTGTCATAGTAACTGTTTTACTTTATGTAAAACATACAACCATGACAAATTATTCCAACCTATTATTAGACCAGGCTTATCTTATCATTGAAAACGAAGGAGAAGAGGTTTCTTTGATACAAGTATTAATGCAAACGAATAAATGTGTTTTAGTAGAAATTCATGATGATGAACAAACTACCTTCTGGAGAAAAAAATCGGATCCGATATTTGAAATAATTGATCAGTTAACCGATGCACAAGTTGAGGCATACGACGAATTGTTTGAAGAAGAAGACACAGATTATTCAGAAGAAATAGACGCGGAACATCAGGAAATTTATCTATGATATTAAATAAAAGGCCGCTTCAATTGATCGGCCTTTTATTTATAGTTTTATTTCTTCATCGCTATCATCAAAAAAATGGAATTCTGTCAGATGATAAGCAGAGTTAGGAATGACCTTGATTTTCTGCTTGTATTTCCAGCTCCATTTTCTTCTTTTAGAAGGAAAGCCTTTCGTTAAAAATGCGTGTAAAATAGGATGTACTTCAATTGTTAATCCTGTATGTTTTTGCATGATAAGATAGCTAAGGTTTTTTTCTATCTCATCTTCTAATATCATTGTTGAAGAAATTTTTCCGGTACCGCTACAAGTCGGACAAACCTCCGTTGTATTGATACTCATTTCCGGCTTCATGCGCTGACGCGTAATTTGCATCAATCCAAATTTACTAATAGGCAATACAGAATGTTTGGCACGATCTGCATGCATGTATTTCTCCATTTCATCGGCCAATCGTTTTTTATTCTCGGCTAATTTCATGTCGATAAAATCAACAACGATGATACCTCCTAAATCACGGAGCCTTAACTGGCGCGCAATTTCTTCTGCTGCTTCTAAATTTGTTTCCAGCGCATTTTGTTCCTGGTTATTACTTACGCTTTTATAGCCACTGTTTACGTCAATAACATGTAACGCTTCCGTATGTTCGATAATTAAGTAAGCACCACTTGGTAAATTGACCGTCTTTCCAAAAGCTGCTTTTACCTGCCGCGTGATACCGAAGCTATCGAAAATAGGAGATCCGTTATTGTAAAAGCTAACAATATCAGCCTTATCCGGTGCTATACGTTGGATGTAATTTTTAGTATCTGCAAAAATACTTTTGTCGTTTACTACAATGCGGTGAAAATCTTCATTTAGCAGATCACGTAAAATACTGGTGGTCTTACCCTGTTCACTTAATATTTTTGCAGGAGGTGTTGCACCTTTCAAATTATTCTGCATTGTCTTCCAGGTATCGATCAGTGATAACAGATCGTCATGCAATTCAGCCGTGTTCATCCCCTCTGCTGCTGTGCGAACGATTACACCAAAATTTTTCGGCTTGATCGCTTCGATGATTTTGTGTAGTCTTTTTCTTTCTTCTGAGCTATGGATTTTACGCGATACCGCGATAACATCGTTGAAGGGAGTAACAACAACAAATCTTCCGGGTAAGGATAACTCGCAGCTTAATCTCGGGCCCTTGGCTGCGATAGGTTCTTTTAATATCTGTACTAAAATATGTGGCTTGCCACTTAATACTTCAGATATTTTACCCGTCTTAACAATTTCAGGCTCTACTTTAAATTTTCCGAAATCAAAACTGCCTTCGCTTTTATCGTTAACTGCCTGGGTAGTAAATTTGAGGATAGATTTTATATAAGGGCTAAGATCTGTATAATGCAAAAAAGCATCTTTTTCAAATCCCACATCTACAAAAGCCGCGTTAAGGCCGGGGATGAGTTTTTTAACCTTTCCAAGGTATAGGTCTCCCACACTGAAGTTGGCGTCATTTTTTTCATTATGCAACTCCACTAACCTTTTGCCTTCCATCAGTGCAATTTCAACACCTTGAGGCACCACATTTATGATTAATTCCTTTGTCAAGCGTAATTTTTTTTAAATTAGACCTGTTACATTATGGGAAGGAAAAACTTACAATACACGCCGTAAGTAATAAGTTCTAAATAATAAATTTTAAGTAAATACACTTCGTGTTCTATACCTATAACTCATAATTTATGAACATAACCTAAAAAGCATGCTGATAAATGTGTGCCGGCGAGGATGCCGGCACCTGTTATAAAAAGAAAAAATTATTTCTTCTTATGACGGTTCTTTCTTAAACGCTTTTTACGCTTGTGTGTAGCAATCTTATGACGTTTTCTTTTTTTACCACAAGGCATATTCTAGTCTTTTTGTTGTTGAAAAATGATTTTTAAATAATTTGTATGTTGTGTTCTTATTCTCTTTTATTGAAGCTGTTTGATCCGTTCATCAACCGCTTTGCTGTAATCCGGTTTGTTAACTAGTTTTTTACTTACCTCATACCATTTGATGGCATTGGCTTTATCTCCTTTACCTGCATATGCATCAGCAAGCCATGATACTGCTTCCTTATTTTCAGGCTGTTTTTTTACTACGGTAGATAAACGTTCTATTGCTTTATCATACTGCGTTGAAATTACACCGCCAATGCCCAATACCATTTGCGCCTGCATGTTATTGGAATCCTTACGTACTACCGATAATAACTGCTGCACACCCTTCATTGTTTCCTGCGGGTCGCCGGCCATTCCTTTACCAAATACGTAACAACTTCCTAAACCAACCTTCAGATCTTCATTATCAGGATCCAATTCAATTGCCTGATTGAACAGGCCTATTGCCTGCTCGGCTTCCCAACCTCTTTTACTATCATCCTGCTCGTCGTGCAGCCCCAGCAAAATTAATTGGGCTGCAAAGGTGAGGTTTTTTTCAGAATTTTCCAACTCTGCCGCATTTCCTGTATAATAATTAAATAAATCGCGTTGTTGTGCCGAATCTTTCCAAAAAGCAGCCAGCTCATTGTCAACCTTTATTTGCTGTTCTTTTACGTCTCCTCTTGACACCCTATTCTCTACTTTATCAAGGTAATTTGATTGTGAAACAGGCAGTTTCTTCTTTTGGGTAAGTATATAATTATCGACATTAAATGCAGGAATAATGGCAGACATGCCCATAGCAGGAATCGGCATTGCAGCCTTTTTTTCAACTGTTTTTCCGAAGAAGAATAAAGAAGCCAAAAGGAGTATACCTCCGCCGGCAAGGATCATTTGTTGCTTCACAAAAATAATTTAGAAGCGCAAAGGTAGGCTATTACTCACTTGTGTCGGTACTTATCTTTTTATTTTTAACCTCCTGAATAAACTCTTTAGCAGGCTTAAAGGCTGGAATAAAATGCTCAGGGATCTCTACGGCAATGTTCTTTTTGATATTTCTACCAATTTTAGCGGCTCGTTTTTTAGTAATAAAACTACCAAACCCGCGTATATATATATTTTCTCCTTCAATAAGAGATTCTTTAACTTCTTTAAACATTGTTTCAAGCGTTATCATAACATCTACCTTGGTGATGCCTGTTTTATCCGAAATCTTTGCTATTAAATCAGCCTTTCTCATATTTGATAAGATTTAATTTAAGTGTAGTACAGGAAAAGTAAGACTTTTTTTTCAAAAAAACAAGCTTAGAAGCTGATTATCAGCAAATTTTATTAGAAATTCGAACAATAATGAAGGAACCTGTTAATCAAAAATTCTTTGCCAAAAAATTACTTGCCTGGAATCAATCAGATAACGATCGGGAAATGCCCTGGAAAGGAGAAAAAGACCCTTATAAAATATGGCTCAGCGAAATCATACTACAGCAAACACGTGTTGAGCAGGGGCTGGCCTATTATAATCGTTTTATTACTCAGTTTCCTACTGTCCAAAAACTGGCCAAGGCGCCCGAGACAGCCGTTTTTAAATTATGGGAAGGATTGGGTTATTACACCCGTTGTAAAAACCTTATCGCTACTGCAAAATACATTGCCGGTGACCTGAAAGGAAAATTTCCTGGTGATTACGAGGGTATACTTTCCTTAAAAGGAATTGGGCCATACACTGCAGCGGCCATCAGTTCTTTTGCTTTCAACTTACCCCATGCCGTTGTAGATGGAAATGTATTCCGTGTTTTATCAAGGGTGTTTGGTATTGCTACGCCTATTGATAGCACTACAGGTAAAAAAGAATTTACCCAACTTGCCAATGAATTGCTGGATAAAAAACAGCCCGGGATTTACAACCAGGCGTTAATGGATCTTGGTGCTACGATATGTAAGCCACAACAACCTTTGTGTAATGATTGTCCGCTTAAAAACCAATGCAGTGCCTACTTAAACGAAACGATCAATTTGCTGCCGATCAAAGAAAAATCAATTATAAAAAAAACGAGGTGGCTGTATTATTTATTAATAGAAAATAATGACACTGTTTTAGTTCGTAAACGTGGAGCAAAAGATATCTGGGAAAATTTGTATGAATTTGTACTCATTGAAAACGATGGAATATTGGCACTTGAAAATTTAAAAACGCTTCCATCTATCAAAAAAATATTCGGTAAAATACCATTTGAAATAATACAGATTTCAAAGCCATACAAGCAATTATTGACCCATCAAATCATACATGGCCAGTTCATTAAATTAACCGTTTCCAAACCGCTATCAGTTGTTGGTTATGAAGCTATAGCGTTAAAGAAACTGGATAAATTACCTTTTCCAAAATTTATCACGGCCTATTTGAAAGATAAAAATGTATCTTTAAATTTGTTATAAGGGATAGGAATTAGTAACCGTTTTTAAACCTAACAACATGCGAGGCGTAAACAGGGTAATGCTGATCGGCAACATAGGCAAAGACCCCGATATTCAAATCCTGGAAGGAAATATTTCAGTAGCTAAGTTTTCATTAGCAACTACTGAAGCTTATAAAGACAGAAATGGCAAACTTATTTCTCAAACTGAATGGCACACCATTGTATTGTGGAGAGGGTTAGCAGAGCTGGCAGAAAAATATTTACATAAAGGCAGTCTTGTTTATATTGAAGGAAGATTAAAAACCCGCAGTTGGGAAGATAAAGATGGTAACAAAAAATTTGCAACGGAAATTGTGGGAGATAATTTAATTATGCTTGATAAACGTACCGATGGCAACCACGGTAGTGAGGGAATTGACGGAGATATACCTCCTGTAGAAGATGGGCCCGAGCAGCTACCCTTTTAATCATTGACTTATTATAGGCAGGGCTTTTCGTTCTGCCTTTATAATAAATTGTTCACTTAAATTTTTTGTTTTGGATTATTATTCGGCCGCTAAGTTTATTACCCATTTGCATTTTGCCTTGCTCTCCATCCAAATTGCAGATTCCGCCATACTTATCTTTTTAGCTTTATTTCTTTTTGTTCTTTCTTTTTTGATAGCCGGTTCTGAAGTTGCCTTTTTTTCTCTTACGTATAAAGATATCAACCTGCTCAAAACAAAGCAGCTGCCGGCTTACAAACGTATTATTACATTATTGGAGCAGCCTAAAACTTTATTGGCTTCCATAATGATCGCCAATAATCTGGTGAACATCGCCATCATTTTAATTTTAAATATTTTATTGAATGGATGGATGGAAGCTTATGTCCTATCATTCTGGATCAGTTTTCTAATTAAGATATTTATTGTCACGATCATACTCGTACTTTTTGGAGAAGTATTGCCAAGGGTTTGGGCCACTAATCATAAGATCTGGTTTGCTGCTGCGTCCTCTTTAGTAATAGAAATTTTCAATGGCATTTTTATTCGCTTAAGCAAAAGATTTGTGAATTTTAGCGACAGGGTTGAAAGAAATTTTTCTACCAACAATTCTACTGCAATGGATAATAGTCAGCTGGATTATGCCATTGACCTGTTGCCGGAGAATGAAGCGACGGTCGAAGAAAAACAAATATTAAAAGGCATTAGAAAGTTTGGCGACACAACCGTTAAACAAATAATGCGTACACGCCTGGATGTTAGCGGCATTGAACATACCATTAGTTTCGAAGACGTCATTAAAAAAATAGAAGAGCTTCATTATTCCCGTTTACCGGTATACAAAAATAATTTAGATGAGGTAGCCGGCATGTTACATACAAAAGACCTTTTACCTTACGTGAACGCATCGAAAGTAGAAAATTATGATTGGCACAGTTTGATCCGTCCTGCGTTTTTTGTACATGAACAAAAATTAATCGAAGACCTATTGCAGGAGTTTCGTAACCGGCGCATTCACTTTGCCATAGTAGTAGATGAATTTGGCGGAACCTCCGGCATTGTAACACTGGAAGATATCATGGAAGAAATAATAGGTGATATCAAAGATGAATTTGATGATGAGGAAAGCAGCAATAAAAAGATCGATGATTTTACTTATATTTTTGAAGGCAAAACAATGATCAATGATGTGTGCCAGGCAATCGGGTTACCTCCCAATACATTTGAAGAAATAAGGGGCGATAGCGATTCGCTTGCCGGTTTAATATTAGAGATAGCCGGTGAGTTTCCTCAGGTAAATGAAGAAATAGTAAGCGGTGATTATATATTTATTCCTTTGGAAATAAATAAGAACAGGATAGATAAAGTAAAAGTGATCATCAAGGAAAAGTCTTCGTAATTCGTAAACTTCTTGTGGCATTGTATTTGTGAACTTAGAAGAACACCACTACATTTGTTCAATAATTTTCAATCAACAAAAAAATATAATAATTATGGCATTTACATTACCGGCTCTACCATATGCACCCGATGCACTTGAGCCAAATATCGACACTTTGACCATGCAAATACACCATGGCAAACACCATCAGGCTTATGTAGATAACCTGAATAAAGCCCTTGCCGGTACACCAAACGAAGGAAAAACAATTGAACAGCTGGTAGCTGCAGCAGGCACTATTAGCCCCGCTGTACGCAATAACGGTGGCGGACACTGGAACCATACTTTTTTCTGGGAAAGCCTGGCTCCAAATGCAGGTGGTGCTCCAACAGGCAAACTAGCTGATGCTATCAACAATGCGTTTGGTTCTTTTGATGCATTCAAAGAAAAATTCGCAGCAGCAGGTATGACACGCTTTGGAAGTGGCTGGTCCTGGTTACTTATCAAGGATGGAAAATTAGAAGTTTCTTCCACCCCTAATCAGGATAATCCATTAATGGATGTGGCCGAAGTTAAAGGCAAACCAATTTTAGGTGCTGATGTTTGGGAGCATGCTTATTACTTAAAATACCAAAATCGCCGTGCTGATTATTTAACCGCTTTTTGGAATGTAGTAAACTGGAAAAAAGTTGCCGAACGTTTTGATGCCGCTTAAAAACTAAATAATATTTTAATCAAAACCGCAACATGATCGTTGCGGTTTTTTTATTATATGAATTTAATCTGCAAAAAATACTGTCGTTAACCCCGTGAAAAAAAATGTAGTTGCTGCATAAAACACCCTTAATATTTTTTTTATCGCCTATTCTTATCTAACCCAATAATAATTTTTCCATGCTATCGTTTACAATGTTTTACAATCATTTATTTATCTAAACAAAACAGCGTTTATGAAAACAACGAACGAGAGCTATGGAAAACCGATCTCCTGGGATGAAGCTACCGAGATGATCCACACGCATGGCCAAATTAAAAAGATCACTGAAACCAAAGTGAGTGCTTCAAAAGCAAAGGGCGCAGATGCCGCTCTATTAAAAAAAGCAAAAACGATGATCGATTGCGATCACCAGGCTTTTATTTTTAGTAAAGAAAGCATTCTCCGTTTTTTTGATGGCAGTGAAAAAGACGAACATGGTAACCCTGTTAGCGCCAACTACCTGATGGTGATCTTAGGTGCTCATCACGGAAAAACAAAAGGCTACGATGGCGGCGGCTTAACTGTAATAACGGCCGGCGTTGAAAAAAAGGTAGAGAAAAATGCAAAGGGTAAAGCCGAAACAAGGTATTACCCAATGAAAAAACTCAAGTTTACTGCCAACGAGTATTCAAATCCTGTTCCACCGCCGCCACCACCTCCTCCTCCAAAAGGCCAGGTCGTAAGAAATACAACTTCAAAGACACAAAAACCCAACGATATTGACTATTTTGTTGGTCATTAAAAATTAGGCTTATTGAAACAATAGTTACAAACATCTCCACTTGGAGTATTTTGATTCCAACAATAATAGGGATTTTAGCTTTTGGTAAACTACAGGTAAACTCAAGGCTAATTTTCCTATTAGTTGTTACTGGAAGCGTTCCGCAGATGGTGAGCGAATTCATGGGAACAAATACTTCTTTAGGAAATCTTTTTTATAACATAAACATTCCAATAGAGTATACTGTCATTTTCTTCTTTTTCAAAACAAGTTTCTTTTCAAAAAGCAAAGGAAAAATTTTCTATTTTATTGCTATTGCAGGATTTTTAATGGCAATAGCTTTTTTAGTATTTGATGGCATACAAAAACGCTTTATTAGCGAATGGGTATGTTTTAATAACATAATATTTACCGCCTGGATCTTATTGTTACTGTTGGAAATTTATGAAGATGATTCAATATACCTGGGCCAGAAGATGCCGCTTTTTTGGTATTTGCTCGGTTTATTTTTTTATACAAGCTGTACTGTTTTAATATTTTGTTTTTGGGGTTATATCACAACTACAAGAAATGAATATTTCAATGTGTTATTTCAAGTATACGATCTTTTTAATATTTTCATGTATATAGCATTTTCAATAGGATTATTATTAGATCTGTCCGCAACCACTACGTTAAAACAAAAAAAACAGCATGATAAACCGTGATATCTTAATACCCATTATAGCTACTTCCTTATTACTTTTTTTATTGACTACGTTTATCATCGCTTTTCTTTCCATCTACCAAAGAAAAAGAAGGCAATATAAAATAGAAAAGCAATTATTGCAGGTGCAATTCACCGAAGAACTTTTGCATACACAAATTGAAATTCAAGAACAAACGCTTAAAACCATTAGTCAGGAAATACACGACAACGTAGGGCAGGTACTTAGTCTGGCCAAACTGCACCTCAATACTTTTCCGGCAACTACAGATGAAAATATTCAGCTAAAAGTAGGCGATACAAAGGACCTGATAGGCAAAGCGATCAATGACCTGAGAGACCTTAGCAGAAGCATGCATGGTGATAAAATTGCTGATCTTGGAATAAGAGAAGCAATAGCAAATGAATTAAAAATTCTACAGAACACACAACAATATAAAACAGAATTAAAAATTATCGGCGAGCCTTTTAAATTAAATAATCAGGAAGAGATAGTTATTTTTCGTGTGCTGCAAGAGGCTTTAAATAACGGCATCAAATACTCGAAAGCAAAAAATATTGATGTTTCATTACTGTATGAACCGCGTTTGTTTAAATTTATTTTAACAGACGATGGAATCGGGTTCGATACATCTATATTACAATCATCACACAAAGGCATTGGGTTAAAAAATATGCAAAACAGAACGACTTTGATTGGCGGTATTTTTTCTATAACTTCAACAATAAATACCGGCACTACCATTCAAATAACGTTAAACAAGTAACCCACTAATGGCAAATATTGTTTTAGTTGATGACCATGCGCTATTGCGCAAGGGTTTAGCAACATTAGTCCGAAGCCTCGGTCATGAGGTGTTATTTGAAGCTGATAATGGCAAAGATTTCATCGAAAATTTAAAGCCGAAACTTTTACCCGATATCGTATTGCTTGATATCAACATGCCTGAAATGGATGGTTATCAAACTGCCGGCTGGCTCAAAGCAAACCAGCCATCCGTCAAAACATTAGCCCTCAGTATGTATGATGATGAAAATGCCATTATACGAATGCTTAAAAATGGTGCGAAAGGATATCTTTTAAAAGACAGCGAGCCTGCCGAATTACAAGCTGCCATTGTTGCCATCATGAATAAAGGTTATTATTATTCTGATCTTGTAAGTGGTAAACTGATCAACGCTATTAACAGGATAGATGATGATGGAAGTGAATTAAAAAATTTTATCAAACTAACCAATCGGGAAATTGATTTTTTAAAACACAGCTGCACAGAATTAACTTATAAAGAAATAGCCGATGAAATGTGTGTGAGTCCGCGTACCGTAGATGGTTATCGTTGCGACCTGTTTGATAAACTGCAGGTAAAATCAAGGATCGGTTTAGTGATCTATGCCATTAAACATGGCATTGTTATACTTAACTAATATCCTTCAATAAGTAAATTGCTATATTTGCGCTTCAATAAATTACTATGTTCAATCTAATTTTATTTGGCCCTCCCGGCAGCGGCAAAGGAACCCAAAGCGAAAACCTGATAAAAAAATATGGGTTAAAGCACCTTAGCACAGGTGATCTGCTTCGCAGCGAAATAAAAAAGGGAACGCCGTTAGGATTGGAAGCACAGGCTTTTACCAGCAAAGGATTGTTAGTTCCTGATGAAGTTGTTATAGGCATGATTAGCTCTCAGTTGGATGAAAACCCACAGGCCAAAGGTTTTTTATTTGATGGTTTTCCACGAACTACGGCACAAGCTATTGCTCTGGACAAATTGTTGGCATTGAAAAAAACTTCCATCAATTTAATGCTTGCTTTGGAAGTGAGTGAAGCCGAATTAGAAAAACGTTTATTAGAACGTGGCAAAACAAGTGGAAGAGCAGACGATCTCAATATTGATGTCATTAGAAAAAGATTCAATGTCTATCACAATGAAACCAGCTCGGTGGCAGAATATTATAGGAAATCCAATAAGGTAGAAATGATCGAAGGCGAAGGAAGTGTTAGTGAGATCTTTGCGAGTTTATGCAAAGAGATCGATGCTAAAATCGGGTAATATTTTGTCCGCTTATAAAAGCTTCTCGAGAAAGGATTGAAGAATTATTCTCTTCAATCCTTTCTTTTTGCCAAAATGCCGCATTTCGCAAGTAGAAATAGCCAAATACACCCAATTAGCAGGATTTATAGGCCAAAGTTTTTAAAAAATTAGGCATTATTCGTACCTTGCAGTCCCTCTTTAACAACAAGTCATATGAGCGAAATAACAGCAGCAGAGAAAATAGTACCGGTATTAACGGCAAAAGATTTTGCAACGGACCAGGAAGTTCGTTGGTGCCCGGGTTGTGGCGATTATTCTATTTTAGCACAGGTACAAAAAGTGATGCCTACATTGGGCATTCCAAAAGAAAATATTGTGATTGTATCAGGAATTGGCTGTAGCAGTCGTTTCCCTTATTACATGAATACATATGGCATGCATAGCATCCATGGTAGAGCGGCGGCAATTGCGAGCGGTTTAAAAGCAGCAAGACCAGAATTAAGTGTGTGGGTGGTGAGTGGTGATGGCGATAGCTTAAGCATCGGTGGTAACCATACCATTCATTTTTTACGTAGAAATTTCGATATCAATTTATTGATCTTCAATAACCAGATATATGGTTTAACTAAAGGGCAATATTCTCCAACATCAGAACAAAATAAGGTGACGAAGAGCACGCCGATGGGAAGTATCGATCATCCTTTTAACCCGTTGGCATTGGCTTTAGGAGCAGACGCAAGTTTTGTGGCAAGAAGTATGGATAGGGATCCAAAGCATTTACAGGCGATGTTGATTCGTTCGCAGGCGCATAAGGGAGCTTCTTTATTAGAGATCTATCAAAACTGTAACATCTTCAATGATGGTGCGTTTGAAACATTTACTGAAAAAGGCACAAAGGCAGATGAAGTATTATTTTTAGAACAAGGCAAGCCATTGATCTTTGGTGCTACGCAAAATAAAGGTATCAAGCTGGATGGCTTTAAACCTATTGTTGTTGAAATTGGCAAAGACGCCAGTATCGATGACCTTTGGATACATGATGAAAAAGATTTTTACAAAGCTCAAATTTTAGTGCGCATGTTCGATGACCCTAGAGTGGAAGGGCATTTACCTCGTCCGTTTGGTGTATTCTATGAAACTGACAGGGCTTGTTATGAAGATGTGATGGCCATGCAAATTGAAGAAGCCATTGCTAAAAAAGGCAAAGGCGATTTAGATAAACTATTAAGAGGTGGTGAAACCTGGACAATAGGATAACTCCCCAAGATCCCAAAAAGGAATTAATATTATTAAAAAAGCCACTATTGATAACAGTGGCTTTTTTGTGATTGGTATTTTGAATGTTGTTCTTTACACCAGTTTATTCTGCAATAAATATTCGGCGATCTGCACTGCATTAGTAGCAGCTCCTTTGCGAAGGTTATCGCTCACTATCCAGCAGTTTAACGTGTTGGCTTGTGTTTCATCTCTTCTGATCCTTCCTACAAAAGTTTCGTCTTTTTCGTGTGCTGTTAAAGGCATTGGATAAATGAAGTTGGCAATATCATCCTGTACAATTACACCCGGCGATTTGCTTAAAAGATCTCTCAATTCAGCCAGGTCAAAATCTTTTTCAAACTCAATATTTACACTTTCGCTATGTCCGCCTATTACCGGTATACGTACAGTCGTTGCTGTTAATTTGATAGAATCATCACCAATGATCTTTTTAGTTTCGTTGGTCATTTTCATTTCTTCTTTAGTGTAGCCGTTATCAAGGAACACATCGATCTGAGGTATTGCGTTCAAATCAATTGGATACTTGTATGCCATTTCTCCCTGGATACCTTTTCTTTCATTCATCAACTGATCTACCGCTTTTACGCCTGTACCGGTAACGCTTTGATACGTTGATACCACTACTCTTTTAATTTTGTATTTTTCGTGTAATGGTTTTAATACCACTACCAATTGAATAGTTGAGCAGTTAGGATTCGCAATGATCTTATCTGCTTTAGTTAATACGTTGGCATTTACTTCCGGCACCACTAATTTTTTAGTAGGGTCCATGCGCCATGCAGAGGAGTTATCAATTACAGTAATACCCGCTTCGGCGAATTTTGGTGCAAGCTCAAGTGATGTACCGCCACCTGCAGAGAAAATAGCGATCTGTGGTTTTGCCGCAATAGCATCAGCATAGCCAACAATTTTATACTTCTTTCCCTTAAATTCAACTTCTTTACCAATTGATCTTTCAGAAGCAACAGGAATTAATTCATCAACCGGAAAATTTCTTTCCGCTAAAACCTGCAACATTTTACTACCTACCAAACCGGTAGCGCCCACTACAGCTACTTTCATTTTTTTGTTTTTAGATATGAGTGTTAAAAAATAAGCCTCCCATTTTATTGGAAGGCTTGTGAATATTGTAGAACAAACAAAACACCAGTTAACCCTCCCGTTGATCGGAACGTTTCTTTGTAATCTTAATTTGTTTAATAATCAAAAACATGGCACAAAAGTAGCAACTAATTATATATCTCCCAAACATTAAAAAATATTTTTTACACCCAGCTTATTAATAGTTAACGGCCAATTCAATAAAGTTGCTAACTTTAAACGCAAGTCCCACTACTTATGAATAAAAAACTACCTTCCTGTTTATCGGTATTATTGCTGTTTTCAGCTGTTTCTTTCGCGCAGTTCACGGAAAGTTTTACTGATAGTAATTTTACTAGTAATCCAATATGGATAGGCGATACCAGTAATTGGATCGTTAACTCGTCTTCCCAATTACAAAGCAACGACACAATAGCCAATGGTATATTTTATATAAGTACTGCAAGTACTTTAGCAACAACAGCTCAATGGGAATTTTATACCAAGCTTGGTTTTAATACTTCTTCGGCTAATTATGTGGATGTTTATTTAACTGCTTCTGCAAGTGATATTACACAATTATCGACCTCCGGATATTTTGTACGCATTGGCAGCACCAATGATGATATCTGTTTGTACCGAAAAGATTCCAGCGGTGTCATTACTAAGATCATTGACGGCGTAAATGGTATTTTAAATACCAGCAATAATGTGGTTAAAATAAAAGTGATCCGCAATACGGCCAATCAATGGACCTTATCAAGAGATATAACAGGAACGGGTAATAATTATTTTACCGAAGGAAATGGTATAGACAGCACTTACAATACGTCGTCTTTTTTTGGCATATTGGTTAAACAAAGTACAGCAAGTTTTTTTCAACGGCACTTCTTTGATGATATAGTTGTTAAGCCATACGTACCAGATATAACACCTCCAACTATCCAATCTATCACTGCCATTTCTCCTACGATGATAGATGTGCTTTTTGATGAGCCGGTAGATAATACAAGTGGCCAGCTAATAACAAATTATACGGCTGATAATGGCTTGAGTAATCCGGTTGCTGCTACGCAGGATGTTTCAAATGCTGCATTGGTGCACCTTAGTTTTGCCAATAAAATCCCTAACGGAACCAGTTGTACACTCACTATAAACAACGTACAGGATCTTGCGGGAAATGCTATTAGTAATGCTACGGCAACATTTAATTTTTATACTCCACAACAATATGATATTATCATTGATGAAATTATGGCAGATCCTACACCGCAAGTAGGACTTCCGAACAATGAGTGGATAGAGCTTAAAAATACTTCTGCCTTTCCAATCAATTTACAAGGTTTTATCCTTGGGGATACTATTACACAAACTGGGGCAATGACTTCATTTATTTTGCAACCGAACAGTTTTGTGATTGTCTGTACCGGTAGCGCAGTAACTGCTATGAGTGCATTCGGGCCAACAATTTCCGTTACTAATTTTCCCTCTTTAAGTAATAGCGGAGATCAATTAGTATTAAAAAATCCCCTAGGAAAAATTATTGATGCAGTCAATTATACTTCTTCATGGTATCAAAATGCATTGAAAGAACAAGGTGGCTGGTCGCTGGAAATGATCGACACCAAAAATCCATGCAGTGGATATTCCAATTGGAAAGCGAGCACGGATGTTAACGGGGGAACGCCAGGAAAAATAAATTCTATCGATGCTAAAAATGCAGATCAAACTTCGCCTAAAGTATTGCGTGCTTTTGCTGCGGATAGTCTGAATGTCACTTTATATTTTGATGAGCCTTTGGATAGCACCAAAGCGTCGATCGCCGGTAGTTACAGCATCAATGGAAACATCGGCTCACCACAAACCGCAACACCTGTAGCGCCATTTTTTGATAAGGTCAATTTAAAATTGACCAATCCGTTATCGCAAAAGAAAACATACACCATTACTGTTACGGGCGTTACTGATTGTGTAGGCAATATTATTAGCAGCACTGATACTGCAAGAGTAGGCATAAGCTCGGTGGCTACAAATTTTGATGTAGTTATCAACGAAATATTATTTAACCCGAAAGACAATGGCGTTGATTATGTAGAATTATATAACCGCAGTAAAAAGATCGTCAACTTAAAACAACTATATATTGCCAATCGCAACAGCTCGGATATTATTAGCAGCATTGCGCAATTGACAGCTGATAATTATTTATTATTTCCACAAAATTATATTGTCGTTACCAGCAGCCCTTCGATCGTAAAATCTCAATACGTTGCGCAGAATCCGGATGCATTTGTGCAGGTAAACAATATGCCGTCGTTCAATGATGATAACGGAGATGCGATCATATTAAATGCACAGGGAAATATTGTTGATGAATTACAGTACGACGCCAGCTGGCAGTTTCAATTAATTGATAATGTACAAGGCGTGGCACTTGAAAGAATTGATTATGATGCCCCAACACAATCACAATCAAACTGGCACTCTGCTGCTACTAATGTAGGCTACGGAACACCAACGTATAAAAATTCTCAATATCGAATTGATCAATATGCTTCCGGAGAGATCAATGTTTATCCTGAAATATTTTCGCCGGACAATGATGGCATTGATGACTTTTTAAGCATTGATTACAATTTTCCTGAAACAGGTTATGTGGCAAGCATTACCATATTTGATGC
The DNA here is from genome assembly GCA_035485735.1 of Ferruginibacter sp. Classification (GTDB taxonomy): domain Bacteria; phylum Bacteroidota; class Bacteroidia; order Chitinophagales; family Chitinophagaceae; genus Ferruginibacter. Next base: position 69,315 of record DATHNS010000016.1, read on the forward strand.
TGCCGGAAAAATGGTGCGTTTATTAGAACAAAATGCATTATGCGGAACACAGGGTAAATTTTTATGGGACGGGTTGGGAGAAAAAAACAGAAAGCTAGTAGAAGGTACTTATATCGTATACACAAAAGTATTCAACCTTACAGGCAAAACGAAAGATTTTAAAAACGCCATTGTTTTGGCTCGTAATGGCCATTAGTAGTATGTTATCTAAATAGCAGCTCCTGTACTTTTTCTTTGTCTTCTTTTTCTTTTTTCAGATCGAACATCGTACCAAATAATCTATCCCATAAAGTTGTGCTGACACCAAAACCACGTTCTTCATTTTTATAATGATGCAGGTGATGGTTGCGCCACAATGGTTTCATCCAGGCGTATGGCGGATTCCAGGCATGAATGGCATAATGCATCGTACCATACATCAGATAGCCTATTATAAAACCCGGAAAGAAAGAAAATGTATAGTTACTGGCATTAAAAAGATGTGACGTGAAATACATCAACATAAAAACAACGCAAGCCAGAATGATGCTTGGCACAGGCGGCATAAAAAGCCGCTCTCTATCACGAGGATATTCATGATGATTTCCATGGATGAGGTATACGATCTTCATCGCCTTTTCGCTTTCACTTATAAAATGAAAAACAAACCTGTGAAGAATATATTCAAAAAAGGTCCAGAAAAACATGCCGAGCAAAAAGGAGACCACTATTTGTTCTATGCTTAGGCCTATGTGTGAATTACTATAATATAATAGGCAAGAAACAACAGGCAGGTAAAGCGCAAATATCACCAAAGGATGCGTTTTGGTAAGATGCTCGAGGTATTGGTTTTTAAAAAGCTGCGCCTGACCTTTATTATGAATTTTTTCAAATTTCATAGCAGATAGTTAATGGTATAAAAATAATAAATCATAACAAATCCTATGCCCGATTTCTGTCATTTTTTTGTTTTTTTACTTTCATATCCTATAGTAAATATCAATGGGGGAAACTTTCAGCCGTAAAATTTCCTAAAATACTATGATATGGGAGAATCAGTTCCAACAGGTATCTTTGCAAAAATTTTCACTAACGCACATATGAGTACTTTACACTTGTCAGAACAGGAGATCATCCGCAGGGAAAAATTAGAAGAACTAAAGAAGCTGGGCATTGATGCCTATCCGGCACCACTTTACCCGGTTAATACTACTTCTGCATATATAAAAGAGCATTACAAAGGCGAGGAAAATAAAGATCAGTTTACCGATGTATGCATTGCCGGCCGTATTATGAGCGTTCGTGATATGGGCAAAGCAAATTTTGCAGTGTTGCAAGACGCGGTCGGAAAGATCCAGTTTTATATTAAACAGGATGATATTTGTCCGGGCGAGGATAAAACTTTGTACCAAACCGTTTGGAAAAAATTAATTGACATCAGTGATATTATCGGTATCAAAGGATATGTATTTACTACCAAGACAGGTGAGACCTCTATCCATGTAAAAGAATTTACTATTTTATCAAAATCATTACGTCCGTTACCAATTGTAAAAGAAAAAGACGGGGAAGCATTTGACGAAGTAACCGATCCCGAGTTTCGTTACCGCCAGCGATATGCAGACCTGATCGTAAATCCATCTGTAAAAGATACATTCATCAAGCGCACCAAATTAATGAATGCCATTCGTGAATTTTTAAATGAACGAGGCGCATTAGAAGTTGATACACCTGTATTACAAAGTATTCCGGGTGGCGCTGCCGCAAGGCCATTTAAAACGCACCACAATGCGTTAGATATTCCTTTCTATTTACGCATCGCCAACGAATTATATTTAAAAAGATTGATCGTAGGCGGCTTTGATTTTGTGTATGAATTTAGTCGCAATTTTAGAAATGAGGGAATGGACCGAACACATAACCCCGAATTTACCGTACTTGAATTTTATACTGCGTACAAAGATTATGAATGGATGATGGAAACAACAGAGCAGTTATTAGAAAGAGTGGCGCTTGCAACAAATGGCATTACTAAAGTTACAGTAGGCGACAAAGAAATTGAATTTAAAGCGCCCTACAAAAGAATTACTATGTATGATGCGATCAAAGAACATACAGGCTTTGATATTTCAGCAATGGATGAAGCGGGTATTCGCGATGTATGTAAACAGTTGCATATTCATACAGATGAAAAAATGGGCAAAGGAAAATTGATCGATGAAATTTTCGGATCAAAATGTGAAGGCAATTATATTCAGCCAACTTTCATTACCGATTATCCGGTAGAGATGAGTCCGCTTACAAAAAAACACCGCAGTAAACCAGGATTGGTAGAGCGTTTTGAATTAATGATCAACGGTAAAGAAATTGCGAATGCCTATTCTGAGTTAAATGATCCGATCGATCAAAGAGAAAGATTTGAAGAACAGGTGAAATTGATGGAACGTGGTGATGATGAAGCCATGTTCATTGACCAGGATTTTTTAAGGGCATTGGAATATGGCATGCCGCCGACAAGTGGTATTGGTTTTGGAATTGATCGCTTAACGATGTTGATGACCAATCAGCATTCTATACAGGATGTATTGTTCTTCCCTCAGATGAGGCCGGAGAAAGTAGCAGAATAAATATTTCCATCTTATGCTAAAATCAATTAATCTAATCTTATTATTTTCTATTTTTTCCAATACTACTTTTTCGCAAAATAAAAATATTAGAATTATTGTAACTGCAAATGATTCTGTTTTTGTATGGAATGGAATTCTCAAGAATCCCGATGGAATAAACGAATTTTCGATAGAAAAAGCAACAATATTAGATTTCGATAACGATAAACATTTTGTTTATAATTCTCAATCAGTATGTGGTCGTGGTCAATGTGAAAATGGAATCGAGATAAATTATTATGCAAATGGAATGATGGAATCGAAAGGCAGTTACGGCTTTACGACGAATATAGATAGTCTAAAATATCAAGGTAGTGATGGTATTTTAGATAATATTGATAAGGTGGGTTATTGGTATTTTTGGAATGAAAAAGGATTTTTAATACGAAGGGAAAAATGGAAATTAGGTAAATTAATAGAAGTGATAAATTATAAAACATCCATAGCAAAGAAGTCTCATTTATAAAAACAAATCATTGTACAATTCTGAGCCCGGCATAACTGAATATTTACTTAAGTCGGTAATGCCTTCGTTTGCTAAAACATGTTCATCAATAAAAGTATTGCCCGTACATTCTTTAGATGATTTGGATAAAATATAATAGGCTGCGTCAGCCACAATATCAGTAGTACGGCTCATCTTCATTAACATCTCTCCGCCTAATAAATTATTCACCGCTGCTGTTGCAATAGTAGTTCGCGGCCATAATGCATTGGAGGCGATATGGTATTTTTTTAGTTCCGCGGCCAATCCCATGGCGATCATGCTCATATTATATTTACTCATCGTATATGCCAGGTGATAAGTGAACCATTTCATATCCATATTAATGGGCGGAGATAAAGTAAGGATATGCGCGTTCGTTGATCTTTTAAGATGCGGTATGCAAGCTTTACTGACGAAAAAAGTCCCTCTTACATTGATATCGTACATCAGGTCAAAACGTTTAGGCTCCGTTGTTTCCGTATTGGTCAATGAAATAGCGGATGCATTGTTGATCAAAATATCAATGCCGCCGAAACGCTCCACAGCTTTGTCCACCGCATTTTGTACCTGCACTTCATCACGAATATCACATTGTACCGGCAAAGCCTTTCCGCCAGCGGCTTCTATCTCTGCTGCTGCAGAAAAAATAGTACCCCTAAGTTTCAGGTTTTCTTCTATTGATTTGGAAGCGATAATAATATTCGCGCCTTCTTTTGCCAGCTTAATGCCGATCGCTTTACCAATACCTCTTGAGGCGCCGGTTATTAAGACTGTTTTATTTTGAAATGACATAGCAACTTGTTTAACCAAATTTAATTAAAAAGGCCGGCATCAATAGCCGGCCATTGTTATTTATTAATTATTCTACTAAGCTAAAACAGCTTCGTGTGTAATATTTGTATTGTACAATTTAGAAATTGGGCAATTTGCTTTTGCATCAGCAACGCTTGCATCAAATTGCTCTTTAGAAATACCAGGCACCCTTGCAGTTACATGTAAATGCGATTCTGTAATAGCTCCGTCTTCTAAACTAATATCACACTTAGTTGAAATTTCATCTGCAGTAAAACCTGCCGCGTTTAAAACAAAACTAAGTTTCATAGTGAAACAGCCTGCATGCGCTGCTGCTGCTAATTCTTCCGGGTTTGTCCCTACCCCATCAGCAAAACGGGAGTTGAAAGAATACTGTGTTTTATTCAAAGTAGTACTTTGTGTAGTAAGATGGCCTGTACCTTCTTTTCCTGTGCCATTCCAAACGGCGGTTGCATTACGTTTCATTTTTTTTATTTTAATTGTTTGATAAAATCTGTTTCGTTAAAGCCTACCAGCAATTTTTCTCCGGCTTCTACAACCGGCCGTTTGATGATGCTGTTATTTTCCATCATCACTTTTATAGCTGCTGTCTGATTGGTTACTTTTTCCTGTTCCTCCGGCGTTAGCTTTCTCCAACTTGTCCCTTTTTTATTTAGTAAGGTTTCCCAACCAACTTTTTTACTCCATGTTTCTAATTTCGATTTTGTTATACCTGATCTTTTATAATCATGGAATTCATAATCGATCTTGTTCTTTTTAAACCAATCCAACGTTTTTTTAACTGTATCGCAATTAGGTATTCCGTAAATAGTCATGATCACTAAATTAATATTCCGGCAACTTAGGTTTCGTTAACATGATCTTTTCGATCTTCTCCATCACTTCAGGTGTTAGTTTAGGAAGTGCATCTAATGCTTTCAAATTATCTAACAGCTGTTGTTTTTTTGTAGCGCCTAAAATCGCCGTGCTAACATTTGGATTTTTGATACACCAGGCAATACTTAATGCTGCTGTTGTGATGCCCAATTTACCCGCTAATTCCGTCAGCTTTCTTACTTTTTTTAATTTTTCCTCAACATATATTCTTTCTTTTAACCAGCCGGTATCTTTTAAACCTAAGCGACTTCCTTTAGGAATACCATCATTGTATTTACCAGTCAACAATCCTGATGCCAAAGGGCTCCAGACGGTTGTTCCCAATCCCACTCCTTTGTATATCTCAGAAAATTCGTTCTCTACTTTATTTCTTTCAAACAAATTGTATTGCGGTTGTTCCATTGTCGGACCAATCAACCGGTAATGTTCGGCAACCCTATGTGCTTCCATAATTTCTACGCCACTCCATTCACTACTTCCCCAATATAAAATTTTTCCCTGTTGAATGAGGTGGTTCATTGTCAGAACCGTTTCTTCAATTGGTGTGTTCTTATCCGGCCGATGACAATAGAACAGATCCAAATAATCAACCTGTAAACGCTGCAATGCTTCGTTACACGCTTCGATCAAGTGTTTACGGTTATTGCCTGTTTGATTCGGTTTATTTTTATCTCCCCTCCAACCAAAAAATGCTTTTGAAGAAACCGTGTAGGAAGTACGATCCCATTTCTTTTTGCTTAATACCCTACCCATCATTTTCTCACTTTCGCCCAATGCATATATTTCGGCATTATCAAAAAAGTTGATGCCGTTGTCGTAGGCAACGCCCATTAATTCATCGGCCATTTTATCGGCTATCTGTGTATCAAAACTTATCCAGCTACCAAAGGACAACACACTTAATTGTAATCCTGATTTTCCTAAACGACGGTATTCCATTGTAATTAAAATTAATAATTTATAAAGTAATGTATCTTACATTACGCAGACTTAGTGTTGTAAATGTAGTAAGTTAATGTTAAATAATTATTTCGGCACTTCCGAATTTTGCACTTCTACAAATCCCGTAGGACGTACAATATGCCATGCCTTGAAATCCTGCTGGGCATCTAAGCCAATCCCATTAATGATCTGCGTTTTTGTCCTGATCCAGATAGAATCACTGGTGTAAAATTCTGCGCCGGTCCGGCTCCTATCCCAATACAACGTTTTGCAGTGAAGCGTGTCACCTTTTACGTTAATAACTGTTACGCTATCTCTTAGAAAAATTCTGTTTTCATTCTCTTTATACTTTGCATAATTAGCATCAAGCTGACTTTCCAAACTATCCGTAGCTCCGTAAAAGTCAACATGTACTTTTTTGGGGAACTCTGTATAAACAACGGTATCAGCAACCCGGTACATTAGCGGTGCTTTTAAAAACGCTTTTCGGTTATGGCCGACAGAATACCTTACCACCACATCTTTTGCTTCTTCGACACCTACTTTTTTGCCGGTATCTATTGCAGCTGCGTCTTCTTTATTTTCACAGCTACCCATAAAAAAACAGCCGGCCAAAAAGACAGTGATCAATTTTATATATAAGTGTTTGTTATTCATTTTTGGTTGCACTTGTATTAACCATTATTAATTTCACTGAGTGCATAAAGCCCTTTAAATAAAAAATCAGGGTCGGTAAATATCTTGTTTTTCAGTTGGCTTGCAAAATAAGTTGCATCGCCGCCGGTTAAAACTATGTTTAAGTTATCGTATCTGCTTTTATAAAAATTAATAAAGCCATCTATCTCATAGGCCATGCCTGCAATTACGCCACTTTGCAAATTTGTTTTAGTATCATACCCAATAACCGGAAAATTCCATTCCGGATTTACCAATGGCAATAAAGCAGTGTGATCGTGCATTGATTTAAAACGCATCTCCATACCGGGAGAAATGGCTCCGCCAAGAAACTCATGGTTCTGATTGATGAAATTATACGTAATACAACTACCTAATCCTATCACTACATTGTTTTTATTGGGATAAAAATGAACAGCGGCAGCGACTAACGCTAATCTATCGGCACCGATCGTTTGCGGTTTACTAACAGGTGCAGTAAAATTTAAGGTAGTAAGGTGTGATAATTTATGAAAACGTGTTTGTGCTGACAATAAATCTTCTATTGCAATATCGTGTTCAACAACAGAAGATAGAATGGTTTTTTGCGGCTTATATTTATCCAGCAATGTTTTAATAGTTTCAACCGAGCCATTTGCTAAAACACCTTCATTTTTAAAATGGGTATTTTCAAATACTGCATATTTAAGGCGTGTATTTCCAAAATCGAGGCAAATGGTTGTATTCATTTTATACGTTCTGCAGATGGCTATAAATTAAAGCCCTCTATATTTTTAAAATGCCCGTTCAGTTGTATCCTGTCTTTTAATATTTCCATTTCAGCCATTACCGGCAATACTTTGGCAAGATGTTGCTTTAAATATTCTTGTCTGTATAATTCTCTTAACAACTCTAATAATTCATATTCTTCTTGTAAAGACAATCCTACATGATGCGCCACATCGTAACTCATCAATTCGTCTTCTGTCTTTTTAAAATTCTTATTTACTTTTAATAGCTCATGTAATTGCCTGGTTGCTTCAATTACTTTTTGCATTAATTTTTTACTGCCTTTCGAATCGTTAGCGGGATAATTGACAATGGCGCCGTCATATAATTTATCGGGTATATCTTTTATCACTTCTAAAATACGAAATGGTTTTATGCCTTTTGTTTTAATATCCAATTCGCCATTATCGTATGCTGTAGTAATTTCTGCTACTTCTACGAGTGTGCCCATTTCAGTCATTTTATTATTAACGACTGAAGGAATGCCAAATGGTTTTTTCGATTCTTTGCAATCTGTAATAAGCTGTTTGTATCGCGGTTCAAAAATATGGAGATTCAACTCCTCGCCCGGATATACAACAATACCTAACGGAAAAATGGGAATAAAATTCGTCATAACTGATTACTGCAAATATAAAATGATAATAGGTAATTGTTAATGGTAAATTGTTAATGATTTGAGCCTATTTTGAAGGCCATATTAAATTAATTTGGATTTTGGTTATTGGAACTTGAAATTTGCTTGTACTTATGTGGCAACAATACCTGGAAAAAATACAACAAGCCGATGTAAGGGCCCTGGCACGATGCATCTCATTAATTGAAAATGAGGTGACCGGCTATGAGGCACTCATGCGATTATTGCCATCTTCAATAACGCCCGTAATTGGTATCACCGGGCCACCGGGTGCGGGTAAAAGCACACTGGTAGATGCTTTAGTTGGATTAATAGTTGAGCAGGATAAAAAAGTCGCTGTATTGTGTGTCGATCCATCCTCCCCATTTAATTTCGGCGCTTTATTGGGTGACCGGCTAAGGATGAATAAATGGTACAACAACCAGCATGTTTTTATTCGCTCGCTCGCTACAAGGGGGTCGCTTGGCGGATTACACCCAAAGATCATTGAAATAACGGACCTGTTAAAAGTTGCGGGATTCGATTATATAATAATAGAAACAGTTGGCGTAGGACAAAGTGAAGTGGAGATCGCAGGATTGGCAGATACAACGGTTGTTGTAGTTGTACCCGAAGCGGGAGATGAAATACAAACGATGAAAGCAGGCTTAATGGAAATAGCCAATTTATTTGTCGTGAATAAAAGCGACAGGCCCGATGCAGATACTTTTGTGAAGAATTTACGTTTGATGTTAGCGCCAGCCTTTCATAAAGAGGAAATGCCCGTACAGGTAATAAAAACCATTGCAGCACAAAAAGAGGGCATTGAAGAATTGTTTATCGCCATCAATGAGAACCTGAAGCTGGCTGCAAAAAACACCAAACACTTTTGGTTATTAGCAGAAAAAGCTTACTACCTGATACAACAAAAAAGATTAAAAGATATTGATAAAAATGAATTGCAGGAAAGCATTAAAAAAGAAGGCGCCGATTTTAACTTGTACCGGTTTATAAAAAACTACGACTGATCTTGCGACTGGCTGCCATTATTTTTCCACCAGCGATAGCCGATAACACCTATAAGAACAAAAGGAGCCAACATCAAATAAAGAATGCCGCTATTTAATCCTGCCGCAGGTTTTTCACCCATTTGCGCCGCTGTTTTAGAACAGATAGAACATTGTGCCATTGCATTGATCGCAATGAAAAGGCTGAATAATATGAAGGTCAATTTTTTCACTTTGTAAAGGTAGTTGGTTTTATTTATAGTAACTATCCCATAATTTATTTCTGAATTTATTCGTAGGATCAAGCTGTTTTTTAAGTGCAAAGAACGCTGGTGCTCTTGGATATGCTTTTAGAAATTGTCCTTGTGTAGCATAAATTTGATAGGGCAAGTAATATGTTCCTTGACAAGAAATAGAAGCGTCAATAATTTGTTCTGTCCATTTTTTCACTTTGTCTTTGTCTTCTTGTTTAGTTCCTTGTTTATAATAAAGTACAAACGCAAACACATCTGTTCTTGCCCAGGCCAGAATTGAACCAGGATCTTTTTTTGCATACCTGATAGATACATTGATCACATTCACTTTATTCTTCTTTAAAATACCTGTCATTAAAGGATAAAATGTATCAAACTGCTCAGTCGGAACAAAGTATTCCTGAAGAATATAAGTTGACTTTTTTCTCGATTTAGGTTCTAATTCAAGTACATCGTAACTGGCTTCATAGTTTCGCCATTCAACAGGATCTTTTCTATATAGTATAGGATCAAGTAAATGCTCCCTAGCCCATTTGCCTGCCGGAAATCCTGAAATTATCTTATAAACAAACCTATCAAATTTATACTTTTCCTTATTCGGCTTTAATCTGTAGTGTATGGTAGTTTCTTTTGATGTTGTACTGTATGAAATCTCTCTTACTTTTTTGTACCTATTCGGATAAATATCAGCGTTGTGAAAAATGACTGTTGTATCTCCCTTTATATTATTGAAAAAGAATTGCTTGTATTTTTTTATTGAAAGTACTTGATTGGTGCGTTCAACTTTATTGTCGTCGGTTAGCAGTAACGTTGCTTCGGTAATAACTCCAAGTCCTCCATAACCGCCAATTGCGCCATAAAAAATTGGCGCATTTTCCTCTGGACTTGCTGTTATTAAATCTCCGTTTGCTAAAATAATTTTTATCTTTTTTACTGATAAAATAATGGGGCCTTGTCCAATATACCTGCCATGGACATTTACACTTAATGACCCTCCAACAGTGAAGTTGGCATATGTCTGCATTATGCTAATTGATAAATTATAAGGGTCGATGAACTCTTGTATTTTTCTCCAGGTAATACCCGTTTGAACGGTAATTTCTTTATTAACTTTTGAGAAATATACAATGCTGTCGAAATGCCTCATGTCAATTTGCAACGCTTGCTCAGTAGCAGTTTGTCCGCCCATACTATAACGCCCGCCACCAATTGAAATAGGGCCACCATGAGTTTTTACGGCATTGATTATTTCTTCTGTTGTTGTGGGTACAATTATAGAATTGACTTTGATTGGATTTAATTGTGATATATCATTAACCACGCGGGAAGTATCCTGTCCATAGAGCTCGATAGAAAAAGAAATCGCAAGCAGTACAGTTAAAAGCGTATACCTAAATGTATATTTTCTAAAATTCATGTAGTTAAATCTACAATTTGTAAATAACATTGAAGTAAAAGTAACCTAACAAAAAGGGCGGCAATAAAAAACGGCGAAATTTTCATTTCGCCGTTCGTAATATTATGCTGTTTCCATTTTTTTAGATTCTCTCTTTCTGTCATCTTCATTTAAGATCAATTTTCTTAAACGAACGATCTTAGGAGTTACTTCAATACACTCATCTTGCTGAATATATTCCATACACTCTTCTAAAGACATAACGATCTTTGGTGCCATGCGGGAAGCATCATCCGTTCCGCTTGCACGGTGGTTGGTTAATTTTTTTGCTTCCGTTGCATTTACTACCAAATCTCCTGGCTTAATGTGCTCAGCGATGATCTGCCCTACATAGATCTCTTCACCTGCATCTACAAAGAAAGTACCTCTGTCTTGTAATTTATCAATAGAGTATGCTGTTGTTTTTTCTGTTGTTTTAGATAACAATACGCCGTTGTTTCTTCCTGGAATAGGGCCTTTCCATGGTCTGTATTCCAAGAAACGATGTGCCATCACAGCTTCACCTGTTGTTGCTGTTAACATTTGTGTACGCAAACCGATCAAACCGCGTGAAGGAATTTCAAATTCTAAATGTTGCATGTCACCTTTGGTTTCCATGATCAACATTTCACCTTTACGGCGACTTACCAAATCAATTACCTTACTTGCAAATTCTTGCGGCACGTCTACAACCAGGTTTTCAAATGGTTCAGATTTTTTGCCGTCTATTTCTTTAACGATTACCTGTGGCTGACCAACAGTTAATTCATATCCTTCTCTACGCATTGTTTCGATAAGAATACCTAAGTGAAGGATACCACGACCATAAACAAGGAAGCTATCCGCACCATCAGTATCTTCTACTTTTAATGCCAGGTTCTTTTCCGTTTCTTTATGTAAACGATCACGTAAATGACGTGACGTTACAAACTTTCCATCTTTACCGAAGAATGGAGAGTTGTTAATGCTGAACAACATATTCATTGTTGGTTCATCTACCGTGATCATTGCTAAAGCTTCAGGAGCTTCCGAATCAGCGATGGTGTCACCAATGTTGAATTCTTCCAATCCAACTACAGCACAAATATCGCCGGCCATAACTTCCGTTACACGACGTTTGCCCATTCCTTCAAACACATATAGTTCTTTGATCTTTTGTCTTTTGTTGCCTGTTGCCTGCATTAAAGTAATGCTTTGCCCTTCTTTTACACTACCGCGAGCTATTCTTCCTACAGCGATACGGCCAAGGAAAGATGAGTAATCCAATGAAGTGATCTGCATTTGCAAATTACCTTCGCTGATCTTTGGTTCCGGTACATATTGAATGATACCATCTAACAAAGGATTGATATTATCAATCTGTTCTAATGTAGTATTGAACCAGCCGTTTTTACCCGATCCGTAGAATGTTGGAAAATCCAATTGTTCTTCTGTTGCATCAAGGTTAAAGAATAATTCAAATACTGCATCATGTACTTCATCCGGACGGCAGTTTGGTTTATCTACTTTATTGATAACAACAATTGGTTTTAAACCTAAAGCCAGGGCTTTTTGCAATACGAAACGGGTTTGAGGCATTGGCCCTTCAAACGCATCTACTAATAATACAACACCATCGGCCATTTTTAGAACACGTTCTACCTCACCACCAAAATCACTATGTCCTGGGGTATCGATCACATTAATTTTATAGTCTTTGTAAACAACAGATGCGTTCTTACTAAAAATGGTGATACCACGTTCTCTTTCAAGATCGTTACTATCCATTATCAGGTCGCCTGTTTCCTGGTTTTCTCTAAATACTTTGGTAGTATGAAGGATCTTATCCACTAATGTTGTTTTGCCATGATCTACGTGGGCAATGATGGCGATGTTTCTTATATTCATAATTGTAACTTTTAGCTTTAGCTGATTGATTTTTAGAGAGTTATATCGATAACCACCAATAGCCAAACGCTTTTCGAGCCGCAAAGGTACTCAAATTCAGCCGGAAAGCAAGGCTAAATTTGAATTAAATATGGGTAATAGTTACTTTTACCAGCTAGTACAGATTGGCGTTATTTTTTCGGTCCAGTTATTAAATTGACATATTGAGAATCATCTATCACGTATTTTATCGTTTATTACCTATCCGCAAAGTGAATGCAGGTAGTGAGCTTTTTATTTTGACCAAAGATGAGATAAAAACCATCCGCAGGAAAGAACGCATCGCTATTTGGCTGGCGGCTTTTTTTGGTACGATGGGTGTCATTTTATTATATGTTCCCCAATATGCGTTTCCGCATTTATTTCCATCGTATACAATTGTTGTTTTTAATAAGCCGTATGCTATTCCGGTTATAATGATGCTGTATAGTTTTGTTTTAGTGATGATAGAAATTACGTTGCTTACTTTTTTAAATATTTGGTGCGCACACGAAGTAGCTGTAGCAACAGGATTTTTGACACATGAAAATAAACAATCAACACACAAAAGAAATTTACTGGTAGATATTGGGTTGGAAAAGAAAAATAAACAGGAACTAAAATATGGTATCGATCCTTTACAGGGCATTAATAAAACGGCGCTGCTTACCTGGAACTTTTTCTTTATTCTAAAAGCAACTTTGAGCAATATGTTGTTCAAGGTGTTGATACAACGTATGCTAGGGCGTTATGCATTGCAGGCTGTTAAAGACTTTGCAGGCATCCCAATATTTGCTGCATGGAACGCTTACGGTACAAAGGTGATATTGAAAGAAGCAAGAGTGGTCATCATGGGACAAAATTTGATCGAGCAGGTTGCTGTCAAAATAAGAAAGGACCAGGCACCAACCGCTGAATTTAAAAATCTTTTGTATGATACCATGCAATACATTGCCATCAACAAAAGAGACTTTCACCAAAATCATTTTGTGCTTACCAAAATGTTGTTCACTATTTACAAGATCCAGCCGAAAGAAACGCATTTTTTAGAAACCGGGTATCTTGAAAGATTAAAAACCGCTAATGAAGAAGAAAGAAAGATCTGCGAACTGTTAATCGTTATCGGGTTTTTATTAGACGGTAGTATTTCCATTCGTGAAACGATACAAATACGCGAATTGAATAAACAAGGCCTGCTCGATTTAGATATTGAAACGATCAAACAATATGAGCGCGACTTTTTAAATGGCAAGGGAATTGCTGGATTGATCAGTAAATACCTGTAAACAGTTTTTATTTCTTTTTACAATCAGTAAATTGCGTAACTGCATTATGCCTTTCAACTTACAATCACCATACTCCCCTTCCGGCGATCAGCCGGATGCTATACAAAAACTAACCAACGGTATTTTGGATGGTGAAAGATATCAAACGCTATTAGGCGTTACCGGAAGCGGTAAAACCTATACCATGGCGAATGTTATTCAAAATACACAGAAGCCTACATTAGTTATAACGCACAACAAAACACTAGTGGCGCAATTGTATGGCGAGTTCAAACAATTTTTCCCTGATAATGCTGTCGGGTATTTTGTTAGTTATTACGATTACTATCAACCTGAGGCATACATGCCCGTCAGTAATACCTACATCGAAAAAGACCTCAGTATCAATGAAGAATTAGATAAGCTCCGTTTACAAGCAACGGCACAATTATTAAGCGGCAGAAGAGATATTATCGTAGTAGCGAGTGTAAGCTGTATTTACGGTATGGGTAACCCGACTGAATTTGAAAATGGTATTGTACGCATTCAAAAAGGCCAGGTATTGTCAAGACAAGGATTTTTACATTCTTTAGTGAATAGTCTATACAAAAGAACACAGATAGATTTTACAAGAGGTACTTTCAGGGTAAAAGGAGATACGGTCGATATCAATTTACCCTATGTTGATTTTGGTTACCGCATTACTTTTTTTGGTGATGAGATAGAAAGCATCGAAACGCTGGAACTTACTACCAGCAAGCGTATTGGCTTAGTAGATAATGCGGCGATCTTTCCTGCAAATTTATATTTAGCGCCTAAAGATATCATGCAGCAAGTGATATACGAGATACAGGATGAGACAGCCGCACAGGTAGAATATTTCAAAAAGACGGGGAAATATATCGAAGCGCAACGCATAGAAGAAAGAGTGAATTACGACCTGGAGATGATACGTGAGCTCGGCTATTGCAATGGTATTGAAAACTACTCAAGGTTTTTTGATAGAAGAAAACCGGGCACAAGGCCTTTCTGTTTATTAGATTATTTTCCGAATGATTTTTTGTGTGTGATAGATGAAAGTCATCAAACCATTCCACAGGTAAGTGGTATGTACGGCGGCGATAGAAGCAGAAAATTAGTATTGGTTGATTATGGTTTTCGTTTGCCATCGGCCATGGATAACCGTCCGCTTAATTTTAACGAGTTTGAAAGTATGCTGAATCAAACCATATTTGTATCTGCTACCCCGGCTGATTATGAGTTAGAAAAGACCGGCGGTGTAGTGGTAGAGCAGGTAGTAAGGCCAACCGGTTTGTTAGATCCGCCAATTGAAATTCGTCCGTCATTAAACCAGATCGATGACCTCTTAGACGAGATAGATAAAAGAATAAAAAAAGGTGATCGTGTTTTAGTGACCACCTTAACCAAACGCATGGCCGAAGAAATGGATAAATATTTACATCGCATCGACATAAAAAGTAAATACATTCATAGCGAAGTGGATACGTTAGAAAGAGTAGAAATTTTACGTGACCTGCGTTTAGGCGTGATCGATGTATTGGTAGGTGTTAACTTATTAAGAGAAGGGCTGGATCTGCCGGAAGTATCTCTGGTAGCCATTTTAGATGCAGATAAAGAAGGTTTTCTTCGCAACGAAAAAAGCTTAACACAAACCGCAGGCAGGGCGGCCCGTAATGTAGATGGCCTTGTAATTTTTTATGCGGATAAAATAACCGATAGCATGAAAAAAACGATCGATGAAACCACCAGAAGAAGAGAAAAGCAGATAGCTTATAATATCGAGCACAATATCACACCTACAACAATTATCAAAAGCAAAGAGCAAGTGTTCGCACAAGGTTCTGTACTCGATGTAAAGGGTTACGATCCGTCAAACCCATACTCCATTGGCGCCGATCAAGAACTGGTAAATGTTGCAGCGGAAGACCAGGTGGTATATAAAACTATTCCTCAAATAGAAAAAGCTATCGGCAAAACCAAAAAGGAAATGGAAAAAGCTGCCCGGGACCTCGATTTCATGGAAGCAGCCAGGTTAAGGGATGAAATGTTCAGGCTGCAGAAGGAGTTGGAAGGAATGAAAAAATAATTTCTTATCTTTCATATTAATAAAAACCTCTACACATGATAGTTATCGCACTTTACAACCTTAAAGGTGGTGTTGGCAAAACGGCGTCTTGCGTAAATTTTGCCTACCTGGCAGCAAAAGATGGTTATAAAACTTTGCTATGGGACATCGATCCTCAAGGCTCTACTACATTTTATTATAATGTAAAACCTAAAAACAATATGGGCATAAAAAAACTCATCAGTAAAGATGTTGTTTTGGAAAGTGCCATTCTTGCAACTGAATTCGATAACCTTGAAATTATTCCTGCAGATAATTCCGCCAAAAGTTTCGACATAATGGTGGAAGAAATGAAGGGTAATAAAACCCGCTTAAAAGGCATTTTAAAACAATTGGAAAATGAATACGATTTCGTTTTCATTGATTGTCCGCCGGGCTTTAGCGCACTGAGCGAAAATATTTTTAGTGCTGCCGATATTGTATTGATGCCGATCATACCAACTACTCTTTCGATCCGAACCTATAATATGGTGAAGGATTATTTCAAAGAGAAGGACCTTGATGGCAGTAAGATGATGTGTTTCTTCACGCTGGTAGATCTTCGTAAGAATATGCACAATGAAATAATGGAACAGTTGTATAAAGACAAAAAATTCTTCCAAAATTATATTCCCGCTTTATCTGACGTAGAAAAAATGGGTATTTACCGCAAACCCATTGAAGAGTTTGCCCGTAGCAGCTATGCCGCAAAATGTTATAGTGATCTATGGACAGAAATTAAAGAAGGTGTGGTGGAATAAAAAAAGGCGAGACTAACATCTCGCCTTTTTAATTATTTAATCCGTTATTGTTTTACTTTTACGCCATGCGGAAAAAATTATTTTTATTAGATGCAATGGCCCTTGTTTTTCGTGCGTATTACGCGTTAATTCGCAGCCCCCGCGTTACCAGTGCCGGAAGAAATACCAATGCGCAATTTGGGTTTACGAACACCCTGGTTGATCTGATCAATAACCAGCATCCTACACACATGGCCGTATGCTTTGATACAAGCGCACCAACGGAGCGCCACACAGATTTTGCAGATTACAAAGCCAACAGACAAGAAACACCGGAAGATATTCGCTCCTCTCTTCCCGACATAAAAAAAATAATTGAAGGTTTTAATATTCCTGTAATTGCCATTGATGGTTACGAAGCAGATGATGTGATCGGCGCATTGGCTAAACAGGCAGAGAAGGCTGGTTACGATGTGTACATGGTTACACCCGATAAAGATTACGGACAATTGGTTTCTGAAAATATAAAAATATATAAGCCTCCTTATCAAGGCGGAAATTTTGAAATTTTAGGCCCGGCAGAAGTTTGTGCCAAATGGGACATTGAAAATGTGGATCAGGTAATTGATATTTTAGGATTGATGGGAGATTCTGTAGATAATATTCCCGGCATCCCGGGTGTGGGTGAAAAGACAGCAGCCAAATTATTGAAAGAATATAAAACGTTAGAAAATGTATTAGCAAACGCGGATAAAATAAAAGGTGCATTAGGAGAAAAAGTCCGCAATGGAAAAGAGCTGGCAATAATGAGTAAAAAATTAGCGACCATTATTACTGAACTGCCTGTGGAATTTCACGAAGAAGATTTCAGAATAAAGGAACAAAATAAAGAAGCACTGAAAGAAATTTTTACGGAGTTAGAATTCAGGCAGATCGCTAAAAGAATATTGGGTGAAGATGTCGTTGCTGCGCTGACCGGTGACCAACGGCCAGCAACTGAAAATGTACAGATGGATCTGTTTGGCAATCCTATTGAAGCGCCAAAAGCAAAAACATCAGAGTTTATTAATGAAAGCGCCGATAGTAATGAAGGTGAATTCAACACAGGAATAACTACTGATAAAAATATTCACAATACCACGCATGATTATGTATTAGCTGAAACTACTGCAGAGGTCCAGCAATTAATATCATTATTAAATCAGCATACAGAAATATGTTTTGATACGGAAACAACTGGCATTGATGCAAATGATGCAGAGCTGGTAGGCCTTAGTTTTTCTGTTAAACCCGGCGAAGGTTATTATGTTCCTTGTCCGGTTGATAAAGAAGATTGTCTTACCCTGCTGAATAATTTTCAGGAATTATTTAACGATGCTGGCAAAACATGGATAGGCCAGAATATCAAATATGATATGCTGATATTAAAATGGTACGGCATTGAACTATGTGGCGAAACCTTTGATACAATGCTTGCCCACTATGTAATTGAGCCTGAAGGAAAAAGAAGCATGGATTTATTGAGTGCGAAATATTTAGGGTATGAACCTGTACATATTGAAGAGCTGATCGGCAAAAAAGGAAAAACACAGGGCAATATGCGCGATGTTGAATTGGAAAAAATAAAAGAATACGCCGCCGAAGATGCTGATATCACTTTGCAATTAAAAAATATTTTTCTTCCTCAATTAAAAACAAAAGAAGTTGAAAAGGTTTTTTACGAAGTAGAAAATCCATTGGTAAAAGTATTGGCCGCAATGGAATTTGAAGGAATAAGGATTGATGAAGATTTCCTGCGAAACTATTCTAAAGAATTAGATATCGTTGCTAAAAAAAGTGAAGAAAGTGTTTATGAACAAGCGGGTGTTCGTTTTAATTTAGCTTCTCCAAAACAATTAGGTGAAGTATTGTTTGAAAAAATGCAACTGGATCCTAAAGCAAAAAAAACAAAAACGGGTCAATATGCAACAGGTGAAGATGTATTGGCAAAATTGGCAACCAAACATAAAATATGCGATGACATATTAACTTTCCGTGAGCTTACTAAATTAAAATCAACTTATGTAGACGCGCTTCCTGAAATGATCAATAAAAAAACAGGCCGTATACATACTTCATACGCACAGGCAGTTGCTGTTACAGGAAGATTAAGCAGCAATAATCCTAACCTGCAAAATATTCCTATACGAACCGAAAAAGGAAGAGAGATCCGCAAAGCATTTATTCCAAGAGACGAGAACCACGTTTTAATAAGTGCCGATTATTCACAAATTGAATTACGCATCGTTGCCGGCATCAGCGGCGATGTAAATATGTGCGCCGCTTTTAAAAGTGGTATCGATATTCATACAGCAACTGCTGCGAAGATCTTCAATGTGGAGGAAAAAGATGTGACCAAAGAAATGCGCTACAAAGCAAAAAGTGTAAACTTCGGTATCATCTACGGACAAGGAGCATTTGGATTAGCAGAGAACTTGGGCATTCCAAGAGCAGAAGCAAAAGAGATCATAGATAACTACAAAAAACAGTTTCCCAATATCCAGAAATACATGGATGACACCATCAACTTTGCAAAAGAATCTGGTTACGTTGAAACCCTGATGGGTCGCAAGCGCTGGCTGAAAGATATCAATAGCGCCAGCTTCACCGTCCGTGGTTTTGCAGAACGAAATGCGATCAACTCTCCCATTCAGGGCACAGCGGCCGACATGATAAAGCTCGCGATGATAAAAATCCATCATGAATTTAAAAAGCACAATTTCAGATCTAGGATGTTGTTACAGGTACACGATGAATTGGTATTTGATGCGCACAAAGATGAAGTAGAAATAATCAAACCAATTATTTTACATTGTATGCAAACGGCACTGGTTCTGCCAAACGGCGTGC
Organism: Ferruginibacter sp.; assembly: GCA_035485735.1. Taxonomy (GTDB): domain Bacteria; phylum Bacteroidota; class Bacteroidia; order Chitinophagales; family Chitinophagaceae; genus Ferruginibacter. The sequence goes on from DATHNS010000016.1 coordinate 88,757, forward strand.
CTACTGATGCAGAAATTGGTTCGGGAGACAATTGGTTGGTAGCACATTGATAATGGTAAATGATAAATTATAAATGGTAAACGCATTACGGCTTTCATAAGTAATCATACTCTTGTTCATTTACAATTTATCATTAACCATTATCTTTCCAGCCCCACAAATATCGGCAAGCATAAGTGCGATAAGGGCTCCACTTACTTGACTGAGCAAACATTTTAATTTTCAATGTTTTCTTATCGGTAACATCTAATTTATAGAGTCGTGCGAAATGTTGCTGGATGATCAGATCATCCATTGCGAAAACATCTTCTCTACCTAAAGCAAACATTAAGATCATTTCTACGGTCCATTTTCCAACGCCTTTTATTTGCGTGAGTTTTTCGATGATAGCTTCATCGGTCATTTTATGCAATTTCGCATCGGTTAACTTTTCTTCTATAAAAAAGCGACAAACATTCTGCAGGTAATTGGCTTTGGCATTGCTTAAACCTACATTGCGTAATTTTTCTAAAGGGGTATCGATTATTTGTTGTGCAGTAGGTTTTTTGTTTTTGTATAAATCCAGGAATCTTCCATAAATAACTTCGGCAACTCTCGTGCTTAATTGCTGGCTGACGATCGATTTGCACAAAATCAAATAAATACCTTTTCTCTTGACTAGAGTATATGGATCCTGAAGCGAAATTATTTCTCTTAATCTTTTATCCCTGGAAAGATGTTCTACGTGTTCCATAATATTACGTATTGCTCCAGCTCACATTTCCATCTTTATCATCTTTCAACTCAATACCTAATCTTGATAATTGATTTCTTATTTTATCAGATGTGGCATAATCTTTTTTGCTTTTTGCCTCTCTGCGGATATCGATCAACAAATGCATTACACCTTCTAAAGAATCGCTGTTAGGTGTTGCATCTTTTAAACCAAAAATATCTTCTAAATAAGTTTTGAAACCTTTCTGCAATAAAGCTAAAGTCTCCGCGGAAATAACATTGATATCGATCAGCTTATCTTTAAATGAATTGATGGTAGATGCCAGCTCAAACATATTCGCCAATATTTTAGCTGTGCTAAAATCATCATCCATAAATTCATCGAACTCATTTACCATTCGTACGATCTTATCATTCAATTCAACATCAAGCACCGGTTGTCTCGTTTCTGTTATGGTTAGCTTCATTAATATTTCATAGGCTTCCCACAAACGTTTAAATGCTTTTTCAGATGCTTCCAATGCGGTAGAACCAAAATCCAATGTACTGCGATAATGACTTTGTAAAATGAAAAAACGTATCGTCATCGGACTAAATGCCTGCGTTAGTAATGGATGGTTACCACTAAATAATTCTGTTAATTTAATAACATTGTTATAGCTCTTGCCCATCTTGCGGCCGTTGATGGTGATCATATTATTGTGCATCCAATAACGCGCAGGATTATGATGATTGCAAATAGTACTCTGCGCAATTTCGCTTTCATGATGCGGAAACTGCAGGTCCATACCGCCGCCATGAATATCAAATTCAGCCCCTAAATATTTAGTGGCCATTGCCGAACATTCAATGTGCCAGCCCGGAAATCCTTCTCCCCACGGACTTACCCAACGCATAATATGTTCTGGCGATGCTGATTTCCACAACGCAAAATCAGCACGGTCTCTTTTTTCTTCCTGTCCTTCCAGTTCTCTTGTTGTTTCTAAAAGATCTTCAATTATTCTTCCGCTTAATTTTCCGTAATCATAGTGTGCCGCGTATTTTTTTACATCAAAATAAACAGATCCATTTACTTCATAGGCAAATCCTGCAGCAATGATCTTTTCGATCATTGTTATTTGTTCCACAATATGCCCGGTTGCAGTTGGTTCAATGCTTGGTTCAACACAATTGAATTGCAACATGGCCCAATGAAAAAGATTGGTATATTTCTGTACCAACTCCATTGGTTCCAACTTTTCTAAAATTGCTTTTTTGCTTACTTTATCTTCAGCGGCTCTGCCTTCTTCTTCAAAATGTCCGGCATCGGTAATGTTTCTTACATACCTTACTTTGTATCCTTTATAAGTTAAGTAGCGATATACTACGTCAAAAGTTATATAAGGCCTTGCATGTCCCAAATGACTTTCACCGCTAACGGTTGGCCCGCATATGTACATGCCCACATGGCCGGGAGTAATAGATTTGAATTCTTCTTTTTGCCTTGTATATGAATTGTGAACTTTAAGAGACATATTGCTTATTGGAATTGAAAACGAATGTAAGGAAAAAGCCTCATTTAAGGGTTGGTGGGTTTAAGTTGCAGATCCGTGATAACAGGGTAATGGTCACTCAGTTTTTTATTGATCTTTGTAAATTGCTCTACCGTAAATGCATCGTCGACAAAAATATTGTCAATACGCAATGTAGATGAGATACCGCTGAACGTCCTTCCGATACCTGAACCTTTTTCAACAAAAGCATTTTGTAAACTACCGCCAATGGTAGCGTACGCATAAGAATTAGGCACATCGTTAAAGTCGCCACAAAGAATTATCCGATAAGGAGAGCTGTCTATTTCTGCCTTAACCAGTTCGGCCTGAGCTTTTCGTTTTAGAAACCCAACTTTTATTTTACCCAATACACTTTGTGATCTTTCAATGTCTTCCCTGGATTCCAGCGACGGGCTATCTATATAATTTAAATTCGTGGGCGTAAATTTTAAGGATTGTAAATGAACATTAAATATCCTAAACGTATCCCCGTCTTTTACCATGTCTGCATATTGAAAAATAGAATTATAGTCGTAAGGATATTTCATCACCGCATGCCGGTTAATAAGCGGATATTTTGATAAAATAAGAATACCAAAATGCTGACTATCTAAAAAATCTTCTTTGTAATTGTACCCGTAAAAGTAATTGGGGAAATGAAGGCTGTCTACAAAATTGGTGAGTGGATAGAATCGAAATCTGTGATAGTAAGGCGTAGTAAGATCAACCGGTTTATCTCCCGCAACCATTTCCTGAAAGCAGGCAATATCGGGTTGATATTTATTGATCAGTGCCAGCATTTGTTTCCTTACCTCAGGATGTTTTTTGTCTTCCAAAATATTAAACTGGGCAACATTCCAACTCATGACACGCAAAGTATTTGCCGGTTTTTTAACAGTAAAAGTCGAAGACAACCGGAACGGAATAATATTTTGAATCGGTCTCCAGGCAAGAATAATCACGACAATAAAGATCAGCGATAATTTAGGCTGTACCAATAACCAAATAATGAAGAAAATGAAAAGAATAAAAAACAAATAGACAGCGGCCAGCGTAAAAAGTCCGATGAACCACCAATTAGCAGGGTTGAACCATTTTGCATAACAACCCAATAAAAACAATACTGCCATTATTATATTAATAACAGCAAAGCTCCTTATTATGAGTTTACGCAAAAGAGGTTGTGGCATTTATTATAAAGATATAGTAAACAAAAATTGGGCAAATAGTATGTGTATTAAAGATCTGCTTCGGCCGCTCTTTTTAGAATATCTTTTTCTTCATCTGTAAGAAAATGATATCCCTGCTGGTTGATCTTATCCAGTATCTCATCTACACGTTGCTGCGTAACAGTAGATATTTTTTTATACGGATTTTTATTCCCTACGCTATAAAAAACTTTTTCTTTAATGGAATGAACATTGGATTTTTTATGCGGGTTGAAAAGATTCATGAACCAATCATATAAACTATTCATCCAAATACTTCCATCTTTTCCGCGACGTAAAAAATAAACAAATAGAAAGCCTGCTATTCCTCCCCCGACATGAGATGATAGGATAGCTGCATCACCCATACTAGAAAGCGATAAAAGATCAATAGCAATAAAAAATGCCGTTAGTACCCAAAGAGGAATGCCGCCATTCAAATGCCTGAAAAAACGAAAGCCGGGTGCCAATACAGTTACTGCAACTGCAATTGCCATTGTAGCGGCGTTTGAACCCAGTAAAAAAGATGAGCCCGCAAGTGGCCGTAGTACCGGTATTAAATAACTCGCTGCAATAAAAAATAGGCCGCCTAACCAACCACCATATAAATAAATAGGAATGATCTTGTTATTGCCGGTGATATCTTGCAGCACATATCCAAAGGTCCACAACCACAACATATTGCTCAGCATATTTAAAATGCCAATATTGCTAAACATATAAACCAAAAATGTCCAGGGTTTTTCGCTAAGTTTTGTAAGATGGGCAGGAAGCTCGAAATATTGTACAGCCTGTGTAGCATACAAACTTTGATCGGCAACGAAATTATTGTACACTACCTGCAGTGTAAGTAATACGATGAAAAAGATAACATTAATGGTGAACAGGCCTACTAAGGCATTGCCTTCTTGTCCAAGATTAAATATCTTTTTCTTTGGACTTTTGTATTCGCCGTATCTGTCTGACTCTCCCATAATTTGCTATAACAAAAATACGAAGCAACCGTGTAAAACAGCTGTTAAGGCTGTTATCTTATTTGGTTTTTGTAGCGAATTGCATATTTGTAATCGCTATCCGCCTGCTAATACATTGTTTGTCTATTGGTTTTGTTCCAGTAAATGACCAATAAAAGTCCGATCAATGCTCCACCAAGATGGGCAAAATGCCCTACATCATCTCCGCTAAATTGATAAAACCCACCAAATAGATCGTATAAAATTAAAAGAGGTACCACATATTTTGCTTTAATCGGGATCGGGATAAAATATACATACAATGCCGTATTGGGAAACAAATAAGCAAACGCCGCCATTACGCCCATAATTGCTCCGGATGCACCAAGCGCTGTATAATCTTGTTTGTAGTCTGCTATAAATTGCGCTATTTGATCAGGGGGAACATTTCCTGGAGATAGCGCTGCTAAATGTTTAGCAGTTTGCGCTGCGCTATATCCTATGGTTAATTCAATTAATATACTTGCCCCGATTCCGCAGATAAAATAAAAGATCAGGAACCTTTTTGATCCCCAGAACCTTTCCAAAATATTCCCGAATACAAAAAGGGTAAACATATTAAAAAGGATGTGAAAAAACCCGAAATGCCCTTGAGTAATGACAGGGTCATGCATAAATATACAGGTAACTAACTGGTATGGCCTGAACATGCTGGAGCCGTAATAATGCAATGCCCCATATTCTGTTACGGCGGGTACTGCCAGTTGAGCTACATAGATCACTACATTGATAGCTATTAAATTAAAAAGGACAGGAGTTTCTTTTTGTATTGAATTGAATGCCATACAGCAAAGTTAAAATTTAATTTTTTAGTTTTAAAAGCACCACACATTCAATGTGATGTGTGTGCGGAAACATATCCACCGGTTGTATTTTTTCAACAGTATATTTTTCGCTCAGCAAATTGATATCCCTTGCCTGAGTTGCCGTATTACAGCTTACATATACTATTGTGGGAGCAGCGATATCTAATAATTTATTGACTAATTTTTCATGCATACCTACTCTTGGCGGGTCAGTAATAATGACATCTGGGCGGCCATGCAGCGCAAAAAATTCATCATTGCAAATTTTGATTACATCCCCTGCAAAAAACTCAGCGTGGGTAATATTATTTAGGGCAGCATTTATTTTAGCGTCTTCAATTGCTTCATCAACCACTTCAACACCAATTATTTTTTTAGCCGCGCCACTCACAAAAATACCGATGCTGCCAGTGCCGCAATAAAGATCATACACCGTTTCTGTACCGGTAAGCCCGGCAAAATCCTTTGTGATGGCATACAGCGTTTCTGCCTGTTTTGTATTTGTTTGAAAGAATGATTTAGGCCCGATCTTGAAACTAAATTCTTGCAGTCTTTCTATCACAAAACCTTTGCCAAAATAGGTTTGCGGAGTGAGGTCGTAAATACTATCGTTCCATTTTGTATTGATGGTATATAATAATGTTGTGATAGCCGGCACTTTTTCTAATAGTTTATCCAATAGATTTTTTGTTGCTGCCACATCTTCATATCCCAAACAAATATTTACCATCAGCTCGCCGTTGGTGCAATAACGAATAATAATATTGCGCAGCCAGCCGGTATGTTGTTTAATATCGTAAAACGTATACTCGTTTTCCTTTGCAATAGCACGAAGATTGTTTCTGATAAGATTGTTGACATCATCCATCAGGTAACAATGTTGTATATCAATTATCTTATCAAAAATTCTGGGCACATGAAAACCGAGCGCATTTTCATTTGGCATTACCGCTTCGCTTTTTATTTCTTCGTTCGTTAAATATCTTTTATTACTGAAAGTAAATTCTAATTTATTTCGATAATGAACGGTAGCAGCACTTCCTATAATGGGCAATATTTCCGGCAGGTCAACTTTACCGATTCGTTTTAAATTCTGAACTACTTCCTGTTGTTTATACTCCAGTTGTTTTTGGTAGGGCAACATCTGCCATTTACAACCTCCGCAAATACCGAAGTGTTCACAAAAAGCGCTTACCCTTTCCGGCGAATACTCCCTTACTAAAGTAGCTTTTCCTTCGGCCCAATCTTTCCTGTCTTTTGTTATAAATACATCCACCACATCGCCCGGAACGGCGCCTTCTATAAATATAACTTTGCCATCTTGTTTTGATAATGCTTTACCTTCGGCAGCATAGCCGGTAACAGCCACTTTTTCAAGTAAGTATTTTTTTCGCTTCACGCTGCAAAAGTAAATCATATATTACGTTAATGAATTGAAATTTTTAACGTTTAGGAAAGCGCTAACATTAAAATAACCGCTCATTTTAAATACATTTGTACTCGTTCAAGTTTGTAATATGAAAAAAATCTTTAGCATAGCTATAGCGACCGTTTGTTTTGTTACTGCGCATGCACAAGCCTATAAGATCACTGTTAAAACGCCCAATTTTAAAAGTGGCATTGCTTATCTCGCCTATCACTTTGGTAAAAGTCTTGATGCGCAAGATTCTGGGATCATAAACGATAAAGGGATTGTCGTTTTTTCAGGTAATCAAAAATTACAAAGCGGTATCTATGCTATCGTGTTTCCGGGGAAAACACAGGTACTTGATTTTTTGATTGATAAATCACAGGTAATTAGTATAAAGACAGATACAACCGACCTTACTAATAAAACAGTCATAACCAATTCTCCTGAAAATGACCTGTTCAGGCAATACCAAAAAGCAATAGTACCAACAGGTAAAGTTTTAGAACAGGAAAGAAATGCTTATAACGAATCAAAAACAAAAGCTGATTCTCTTTTGCATGAGGCCAACTATACCAGGTATAATAAGGAATTGAACGAGTACAGGGACAGCCTGGTAAAGAAAAATCCTACGTCAATGTTAGCCGTTTTATTGCTGGCAATGAAGGATCCGCAGCTACTGATAGCAAAACCGCTTACACGCCAGGATTCTGTTAATAATTACGATTACTATAAAGCACATTATTGGGATGGTGTAACTTTTATGGATGACAGGATCATTCGTACGCCATTCTTTTTACCAAAATTAGAAAGGTATTATCGCCAGGTAATATCACAAAATCCGGATAGCATCATTGCCGAATCAGATTATCAATTGTTATTGGCGCGCACTTGTCCTGAAATGTATAAACTATTATTGAATTGGCTGACAGATGAATATTTTTCTCCAAAGTACATGGGGCAGGATGCAATATTGGTGCACTTATTTCAGCAATACCATAGTCAGGGGCTTAGTCCTTGGTTAAGTAAAAAGCAGGAAGATGCCATCAGTCACCGCGCTTATATGGAAATGTCTAACTTATTAGGCACACCCGGTGCGGATCTCAATTTGATCGATTCTTCAGGCAAACCGACTTCTCTATATAGTGTTGCAGGTGATTACACCGTTCTTTGTTTTTGGGATCCTACCTGCGGACATTGTAAAATTGAAATTCCCAGGATAGATTCGATCTATGAAGCAAGCTGGAAAAAACACAATGTAAAGGTCTATGCCGTATTAACGGAAAACGTAAAAAAAGAATGGACCAAATATATCCAGGAACATCATCTCGGCGACTGGACAAATGTGTATCAAACACCAGAAATGGAAAAAGCAGATGAAGACGCGCAGCGGCCCGGTTTCAGACAATTGTATGATGTAACTTCTACACCTACTTTATATTTATTGGATAAAGACAAAAGAATTGTTATCAAACAATTGAGCTGGGAACAAATAGACGAGTTTTTAAAATTAAAATGGGCAAACAAAACAACCAACGACAAAACTAATTAATATATAAATCCTTATTTAATAATGAAGAAGGCGTTTGTAGCAATTGCTTTACTATTTCTTTCGACACAAATTTTTTCTCAAACACTTTTTACTTATGGTGATGACGCCGTTAGTAAAGAGGAATTTTTACGTGCCTACAATAAAAATAAAACACCTGTTACCGATAAAGAAAAATCTCTCCGGGAATACCTCGATCTATATTCAAAATTTAAGCTGAAGGTCAAAGCTGCCAGACAGTTAAAGATGGATACGCTACAACAGATGCGGAGTGATATAGAAAATTTTCGCAGTCAAATAGTGGAGAGCTATATGAGTGATAAAAATGGCCTGACGGATCTTGTTAATGAAGTTTTTGAAAGAAGCCAGAAAGATATTCACCTGGTACATTTTTATGTTGCGATCAATGAAAAAGCTACTCCTGCAGACACGGCAAAAGTATATGATGAGATACAAAAAATATATGCGGACTTACAATCAGGCAAAACCGATTATCAAAAATTAAACAAAGAAAACGGCGACGTTATTTTTTCTGACCTGGGCTATATAACTGTATTCTCAATGCCATATAGTTATGAAAACATTGCTTATGGTTTACATGCGGGACAATCATCAGCACCTTTTCGTACGAAAACGGGCTGGCATATTTTAAAAAATGTTGAAGAAAGAAAAAGCATCGGGAAATTAAAAGTGGCTCAAATCCTTCTTGCACTACCACAAAATGCTACTCCTGAAAATGTAAAAGCCATACAACAAAAAGCAGACTCGATTTATAAATTATTGAAAGCGGGGCAAAACTTCGGCTTACTTGCAAAAAAATATAGTGATGATAAATTGACGTATGCCAACGGTGGTGTAGTCGCGGAATTTGGAACGGGTAAATATGAGCCTGCTTTCGAAAACAAGGTACTTGCGTTAAAAAAAGACAGTGAAATAACGACTCCTTTTTTAACAAGTTATGGCTTTCACATCGTAAAAAAATTACAACAAATACCAACGCCTGTCAACAAGAACAATGATGCCTACATGGACGCATTAAAACAACAGGTATTGCGTGATGCAAGAGTGAATGCGGTAAATGAACGGTTTATACAGAATGTGGTGTTACCAAAAACACAATTCAAAAGAAATATGTTTATAAGGGATATCGACCTGTTCCAATTTGCAGATAGTGTATATATTTCAAGAAAGGTAGGCGTTTATCCTATTAATAATAAAGAGATCTTTTCTTTTGAGCAAGCTTCTGTAAAAGGAGTTGACTGGTTAAATTTTGTAAAAGACTACAGGCTAAAACCAGGGGAAACGGATAACGATATGTTCAATAAATACGTTGCGCAAAAAGCAATAGCCTATTATCGAAATCATTTGGAAGAGTATAACGATGAATTCAAATACCAAATGCGGGAATTTACAGATGGCAATTTGTTATTTGCCATCATGGAAAAAAATGTATGGAATAAAGCAACAAATGATAGCGCAGGTTTGTTGAATTATTATAACCAGCATAAAGAAAAATACATCTGGACAAAAAGTGTCACTGTATTATTATTTAATTGCAATAGCCCCAAAGCTGCTGACAGCGCTAAGGCAATATTAAAAACGGGCAAAGACTGGAAAGAGATTGAAAAAGACAGCAAAGGAACCATACAAGCAGATTCGGGCCGGTATGAAATAACTCAAATTGTATTACCTGCGGGGACTACCGTAACAGAAGGCCTGGTAACAGACAAAGTAATTAATAACGCAGATAATACGGCCAGTTTTGTAAAAATATTAAAGGTATTTCCGGATAATGAACAACGCAGTTTTGCCGAGTCAAAAGGGTTAGTAATAAACGATTATCAAAATTATCTGGAAGAAAAATGGATCGGAGAGCTAGAGGAAGAATATCCTGTTAAAGTGAATGAAGCTGTCTTTCAATCGTTATTGAAATAATTTTATACTTAATAAAAAGGCCTGCATTCAATTGAGTGCAGGCCTTTTTTATTTTACTTCTTTCACTACTTTATAGATCACTTTGGGTTTGCCCAATGTATAATAATGTAACACCGGCGCACCAAATTTTTTCAACTCTTTAGATTGTTGGATCAACCATTCTGTTCCTACCTGTTCAACCTGTTCATCCGTCTTGGCTTTTAAGATCGCATTCGACAGATCCGCTGGAATATCTACATGGAATATTTTAGGCAGGATGGTCAGCTGTTTTTTATTGGTAATTGGTTTCAATCCCGGAATGATAGGCACATTGATACCATTGGCCCTGCATTCTTTTACAAACTGAAAGAATTTCTGGTTGTCGAAGAACATTTGTGTCATGATATAATCTGCGCCTGCTTCTACTTTTGCTTTCAAATGTTCCATATCGGTTTGCAGATTGGGTGCCTCAAAATGTTTTTCAGGATAACCTGCTGTACCAATACAAAAGTCAGGCCTTACACCGTTTTTAATATCTTCTTCCAGGTAAATGCCATTTTTCAGGTCCATTACTTGTCTTTGCAAATCAATAGCGTATTTATGTCCGTCGGGGTGAGGTTCAAAAAAAGCTTCGTTCTTGGCAGCATCGCCACGTAACACCAACACATTATTGATCCCTAAAAAATTAAGATCAATCAATGCATCTTCTGTTTCTCTTTTAGAAAAACCTCCGCATATTAAATGTGGTACCGCATCCACACGATAATGATTCATGATGGCCGCACAAATAGCAACCGTACCGGGCCTTTTACGCACTTCTACCTTTTCAAATGTTCCATCTGCTTTTTTCTTGAACATTGTCTCACTACGATGGTAGGTAACATTTATAAAAGAAGGCTTGAACTCCATCAACGGATCTAAATGTTCATAGATCGAATTGATCGTTTTACCCTTCAATGGCGGTAAAATTTCAAAAGAAACCAACGTGTCTTTTGCTTGTTGTATATGTTCTGTAACTTTCATTTCTATAAAATATGTGCAAACTTAGGTAAGTAATAATAAAGCACAAACTGCTGTTAAATAATAAACGCTGTAAGTGCTTTTATCTGTTTACACTAAATTTGCCAAAAACTACACCGTTTGAATTTAACCATCTATACAAAAAATCTTATCAAGAAGTACGGTAGTCGTACTGTTGTTAACAATGTATCGTTCCAGGTGAGCCAGGGAGAGATCGTTGGTTTATTAGGACCAAACGGCGCCGGTAAAACTACTTCATTTTACCAGGTAGTAGGTTTGGTAAGGCCGGATGAAGGTGATGTTTTTTTAAATGATATCAATATTACCAAGCTGCCTATGTACAAAAGGGCGCAAATGGGCATTGGTTATTTGCCCCAGGAAGCCAGTGTATTTCGTAAGTTAAGTGTAGAGGATAATATCGGTGCTATTTTAGAAATGACGAAGCTGAATAAGTCTGAACAAAAAGCAAAACTAGAAGAGCTGCTGGATGAATTCAGGTTACAACATGTTCGTAAAAATAACGGAGATACTTTGAGCGGTGGCGAAAGAAGAAGAACAGAAATAGCAAGGGCATTGGCCGTTGATCCTAAATTTATTTTATTGGATGAGCCTTTTGCAGGCGTTGATCCCATTGCTGTGGAAGATATCCAATCTATTGTTGCCAAACTTAAATTCAGGCAGATAGGTATTTTAATTACCGATCATAATGTGAATGAAACTTTATCTATTTGCGACAGGGCCTACCTACTAATTGATGGAAAAATATTTAAACACGGTACTGCAGAAGAATTAGCCGGAGATGAGCAGGTTCGGCGTTTATATCTTGGTAGAAACTTTGAGCTTAAGAGAAAAGATTACCTGCATGATGAAGCAGAAAAAGCTACTTTTTCAACTCAGCCTACTACACAAAAAAATCCGACCCAATCGTTGCTCCCTTTTACAAAATACATCCAAACTCAAACTGATACGGCTTTGAATGCAATAAAAGATCAAACAGGTTCGGGCTTGAATTTTATATTCAGTGACTATTTCAGAAGCTATAATGAATTGAAAGATTCTTTGAAACTGGAAATAGAAAAAACAAAATCCAATAATTCAAAGAAAGTATTAGAAAAAGTATTAGGTGAGTTACCCGACCTTAATTATAACAACTACTCACTTTTTTTTAAAACAGATAGCTCACAAATATTGAGTGGTAGATTATGGTGGGTTATTGTAAAAATCAGACTAAGTGGCTTAGTTCAAAAGCTATATGCTATTAAAACTCCCCTCGGCAATCTCCAAATGCAATTAACTATAGAAGCTGAAGAATAAATTATGAACGGTATATAAAAGATTGTCGTTCGCCTTCTATCTTTCCTTAGTATTATGTACTTTGCCCATTAATGAAACTGTTATCTCCTGCCATATCACGTTTAGCGAGAATGCGTTCCTGGCGCATTGAGAACTGGAGCAATAATCCCGTAGCAGCACAGCGAACCGTTTTACAAGACCTTATTACAGCAGCTCAATACACTGAGTTTGGTAAAAAATATAATTTTTCCACATTATTTTCTGTAAAAGAATTCAAAAAAAAAGTTCCCATTCACGAGTACAATGATATACAAACCTACATCGAAAGGATGATGGAAGGTGAACAAAATATTTTATGGAACACGCCGATAGCATGGTTTGCTAAATCATCCGGCACTACCAGCAATAAAAGCAAATTCATTCCTGTAAGCAATGAAAGCTTGCAGGATAACCATTACCAGGGCTCGAAAGATGTATTGACCACCTACTATAAAAATTTCCCTTCCAGCGATCTGTTAACAGGAAAGGGTTTGGTAATAGGCGGATCGCATCAGATAAGCAGGATTAATGATGATATTCAGTATGGTGACCTGAGCGCTGTATTAATGCAAAATTCTCCCTTTTGGGGACAATGGCTACGCACACCTGAACTCAGTGTGGCATTATTGGATGAATGGGAAAATAAGATAGAAAAGCTGGCGCAAACAACGGCTGAAGAAAATGTAACATCGTTGGCAGGCGTACCCACATGGACACTCTTATTACTTAAAAGGATCCTGGAAATAAAAGGAAAATCAACCATCAAAGAAGTATGGCCCAATTTGGAACTGTACATTCATGGAGGTGTTTCATTTATACCCTACCGCGATCAGTTTGATAAAATAATTGGTGCACCGATCAACTATCTAGAAATTTATAATGCCAGCGAAGGCTTTATAGCCGGACAAGACCTGCCGGGAGATGACAGTATGCTACTGTTCACGGAACATGGAATATTTTACGAGTTCATGCCGGTGGAACAATATGGAGAAAAAGACCCTACAACAATTGGATTGAAAGAAATAGAGCTGCATAAAAATTACGCATTGATAATAAGTACCACCGGCGGTTTATGGCGATACCTTGTTGGCGATACGATTCAGTTCACTTCGATCAATCCATATAAAATAAAGGTAACCGGAAGATTAAAGCATTATATCAATGCGTTTGGTGAAGAAGTAATCATTGATAATAGCGATAACGCCATTGCTATTGCTGCAGAAAAAACCGGCTGCATCGTAAATGATTATACAGCCGCGCCGCTTTATTTTAGTGATAACAGCAATGGTGCCCACGAATGGCTGATCGAATTTGATATAGTTCCTGCTGATATCTATCAGTTTACAATTGAGTTAGATACGGCTTTAAAAAATATTAACAGCGATTATGAAGCCAAGCGCCACAAGGATATAGCCTTGCGTTTACCGGTGATCCACTCGCTGCCGAAAGGAACATTTAAAGAATGGCTTCGCATAAAAGGCAAACTGGGCGGACAACACAAAGTGCCAAGGTTAAGTAATGAGCGAAATATTGTTGAAGAAATACTGGCAATAATCAACCCTTCCTGATGCTATATACCAACAGCTTTAGCTACTTAATTTGAATAGTTCAGTTACGCTTGTTAAATTCGCACAACTAATAAAACATCTAATAAAAATTATTCATGAAATTATTACAACACAAAGTTGCCATAGTAACAGGAGCAGCGCGTGGAATCGGAGAAGGAATTGCCCTTAAATTAGCAGAAGAAGGTGCCAATATTGCCTTTACTTACGTAAGCGAAAACAGTGCAGAAAAAGCAAAAGCATTAGAAGCAAAGCTTTTTACATTAGGAGTAAAAGCCAAAGGATATAAGACCAATGCAGGTGATTTTGAAGCCTGCGAAACTTTTGTAAATGATGTGTTGAAAGAATTTGGGACGATTGATATCTGTGTGAACAATGCGGGCATTAGTAAAGACAATTTATTACTTCGTTTAACAGAACAACAATGGGATGAAGTAATGCAAACAAATTTGAAAAGCGTTTTCAACATGACTAAAAATGTTATTCGCCCGATGATGAAAGCGAAAAGCGGCAGCATCATTAATATGAGCAGCGTTATTGGAGAAATGGGAAATGCAGGACAAAGCAGCTACGCAGCATCTAAAGCCGGCGTAATTGGTTTTACAAAAAGTATCGCGAAGGAATTAGGAAGTCGCAATATTCGCTGTAATGCAATAGCACCAGGTTTTGTAGAAACCGATATGACTAATTATTTACAGGAAGGCGAAGCCGCGGAAAAATATAAAAAAGATATTCCTTTAGGAAGATTTGGCACTACTGAAGATATTGCCAACCTTACATTTTTCCTGGCAAGTGAACAAAGCAGTTATATTACCGGGCAGGTAATTAGTGTTTGCGGCGGCTTAAATATTTAATAGCGATTTGAATTATCCGAATTATTAATTCTTAATTACAAATTCCTACTTAACATGACTACGTACGAAAAACTTTTACTAGATAACAAGGCCTGGGCAAAAGCACAGGAAGAAAAAGACCCTGAGTTTTTTAAGCGTTTGATATCTATACAAAGACCTGAATTTCTATGGATAGGTTGTAGTGATAGCAGGGTGCCCGCAGATAAAATTACCGGCACACAACCAGGCGAAATATTTGTACATCGCAATATTGCCAATATGGTAGTGCATACCGATGTGAATTTGTTAAGCGTGTTGGATTATGCAGTAAATTATTTAAAAGTAAAGCACGTGATCGTTTGCGGACATTATGGTTGCGGTGGTATAAAAGCGGCGATGGACAACAATGATTACAAGCCCGTTTTGAATATGTGGCTAAGAAATATCAAAGATGTATACCATCAATACAGGGATCAATTAAGTGCAATAGAAAATGAAGAGAAAAGAACGGACAGGCTAACGGAATTGAATGTACAGGAACAGGTAATGCATCTTGCGCAGACTTCCATCATACAACGTGCCTGGAAAAATGAACAACGGCCCCATTTACACGGATGGGTGTATGGATTAAAGGATGGCCTGATTAAACCCGTACTCGAAATGCCACCGGGAACTTCTATTGATCCTTTGTACGAATACGATAATTTATAATTGCACTACCTGCAAATACTTAAAGAATCCCGTCTTGTTTTATCCGCTTCGAATTGATAGGACGCATTTAAAATATATTGATAAAAATCAGCGATAGTGCTGCTTTGCGTAAATTCAAATCCAGGACGGTAGCGTTTCATAAAAACATCTATATCCGTGCTGTCAATTGTTGTTATTCTTTTGATAAGCACTTTATTGAATCGGTAATCAACATATTTTTCTCGTTCTTCTTCTTCCAGTCTTTGTTGCATTAAATGCAGTTCTTTATTTCTTCTAAACCGAAAGGCGTCAATTAATTCATCCAGGTCCAAACCTGCGTTTCCGGAATTTTCCGCTATACTCGTCTGTAAACCGGGCCTGTGGTAATCGAATATATGCTCATAGTCTTGCCTGTTTTCAATTGAATCTTCTTGATAAGATCTGGAAGTGATTGTTACTTCTTTCAAGGTTTTAAATTTCCCTAATACTCTTACCCGTAAGGCAACATCAAAATTGCTTCGGTCCTCGATTTCACTTACAGCAAATTCCGGGGTAGATTTATTTCGGTAAATAAATACCAACGAATCATTCTTCTGTACAGGGATAGTATAATAACCTACCGAATCAGTTACAACATGATGGCCAGTTTTACTCTTAATTAAAACATTTTTTACAGGAATGGTTCTTGTAGAATCGTACACAGTACCGCTTACAGTAAGCTGGCCAAAAATATTACCGGCTACAAATAATAAACAAACAATTAAAAAATATGTTTTATACAGATGCCCCAATTAGTATAGGTATTCGTGAAATGCAATATTAAACTAACAACAGTTGTGCCGTTTGCCCACCTGCTTTTTTAACGGGGATTTCGCAATTGGATCACTTCTTCAACAATTCTTGGATAATGCAAATGTTCCAGCTGATGTATTTTTTTAGCCAGCATTGCAGGCGTATCTGTTTTATCCACTTCGCAACTTGCTTGAAAGATCACACCCCCATGATCATATAATTCATCCACATAATGTATTGTAATGCCACTTTCAATTTCTTTAGCCGCTATAACTGCGTCATGAACAAAATTGCCATACATCCCCTTGCCTCCATATTTAGGCAATAACGCAGGATGTATATTGATGATCTTATTGGGATAGGCCTGTATCAATTTTACAGGAATTTTCCATAGAAATCCCGCCAGTACTATAAAATCAATACCATGCTCTTTAAGGTCAGGAACAAAAGCGTCTCCACGGAAAAAACGTTCTTTATCGATCATCAAAAAAGAAATATTTTCTTTTTGTGCGATGGATAAAACCCCGGCTCCTTCTTTGTTACAAACGATCAACCCTGTTTTTATTGTTGGATGATGACGAAAGTGGTCAATAATTTTTTGTGCATTGCTTCCGGCTCCACTCGCAAAAATGGCAATGTTGATAATATCAGGTGTTTTTTTTTCAGGCATTCTATGGTAAATATTTATATATAATCAGCTAAAAATTAAGCCGAAATGGCTACAAACCAGTGGCAGAGGCGATTGTATATTTTCTGCTTTTTGTCCGTTGTGATTAACCTTCGGTAAAAGTCTAATAAAAAATTGTAAATAAGCATTCGCCGCAAAAAAACTATAAAGTAAAATTTGGTTGACAAAAACATGACAAAGACCCAATGGTAAATGGCATAATCGGCTGAAACCCGCATCAAATAAGGGAAAATTTTTTTTAAAAATGTTGATATTATGTCAACATCCTTACTTATTTTTGCATCCCAACTAGGACATTTTACACAATAAGCAGATATTAACTGTATGAGTCGTTATAGCAAAATCTTCGCAAAAATCTTCGCAAGTTTAGTCTTCATTGCATTAATTGCCTTTAGTAACAAGAGTTTTGCCCAGGATGGCGAGGCATTGTACAAAGCAAATTGTGTAACGTGCCACAAACCGCTGGAAGATTTTCAGGGTCCTAGGTTACAAGGAGCCAGAAAAAGAGAGCCAAATGACCAATGGGCCTATAAATGGGTAGATAATGTAAACTCGATGATCGATACCGATCCGTATGCGATAAAATTGCATGCGCAGTTTGGTACCAAAATGACCCAACAACAGCTTAGCAAAGCCGACATCAAAGCGATTTTAGATTGGGCCGATGCCTATAAAGCTCCAACTCCTACTGCTGGCGCGCCCGGTGCTGCAGGCGGTAGTGGGGAAGACAACTCGTTCTTATATGGCATTCTTACAATAATACTTGCAGTTATCGCATTGGTATTACTACAGATAAATAGTAGCTTACGTAAATTAACTGATGATAAAGAAGGCATTGTTCGCAGCGAACCGGTTCCTTTCTACCGTAATAAAACTTACTTAATGCTTTGCGTTTTGGTGTTGTTCTTTATTGGTGGTTACTTCCTGATCAATTCCGCCATAGGCCTGGGCCGTATGCAGGGATACCAGCCGGTACAACCTATTTATTATTCACATAAAGTTCACGCAGGTACTAACCAGATCAGTTGTTTATACTGTCATGGTGGTGCGCAGGACAGCAAAACGGCAGGCATTCCTTCTGTAAATGTTTGTATGAATTGCCACAAAGCGATCAAATCATACAGCGGAGACCCTATTATTACGGAAGACGGCGAACAAATAAACGCCAACGCGGAAATACAAAAATTATATACTTACGCAGGATGGAATCCTGATACTAAAACCTACGACAAACCTGGTCATCCTATTGAATGGATCAGGATCCACAACTTACCTGACCACGTTTATTTCAACCATAGCCAACACGTAAAAGTTGGTAAGCAACAGTGTCAAACCTGCCATGGTCCTATACAGGAAGAATCGCAGGTATATCAATTTGCACCTTTAAGCATGGGCTGGTGTATCAATTGCCACAGAGAAACAAAGGTTAATTTTTACAATAAAGAAACCGGCGAAGGCAATAAATACTATAGTATTTACGAGAAATTTCACGATGATATCAAAAGCGGTAAAATGGACAGTGTAACTGTAGAAAATATCGGCGGAACTGAATGTCAAAAATGTCATTATTAAAATAATTTATTAGCCTAGCGGCTAATGAACAATTAGAAGTAGATAAGTTTTTTAATTAGCACTATCGAATTATCATATTATGAGTAAAAAGTATTGGCAAAATTTTGGAGAGCTAAATGAGTCTGAAGCATATCAGGAGTCAGCTAAGAATGAGTTTAAAGAAGAGTTGTTACCATTAGAGGAACTTGCTGATGACGGATTGTTGAATGCTAAAAGCCCTCGCAGGGATTTTCTTAAATATTTAGGCTTTAGTACAGCTGCCGCTACGCTTGCAGCAAGTTGCGAAATGCCTGTACGTAAGGTTGTACCTTATTTACACAGGCCGGATGATGTCGTTCCCGGTGTTCCCAACTACTATGCTTCTACGTATGTAAATGAAGGTGATGCGATCGCTGTTGTTGTGAAACAACGTGATGGCCGTCCTATCAAAATAGAAGGTAATGAATTGTCTTCTTTAACGAAAGGTGGTACCAGTGCACAGGCACAAGCTTCTGTGTTGGACCTGTACGATACAACACGTTTGCGTTATCCAATGCAGAACGATGGCAAGAATTTTAAAGAAGTAACTACGTTCGATGCATTTGATAAACTAGTAGATTTTGGCCTGTCAAACCTTGGTGGAAAATCCATCGTATTATTAACTTCTACGATCGTATCTCCAACAACAAAACAGATCATTGCTGAATTTTTAGCTAAGAACGCGGGTAGTCGCCATGTACAATATGACGCAGTTAGTTATAGCGGTATATTATTAGCAAACGAAGCTACTTATGGTAAAAGAGTAATTCCATCTTATCAATTCAATAAAGCAAAAGTTGTAGTTAGTTTAGCTGCAGACTTTTTAGGTACCTGGATCAGTCCGGTTGAATTCTCATCTCAGTATGCTGATAGCAGAAGGGTGAAATTGGAAAACCCTGCAATGAGCCGCCATATTCATTTTGAAAGCAATTTAAGTATGACCGGCAGTAATGCGGATGACCGTTTTATACACAAACCATCTGACACGGGTGCTATCGCTTTGGCTTTATTAGCTAAATTAGGCGGCGATGTTCCTGCGCCTGCGATTGCAGATGATAAATTAAATAAAGGCATTGAAATTGCTGCGGCTGCTTTAAACGCTAATAAAGGTGCGGCTTTAGTGGTGTGCGGAAGCAATGATGTGAATATACAGATCATTGTAAATGCGATCAACAACGCGATCGGGGCTAACGGCACAACGATCGACTGGAACACTACGGCTAACTATCGTCAGGGAGTAGATGCAGATATCACTAAATTGGTTGATGACATGAACGCCGGCACTATTGGTGCTTTATTCGTATATGCTACCAACCCCGTTTACAATTACTACGATAGCAAAAAATTCATCGACGGACTTAAAAAAGTTCCTGTAACGGTTTCATTCAATGCAACATTGAACGAAACAGCAGAACTTTGTAAATATATCCTTCCTTCTCACCATTGGTTGGAAAGCTGGGGTGATGCTGAGCCTAAAACCGGCTACTACAGCTTGATGCAGCCAACGATCAACCCATTATTTAAAACAAGGGATTTTCAAACTTCTTTGTTAAAATGGAGTGGCAATACTGCTGACTACGAAACATATTTCAAAACATATTGGACCGCTAAATTAGGCGGTACGAGTGATGCTTATGACAAAGCATTACAAGACGGTGTTGTAGAACCTACTACTGCTCCGGCTATTGGTACTGTTGCATTCAACAATGCTTCATTAGCTGGCGCTGCTGCAAAAGCAACTGCTGCAAAAAGCGGCGACATTGAAGTAGTATTATACCAAAAAATATCTATCGGAACAGGTAGCCAATCTAACAATCCATGGTTGCAGGAATTACCTGACCCGGTATCAAAAGTTACCTGGGATAACTACGCAATGGTTAGTCCTGCTTTAGCAAAAACATTGTTAGGAATAGATGTATTGCACAATCAGCGCCAGGGAGATAAATATGAAGTAACTCCTGAAAAACCAACGATCACTATTACTGCAAACGGACAAACACTTGAATTACCCGTATTGATTATTCCGGGTGTTCATCCAAATGTTGTTGCGGTTGCGTTAGGATACGGCAGACAAAGCAATGATAAAGACAAAACTGCCGAATTTATAGGAAGAGCTGCTGCGGGTGCGGGTGTTAATGCCTTCCCTTGGGTTAGCTTTGATGGAACCGGTTTTGTTTATTCAACCGTTGCTACTGTTGCAACAACAAACAATACTTATTCATTGGCACAAACACAGGTACACGGTTCATCAGAACATCGCCCTGTTGTGTATGAAACTTCTTTAGCATCATTTATTGCTAATCCTGATGCAGTGTTGGAAGAGCCAACTGCTGAAAGAATGAAATTGATCCCTTTTGGCAATAAAGATTATAGAGAAGATGCATCGATCTATAACAAATCGAATTTAGAAAGGCCAGGTATCAAATGGGGCATGAGCATCGATTTAAATACTTGTACAGGTTGTAGCGCTTGCGTAGTAGCTTGTACGGCTGAAAATAATGTGAGTGTTGTAGGTAAGATACAGGTACAAAGAGCGCATGAAATGCATTGGTTACGTATCGATCGTTATTTTACTGGCGATATGGAAAATCCTGATGTTGTGTTCCAACCTATGTTGTGCCAGCATTGCGATAATGCACCTTGCGAAAATGTTTGTCCGGTTGCAGCGACTAACCATAGCAGTGAGGGATTAAATCAAATGGCATATAACCGTTGCATCGGTACAAGATATTGCGCTAACAACTGTCCATTTAAAGTTCGTCGCTTTAACTGGTTAGATTTCACTGGTGCAGATAGTTTCAAAGACAACCAGCTTCCTTTAATTGGTGTTGATATGAACGATGTCGTTATGCAAATGAATGATGACCTTACAAGAATGGTGTTAAACCCGGATGTGACGGTTCGTTCAAGAGGTGTGATGGAAAAATGTTCTTTCTGTGTACAACGTTTACAGGATAGCAAATTAGCTGCTAAAAAAGCAGAGGATCCAACAATGGTTAGAAACGTGAAAGTGGCTTGTGCTCAGGCTTGTCCGAGTAATTGTATCGTTTTTGGCAACGTGAACGATCCTGAAAGTGACGTGGCTAAGATCAGGAAAGAAGAACATCGTAATTTCTATGTGTTAGAACAATTGCACGTATTGCCGAATGTTAACTACATGGTTAAATTCAAGAATACGGACAGAGTTGTTACCAATGCAAAAGCTGAAGCGTAGTTGATTTGAAAAGGTGACGATAGTAGTACATGGATGAAATGTGCGACGCCGCTGAAGTCGAATAAAGAACAAATGTTGGGCAAAAAATAAGTCAGTAATAATTAAAAATAAAAAGAGGAAATAAAAACAAAAGGCTGTCCTGAATTTCAGCAACTTTTTGCTTTTGACTTTTCACTTTTAACTTAAGAAAGATATGTCATTATTAAAGTACGAATCACAACTTAGGGAACCGCTGGTAGATGGTAATAAAAATTATCACCAGGTAACGGAAGACATTATACGCCCCATCGAAATGAAGCCGAGCCGTTTATGGTATATTGGCTTTTATGTAAGTGTTGCGCTATTATGCTTTGGTGGTTACAGCGTTTACCGCGAAGTAACTTATGGTATCGGTCAGTGGAACCTCAATAAAACTATCGGTTGGGGTTGGGATATTACAAACTTCGTTTGGTGGGTAGGTATCGGGCATGCCGGAACATTGATCTCCGCGATCTTGTTGTTGTTCCGCCAGGGCTGGAGAACCGGTGTGAATCGTGCTGCTGAAGCAATGACAATTTTCGCTGTAATGTGTGCCGGCCAGTTTCCTATCTGGCACATGGGCCGCGTATGGATGGCTTTCTTTGTAATGCCTTATCCTAATACCCGCGGGCCATTATGGGTAAACTTTAACTCTCCCCTACTTTGGGATGTGTTTGCGATATCAACTTATTTTACTGTATCCCTTTTATTCTGGTACACCGGTTTATTGCCGGATCTGGCAACTGTAAGAGATAGAGCAAAAACTAAATTCCGCAAAATGTTTTATGGTGTGGCGTCTTTTGGCTGGTCTGGTAGCACTAAGCACTGGCAACGTCATGAGAGCTTATCATTGGTGTTAGCTGGTTTAAGTACGCCATTGGTACTTTCTGTACATACGATCGTATCTTTTGACTTTGCGACCTCAGTTATTCCTGGTTGGCATACAACGATCTTCCCTCCTTACTTCGTTGCGGGTGCGATATTCAGTGGATTTGCAATGGTGCAATCATTGATGATCATCTTAAGAAAAGTATTTGCATTAGAGGATTATATTACGTTGGGCCATATCGAAGCAATGAATAAAGTAATTGTATTGACAGGTTCTATCGTGGGTGTTGCTTATATCACTGAGTTATTCATCGCCTGGTACGGACAAAATCCTTACGAGTGGTACGCATTCAGTCAGAATCGTTTGAATTTATTTAGTCCTTATGGATGGAGTTATTATTTGATGATGTTCTGTAACGTGGTATCGCCACAGTTATTCTGGAGCCAAAAATTAAGAAGAAATATTCCGTTCACTTTCTTTATGAGTATCGTGGTGAACGTAGGTATGTGGTACGAACGTTTTGTAATTATCGTTACTTCTACGTACAGGGATTATCTGCCATCATCCTGGAGTACCTACTACAGCCCTTCTATTTATGAGATTGGTTTTTATGTAGGTACATTCGGATTGTTCTTTACCTGTTTCTTCTTGTTCTCTAAATATTTCCCTGTAATTGCTGTTGCTGAGATCAAGAGTATCTTAAAAACTGCAGGTGAAAGTTATAAAGTGAAAATGACGGAAACAGAAAAATTAGATTCAGAAAAGTTTTATATCGAAGAAGTAGAACACGCACACTAAATAGCACCTATTCCCTAAAGAGGAACTGGAGACTGAATATTTGAATTGAACATTAAATAATACCGCTCAGCATCCCTTCAGGGGATGGGGGCAAAAAAAATTTAATTAATATGGCTGGAGGAATTAAAAAATTTGTGGTAGGAAGTTTCGATGATGAAGCAGTATTGTTTCCTGCGGTGAAGAATGTTCGCCGTGCAGGTTACAAGATTCACGATGTATACACGCCCTTTCCTATACATGGCCTGGACCATGCAATGGGTTTAAGAGAAACAAGTATACACACGGCAGGATTCATCTATGGTATCACCGGAACCACAACGGCACTAAGCTGCATTAGCTGGATATTGGTTAGAGACTGGCCTTTAAACTTTGGTGGTAAGCCACACTTTTCGTTACCTGCGTGGATCCCTATTACATTTGAGCTGACTGTATTATTTGCAGCAGTTGGAATGGTACTTACCTTTTGTTATTTATGCCAATTGGCTCCTTTTATAAAAAAGCATGTATTTCATCCAAGAGCTACAGACGATCAATTTATAATGGTTATTGAATGTACTGAAAAGACAAGCGAAGCTGAAGTGACAACTTTTTTGAAGACCGCAGGCGCTAAAGAAATAAACGTACAAAATGCAGAAACAGGATGGTGGATAGGAACATACGATAAAGAACAAAAATTGTATAGCGACGAGCTAGGATATTAATACAACACCAACGAGAATAAACTGATTTTATAGAATTTATAAGACTGAAATGAAAAAAAATACAATCATAACCGTTTTAGTACTGGCCATTACAGGGGTTGCCGCTGTAATGACAGGCTGTAGTATTGACAGCAAACGTGAACCAGGTAAAGTGTACATGCCGGATATGGCTTACAGTCGCGCCATAGAAACCTACGCAGAATTGGATTCTATTGTCTTTACAGATGATAGTTCTAAGATCGGGGAAGAAATATATTACAACCGCATGCCTGTGCCAGGCACAATGAGAAGAGGTGACCTAATGCCTTATCCATATGCGGATGACTCTGCCGGTTATGCAATGAGTGCGCAGGTTAAAAATCCTTTACCGCCATTAAATTCGATTGATAGTGCAGAAGCTTCAAGATTATTTAATATAAACTGTGCCATATGTCACGGTGCAGATGGAAAAGCAGATGGGCCATTATCCAGTAAAATAGGTGGTGTTGCTAATTTAACCGATGCGCTGCATTCAGCATTAGCAGATGGAACAATGTTTCACAGCATTAATTATGGTAAAAACAATATGGGAAGCTACGCTTCTCAGTTAACCAGAAAGCAACGTTGGATGATCATTCAATACATTAGAACATTACAACCAAAAGCTGGAGCAGATTCAAGTAGTACAGCAACAAAATAAAAGCATTCACTCAAAATAAAGTTTAGATGAATCATTCTTTCGAATTACCGAGCAGTTATAAAAAATGGACAATCGGTCTTATTGTAGCCGGCAGTATTGCCTTGTTATATGGTTTAATAGCGTACCATCCATTTACCACTCCTGTAAATGGTGATCATATTGATAGTACACGTTTTTGGGCTGTTTTATTACAGAATAGTATTTATTGGTTATTAGTAGTAAATGCATCCATGTTCTTTATATGTTTCACCACATTGGCAATGGGCGGATGGCAGGTAGCTTTTCGCCGTGTGCCTGAAGCTATTTCAAGTGTAGTGCCTGTACTGGGTTTAATTACTTTTGTTATTTTGCTTTCTATAGTTTTGGGCCACCGTGGAGATATTTATCCTTGGGCTGATCCTCGTGTATTCGATAAAACATCTCCATTGTATGATAGCATAATAGCAGGTAAAAGCGGTTTTTTAAATCCTACTTTCTATATCCTGTTTTCTGCGGGTACTATCTTAGCATGGTGGTTATTAGGTAAAAAAATGCGTTCATTAAGTGCTGATAGTGATAAGAATGGCAAAATGGATTATGAAACATCCAAACGCTGGATGGGTAAAAACATTACCGTTGCAGCTTTGTACACAGTAATATTCGGTTTAACTGTAGGTTCCACTATTCCATGGTTGTGGTTAATGAGCATTGACGTTCATTGGTACAGCACAATGTATAGCTGGTACACTTTTGCAAGCACTTTTGTTCCGGGCCTTTCTTTGATAGCTATTTATGTTATCTATTTAAAGAATCAGAATCAGTTAGAATATGTTACTGATGAACATTTACATGATTTGGGTAAATTCATGTTCGCATTTTCTATCTTCTGGACGTACTTATGGTTTGATCAATACATGTTGATCTGGTACGCAAATATTCCAGAAGAAACGACTTACTTTAAAATACGTGTTGAAGGACCGTTCCGTGGCATCTTCTTCGTTAACCTTATACTGAATTTCATTTTTCCGGTATTGATATTAATGAAGAAAGCAACTAAACGTAACTGGACATTGATGACGTTTATGGCTGTCCTGATCATATTTGGACATTGGCTGGATTTCTGGCAAATGGTAATGCCTGGTACATTAAAAGACCATGCTGAATTAATGCCTTTTGAATTTGGAATTGCCGCATTGTTTGTAGGCATCATCATGTGGAGAGTAGGTGTTTTTATTTCAAGCAATTCATTGCTTGCAAAAAACCATCCTTTCCTAAAAGAAAGTATGATACACCACACTTAATAAGTGTGAATGGTTAATGGTAAATGATAAATTGACCATTCATCTGATAAATATTTTTGATTTTTATAGTGCGTTTGATAATGTGGATATTTAATAGTTGCAGATTGATGAAATGTGCGACGCCAATGCAGTTAAATAGTAGTACTACTGTTCGGCTAAAAAATAAAATAACGTTTTAAATAATAACGCTCAAACACCCCTTTAGGGGATGGGGCACAATAATTTTGCATCATGACAGATTTTTTGTTGATAGCTATACTGGTAATGATTTTCATAGTCATCTTTCAGATCGCTAAAGCTAGTGAATATGTAAGCGTACTTAAAGGCGAGGATAAAGCGCGCAAGCAAAATAATAAGATCAATGCCTTTTTACTGATCGCCTTTTTGGTTTTCGGTTTGATCGGTGTATGGTGGTGCAATGATATGTTCTACGGAAAAACATTGTTCCCCCAGGGGGCTGCTTCTGAAATGGGACAAAAGATCGACTTGATGTTGTACATCACCATTGGTGTAACAGGTGTGGTTTTCGTGGTTACACAAGTACTATTGTTCTGGTTCGCATTCAAATACCAGGAAAGAGACGACAATAAAGCCTTCTACTTTCCGCACAATACTAAATTGGAATTGCTTTGGACAACTGTTCCTGCTATCTTTTTAACTGTATTGGTAGTATTTGGTTTAAAATACTGGTTCAAAATGACAAGCGATGCCCCTAAAAATGCGATTGTTATTGAAGTTACAGGTCACCAGTTTGGATGGGAGTTCCGTTATCCGGGACCGGATGGGATCTTAGGTAAAAAAGATTATAAATTAACTAAAGGTGCTAACAGCTTAGGTGTTGATTTTAGTGATCCTGCAAGTTTAGATGATATACACGTTTCAACAACGGTGCATGTTCCTGTAGGTAAACCGGTAAAATTTGTGATCAATTCTCAGGACGTGATTCATGATGTGGGCCTTTCTCATTTCAGAATGAAAATGGATGCGGTTCCCGGTATCCCAACGACCATGTGGTTTACGCCTTTGTACACAACAGAGGAAATGAAAGTACGTTCAGGAGATCCGAACTTTGTATACGAGATCAGTTGTGATCAAATGTGTGGTAACGGGCATTTTTCTATGAGAGGCGTTATCATTGTTGAAAGTGATTCAGATTATAAAAAATGGTTGTCAACACAAAAGTCAGAATACTCTACCATTTTCCAGACTCCTGCGTCAGGGGCTGATAGCACAAAAGCAACAGCAACGCCGCCTGTAGCAATGAATGACAAAAAATAGTATTAGTACAGTATCGAAAAATAGTAAAAGATTATGAGTAGCGAAATCAACTTACACGGAGCAGATGTACATGCAGCACATGATGCGCATGACGAACATCACCATCACGAAACGTTTATCAGTAAATACGTTTTCAGTATGGATCATAAAATGATATCCAAGCAGTTTTTAATAACTGGTATCATTTGGGCTATGATCGGAGGCTTATTCTCTGTATTGTTCCGTTTACAATTAGGATATCCTAATTCTACTTTCCCCATATTAGAAGACCTGTTGGGCCATTGGGCCAAAGGTGGTAAAATACAACCTGAATTTTATTATGCATTGGTAACGATGCATGGTACTATCCTTGTGTTTTTTGTATTGACTGCAGGATTGAGCGGTACGTTCGCTAACTTCTTAATTCCATTGCAGATCGGCGCAAGAGATATGGCATCTCCGATGTTGAACATGTTAAGCTACTGGTTCTTCTTTTTAGCTTCTATCATTATGTTCTCTTCATTGTTTGTACAAACAGGCCCTGCTGCAGGTGGATGGACGATCTATCCTCCGTTAAGCGCTTTGGGTGATGCATCCCAAGGTTCAAAAATTGGTATGGACCTATGGTTGTTAAGCATGGCAATGTTTATTGTAAGTTCTCTATTAGGGGGCTTAAACTATATTTCTACAATTCTTAACCTGCGTACAAAAGGTATGAGCATGACGAGAATGCCATTGACTATCTGGGCATTATTCTTTACTGCTGTATTAGGTGTTCTATCTTTTCCTGTATTATTATCAGGTGCAATTTTATTATTGTTTGATAGAAACTTAGGTACCAGTTTCTTCTTAAGTGATATCGTTATCAACGGTAAAATATTACCAAACGAAGGTGGTAGCCCGATTTTGTTCCAGCATTTGTTCTGGTTCCTGGGCCATCCTGAGGTATATATCATTCTATTGCCGGCAATGGGTATGTCTTCTGAAATATTATCTGTGAATAGCCGTAAGCCAATTTTCGGTTACATGGCAATGGTTGGTTCTTTATTCGCTATCGCGATATTGGCCTTCCTTGTATGGGCGCATCATATGTTTGTAACAGGGTTGAATCCGTTCCTGGGTGCATTCTTTGTATTGCTTACTTTATTGATCGCGGTTCCATCTGCTATTAAAGTATTTAACTGGTTAACTACTTTATGGCGCGCTAATATTCGCTTTACACCTGCTATGTTATTTGCTATCGGTTTTGTGAGCTTATTCATCAGCGGTGGTTTAACGGGTATTTTCTTAGGTAACTCTGCTTTGGATATTCACTTGCACGATACTTACTTCGTTGTGGCACATTTTCATATTGTAATGGGTGTGGCATCTTTCTTTGGAATGTTTGCAGGTATTTATCACTGGTATCCTAAAATGTACAGTCGTTATTTAAATAACACATTGGCTTATATCCATTTTTGGGTAACTATAGTAGGTGCTTATTTGATCTTCTGGCCAATGCATTACGAAGGTTTAGCAGGTATGCCTCGCCGTTATTATGATTATTCTGCCTGGGAATCATTTAAAATGTTTGCAGGTCTGAACCAATTCATCAGCTTTGTTGCGATCGTGGTATTTGTAACACAGTTATTATTTGTTTTCAACTTTTTCTATAGCATTTTTAAAGGAAGGAAAGTAAGAACGACTAATCCTTGGGGTGCTAATACTTTAGAATGGACAACGCCGATCACTCCGGGACATGGCAACTGGCCTGGAGAAATTCCTGAGGTTTTTCGTGGTGCGTATGATTACGGTAAAGATGGAAGAGAATTCATTCTGCAGACGGAACCGATCGGCCCGAATGAAAGTGATCACTAAAAAAGACTGGTTGATATTGTAACTATTTTGTGAATGTGAAGTGGGGTGAGATGATATATAATTAAGATTTTTGAAAGGATGCAGCAAAAAAACAATACCATAGCTAATTCAAATTCGTTTGTATTGGCAAGCAAAGTGAAGGATTACTTTCAGTTGATCAAATTCACTTTAAGCTTTATGGTAGTGTTCAGTACGGTTGTAAGTTTTCTGATCGCGCCGAATGAAGATAATTTTTCACGATCAAGAATACTATCAGTTCTTTTACTTTTTGTTGGAGGCATGTTTGTAACGGGATCTGCTAATGCTATTAACCAGGTATTGGAAAAAGATACCGATGCAATGATGTTACGTACAGCTAAACGCCCCATTGCCAGTGGCAGAATGAGTACGCAGGAAGGTACTTATTTTGCGATCATCACGGGAGCGCTGGGTGTATTTATCCTGTGGTATTGGTTTAACTACCAAAGCGCATTAATAGGATTGTTCAGCTTGTTTTTATATGGCTTTATTTATACGCCATTAAAAAAAGTGAATTCTGTTGCCGTATTAGTAGGGGCCATTCCCGGTGCTTTACCTTGTCTGATCGGATGGGTTGCGGCTTTCGGTAACAGAGATATTAACTGGTTGGGCGGATGGGTTTTATTTGGCATCCAGTTTTTATGGCAATTCCCTCATTTTTGGGCAATTGCCTGGATAGCACATAAAGATTATACTACGGCAGGTTTTAAATTATTACCGGGTGATAAAGGCCCTACAAAATTTACAGCCTTACAATGTATCATCTACAGTTCTTTAATGATACCGGTTGGCTTATTACCGTTTTTTATAAAGATGGCCGGCATGACCAGTATGTGGATACTGCTGGCTTGTAACTTATGGATGGTGTATAAGAGCATTATCTTGTTTATAAGAATGGACGTGAAGAGTGCAAAGATGGTAATGTTTAGTTCTTATTTTTATTTGATGATCGTATTGCTTGCATTGTTTGCCAATAGAATAGTTGCGTAAATAGTGCGATCAAAATAGTCATATTAATCATTGGTCAGACAAAATAGTAGAATGAGTATAGTGGCAATGGAACAAAGAAAAAGAATACATCCGCATAAGTTTACCCTTTGGGTAGGTATTGCAAGTATTATCATGATGTTTGCAGGATTAACGAGTGCGTACATTGTTAAACGTAACCAGGCTAACTGGTTTGCGTTTGAGCTACCGGTTGTATTTTGGTATTCAACTGCCGTGATCATTACAAGCAGTGTTACTTTATGGATAGCACAAAATGCTTTTCAGCAAAGACAAATGGCAAAGTATAGAAGCTTGGTCGTTGTAACGCTGCTTTTAGGAGTTCTTTTTATCGCCTTGCAGTTTTTAGGCTTCAATGAATTATGGCAAAAAGGATTGACATTGCAAAAAAACGTGTCGCTTTCCTTTATGTACATTATCGTTGGGTTACATGGATTGCATGTTATTGGCGGTATCATTGCTTTGCTTGTTTTATTTGCAAAAGCATTTAATAGAAAAGTAAAAAATTATGATATCGTGCCTGTAGAAGTAATGAGTACTTACTGGCATTTTGTAGATTTTTTATGGATATATCTTTTGATTTTTTTAATAATGATTAGGTAGTAATAAGTAGTAAGCATTAAGTAAATACAACTTGATGTTTATAAAACTTAGAACTTAAAACTTAGAACTTTTATGTCGACAGCAACAGTACAACAAGGAACAAAATGGTGGAGTGGCGGAAGAAGTCCGTTCAATGCCACCTATGGTAAAGTAATGATGTGGTACTTTTTAATGAGTGATGCATTTACTTTTGGCGCATTTCTTATTAGCTATGGTACCATCAGGTTTAGCAGAAATTTTTGGGTGGATCCTAATAAGGTGTTCAACTCGTTCCCATTTGCAGAAGGCCATAATTTGCCTTTGGCATTTGTAAGTTTGATGACGTTCATTTTGATCTTCAGTTCTGTTACGATGGTATTAGCCGTTCACGAAGGGCATAAAATGAATCGCAAGGGAGTAGAGAAATTTATGATATTGACCATCATTGGTGGGGCTGCTTTCTTAAGTTGTCAGGCATGGGAATGGCATCACTTATTGACAGGTGAGCACGCTGTACTTGTGAACGGGCAT
Organism: Ferruginibacter sp.; assembly: GCA_035485735.1. GTDB lineage: Bacteria > Bacteroidota > Bacteroidia > Chitinophagales > Chitinophagaceae > Ferruginibacter. The sequence goes on from DATHNS010000016.1 coordinate 120,180, forward strand.
CTGGAACATTGGAACACGACGGTTTCGCATAACCCGTTTGGTCCTGAGGTTTTGTTTAACGGACAAATGGTACATACACCGGGGCCAATAGCTTTTGGTAGTTACTTTTTTGAAATTACAGGCTTCCATGGTTTCCATGTATTTAGTGGTGTGATCATCAATATCATCATGTATATCAAAACCAGGTTAGGGCATTTTGATCAGCGCGGACATTATGAAATGATCGAAAAAGCAGGGCTATACTGGCATTTTGTTGATCTGGTATGGGTATTTGTATTCCTTTGCTTTTACCTGGTTTAACACAAGAATAATTTAAAAATTTAGTACTTAAAATAACAGAATTTATGAGCGACCACAATGTTATATCACCGGAAGTAACCTTTGCACCGGAACACGCTGCAGATACAAAAGTAATTTGGAGAACCTTTTGGTTGTTATCAGCGCTTACAGTTATTGAATTAACAATAGGGTTAACTATATATAATATAAAACTGGGAGGTGAAGAAGCGCATGCATCTGTTGTATTAGCCTTTAAAGGAATGGTATGTATTTTAACGCTAGCAAAAGCTTATTATATTGTTTCTGTTTTCATGCATTTAGGCAGTGAAGTTAGAAACCTGATCATGACCATCGTAGTACCTCTTTGTTTATTCATTTGGTTCATTACCGCTTTCCTGGTTGATGGAAACAGTTGGAAAACATTACGTAACAGGTACAACAGGCCAGCTGATATGGAACAGGCTGCTCCAGCTCCAAAAGAAGTTAAAGAATAATCATTAATTAACGATTTATATGCCAAAACCATTGCACCTTTGCAATGGTTTTTTGTTACCAACAAGCCAAAATTAACATGAATAAGAGGGCAATTTTAGGAATACTGCTAGCCATCGTTATGCCGCTTACCGGCTATTGGGCTGTTAAATATTACAGCGAGAGAGATACCCAAATGCCCCGGCGTTATTTTTACGATAGCATAGCTGTTACACAGGATAATGGCAAAGCGATCACTGATACAATATGGCACCAGGCAAAAAATATGACCTTCATTAACCAGCTGGGAAAAACCGTGACCCTTGATTCGCTTAAAGGCAAAATACTGGTGATCGATTTCTTTTTTACACGTTGTCCAAGTGTTTGTCCGGGTTTGGCAAAAGCAATGGCGCGTTTGCAAAGGTCATTTCCAAATGACAATGACAGTATTGTTCAGTTCATTTCTATAAGTATCGATCCTGAGCATGATTCAGTTCAACAGTTACGAAAATTTGCCAATCGCTATACGTCCAATCATGATAGCTGGTGGTTTGTAACCGGCAATAAAAAAGATATTTATGATTTTGGATTGCATGAATTAAAAGCAAGCGTAGCCGATACTAATATCGATACGACTTTCATACACACAGAAAATTTCTTTTTATTAGACAGAGATAGAGTTGTTAGAGGTTGGTACAATGGTTTTGATACGCTGGAACAGGCAAAACTGGTAAGAGATATTCCATTATTAATGTTAGAAAAAAATAAAAAAAGAACCTTTGGTGATTTCTTAAATGACCTGTTTGAGAGAAGCTAAAATAAAAACATCGCATAGATTTATGTTACCAGAACCTTCGTTACAAAAAAATGATACCCAGGCAAAAAAGTTGATATGGATAGTTTCCGTTGTAGTATTTGCAGCAGTTGCTTTTTTAAGCCAGTATAAATTAAAAATGAACCTTGGCTTTAATGTTCATGTATTTGCCCTGGTGAATGCTATCATTAATTCAATAGTGGCTTTATTACTCATCGTTGGGCTAATTACTGCCAAGCAGAAAAAATATGCCCTGCATAAAAAGATAATGTTAACGGCAATTGTATTATCCGTCTTGTTTCTTGTGTCGTATATATGCCATCATTTATTTGCAGGTGAAACAAAATTTGGCGATCTAAATCATGATGGGATTTTAAGTCCGGATGAAAAAGTGCTGGCCGGAAACGCAAGGATATTTTATTACATCATTCTTGCCACACATATTCCGATGGCAGCGATCATCCTTCCATTCGTTTTATTTACCGCTTACCGCGCTTTGATCGGAGAATATGAAGAACATAAAAGATTGGTAAGAATAACCTGGCCGCTTTGGTTCTACGTAGCTGTTAGCGGAGTAATTGTATATGTAATGATAAGTCCTTATTATAGTTAACAACTAAATAAAAACCTATGATACCAACAAATCCGGAAAATAGTAATATTAAAACATTGAGCATATTACATAAAACGTTTTTAGTAAGCCAGATCATATTGGGTACAATTGCTTTTTTTCTGGTCTATAATAATTTCATCAATGTAAAACAAACGGGACTTGAAAAGCCATTACAAATAATATCTATTATACTTTCTGTTGGAGGTTTTATTATAGGAAACGCCATTTTTAAAATGCGGATCACTTCAATTAAAGAAATGAAAACAACACTTTCAACAAAATTAGAAGCTTACCGTGGCGCTTGTATTATCCAATACGCATTAATTGAAGGACCCTGCCTTTTTACTATTCTTGGATTTCTACTCACCGGTGATTATTCATTTCTGTTTTTAGCAGGTGCTTTGGTGATGATCTATTTAATGTTGTCTCCGTCAAAAGAAAAGATCGTGTTCCAGTTAGAACTAAGTGATGAAGAAGCTACGCAGTTGTAACGCTATACTCTTTCTATTATAATTTTTAACCCGCTTAAGTAAGTGATCTTTACAGGTATCTTATCTCCGATCTTTACATCGGCCATAGCCCCCATTTCTTTTTCCATCGTAATTTTTGCCTGGATCTTATCGCTGATAACGTTTACATAAACAGCATGCGGACTTACATTGTAGACTATAGCCTCAACAACGGTTTTCTTTTTAAAATAATTCATTGCTGTTAAAAAATCAGGGATATATTCACTTCTGAACATAGAAGCCGTATGTTTACCTGTTTTCTTTAAATTATCTAATTTAAAAAATACCGGCTCATTTACTTTTATTGTTTGTGGCTTTATTTCCCAGGGAGATAAAATAAGCGGAAACAAAATATAGCTGCTGGTTTCTTTTACAAAATAATCATCGTCTACCTTTTTAAGATAGCCGACCAATCTATTTTCAATGTTTGCTTTATTGATAATATTATCCAATTCATTATTGAAAAGAAATTGTAAGCAATCCGCGATCTGTTTATCGCCTCTGGCAGATAAGGCAACAATAAAACTCACCTCATCTCCAATATTATAATGGTGAATTTTTTGAATGATCTTTAGTTCTTTTAATCTCAGCTGTTCCGCTTCTGAAATATTACCATTGATCGTTTTTGTTTTACCATTTTGTGTATACTCAATGGTAGCATATTGCTTCTCATGGTGTATAAAAGTAATTTTTCCCTGAACAGTTTCCATTATTGATTTGCTGAAATTTTTGATTGTTATTTGTTACAAGGTAAGCTCTTGCGCAGGATCCCAAAATATTTTTTCAAAATCGACGATCGTATTGTCTTTGACTTTTATTTTTTCTTTTATTAATAGTTCTTCCATCAGGGTTGCCGTAGAAAAATGATGCCTTCCCGTAAGCATTCCATTTCTGTTTACTACTCGGTGTGCCGGCACTTTCGGCTTGACGATATGTGCCGAATTCATTGCCCAGCCAACCATTCTTGCAGATAATTTAGTACCGATATAATTAGCAATAGCTCCATAAGAGGTAGCTCTTCCCTTGGGAATTTGTCGAACTACATCAAATACATCCTGAAAAAAAGAATACTCTTTGGCGGCACCTTTTATACGGGGTTTTTCTTCCTTTTTATTTGATGGAGATTTTTTTTTAGTCGTTGCTTTTTTCATCCTTCCTTAAAGATAATAATTCGGTGCGTATTGGCTCCGGAACATTTTTAAAATCATAGGGACAATGTTTACAACCATTGCCACAACAAAACCCTTTATTCAAATGAAATAAAGCTGTAAATACAATAAGGCCCTCTTCATTGTAATAAAAATGTTCGCCTTTTATAAGTGGTGTATCCATTTTGATATGATAAAAGGTTCATTGCTCAGTCTCTGTTAATTTTAATTCATCCTGAAGCTGTTCATCAATAGATGCAATGATCGCAGGCAATTTGAATTGTAGATAATATATTTTATTGCTTTGGGCAATGTCAAGCCCCTCGTAATGTGTTTTTATTTTTAATTCCTGTTTGTCGCTTTTAGAATAGACATCATCACAATCATCCATTGTTGTTAACCCATACAATTGTATAACCTTTTTCGTAAACCCATATAATTTTGGAGAATCTGTTTTTAAATGAATAACGCCATCTGGTTTAAGCAGTTGCTGGTACAATCTTAAAAAACGCGGATGCGTCAACCGTTTTTTTGCATGCGAAGTCCGTAGCTGCGGATCAGGAAAAGTGATCCATATTTCATCCACCTCAGATACATTAAAATAAGTGGGCAACATTTCTATTTGTGTTCGAAGAAAGGCCGCATTGGTGTACTTTTCATCCAAACATTTTTTTGCGCCTATGTAAATCCGGTTGCCTTTAATATCAACGCCCAGGAAATTTTTTGCAGGATATAATTTTGATAAGCCGACAGTATATTCTCCTCTCCCACACGCAAGTTCCAGCACCAAAGGGTTATCATTTTTAAAGAAATGCCTCCATTGGCCCGGCATATCATTTGGATACTCCAACACATTGGTAAATGTTTTGATCTCCGCAAAACGCTTTAATTTCTTTTGTCCCATTGCGGCGCAAATATACTTAAAGACTGATGTTCACAGATAAAAATGGAGTTGGATTTTTATAACCGCAATTGCTTGCGGACCAATTATTTTGGGTAATCTTGCAGTAGCAATCATCATATGCAGCGTAAATTCATTTATTTAGTTAACCCGATCTCCGGCACAAAAGGCAAAAAGAATTTGCTAAAAACGATCGAACAAAAAACACAGGCGCTTGCTATTCCTTTCCAAATACTATCTACCAATGCAGCAGGAGAGTATCATTTTTTGCAAGAAAAAATTACTGCCGAACAGATCACCGATATTATTATTTGTGGTGGTGATGGCACTGTAAATCAGGTAGCGTCTGCCCTGATCAATATAAATATCAATATTGGCATTATACCCATGGGTTCAGGCAACGGACTGGCATTTGCTGCAAAAATTCCAAAAGACCCTGTTAAAGCGCTTGACATTATTTTTGCAGGAAAAGCTTCTTATATTGATTCTCTCCTGATAAATGAAAATTTTAGTTGTATGCTTTGCGGTGTAGGGTTTGATGCACAGGTTGCACACGATTTTGCCAAGCAATCGAAAAGAGGATTATTTACTTATATGAAACAAGGCCTAAAAAATTTCATAAAAGCAACGCCCTATTTATTTAAAATAGCTACCAAAGAAACCCATTTTACAACGGACGCTTATTTTATCAGTATAGCTAATGGTAATCAATTCGGGAACAATTTCACGATTGCACCCAAAGCCAGTCTACGTGATGGCCTGCTGGATATTGTGGTAGTCAAAAAAATGAGCAAGCTAAAGATAGTTTGGGCGCTGGCCAGACAAGTATTTTCAGGAAGAGTGGACCAGTATAAAAATGAAGGTTTTCATAAAAAAGATATTCTTTATTTTCAAACTGATGAGCTTATTATAGAAAACCCGGCAATCGCTCCATTGCATATCGATGGAGAGCCGGCCGTTACCGCTGAACTGCTGACCATTAAGGTTATACCCAACGCCTTCCGGCTTTTGCAACCCTAATAATAAATATAGAAGTTGTAGGTTGTTACAATATAATTGTTAACTTTGAGAGAGGCTCAAAGGTGTGACGATGAAGTGCTTGCGACGCAACGATGATGCTATAAAAAACCGAAGCCGGTATCTTGCAAAATTAAAACGATAATTCAGCCCAATGCCATTTATTAAAAGAGAGTCTGTCTTTCATTACAATCTTATCAATCCCCACAAGTAATTTATTAACTTAAAATATATACTCATATGCGTACTGTTTCAGACATCTTAGAAAATAAAGCGCCAGCTTTTAATACTATTAGTCCGGATGCAAAGGTTATTGAGGCCTTGCAAATGATGAATTCTGTTAACCTTAGTTATTTGATAGTAATGAAGGATAATACATTCAGTGGTATTTTTTCTGAGAGGGATTATAGTAGAAATGTAATTTTAAAAGGTTTGCACAGTGATAGCTGTCCCGTAAGCGATGTAATGAGCACGTCTTTACCAATGGTTAACCTGGATGAAAGCGTTGAAAAATGCATGCAGTTACTAAATAGCCATAAAACACGTTACCTGCTTGTATTTGACAATAAAGGGTTTAAAGGTGTGGTAACTATCAATGATGTGTTAAGAGAAGCGATCGCTAATAAAGAATCAGTATTTGATGAAGTCGCTTTAAGAGAAACTGCCGAAATGCAGGACCACGTTTTTTAATCTTTAGTTTACTACTTTATTAATTTGAGTAATTTTTTAAGCATTGCCTGATTAGGCGATGTATTAAAAGATGCGATCACATCTTGCTTTTCAGCGGCTGTTAAATGAAAATTCAGCGCAGCACTCATGTCTTCATTTTCAGGAATATAATTAAAAGTGATACGATGGATCTTATCATCGGTCGTATCTTTTAAATAACTGTACTGATCAGTTTGTGTATAATCCTGAAATTTGTACCAGTTGTGTTGAAGGATCGTTCCGGGTTTGGTTAAAATATCAGTGATAGAACCATTTTCCAGAGGACTCTGCCAACCATCTCTTTGCCGATCACGTATTTGCAATATGATTATCCCGCCCGTATTTTTTTGTATCCAGTCATTAAAATTTTCTACAAACCGCAGTGTTGTTTCTTGTCCGAAATTATCTCTTAACCCTGCATCCATCACATCAACAATCGGTTGAGTGGGCAGCCACACATTAGGCAGGATATAAGGAAACGTGGCATTCATTCGTAACGCGGTAAGTACACGCACATTCATCGGGTCTTGTTTTGCAAAGAGGGCGGCAAAATCAATTCCATCCGGCATGATGTTCATGTCATTTTCGAAAGCTGCAGGTTTCATCATAAAGCTGATCGGTTGCGTACCAATCATCATTTTGCGGCCATCGATCGTAACCACAGAGTTAAAGATGATCATTGGAATGATTGCAGCTTTTTCATCTGCCACATAATCTTTTATTTGCGTGTTAAGAATACCATCGGAATTATCTTTTAGCTTTTCTTCAAAAGCATAGCCCCTGTCTTTTATATAACTGTATTTGCCTACCGAAAATTTTTGTGCGGGCGAAAAAATATCCCTATCTATCATTGAAGAAAAAATAGGATTAAGCAGGTCTTGTGTAATGTTATTGGTATACCGCTTATCATTCAGGTCTATATCTTGTCCTTTTATTTTTTCGCGATACAGTTCTCTGTAATAAGTTGCTGCCAACATGCCTCCACTTGCCCCACTGATCAAAAAAGTATGCTGCATCAATGCGCCATTAGTGATGCTATCCAATTTTTGCAAAGTATTCATTACAAATGTGGCACTACGTAAACCACCGCCGCTAACATTGATGAAGATCATGACCGGTTTATCCGATTGTTGTTTCTTTTTCCAGTTTTCCAATACCTGCAACATATTGGTTTTATCAGCCTCCATTTTTGCAGGCATGCATAATTTTTGCAACTCATCCCTGTCATACACCGGCCTTTCAGCTACATTATTATAGTTAAGTCCGTACACTTTATTGCGCGGGTCTATGATATCGGCACCATATAATATATTTAAAACGATCACCAGGCCGATCACAAATAATATGCTCCAGCTTTTTAAAAAATAAGTCAGTGCGCCAATTACGGCAAGCATTACAGCAAAAAATATAATAACACTGGCAGCAGCAGGTACCTGGAAAAATCTTACGTCAAGAAAAAAACCAATCGTTATTAAGAAAATGAAAGCGAGCATGATGCCGATCATGCCGGCAAAGTGATGTCGCTTAAAGATGGTATCTAAAAAATCCTGGTTATAATGAGATACTACACGGGCCTTTCTTAACTTAAAACGCGTACTTAAATAGTAGCCTACTTTTAAGCCGAACCCGTCTTTTTGTTGATTTTTTGTTGGATCAAATTGCGCTTTGAATGCTTCAGAATTTTCTACTACAGGTGTGATCTCCCGAAGGATCCTTCTATCAGCACCAAAAAAATAACCAAATGAAAAAGCAATGTGTAAAGTGAGCCCACCCATAAAACCTCCAACCAAGGCCATAATATCACCTACACTCATCAATTCTTTATGCATGTTGAATTGAAACACCCGTACCAAATAAAATATCAAAAATGCTAAAGGCAGTATGGCATTATTGATACAATATTTTAAAAAAGGTTTAGACGCAGTGGCTAAAAATTTAAAGCGTTTGCTGTGTAAAATGAAGGTGGTAATGTTCCAGCTCATAAAAAATACACCCATTGCAACGCCGATAATAGCAGCACTTAACGCATTTACATTGCCCAGATATTCAGGAACAAAAAACAAGGCATCCGCACCAAAATTTTTCATGAAGCCACTATCGATAGTACTTACCAGTAATAGCCAGAATAATAATATGACCTGGTATTTACGAAAATGTAATACCAACAATTGTATAGGAAAAGAGTAATAGATGTCAGTTAGCAACCGGCGCATTATCATAAAGCTTGTTACCTAAATGTACACAAAAAAAGGATGCTAAAGAGTTTGTTTGAGACTTTTATTTATACGCAATTTAAAGGGAAACCATGTTTTGTTTCGATTGCATTTGTAGCAAAACAGCTATTGTTTGTGTAATAGCCAGACTTGCCAACAATAAATGGATAGGCTGTGCCACAGCAGGCATGTTAGCATAAAACAATATGATGCCCGTTACCATGCTTAACAGGATGATTCCATCCAAAACAAAAATTTTATTGCGTATGGCTGGAATATTTTTACAATACCACCCCATGAATAATGCCGTTAGTAATACGATCCATGAAAAGCTTCGGTGCACCAAAAAACTAATTGGTTGATCTGCCAGCCACTCGCCTCTATCCCCATAATGAAATGCTTTGGAAACTTCATCCACATACATTCTTACTCTTGTACCCAGTACTACTTGTATCAATAATATGATGAGAAATGCAAAGAGCATTTTTATCAGCTTCTTATCTACCGGTATAGAAAATAATTTGGATTGAAAAGATAGCAAAACAGCAAGCTGGATCTCTAACAGAATAACGGCCAATAATAAATGAACAGATATACTGGCACTCGCTAAATTCAGTTTTACAACCAGGGCGCCGAACAACCCGGTTATAACTACCACGCCAAAATAAGCCAGTGATAATTTATACGCTTTTGGGTAGATGTCTTTTTTAAAGAATAGTAATACTAATTGTATGATCGCAAACCAGCCAAGTAAAGCGCCGGATAACCGATTGATATATTCTATCCAGGTATGGTACACGTTAAACGTATGGTCAATATCTTGTTTGTGTAAATACTTTTCGAAATCCGGTGGTAGCTCGGAAGCATTCGTTGGCGGTATCCATCTGCCAAAACAAGTTGGCCAATCCGGACAGCCCATACCACTTTGAGTCGTTCTTACAACACCACCAGCAATTATTACTAAAAAAGTAAGAATAAAAGTAGCTATTATCCAATTTTTGATCAGGCGCATGAAAATAAATTGCTGCAAAGTTAGTAAAGAGAGAATAAGAAATAAGAAACAAAAAATAAGGAATAAGAAAGTGCAGTACCCTATTGTTAATTAAAAATTGTTACTTTTTATTTTTAACTTTCTACTTTTGCCTTTGCAATGTTATCTCCTTTTTTATATAAAAGATTAATCGAAGCAGGACTAGATGAAGCCGGCCGGGGTTGTTATGCAGGTCCTGTTTTTGCAGCGGCTGTTATTTTACCCAAAGATTTTTTTCATCCCTTATTAAACGACAGCAAACAGGTTAAAGAAAAAGACCGTGATATTTTAAGGCCCATCATCGAAAAGGAAAGTATCGCTTATTCGGTTGCCAGTGTTGATAATGATGAAATTGATGTTATCAATATTTTACAAGCGTCATTCAAAGCCATGCATCAATGTTTGGATAAATTAGCCATTACACCCAAACTATTGTTGGTTGATGGCAATCGGTTTATGCCATATAAAGAGATCAAACATAAATGTATTATTGAAGGAGATGGTAAATATGCTTCCATTGCTGCGGCCAGTATTTTAGCAAAAACATACCGGGATGAATACATGCAACAACTGCATAACGAATTTCCGCATTTTGGCTGGGATCAAAATAAAGGATATGGAACAGCTATTCATCGCAAAGCGATAGAAGAACATGGTATAACTAAATACCATCGAAAAAGTTTTAATATTCAACCGATGAAAATAAATACTGATGTGGTAGAGGTCGATGATATCGTACTGACAGTTTACTCCTGATTATACAATCACGCTTGCCATTGTCCGGCTCCTTGTCTTGTAATAACCCATTCGTCAGTCGTACAGTCAACAATTGTTGATGGGACAATACCACCGGTACCACCGTCAACAACGATATCAACCAAATTTTCAAATTTCTCAAAAATGATCTCAGGATCGGTATAATCTTCTGTCATATCACCCGGCAATGACGCACTTAAAATAGGATTATTTAATTCTACTAAAATTTGATGGCAAATAACATTATCAGGTACCCGCAAACCAATTGTTGCTTTTTTACTTTGTAAAATTTTAGGAACCTGTTTACTACTCGGTAAAATGAAAGTGTATGGGCCGGGTAAATAATTTTTGAGCATCCGGTATAACGGCGTATCAATACTTTTAGTGTAATCACTCAAATGGCTCAGGTCACTGCAGATAAAAGAAAGTTGCGCCTTCTGCGGATCAACATTTTTTATTTTGCAAATTCTCTCAATAGCTTTATGCTGGCCAATATCACAACCAAGTCCGTAAATAGTATCTGTAGGATATACAATGACTCCTCCATCTTTCAGGCATTCTACAATTTGCTTGATCAACCTTGGTTGCGGATTAACAGGATGTAATTGTAAAAGCATAAAATTCCATTTAAGATTACTTTGCAAAACATTACTTTTGCCTTTCAGTACAAATTTATAAAATAAAACTTTGATATGTCAGTAATTACAGTTGGAACCATGGCTTTTGATACCATCGAAACCCCTTTTGGAAAAGCAGAAAAAATAGTAGGTGGCTCTGCCACTTATGTAGCATACGCTGCGGGCTATTTTGTAACCCCTATTCAGCAAATTTCTATTGTTGGGTATGATTTTCCGAAAGAGGAAATGGACAGTTTAAAAAAACGTGGTGTTCAATTGGATGGCGTAGAAATCGTTGCTGATAAAAAATCATTTTTCTGGAGTGGTAAATACCACCTGGATATGAATACGCGTGATACATTGATAACCGACCTGAATGTTTTGGCCGATTTCAACCCGATTGTTCCGGATAGTTATCAGGGAGCTGAGTTTTTAATGTTAGGCAACCTATCTCCTGCTATTCAGCTGAGCGTGATCAATCAATTAAAGACCAGGCCAAAACTGATCGTAATGGATACGATGAATTTTTGGATGGACATAGCTTTAGATGACCTGAAAACAGTATTAAAAAAAGTAGATGTGTTATTGGTAAATGACGGAGAAGCCAGGCAATTAAGCGGAGAAACATCTTTAGTTAAAGCGGCAAAAATTATTCAGGCAATGGGACCTAAATTCCTGATCATAAAAAAAGGCGAGCACGGTGCATTGTTATTTCATAAAAACCAGGTTTTCTGCGCTCCTGCGTTACCGTTAGAAGAAGTATTTGATCCAACAGGTGCAGGGGATACTTTTGCGGGAGGTTTTATCGGGCATCTGGCAAAAACAAAAGACATCAGTTTTGACAACATGAAAACAGCCATCATTGTAGGAAGCGCCATGGCAAGCTTTTGTGTAGAAAAATTTGGGACGGATCGTATCAAAGAGATCACTAAAGCCGATATCAACACACGCTTACAGGAATTTGTAGATCTTGCAAATTTCGAGATCGATCTGGCGTAACATTTCTAATCACTTCACGCAATTCATACTTATACACAGGTGTGTGAAACTAGTAGGGGTCTTCAGCCGAAAACATTTACTAGTTTCACGCAAACTTGTATAAATATTCATGGTACCAACCATAAAATCCATGAAAGGATTTGTAATTGCGTTCGTTTTAGTTTTTGGTATAAATTTTTCCACCCATGCTCAAGCTAGAATAGCGATCGAGGGAGGTGTGAATGAGTCCACGGTATTAGAGACAAGTAACCAGCCCAATTTTAGCAATCTAAAAAACGGATATTTGCCAAGAGTTGGTTTTCATATTGGCTTTATGGCCGATCTTCCTTTGGCGCCCAAATCAAAATTCTATTTTCAACCCTGCATAGAATTTTCTAATAAGGGTAGAAAATTTTCACAATCTAACAAGGCCGGCGATACGGCTACCACCGCTACACAGTTTGTTAATTACATTGATCTTCCACTGGATTTTGTTTACAAGTTTGCATTGGCAAAAAAAGTTGCGCTCATTGTTGGGCTAGGGCCTTACTTATCTTTTTTTTATAGCGGTCAGGAAAGTTCTACTACCATTGGCCCTAATAATTATTATACCTCAACCAGCACGAGTAATTTAAACACAGGTACCGGTCCTGGTAAATACACAACTTTTGATTATGGAATGGATGTGCTGACAGGTGTGTACTTAGGAGGTTCGTTCATTACTGCGAATTACAGCAGGGGCCTACAAAATTTTTATCAGGATCCAACGTATGCAGGATCATTTAAAAATCAGGTAATCGGCCTTACGCTCGGTATTTATTTGAATGAACGAAAAAAGAAGAAAGCCGACCTTCCAAAAGATGATACGGAAGATGCCGATTGTGATAGTGTGCTTGATAAAGTAGACCAATGCCCTACTGTTGCAGGATTAAAAAAATACAATGGTTGTCCGATCCCCGATTCCGATTGCGATAGTATTAATGATGAGGAAGATAAATGTCCTTTTGTGGCAGGCTTTAGAAGATACAATGGCTGTCCGATCCCTGACACCGATGGAGACAGTGTTAATGATGAAGTAGACAGATGTCCTACGGTAGCCGGTTTACCTCAATACAAAGGTTGTCCGATCCCCATTGATGAAACTTTGGCTGCAGACAACGTGAATGGCGATACAATGTCTTATTATATCTATTACGATCCCAATAAAATTTCAATCAACAGGAAAGGGCTCGTTACACTTAATAAAATACGACAACTCTTAAAAGAAAACAAAACATTACATATAAAGATATCAGGGTATAGCGATAAGAACAACCAGAAAAAAACTGCTAAAGAACAATCTGCAGAAAGGGCTATCACTGTTAAAAATTATTTAGTAAATAGTAATCTGCCGGGAGGCCGGATGAAGATATACTATTGGGGTGCCACAAGGCCACTGGTAAATAAAAAGAATAAAATCGAACAATGGAAAAACAGAAGGGTAGAGATTGCGGTATATCAAAAGAAACCAAAACCTGTTGTTGCTAATGCAGAACAATATGTAGCTTCTGGCAATAAAATAGTAGGTAAAAATAAAAAGGCTGTAGGCAGAAAGAAAAATATAAATGATTCTGCCATTGCTGTTACCGATAACAAAGCTTACATCAACGTATATGATAATCCGCGGGCAAGCGATAGTACTGTCACAAATGATACTGTAATGGGAAGCCGCTTAAATATTTTGGTGAAAGGCAATGTGGCTGCTACAACTAAAAAGGCTCCTACCACAAACGATAATCAGGAAGTTGCAAGTAGTAATAATGAGGGTGATACCGCCTTGAATAAAAACACTATTGGTGAAAGCAATAAACAACAAGTAAACAATAATAATAATCTAAACGACACCGTTACCGGTGGCCACTTAAATATTTTGGTGAAAGGCAATGTGAATGATTCTACATTATTCGCAGATAATAAAACAAATAATGAAAAAGTCATTGCTAAAAATAACGATCAGCAAGCAAGTAACAACAACGATAACGACTCGACTACTGTAAACGGAACCACTTTACACATTTTAGTAAAAGGCAAGACTACCTATAAAAATAAAAAAGCCGCCAGGGTAAATAATAATCAGGAAGTAACGAATGACAATAATGCTACTGATACTATTGCCTTGAATAATGGAAATGCTAATAAGAAGCACAAGCAGATTATCAATACGAATAATAATTCAACTAGTGCCACTCACAAAAAAGCTGAAAATAATAACAGGGCAAATGACTGGCAAGCAATAATTACTCCTAATAACGTAACCGATACGGCTACGAATAATAATAAAATAGCAGAGAAAGCTATTGCCAGAAAAAACAATCAGGAAGTAGCCAACAAAGAGATAGCCGATACCTTAAACAATAATAAAGCGAGGCAAAATAAAAATAGAAATGCTATCATAGAAAAAAACAACCGGGAAATAATAGCCGAAAATGGTATCGATACCAATAGCATAGAACAAACCATTACGACAAAGCCGCCATCACAAATTAACGATACAGATAAAGTGCTGGATTGTTATACTATTTATTTTGACCCCAACCAGGTCATACTCAACAGCGCGTCATTTGATATTCTCGATCACATACGAGAGATCCTGAAAAGCGATAGTAATTTATATATTGGCATATCTGGTTACAGTGAAAGGATAGGGTCAGAAACCTCTGCGCAAAAACTATCTCAGGAGCGGGCCTTTCTTACACGCGATTATATGAATAGTTATGGCGTTTTAATTGATCGTATACGGGTATCTTACTGGGGTTCCAAAATACCTGTTGCAGATGACAGTGATCCCTACCAGCAATGGGAAAACCGAAGGGTAGAAATATGTATTTACGAATACCCTCAATAAAATAGCAGCTTTAGCATACTATTAAAGCTTTTATAAGTAAACATGACGTATTTTGTTATGTAAAAATTGACACAGCAAATGATGAGCGGCCGTTTATTTAAACTACTTTTTTCTTTTTTTCTTTCGATAACAATTGTAACCAGCGGTTATACCCAACGGCTTGATTCCTTATTAAACAGATTGGATTCTGCTTACCCACAGGAAAAGGTCTATTTACATTTTGATCGTTCTTATTATAATCCCGGAGAAAAAATTTGGTTTAAGGCCTACCTCACTTCTGCCAACATGCCTTCTTTAATAAGCAAAATTATGTATGCTGAGCTGGTCGACTCAAAAGGAAAAATTTTGCAAAGAAGAGTAATGCCCGTTGTACTGGGGGGTGCATCATCTAATTTTGAATTGCCGGATACGATGAGTAATCCCTTAGTTTATGTCCGCGCTTATACAGCCTGGATGTTGAATTTTGATTCTTCTTTTTTTTATACTAAGTCCATTCGTATACTTTCCGCTATACATCCAACTAAAAAACCCAGCATCCCTCTTTCATATAGCCTGCATTTTTTTCCCGAAGGCGGAGATCTGGTAACAGGCGTTACTTCAAGGGTAGCATTTAAAGCAAATGATCAGGATGGCACTCCCATTGTTATAAATGGAAATGTAACCGATAATAAAGGAAATAAGATCACAGCCTTTTCAGCCGTGCATGATGGCATGGGTTATTTTTTATTTACACCATTACCGGATGTACAATATAAAGCTGTGTGGAAAGATAAAAAAGGGCTCGCACATGAGACGGCGTTGCCCGATGCAAAAAAAGAAGGTGTTGTACTGAGCATAAATAACAGTAATAACAATGTTACTTTTTCGCTGACCAGGCCCGATAGTGTTGGTGAAAATTTTACTTCTTACTATATAGTAGCGCAAATGCAGCAACAGCTTATATATAGTGCCACAGTAAACATGGCTAGAAGGACAACTATTACAGCTCCTATCCCCACTGATAGTCTTGCTGACGGAATAGTACAGGTCACCGTTTTTAATGCAGCGCAAATACCTGTTGCAGAAAGAATTTTATTTATAAATCATGGTAACTATTATTTCATAACGGACCTGCATGCCATAGAAAAAGACATCACCAAAAGAGGGCATAATACTTTACAGGTGGATGTCGGTGGTAGCTTGCTTAGCAATCTTTCTATTTCCGTTACGGATGAAAATTTAAACCCTGCAGCTTCAGATCAGCAGGAAAATATTTTTTCGCAATTATTATTGACCAGTGACCTGAAAGGCTATGTATACAATCCTGCTTACTATTTTTCAAGCGATGAGGATTCAGTAAAACAGCAATTGGATCTTGTAATGATGACGAATGGCTGGAGAAGATTTAAATGGGAAAATTTGCTTGCTGATAAATGGCCACAGATAAATCATCTTCCGGAGCAGTCCCTATTTTTACAGGGGAAAGTGTATGGGTTATCACCAAATTCATTGACGGGAAAGGAACTAACCACCATTCTAAAAAATAAAACAGGAGGATCTGAAATAATAACTATTCCTGTTAATAAGGATGGGACGTTTAAAACAGATGGCATCTCTTTCTTTGACACGGCTCGTTTATATTATCAGTTTAACAACGATTTGGATAAACGATTTACTTCTATTGCCAGTTTCTCTTTCGACAACACTTATGCAAAACCTCCGGTTCAATTATTGCCTTTTTCAATGTATCCTGCTATTGAGCCTGACAGTATTGCTGCTAGAAAAAATAAAGTGATCGCTAATTTATTAAAACAGGATCTTATTAAAGAAAATAAGATAAAATCCTTGGCAGAAGTTACCGTTATAGCAAGAAAAAAAACGGTACATGAAAAAATGGATGCAGAATACACTTCCGGATTCTTTAGTGGTGGAGATGGGATGACATTTTTTAATGACGATAACGAGTTTGCTAAAGGCGCTCCGGATATTCTGACTTACTTACAAAGCAAGGTTGCAGGACTTCAGGTATCAATAATCGGTAATGGTTCTGTAACCTGGCGCGGTAGTAATACAAGTCTTTTTGTAAATGAAATAAGCTCTGATGTCAATCAGATCAAAACACTTTCAGTAAATGATATTGCAATGATCAAAGTTTTTCGACCTCCTTTTATGGGTGATTTCGGCAGTCGTACAACAAGTGGCCAAGGTGGTGCTATTTCTATCTATACAAAGAATGGTTCAGATCTTACTTCATCAGTAAAAGGATTGGACTACACGCTTATTAATGGTTATTCAGCAATAAAAGAATTTTATTCGCCTGATTATGCCAACGATTCTATCACCAAAGAAAATGATTACCGTGCTACGCTTTACTGGAATCCTTTTTTATTAATGGATAAAAACAATCGCAGGATAACCATTCCATTTTATAATAGCGATAATTGTAAAAAGATCAGGGTAGTGATCGAAGGAATAAATGAAGCGGGACAATTGACCAGAGAAGAAAAAATATTTGAATAACTGCTTACCATTTTTCTTCTTCGGGAATATCGGTATTACTCTTGCCAAATTGTTGGCGGCTTTTCATTTTTTGTATCTGTCTTTCAATAATTAATTTTGCAATGATATTACCTGCGTTTTCATCAGCCCGCAATTGTAATAAATATTTCAACTTAGCTTCGCTAACATCAATACGATATAAAAGGGTAACTAATTTTTGAAAATCTTTTTGAATAAGCAGGTTGGCATATACCGTTAATTTCTCCTCTAGCTCCAACAAAGAAATCTCATCGGGCAATGCAATTGCCATGTCTTTTTTGATATTATCTATTACTTCTTTCTGCATAAAAGAAATTACATACGTCTTGGTTCAGATACACCTATTCCAAATAAGGCAAAATCATATTTTACCGGATCTTTCTTATCTAAAGTTCGTAAATATTCTGTCAACGCTATTGCTGCCTCCCAATCTATCTTCGTACGTTGCAATATATTTAAACGCTTGGCAACTTTTGCCACATGAACATCAATAGGACAAATCAATTGCGCAGGAGAAATGTTTTTCCAAATGCCAAAGTCTACCTGCTTTTTATCAGTGCGTACCATCCATCTTAAAAACATACTCAGCCTTTTACAGGTAGAATTCTTATCCGGAGAGGCAATATGTTTTCTTGTTCTGGCCGGTACGTGCTCCAGCGAAAAAAAATATTCATAAAACCCTTTCAATGCATTTTCAGTTGTCGCGTCCTTTTTGCTCATCCATTTAGTGAATGCCGTTTCCAGTGATTCATTGCTAGCATAATGAAATCGCAAGAATTCAACAAAATACAACAGATCGGTATCATTGAATGTTCGGTGTTTGAACCCCAACAGTTTTTTTAGTTCTTTATCGCTTACATTTACACAGAAATCGTGCGGAGCATTATCCATCAAAATCATTAACTCCCTGCTCTTGTTAATGATCGTAGTACGGTTTCCCCAGGCAAAAATAGAAGCGAAAAAAGCCGCAATTTCTATATCCTGCTTTTTTGTAAATGAATGTGGAATACAAATGGGATCATCTTTAATAAAAGAAGGTTGATTATATTCATCAACCTTTTTATCTAAAAAATCTTTCAGCTTATTATTGTCCATCGTTCATCAGGCTATCGCTTGTTTTAAATCTTCTACCAGATCATCTGCATCTTCAATGCCTACACTTAATCTTATCAAACCATCTGTTAAACCGTTTTTAATTCTTTCTTCTCTTGGTATAGATGCATGTGTCATACTCGCAGGATGGTTGATCAGCGATTCTACGCCACCCAGGCTTTCTGCCAAAGAAAATAACTTGGTTGAAGACAATACTTTTGTGGCTGCTTCAATGCTGTCATCTTTTAAAGTAAAGCTCATCATACCACCAAAACCACGCATTTGTATTTTAGCTATGTTATAATTAGGATGGTCTGCAAAGCCACACCAATATACTTTATCAACTTTTGGATGCTTGCGTAAAAAATGTGCTACCACATATCCGTTTTCGTTATGCTGTTTCATTCTTACGTGTAAGGTTTTAATTCCTCTTAACACCAAAAAGCAGTCCATTGGTCCGGGAACGGCACCACAACTTTTTTGAATAAAATATAATTTTTCTCTCAGGCTATCATCATTCATTACCAATGCGCCTTGTATCACATCGCTATGCCCACCTAAATATTTTGTTGCCGAATGCATGACAATATCAGCACCCAGATCCAAAGGGTTTTGTAAATAGGGCGTGGCGAATGTATTATCAACACACAATAATGCACCGGCTTTTTTTGAAATAGCGGCAACACCCGAAATATCCGTAATACTCATTAAAGGATTGGTAGGAGTTTCGATCCAGATCAATTTTGTTTTTGCGGTAACGGCAGCCTGTATTTTTGTTAGGTCGGATGTATCAACAAAAATAAATTTGATACCAAACCTTTCAAACACTTTAGTGAACAAACGATAAGTGCCGCCGTACATATCGCTTCCCGCTATTACCTCATCCCCGCTGCTCAATAATTTTATTACGGCATCTGTTGCTGCAACGCCGCTGCTAAATGCCAACCCGTGTTTGCCATTTTCGATAACAGCAAAAGCTTCTTCCAGTGCCTTACGTGTTGGGTTTTGGCTACGGGCATATTCATACCCTTTATTCACTCCCGGAGCAGATTGAACATAGGTTGACGTTTGGTAGATCGGAGTCATGATCGCTCCTGTACTTGGATCCGGCTCAGCACCGGCATGAATGATCTTGGTTGCTAACTTCATAGAAAAAAATTGAGACTGCAAAGATGCAATTTTTACAGCAGTTGTGCGGCAATTAAATATCGCCAGTCAAAATTATCAGCATCATGCGCCGGAAGCGGACAAATCTTTTTATTTAAGAGATGCTGTTGCAAAACACCTTTATTAACCAGTTTTCTTTTTGCTTCGTGTATATATTCTTGCAGCCTGGGATCGGTCATCCATTTTTGTTGTGGCGGTTCATACCCAACCTTATCCTTTCGCCAGACAATATTATCAGGCAGTTTATTATTCATGGCTTTTCTTAAGATCCATTTTGTCCAGCCCTCGTGTATCTTAAAACCAGGAGGAAGAGAAAAAATAAATTCTACCAATCTGTGATTTAAAAAAGGAAGCCGAACTTCTGTTCCATGTGCCATTGAATTTCTATCTGCAAAGCGTAATAATTCTTCCAATCCTAATTCCATTGTATTGAAATAAAGAATATCATTCAGTTTATTAATGCTCGATTTCCTTATACCCTCCCATTCTCTTCCATGCAAGGCCGCAATAAAATCGGGGTTGATATCATTGCTCTTTATAATTTTATTGTATTCCTTTCTTTCCAGGTGTACTGCGGTATGCGGAGGAAAATAAGTTGCAAAATAATTTTGTACTCCCCATTCTATCTTAATATTCTTTTCTTTTAAAGCTCTTCTTTCCTGCCTTAGCTGGCCAAATTTGGCTTTGCTCGCTAATTGCTGTAGGTACCAGTGATAATATTTATGATAGCCTGCCAATATTTCATCTGCACCCTGGCCATCCAATAATACTTTTATATTGTTTTGCTTCGCTAGTTCAAAGACCTTGTATTGTATGTAAATACTGGAAGATGAGAAAGGCTCTTCCTGGTGATAACAAACTTTTTCAAAATCATTGATCAGATCATCTATTGTTGGCTCAATTTTAAAATTATCTGTCTTGAATTTATCAACAACAGATTGAATAAAAGGAGATTCATCTTTTTCAAAACCAGGGAAAACTGCGGAAAAAGTTTTTACTTTCTTGCTATCTCCTTTTAAATAATTGATCAAAGATAAAATAGACGAACTATCCAGGCCACCACTTAAGCTGGTACCAAAATCTACATCACTACGTAATCTTCTTTTTACAGAGGTAGTTAATAAGGAAGTGAGTTTTTCAATAGCGTCGGCTTCTGTGATAGCTATTTTTGCTTTTTTGTCAATATCCCAATAACGCTTGATAACAATTTTTCCTGTAGATTTTGATAATTGCAAGTAATGCGCCGCAGGTAGCGAACGAATATCTTCAAAAAAAGTTTGGGCTTTATCTACAGGATTTTGCAAATGGCCAATCGTAACATAATTCAACAGCATCTTATCATCTGCAAGCTTAGGAACACCCACGGACCACAGGGCCTTCATCTCGCTGGCGAAAATAAAATACCCGTCATCTTTATAATAATAAAATGGCTTTTCTCCAAAGCGGTCCCTTGCTGCAAATAAGGTTTGTTCTTTTTCGTCCCAGATAGCAAATGAGAACATGCCATCAAAATGTTCCAGACAATTCTCTTTCCAATAGTCGTATGCAGCGAGAATGACCTCAATATCGGATCTTGTTTTAAAATCGTATCCTTTTTTTTGAAGATGGTCCTTTAATTCGATGTAATTATATATCTCTCCATTGTAAACGATCGTGTATCGTTCTAAATAATGCATCGGCTGCGCGGCACCTTCGGTAAGATCAATAACAGAAAGTCTCCGATGCCCAAAGCCAACAGACGCATCCTGACTGGCCCAATAGCCTTCGCCATCCGGACCGCGGTGCTTAACTGCATCCGCCATCGTGCGGACCTGAAATAACATTTCATTCCTATCAAAAACCTGGAAGTTTTGGTTATGCTTTATAATACCTGCTATTCCACACATATGGTAAATATCCAGAAAAAATTCGGGGAGGCGAATCGCTGTTGATAAAATAGTGCGACTTGTTTATAAATTATCGATAGCGGATGAATTATTAAGTGCCCTTCGCGAAAAGAAAACCACGCAAAGAATTATCAAAAATATAATCACACCGTAAGCCGCTGCAATACCATCATTGTATAACCTTAATTGTGAATACACTTCTACAGAAATAGTTTTAGTAGAATAATTATATAATAATATCGTGGCTACAAATTCTCCAAACGCATTAATAAAAACAAGCAATGATCCCTGCAAGACAGAAGGATAAATTAAAGGCAATGTGATTGACCGCCAGGTTTTAAAATTAGTAGCGCCCAATGTGGCCGAAGCTTCTTCAATAGAAGGATCGATTGAATGCAGGCCCGCTATAACAGCCTGGGAAAGAATAGGAATATTTCTTACTGCATAAGCGATGGGTAATATCCAAAACGTTCCTACTAAGATGGTATTGAATGAAAATAAATTAGGCGCATTAAAGCTTAGAATTAAGCAAATGGCAATGACTGTTCCGGGAATTCCATAGGGCAATGAAATAATTATTTCAAGCAGGGATTTAAAAATATTCTTTTTTCCTCTGACAATATAGGCAACGCCCAATCCAATTAATAATGTAAACAGAATGGCTATAACAGAACTTTCAACACTGTTGAAAAATGGTTGTAAGGCATCGTTATCAGTAAAAATATTTTTAAAATTGTCAAAACTATAGCTATAATGTAATCCTGGCAGCATAAGTGAGCCTTCCGGAATCAACGATAAAATAAATAATGAAACAATAGGTAATGCAATAGCAATGCAAAAAATGATCAGCAGGATAAATGTAAAGTAGCTGTATTTTTTATTATCAAAAGAAAGTTGCGTTTTGATGGCACCTTTTGTTCTTCCGCTAATTGGTTGCCTGTTGCGGTACCATCCTAAAAATGCAAGAAATACAATGGATATAACTGTTAGTAAAATAGACAACACTGCAGCATAAGCACTATCGCCATTTATTTTGGCGTAATAAATAGCGGTAGTTAAAAATCTGTCGGCACCGCCAAAAATAAATGGTGCAGAAAAAGAAGCCATACTCGCCATGAATGTAAGTAAGGATGCGCCGATTAAAGATGGAACAAGCTGTGGTAAAATAATACTGAAGAAGGTTTTAAATTTTCTGCCACCTAATGTATAGGATGCTTCCACAATGCTATTGTCCAAGTTTTTAAATGCTGCGCCAACGAAAAGAAAAAACAACGGATAAAAAGAATAGAGATGCAAGGCAATAATAGCAAACCATCCATCGAACTTAAAAGCGTTGAAAGGTAAAATTTTTAACAGCAGGCCATTCTCTCCTAACAAAAATAAAAATGCCATTACACCAACCATTGGCGGTATGGCAATTGGCAGTAATGCCATTGTTGAGAAAAAAGATTTAAATGCAAATTTTTTATACTGGAAAACATACGCCAGCCAAACACCAATTAGCCCGCTACCAACAACACTGATAACGGATAATAATAGGGAATTAAAACAAGCCGTAAAAACAGTTTTATCAAATAACTGTCGATACGTTCCTTTTTCCGAAAAGCTCTGGATAAACAACTGACAAAGCGGATAAACAATATACCCCACAACAAAAAATACTACCACACCCGTGAGTAATATTTTAGCTATTGAATATTTTTTTATCATGTTAGATGATCACTTGAATATTTTCTGTACTGGCAGATAACAAAACATGCTCCCCGATCACAAATGATTGATCGGGATTTGTGGAAATGGCCCTTATAATAAGTTCTTTATAATGTATGATGTACTCAACAAATGATCCGGCAAATAAAATATCCTTTATGGTTGCAGTTGATCGTTCTGTTGTTCTATGAATAGATACGTGTTCAGGTAATATCGCAATTGTTTGTGCTGCTGTGATCATATACTTAAAAAGCTCAACTGCGTATTGCTGATCAAATAAATTATAATGCCCTACAAATTGCGCAACGAATTTGTTCACAGGTTTAAAATATATTTCTTTGGGGGTTCCTGTCTGTGCAGCTATTCCATTTTGTAATACAGCTATCTGATCCGATAAAGAAAGCGCTTCCGATTGATCATGCGTTACATAGATCGAGGTAATGCCCATCTCTTTTTGCAAACGTTTGATCTCATTTCTTGCTTCTATGCGTAAAGAATAATCAAGATTGGATAATGGCTCATCGAATAAGATCAACTGAGGTTGCATTACGATAGCCCTTGCTAATGAAACACGTTGTTGCTCGCCGCCACTTAGTAATGATATATTCTGATCTTTTTTATTTAGTAGCTGTACGGTATTGAGTACGTCAATTACCAACTCATTTATTTTTGCTGATGAGATCTTTTTTATTTTTAATCCATAGGCAATATTTTCAAAAACTGTCATGTGCGGAAACAAGGCATAGTTTTGAAACACAATTCCGGTATTTCTTTTTTGTGGTGGGAGATTTGTAATATCGATACCATCTAAAATAACTTGTCCTGCATCGGGATATTCCAAGCCCGCAATAATTCTGAGTAAAGTTGTTTTGCCGCAACCACTCGGACCGAGAAAAGAAAAGAAATCTCCTTTTTCTATTTCAATAGACAAGTCGTTTAGGACAATGCTATTGCCAAATTTTTTGCGGATATTTTTTATTTCAAGAAATGCCAAAAGAAATTATTTATTTGTTTTAATTGATGCGTCCCACTTTTTCATCCATTCCGTTTCTTTCTCAGCCACTAGATCCCAATCAACATCCAATGTTTTGTAGGTAGTATTTTTTAACCAGTCCGGAAAGCTATCTCTTGGAATATCAGTACGCGATGGAATACGATAATATTTTTGTGCCTGTATCAACAAGCTTTGTTGCGTTGTTACAAATTCATAAAAGCTATCTGCCAATGCTTCATTCTTTGTTCCTTTTATGATGGCGATGCCATCCGTCAAAACAATTGTTCCGCTTTGCGGGATATTGTATCCGAACGGATAATGGTATTTATCTTTTTGCAAGATCATATCAGGCATGTTCCACAAAGTAACGGCTTCGTTTTGTCCGCCGAGTTTATTGTACATCTGCGTTGGGTCTGCTGCATAGGCAATGGTATTTGAATCCAGTTGTTGCAGCCATTTCCAGCCTTGTGCCTCATTGCCAGTTTGCGTTATTGATCTTGCAAGCATTGCACAAAATATAGCCCGCAAAGTTCCTGATGCCAATGGGTTTCGAAATATAACTTTACCGCGCCATGCCGGACCAACAATTTCATCCCAATCTTTCGGCGCTTTATCTGCAGATAATTTATTGCTGTTAAATGCAATTACCTGTGGCGTAGAAAATGTGCCATACCAAAAATCATTTTTGCTTTTTGCGTAAGCCGGAACATCATCGGCCCAGGTTGGTTTATATTTTTCAAGAAGCCCTAATTTTTCTGCGCGGATAAACATCGTTGAGGGAGAGCCCCACCAAATATCTGCCTGCGGATTTTGAGATTCAGTGTTAACTCTGTCGAACACTTCCTGCGAGCCCATATCCAACCATTGCACGTCAACATCCGGATGCGCTGCTTCAAATAGTTTTTCAAATTCACCCAACATCTCTTTTCCGTGTGGAGAATAGATAACTAATTTTTGTTTTGCTTTACCTGAATGGCAACCTACCAAAAAGAGTACTGCTATCAATAAAACGGCAGAATATGTTATGTATAGATTTTTCATTTTTGACTACTCGCTATCTATTTTTTTAAAAGTCGTATTGTTTTGTAGATCATGCTGCCTTGTGCAATTTCAATACCGATATTTATTTTTACTGAATCTGAATTTTTATCGTTCACGGCTCGTAGCACATAAGTGGTATCATCGACACGCAAAAGTCCTGCTCCCATTGTTGACAAAATACGATTAGCCGGAGGTACACCATCAATGATCAAAATCATTGTATCCTTTATATTTTTATCTACATAATCTTTCCCATTTGTAAGTCTGTATTTTGGTTGGAGGATCATATTTGTATCAAGTGGAATTCTTTCTTCTAAAAAATTATCGGTATCATATACACTAAAATTTATCACACTATCATTCTTATAAAGTGTTACTTCCTTTCTGTCTTCATAATACGTTGTTGATTCACCATTCAACTTTCCATTGGTATAATTCTTGGAGGAATCCACACTTCCCGATTCATTATAATAAGTACTAATGCTATCTCTCAATTTATTTGTATTAAAAGCGATGGTTGCTTTTCTTTTTCCTGAAGGATAATATATCTTTCCTATGGTGTGATCGCTATGCTTTGAACCAGTATCTAGACCGTTGTTTAAAGTGCCGGTTGTTTTACCATTGGTGTTACAGCTTGAAATAATTGCAGCAAAAAACAAAATAATTACAAATGGCCTCATATAAGTTTTTAACGGATTTACTTGCCGGGAATCAAGCTATTCAAATTATCAAAAAATAATTTGGTTTTGTTAAACTGAGCGGGGTCATTGATATCATAATACCAATAATTTTCATAATCGCCCATGTTCATAAACGTTTGCATTGTTCCCTGGGACTTATGTTCTGCAATTTCCCAATTTTCAATTATTTTATAATTTAATTTATTGTTGTAACCGAAAGAAACTGTTTTATCAATAAAAAACGATGGCTTTCCAATCGAGATCCTGGTAAAAGCATAGTCTTTTAATTGAGTAAAGGCCTTTTGTGTTGTATCGGTTTTACTGGAACCGCTAACAGACAAAACAATCGGCTTATCTGTTTTCAGTGCCGCCACTGTTTTTAACGTTAACATCGTTGCGGCTTTATGTCCGCCATGCGTAGCCGATTCGGGCAATAAGCAAAAAATATAATCGTATTTATTAGTAGTGATGATTTCTTTTAACCTTTGTTGCACCCAGGTTACATCCCATGAGGTATCCAAAGGCTCATGTTCGTCTAATCCGTAGTGCGCATCTTTTTGATCAAAGAAATAGAAGTTTCTGATACCGATTATTTTTCCCGCATTCATCAATTCCTGTTTTCTTATTCTTGGCAAATTTTCGCGACCGCTTTTTTCATCGGTGAGTTTTATGTTGTAGATAGATTCTGCCAATAAAGAATATTTATACCCCGCTTCGCCATTGGTGATCACGGCTTCATCAACTGTTCCGCCTAATTGATGTGTTATTTTATAGATGGTTACAGACATCGCTGCTTCATCATCAGGATGTGCCACAACTACTAAAACTTTTATAGGATTAGTTTGTGCAAATGAGGCAGTCAATATAAAAAATGCTAAACAAAAAAGCAGGTATTGTTTCATAAATGATTTTCTAGCCATAAATATAGTTGAAATTCATCCTTATCAAACAAGCACGGATAAGCTTACAACATTATGACAATTGGCGGAACTGCTCGGCAGCATACAATTTTAATTGCGGGAAAAATTCATCGTAACAAATTTTTATGTCAGCATAATGCCGGTTAAATATATCAAATGCAGTATCGGAATCTGTGAGATAGGCAGCCCGTCTTACCAGGCCGGCAAAACTATTTTTAATACCCTGCTGGGATTTATAATTGTATAGCCAGTTTTCTTTTTTCATATAGGGTATCATGCCTTGAAAAGGTAAAGGCAACAGATCAAAATTATCATCTAATACCTTATATACTTTAGTACTAAAAACTTTTAAAGCTTCGTCATCGGCAAACTGGTTGGTATCATTGGCTAAAAAATGATCATACGCTACATCCCCAAAAGCGCCCGCATATAAACGGTAATCATCTTTAAAAAAAGATTTTAATTGTTTTGTTACAGGATGGGTATCTGTAAAATCATCGATACTTCTGTGCAAGACCATGCCTTTGTGAACGGCATGAGGATAATCGAATTGTTTTTTGCCTTTTACATAATCGTTGATCATGTTTCCGATCAACATTTCGGGTTGATCAAAAGAAAGATACGCGTGAGCCAGTAGATTCATATAGTAATTAGGTATAGCCTGGTAAAGATAAGTGCTTTATGCAGTAATAATAAGCAACTATTAACTGTTTGCCTGGATGAATTTTACTCGCATTAAAAAACTATTTTTGCCATTCTAAAATAAAAAAAATGACGAAAGGACCTGTTTCGCAATTTGTAGAGCACCACTACCGCCACTTTAATGCCGCGGCTTTAATGGATGCTGCTAAAGGATATGTAACGCACCTTGATGAAGGTGGTAAAATGATGATAACCCTTGCAGGTGCTATGAGTACAGCAGAGCTTGGAATTTCTTTGGCAGAAATGATCCGCCAGGATAAAGTGAGTATCATTAGCTGTACCGGCGCTAACCTGGAAGAAGATATTATGAATTTGGTGGCACATAGCCATTATAAAAGAGTGCCCAATTATCGTGACCTGAGTCCTCAGGAAGAGTGGGACCTCTTGGAAAATCATTATAACCGTGTTACCGACACTTGCATTCCGGAGGAGGAGGCATTTAGAAGGTTACAAAAGCATATCCATAAAATATGGAAAGATGCAGATGATAAAGGCGAGCGCTATTTCCCGCATGAGTACATGTACAAAATGTTACTAAGCGGCGTATTGGAACAGTATTATGAAATTGATCCGAAAGACAGCTGGATGTTGGCTGCTGCAAAGAAAAATATTCCTATCGTAGTACCGGGTTGGGAAGACAGTACAATGGGAAATATATTTTCATCTTACATTATAAAAAATGAAATGAAAGCCAGTACCATGAAAAGTGGTATTGAATATATGGTTTGGCTGGCCGATTGGTACAGAAATAATTCTGGAGGAAAAGGCGTGGGCTTTTTTCAAATAGGCGGTGGCATAGCAGGAGATTTTCCTATCTGTGTTGTACCGATGATGTACCAGGATCTGGAATGGCATGATGTGCCTTTCTGGAGTTATTTTTGCCAGGTGAGCGATTCTACAACATCGTATGGCTCGTATTCCGGTGCTGTTCCTAATGAAAAAATCACTTGGGGTAAATTAGATATCCATACACCAAAATTTATTGTGGAAAGCGATGCAACGATTGTGGTGCCATTGATATTTGCATGGATACTGGGTTGGTAAAATTTTGTCTGAACCGTTGATTGAAGTTTATTTTTTTGATTGACTTGATTAGAGTCTTAAAATATAAAGGCCGCAGTTTATAGCTGCGGCTTTATTATTTCTATACCTATATTTACTATAGATTAAACAAATAATAGATCCCTTATCATATGTTATTTCGCTATTTTGTATTGCTGCTTTTATTGGCCTCTTGTAACAATACTGTCCAACAAAAAAAGGTTAATCCGGTTGCCGTTGACTCTGTGCAATTATATAGCCATGGCGTAGGAACTACGAATGATCCACAAGTAGATGAAAAAAAAACAGATAGCGTATACAAAGTAGGTGATTTTGCTTTTTGGGGAAATAAAGACCTCAAATTTGATTTTTTTAAAACAGCTAACCGACCAGAAGAAATTAAAAGCAATGGCGATACACTTTATTCCGATACAGCTTATACTATTCTTGCCGATTATAAAAAGACAGAAGCCGAAGTCTTTAGAAAATATAAAAGCAAATATGATTTCAATTCATTCAAAGTTATTCCTATTTACAAAGGGCCTTTTGCCAAACCAGATCTAAAAACAGATCCTGATTCCAGAACGTATAGAACAGCAATACGGGAAGCCTGTGCAAATGATAGCATTAGTTTTGCCGGGCATTATACTATTGCAGCCTGGGGCTGCGGATCGGATTGTTCCAATATAGCTGTGATTGATAGAATTAACGGAAGGGTCTTTTATTCTGCTAAATATTTACCTTTTGATTCCTTTGATGGCATTTGCGGCATTGATTATAGAAAAGATAGCAGAATGATCATCCTCAATGCTGATTTGCTAGACGAACTCCCAGGCTATTGTAAGATAGTTGACTGGCGTAAACCAGAAATGTATATGTGGACAAAAAACCGATTTGTCAAATTGCAATAACTGTCTGAAACACCAATTGATCAACAAGCAATTTTATCTACTCTATTTTGATGACGGCCAGCTTCAAATGCTGTGGTCATAAAAATATCAACCATTTTTTTTGCAGTGCTTTCTTCTACAAACCTGCAGGGGATGCAGATAACATTGGCGTTGTTATGTAACCTTGCCAGACTGGCTAATTCTTCTGCCCAGCAAATAGCTGCTCTTACACCTTGGTGTTTGTTTGCCGTAATTGCTACACCATTTGCACTGCCGCATAATAATATACCGAAAGCAGCTTCGCCATTTTCAACGGCTGATGCAACAGGGTGTGCAAAATCAGGATAGTCTACCGAGTCTTTTGAATAGGTTCCATAATCTTTATAGGCAAGGCCTTCTGTTTTAAAAAATGAAAGCAACGCTTCTTTATAGTCAAAACCTGCATGATCACAACCGATAGCAATGGGTTTACTTACATCAAAAGTTGGCATAGAAATATTCTTTAGTTTAATAATAATATTGTTTATAAAAAAGAGTTCCGATTATTAATTAAATCAACTCCATTCCTTTTTTTCCTGTTCTTCTTTTTTTCTTTCTACACGGGAAGCCAATAAAATACTGATCCAGTATAAAACAAATAAAGGCAGTGCCACGATGAATTGGCTGATCCAATCCGGCGATGGTGTTATGATTGCAGCCACAGCCAAAATAATTACAATAGCAAACTTGAAATATTTTTTTAAAAATGTTCCGGATATCAGTCCTAATTTTGCTAAAACATAACAAATAACAGGAAGCTCAAATGCAATACCACAGCCCAATATAAGGTTGGTCAAGCTATCGATATAGTCTGTAATAGTTGGGCGATACTGTACCATATTTTGTGTACCCAATTTGAATCCTGCCAGAAAATTAAAAGTAAACGGCGCTAATATGTAGTAACCAAATAATCCTCCCAAAAAGAAACAGAAAGAGATCCAGAAAACACTTCCTGTACCATATTTTCTTTCTTTGGGTGATAAGGCCGGTTTAATAAAACGCCATAGCTCCCATAAAATATAAGGTAATGCTATTAGTAATCCTCCGATGGTAGCAATATTCAATGCCGAAGTAAAAGTTCCGTTCACCGTGTTTACCTGCAGGTCTATTTGAACCGGGGGCATACAAAGGCTGTCGCCTAAATGAAGAAAATGTCCTAGCCGGCATAAGGCACCATAGGTATAAAAGCCTTCTTCTGCAGGTGCTAATATTAAATTATCATACACCCAATCCTTATAAATAAAAATAAAGATCGCTGCAATTAACCAGGCAATTACACTGCGTAAAAGATGCCAGCGCAATTCTTCGATATGATCAAAGAAAGTCATCTCCGCACGCTCATTCCCTGCCTTGCCGCCAAGTCTGTTGAAGAATGATTTTCTATCGGTTGTTGTAGCCAATTTTATTTATTAATGAATGCAGATCTTAAGGCTGCAAAAGTAAAACTCTTTTTTTATAAGCTGTGGTATGTTATTAAACGGCTGTCGCCATCTTCTTAACATTGCCGGTACGTTTTAATGCGCCCCAGCCCTGTAATTCACCTTTAATTGCCCTATTGAATGATTTTATAAGGATGTAATACATCAACTGCCGGTAGATCAGGCGCTGGGGGACTATCCAGATCAATTTTCTATAATCTTCTTTTTCAAAGGCAAACGCCAGGGCCGCACCCATCACATCTACCATTGTGAAAACAAAATAATACAAGAGTATATGATCAACACTTGCAGGAATAATACCGAGGCCGGCAGCGATCAAACTTAATAGTAAAAACAGGTCTGCCAACGGCGCCAGGAACGGCAATACGATTTGAAAAATGAGAATATTAGGTAATGCTACCATCCCCAGGTTTTTGTATTCTCTGTTGAAAACAGCATCACGGTGTTTCCAAAAACATTGGATGACACCAAAGCTCCAGCGAAAGCGCTGTTTCATAAACTGCGTCATCGTTTCAGGAGCCTCTGTGTAAGAAATCGCATCATTGCAATTACGGACAACATACCCTTTTCTATGTAAGCGCATGGTAAGGTCGCAATCTTCTGCCAATGTATCCGTCGTAAAACTTCCGGCTTCCAGTATAGCATCTTTTCTAAAAGCGCCAATAGCTCCAGGCACCACTGTAATAGAATTCAACAGATCAAAGGCCCGCCTGTCGAAGTTTTGAGAAGTAATGTACTCAATGCTTTGCCAGCGTGTTATCATATTTACTTCATTGCCCACTTTTACATTACCTGCTACTGCACCAACTTTTACAAATGGTTTTTTAATAATCAGCGGAGGAAGAAATTTTTCCATCAATCTTGAAACAGCATCGGTTTTCAATTGTGTATCTGCATCTATACACACTACAAATTCGCTCGTTGCTTTTTCAACACCTACATTTAACGCCGATGCTTTACCACCGTTTTCTTTCGTATATACATGCACGTTAGTCACATCCTTAAAAGCATTACTCACAATCGAGAATGTGCTGTCTTTACTGCCATCATCAACAAATACGATTTGCAGGTTAGGGTAATCTTGCATCAACAAACTTTGTATCGTTCTTACTGCGTTCACTTCTTCGTTATAGGCCGGTACAATAATACTAACAGACGGCAATTGTCCGTTTGGCCATAAAGCAATACCCGCTTCTTTAGCTTCTCTTTCATTCTTTTTTTGAATGGATGCCAACAGCGCCATCACAGCCATTCTGCCAACAGATAAAGCAATGCCTACAAGAAATAGTGCAAATAAGATATGGCTGGCCCAGTAAGTAGCTTCAGCAAAAAAGAAATTTAGGTTTCTCATCCAGCTTTCTTTACTTGGCGGAAGCGGCGGCATAACATCATCTTTCTTTTTACCCATTAGGTCTGCCACCGTTGTAAATACACAGCCCCTATTGGTAAAAGAATCGATGATCCTTGGTAAGGCTTCGATAGTTGCTTCCCTTGTAACACCGCCGGCATCGTGTAACAATATGATACTTGCGTTGGTACTTAATGCCAGGCGCATCGTTCTTGCAACAATGCTATCTGCTGTTACGCCAACTTCCCAATCATTCGGATCTATACTTTCACCTACAGTAATGTAATTATCTTTTTTTGCTCTTGCTATCGGTTCAATTTCTTCATACGTTTGTGGTTCACTATCCGCATTGTATGGCGCTCTGAATAAAATGGTGGAATGCCCTGTAATACTTTCGATCAATAACCTTGTAGCTTTCATTTCCAGCCCGGCTCTTTCAGGACTCATCTCCGCAATATTATGGTGCGTAAAAGTGTGATTGCCTATTTCATATCCGTCTCTATATTCTCTTTGTAATAAAGGAATATTTTGTTCTGCATTTAATCCAATAACAAAAAAGGTTGCAGGTATCTTCGCTTTTTCTAAGATGTTTAAAATTCTGGGGGTAAATTCTGCGCTTGGGCCATCATCAAAGGTCAATATCATTTTGTGCCCCGGACCGATCGGTGTGCCTGTTTCTCCAAATCGCTGGTACACATACCCTGAAGGTAGTACGGCATAATCCTGTTCTGAGATCAACATATCAGAACTGTCTATCTGCAAATTGATTTTACCTTTTTGTGGCGTATATAAAATGCTCAATAACTCTCCCTCGCCACTCGCTGTTGGTTTCTGATTGATATCGTAAGGGATCGAAGTAAGCGAATCAAAATCGAACGGATGTTGTAATAAGGCCGTTTTACTTAAGTTAGTATTATAGAAGCTCCATATACGCGGATCTTCTGCGCCCAAATGCCATAAAGCGGTACCGGCAGTTGGATATTCATCGCTAAAACGGAGCACGTTAAATGCGGTGGCAGCATCGGTAAACCAGATATTGTGGGGCGTTTTTGTAATTCTTTCGGGACTATCATCGGAGTTCTCTTCTATATAACTATAATGCAGATTATACGTGTCATCATCATAATCTATTTTAACATTCGCTATTTTGGCATCGTTAATGGCTTCCATATATGTCATATCATATACAGTATCCCTTATTTTATCATCGTCTGTTTCATAGGTTGTCCAATCGTAACCATACGCCGCAACACCTAAAATTATCTTTTTACTATCTATTCTTTTTGCGGTCCAATCAACCGCTTCTTCTATCCATTTCTGTGCACTTACCGGCCCGGGATAACCTGCATTACTAAACTGATCATAAGCCATCAGAACAATGTAATCGTTATAATCAGATAACTTTTTATAATCATAATCATCATTCATAACACTTACATCCATTGTAACTGTCATGCTTTTTGCATGTAACGCCTCGTATAATCTTTTTTGAAAATGAGTGAGCGGCTCGTTTGTAGGCTCAATCAAGTCTTCAAAATCAACATTTATTCCCTGGAAGCTGTAAAAAGATAAAGTATCTACAAGGTTTTGTATAAATGCTTTTTGTTTGACCGTATCGTTTAATATGGTATGCAAAAGATTGCCATCAAAATCTTTTTTTATAGAGCTGTAATTGGTAAGCATCGGCATGATGCGTAATCCTTTTTGTCGCATAACAGCAAGGCCTTCACTATCAATTCTTGATTGCATAGTGAAAGTTTTATTGTCAATAAAAAACCATTCAGGAAAAATAGTATTGAGCTTGTCGCCATTTTTCTGGATGTCGGGCAGGGAAGTTTTCCTGGTCCATGGCGTATAAAATCCGGCTCTGATAAAAGGTAATTCCGGTGTTGTTCCCTGCTGTAAAGAGGCAATGTGCCTAAGAGAATCTTCTTTGATCCTTTTGAAAAGAAAACTTTTAAATCCTTTGTATTTTTTATTTTGGCTCGTAGAAAAAGCCAGGGGGTTTGCCGTATCCAAAGTATTCTGATAAGCGCGCCCTCTATTTTGAATGTTAACTGCAGATGGGCTGACCCCGGTTTTAAGTGCTATTATCAATACTATTATTAAAAACAGCGCAATGATCAATAGTACCCTAAATGTCCATTTAAAGCTTCTCCAGCGAGTAACGCTGTTAGTTTGGAATATCTGACCCGAATTTTTGTTCATTCGGTGCAAAATTATTGTTTTTAAATGGTGTTATATAACTTAAAATCATATAATTAAACTAATAACTGCTATAAAAAATATAGGCCTCCCGGGAACGGGAGGCCGATTACCAAAACTAACTGTTTATGAGATTGTGTGTGTATTGTAGAATGCCTATCAAAAGACAAATAATATGCCAATAAAATATAAGTGCGGGTACTTTAATTTTGAGCCGTCATTTTTTCTGCATTTTCCGCAAATTGTAAGGCATCGATAAATTCCTGTACCTCGCCATTCAAAACCGTATCCAGATTATACACCGTTAAACCGATGCGGTGGTCCGTAACACGGCCTTGTGGAAAATTATAGGTGCGAATTTTAGCGCTTCTATCACCGGTGCTAACCAAACTTTTTCTTTTGTGAGATATGGCTTCTTCGGCTTTACGTACCTCTTCATCGTAGAGTTTAGTACGCATCATGTCCATTGCTTTTAATTTATTTCCCAACTGGCTACGTTCTGTCTGGCACATAACAACAAGGCCCGTGGGCTTATGCGTTAGGAACACTTTTGTTTCTACCTTATTTACGTTTTGTCCGCCTGCACCACCACTACGTGCCGTTTCCATTTTAACATCACTCTCTTTCAATTCAAAATCTATTTCATCTGCTTCCGGCATAACTGCCACTGTTGCTGCGCTGGTATGCACACGGCCACTTCCTTCCGTATCCGGCACTCTTTGTACACGGTGCACGCCGCTTTCAAACTTCATGGTGCCATATACATCATCACCTGTAATTTCTACCTGCACTTCTTTATAGCCGCCTACGGTTCCATCGCTTTCACTTAAAATAGCTGTCTTCCAGCCTTTCTTTTCACTATATTTCAAATACATCCTTAACAGGTCGCCGGCAAAAAGAGAGGCCTCATCACCTCCGGTTCCTGCGCGAATTTCAAGGATCGCATTTTTCTCATCGTACGGATCTTTCGGGATCAGCATATTCTTTAAATGCTTTTCCATCTCCGTTTTACTTTCTTCCATTCCCGGAAGCTCCTGTTTGGCCAGATCCCTCATTTCTTCATCATTGCTACCCAATACTTCTTTATTGAATTCAATATCACCTAACAATTTTACGTATGCGTTTCTTGCCAATACAATTTTTTCCAGGCTGCGGTACTCTTTACTCATAGCACTGAACTGCTTATTGTCGCTCACTATTTCCGGGTTGGTTAGCGCCACGCCCAGGTTATCAAATTTTGCTTTTATCGCATCCAGTTTATCTAACATGATATATTTTATTTTTGCCGGCTGAAGAACAATTGTCACATCGTTGTGTTATCATCATTCCGAGTTATCGGAACTCACTTCAACGGCATACCTTTATTGAACTTTTATATAAAGTTTGGCGGCAAATTTAAAGTTTTAAACACAATTCATGCATTTTAGAAAATTTAAGGCTAATAATATATTTACAGGCAGGGAATTTCTTGATCAGGATCAGGTTGTAGTGGCTGATAATGAAGGAATAATAAAAGATATAGTTACTATAAAAGATGCAGGTGATGGTATTGAGGTTTTTGACGGAATACTCACGCCAGGCTTCGTCAATGCACATTGCCATCTTGAATTGAGCCATATGAAAAATGTTGTTCCGCCAGGAACAGGTTTGGTGCAATTTGTGCAACAAGTAATGACAAAAAGAGGCGCAACCGACGAGGAAAAACTAGATGCCATGCAAAAGGCCGAACAGGAATTATACCAAACTGGCACTGTAGCGGTAGGAGATATTTGTAATACAGCGGACTCCATCCCTACCAAACAAAAAAGCAAGATCTACTGGCACAATTTTATAGAAGTAAGCGGCTTTGTAGATGCGGTAGCAGATAAAAGACTGGATGACGCAAAGCTTGTACTGGCTAAATTCAAAAGTGAAAAGTCAAAAGCAAAAAGTAATGCCACGCTTGCGCCGCATGCCCCATATAGTGTTTCAAAAACTTTGTTTCAACAATTAAACAATGAAACAATCCAGCAACTAACAACAATCCATAGCCAGGAATGTATTGCCGAAGAAGAATTATACATGAACAAGACGGGTGGTTTTTTAGAATTGTATAAAAATTTTGGCATTGATATCAGCGGTTTTGAACCCACCGGCAAAAGCAGCTTACAAAGTTTTCTTTCTTATTTTACAAACAGGCAATCTATTATTTCCGTACACAACACTTTTGCAAAAAAAGCCGATATTGATTTTGCCAACTCAAAACTTACAACTCAAAACTTAGAATTGTTTTTCTGTATTTGTATCAATGCCAATAAATATATTGAACAAACAATACCACCACTTGAGTTATTAAAAAATGGCGGCTTTGATATGGTCATCGGAACAGACAGTTACGCAAGTAACTGGCAATTAAATATGGTAGAAGAAATGAAAACGATCCAAAAAGATGCTTCAATTCGGCTTAAAGATATTTTAACCTGGGCAACGATCAACGGTGCTAAGGCGCTGCAAATAGCCGATGATTTTGGAAGTTTTGATAAAGGGAAAAAACCCGGCATTATTTTAATTGATGCAATCAATGACCTGCAATTAAGCCCGCAATCATCAGCTAAAAGAATTCTCTAATTAGTTCTCAGAAAGCACTTCGTGTAATATGGGCAAGGTTTTCATCAAACCAAAATCATGAATATGCAAAGCGTAATAATCCTGGTAACGATATAATAATTTTCTTCTTGTCTCGTGATTTAATTTCATGTCTTCCAATTCATATGGCTGCATTACTTTTAATAATTGCGATGTCAACATTGCCTGTTCTCCTTCGATAAAATTAGGATGAGTTGGCTGTTGCGAAACAAATGTCCCTTCTTCGAGATCAAGTATAGGGTGTTCGGTATCATACTCATCATTCATCCTGAAACCAAAAAAATGCGTAAGGTGTAAAGTAAAATATAAAGCGAAATTTGCAGTAACGGTTTTGGTGGCAACATCTAATTGCATCAAGGCATCTTCACAAAAATAAAACAGTTGACTATTTTCTTCAGGTTGTTTCAGGCATTTATTGATCAGCTCTACCATGTATAAAGCAATGCTATTTTTCACCACATTACTTAAAATATTTTCGTACAAATAAGTCCATTTAAACTCTTTGATGCGATGCATTGTTTTTAGTTCGTTGTGATAAACGATCATTTCTAAAATACAACCGGGCTGAAAATGACTGGCTTTTGCAGAAGATTTTTTTGCAGTGCGCACACCATTGACCATATAGGTTTGTGTGCCGAATAATTCAGTGAACATGGTAACCACTACGCTGGTCTCACCATATTTTATCGTTCGCAATACTATCCCTTTTGTTTTATAGGTCATAATTTCCCACTAATTTACTAGACTGATATTTTGTTTACTTAAAGAGATGTTAAAATATTGAGCTAATAAATAATATGATACAAAAGTAAACAAACTTATACTGGCATGTTTATGGCTAAGCAATACAAAATGGCTTTCTTTGCAACTCACTATTTAACTATCGCTTATGTGGCAACGTTTAGGAAATTTTGTAATTAAATTCAGACTACCCCTTCTAATTGCATTATTAGCTGCAACCGGCCTAATGGGTTATTTTGCCTCAAAGGTAAAATTGAGTTATGATTTTTCCAGAGCTATCCCTACCGATAATCCTAAGTATAAAGATTATGTAGCTTTTAAACAGAAATTTGGTGATGATGGAAATACCTTAGTGATCGGTATACAAACCGATAGCCTTTTTACGCTACATAATTTTATAGCCTACCAGGGCCTGCACAATGATCTTAAAAAAGTTACTTATGTAGAAGATGTTTTAAGTGTGCCTTCTTCTATTACATTGGTTAAAGATTCTGTTACAGAAAAACTGAATGCCGTAAGAATATTTAATACAGACCTGAGCACGCAAAAAGAATTAGATAGCGCGAAAAGTGTTTTTCTAAATCTCCCTTTTTATCAAACATTATTATACAACCCGGATACACACGCTTATTTAATTGCAGTAAGATTGAATAAGGATGCTATTAATTCTAAAAAAAGATCTAAGATCGTTGCGGATATTGTTGCTGTTGTAGATTCATTTCAATCAAAGACAACTATTCAAACACATGTAAGCGGACTTCCGTTAATAAAAACAGAAGTAGGCGATATGTTACAAAAAGAAATGAAGGTCTTTCTATTGGGGTCTATATTATTGAGTGCGCTGATATTGTTATTGTTTTTCCGCTCTTTTAGTACGATGCTGTTATCCTTGCTAGTCGTGATGTTTGGCGTTATCTGGAGTTTAGGTACGATGGTTTTATGTGGGTATAATATTACTTTGTTAAGCGCCCTGATCCCTTCATTGATCGTGGTGATCGGTATTCCTAACTGTATTTATTTTATCAATAAGTACCATACTTCTTACATTGAATCCGGTGATAAAATAGCTTCATTGGTCAATATGATCAGCAAAATGGGTATTGTTACCTTGTTTTGCAATATTGCGGCGGCAATCGGATTTGCTGTTTTTGCTTTAACAAAAAGTGCCATATTAAAAGAGTTTGGTGTGGTTGCAGGTATCAGTATCATGGTGATCTTTGTTATCTCATTCATTTTATTTCCTGCTGTATTAAGTTACTTGCCGGCTCCTAAACCTTCTCAAACAAAATATTTACAAAGCAAATTGATCACTTCGCTTTTGTTGAAGTTAGAAAATTGGGTAATGTGCCATGCCAAATGGGTATATGTAGCCACAGCAATCATTTTGGTTTTTTCTATCGCAGGTATCTTCAAATTAAAGAGTGAGGCCTTTATTGTAGATGATCTGCCTAAGAACGATAAAATATATACCGACCTAAGATTTTTTGAAAAAAATTTCAAAGGTGTTATGCCGTTGGAAATAGTAATAGATACAAAAAAGCGTTTCGGGCTTGCAGGATTAAGGGCGCTGACGACTTTCCAAAAAGTAGATTCTTTATCTCAATACATTACCGCGCAAAAAGAAATGAGCCGGCCGATCAGTGTCGCTGAAGGATTAAAATTTGCCAAGCAGGCATTTTACGATGGAGACTCTACACAATATATATTGCCCAACACTTTTGATGGTGCTTTTGTAGGAGAATACTTAAGACCATCCAGGGCAGATGATAAAGGCAAGCAAAATAATTTTACCAAAATGCTGACCTCATTTATTGACACAGCACGACAGTCAACCCGTGTTAGTATCAATATGGCAGATGTTGGTACGGTGAAATTACCTATTGTATTAAA
The DNA here is from genome assembly GCA_035485735.1 of Ferruginibacter sp. GTDB lineage: Bacteria > Bacteroidota > Bacteroidia > Chitinophagales > Chitinophagaceae > Ferruginibacter. The sequence continues at coordinate 160,045 of DATHNS010000016.1, forward strand.
TGGCATTCAAAACAGGATCGATCAATTATTTGACACGGCACAATACAAAGTTCAATTAACAGGCACAAGTATTACTTTTTTAGAAGGCAGTATTTTTATTATCAAAGGATTGAAACAAAGTATTTTCTGGGCATTTTTATTGATCGCGCTTTGCATGTTATACTTATTCAAGTCTGTTAGAATATTGTTTTGTTCACTGATACCTAATTTAATTCCATTGGTGATCACAGCAGGAATAATGGGCTGGGCTGGCGTTGCACTAAAACCTTCTACTGTACTTGTTTTTAGCGTTGCCTTAGGCATTGCTATTGATATCACTATTCGCTTCTTAGTAAATTATAAGCAGGAACTTCCTTTGCATAATAATGATGTTCCTGCAACAGTGAGTTCAACTATAAAACATACCGGCTTAAGCATTGTGTATACTTCGTTGGTTTTAATTGCCGGCTTTATCATTTTTTGCTTAAGTAGTTTTGGCGGTACGTTTGCCTTAGGCTGGCTAACCTCTGCTACTTTATTGGTGGCCACTTTAACTAATCTTACCTTATTGCCGGTGTTATTATTATTACAAGCACCTAAAAAGAAATAGTTTAATATGCTTTCTATAAAACAAAATAGGCGCATAAATTTTATGCGCCTATTTTGTTGCTACTATTTTCTTATTTAAATAAATCGCTTAATTTATTTTGCAGGTCATCTCCCCTTAAATTAATTGCAATGATCTTTCCTGTCGGATCGATCAAAACATTTGATGGAATGCTTTCTAAATTATATAAAGTAACCGCATCGCTGTTCCATTCTTTCAGGTCGCTTATTTCCGTGAAGCTAAGGTCATCGGCTTTAATAGCATCTGTCCAAGCTTGTTTATCTTTATCAAGCGACACGCCCACTATTGTAAAATTTTTATTTTTGAATTTGTTATATGCCGCTAACACATTGGGATTTTCAGCACGACAAGGGTTGCACCAGCTTGCCCAAAAATCTACCAATACATATTTGCCGCGCAAAGAACTCAGCGCAAAAGATTTTCCATTAACATCAGGCATATTTAGCTCTGGCGCCATGCTGCCTTCGCTCAATGTTGCGGGTTTGCTTTGTTGCTCCATTTCCTGTGCTACCGATTGCCTGTATTGCGCAACACCAGAGACCACTGTTGGATTTTGAGCAAAACGTTTGCTAAAATCATCAACAGGTTTTTGTAATAGAACAGGATCGATCTTGCTGGCATAACCTAAAGCAAATAATCCCGCTATCGGGTCAGAGCAGGTATCAATATAATCAATGATGTAATTTTTTATTACTGTTGTATGTTTATCTAATGCATCAGCAGCGATTTGATAAATACTATCGCTCACATTCTGAGCCTTCAATTGATCCAGGTCCTTTTGTTGTTCCTGCAAAACATTTCCTTGCGAATCAACGGAAGTAATAAATGATCTTAATATACTATTTGCCGGTGTATTAAATGATATACCCGCGAAATGAAGATTCTGTACATCGGCAGTAAAAGAAATATCTTTTTGATCGTTTATAAAAAGAAACTCTGATTGGCGTTTTTGCAAACGTATCATATACAGCCCCTCTTCCGGACCGATAGCCGTTATGGTGAACTTGCCATCTTTCATGTCTGCCGTGTCCAAAACCTGTGGGTCTTGATTGCTGAAAAACAATTGTTCCAGGTAAACTTTTTGATCAGGTGCATTTTTGATATTGCCGATCACTGAAAATGTTCCTTTAGCTGCTTTATTATTGCAGGAAAAAAGAACAAGCGTCAAACCTATTATTGAGAATATTTTTTTCATATTAATTGCAATTAAAATAATTTTAGTTGTTCAATTTATCAGCCAACAATTTATTTACCAGCTGCATATCCGCCTTTCCTTTGCTGACTTTTTTTACTTCACCAACAAATAAGCCTATTAAATTCTTTTTGCCGCTTTTATATTCTTTTATTTTATCTGGCATTTTCGCCAATACCTCATCTACCCATGTCTCTACCAAATTGCTATCGCTTTCCTGGATCAGGTTCAATTCTGTAGCAATTTGCAACGGTTCTTTTTCCGGCGCTTCAATTAATGCATTAAATATTCTTGAAGAAGCTATACCAAAATTCACTTTCCCGTCATCAACTAATTGTACCAGCTGAGCGATTTGTTTTGCAGATAAAGGAAAGCTGGCAAGTTCAATACTTTTTTCGTTAGTATAAGATTTTACAGGCCCCATTAACCAATTCGCAACAGATTTATAATTATTAGTATATTTTATGATGGTTTCGAAAAGATCAGCTTGTTCTTTATCACTACAAATAACCATCGCATCGGCTGCTGATAAATGGAACACTTCAGTGTATTTTTTTTCCAGCTGTTCAGGCAATGCAGGAATAGATGATCGTATGCTTGCTAAAAACTCATCGGTAATATTAAAAGGCGTAAGATCAGGATCAGGAAAATAACGATAATCATCCGCTTCTTCTTTACTGCGCAATGAAAAGGTGGTGCCATTGTTGGCATCGAAACTTCTTGTCTCCTGCTTAACAGCTTCACCGCTTTCAACAACCACGATCAATCTTTGTACCTCATGTTCAATGGCTCTTTTGACATTCCTGATCGAGTTAAGGTTTTTTACTTCTACCCTTGTCCCCAATTTAGTAGCTCCATGTAAACGAATAGAAATATTGGCATCGCAACGCATACTACCTTCTTCCATATTTCCATCACATACATTTAACCAGCGGACCATGCGGCGCAATTCAGTTAAAAAAGCAAACGCTTCTTCAGCGCTATGCAGGTCGGGCTCGGTAACTATTTCCAACAAAGGAACACCGGCGCGGTTAAGATCGATACAGGTATATTTATCATCCACATCGTGTAAGCTTTTGCCTGCATCTTCTTCCATGTGGATACGATTCAAAATAATATTTCGAACTGTATCGCCTATTTTGATTGTTACATGGCCGTTTTTGCAAATGGGCGTAGTATGCTGACTAACCTGGTAACCCTTCGGCAGATCGGGATAGAAATAATTTTTACGGGCGAAATAATTATTTTGCTCAATGTCACAATTAAGCGCCAGTCCTAATTTAATGGCATATTCAATTGCCTTTTTATTCATCTTAGGCAATGTACCCGGGTGGGCCAATGTAACAGGGCTAACATGTGTATTTGGTTGTCCGCCGAAAGCAGCGCTATCGCCGCAAAACAATTTGCTTTTTGTCAGTAATTGGGCATGTACTTCAAGGCCAATTACTACTTCATATTTAGAGTTATTCATCACGGAGGCAAAGTTAACCTTGATTGGTAAGATTTATTAATTTATACCCTGATATTTTGGCCATTTTTAATGTGAAAACCTTAAAAGTATACGAGAAAACAGGAAAAACGGATGTTTTCGAAAAAAGGAAAGATTTAGTTAATTATGCTGTTTTGTAGTAAATTCGTATAGTCTACTTTTTTGGTAGATTATTAAATATTTTGTTATGGAAAAAGAATGTCCGGTTGATTTTATAACAGTCAACGAAAACAGGGTGAGGTTAACAGCGCTGTGGGTTTTACTATTGGTATTGTCATCATTTTTTGTTTTTGCTAATGCCTTTCCGGTATTTATCTTTTTAGCGATCGATTTCTTTTTGCGTGCTTTCAATTTTGGAAAATTCAGTCCGCTGAATATTTTGAGTGGTGCAGTAGTGAAACAATTTAAAATACCCAATAAACCAATTGATCAGGCGCCTAAAAGGTTTGCTGCAGGAATTGGGTTTGTATTATCTACAGTAGTCGTAATCTTGTTAATTACCGAATTAGTAAAAGCTGCTATTGTTTTAGCGATCGTTTTTGCAATCTTTGCTTTTTTAGAATCTTTCCTAAGTTTTTGTGCCGGTTGTTATGTATATACTTTTCTTTTAAAACTTAAAATAATTTAAGCTCTTGTCATGCTGAGGAACGAAGCATCTAATCCTTAACCAGCAGAAAAATTATTTGAAGATTAGATTCTTCGCTTACGCTCAGAATGACAAAGAGGTTGAAAATAGTTGGCATAAAAAAATGGGAAGCAAAAACTTCCCATTTTTTCTTATTTATAAGTCGTTTACAATAAAGCTTTTACCGTTGCAATCACTTGTTTCAAATTACTAATATCTTGCCCGCCTGCAGTAGCAAGGTTTTTCTGTCCGCCGCCGCCGCCATTGATTAGGGCAGAGACATGTTCTTTAATGATCTTGCCTGCATCCAGGTTTTTTGCTGTTACTACAGTATCCGAAATACCAATAGCTACATTTGCTTTACCATCAATATTAGCACACAATACTACCACATGATCGTGCAAATGATTTTTTAGATCGAAACATAATTTCTTTAACACATCTGCTGAACCCACTTCAATTATTTCACCCACAAAAGTTACGTTGTTGATTATTTCATCTTTTGTCAACAATTCATTTCTAATGCCTACTAATTGCCTTGCTTCTAATCCTTCGATCTTTTTTTCTAAGCTAGTCTTTTCAACCAATAAATTATCTACCGCTTTAGAAACTTCTTTTGGATTTTTTAACGTCTCGCGAATCGATTTAAGCAAGCCAAATTCTTCATTAATATGTTTTTCTGCTGCGTTACCACAAACAGCTTCGATCCTACGAACACCTGCAGCTACAGCGCTTTCGCTTTGTATTTTAAATATCCCCAATTCGCCTGTACTGCCAACATGCGTACCGCCACATAATTCCAGTGAATAACTCGGATCCATAATAACCACTCTTACAATATCACCATATTTTTCTCCAAACAAAGCCATAGCGCCTAAAGCAACAGCTTCGTCTTTATGCATTGATTTAATTACTACAGGAATGTTTTCCCTGATCTTTTCGTTTACAATTTTTTCTATCGCAGCCAATTCTTCGTCTGTTACTTTAGCAAAATGCGAAAAGTCAAAACGCAGGTACTCATCAGTAACCAGACTTCCTTTTTGTGCCACATGTTTGCCCAATACCTGGCGCAAAGCGGCATGCATTAAATGCGTAACACTATGATGAACAGAAATAGCTTTTCTTCTTTCCAGATCAACTCTAGCTATTACATCACCAGTTAATTTTGCAGGAATTTTATCCGTAAAATGAATGATCAGATCATTCTCTCTTTTTGTATTGGTAATTGTCAATTTTTCATTGCCAATTGTCAATTGCCCAGTATCTCCAACCTGTCCGCCACTCTCCGCATAAAAAGGTGTTGTGTCTAAAACCAATTGATATGATTCTTTCCCTTTCGCTGTTACTTTACGGTACTTAACAATTTTGCTTTTTGTTTCTAATAAATCATATCCGACAAATTTGTTTTGTACATTATCGATTAGTGTTATCCAATCTTCTGTATCTAAAACAGCAGCGGAGCGGCTGCGAGTTTTTTGTTGTAACATTTCATTTTCAAATCCTTTCTCATCAACTCCTAAATTATTTTCAAAAGCGATCAATCTAGTCAGATCGATCGGGAAACCAAAAGTATCCAACAGTTCAAATGCAGCAGCGCCATTAATTATTTTTGACGATTTTGATAATGTAATGATCTCATCTATCTTTTTTAATCCTTTATCCAATGTTCTTAAAAATGCTTCTTCTTCTTCATGAATCACTTTACTTACAAAATCCTGTTGTTTAATTAATTCAGGAAAAACATCATCAAACTGTTTTGCAATAAGCGGCAATAGTTGATGCAACAACGGTTGTTTATAATCCAGGTAAGAATAATAATAACGAACCGCCCTTCTTAAGATACGGCGTATAACATACCCAGCGCCTGTGTTTGACGGTAATTGCCCATCTGCGATCGTAAATGATATGGCGCGAATATGATCAGCTAAAACTCTGAATGCAATGGCCTCCTTACTGTCACTATAATCGTATTTCTTTCCGGTGATCTTTTCTGTTGCGGCAATGGTTCCGGTAAAAACATCCGTATCGTAATTACTTTGCTTGCCTTGTAATACGCGAACCAAGCGTTCAAAGCCCATTCCTGTATCAACATGCTTTGCAGCTAATTGTTCCAGGCTGTCATCTTTTTTTCTGTTGAACTGTATAAATACATTGTTCCAGATCTCTATCACCTGCGGATGATCATTGTTTACTAATGTAGCGCCATCTATCTTTTCTCTTTCTTCGTCATTTCTGCAATCCACATGTATTTCCGTACACGGGCCACATGGGCCAGTATCACCCATCTCCCAGAAATTATCTTTTTTATTTCCTAATAAAATCCTATCCGGAGAAACTCTCTTTGCCCATTCGCTTGCAGCCTCTTCATCTTTAGGAATATTTTCTTTTACATCACCTTCAAAAACGGTAACGTATAAACGGTCTTTCGGAATTTTATAAATGTCTACCAATAACTCCCAACTCCATTCGATCGCTTCCTTTTTAAAATAATCACCAAAACTCCAGTTACCCAACATTTCGAACATGGTGTGATGGTAAGTATCTACACCAACTTCTTCCAGGTCATTGTGTTTACCACTAACACGCAAACATTTCTGCGTATCTGCCACTCTTTTATGAGGAGCTAATTTATTGCCTAAAAAATAATCTTTGAATTGAACCATTCCCGAATTAGTGAATAATAAAGTCGGGTCATCTTTTAATACGATCGGTGCAGATGAAACAATGGTATGCCCTTTCGATTGGAAAAAATCGAGAAATTGCTGGCGAATTTCCTTCGCTGTTAACTTACTTGCATTTACCGTAGACGACTTCATTTCAACACTGGTGGACATATGCCAATTATTTTTAGGATGTTTTTTGCAATTTATCAGTCTATATTTGTGAACTCTTAACAATACAGAGGCTGCAAATTTAAGGATTAGGGCTGACAGCTACACTGTTGAGCGCAAGATTGCCTAATAAGTATGAGAAAAATAAAATATTTCTATAACACCAACACGTTACGGTACGAAAAGCTGGTAACCCCTTTACAGGTAAAACTGCTGCGTGTATTCGGTTTCATCTCAACGGCACTTGTTTCTTCTGCTATCATTATCACTGTTTACAATCGTTTTATTCCCAAGCCTGCCGACCTGGCGATGGGCAGCAAATACACGGCGATGAAGGATAATTATGCTGCTTTAAATGATAAAGTAGTCACCTTACAACAGCAAATGAGTGTATTGGAAAACCGGGACAACCAGGTTTATCGTTCCATTTTTGAAGCTAATCCAATGCCCGATAGCGCCAGGGCCCAATTGATAGAACAGAAAAAAGAAATAGATAAAGTAAATATTATTGGTGATGATACAATTGCGGATGAAGTTGCAAAAACATTGAATAACCTTACGGCCAGAGTTACTTTTCAACTAAACAGTTATATAGAGATCGAAAAGCTGATCAAAAATCAGGATATTAAATTGGCCTGTATCCCTGCCATACAGCCCGTTAGCAATAAGGACCTTACCAGGATCGCAAGCGGTTTCGGTATGCGCATTGATCCTGTATATGGCACCCCAAAAATGCACAAGGGCCTCGATTTCGCTGCGCCAATTGGTACGCCTATTTACGCCACGGCTAACGGAACAATTGCAGAAGCCGGCTACAACGAAGGTGGTTATGGTAACCACGTAGTTATCAATCACGGCTACGGTTATGAAACTATTTATGGCCATATGGTGAAAGTAAAAGTACATGCCGGTGAACGCGTTACTAGGGGCGAGATCATCGGCTGGGTGGGCAGTACCGGAAAAAGCACCGGCCCTCATTGTCATTATGAAATTCATATTAATGGTGAAGCGGTTGATCCTGTTTATTTCTTTTACAATGATCTCAACGCAGATCAGTATGACCAGTTATTAAAAATCGCCGCTACCGGAAGTGCAAAAAGTTTGGATTAACTTTAAACCATGACTGACGATACCCAAATAGCTTTTTCCTTTGATGAGGACCCGGTAAAAAAACCTGCGGGCCTGCAAAAGCCGCTTATCATCAAGACTGAAGTGATAGATGTACCGCTTGAAAAAAAATCAACCAAGGGAAGAAAAAGTTTAAAGGAAATGGTTTCGGGTGCTGATCTGATCAATGTACCTCCCGACGAGATCTTATTTCAAAAATTATATTATACCATCGGCGCAGTAGCAGAAATGTTTAAAGTAAATCAATCATTGCTTCGCTTTTGGGAAAATGAATTTGATATACTGAAACCGAAAAAAAACAGAAAGGGTGATAGAATGTTTAGGCCAGCCGATATCAAAAATCTTCAATTGATCCATCACCTGATCAGAGAAAGAAAATATACTTTGGAAGGCGCGAAAGATTTTTTAAAGAACAGCAAAAAGACAGATGAAAAATTTGCTACAATAGAATCCTTAAAGAAGTTGAAAGGTTTTTTATTGGAGTTGAAGGCGAATCTTTAATAGTTAAATTGTTTTATTGCTTAATTGTTTGTGAAGATAATAATGCTCTGAAGTGTCAACAATTAAACAATGTATCATTGCAACAATTAATTTAAAGCACTCGTTTCCTTCTTGATCTTAATTCCCTTTTCTTCTTTTATTTTTGCCCACCCACCTGTTACGTTTCGTAGATTATGTACGCCTTGCCTTTTCATTAAGGATGCAGCTATTACACTTCTGTATCCGCCGCCACAATGTACATAGAGATTTTGGTTCTCTTCAAATTCAGCGATAGTTGCTACGTCTACCATTTCATCTAATGGCAAATTAAGTGCGTCTTTCACATGGCCTTCAGCAAACTCTGCTTCTCTTCTAACATCTACTACCACCAGGTTTGGATCGTGCGGGATATCCATTGCCAATTCATCCGGTTCTACTTCAATGATCAGGTCTATTTTTTCACCCGCGTTTTCCCATGCTTCAAAACCTCCCGCTAAATAGCCTTCAATTTTTGAAAACCCTACTCTTGCTAAACGCACCAGGCTTTCTTCTTCTTTATCTTTTTCTGTCACCAATAATAATGTTTTATCAAAAGGTAATATGCTGCCTGCCCATTCTGCAAAGCGGCCATCCAAGCCGATGAAAATACTTTCAGGAATAAAGCCCTGTGTAAAAACATCAACGGGCCTTGTATCCACAATGATCACATCGTCTTTTAATTTATTTTTAAATGCTTCAACAGTTAAAGCAACTAATCCTTTTGCTTTAATGGCATCTAAACTATCGTATCCTTCTTTATTGATTTTTGCATTCATGGAAAAATATTTTGGTGCTTCTTCAAGCCCGTCTGTAACTACTTTTATAAATTCCTCTTTTGATTGTGGTTGTAATGCATAGTTGCTTTTCTTTTCTTCGCCGATGGTACTGAATGTATTCGGGCCTAAATTTTTTCCGCAGCTGCTACCTGCTCCGTGTGCCGGGTAAACCAATACATCATCTGCCAACGGCAATATTTTATTTTGAATAGTATCGTACATAATACCCGCCAATTCTTCCTTACTCAAATCGCCGCTGCTGAGATCCGGCCTGCCTACATCTCCTACAAACAAGGTATCTCCTGTAAAAATTGCATGGGGCTTTCCTGTTTCATCTTTTAATAAATAACAGCTGCTTTCCAGTGTATGTCCGGGTGTATGCAATACTTCAATACTTACTTTTCCCAGTTTGAAAACTTCTCCGTCTTTGGCAATATGCACAGGGAAGCTTGTTTTTGTTTCAGGCCCATAGATAATTGGTGCGCCTGTTTTTTTACTCAGGTCCAAATGGCCGCTTACAAAATCTGCGTGAAAATGGGTCTCAAAAATATATTTGATACCCGTATTTCTTTCCTTTGCCAGTTGGATATATTCTTCTGTATCGCGCATCGGATCAATGATAGTCGCCTCACCGTCACTTTCAATATAATAGGCAGCCTCGCTTAAGCACCCGGTATATATTTGTTGAATGTACATCGTACTACAAAGATAAAAATAAAAAGCGGATGTTATAAACACCCGCTTTCCTTAATATATTTAACAAAGATTAATTAACTAATTCGCCCACAAATTTATTGATCTCTTCGATCCTTTTATGGTTAACGATGTAGTAGATAAACTTGCCATCGCGTTCTGTACTAACAATACCTGCTTTTCTTAAAATAGCTAAATGCTGGGAAGCAACGGACTGCTCTAATTTAAGCCTAACATAAATCTCTGTTACAGTGATCTTTTTTTCTTCATCGATTAATTTCAATAATTGCTGACGAAGCTTGTGGTTAAGAGCCCTTAGAGTAAGTGCGGCTTTTTTTACATTATAATAATCAACTTTAATTGTAGTCTTCTCTTGTAAGGCGGATTTCTCTTCTTCTGCAACATCTTGACTAATCATATTCAGTAATTTTTATTTATGTAAGAAACAGCAAATATATAAAATATGCAAGGATTAATTAATAGGTTTTATATAAACGGTTATTTTAGGGTATTAACGTTTGTTGTATATATTAAATTGTATTAAAGTAAAATTCTTTTATATACGATGGCTCTGTGTAAGCCAAGTCAGAAAAGTCTTCATTTTGGTATTTTTCCTGCGCTAATTGGCTCATTGCGATTGAATTAATGTCGGTATCAATAAAAACGGCATTTTTATGATGACAGATATCCTGCCATTTTTTACTTCCATTCCCAAAAAAAGCTATGTTATTTTTTTCCAGCATTTCTATAAAGGAGGTTTCGTCTATAACCAAAGCGCAGGGTGGTAAAATCGCGCATAATCTGTGATCAAAGACTGCCGTAAAAACTTCCATGCGCCTTGCATCTATCATGGGACATAACAATGTATCGACTTCTGAGGAGATTATTGCCGATGAATTGAGCGCCGATTTTGCCAAAACAGCCAATGTTCCGATGCTGATCAATGGTTTATTTAAAGCATAACACAAACCCTTGGCGCTTGCCAATCCTACACGTAATCCTGTATATGAACCTGGCCCTATCGTTACTGCTACTGCGTCTATTGCAGTAAACCCTACGTTAGCCTTGTTCAAAATATCCTTGATAGCTACCTGTAAAAACCCGGCATGGTTCGTCTGATTGGTATTGATCGCTTGTTCTATAACAATGCCATCTCTTGCAATACTCACGTGTGCGGCTTCTGTGGCGGTATCTATGTTTAATAGTAAACTCATTGTTTTCCTGTTTCGCAAAAATAGGTGGTTGAGAAAAGATATATTTGCATTTAGTAAAAAGAATTAATAATGAGCAAAAAAATAATCAATACAAACGATGCCCCGGCACCTATCGGGCCTTATAGTCAGGCAGTTAAATCAGGCAATTTTTTATTTCTATCCGGCCAGGTAGCATTGATACCAGGCACTACGGATCTGGCGAACGGCACTATTATTGAAGAAACTCACCAGGTAATGAAAAACCTTAAGGCGGTTTTGACTGAAGCGGGCATGAATTTTAACCATGTGATCAAAACAAGTATCTTTTTGAGTGACATGGATCTTTTTGCACAGGTAAACGAAATATATGGCCAGTATTTTAGTAGCGATTCTTTTAGTGGTTTTCCTGCAAGAGAAACCGTTGCTGTTAAAACATTACCTAAAAATGCCAATGTAGAGATCAGTATGATCGCTGCCGATTAATATTTCTCATGAACAAAAAACCAATAGTAATCATAACAGCTAAGGTGCACGACATTCTTCCTGCCACTTTAGAACAACAGGGATATGATGTTGTGTACATGCCTGTGATCAGTTATGAAGATTTGGGTGAAAAAATAAGCAGCGCGACAGGATTAATTGTAACAACAAGATTAAAAATCGATAAAGCAATTTTAGACAAGGCCAATCAATTAAAATGGATCGGCCGTTTAGGTAGCGGAATGGAATTGATCGATGTAGAATATGCAGAAAGCAAGAACATTCAATGTGTAAGCAGTCCTGAAGGTAACCGCAATGCAGTAGCAGAGCATGTATTGGGAATGATATTGAATTTAATGAATAAGATAGGCCCCAGCTTTGATGAGGTAAAACAAGGCAAGTGGATAAGGGAAGCCAATAGAGGAACTGAACTCACCGGCAAAACTGTTGGCATCGTTGGCTTTGGTAATACAGGTCGCGCTTTGGCAAAGCTGCTTGCTGCTTTTGATGTTACTATATTAGCCTACGATAAATACAAGTTCGGTTTTGCGAAAGACAATATTAAAGAAGCCACGCTTGACCATATTTGTAAATACGCCGATGTAATAAGTTTTCATGTTCCTTTAACAGCCGAAACAAAATACATGGCCGACGATCAGTTTTTTGCTTTGCTTGAACGAAAACCTTATTTCGTTAATGCATGCAGAGGAAAGGTGACCAATACGGCTTCATTGATCTCCGCACTTAAAAATAAAAAAATTGCCGGCGCGGCATTAGATGTTTTAGAGAACGAAAAGATGGAAACATTAACCGATATTCAAAGACAACAACTGGAATTTTTAACGAAACAACCGAATGTTATTATAACACCGCATATCGGCGGTTACAGCCACGAGGCTTTTTACAAAATGAGCACTGTTATTTTGGAAAAGCTGGGCATTTAAATTTTTATTACCTTTGTGACATACAACGCTTTGGAGAAAGTCCGGAGCGTTGTATTTTTTTTCTGTTTAGTACAAAAGATATTTTATGAGTGAAGCAACGACTAATTACGTAAAAAAAGATACTTACGAAGCCATGAAGCAAGAGCTTCATCACATGAAGAAGGTGGAAAGGCCTGCTGCAAGTAAAGCGATCGCAGAAGCGCGTGAAAAAGGCGATCTAAAAGAGAATGCCGAATATGATGCGGCCAAGGAAGCTCAAGGTATGCTGGAAGCAAAGATCAAATACCTGGAAGGGGTAATAGCTACTGCGCGTATCTTAGATGAATCTAATATTGATACAAGCAAGGCCTCTATTTTAACAAAAGTTACCGTTACAAACCTGGGTACAAAAAAACAAGTGACCTACCAGATCGTTTCTGAAAAAGAAGCTGATCTGAAATTGGGTAAAATATCCGTTACTTCTCCAATTGGCAAAGGTTTATTAGGGAAAGCTATCGGTGATGTTGTTGATGTGATCGTTCCTGCAGGAACACTTAAGTTTAAGGTTGAAAATATTACGATATAACAATTTTCGAATTATTAGTAAAGCCTGTTCGATTTGAACAGGCTTTTTTGTTACTTGCAGTATAATCCTTACAAATGGGTCATAAAAAACATAAAGAAGTACAACATACCATCAACGTTACTCCTGTTTCTCTTTCTTTGAAAATTGCGGGCTATGCCTGCCTTTTAATAGGGCTATTGTCTTTTGTGGGAATATTCGAATTGACATATATTGAAAATACAATTGATGGTGTAAAGCTTTTTATTGTATTTGCTTTTCTAGGATTAGTAGTAAGTCTGCCATTTTATTTAATAATTTATAGGACAGTGCCGGAATTCAAATTAGGAAAATACATACCCGACAGATGGAAGAACTTATTATATTTTTTGCCCTTTGGCCTCTTCTTTTTAACGCCATGCATGGCATCATTTATTAACAGAACCTATTCGGCGGAAGAAGTGAATTGTGATAAATATGAAGTTGTCCGAAAAAGCACTTCTGCTAGTAAATACGGCAGATACAGCAGATACGGACCAGATCATTATATTTTTGTAGAAATCGACAATGATGAAAAAAGGCTGACAGTAAGCGAATCCTATTGGAATACAATAACCGAAAAAGACAAAATAAATCTTTGCATCCAAAAAGGAAGCTTAGGTTATGACTATGTAAAAATCAATGACTAAAATTAAACAATGACCATCTTTTCAAAAATAATTGCCGGAGAAATTCCTTCTTATAAAATTTCGGAGAACGAAAAATTCTTTGCCTTTTTAGATATTTTTCCTCTGGTGAAGGGCCATGTGCTAGTTGTTCCAAAAGTTGAGGTAGATAAATTATTTGATGTTCCCGATACATATTTAGCAGAACTATTGCTTTTTGCAAAACCAATTGCGCATGCTATTGAACGATCATTTGACTGCAATCGCTGCGGTGTATCTGTGATCGGTTTAGAAGTGCCGCATGCACATATACATTTGATGCCGATCAATAGCGCCAATGATATTAATTTCACAAATGATAAATTGAAATTGAGTGTAGATGAATTGAAAGTAATACAGCAAAAAATTATTGCCAACCTGGATTAGCCCGCATTCAAACGAAAGCCGATACCATGTATTGTTTCTAAAACGACATCCGGATCGGATTTAAAATGTTTCCGTAATTTGGTAATGAATACATCCATACTTCTTCCTAAAAAATAATCGTCTTTCCCCCATACGTTCAATAATACTTCTTCACGCTTCAATATCTTGTTAATATGCTGTGCAAAAAAACGAAGCAGATCGGCCTCCCTCTGTGTTAGTGATATCACTTCATTATCAACATATATTTTCATTTCAGTATAGGCAAATTTTAATTTTCCTATTGTATATTCTTCCAACACATCAGATTGCAATTTTTTTGAGCGGCGCAAAAAAACATTTATCCTTAACAATAATTCTTTTATGCTGAATGGTTTGGTAATATAATCATCAGCGCCCGTGTTAAATCCTTTAATACGATCTTCTTCTAAACTTTTGGCCGTGATAAATAAGATCGGTATCATATCACTTTCCGCCCTTATTTTTTTTGCCAACGAAAAGCCGTCACGCAAAGGCATGTTCACATCCAACAGGCAAATATCAAAATTATTTTTTTGAAATTGTTGCCATGCTGCTTCGCCATCTGCTGCATGTATAACTTCAAATCCCTCATCCTGCAAATTATCTTTAATTACAAATGCAAGATTGCGGTCATCTTCTGCTAATAAAATTTTTCCCTTGCTCATTAATTATAATTTTTAGGAATTTTAATAATAAAGATGCTGCCTTCACCCAATGTGCTGTCTACCTCGATATCACCAAAATGTGCATCGATTATCTTTTTTACAAAATGTAATCCCAAACCAAAACCCTTATTCTGATGGAGGTTACCATTGGTTACCCGGTAAAAACGTTCAAATATTTTTTTCTGATCCTCTTTAGATATGCCTATTCCGTTGTCTTTTACGGCTATATAAAAATAGCTGTCTTTCCTGTACGTGCTGATATCAATGACTGGCTTTTGCGCATATTTTATCGCATTCTCAATTAAATTAATGATCACTAAAAACAAGTGTGATTTATCTGCATAGATAACCGGTTCTGTTTCTATAAAAGAAGTATGCACCACTACATTTTTTTCTTCTATCAATGGTTGCAGATCATTGATCGCATTTTGCACCAAGTCATTCGCATCAAATTTTTCTTTTACCAATTGCAGGTTACGTTGTTCTGTAAAAGCAATTTCAAGCAAGCGCTGCACTTGTTGTTGCAGGTGAATGGTTTGTTCTGTAATGATCGCTGCATATTTTTTAAGCTTATCAGGCTTTTGCGTAATATTTTGTTGCCTCAATACATCGGCGGCAATTTTTATGACCGACAAAGGCGTTTTAAATTCATGCGTAAAATTATTAACGAAATCCTTTTGTGTTTCATTCAAAAATTTTTGCTGATATAAATAAAAAATACTCGCGCCAAAACAGATCAACACCAATAACAAGATGCCGCTTGTTACTATCCAAAAGAACATTTGTTGAATAATGTACTGGCTCCTGTGCGGGAAGTACATCACCACATAGGCATAGTTTCTTTCGAAGACAGGAATATCATGATTATTTGAAACATGATACGCATCCGGCAGATCAATGTATTTTTCTGCAATATATTTTTGTGCAAGAGGATCGTACAAGGCAATTTTGCAATCTGTGAAAATTCCAAAATCAACCAATTCATTGCTCACATTCTTTAATAAAGTATCCATATTGATATCAGGATCTACTTTAATAAGATAAACATCGTTGTTAGGATTTTCTATCAGTTTTTCTACTCCTACAGCCGGACCCTGTAACAACGGCATATCTTCATACAAACCTCTTATGCTTTTTGATATGTTGATATTAAATTGCTTTGCTTCAAAAAAATACACTTTTTGTAACCATACCAATTGTACAGTAATAATGATAGCAACCAGTAATGTGCTGATCAATATAACCAATCGTAATGCTCTCGATCGTATTACCATACTCATACGTGCAAAGGTTTTTTTTAATTTATTATCGTGCTGTTAATTGATGTTAAGTGAAGGTTAAAGGGCTCCTATTTAACCCTGCCTGGATTATTTTTTATAAAGTCGTCCCAGCCTTTTGCTTTTTTTGAAGAAACAGCCCCTAACACAGCGTTGTATTGAAAATGATGGCAGACAGCAACAGCCAGTGCATCTGATGCATCCAAATACTGAGGGTCTTCTTCGAATGCTAACAATCGTTTCAGCATTTGTAATACTTGTTCTTTATTGGCATTACCATTACCGGTGATCGATTGCTTTATTTTTTTTGGTGAATATTCTGTCACATCCAGCCCATGTCTCATTGCAGCAGCAATCGCAACCCCCTGGGCTCTTCCTAGTTTTAACATGCTCTGCACATTCTTACCAAAAAAAGGTGCTTCGATGGCAAAAACATCGGGCTTGTATTTTATCACTAACCCGCTCACCGTGTTATATATTAACTGCAATTTTTTATAGCTGTCGTCTACCTTGCCGGGTTTTAATACGCCCATTTCTATCAGGCGCATTGTACTGCCACTTGCCTCAATTAAACCATAGCCCATTACAACCGTGCCCGGATCAATGCCTAAAATGATCGTTGATTTTTTTTGCAATTTTTTTGATTTAATATTAACCCTGATATTTATAGTATACTTGTAGTAGAATGCCGTGCATAGTAACCTGTCATTTATTCCACATATAAAAATAACCAAAACCTAGTTGAATAAAAGTATTAAAATATTAATCAATTATTTTTTGATACCGGTATTATTTATCCTACTATCGTGGAGTTTATACAATCAGGTCATTCATCAGAATGATTTGGCGCACCGATGGCAACAAATTAAAAGCAGCTGGCAGGATAGCCGCCTGTGGCTGGTTTTTATTTTATTATTTGTTAACTGGGGACTAGAAGCCAGAAAATGGCAATTGCTTGTCAGTCATATTCAGCAGTTCTCTTTTTTTAAAGCATTCAGGTCTGTGCTGTCGGGCTGCAGCGTTACAATGCTAACACCTAACCGTGTAGGTGAATATGGAGGCAGAATTTTATACGTTGAAGAAGGAAATCGTATCAAAGCAATTTCTTTAACGATTGTTGGTAGCATCAGTCAATTGGTCGTTACAATGGTGATGGGTTGTTTTGGTTTATTTATTTTAAGGTTCTTTTCACACAATAATGAAAGCAGTCCGAATGTTTTACCGGACTTTTGGAGTAGCATATTACTATACCTGAGTGTAAGCGTTACCGTTTTTCTGTTATTATTTTATTTAAGGCTTGGCTGGCTAGTAAAATTGATAGAGAAAATTCCAAGTTTGCAGAAAACTATAAAGCACATTTCGGTATTAGATGAATTTGATAGCAGACAATTGGCTCGTATTTTGTTTTTATCATTTATAAGATACCTGGTTTTTGTAGGTCAGTATATCTTGCTATTAAAAGTAATGCAGGTTGACATTTCAAACCTGATCTGTTTTTGGTTGATATCCGTGTTTTACCTGGTGATGGCCATAGCGCCAACAATAGGGTTTATAGAATTACCGATCAGGGCTAAGGCCAGCTGGGAAATTTTTAAATTTTATACTACGAATTCGTTAGGAGTTGGTACGGCAGCATTGGGTATTTGGCTTATAAATTTAGTAATTCCCGCTATCATTGGCGGATTCTTAATTTTAAGTGTTAAAATTGTAAAAGAAAAATGACAAATATTTTAAAATCTACTTTTTTACTGATCGCGCTGTGCAGCTTTAAGCCAACGTCTTCATTCGACTTTTGTTCTATCAGGAATACAGCTTTCAGTCCGGGCGAGATGGTGACGATGAAGGTTTTTTACAACACACTAGGTGCCTATATTGGGGCGGGGGAAGCAACTTTTACAACAAGCCTTGAAAAATATAATGGCAAACCCGTTTACCATTGCGTGGGCGAGGGAAAGTCTTACTCTTTCTTTGACGGATTTTTTAAAGTGCGGGATAAATATGAAAGTTATATTGATACCAGTACGATGCTGCCACTGAAATTTTTGCGTAATGTGAGTGAGGGCAATACTATAATATATAATAATGTGACTTTTAACCAGTCTGCAGGAACAGCAATCAGTACTAATGGCGTTTTTAAAACATCTAATTGCATACAAGATGTCGTTAGTGCTATCTATTGTCTGAGAAATATTGATTTTAATAAGTTCAAGCCAAACGATAAGATACCGTTTGACATGTTTTTAGATGACCAGGTCTACCATATGTACATTCGCTATATGGGGAAAGAAATCATCAGAACGAAATACGGGAGGTTCCACGCGATACGATTTAAACCTTTATTAATTAAAGGAACCATGTTTACTGACGGAGAAAAAATGAACGCATGGGTTAGCGACGATCCTAATCATTTATTGCTAAGGGTCGAAACACCTATCGTTGTAGGGAATGTAAAGGTTGATATGATCGATTACAAAAACTTAAGGTATCCTCTGTCATCGCAGATGAAATAAGTGTTGCTGCGAAAATCAGCGATCAGAAATTCTTAGATGTCTTCCAATTTAAAAGTCTCCTTAATACGTATTCCCTTTTCAGTTAATTGAAGGGTGCCGCATTCTATTAGTGGATCGTGTTCAAAAAACAAGATGTAATTATTTTGTACCGCTTCTGATAAAAATATCTTTTTTTCATTGAGGGTTTTCATCGGAAACATATCGTAGGCCATCACATAAGGTAATGGAATATGTGTAGGCGATGGCAATAGGTCTGCCATATAAACAATCGTTTTGCCTTTGTATTGAATGACTGGCAGCATCATGGCTTGTGTGTGGCCATTTGCAATTATATACGATAATGCAGGAATGATCGAAGAGTCCATGGTTTGCATACCATTTACCATTAACCATTTATCATTAACCATTTTCAATTGCCCGCTTTCCTGTATCGGTAAAATATTTTCTTTTAAGAAAGATGCTTTTTCTCTGTCGTTCGGATCAATAGCCCAGTCCCAATGTTGTTGATTGCTCCAGTAAGTAGCATTTTTAAATGCCGGCACTAATTTATCGCCCTGCCTTACAATAGCACCGCCGCAATGATCAAAATGAAGATGTGTTAATATGACATCTGTAATATCATCTTTGCTAAATCCGTTTGCTGCCAGCGATTTTTCCAGACTGTCATCCCCATGCAAATAATATCGGTCGAAAAATTTCGCATCCTGTTTATCACCCATGCCGGTATCGATCAAAATAAGTTTATTGCCTTCTTCGATCAATAAGCAACGCATTGCCCAGTTGCACATATTATTTTCATCTGCCCGATTCAATTTGTTCCACATGCTCTTTGGAACCACGCCAAACATAGCGCCGCCATCTAATTTAAAATATCCTGCATTGATGGTGTATAGCTTCATTAAAGTGTCGCTTTGAGTTTGGGTTCTTTCCACAAAGAATAAAACAAGATGAATAGTGCAATAATAAAATAGCCCATTAAAGATAAAACAGCACTTCGCATGCCACCCGTTATTTCTGTTACTATACCAAATGTAGCTGTGCCGATCACCGTTCCGACTTTATCACACACATCATAAAAGCTAAAATAAGAAGCGGTGTCTTTTGTCGGAGGCATTAATTTAGAATACGTGGAACGGCTCAGTGATTGTATGCCTCCCATCACTAAACCAACAGTGCCCGCAACACAATAAAAAGAAAATTGAGAATACACAAAATAGGATGCGACACAAATACCTATCCAAATAAATACACCTCCTATCAATACTTTGATGTTGCCCACTTTTTTAGAGAAATAGGAAAACAAATAAGAACCTGCGATCGCAACAATTTGAATGATCAAAATGGTCATCATTAATTTACCTGTATTGCTTGCATCCGTTTCTTTGTTTCCTGTATTAGGAAAAATTTCTTCTTTAGCAAAAATGGCAGCAGAATACATAACCGTTTCTACACCCATTCCAAAAAAGAAAAAGGCCAGCAAAAAACGTTTTAATGTTGGTTGATGCTTTACTTCGTTCCAAACTTTCCGTAATTCTTCATAACCTTTGGTTAAAAAATTATGGCTCTTCGAAACCGGATTAGGTTCTGTCTTAGGTAAAGTAAAAAAAGTGATCTGAGCAAAAGCTGCCCACCACAAGCCCGTTAAGAAAAAGGATATCTGTGATGCCTTACCTGCTGTAGCAATACCAAACATATCATGCTTAGTCACCATTATCAAACAAAACAATAATAATATTACACTGCCAACATACCCTAACGCAAATCCTTTGGCACTGACATTGTCCTGGTCTTCCGCTGCTGCAATTTCAGGTAAATACGCATTATAAAAAACAAGGCTTCCGCCATATCCTATCGAGGCCAAAACAAAAAGCACGATACCCAATTGAGGATTATCCGGTGTGAAATAATACATAGCGCAACAACTAAATGCACCGAGGTAACAAAAGAATTGCATGAACCTTTTTTTACTGCCAAATGAATCAGCAATAGAAGATAGCAAAGGAGATATAAGTGCGACAAATAAAAATGAAAAAGCTACTGCATAATTATACAAAGCCGAAGGTTCATTAAAAGTTCTTCCTAAAAAAACGATTGGTTTGCCGGAAGTAACGCCTTCGTAATAAGCAGGGAAAATAGACGACGTGATAACCAGTGAGTAAACAGAGTTTGCCCAATCGTACATACTCCATCCATTAATAACTTTTTTAGAAGCTGTTTGCATTTTGCTATTTTAAATGATACGTTTCAAAAGTGTTTCACGCAAAGCAAATCAAAAGGAGCAAAGCTGCAAAGTTTAACCTTAGCGACTTATGAACTTTGCGCCTTTGCGTGAAACTAATTAATAATCCCGCGACTAATCAATACCAAAACAATAATACCTAATATAATTCTGTAGATACCAAAAATTTTAAAGCCATGTTTTTGCAAATAGGTAATAAAAAATTTAATCGCCAACATCGCAACAATAAATGCAATGATATTTCCTTCTACTAAAAATAGCAGGTTGTGTTTGTCTTTTAAAATCTCAGGATTTGTTTTGTATGTCTTTAATAATTTATATCCTGT
Organism: Ferruginibacter sp.; assembly: GCA_035485735.1. Classification (GTDB taxonomy): domain Bacteria; phylum Bacteroidota; class Bacteroidia; order Chitinophagales; family Chitinophagaceae; genus Ferruginibacter. The sequence goes on from DATHNS010000016.1 coordinate 181,189, forward strand.
TGCCGCAACCATTGTTGGCACTGCTAAAAAGAAGGAAAACTCTGCGGCCACTTTTCTTGTCAGCTTTTGACTCATGCCGCCAACGATACTCGCAGCACTGCGACTCACACCAGGTATCATTGCCAGGCACTGGCAAATACCAATGATGAACCCTTTTTTATAACTCACATTATCTTCCTGTGTAACTGTTGGATGATTGAACATTTTATCTACAAACAATAAAATAATACCTCCCAGTAATAAACTAACCGCCACCACTGTCGGACTTTCCAATAACATATCGATCTTATCTGCAAATAATTTTCCTAATACCAGTGCGGGTATAACAGCCACTAGTAATTTTAAATAGAATTCCCATTTAGCAAAATCGAAGAATTTCTTCCAATACAAAACGACTACAGCTAATATGGCGCCCAATTGAATAGCTATCTCGAACAGCTTTACAAATTCATCTCTTTCAATGCCCATTACTGAACTGGCAATGATCATGTGGCCGGTTGAAGAAACGGGTAAAAATTCTGTCAGGCCTTCGATGATCGAAAGAATGATCGATTGTAAAGTATTCATCTACTAATTTTAAGGATGTAAAAATAAAAAACCGATCTGATAATCCGGATGAATCATCATCAACAAATTATCAAATCGGCTCATTGAAAAATATAAGAATTATTCGCTTTTAGGATTTTTCATGATCGCGTAGATCTCTATCAACAACCCAATTATAATTACAATAGGTGCAATTGTAATGCGTCTTGTACTATAAATCTCCGCATCGTTGAATACCATAGGATCGTGGCTTTTACCACCTACCATCAGCATAAATCCGATAGCCATAACAACTAAGCCTATTACCATCCACAGATAGTTTCCTTTATCAAAAAGGTTGGGCATCTTTGAATTTTGTTGTTGTTTAGCTGTGCTCATGTTTTTTATTTTATATGCAAATAAAAGAAATAATATTTAAAACCGTATCCCTTTAGGATTGTATTAACTAATACAGGTCGTCCAGCTTCATGCGCAGGTATTTTAATACCGCACGGTGTGTACTGAAAACCGAAATAATGATACCCAGGATAATAATGCCCATAAATAGGAGCGCCATACTTTTATTATCATGAAGACTCTTAAAATCAGGCACAAAATATTCTACTACCAATACGGTGCTGTACACCGCAACAATAGCCAAAACAGCCGCAATGAAACCATTGATAATGGCCCGCATATCAATTGGTTTGGCAATGAACCACCTCGTAGCGCCTACCATCTGCATCGTTTTAATTAAAAACCGGTTACTGTACATGGCAAGCCTGATGGTATTATCAATAGAAATAATAACCAGTACGGTCAATATCATTGCAATGATCAAAAACACTAGCGCACCGGCTTTTACATATCGGCTCACTTTATCGACCGCTTCGCTTGGAAATTTAATTTCTGATATAACGCCCGGAAAAGTTGTTTGCAAATTCTCTGCTAAAATACTCAGACTGTCTTTTTCCACATGATCCGCCTTCACTTTAAAATCAATGCTTTCCGGCAATGGGTTGTTAGTAATAAATTCTCTCCAGCTAGTGTCATTATCCGCATTGTAGCGCTGTATCGCCATTTCTCTCGTTACATATTCTGCAGATTTCACGTAAGGAACTGCGGCAATATATTGTTGCAGGCTATCTATTTCAGGCTTGGTCGCATCTCTGTTTAAAAACGCCTGTATCTGAATGCTTTCTTTAAGATAATCTCCTGTTTTACGGACATCAATAAAAAACCATCCTACAATACCAAATAAGAACAATACCAATGCTACTCCAATAACAGCGTATGCGTAAGTTGTTTTTCCTTTTGAGCTAGATCCTTTTCCAAATTGTGACATGTATCAATTATAATTTAGACTATCAATTGGGCGCAAATGTAATTAATTTTAAAGGCTTTCCTGTACTTTTGTCCTCATTCAAAATTATTTTAATTTTTAACGGCTTATTGTTAATAAAATACAAATCATTCAACACAATTACTTAGTAAATGGAGTACGATTTTAGAAAGATAGAACAAGGCTGGCAGCAGAAATGGAAAGATACTGACGCTTATAAAGTAAGCAACAATTCTGCCAAACCTAAATATTATGTGTTGGATATGTTTCCTTACCCAAGCGGCGCCGGCTTACACGTAGGGCACCCGCTGGGTTATATTGCCAGTGATATTTACAGTCGCTATAAAAGATTAAAAGGATACAACGTGCTGCACCCGATGGGGTACGACAGCTTTGGCCTTCCGGCCGAACAATATGCGTTGGAAACCGGGCAGCATCCTGCCATTACAACAGAAAAAAATATTGCCACTTTCAGAAGCCAGTTAGATAAAATTGGGTTTTGTTATGATTGGGGCCGCCAGGTAAGAACCAGCGATGCTGATTATTATAAATGGACACAATGGATATTTCTACAAATATTTGAAAGCTGGTACGATCATGCAGCAAAAAAGGCAACGCCTATCGCTGAGCTGATCGAACTTTTTGAAGCAAAAGGAAATGCTGACGACCGCTTACTAAATAGCGACCATCATTTTACTGCTGCTGAATGGAAAACATTTTCTGAAAAACAACAACAGGAAATAATAATGGACTATCGTTTAGCATTCAGCGCCTACGGCGAAGTGAATTGGTGCGAAGCATTGGGGACCGTTTTGGCAAATGATGAAGTAGTAAATGGTGTTAGCGAACGCGGTGGTTATCCTGTTGTAAAAAAGAAAATGCGTCAATGGTATTTGCGCATTACAGAATATGCCGATCGTTTGTTAGAAGGCTTAGAACGCATTGAATTCAGTGATGCGATGAAAGAAATGCAAAAGAACTGGATCGGGAAGAGTCAGGGTGCGGAGATAGATTTTGAAGTAAAAAGTGAAAAGACAAATCCAAAAAGTTTAAAAGTTTATACTACTCGGCCTGATACAATTTTTGGTGTTGATTTTATGGTGATCGCCCCGGAACATGAGCTGGTAGCACAAATAACTACTGCTGATCAAAAAGCGGAAATAGATAAATATTTAGATTACGTAAAAAGCAGAAGCGAACGGGAACGCATGAGCGAAGTAAAACAAATTACGGGTTGTTTCACCGGTGCGTATGCCATCAATCCTTTTGATGGAAAAGAAATTCCGATCTGGATAGCAGAATATGTTTTGGCAGGATATGGTACCGGCGCCATCATGGCGGTGCCTTGCGGCGATCCGCGTGATTTTGGTTTTGCGAAACATTTTAATATTCCTATCACCAATATCATCGGTTCTTATTTTAATGGTGAAGAAGCCAATGCAACAAAAGATGCGATATTAGAAAACTCAGGTTTTTTAAATGGCAAAGTGATGAAAGAAGCAATGGGTATTGCCATTGACAAGATAGAAGAAATGGGCATCGGTAAACGTAAAGTAAATTACAGAATGCGTGATGCAGGTTTTAGCCGCCAGCGTTATTGGGGCGAACCATTTCCAATAATCTGGAGCGATGGTATTGCTATTCCTTTAGAAGCTGAGGAGTTGCCATTGATATTACCGGTGGTAGAAAAATACGGTCCCGGCCCTGAAGGCGAAGGACCATTAGCAAATATTACAGACTGGGTAAATTTACCCGAAGGCGGCAGAAGAGAAACTTCTACAATGCCCGGATATGCTGGTTCTTCATGGTACTTCTTACGTTACATGGATCCGCATAACAACGATGCTTTCTGCGATAAAAAAGCAAGTGATTATTGGGGGCAGGTAGATCTTTACATCGGCGGAACAGAACATGCTGTTGGCCATTTATTATACAGCCGTCTTTGGACAAAAATATTATTTGATCTTGGTTATGTTGGCCATGATGAGCCTTTTAAGAAATTGGTTAATCAGGGGATGATAACTGGTAATAGTAGATTTGTGTTTGGAATAAATTTGAAAAATATAGGATCGAATTACAGAGGACGCATTTTCATTTCTAAAACTCATTATGAAAATCTTTTAGCAATTCAATATGATGTAGAAAAAAGCGTTAAGTATATTCAGAAATATTTTTCTGAATTTCAGTATGAACTTAGACCAGATTCAGAATTCAATGTTTCAAAACATCATGTACATGTTGATATGGTTGACGGAGTAGACCTTGATATTAATAAGTTTATAAAATGGATGGGATCGGAACAGATACATTTTATTTACGAAGATGATGGAAAATACGTTTGTGGTTCAGAAGTTGAAAAAATGTCTAAGTCAAAATTTAATGTTGTTAATCCAGATGTATTAGTAGAGAAATACGGCGCAGACACATTCCGCATGTACGAAATGTTCCTTGGCCCGGTAGAACAAAGCAAACCATGGGATACAAAAGGCATTGAAGGCGTGCATCGTTTCTTACGCAAGCTATGGCGCCTGTTCAATGATGATGTAAAAGGTAAAGTGTGGACAGATGAAAAAGCAACCGATGCAGAGTTAAAGATTGTACATCGTACTATCAAAAAAATTGAAGAAGATACCGAACGATTTAGTTTCAATACAGCAGTAAGTACATTTATGATCTGCGTGAATGAATTGGCTGATGCAAAATGCAACAAAAAAGAAGTGTTACAAGAAGTATTGATCTTGTTAACACCTTATGCGCCTCATATTGCAGAAGAGTTATGGCACCAGTTAGGGAATGCCGGCAATATTATCGATGCAGCCTATCCTAAATTTGATGGTAAGTATTTGATAGAGTCTGATAAAGAATATCCAATTTCTATCAATGGTAAAATGCGTACCAATATTAATATTTCTTTAGCTGCTACGCAGGAAGAAGTAGAAAAAATTGTGTTAGCAAACGAGCTTATTCAAAAATGGACAGAAGGGAAGCCACCGAAAAAGATCATTTTTGTAAAAGGTAAAATGGTGAATATCGTTGTTTAAACAACGATTAAACGGATACTATTATAAGCGCAAAGCAACATTTTTCGGTTTTTTGGGATGAACGGTAAGAAAAAAATATTTTTTATCGTTATATTTATTAGACCAAACCTAACACTATGGAAATGTTTTTATAATACTTCCACCAATCTGTTACTATACACCTTCAATAATTCGGAATAATTTTTGCTAAATATCAATATGAGCAATATAAATTACCAAGCTTTAGCTACTGACTGGATCGAAGCCTGGAACAGGCGCGATATCGATCGAATAATGGATCATTATGCCGATGAGGTTGAATTTCATTCTCCTACGGTAAATAAAAGATGGAAAATTACTGAAGGCAAACTAACCGGTAAAGAAAAACTCAAACAACATTTTCTAAAGGGTTTTGAAGAAGCGCCCAATTTGCATTTTGAATTTATTGAACTGGTTCCGGAAAAAGACAGTGTGACCATCACCTACGAAAGAGAAACCGGACAAATTGTTTCAGATTATATCCGCTTGAATGAAAATGGCAAAGCCATATTGGTAAATGCCTTTTATCATTTTAAGGAGCAATAAATACAATTTCACGCAAAGCTAAATAAGTAGATTAAGGTGCTAAGTATAGAATTTGCGCCTTTTTCGTCTCTGCGACTTTGCGTGCAAAAATTCGCGATTATTTGTACCTTTACCAATCACAATGGAAATCAAAGCAGGCACTTTACTGGCTAACATCAATAACCCGGATGATCTTAAAAAATTGTCCCGCGAGCAGTTACAACAGGTATCTGATGAGCTGCGCCAATACATTATTGATGTAGTAAGTATTTATGGCGGCCATTTTGCTGCCAGCTTAGGCGTTGTTGAATTAAGCGTTGCACTTCATTATGTTTTCAATACCCCATATGATCAGTTGGTTTGGGACGTGGGCCACCAGGCATACGGACATAAAATTTTAACCGGCCGCAGGGATAATTTTTACACTAACAGAAAATACGGCGGACTAAGCGGTTTCCCAAAACGCAGCGAAAGCGAATACGATACTTTTGGTGTGGGCCATTCTTCTACTTCAATTTCTGCAGCATTGGGTATGGCCATGGCTTCTCATTACAAAGGAGAAACCAACAGGCAACATATTGCAGTGATCGGCGATGGTGCTATGACAGCAGGACTAGCATTTGAAGCCCTGAACCATGCCGGTATCGAAAAAAGCAATGTGCTTATCATTTTAAATGATAACGATATGGGCATCGACCCTAGCGTTGGTGCATTGAAAGAGTACTTAACAGATATTACTACTTCTCAAACCTATAATAAATTGAGAGATGATTTCTGGAAAGCCCTGGGCAAACTGCCGGGTAAAAATTTCTCGAGAGATCTTGCGTCAAAAATTGAAGCGGGCTTAAAAGGTGTGGTGAGTAAAAGCAGTAATCTTTTTGAATCTTTACAATTACGTTATTTTGGTCCGATCGACGGACATAATATTACCAAGCTTGTTGATACTTTAAAAGACCTGAAAGATATTCCGGGACCAAAGATCTTACACATCAAAACGGTAAAAGGAAAAGGCTATGAGCTCGCAGAAAAAGATCAAACCAAATGGCATGCCCCGGGTTTGTGCGATAAAGTAACAGGAGAAATATTTAAAAAG
>DATHNS010000017.1:0-72669 GCA_035485735.1 Ferruginibacter sp.
CAGCTAAACGAAAAGGGATATGCAATGCTTTATAAAATGAATCGGGAAAAAACTTAAGTACGGTTTTATCGCCCCAACCCAAACGATAAATATCATTGGCCCAATAGATCAGCATGCCGCTCCAGACCATAATGGTCAGCACAGGAAAATTGATCCAGTGAAACCAACGAATTGCTAACGGATGTTTGTGTATGACCTTTTTCATAATTAAGAAATTACTTGTATCAATGGATTGAAAGCTTTTGAGGCGATCAATACTTTTTGTCCTACTTTAAAGTTTCTGACCTCATCTTCTGTAGCGATCACTTTTATAATATTATTTGCAGAAAGTACACTTACGATATAAACAATATCACTTTTTTTAATATCGATGATCTCGCCGGTTACTTTAAATTTGCTACTGATCTTTTGTTCGGAGAAAACATCAGTCGGGCTACCTTCTTTTATAATTTTTCCTTTATCAATTACGATCACTTTATCTGCCAGCCTGAATATTTCCGGTAAATGGTGACTGATCAAAATGGTTGTTAATTGGTATTGCTGGTGCGCTTTTAAAATATATTCCTGCAATTTAAAACGCATATCATCGTCAACTGCTGAAAGCGGCTCATCTAATAATAATATTTTCGGCTTTCTTACTATTGCCCTGGCTAAGGCTATTCTTTGTTGTTGTCCACCTGATAAATTTTGTGGCTTGGTATTTTGTAATTGTTGCAGCTCCATTAATTCCAGCAGCTCATTTATTATTTTTTTACCATCACCTTTTGGTAGGGCATATTCCAGGTTTTCTTTTACGGTTAAATTAGGAAATAAGGCGTAATCCTGAAACAGAAAACCAATAGAACGTTTTTTTATGGCAAGATGGATATTCTTCTTTGAGTCATCCCAAACTTCATTATCCACTTCGATCGATACATTTTCTGCAGTGGTTAAGCCGGCCAGTATTCTAAGGATAGTTGTTTTGCCTGCGCCTGAATTTCCATAGATCGATAAAAGCTTTCCTCGTTCCAATTCAAATGAAATAGCCAAGGGCATGGCGCCTTCAGCAGTCTGTAATATTTTATTTGCTTTGAACCTGATCATTAATACAACCTTGTTTTAGAATTATTATTGATGATATGAACAGTTAAAAGAATTGTAAATGCAAATGCAAAAAGTATCAACGCATAAATATTGGCATTGTGATAATTCATAGATTCTACTTCATCATAAATAGCAATAGATACTACTTTTGTTTTTGTAGGAATACTACCACCAACCATTAGTACAACGCCAAATTCTCCTATGGTATGCGCGAATGTCATAATGATACCCGTTAGCAGAGATGCGCGAATATTGGGCAGCATTATTTTTGTGAGCGTAGTAAATTTTGATTTACCCAAAGTAAAAGATGCTTCTTGCAATGAAGGCGACAAATTTTTAAATCCCGATAATATCGGATTGATCATAAAAGGCAGGCTATAAATAACCGATGCAATAACCAATCCTTCAAAAGTAAACACTAACCGGAGATCAAAATATTTATCGAGGAACATCCCAAAAGAATTCTCAGGACTAAATGCTACCAATAAATAAAAACCAAGTACTGATGGCGGCAGTATCAATGGCAGACTGATAATCGCTTCAATAACGGCTTTGTATCTGTACTTGCTGTATACTATCCAATAAGCTAACGGAACAGCAATGGCGAACAATAGTACAGATGTAATGATCGCCAGTTTAAAGCTGAGCCAGAAAGGTTGCAGGTCAATCATGGGGAGATAAACTTACTTCATTTGTTTTTATGAGTGCCAGCACTGTGTCATTTTCTTGTAAGCCTAATTGTTTAACAGCATTGGTGGTAATAATGGAGCTGATCATCACGTTGCCAAAAGACAAATTTACCTGGCTCAATAGTACGCCTGTTACAATTGAGTGAATGCTACATGGGATACGGTTTTGCACACTAATAGCAATATCGAAATTTTTGGCAATGATAACTTCCGTCTCTTTGAACAACAGTCGGATAGTATTTCCAATGGTTAAATAATCGGTTATTGCAGGCGTGTCTAAAACGATCGAAGTAAAACTGGCATCATTCGATAATACTTTCACCAACGATAAATTATCGTGTGATTGTATTGCGGTAATTGTGCCTGTTAGTGTATTCATTTTGCCGATTGAGAAAATCCGTATTTGGTAAAAATATTGATTGCCGTTGCAGACGAGATAAAGGTATAAAATTTAACAGCTGTCGCATTTCCTTGCGCATGTTTTAATATCACATACGCTTGTTGTAAAGGGGAGTGGCTGTTATCAGGTATGATATAATATTTACCACCTTCTTTTTGCATGTTGGGAGATAAGGCTAATGATAAAGCCACCAATCCAATATCTGCTGCACCGGTTGTTACGAATTGTGCCGTTTGTGAAATATTTTCTCCTAACACAAATTTGCTTTGCAGCTTATCGTATAAATTATAAAACTTCAGACTTTCAACAGCTCTTGCACCATAAGGCGCATGAGCTGGATTGGCGATCGCGATCTTAACGATATTGGTATCCAGTAAACTGTTCATCTTTTTTATATTCGGATCTATTTTTTTGCTCCATAAAACAAGCTGGCCGTAGCCATAAGTTTTTATGTCGGAGATCGTAAAGTTTTTATCTTTTAATTTATTAGGATAATCGATATCGGCAGAAAAGAAAATATCAAAAGGTGCATCATTCGAGATCTGTTCAAAAAATTTACCTGAAGAACCATAAGTAACCTGGATATCTGCTGTGGGGTCTTGTAATTTATAGGCTTCGATAATACTATCCATTGCAGGTTTTAGATCAGCCGCAGCTGCAATAGTAATACTTGTTGCTTGAGCTTTAGTAACTGAGGCTAACCCTGTTATGAGTAATAACGTTAGCGTAAAAATTCGTTTAATTTGTTTCATGTCAGTTAAATTAAAATTAATTATATATAATATTATTTATACAATGTAGTTAAAATATATTAAAATAATATTGTTTTTGCAATATTATCATTGCATTATTTGTATATTTATGAAATGGGTATAGCAAAATTTATATTAAATATATTTTAATGTATTGCAATAATGAATTTGAAAGATACAATCTAATATAGCACAAACTGTTTAAATGCTACTAGACGCTTATAATAGGATACATAATTATTTACGGATATCATTGACTGATAATTGCAATTTCCGTTGCTTTTATTGCATGCCCGGCGATGAACATGTATTTATGCCATCAGCACAAATGATGCAGGCCGATGAGATACAGGAGCTGGCAAAAATATTCGTCAACTTTGGCGTTAATAAAATAAGGTTAACGGGAGGCGAGCCTTTAGTTCGCAAAGATGTTGGTACTATTATTAAAAATTTATCTGCATTGCCCGTTTCTTTAACGCTAACTACAAACGGCGTAAGGCTACATGAATTTGTTGAAGTGATCAAAGGATCAAATATCCGCACAGTTAATATTAGTCTGGATACTTTGGAAGCCAATAAATTTCAACAGATCACTAAAAGAAATGATTTTAAAAAAGTCTGGGACAATATTCATTTGCTGATCGATTTGGGTATACATGTAAAAGTGAATGTGGTGGCGATGAAGGACATTAATGATAATGAAATAAATAATTTTATTGCGTGGACAAAAAACACACCGGTGCATGTGCGCTTTATAGAATTCATGCCTTTTACAGGAAATAAATGGGTGAGCAATAAAGTATTTACCTGGCAACAAATATTGGAAAAAGCGGAACAGCAGTATTCTTTCATCCGTTTAAAAGATGAAGGAAATGATACAGCGAAAAAATATATAGTGCCGGGTCATGTTGGAACTTTTGCTGTGATCAGCACCATGACAGCGCCATTCTGCAGCACTTGCAACCGCATGCGTTTGACAGCAGATGGCAAAATGAAAAATTGCCTTTTTTCAAAAGATGAAATGGATCTGTTGGGTGCGTTAAGAAGTGGTAAGGATGTTATGAGTTTGATCCAGCAATCGGTTAAAGAAAAATATGCGGAACGCGGCGGACAATTCGTTTCTAATTTTGAGCAACTTAATTCTGCCGGAATCGAGAACAGGAGCATGATCGCCATCGGCGGATAAAATATAAATTCTATAAAAGTGATCTCGGTTTCAGAAGCAAAAAATATCATCGCGAATAACGTGCAGCCGCTGCAACCTGTAACGGTTTCGCTAATTGATGCAGTAGGATTGGTGCTGGCGGAAGATGTCTATACTACATTGAATGTGCCGTCATTCAGGCAATCGGCGATGGATGGTTACGGTTTTCGTTTTGATGATCATGTTGCGGAAAAAGAAATAATAATTGCCGGCGAAGTTCCTGCTGGCAGTGAGGCAGCAATAACTATTCAGCCACAACAAGCTGTTAGGATTTTTACAGGTGCACCGGTTCCTGAAGGTGTTGATACAGTAGTGATGCAAGAAAAAGTAAGCGTGCACGACAAACAACTTTCTATACAAGATCCACAATTAGTAAAAGGATTAAATATTCGCGCAATTGGTAGCGAGATTGTTTCGGGCGAAATGGCCTTGGAAAAAGAAACGCTGTTATCACCGGCTGCTATTGGTTTTTTAGCAGGCATTGGTGTAACAACAGTAAAAGTTTACCCAAAGCCGGCGATAACAATTATTGTTACCGGCAATGAATTACAAGAACCCGGTGTTGCATTAAAACCCGGACAAGTGTACGAATCCAACTCATTAATGCTGACAGCGATTTTACAACAATTACATATCAATAATATTACCATTGTAAAAGCTGCTGACGATTTAGCAACATTGCAAAATGTATTGCAGGCAGCGTTGCAAAATAATAATATTGTACTATTAACCGGTGGCGTAAGCGTAGGCGATTATGATTTTGTGGTAGAAGCTGCTGCACGTTCAGGAGTCACGCAATTGTTTCATAAAATAAAACAAAAACCCGGCAAGCCGTTATTTTTTGGCAGGAAAGAAAATAAGCTGGTATTCGGCCTGCCCGGTAATCCATCATCAGTGCTCACTTGTTTTTATGAATATGTGATACCGGCGCTGGAACAAATTGCTAAACAAAAAAGTACCGGTAAAATAATATATTTACCGCTGGCAAAAGACTATACTAAAAAGGGAATCTTTACTAACTTTTTAAAAGGCATTTACACCGATGCAGCTGTGTTGCCATTAGATGCACAGGATTCTTTTCGTTTAAGTTCTTTTGCCAAAGCCAATTGCCTGATCTGTTTGGGCGAAGAAGAAAAACAATACAAAGCAGGAGAGATCGTTGCAGTACACTTAATAACTATTTAATGCAGGTAAACATTTCCATATTCGGGCCGCTGACTGATATCATTACAAAAGATAATCTGGTGATCAATGATATCAATGATACCAATACGCTCACTGAACAGTTGAATAAAACATATCCTGCATTGGCTACCATTAAATATGCTATTGCTGTCAATAAAAATATTATCACAAACAACACAATACTGAATGATAATGATACTGTGGCGTTGATGCCACCATTTTCAGGAGGATAATTATATGAGCGAAAATTTTGAACGATACCAGCGGCAGCTTTTGCTAAAAGGATTTGGTGAAACGGGCCAGCAAAAATTACAGGATGCAAAAGTGCTGGTAATTGGTGCGGGCGGTCTAGGCTGTCCGGCTTTGCAATACTTAACGGCAGCAGGCGTTGGTACAATTGGTATTGTGGATGATGATATTGTTTCGTTAGATAATTTGCATCGTCAGATATTGTATACTACCAATGATATCGGCTCGGCAAAAGTAGTGATGGCCGCTTTTGCATTAGAGCAACTAAATTTCGATATTGATATAATTCCTTACAACACCCGGTTAACTAATCAAAATGCTATTGAAATAATTACACCGTATGATATTGTAATTGATGGTACGGATAATTTTGCAACGCGTTACTTAGTGAACGATGCTTGTGTAGTATTGAATAAAGTTTTAGTGTATGGCGCTATCTCACAATTTGAAGGTCAGGTTGCTATATTTAATTATGGCACCAATGCAACGAATTATCGCGATCTTTTCCCAACGCCTGATAATACAATATTAAATTGCGAAGAATTAGGCGTGTTGGGAGTTTTGCCGGGGATCATCGGTTCAATGATGGCGAATGAAACAATTAAATTAATAACAGGTATTGGTCAACCGTTGGTGAATACTTTATTGACATTTAATGCTTTGACCAATCAATCGCATCAATTTACTATTTCACCGAGAGAAGAAACTGCAAAATTCATTCCTGCAAATGAACAGGCTTTTAGTGAAATGAATTATGAATTATTTTGTTCAGCCAATAACTCATTTGATATTGATGCCAATCGCTTTGATGAATTATTAAATGATACAAACGTTGCGATCGTTGATGTGCGTGAAGTAGGAGAGTTGCCTTTACTAGATTTTAAAAATGTGCCTGTTCCTTTATCGCAATTAACACAATCCGTGTATAAATTAAATAAGGACACAATTGTATTAGTTTGTCAGACAGGTAAAAGAAGTACACAGGCGGCACAAATTCTATTGAATCATTTTGGAACAACAAAAAAGATCCATAGCCTGCAAGGTGGTATCGTTAACTGGAAAAAGCAACACGCAGAAAATGTCGGATAAAAAAATAAAAAACATATTTGTACAAGGAGCTATCGCATCTTCTTTTATTGGCGATAGTATTCAAAAGCATCAAGTCAAAACCAATATTGGTGCACACAGTATTTTTTTGGGACAGGTTCGTGCAGATACCATTGATGATAAAAAAGTAACTGCCATCGAATACACAGCCTACGAGGAACTGGCACTGAAAAAAATGGAGGAGCTGCGCGAAGAAATTTTCGGCAAATACCAGCTAACCTGTATGCATATTTATCACAGCCTGGGAACTGTTGCAGCAGGAGAAATTTGTTTGTTCGTATTCACATCTTCCGCTCACCGAAAAATAGCGATCGATGCCTGCGAGGAAATGGTTGAAAAAATAAAAAATGAATTACCCGTTTGGGGCAAAGAAATATTTGACAACGATACACATCAGTGGAAACAAAATAAATAGCATGGTTGATATTACACATAAAGTAAGCAGTTTACGTAAAGCAGTGGCAACGGCTATTGTAAAAGTATCCAGACAAGAAACGATCGATGCGGTACAAAATAAAAAAGTACCTAAAGGCGATGTGTTTGAATTTTCACGCGCTGCAGGTTTGCTTGCGGTTAAAAAAACAAGCGATGTAATTCCTGATTGCCATCCTTTGCCTGTTGAGTTTACTGCTATTACTTATGCGGTAGAAGGATTACAAATAACCATCACGGTTGAAGTACATACCATTTATAAAACCGGCGTAGAAGTAGAAGCCATGCATGGTGCATCGGTTGTTGCGTTAACGATGTACGACATGCTAAAACCGATCGATAAAGAAATAGAGATCTCCACCATCAAATTAGTCAATAAAAGCGGCGGCAAATCACAATATAAAAATAATGATACGCTATCGTTGCGTTGTGCCGTGATCGTTTGTTCCGATAGTGTGGCAGATGGCAGCAAACAGGATTTTGCCGGCAAGGCGGTAGTACAAAAATTGCAGCAACAAAAAATAAACACGGCGCTCTACGCAGTAATTCCCGACGAGTTTGATCAGATACAAAGCAAAGCAAAACAATTAAGCAACGAAGGGTACAGCCTGGTAATTTTTACCGGTGGTACCGGCCTGTCACCCAGAGATGTAACACCTGAAGCCATTACGCCATTGTTTGACAGAGAAATTCCCGGCATCATGGAAGCCGCCCGCAACTATGGACAACAACGTACACCATACGCCATGTTATCCCGTGGTGTAGCAGGTTTCATCAGCAAAACATTGGTACTAACATTACCCGGCTCAACCCGCGGCGCAGAAGAAACAATGGATGCGTTATTCCCTTACATCATTCATATTTTTAAAGTGGCAGAAGGAATGCGCCATAGCAATGATTAATAATTTATCATGACAGGAGTAGTGCTATGCGGCGGACAAAGTATCAGGATGGGTACCGATAAAGGCATGCTACAAAAAGATGCTACCACCTGGGCACAATTAGCATTTAATAAATTAGCTACATTGTCGATACCTGTTGTATTATCTGTTAATGAACAACAACAAAATACCTATTCCAATTTTTTTAATTCATCATCTCTTATTATTGACGATACAAATTTCAATATCGGTGGCCCTCTTCACGGAATATTATCTGTGCATACACAATTTCCTTCATCTGATCTGTTAGTGCTTGCCTGTGATATGGTTGCTATGGAAACAGTCGTGCTCCGGTATTTATACGATCATGCCCTCACAACTAATAAAGATGCCATTGTTTTTATGAACGCTGGTAAGATAGAGCCTTTATGTGGTTTTTATAAAACTAGTGGATTGCAGAAAATAAAAATATTGTATGAGCAAGGCGAATTAAAAAGACATAGTATGATGAATGTTTTGGAATTGTTGGGTGCACATTATTTGGAGATGTCTGATGAATGGGTTGGGTATTTTGGTAATTATAATTTACCGGAGAATATAAAATAGTCTCCTGAGCTACCTTTTATTGATATAAGTAAATAATTAAGATGCTATCTCCTGCGTATACCCCACCAACTTCTCCTTATTCACAATAGCAATATCCTTCCCTTCCAATCGTAAAATTTTCTCTTCGGTAAAATCATTCATTATTCTAAATACGGTTTCGTATGTGGTACCGGCGTAGGAGGCAAGGTCTTGCCTGCTTAGGGTGATATCGATACAGCCCTGGGTGTCTTCACCGAATTTATCGTGTAAGGTTAACAGTGATTGTGCCACGCGGCCCTTAACGGGCATGTGCGCTAGGTTGCGCATATTTCTTTCCGATTCTTTTAGTTCTCTTGTGTAGAACATGAGCATCTGGTAAATAAAATCAGGATTTACTTTTAGGGAAGACTGGAACAGGTCAAGGTCAATGGCGCAGACAGTTGTTGGTTCAACCGCAGTGCAGGATGCAGGGTAAATATTATCAATCCCCAAACCTCTGTGCCCAACGATATCGCCTTTTTTTGCAAAGCGCAATATCAGTTCTTTTTCACTGCCCCATTGCTTATGCACTTTTACGGTGCCGGAATAAATAAAATAAATATCAGTGATATTAGTGCCTTCAGAAAAAATACGTTCCCCTTTTTTTACCTGGAAGTTTTTTCTGCCGGCGGCAACGGCAGGTAGCCATTCTTTTAAACAGAGCTTACACAGCGGACAAGTTTTCAGGTCACAATCGGTCTTGTTTTTTTTCATGCAATGGAAATTAAGGATATAGCCTTTGCAATATAATTCTATTATCCCAAAAATCCGCTGTGTAAGTCTGTTAGGTAATAGTTCTGCCTAAAAATCAATTATTTTAAATACTTAGTTTAGTGTTATCCCAAACTGAAAGTTTCCTCCTATTGTCGGAAGCTCGCTGTCGCCAAACCTAACCGGCATAGAAACCGCTGCAAACAGATTGCAAAACTTGCTTCTCATCACAACTTTATTTAAAACAGGTGTAAAGCCATAGCGGCCCGAAGTTTCAAAGGCCAGGCGTGTTATCAGTGTAACGCCATGTTTGAACCTGAACATTGGACCGGGATCAAATAATAAATTGCTTGTTTTAGTTTCACCGTTGGTAGATTTTATTGTTGGCGTAAACTCATAACTGAAACCGAACCTGTCACTATATAAAACATTTATGCCTACAGGAAACCCAATAGCAAAACCATTGTTGAAATTCGAAAAATCGTTGGTGGTTACACTTTGATTAATAGTTACAATGGGTAGTATAAAACTAAAATAGCCAACTGATTTAGGATAAATAGTTTTAGGCGCCGTAGTAACAGGCACATCAACCTGCGCAAATGCTACCGAACCTAATGCAATAATTAACAGAGCGAGAATAATACCTTTTTTAATATGCAAAAAAGTACCTGCGATTGTTTGATTTTGCGAAATCATTTTTGTGTTGGTCTGGTTGCTCATTTGTTTTGTTGTTTTGGTTTAAAATATCGTTATTCTATTAGGGGTTTACTTGTTGCAGTAAGTTATCCGTAATGTATTCATTAATGTAAGTCTTTACCAGCGAGGGATGCAGGTTTACTACTTCGCCAACAATAATAATGGCCGGGTTGCTGATGTTGGCGTATTGTGCTTTAAAGAAAATGTCGTTTACTTTTCCGATCACCATTTTTTCTTTGTCGGTGGTACCATCTTGTATAATGGCAACAGGTGTTTCGCTCTTGCCGTAGGTCGAAAATATTTCCATGATGCCTTCGAGCTTGCTCATGGCCATTAGTATAACTACTGTTGCGCTGGATTGTGCCGCTAAATTAATATCGGCAGATATGTTGCCTGATTGAGTGGTACCGGTGGTTACCCAAAAACTTTCATTGATACCTCGACAGGTAAGCGGTATCATTTGAGATGCCGGTACCGCCAGTGCACTTGATATGCCTGGTACTACTTCTACTTTGATACCATGACTCCTTGCTGTTTCAATTTCTTCCTGCGCCCTGCCGAATACAAATGGATCTCCGCCTTTTAAACGTACCACATGGCCATGAGAGAAAACATATTCAATAATTAAATTATTTATCTCCTTTTGTGAAAGTGCGTGACAGCCATATCGCTTGCCAACGAACTGTACGATCGCTTTTTTAGAAGCATATTTCAATAAATCGTCATTTATAAGCGCGTCGTATAGAATAACATCGGCTTTTTCAATGGTTTTTATTGCTTTTAAAGTTATAAGGTCAGGGTTTCCGGGACCACCGCCAACTAATGATAATAATTTGTTATTTGATTCATTATTCATATTGTTAAATTTAATATGTGAATAATATTTTCAAGTCTATGTTTAAACTTAAATAAAATTACGCTACTTTTATGATATAAACAATATTTTACTAGGTATAAAAATATTTTTATACTATAAATAATTACATATATATAATTATAATTTGATTAATATAATATATTATTATTTTTAATAATTAATAAAAAATTAAGACATGAAAGTAGTAGTAATTGGAAATGGGATGGTGGGTTACAAGTTTTGTGAAAAACTGGTAGCCAAATCTTCAGCTGAAAAAATGGAAATAGTGGTGTTTGGCGAAGAGATCCGCAGGGCATATGACCGTGTTCATTTGAGCGAATTCTTTTCGGGCAAATCTGCTGAAGATCTGTCCATGTCTTCTACAACATGGTACGAAGAAAATGGTATCAAACTACATTTAGGTGATCCGGTTCAAAGTATCGACAGGCCAACAAAAACAGTTCACTCATATAAAGGCATTACTGAAAACTATGATGTGCTTGTCTTGGCTACAGGCTCTGCTGCCTTTGTCCCGCCTATTCCCGGTGTAGATAAAGAAGGTGTATTTATATATAGAACGATCGAAGACCTGGAGATGATGCAGGCTTATGCAAAAAAAGCAAAGAAAGGTGCAGTGATCGGCGGCGGCTTATTAGGATTGGAAGCCGCAAAAGCAATGTTGGATCTTGGTATTGGCGATACAACAGTGATAGAATTTGCACACAGGTTAATGCCGCGCCAGATCGATGATGCAGGCTCAGGCATATTGATCAACAAATTAGAAAAATTAGGATTGAAGATCTGCACCAATAAAAACACTTCTGAAATTTTAGGAGACAATGCCATAACAGGCATGCAGTTTACAGACGACACAAAAATTGATGTGGATATGCTTGTGATCTCTGCCGGTATAAAACCAAGAGATGAGTTGGCTAAATTATGTGGATTGGAAGTTGGTCATCGCGGTGGAATTGTAGTGAATGAAAAATTACAAACAACAGATCATTCCATCTATGCTATTGGTGAATGTGCATTGTACAATGGAATGATATACGGTTTGGTGGCACCGGGTTATGAAATGGCAGAAGTAGTAGCGAGCCATTTGGTGGAAGAAGACAAATCTTTTACAGGTTTTGATATGAGTACGAAATTAAAATTGATCGGTATTGATGTAGCCAGCTTCGGCGATCCGTTTGTTGCTTCGCATGAATGCAGAACAGTTGTTTTTGAAGATACCATGAAAGGTATTTACAAACGTATCAATATTACTGACGACGGAAAATATTTATTAGGCGGCATATTGATCGGTGATGCGGAAGCATACAACATGTTATTGCAGACATCAAAAAATAAAATTGTACTTCCGCCAAATCCTGAAGACGTGATATTAGGATCGCGGGGCGGAGAATCGGAAGGTGGTGCAGGCGTTTTAAGTCTGCCGGATGAAGCGATCGTCTGTAGTTGCGAAAGTGTTACAAAGGCAGGCATCTGTACAGCGGTAGAGGAACAAGGTTGTGAAACAATTGACGCGATAAAAAAATGTACGAAGGCCGGAACAGGCTGTGGCGGCTGCGTACCGATGGTGAAAGACCTGATGGTGTACACTATGAAGGCACAAGGCAAATACGTACGCAATGTTTTATGCGAACATTTTAATTATTCAAGACAGGAATTATTTGACCTGATAAAAATGCACCAGTTAAAATCATTTGACGCCGTATTGGATAAATTAGGCAAAGGCGATGGTTGTGAATTGTGTAAACCTCCGGTGGTATCTATCATTGCGAGTTTATTTAATGAAATGATCCTGGTAAAAGGAAATGATACCGCGCAGGATAGCAACGATCGTTTTTTAGCCAACATACAAAAAGGAGGAACCTACTCTGTTGTTCCAAGAATTCCCGGAGGCGAGATCACGCCGGATAAATTAATTGTGATCGGGTCTGTTGCAAAAAAATATAATCTCTATACAAAAATTACCGGCGGCCAGCGTATCGATCTGTTTGGTGCACACCTTAGCGATCTTCCTGCAATATGGGAAGAGCTGATCGATGCAGGCTTTGAAAGCGGTCACGCCTACGGAAAATCTTTGCGCACCGTAAAAAGTTGTGTAGGTAGTACCTGGTGTCGCTTTGGGTTACACGACAGCGTTAGTTTCGCGATCCGCATTGAAGAACGTTACAGAGGATTACGTTCTCCGCATAAATTAAAAGGCGGCGTAAGCGGTTGTATCCGCGAATGTGCTGAAGCGCAAAGTAAAGACTTTGGTATCATCGCCACGGAAAAAGGGTGGAACTTATTTGTATGTGGTAATGGTGGAAGCAAGCCACAGCACGCATTATTATTAGCCACAGATCTTGACAGCGATACCTGCATAAAATATATCGATCGTTTTTTAATGTTCTACATCCGCACAGCAGATCCTTTAACAAGAACTGCTACCTGGTTAAATAAAATGGATGGCGGTATCGATTACTTAAGAAACGTAGTAGTGAATGACAGCTTAGGTATCAACGAACAATTAGAAGCAGATATGGATTCATTTGTTGAAAGCTACAAATGCGAGTGGAAAGAAGCGGTAGAAAATCCGAGTATCAGAAAAAGGTTCAATCATTTCGTAAACGCTCCCGAAGAAAAAGATCCAACAATAGTTTTTGAAGAAATGCGTGATCAGAAAAGGGTAAAGGATTGGAAGTGAATTAAGAATTAGGAATGAAGAATTGAAATACAAATAAGAAATAAGGAATAAGAAAGTAAAGGAATCTAAAAATAATAATATTCCAAAAGTCCCCCTTTAGGGGGATTGAGGGGGTTAAATCGCAAACATATGACAGAAGAAAAAATAATCACCTGGTTTCCTGCCTGTAACACCCATGACGTTCCTGTTAACGGAGGTGTATGCGTAAAATACCACGATCAACAAATTGCGTTGTTTCATTTCTCCCGCAGAGGAGAGTGGTATGCTACGCAGAATGAATGTCCGCACCGGAAGCAGATGGCTTTAAGTCGTGGCATGATCGGGTCTCAGGAAGGTGAGCCTAAAGTGGCTTGTCCGTTTCATAAAAAAACATTTTCATTAGTTGATGGCCATTGCATCAATGATGAGGAGGAATGTAGTCTAACGACCTATCCGGTAAAAGTGGAGAATGATCTGGTGTATATCGGATTTACGGAAGAGAACGGTCGCGATACAGAAGCAATACTTGTATAAAGTAAGCCCGCCAGGGTGCAACCTGAACGGGCTTGTAGTTTTAAATAAATGTGTTCACCTAAAACCAAACCAAAATTACATGAAAAACAAATTAATTTATGGAGGATTTTTTTTATTGCTCTGTACGACAATTAGTCTGCAATCAAAAGCACAGTTAATAGTATCTGGACAATTAAGAACCAGGTCAGAATTTAGAGATGGTTATGGTGCGCCGCTACCAAAAGGCGCAGATCCGGCATCCTTTACTTCTCAACGGACAAGGCTAATTTTTGGATACAACATGTATCGCTTAAAGTTTGGGTTAACATTACAGGATGTAAGAGTATGGGGACAAGATGTTTCAACAATTAACAGAACTACCACTGCAAACAACAATGGTTTACAGCTTCACGAAGCATGGGCAGAAATATTATTAACGGATACCACATTGAAAAATGCAGCGTTAAGTCTAAAATTCGGCAGACAGGAACTAGTATATGATGATCAAAGATTATTAGGCAATCTTGATTGGTTACAACAGGGAAGAAGTCATGATGCCGCAGTTTTAAAATTTGAAACAGATTCATGGAAGTTTCATTTAGCAGGAGCCTACAATCAAAACCAGGAAAATTCTTCTGGTAGCATTTATAACAGTACACCTCCAGGTAATTACACGGCATCAACCAATGGCGGTGTAATGTATAAGAGTATGCAATTTTTATATGTAGGTAAAAAATTAAATGATGGGAGCGCCTCATTTTTGTTTTTTACCGATCAGTTTAGTAAACCTGATACAAGTTTAGCTAAACCATATCAGACAGGAGTATGGGCAAGAGCTACAACCGGCTTGTATCTCAATGATACGTTGGCGAAAAAATTAGCAGTAACTGCAAGTGCTTATTATCAATTTGGCAAAACGCCATTCGGGCAAGATATAAGCGCTATGTTATTAAGCGGCTCCATTCAATATATTATTAATAAAAAATTCTGCGTAGGTCCTGGCATTGATTACACAACCGGCGGAACAACAGGAACTACAACCAACACTTTTGACCCACTATACGGCACACCACACAAATTCTGGGGAAATATGGATTATTTCTATGCCGCCAGCGGATTTGGTAAAGGAGGATTGGTAGATTATTATTTTAAAACAAAATATAAAGCGGCATCCGGTAAGTTTTGGGCGACAGCAGATATTCATCAATTCTCAAGCGCTGCCAAAGTCGGCAATTACGATACTAAAGATTTTGGTCAGGAATTGGATCTTGTCGCTTCTTATAGTTTAACAAAAGCAATAGCCTTTGAAGGTGGCTACAGCCATTTTTGGAATACAGCTTTACTTACAACGCCAACGGTTAAAAATGTTCCCAATGCAAAGTCGGATGCTAACTGGGGATATTTAATGCTTATTATAAAACCAAGCTTCTTTAAATAAAATTCTTTGTTACTAATATAATTTATTAACAGTTAAAACATTTATTATGGAAAATTCAATCAATGCTTCGGGTCAGCTTACTAAATTAAAAATATTTAGTCTGCAAGGTGTACAAATGAAAACATTTCACATCACCTGGTTAATGTTCTTCGTTTGTTTTTTTGGATGGTTCGGTCTGGCGCCATTAATGCCAACGATACGTGGTGATCTTGGTTTAACAAAAGGCCAGGTAGGAAATTTGATCATCGTGTCTGTTTCTTCTACAATCATTGCAAGATTATTCATCGGAAAATTATGTGATACCTGGGGGCCACGCAAAACAGCGATCCGTTTATTATTGGTCGGCGCTATTCCTGTTTTTTTAGTAGGATTATCTAAAGACTATATGACCTTTCTTTTGTTTCGCGGAGCGATAGGGATTATAGGAGCGTCATTCGTTATCACACAGTTTCATACGTCGATGATGTTTGCACCGAATATTAAAGGAACGGCAAATGCTGTCACCGGTGGATGGGGAAATTTAGGAGGCGGTGTAACCAATATGGTAATGCCATTGATCTTTGCAGCGATCGTTGGTTTTGGTTATACAAAACCGGAAGCATGGCGTTATGCAATGATCGTTCCGGGTATAATGATGTTGATCGTTGCATATCTATACTACAAGTACACAACTGATACGCCACAAGGTAATTACGATCAGGTAGGAAGAACAAAAGAAACAAGACAAAAAACAGACTGGAGCATTTTGGGAGACTGGAGGATCTGGGCATTGGTATTTGCTTACGCCATGTGTTTTGGTATGGAGTTAACTTTTGATAATGTAGCCTCATTACATTTTGTTGATACATTTAAATTAACACAATCAACAGCAGGTTTTTGGGCAGGTACATTTGGTTTCATGAATTTATTTGCACGTGCATTGGGTGGTATCACTTCTGATAAGGTTGGAAAAAAAATTGGCATGCGTGGCAAAGGACTTTTGCTGGCAGGTATGTTATTATTAGAAGGCATCGGCATTCTTTTATTTGCACACGCAGGTTCGTTCGGTATGGCGTTGGTAGCAATGTTCAGCTTCGCGCTATTTCTTAAAATGGCCAATGGTGCAACATACGGTATCGTTCCATTTGTTAATGAAAAAAATGTTGGGTTAGTAAGCGGTATAGTAGGGGCGGGCGGTAATTTAGGTGGGATGGCTTTTGGATTTTTATTCAAATCATCTTCCATCACTTACGTGCAGGCCTTTACTTATATCGGATATATTGTAATGGCAGTTTCTGTTATTGTATTAATCACAAGATTTTATAAAGTAGAAAGTGTTGAAGAAGTAGAAGCGGAGCCTGCGATGGTGATCGGATAAAATATAATTGTCTGAACAGGAATTGTGAAAATAAAATTTAATTTATTGGTTAAGAGATTTTTTATTGTAACAATTTCTGTTCAGGCTTTTTAAAATCAGTTACTAATTATGCCTGAATCATTTAAAACAACTTGTTGCTACTGCGGTGTGGGTTGTGGTATAATTGTACACAAAGACCGCAATAACAAATTGACCGTTGAGGGTGATCAAGATCACCCTGTCAATAAAGGAATGTTATGTAGCAAAGGCATGAATTTACATTACACAGTAATGGATACAAGCGATCGTTTATTGTATCCAGAAATGCGGTATAATAAAAACATGCCAAAACAAAGAGTATCCTGGGATCAGGCATTGGATAGAACTGTAGCAGTCTTTAAAACTTTGATAGAAAAGTATGGCCCGGATTCTGTTGCTTTCTATGCATCGGGCCAATGCTTAACAGAAGAATATTATGTTGTCAATAAATTAATAAAAGGATTTATCGGCAGCAATAATATTGATACCAACTCAAGACTTTGTATGAGCAGCGCGGTTGCCGCCTATAAAATGAGTTTAGGTGAAGACAGTGTGCCGGTTAGTTATGAAGATATTGAATTGGCAGATTGTATTTTTGTTGCCGGCGCAAATCCTGCCTGGTGCCATCCTATTTTATGGCGAAGAGTTGAAGCCGCAAGAGCTAAAAATCCTAATTTAAAAATCATAGTCAGCGACCCCCGCAAAACACAAACCTGTGCATATGCCAATGTACACCTGCAATTAAAACCTGGAACTGATATCGTATTGCACCATGCCATTGGTCGCATATTAATCGAGAACGGCGATTTTGATCCCAACTTCGTTATCGATCACACGGAAGGTTTTGAGCAATACAGTCAGCAGGTAATGAAAAGAACAATTGCAGAAGCTGCAAAAATTTGCGATATAGATGAACAACTGATTTATGAGGCAGCTAAGTACATTGGCAATGCAAAAGGGTTTATCACAATGTGGACGATGGGCCTGAACCAAAGTGTGATCGGGGTACATAAAAATTTAAGTCTCATTAATCTTAATTTGATAACCGGGCAAATTGGTAAACCTGGGAGTGGCCCGTTCTCATTAACCGGTCAGCCGAACGCAATGGGAGGAAGAGAAGTGGGCGGACTGGCAAACATGTTACCTGCGCATAGAAATTTAGCGAATGAAGCAGATCGGGATTATGTACAGGAATTCTGGGGCGGTAAAAAAATCGGTGCAAAGCCGGGATACAGCGCCACAGAAATGTTTGAAGCATTGAATGACGGAAGATTAAAAGCGATATGGATAATTGGCACTAATCCATTAGTGAGTTTACCAGATGTACGCATGGCAGAAGCAGGATTGAAGAAAGCGAAATTTGTAGTGATACAGGAAGTTAGTAATAGAGCAGAGACATTACAATATGCTGATGTGGTTTTACCTGCAGCATCGTGGATAGAGAAAGAAGGAACGATGACCAATGCGGAACGTCGCATAGCTTATATGTCGAAAGCAGTTGATGCACCGGGCGAAGCAAGGCCCGATGCAGAAATAATTTGTGCCTTCGCACAAAAGATGGGCTATCATGGCTTTGATTTTAAAGATGCAGCTGCTATTTATGCAGAGCATTGTCAGTTAACAGAAGGAACAAATATTGATATTAGCGGCTTGAGTTATGAGATACTAAAAGAAAAAAGAAGCGTTCAATGGCCGTATCCTAAAAATGAAAAAGGTTTTGGAACGGAAAGATTATTTATTTATAAAAAATTTCATACAGCTTCCGAAAGAGCCATCATACATTCTTTTGATGATAGTAATCAGTCGGAAAAATTAACAGCTGGTTTACCATTGATATTAACTACGGGCCGTATCCGTGATCAATGGCATACCATGAGCAAGACGGGTAAAGTGAATAAACTCAATCAGCATATTGCCAACGCTTTTTTAGAGATCCATCCCGATGATGCGGCTAAACGAGCTATTAAAGAAAATGACCTTGTTGAGATATTTAATGCGAGAGGAAATGTTCGGGTAAAAGCGAAATATTCTACCGATATAAAAAAAGGCGTAGTGTTTTTACCGATGCATTGGGGAAAGATCCTGAACAACGATCTCAATCGTGCAAATAATCTAACGAATAATCTGGTTGATCCGATCTCTAAAGAACCGGATTTCAAATTTTCAGCCGTTGAAGTAAAAAAATATATAAAGCCAAAGCAAAAAATATTGGTGATCGGTGCAGGTGCGGGTGCATTTGGTTTTGTAAAAAGCTATCGCGCATTAAATACGGAAGACGAAATAGAAATTTTTAGTAAAGAAAACTACCCTTTCTACAATCGTGTTATGTTACCCGATTATATTAGCGGCACCCAACAATGGGCACAGCTGGTAAAAATGAAAGATGAAGAAGAAAATGAATTCGATATCAAATTACATCGTGGAGTAAGCATCGATCATATTTACAGGGATAAAAAAGTAGTAGTCGACAGCAGAGGAGTGTTACACGATTATGATGTGTTGATCCTTGCTACGGGTAGTCGTGCTGCATTGATCAAAGATGCGCCATTAATGAAAGGCCTGTTTACAATGCGTAACAGAAATGATGCGGATAATTTTATACGGCATATTGATAAAGAAAAGGGGAAAGTATTAATAGTAGGCGGTGGCTTATTGGGTATCGAACTGGCAGCATCGTTAAACGAAATAGGTGTACAGTCCTGTGTTCTGCAACGTTCTTCACGCTTAATGGACAGGCAACTAGATGTATTAGGTTGCCAGTTATTATTTGAAGAGCTGACAGATAAAGGGATAGAAGTTTTATACAACGATGAAGTAGATCGTTTTTTAGGAAATAAATCTGTTACCGGCGTAAGGCTAAAAAGTGGTAGTGAAATAGAATGCCAGGCCGTTGTAATGACTATCGGGACCGTGCCGAATATTGAGTTGGCGAAATCCTGTGGCATTGAACATAAACGCGGGGTAATTGTAAACGATTATTTGCTAACGAACGATCCATCTATTTATGCTATAGGAGAGATCGCGGAATTTAAAGGAATGCTGTATGGTATCACAGCCGCGGCAGAACAACAGGCAGCAATTGTTGCAGGTCATTTAAATGGAGATATCTCGCAATATTATCAAGGTTCTTTGTTAATGAATATTTTAAAGATGCATGGAACGGATATTTGTTCGATCGGTTTGTCGGAAGTTCCCGCTAATGATGCCTCTTATGAAGAGGTAGTATTTATTGATAAGGCAAAAAGGTATTATAAAAAATGTATCATTCACAATGATAAATTGGTAGGAGCTATTTTAATTGGGGACAAAACAGAATTTTTAGAATTTAAAGATCTTATCCAAAACAAAATAGAATTATCTGAAAAGAGATTGCAACTATTACGCTCAGGGAAAAAAGCAGATCCTGTCATTGGTAAACTGGTTTGTTCTTGCGGCAGTATTGGCGAAGGGAATATTTTGAATAAGATAAAAGAAGGTTGTACGGAATTAAAAACATTGTGTCAGGCATCCGGTGCGGGTTTAGGTTGTGGAAGCTGCAGACCGGAAGTGCAAACGATTTTGGATAAAGCTTTGTCGAAAGTAGAAGCAATAAAAGAAATGAAAGTAGCGATATAATAAATTATTATGCAACAAACAAATTCTATCAGCTTCAATTTTACCGGTGGCATTATTTCTCCGGGCCACTTGAAAGAAATATTAGAGATAGCAACCGCTGCAAAAGTGTTGCATGTTTGCTTTGGTCTGCGCCAACAATTGATAATGGAAGTTGCTGCAAAATATTTTTTGAATTTTGAAAATGCATGTAAAGAAAAAGGTATCGTCTTTTTTAAAACACAAAAAGAACAACAAAATATCGTAAGCTCTTATCCCGCCACGGATATATTTACAGGTGAAGGATGGTTGAAAGAAGGTGTTTATAAAGATGTGTTTGATTCATTTGATCACCAACCTTTATTGAAAATAAATATCTGTGATAGCAATCAACACTTAGTTCCATTATTTACCGGGCACCTCAATTGGGTATCATCTCCATCGCAACATTTTTGGTATTTATATATTCGTTTTCCAAGAACACAGGTGATCTACCGCTGGCCGGAGTTAGTGTATAGCAATGATATAGCGCAATTATCAAAACAAATAGAAAAAATAATTATTACTCAACAGGCGATCTACTATAATAATGAAAAGGTTGATGGGAATAGTTTATTTCAACAAACTAAATCAACAGTAGACTATGTAGGTAAAGAAATTGACCATGAAATAATATTGCCAGAATTTGCTTTGCCATATTACGAAGGGTTCAATAAAATAGAGAATAATTATTGGCTGGGCATTTATAGCAGAGATGAATTATTTGCAATTCCTTTTTTGATCGATATCTGTAACCTGTGTATGGAAACAAAAATCGGGCAATTATATACGACTTCATGGAAAAGCCTCATCATTAAAGGGATTGAGAGCAAGCATAGAAAATTGTGGGATTATATATTGGGTAAATATCGCATCAATGTACGGCATGCAGCCAATGAATTGAACTGGCAGACTGAAGATAATAATGAAGATGGCCTGATCATTAAACGCCACGTCATCAGGCATTTTGATAAGGAAGATGTACGTACTGACGGATTGATCTTTGCAGTTAAAACAAAACCCTCTTCCAGCATGTTTGCTTCTGTAATTATTAACAGGCAAGACGTACAAAGTTCAAAACGTTTAAAATCAAGAGACCGGTTTGATATTTTACATACTAAAGATTTTAATCCTAACTCTTCTGAATTGATATTGTTTCGGGAAGGTGTGGAGAAAGAACATATCGGGATTTACCTGGTCTCTCTTTGCAAAGTATTTTATGATCTGGAAAGTAAAGCAGATCTCTTACTTGATTATAGTAATTTACAAGCTGTTCAAAAGAAATCACTTCATCAGTCAAAATTGGTGTATCAATGTAAACATTGTTACACTGTTTGTGAAGCAGATACCTGTCCGCTTTGCGATGCGTCTAAAGAAGATTTCATACAAATTTCTGAAAATGCCCTGGGGCAACCCACTAGTTAATTGAATTGTGATTCTGCCAAAACAGCTTTTTTTGCTTCCGGATAATAACTATAAACAGTATAAGGATACAATTGTTTTGCTACGATCTTGGCTAAGTAACAGGTAATAAAAATAGGAACGAGTAACACATAATTACCTACCAATCCACAAACTAAGAAAGTAGCTGTAAAAGGAGCATGTAAGCTTGCGCTCAATACTGCCGCCATTCCAATCACCATAAAATTGATCGGAATGATATGGGCATTAAAATATTTATTAAATAACAATGCTACCAGTAAGCCTAGAAAAGCGCCAATAAATAAGGAGGGTGCAAACACTCCACCATCACCACCTGCAGTTAGAGTAACAGCAGCAGCAATAGGTTTTAATATGACGATACTAAGTATTAAAAATAAAAAAGAATAAGAAAAGTGGATAGGAGATAATGATGTGATAAAAGTATCTTTCATAGATTGGTAACCATCTCCATACAATTGCGGACAAATTAATAATGCGACGCTAAGTACAGAAGCGCCTATTAATATTTTGATCCAGTAATTATTTATTTTGTAAAATTTATCTTTTAAGATCAACACTACTTTGGTGAGGTATACTCCATTTATACCCGCGAAAATTCCTAATGCCAAAATTGACGGTAAGATTTGATAATGCCATTTCCTGACAGTAAAAATGAATAAGGGTTTATTATAGAAAAAATAATTGAAAGCAAAAGCTGTAACAGCAGCGATAACAATACTAATGATCGCATTTCTTGATATTTTTTTAGAAATTACTTCCAAAGAAAATAATATGCCCGCAAAAGGACTATTAAACAAGGCTGTAATACCCGCGGCAATACCTGCATATATTAGTTCCTTCCGAAAAGCGGTATGGATCTTTGCATTGGTTTGTACAATGGTGCCGATTGTAGCAGAAGCAACAACTGTTGACACTTCTATCCCCGTAGAACCGCCAAAGATCACCGTAATAAATCCATTGATATAATGAGAAGGAATTTTGTAAGCAGGCAATTCGTTATGCCTTGTTTTTAAAGTTTCGTAAATTTCTTTGATACCTTTGTTTTCTTTTTTCTTAAAAAATTGTATGCGTAATAAATGAATAATAGATAAACCTATTACAGGAAAAACAATGTATAGTATCCGGTGAATAGAAATGATGGTAGAAAAAATATCTTCAGCATAAGTAGTTATTATTTTTAGTGAATCACCAAGTATTGCACACAATAATCCGATCAAAATAGAGATCGCGATCAATTTAAAATATTCCTTTGTTCTGCTACTTATTGACATTTTTTTATTTTAAAGATTTTAATTCTCTTTGTCTTTTCACCCTCGAAAATATCTTGCTTGCGTATTTTGTATATCGCTCATCGGTAGGATAGCTTCGATTAGCGGTCATATTATTGAAAATAACAGCTACTAATAAAAGGATCATGGCACCTGTAAAAACGGGAGACAGCACATACCAATAACCAAGTGCTTTGATCTTATCAGAACCTATTATTGCTATTAACGCTGTCGCACCTCCTGGTGGATGCAGGGTTTTTGTTATCTGCATGAATACAATGGATAGCGACACAGCAAGAGGTGCAGCTAACAATACAAGGTCGGGCAAAAATTTATGAATTGTCACACCTGTTATTGCGCAAACTAAATGTCCGCCAACTAAATTTCGTGGCTGCGCCAAAGGACTTTGAATAATACCGTATACTAATACGCTTGATGCTCCAAAAGAACCAATAAGGAAAAGATTATCATTAGTTGTAAGTGATGTATGTGAAAGGGCGATTAATCCAATCCCAAAAAACGACCCTAAAAATGCCCATAAATGTTCTTTATAGTCAACTAAAGTTTCTTTGTAAATCACATATCGGGATACTCTTATCGTTCTTTCTATTCTTTTTTTCATGAGATACCTACTATTTTTTATTTTTTAAACGTTGTGCTCTTTGGTAAAAACTTTCCTTTTGCATTTGCTTTTCAAACTCATTAATGGCTTTCATTAAATTATTTTTAGTCTGTGATAATTCTGTTATTGCAGCGGTAATTATTTTCCATACAGGTTTTATTTGTTCCACCAACTCTGCCCCTTTGTCTGTTAACTGAATAATACGTTTTCTTTCATCCTTCTTATCTTTTGATGAATGGATCAATTTTTTCTTTTCTAACTCTTTTAAAAGGCTGATTGTAGAAGGATGGGAGTAACCAATCTCATTTGCTAATTCTACAACACTGAGCACAGGTTTCAAATGCAATGTGTAAATCACAGGAAACCATTTTGGTTCAAAATCTACACCGAATGATCTGTAAATAAGAAGGCCGTCCTTTCGTATCTGGTCACTCAGGCGCTGTAATCTGGTTGACATAGCCAACTCATATGATTCATCAATTACATTCATGTTGTAAAATTCGTACAAAACTACGTAGTTAACTACGTATATCCAAATTGATCTATCAGTAAGGTTGTCCGTTCCACCTGAAGGACCATATATCTGTCCGTTTGCATAACTCACATTACTTGCAGCAAGCTGTACCTGCCTCCATCATATTTTCTTACGAATTGTTTCAATAATTACACAACGCTGCGCAATTAACTGCTCACATAAGTCGCAGCGGATACGGCATAAAGTTTGAATTGTTTCAACAGACAAAATATATTAATCAAAAACTATAATAAATTTTAAACCATGAAAATAAAAATATTTTTCGCAACGATCATTGTAAGCTGCATTGTTGCATCATGTGCCTCACCAACACAAATTACTGATAGCTGGCGCGATCCCGATGTAAGTATTAACCCGCGATTGCATAAAATTGTGGTGGCGGCATTACTGTATGACCAGTATACACGTAGGGAAGTAGAAGATTATATGTCATCGATTTATCGCGGCGAGGCCACACAATCTTACCTAATCTTTGGCGATTCGCTGGTTACGGATGCGAACGGCGAAAGCCAAAAACTAAAAGATCTTGGCTATGATGGTGTGGTTATTATGAAGCAGGCAGATAAAAACGTGAGCCAGTATTATGTTCCTGGTTCAATGCCCGGTTATTATTCTTCCTGGGGCGGATATTGGGGTTATGGCTGGGGCGGATGGGGTGGCCCAAGATGGGGCGTAGCCTATTATCCGGGCTCACCCGGTTATGAAGAAACAGAAAAAACTTTTACCGTGCAGGTGAATGTTTATTCTCTTACTGCAAATAAATTGGTATGGTCCGCCACAACAGAAACAACGGATCCGGGTGGGCGCGTACCATTATATGTGGATGTATGCAGGGCCGTAAAAGCTAAAATGAAGCACGAAGGATTTTTAAGATAGGATATGTTTTAGATCAGGTTACTTTAAAAATAGAATCTTCCGAATAGTCTTCGGAAGATTTTTTACTTTATCATGCTGAAGAATGAAATATTGTATTCATAGAATTTTTATCGAAAATCAGGCAGCAATATTTTTTTGAAAAAAAATACAATCTCTTTCAAGCCGTATTACTTATTTTTACGCTTATAAAATATTAGCGTTCAGCTGATTCTTGAATACGGAAACTGGTACTTTCAAATAAACTCAAGGATGATGGCAAAGCGCTCACGCTATGGCGTGGGCTTCTGTCTATTGAGTTTAGGTATACCAGTACCTCGTATTCATAGGCTTAATGTCCCACGCTATTTTATTTATGATCCGTCTGATGGGACTCAGGCATCATCCACTCATCTATGATACGTATTGCTTATGCCGAAGACCATGTCCTTTCTCTAAAAATTATTACTGAACTATTACAAAAGCGGGGCTTTGCCGTTACCACTTATACGGATGGTAAAGAAATAATAACCCAAATAGTGCGCATGCAGCAACTGCCCGATGTTTGCATAATAAATGTAAACCATCCCGGCGCAAGCGGCTTTGCCATAGCTAAAACCATTAAGCAGTTATTTCCTTCTGTTAAAGTGTTGGCTTATAGCGCAAGTAATTATGATGCCGATATTATTAAAATATTAAGCAGTGGCGCTAACGGTTACCTGCTAAAAAATGGAGATATGGATGAGCTTTGCAATGCTGTTGTTGCTGTGCATGAGCGGGGTGTTTATATGAGTAAGGAAGTTGAGCAGGTTCTTTTGAAGTATTTGCAGCGGAGGGAATAATATGAAGGCTTTGTTAAGAGACAGATTGGTAAAATGGATGACCTAATTTCTTCTCTGCTTTGTTCAATACCCGAAGGTATTTTTGACGTAGGATTCAAATCTTATTGAAGCAAATTAAATGTTCCGTTAACGATCGATAACGGTGTTTGGGTAGAATCTGCATTTAAATAAACATTGCCTGTAAATGTTCCTTTTGCTGAGGTATCTGTAATAGAAGTGATAGTAACCGTAACAGGATTCGAACTACTATTGGCCTGATAATAAAACCCGTTATAAGTTATAGCAGCATATTTCATTTGTGCCGTGCTGTCTTCACTATAAATACCAGCCGTTGGCGTAACACCCGGAAAATTTATTTCCCCTAAAATATTTGATGTATAATTATTTGTATACCCTGAAAATATAAAAACCATATACGGACTTGCAGTGCTGCTATCAATTGAAAATGTAAAACCAACCTGTGTATTAAATGTATCAGTAACACCGTTAATAGTTGCAGTAATTATGTTTATGGTGTCTAGAGAAGTAGTGGTAGTGCTATCTGTATTATTTGCGGTTGTATCTGTAGTATTCAGTTGTACGGTAGCTTTCTTTTTGCAAGAAGAAATGGCTATGCAAGCTATAAACAGTGTTATAATTATTACAGGTATTTTCATGCATTCGGTTTACTCTGTTAAATATACTTCTATTTGTTCTTAAAAGATTGAACAGCGTATAAAAATAAGTCACCTCAAAGCATGTACTTATTTATGTTGCAACATTTTTATTTCTCCCTGTAATTTTTGTAAGATAGATTGTATAGCAGCCAGTGCATCTGCTTCTTTTTTTTCTATGAGGGCATCGTCATACTCCACATCTTCTTCTTCCATGTCTTCAATATCTTCCTGTATCTCGTCTACATCTTTTTGTATCTCATCAATATCTTCCTGTATTTCTCCTACATCTTCCTGAATGATCTCGATATCCTGGCTATTTTTATTGACAGACATTTGTATAAAAATGGCTAAATAAATTGCTTCCAGCGAAACCAGTGTGGTTAGTACCAGCAACATTTCTTCAAAACTGATGATCCGTGTAAAAGGAATGATGAATGACAATGCGAATGCAATGGTATGCACTATAAGTGATGTGGTAGAACCGATCCAGCGGGTAGCTTTATCAGCTATCTTTTCTAATTTTATTTTGCGTAATTCGTGAGTGGTCATAATAGTATTTAATGCACGTGTCCCTGAAAATATTAAAAGTGTGCAAAAGTACTGATTTATTGATTTGTTGCCCCTGTAATTGTAATGTTAATGATATATTATTATTAGGCTGTTGAGAAAGAAGATTGGCAGATAATGGTAGTTAATATTTTAATATATTTACCCAACCTTTATTTACTAATAAGAGTATATGCAATCATGTAGCAATACTCTACTTATTTATATACTTTTTATCTCTATCATCAAACTTTAAAATAACAATTATGCCTGTCGTGTTACTGATCATTATAATAATAGGAGGGATTCTTTTATCAGGGATCCGTATTGCACAAGAATATCAACGGGCAGTTGTATTTAGGCTCGGACGCTTTCAAGCTATAAAAGGGCCGGGGATATATTGGATAATCCCGTTCATTGAAAGGCAGCAGCTTGTTGATATCAGAACCAAAACAGTTGATCTTGAACAGCAGGAAACCATTACCAAGGATAGTGTTACGATCAAGGTGAATGCGGTACTTTGGTTCAAAATTATAGATCCTGAAAATGCGATCATTAAAGTGGCCGACTATAATAAAGCCGTCTATCAGTTTTCAGTTACTGCACTAAGAAATATTATCGGGCAGCATACACTGGATGAAGTATTAAGAGAAAGAGAACAAATTAACGGCACCTTACAAAAAATTGTGGATACAACAACTGAACCATGGGGAATTAAAATTGAGATGGTTGAAATGAAAGATGTTGAGATTCCGGAAGCGATGCAAAGAGCAATGGCGCGTGAAGCAGAAGCGATCAGAGAAAAAAGAGCCAGAATAGTTAAAGCCGAAGCAGAGTTAGAAGCCTCAATTAAATTAACACAGGGTGCGAAAGAAATGGAGGGAAGCCCCATTGCACTTGAACTAAGACGTATGCAAATGTTATCTGAAATTGGTATCGATAATAATACAACAACCATTGTTCTCATTCCGTCAGATTTTACGAATGCAGCCAAGAGCTTTACCGAACTTGTAACTAAAAAGAAATTGCATGAATAATTCAATGATTCAGTCCTTGTTGGAAAAACCGTATTTATTTTTCATTTTATTTCCTGTAATTTTTATTTCGGCTTTATATCTGTTGTCTAAAAGGGGATGGGCAGAACTGGAAGCGCAATACCAAACGGAGGATATATTTACAGGGGATAGTATAGGAATGATTTCCGGAATAGTTAAAAATGTTCGTTATAATAATGCACTTGTTTTAAAATATAATCAGGATGGCATTTATTTGCAGGGAGCCCTGATCTTTAAGCTTTTTCAAAAACCGGTTTTAATTCCATGGAAGGACATTAGCGTGAGTGAATCTAAAAAAACACTTTTTAGGACTTATAGAGAATTGGTTATCGGAGAACCTGTAATTGCCAGGTTAATGGTTTCTGAATCAGAATATAAAAGGCTTGACTACTTTTTGATTCGTAAATAAAATTATCGTCTCAATAATTGTTCAGTATAAAAAAAATCCCCGTTTATCTGCCGGGGATTTTTTATTGATATAAGATCCTTATTTTTTAAAACGAATATTATAAGAAGCTGCGATACCGATATTCTGTACATCGGGCGCAGTAGCATCGCTCACGAAAACCTGGTTGTAAAAACCGTAAAAATTCCAATTGTAATTATGGTAACCTATTTGAGGTTTTAGATAAAGCCCGCCTGTAGGCGTATTGTTACCTGTTAAAAAGGAATAGCCCACATCAAAGCCCGCAAAAAAACCTGCAGGGCGGCAATAGTATCTCAACATGACACCTGCCGGGATATCACCAAAACCATCGGCTCCATTCTTTCCGAAAAATTCTGTGTAGCCGGTAGTGATGCCTAAACCAAAGTGTCTTGTGTTCATGAATTGTCCGCTCAAATCAACTCCTGCTGCAAAAGAGCTAAAGTTAGAAATGGGTCCAACTGGTATGCTGGCTTCCACACCTGCTTTTAGCCAGGAATCTTTGTAAGTGATCTCACCTCTTTGACCGTTTGTTTGCGCAAAAGAATGGGCACTGAAAAATAATGTAGCGAATCCGAATAATAATTTTTTCATAATTGTTGTTTAATTGTTTACTGCCGTTATTTCAAACGGCATGCCATCAGTAATCTCATTGTAGGAACAAGAATAACGAGGTAAAAAATACACAACACCAAAATGTTATGGGAACATAAATCGGGTAACGTTCAAAATAATTTTAACTAAAGACTTTCACAGCCTGTTTTTTCCTTAACGCCAACTTTACTTTTCTTTCTACATCTTCAAATTCAAAAGGCTTTTCGATAATATCATCCGCACTATACTCTTTATAATTTCTCAATTGTTCGTGGCTACCCGATAATAAAATGACAGGGATATTTTTTGTAGCTGGATCAGTTTTTAACTCCTTGCAGATTTCTTTTCCATTACTTCCTTCAAGTAATACATCCATCAATATGATGTCCGGTTTAAAAATTTCCATATGTGCCAGCAACGAAGATTTGGTGAGTGCGGTTCTTACTTCATAATTATGCAATTGAAAAATAGCTTTGATCATTTGCAACAGATCTTTTGAGTCGTCTAAAACAAGAATATTTGCCATAACCTTTTTTTTAAATTTCAGGCAAATTGTATTTTTTAAATAAGAGCAAAAAGTTAAAAATGGTTAAACGGAACCATTGATATATTACTTAACAAGCAGATAACTTTTGCTCCGGTCTGCATAAACGGGCAACAAATTTGCATAGATTATGTATGAATGCCACAAAAGTATCTATTTATATAGCTCTGGCAGCCGATCTGGCTATTGCCGCTACAAAATTTTTTGCAGCTGCGGTTACAGGTAGTGCTGCAATGTTGTCGGAAGGCGTGCATTCAGTTATTGATTCTGTTAATGAAGTATTGTTATTGCTGGGATTGAGGATCAGCAAAAAACCTGCAGATGAAGAACGGCCTTTCGGTTATGGAAAAGAATTATATTTCTGGTCGTTCATCGTCTCCATGTTTATTTTTATTTTAGGCGGTGGTATTACTTTGTATGAGGGTATCACAAGATTAATATATCCTCAGCTCATAACAAATGTATGGTGGAGTTATATCGTATTGGCGATTGCTTTTGTCTTTAACTTTTTTTCTGCTATCCCCGCTTTTAAAGCGTTTAATGCGCAACGCAGAGATCAGCCCTTCTGGAAATCATTTACAGAAAGTAAAGACCCTTCTACTTTTGTAGTGCTTTTTGAAGATATAGCCGGTCTATTGGGGATAGTCGTTGCTTTTTTGGGTATATACCTGGGAAGTCATTTTAATAACCTGTATGCTGATGGCATCGCATCTATACTTATCGGCATTATCTTATTTTCTTTTTCTTTTTTTCTCCTTCGTGAAAGCCATAGTTTATTAATGGGTGAGACCGTGACAAAAGAAACTGTTGCCGATATTATTGTGCTAACAGAATCTGACAATGCTGTTGTCAAAGTAATGCATCATTTTTCTATGTATATGGCGCCCGAAGAAGTGTTACTACAGATAAAGGCCTGTTTTCATGATAGTCTTACTACACAAGAGCTGCTGGATTCCATTGCAAGAATAAAAAAAACAATTCAGCAAAAATACCCACGTATTAAACAAATATTTATTGAACCTGTATCTTCTTCAGAATAATTTCATTTACAAATTTTAGCAGACAACGTACTCTATCTAATTTAATAGTCAACAGGAAAACAACTGAATCCTACGTTGTTTTTCCTGTTGCTATTTTTTTTATATCCATGATCTTCGTCAGAGCTTGTATTTAATTCTATAAATAAGAGCGTTACATCTAAAAGTATTTTTCATGCACATAAATAGATTTTAATCATAATTTAAATTCATCCAAATGAAACTTTTTTACCAACAACCCTACACAATTTTAAACACCAAAGATCATTGCAAAAAAATCTTTCCATCTCTATTGGTCTTATCCATATTACTAATTCCGCGATCAGTAAAAGCGCAGGCAATTACAACAGGTACAATTAGCGGTTCACCTTTTTGTGCGGGAGCTTCCGGTATTATTATTAATTTTACGTATGCGCCAGACAGCAGTTTTACCGGCTCAACTTTTACGGTTCAATTGTCCAGTGCTACAGGATCATTCGCGGCTCCTGTTAATTTACAAAGCATTCCTTCAGATGGAAGTGATAGCCAATCAATAACTGTAGCGATACCTGCATCAACAGCTTCCGGCACAAATTATAAAATGAGGGTGGTGAGTTCTTTGCCGGCAGTCAACGGATCTCCCAGTGCAAGTTTTACTATCACTGCTAACAACTGGATCGGCGGAACTGTTTCACATTTAAATGATTGGAACACGGCTTCTAACTGGTGTAACGGCGCAGTGCCTGATGTAACTACAAGTGTGATAATACCCAATGCTGTTAATTATCCAATCATAACAGCGACTTCTTATGTTAACAATATAACGATTGCCAGCGGAGCTTCCGTTACAGTAGACAGTGGTGGAACATTAAGTATTCATGGTTCGATCAGTAACAGTGGCGTATTTGATGCCACTGCGGGTACTATTGAAATGGCGGGTTCATCAGTTCAAACGATAAGCGGCAGTATTTTTAACACGTCAACAATATATAATTTGGTGGATAGTAACATTGAACCAACAGCCGGTGTAAATATTGGATCTACACTAAATATTTCGAATCAATTGAGTTTTGGTTATAACAATGCGATCCTTACTACTAATAATGCGTTGGTATTATTGTCAAATGCATCCGCTACAGCAAGTGTAGGACAAATTGCTGAGGATGGATCGGGTAATCCTTTAGTAACGATCAGTGGTAACGTAACCGTACAACGCTATTATTTAGATCACAGAAGATGGCGCTTTATTACGGCGCCGGTAAAATCTTCGGGCGCGCCAACCATCAGTCAGGCCTGGCAGGAAGGCGGACAGAGTATTGCAGGAAGTGTTTCAGATCCCAATCCCGGTTACGGAACGCATATAACCGGGCCAACAGCCGGACCATTTGTTTCAAGTACCGGTTACGATCAGAGTTCAAGTAATAGTGCTTCACTTGCGCGAATTACCGGTGACCTTTCATGGTTCTCTATTCCAAATACTTTTGTTCCTGTTACTTCGTATCAAGGCATGATGCTGTTCGTAAGAGGCGGAAGAGATTTTCCTATTTACACTGGAACAAGTTTTACTCCTGCTACAGCAGCTACCTTGCGTACCACAGGTGCATTAAATACGGGACGTGTAACAATACCTGTCAACACCGGGTTTACCGTTGTGGGTAATCCATATGCTGCTACTATTAATTTTAATACAATATATGGACATGCAGCTACTACAGCAGCAGTAACCAGTAACGCTTTTTCTATGTGGGATCCGAATATAGGATCAATAGCAAATATTGCCAGCGGAACTGGCGGATGGGTAACATTAAGCTGGAACGGTACCAGCTACGATCCATCTCCCGATCCGCATTTGTTTGATGGCTTTGATGTGAATGGAGATATTCAATCAAGTGGTGCGTTTACAGTAAACGGTACAGGAACGGGTTCTGTCGAAATCGATGAATCGGATAAGGTTACCGGCACCGATGGCCATCTTTATTTATTCAGGCCCGCAGATAATACTACTGTTTTATCTTATCCAACAACTCCTATTATGTTATTGCGTACAACACTTTTTGCAACAGATACGGCACACGTACAAACCTATCTTGCAGATGGTGCATTAAATGAGTTTAACGCCAGTTATAGTAATGATGTAGACTGGAGTAAAGATGTACAAAAGCTATTTAATTTTGCAGAAAGAGTATCCATCTTAAAAGACAGCCAATACCTGGCCATTGAAAAAAGTGCACCACCTGTTGCAGGAGATACTGTTCATTTGAGCGTGAGTGGCTTAAAGCCATTGCCATATCAGTTTGTGCTGGCTACAACAAGATTTACACGGCCTGATATCAATGCTTTTTTTGTAGATGCTTTTACACATATATCTACGCCGATACCCTTAGGAGATAGCAGCGTGGCTGTAAATTTTACAATAACTGCTGATCCGGCCAGTATTGCATCTAACCGCTTTTTTATCCTATTCAAAGCGGCTCCCGCAGGTTGTGTTACTTATGATAAAATAACAGCGGCGGCACAACAAAATAAAAATATTGGTGTACAATGGCAGGTATCCAACCAGGTAAATACAAAAGAATATGTAGTGGAAAGATCAACAGATAAAATACTTTTTTCTACTGTCGATACTACTGCCGCTACGCCAACAGATACTTCGGGTTACGTGTACAATTGGACAGATACCAATGTAGCATTTGGAACTGATTATTTTTATCGCGTGTATATAGTAGGGAATAACCTGGCAACACAGGATACGTCGAATCTTGCGAATGCAGTTATGTTCCAAACTGCAGGTATCAATATCGCGCCTAACCCGGTAACGAATGGCACTGTTAATGTACAAATGAGTAGTAAAATGCCTGCCGGTGAATATGGTATAAAAATAATGGGGACTTCAGGAGATGTTTTCCTTACTAAAATGGTAACACACGGTCCTACTGATGAAACGATCAGCATTCCATTTGGTAAAAGCGTAAGCAGAGGAATGTACATCCTGCAAATGATCAGTTCGGATAAGCAAACCACAAAGGTCAATTTCGAAATTCAATAACAAAATAATTTTGATCGATAAGAAGAAAAGCAACTTTATCTACTGTTGTTTTTCTTCTTATTTAGAAATGATAATAACAGATATTGCAATACAAGCTTCTACTCTTGATAGTAGAGATTATTTTCGGATTTATTAAACGAGGGATGTTTTTACATCCCTTTCTTTATTTTGGGAATCTAAAAATCACTTAAAGAAAAACAACTGATTATCAAGATGATTTTCTTCTTTATCGACAATAATAATAATTGATATTTGTGCATACTCTATCCTTCGGGTAGTGTTGGTAAAAAACGAGGGCTGTATTTACAGCCCTTTCTTTTTAAGCAACCAGCTGTAGAACAACCTGCAGAATATTTAATACAATGAAAAGCAGTTCGCTTTTATATAACGCAAATTTGCTGCGAACAAAAATCCCACTAGAATGATATAATGCCTGCACAGGGTAGCGCATGCTACTGTAGTTGGTATTCAATTTGTCTTTGATTCCCAAAGATTTAATAGATAAATGTGTCAGAGGCAAAGAGAACTACGATAGCAGAGGCTAAGATGGGAAGGCAAAAATTACAATTGTAGAATATTGTAAATGGAATGTGTATTGTTTTTCCCATTTTGTAGAAAGTATTCCAAAGTTTGTGTATACTAATTTCTAATATAAATACCTGTTTATGGATGTTAAAGTAAAAAGTAAACTCGCCGCAAATAAACTGGCTGACACGAATGGTTTTACTCCTGTTATTGAAAAAAGCAAGTCATCTGTCACTAATAAGAAACAGAATATTGATAAATCCGCTGCAGATTTTCTTGACCGGAGTGAAATGTTGCATGTCTTAACCGAAGTAAAAAATGGCAACTTTTCAGTTCGTATGCCCATTGACGGTATTGGCCTTAACGGAAAAATATATGATACATTAAATGACATCATTGCACTCAATGAAAGAATGATGTATGAATTTACCAAGGCAGGAAATATTATTGGTAAGCAAGGTAAATTGACACTTCGTATTGAAGTGCCTAATGCCAGAGGCTCCTGGGGCACAGGTGTAGAGGCGCTCAATACATTGATATCAGATCTCGTACATCCTACTATCGAAATTGCACACGTTATTGGCTCGGTGGCAAAAGGAAATTTGTCTCAGGAGATGCCGCTTGAGATTGGTGGCCATGCATTAAAAGGAGAATTTTCCCGCATTGCAAAAGAAGTAAATGACATGGTGAAACAGCTGAACCTGTTTTCCATGGAGGTAACACGTGTGGCGAGAGAAGTAGGATCGGAAGGTAAACTCGGTGGCCAGGCGAAAGTAAAAGGAGTAGCG
Organism: Ferruginibacter sp.; assembly: GCA_035485735.1. GTDB lineage: Bacteria > Bacteroidota > Bacteroidia > Chitinophagales > Chitinophagaceae > Ferruginibacter. The sequence continues at coordinate 35,259 of DATHNS010000017.1, forward strand.
GGCGTATGGAAAGATCTGACGGATTCTGTAAATCAAATGGGTAGTAATCTTACCGCACAGGTAAGAAATATTGCAGAGGTAACAACCGCCGTAGCAAAAGGCGATCTCTCTAAAAAAATTACGGTGGATGTGAAAGGAGAGATCCTTGAATTAAAAAATACCATCAATACAATGGTGGATCAGCTGAACTCATTTTCCTCGGAGGTAACACGTGTGGCGCTTGAAGTTGGTACAGAAGGAAAACTTGGCGGACAGGCGCAGGTAAAAGGTGTCGCCGGTACATGGAAAGATCTGACAGATAGTGTGAATCAGATGGCAAGTAATTTAACCGGACAGGTAAGAAATATTGCAGAGGTAACAACCGCTGTGGCGAAAGGAGATTTGTCCAGACAAATTACGGTGGATGTGAAAGGAGAAATTCTTGAATTAAAAGATACGATCAACACAATGGTGGATCAGCTGAATTCTTTTTCTGCTGAGGTAACACGTGTTGCAAGAGAAGTAGGATCTGAAGGAAAGCTTGGCGGACAAGCTAAGGTAAAAGGTGTTGGTGGTGTTTGGAAAGATCTGACGGATTCTGTGAATCAGATGGCAAGTAACTTAACCGGACAGGTGCGTAATATCGCCGAGGTAACAACAGCTGTTGCGAAAGGAGATCTCTCAAGAAAAATTACGGTGGATGTGAGAGGAGAGATCCTTGAATTAAAAAATACGATCAACACAATGGTGGATCAGCTGAATTCATTTTCTTCCGAGGTAACGCGTGTGGCATTGGAAGTGGGAACGGAAGGAAAACTGGGCGGACAAGCACAGGTAAAAGGTGTTGCCGGTACCTGGAAAGATCTGACGGATAGTGTAAATGGGATGGCGAGTAACTTAACCGGCCAGGTAAGAAATATTGCAGAGGTAACAACGGCGGTTGCGAAGGGAGATCTGTCGAGAAAAATTACGGTGGATGTAAAAGGAGAAATTCTTGAATTAAAAAATACCATCAATACAATGGTGGATCAGCTGAATTCATTTGGATCTGAAGTAACGCGTGTGGCGCGTGAGGTAGGTTCTGAAGGAAGGCTCGGCGGACAAGCGGATGTACCGGGTGTGGATGGTACCTGGAAAGATCTGACAGATAGTGTGAATATCATGGCGGGTAATCTTACATCACAGGTAAGAAATATTGCAGAGGTAACAACAGCGGTAGCAACAGGAGATCTGTCGAGAAAAATTGACGTGGATGTGAAAGGAGAGATCCTTGAATTAAAAAATACCATCAACACGATGGTGGAACAGTTAAGAAGTTTCGCATCTGAAGTAACACGTGTTGCGAGAGAAGTAGGATCGGAAGGGAAATTGGGTGGACAAGCTGCCGTAAAAGATGTAGGTGGTGTATGGAAAGACCTGACGGATTCCGTAAATGGGATGGCGAGTAACTTAACGGGCCAGGTAAGAAATATTGCAGAGGTAACAACGGCTGTTGCGAAAGGAGATCTGTCGAGAAAAATTACGGTGGATGTAAAAGGAGAAATCCTTGAACTAAAAAATACGATCAACACGATGGTTGATCAGTTGAATTCATTTGGATCTGAAGTAACACGTGTTGCGCGTGAAGTAGGTTCCGAAGGTAAGCTCGGCGGACAGGCGGATGTACCGGGCGTTGCGGGTACCTGGAAAGATCTGACGGATTCTGTAAATAAAATGGCAAGTAACCTTACATCACAGGTAAGAAATATTGCAGAGGTAACAACTGCTGTGGCGAACGGGGATCTGTCGAGAAAAATTGGTGTGGATGTAAAAGGAGAAATTCTTGAGTTAAAAAATACGATCAATACAATGGTGGATCAGCTGCGCGGTTTCGCATCTGAAGTAACACGTGTTGCGAGAGAAGTTGGTACCGAAGGAAAATTAGGTGGACAGGCAAACGTACCGGGTGTTGCGGGCACCTGGAAAGATCTGACGGATTCTGTAAACCAGATGGCAGGTAACCTTACAGCACAGGTACGTAACATTGCGGAGGTTGCGATCGCGGTAGCAAATGGAGATATGTCTAAAAAAATTACCGTGGATGTACGCGGAGAAATTTTGCAGTTGAAAGAAACATTGAACACGATGGTTGATCAGCTGCGAGCCTTCGCATCTGAAGTAACGCGTGTGGCGCGTGAAGTAGGTACGGACGGAAAGCTGGGCGGACAGGCCTTTGTACCAGGCGTTGCGGGTACCTGGAAAGATTTGACGGATTCAGTAAACCAAATGACGGGTAACCTTACCGCGCAGGTGCGTAACATTGCGGAAGTAACCAAAGCGGTAGCAAGTGGTGACCTTTCAAAAACAGTGGCGATCGATGTGAAAGGAGAGATCCTGGATCTTAAAAATACCATCAATACCATGGTGGAACAATTGAATTCCTTTGCATTTGAAGTAACACGTGTGGCGCGTGAAGTAGGTACTGAAGGTAAATTGGGCGGACAAGCAGAAGTGCGCGGTGTGGGCGGTACCTGGAAAGATCTGACAGATAGTGTGAACATGATGGCATCCAATCTTACCAACCAGGTGCGTGGTATTGCGAAAGTAGTAACAGCCGTGGCGACAGGAAATTTAAAACAAAAACTCGCGATCGTTTCCCGTGGTGAAGTGGCGCAGCTAATTGATACGATCAATGAAATGATCGATACACTGGCGTTGTTTGCAGACCAGGTTACAACCGTTGCACGTGAAGTAGGTGTGGATGGAAGACTAGGCGGACAAGCAAGTGTACCGGGCGCTTCAGGTATTTGGAAGAATTTGACGGAGAACGTAAATCAGCTTGCGCAAAATTTAACTACCCAGGTACGTTCTATTTCTGAAGTGGCATCGGCAGTAACAAAAGGAGATCTTACGCGTATGATTCGTGTAGAAGCAAAAGGTGAAGTAGAAGCATTGAAAGATACCATCAACCAAATGATCGCTAACCTTAAGGAAACTACTTTGTTGAATCAGGAGCAGGATTGGCTAAAATCAAATCTGGCAAAATTTACGCAGATGTTGCAAGGCCAGAAAGACCTGAAAACGGTGACCAAAAGAATCCTGTCGGAATTGGCACAGGTGGTTACTGCACACTGGGGTGCTTTTTATATTTTGAAACAGGAAGAAGAATCGCAGGATATCGTGCTAAACTTATTTTCTGCTTACGGATATAAAAATGATAAAAATATTCCGACACAATTTTCTATCGGCGAAGGGCTGGTAGGACAAGTAGCTTTTGAAAAAGAAAGAATTATTCTATCAAACGTACCGGATAATTATATTAAGATCAGTTCAGGATTGGGCAAAGCAAAACCATCTAATCTTATTATTCTTCCGGTATTGTTTGAGAATAAAGTAAAAGCCGTTATTGAGCTGGCCTCGCTGGATATATTTAGTCAAACCCATTTGGATTTCTTAAGCCAGCTTACTGAAAGTATTGGTATTGTATTAAATACTATTGAAGCAAACTCACGTACGGAAGCCTTATTGGAACAATCTCAATCTTTGGCAGGAGAATTAAAATTGCAACAACAGGAGTTGAGTAGAACCAATGATGAATTGCAGGATAAAGCATTGCTATTGGTGAAACAAAAAAATGAAGTGGAAGATAAAAATAAGGAGGTGGAAGAAGCGCGTAGATCATTAGAAGAAAAAGCAGAACAGCTTACACTGACTTCAAAATATAAATCGGAGTTCCTTGCAAATATGTCGCATGAGTTAAGAACACCATTGAACAGCTTATTGATCCTTGCGCAGCAATTGTATGAAAATGCAGAGGGTAACCTGAATGATAAACAAATACGCTATGCAAAAACAATTCACTCCTGCGGAGATGATCTGATTCAATTGATCAACGATATCCTTGATCTGTCGAAGATCGAATCAGGATTTATATCAGCAAACATTTCGCCAGTTCGTTTCTCAGAAATTGCTTCTTTTGTTGAAACTACCTTCAAGCCGATATCCGAAGCCAAACATCTCCGCTTCACCATTGAAACGGATCCACAGCTTCCGATCTCAATGGAAACGGATCTGCAGCGATTGAACCAGATCTTAAAAAATCTTTTATCAAACTCATTTAAGTTTACGGAAAAAGGTGAAGTAAGACTTAAGATATATGAAGCCGATAAAAACTGGAAGCAGGGAAATCTTAACCTGGATAATGCAAAACAGGTGGTTGCTTTTGCGATCAGTGATACCGGCATTGGTATTCCGCAGGAAAAACAATATATCATTTTTGAAGCTTTTCAGCAAGCGGAAGGTTCTACCAGCCGTAAGTATGGAGGTACAGGGTTAGGACTTTCTATTAGTCGTGGTTTAGCTGAATTGTTAGGCGGTAATATTGAATTGGAAAGTAACTTGTCGCAGGGAAGTACGTTTACTTTATTCCTTCCTGTAGAAAATATGTCTGCTATTGCATCAAAAGAAACCATTGAAAATATTGATGCTTACCAACAATTTCAGATCGGAGAAGATAAGGCGTCGATCGATACGTTGTTGCATTCAATGCGTATAACCAATGGAGGCGTTGATACTAAAAATTTGAATCTCGTTAACGAAATGATCAACGAAACCGGTGATGACAGAACCAATATATTACCGACAGATAAAGTTTTACTCATAGTTGAAGATGACCTCAGGTTTGCCAAGATCATGTTGGAAAAAGCACATCAGAATAAGATGAAAGCTGTTGTGGCCGTAAGTTATATTGAGGTGTTCGACTTCATTAACAGGTATATGCCTGTAGCAATAACACTGGATGTGAAGTTGCCTGATACCAGCGGATGGAAAGTATTGGATATGCTGAAGAACGATCTGAATTATCGTCATATCCCTATTCATCTTATTTCGGGAGAAGAAAATAAAGCGCTTGCACTAAAAAGAGGCGCCCGCAGTTTTATTTTAAAACCATTGGATAATGAGGCATTAAATGAGCTTTTTGCTGATATACTTTCTACCAGTAGAAAAGAAATGAAAAAGATTTTGGTTATTGAAGACAATGAGATCGATTCATCACAGATCTTAAAAATGATCAAGAGCGCCAACGTGAATGTATCAATTGCAGCCACCGGAAAAAAAGCGATCCAGCAATTAACAACAAAAGAGTTTGATTGTATTATTTTGGATTACAGCCTGCCTGATATTTCCGGCATCAATATGCTTAATAAAGTAGGAGAGATCAAGAAAAAATTAACACCTGTTATTGTTTATTCTGCTAAAGATTTTAATCAGAAAGAATTGGCACAGATCGGCAGGACTTCCAATACGGTATTACTCAAGGGGGTTAATTCTTTAGAGAACCTGCTGGAAGAAACAATCATACACCTTCATCAAAATCATAAGGACCTGCCGCCTGAAAAACAGCGTATCATCGAAGGGATACGTATCAAAGACGATATTCTTACCGGAAAAAATATTTTAGTAGTGGATGATGATGTAAGAAATCTATTTGCACTTACAACGGTGTTTGAACGATTCAATATCAATGCCATCACTGCAGAAAGCGGAAAAGAAGCCATCGAAATAATCAACAGTGATAATCCAAAAATAGATATGGTGTTGATGGATATTATGATGCCGGAAATGGATGGATATGAAACAACGCAAAAGATAAGAAGAGAACATAAAAACAGTTCGCTGCCTATTATTGCGGTAACTGCGAAAGCGATGAAAGGCGACCGGCAAAAATGTATTGAGGCCGGTGCATCTGATTATATAACGAAGCCGCTCAAAATTGATCAGTTATTATCATTAATGCGCATTTGGTTCTATAAATAATAATTCATGAAACAAAAAATATTGATAGTGGATGACCGTGAGGATAATTTGTTTTCCATGGAAACAATATTAGAACCGGATGGTTATGAATTGATCAAAGCGAAATCTGGCAGGGAAGCATTAAAAATATTATTAGCAGAATTTAATTTCGCTTTGATATTGATGGATGTAAAAATGCCTAACATGAATGGCTTTGAAACGGCCGCATTGATTTATGAACGTGAAAAATTAAAACACATACCTATCATATTTATTACCGCTAATAATTATGGAGAGGAGCATATTTTTCAGGGGTACCGTTCAGGCGCGGTTGATTATATATACAAGCCGGTCAACCCTGATCTATTGCGCGCAAAAGTGGCTGTATTTGTTGACCTGTATAAAAAAAATTACCAGCTGATCATGCATGAACAAAAGCTGATCGCTATCAATAAGAGCCTGGAAAATGAGATACACGAAAGAAAAATGTCTGAAGAAAAAGTAAACGAACTGAATCGTCAGTTATTGGACAATATCGATCGGCTGGAAACTGCTAATAAAGAACTGGATCGCTTTGCATTCATGTCATCACATGATCTGCAGGAACCTTTGAGAAAGATCAGAACCTATAGCGATCTGCTGCAAGTGAAATATAAACGATTGCTGGATGAAGACGCTACAAAATACATCAACCGTATTCAGCATGCGGCTGAGCGAATGCAAGCGCTGATAAAAGACATACTTGATTTTTCTCAAATATCAAATGACGCCAATAAATTTATTCAAACGGATATGAATGTATTGGTACAGGAAGTAGTAGCTGATATGCATGATACGGTCGATGCAAAAAAAGCAAAGATAAATGTGAAGTTGCTCCCGGTATTAAATATTAATCCTGGCCTATTTAAGGCGCTGTTTTCTAACTTAATCGGGAATGCGCTGAAATATGCCAAAAAAGATATTGCCCCGATGATAAATATTTACACCGAAATTGACGTTAACAACAAGGAAGCATATACTATCAATCCTAAAAATAAAATGTATTGCCGTATCTACATTGAAGATAATGGAATAGGATTTGATCAAAAATATGCCGAATCAATATTTGATATGTTTAAAAGATTGCACAGCAATAATGAATATGAAGGAACTGGCATTGGCCTGGCTTTGTGTAAACAGATCGTAGAAAAACACCACGGCTTTGTATCTGTATTAAGCCAGATCAATGTTGGGTCAACTTTTATTATTTCACTGCCCTTAAATGTATTGGAGACTTTACATCAATAATCATAACGCTATGAACAGGATACTTTTTTTAGTTGATGACGATAAAGACGACCAGGAAATATTTGTAGATGCGTTAAAGAACGTGGATAATTATATTCATTGCATTACTGCATTGAACGGATTGGAAGCCTTGCAAAAACTGAAATTCGAATTGATCTCATTACCCGATTTTATTTTTTTAGATCTGAATATGCCGCTTATGGGAGGCAGAGAATGTTTGATCGAAATTAAAAAAGATAGCAACCTGCGGCATATTCCTGTTGTTATTTATTCTACTTCTGCCAGTAAAAAAGATATACAGGAAGCGTTGCAACTGGGAGCCATTTTTTTACAAAAGCCAAATAAATTCAATGAACTGGTGCAAGATCTGCTAAAGATCATTTCACCGGATCCGGCAACTAATAAAACCTTATTCTCATAGGCACAATTAAGTATATGTATACTACTGCTACTTTAAATAATACGGCACACCGCATCCTCATTATTGATGATGACGAAGAAGATTTTTATATTACCAGTGAGTATATAAAAAAGATACCGGGCTATAGTTTTGTTATTGAGTGGTCATACGATTACAAAGAAGCCATGAAGCGTATTTCAAATAAACAGTACGACCTATATATGGTTGATTATTATTTAGGTGCTAAAACCGGACTGGATTTTATTAATGAAGCAGTAAAAGAATGTGATGATCCGATCATTTTATTGACAGGCAAAGGCAACCATATGATCGATAAGGAAGCAATGCATGCAGGTGCGGTCGATTATTTGGTGAAAGGAGATATAGATCCGGAAAAACTGGAACGCAGCATTCGTCATTCATTGCAAAGAAGTAAAGTATTAAAGGCTTTGCGTGCCAATGAAATGAAGTACAGGCATATTTTTGAAAATTCGCTCAATGCAATTTTTTTGACAGATGAGCAGCTTTGTTTTAAAGATGTGAATCCTGCAACATTGAAATTGTTAGGATATAAGAAAGATGAGCTCCTCAATAAAAGCTTGTATACTTTTATGCCGCAGGCTGCCGACAAAAAAATGTTGCAGGAAAAAATAACCAGCAATGAAAATGTAAAAGAAGAAGTAGAATTGGTTTCTAAATCAGGAAATACATTGCATTGCCAGCTTTCTTTTTCCAAAGAAACAGATAATGAAGGACAGGTTTATTTACAAGGCATTGCTCATGATATCAGTAGTTTAAAACGCGAAGAAAAAGAAAAGATACATCGGGAAAAACTGGACCTGGCAGATCGTATCTCCCGCACATTTGCACATGAAGTAAGAAACCCACTTAATAGTATAGGCCTTGCAGCAGATCAATTGAGTGTAGAATTTGCATGTGACAAGGCAAAAGTGTATATCGAAATAATTGATAGAAATACCAAACGAATAGGAGAGATCATCCTGGAGCTTCTTAGAGGCACACCAAATATTGAATTGGCGGACAGAAACCTGCAACATATTATTGACGACAGCATTAGTGCGGCAAGAGACAGGATGACCCTGAAAAAAATAAAACTTATTACAAATTATCCTTCTGGAGCGGTGACAGTAAAAGCTGATTTTAAAAAATTAAAAATAGCTTTTTTGAATATTATGATCAATGCTATTGAAGCGATGCAACCTGATATAGGTGAGCTTACGATAACCCTACTGCAGACCGATACAAATGCAACAGTGGAAATACATGACAACGGCTGTGGAATCAAAGAAGAAAATATCCCGCATCTTTTTGAAGCTTATTATACGGAGAAGAAAAGCGGACTGGGACTCGGCTTATCAAGTGCATCCAATATCGTTACGTTGCATGAAGGAAAAATGGAAGTGATATCTAAATTAAATGAAGGCACAAGTTTCATCATCACTTTACCCAAATAATATTTTTCTCTTCTTAGATTAGATATTAGGAGTATTAAAATTCTTTTGTGATAAAGGCAACGTGATGATAAAATCGGTTCCTTCGTCAGGTATGCTTCGCGCCGAAATAATACCATGATGATTTTTTACTATTTTAAGGCAAACGGCTAAGCCTATACCCGACCCTTCATACAGATGTTTACTATTTAAGCGTTGAAAAATAACAAAAATACGATTCAGGTATTGTTCTTCGAAACCTATGCCATTGTCCTTAAATGATATCCTGCAAAATTTTTCATTTGCCTGGTGCTGATCATTTTCTTTTGTAAATTTATAAGGTGCTGTTGCCCAGTATTGATCGGGCAAAGATCTCCCATCAATTAGCTCATACAAAATATCAATATGCGGTTGTTTGTTATTGAACTTGATTGAGTTGCTGAATAAGTTCTGAAATAATTGTCTCATCTGCATTGCATTGGCTTCAATGGTTGGTAACGGCTGAACAGTAACTATTGCATTCGACCTTGTCAATAAAGTTTCAATATCAGAGGTTACATCAGCGATGATGCTGCTCAGGTTTATTTCTTCAAATTCTTCAGTTGTATTTAAACGCGATAGCTGTAAAATATCCCCGATCAGTTTTTGCATTCTCAAAGAAGATCTGGTAATGCGCTCCATGTACATTTTACTTTTGTCGGAAATGGTTTCATTGGATTCACTTTCTAAAAGATTGGTAAATACGTTGATCTTACGCAACGGTTCCTGAAGGTCATGCGAAGCGATATAGGCAAAGTTGAACAGTTCCTGATTGGAGAGAATAAGTTGTTCAGCCATCTGGTTCATTGCTGTAGCAAGCTGGCCTATTTCATCACCCGAATAAACCGGCGCCCGTACGGCCAGATCACCCCGCTTGATCTTGTCCGTTGTAGCAATGATGCCCCGCAATCCCTTGGTAATATTTCGGCTAACAGAGATCGATAATGTAAGTCCGGTTATTTCGACAATAAGCGCTACAGAAAAAAGTAATTCTAAAACAAGGTGCTCCAGCCAGCGGGAACCTTCTCCTAATGTGTAAGAAAAATCATCTTCTAATTGAGTGACCTGTCCGTTGATAATATCTGCGCGGTTAAGGAGGCTATCCAATATTTGTTGTGAAGGATGAGGAGCATTTATCTGTTCTTTTATTTTTTGGCCTATGGGGACTAATTCGGAAATAGTAGAATCGCCTTGTCCCCATATGAATATCGCTTTACTTAAATAGGAGACCTTATAAAATCTTCGCAACATACTTATCATGCCATCAATATCTGCAGGATGTACACGGCCTTCGATAAATCCTTGTCTGGCGACATTTATATCCATATCTTTTTTCAACAACTCCATTCTTGTTGTATGATCGCCTTCCGGCACTCTCATGAATTTTTGAAAACTGGCATAATCTTTTTCATCATGGGTACGGTAATATTTATTCAATTCATATACAGCATCTTTTTCAGCCTTGGACCATAAGCCTTCTGCACCTACCAAAGCCCTGAGAGAAGAAAGCGTATGAATGGCAAACCACAGGGTAAACAATTCCACTACGATCAGGATAGCCATTGTGCCGACAATAAAATATAATTTCTTGGCGATCGATATATCTTTTATACGGCGGCGAATACTGGTTTTGTCTTTCATAATTTAGTAGTAATGGTACATAGATTTACCTACTACTAAAATACTGAAAAAGTGATTGAAAACCAATTTCTTATGACAGCTATTTTTTAAACCACTTTACAGAATACAATACGGTAACATTTGCATAAAAGAGATTCTTGGCTGTTTCAGATAGTTCCGGATGTCCCGGCACGGAAATAACATTTACCGGAAGAATATACGATGGCGTTACTATAACGTACAAATGATTTCTTGCATAGATCAATGGCATGCTTAATTCATAATCTAACATATTGAAACGGCTGCTATTGCTTGTTTCTTCCTGCGACGGCGTTAGAATAGTACCGGAAGTGTTTTTAGCAGTAGTAAAATTTTGCGAGCCGGCATTCGCGATAAAAGTAGGAATGGCCAGAAAAATATTTTTTCCTTTTACTTTTTTAAAAGTATGGTTGATGCCAAGCCCAACAAATCCATCTGTTTTATTGGAGAATGCAGCACTGGCTGATGCTGTAAAATTAATATACTTGGTTAGGTAATATAGGTTGATGCCCGCCTGTTCCTGCAAAGCAGATTGAGGCAGTTGTGTAGTATTATAAAAGAACTTGTTGGCGTAAATACTTCCTCCAAATCCTTTTATTTTATGTCCGAATTTATATCCTGCTTCGGTAATGGTTCCGGCATAGGTCATTGTTTGGGTCTTATCATTAAGAAAAACGCTTGTGGCGCTTATATAGATACCGATGCTGTCAAATTGTATATATACTGTTGGCAAGACTGCACTACTCTTTAATGAATCTGTCCGTCCATAATAATGTAATTCCGGGGCGTAGATCACTCCGCTTAAAAAAGTAGCAATGCTTTCTTTTATTTTTTTAGTAGTGTCTGTTTGAGCCATCACTACAGAAGAAAACAGGCAAATTGATAAAAGTGTAAAAAATATTTTTTTCATTATCGGTTGTTGTAGCAGTATATAAAAAGCCTGTAGTATGAGTACAGGCTTTTTATAAATACATTGATCAAATAATTATTTATTATTGTGGGTTTGCATTGCCGGTATTGGTTGTACCAGTTCCGGTAGTATTGTTAGTAGTAGTAATATTGTTGCTACTGCTGGTATTTTTATCTGTAGAAGTAGTTTTTCCTGCAGCATTTGTTGCAGAATTCACATTACCTGTTGTCGTGGTTTTGTGTGTACTACGTTTAGTGCTCGCTGTACCATTTGCATTTGTCTTGTTGCCTGTTGTAACAGTTTTTGTGCTACTTGAATTTTTATGTGTAGCAGTAGTTTTCCCCGCAGCATTTGTTGTAGAAGTTGCAGTACCTGTTGCTGTACGTTTACGAGTACTTACTGTACCATTTGCGCGGCTGGCAGTTCCTGTTGTAACAGTTTTTGTACTACTTGAATTTTTGTGTGCAGAAGTAGTTTTTCCTGCAGCATTTGTTGTAGAAGTTATATTACTTGTTGCAGTACGTTTATGAGTACTTACTGCACCATTTGCACCTGTAGAAGTTCCCGCATTCAAATTTTTTGTACTGTTTCCATGAGTAACTGTGGTGGTCGAATTTGTTGTTGCTTTTACAGCGCCTGTACCATTACTACCGGTTGTAGAAGCATCAATGGTATTTGAGCCTTGTACAGTAGTCGTGCCCGATTTTACGGTAGCTGTTCCCGCTTTAGTTGTGTTTGCATCTGTTGTAGTACTAGTAGTAGCGGCTGTTTTAGCGGTATTCGCTGTGTTAGCGCTGTTGGTTGCAGTTCCTGCTGCAGTGGTTGCCTGGCCCGATGCGCTTGTTGCTGTGTTTGCTGCAGTAGTTGCAGATTTAGCAGCGCTGGTAGTGGAAGTGACAGTAGTCGATACCGTGGTTCCTACGTTACCTACCTGAGCAGACGTTGTTTGAATTACGCCTAATGTTATCGCAAAAGCTGTAAGCTTTAAAAATTTACTTTTCATAAAAATCGTTTTTCGTTTAATTGTTATTTTATAATTGTTGTATAACATTTTCAATTAATATGCCAGCTATTTTATCAATAAGAATTAATGGACATTCGGGAAATTTCTGTACAGATTGGGGAAAAGGAGTTTTTAGCGATTATTATTTCTGCATGAGCGTGATTGTGATTTGCTTTTCAAATTTTTACTACATCCTTCTTTACGAAATTAATATTATGGTCACACACCAGTAATATTCCGTTTACATAAGAGCAGTTGTTTTACATCATACTATTTAGTACATCAAAAACTAAAAATATTATGAAAAGCAATCGCATTTTAAAAACAACAGTGACGCTAACTCTGTTGGGTATCGCATTGATAAGCTTACCTTTTATTGGTTGTAAAAAAAGCAGCGGTGGTTCAGGTGGTATCAGCAAAGTAAATCATGTTGTAGTAATTTACCTGGAGAACCATAGCTTTGATAATTTGTATGGCCAGTTTGCCGGTGCCAACGGATTATCAAATGCCGTACCCGATAATACAACACAGGTAGATTCTGGAGGCACTGTGTACACTTATTTACCTCCTATTCCGGGAACCAGTGCATTTCCAACAAATTTGCCAAATACTTATTTTAATATCGACCAATACATTGCTGCTGATATGATAACGCCTGATGTAACGCATCGTTATTACCAGGAGCAATTGCAAATTGATGGCGGCAAAATGGATAAATATGCCTACTACAATATTCCAGGAAGCTCTGCGGGTTTAACGCAAGGCTACTATAATACGAGCATTATACCGATGTTAGGCATGGCACAAAAATATGTTTTGTGTGATAACTTTTTCCACAGCGCTTTTGGCGGTTCTTTTTTGAATCACCAATGGCTGATCGCTGCTGCAAGTCCTGTTTTTCCAAATGCACCAGCGGGTATTGTTGCTACAGTAAATCCTACTACAGGTGTTTTTATAACAGACGGACAAGTAACGCCTGATGGATTTGTTGTTAATACAAGTTATTCAGTTAATACACCGCACCCTTCATCTACTCCTACGCCTAACCTGGTTCCTGATCAGACAAATCCAACTATTGGTGACAGGTTAAGTGCTAAGAACATATCATGGGCATGGTATTCAGGTGGATGGGACAGCGCGATAGCAGGCCATCCGGATGCAACATTTCAGTTTCACCATCAGCCATTTATTTATTATGCGAATTATGCTGATGGAACACCGGGCAGAGCAGCTCATTTAAAAGATGAAACAGAATTTATTGATTCAGCTACACATGGTACACTTCCGGCAGTATCATTTATCAAACCATTAGGCATCAACAATGAACATCCCGGTTATTCTGATGTATACAATGGTGAAACACATGCGGTGGAATTGATCAATGATGTGTTGAACGGGCCTAATGGTAAAGATGCATTGATCATTGTGACCTATGATGAAAATGGAGGTTTTTGGGATCATGTTGCACCTCCTGTAATTGATACAAAATGGGGACCTGGTACGCGCGTTCCTGCAATTATTATATCTCCGTTTGTTAAACAAGGGTTTGTTGACCACACTCAATACGAAACAGTGAGTATTCTTGCTTTTATTGAAAAAAGATGGGGACTTACTCCGTTATCGTCACGTGATCAAAATGCTAATCCCTTTGCGAACGTATTTAAATAAGTTAATTGTAAGGTATCCCAACCCATAAAAACAAGTTTAATATAATTGATAAATATAAGTGAAGGGGCAGCTATTTGGTTGCCTCTACATTTTTTTTAATAGGCGGTCAATATTTTTAATGAAGAAAAGTATTTTTATAATAGCACTATTGACTGCGATCATTGTCTATAGCGCCTGCTTTTATAAGCACAATACTATCGCTCCGGAAAAAGAGATTGCACAAACATTGGTAACACAGGTTGATAGTTTTGCGGCAGCCAAGAATAAATTGCTGATGGCAGTACAAACCGGAGCCAGCGAAGCACAATTGCAAACACTTTTCCTACAAACAAGAATAGCCTACAAAAAATTTGAATGGGCCGCTGAATATTTTGCACCCACCACGTCAAGATTTGTTAACGGGCCACCGGTGCAGGAAATAGAAACAGATGGCCAGGTAATTGAGCCCGCAGGTTTGCAGGTTATAGAGGCATTACTTTTTCCAAAATATGATACAACACAAAAAAAGAGATTGATACAACAGCTAACGATGTTGCAAGCTGGTTGTGATAAATATACAATCTACTTTGGCAATATTGGTATTTTTGACTGGCAGGTATTTGATGCAGCCAAACTGGAAATGTTCAGGATAGAAACATTGGGTATTACGGGTTTTGATGATCCGCTGTCACTAAAAAGTATGCAGGAATCTGCAGCATGTGTCGAAAGTCTGCAAAAAGTAATGTCATACTATGGAGATGAAAAAGACACAATGGATCTATCAGGGAAGTTTGATGTGGCGAATAGATATCTTTCAGAAAATGCCGATTTCAATTCTTTTAACAGGGCTGCGTTCATCCTAATCTACGCAAATCCTATCACCGCACGTATCACTGATCTGGAAAAAAAATTACAGATACACGTCATCACTTACAATCGTTTATTGAGACAAGATGCAAGAACACTGTTTGATTCCAATGCATTTAACGCTAACGCCTATGCGCCCGATACGGCTTACTACATGTCAGATAAAAAAATAGCTTTAGGTAAAATGCTGTTTGCAGATCCGATTTTATCTACGACCGGAACGAGGAGTTGCCAGACATGTCATCAACCCGACAAAGCATTTACTGATGGGCTGGCAAAAAATACTATTATAAATAGTGCTGCACTACTACCAAGAAATACGCCTACGTTATTAAATGCAGCATTACAGCCATCGCAATTTTACGACCTGCGGGCCACTACCTTAGAAGATCAGTCTCTGGCCGTAATACAAAATGAAAAAGAGATGCATGGGTCCATGCAGGTAGCAGTTGATCGGCTTTGGCACAATAAAAAATACCGGGAACTATTTGCGGCTGCATTTCCTGTAACTAATAGAGCTGGCATTGATACATTTGAGGTAATGAATGCCATTGGGTCTTATGTACGAAGTCTCGTATTACTTAACAGCAGATTTGACGCATACATGCGGGGCGATAAAACTGCGATGAATGAAGAAGAAGTGAACGGATTTAATTTATTTATGGGAAAAGCAAAATGCGGCACCTGTCATTATATGCCTTTGTTTAATGGTACATTTCCGCCGAGGTATGTGAAAATTGAGACGGAAGTGATCGGCGTTCCGCAAGCGATCGGTAAAAATGTGATTGATAATGATATGGGAAGATATGCCATTGTAAAAGTTGAATCACAAAAGCATGCGTTTAAAACTCTTACGGTACGCAATGCTGCGAAAACGGCACCCTACATGCACAATGGTGTGTTTACTACTTTGGCGCAGGTTTTGGATTTTTACAATAAAGGCGGCGGCGCAGGTTTGGGATTAAAAATTGATAATCAGACGTTACCCTTTGATAAGCTTGATCTTACGGCAAAAGAAAGCGGCGAGATCATTGCATTCATTAAAAGCCTGGATAGCCAGTAGCTATATTATGATAATGATAACAATTATATAATAGATCATTAAAAGGGCGGCATTCGCTTTGTCTTATTATTGCCAACCAGTAGTACATCTTCTAATCATCATTTAAAAATATCTGTATGAGTAACACCGATTTAATTGACCATCCGATCGATTTTTATAATCAACTGGAACTTATTCCTTATAGCGAGAATATAAAAATAACAACTACCTACAAGGGAGAAAAAATAGACCAGGAATATTTTGAGACCCATCCTGAAATAAAACAGTTCCTGCCTGGCATGGATGCTTTTCGCATAGCGTATCACAGAGCATTATCGAAAGTGCAACCGGATAAAATATTGTGGATCCATGTATCTGAAAACGGTATTAGGGTAGAGCAGTTAGAGATGGAACATGTTAAATAGCATGTTGTATGCAACAAAAAGGGATGTAAAAACATCCCTCGGTTGACAAGTCTTACTATCTCTAATAAGAACGATATAAAGAAAAGAAAAAAGTAAAACATTTGTAAGCAATAAGATAAACTTAACATTAAGTTGTTTTCTTTTTAAATATAAGAGTGCCTGATGTCATATCCGATCGCAAAGCATATCCTGAAAATATATAACGAGAATTTTGAAGGCGTGCCGATTATTGTCCGCTCACCGGGCAGAGTAAATATTATTGGTGAACATACCGATTACAATGAAGGTTTTGTATTACCCGCCGCTATTGATAAAGCAACTTTTGTAGCTGTTGGTAAAAGAGATGATGGAAAGATCAACTTGATAGCTGAAAATTTTAATGCCCGATTTGAAAAGGACCTAACAGAACTTTCTCCTGTTAACAGTTGGCCCGATTATATAATCGGTGTAGCGGATCAAATGATCAAAAGGGGACATCAACCTACGGGATTCAATTTGGTGATACAAGGTGATGTTCCTTTTGGTGCGGGCTTATCTTCTTCGGCATCTGTAGCATGTGCCACAGCAGTTGCTTTAAATGAACAGCTACAATTAAATATCCCTTCAATAGAACTTATTGATATTGCACAGAAAGCAGAACATACTTTTGCCGGCGTGCTATGCGGAATTATGGACCAGTTCGTAAGTGTGTTAGGAAAAAAAGATCATGTTATAAAACTGGACTGCCGTTCATTGGAATATGAATATGAGCCTTTGGAATTAAAGGGAATTAAAATTGTTTTATTGAATACCAATGTTAAACATGCGCTTGCCTCAACAGAATACAATACACGCCACCAGGAATGCAGGCAGGGAGTTGAGGTAATAAAAAAATATGTTGCCGGTATCAATAGCTTACGGGATGTCACTTCGGATATGCTAAAGCGCTACCTGAAGCCGGCGGATAGAAAAATTTACCAGCGATGCAAATATGTGGTTGAAGAAAACATACGCTTGTTACAGGCTTGTGATAATTTGCGATCTGGAGATATTACATCTCTTGGAAAACAAATGTATGCATCACATGATGGATTGAGTAAAGAATATGAAGTGAGTTGCACGGAGCTTGATTTTTTAGTGGCGTATGTAAAGCATATACCTGGTGTTTTAGGCGCGCGTATGATGGGTGGTGGTTTTGGAGGCTGCACCATTAACTTGGTAAAAGAAGAATTCGTAGATGAATTGATAGCAAACATCAGTACTGCGTATCATATAAATACGGGAAAAGAATTGACAGCCTATATTGCTGCAACAGAAGATGGGAGCAGGGTTATTACAAATTTGTAGTTAATTATAAAAGCGAAATAGGGTCGTGCTTTTATATATGTCATCAGGGAAAAGCAGGGAAGAAGGAAAATACTTTTTAT
The DNA here is from genome assembly GCA_035485735.1 of Ferruginibacter sp. GTDB lineage: Bacteria > Bacteroidota > Bacteroidia > Chitinophagales > Chitinophagaceae > Ferruginibacter. Next base: position 53,149 of record DATHNS010000017.1, read on the forward strand.
TGGGAGAATCGGGAAAGTGTTGTGTTTCTAAACAAAATGCGCTTCTGCGATGATCTGCATGGCTTCCTTTTAAAATAGTATTGCCATTCATAAAATTGCCCGTGTATAATTGTACGCCGGGTTCTGTTGTAAGAATATCCATTTTTATTTTGCTGAGATCACCTTCCACACTTGCTGCGAGTGCCAGTTCATTTTCTTTTTTATTGATGACAAAATTATGATCGTAGCCTTCGCCGTATTTTAATTGAAGATCATTGTTGTCTATTCTTGCGCCTATGCGTTCGGGATGCCTAAAATCAAAAGGTGTTCCTTTTACTGAAATTATATCGCCAGTAGGAATAAGCGTTTCATCTACTGGTGTGTAATGGTCTGCATTAATAGCTAATACATGATTCAGTATAGTACCATTGCCAATTCCATTTAAATTGAAATAGGCATGATTTGTTAAATTGATGATCGTTAACTGATCCGTTTTTGCACTGTACTCAATTTTCATTTCGTTATTATCCGTAAGTGTATAACGCACGAATACCTGAAGATTACCCGGATATCCTTCTTCCTTATCGGAAGATAGATAACTCAATAATATAGTGTGTTCATTTATTTCAAGTACTTCCCAATCAACAGCATGAAATCCTTTATTGCCGCCGTGCAAATGATTGGGGCCGTTATTTATATCGACCTTATAGATTTTGTCGTTCAATGTAAATGTACCCTTTGTGATGCGATTGGCAAATCTTCCTATTGTTGCACCGTAATAGGCTACATCGGGATTTTTATACAAAGAGATAATATCAAAGCCTGCAACAATACTGATCTGATTTTCCTGCTGATCGGGTACGAACATATTGACCCATCTCGCTCCGTAATTTGATATGAATGCCTGAAGGTTATTTTTATTTTTTAAAACGAATATTTTATTAGCGTTCATTAGGATCGGGATTAATTTTTTTTGAAGAAGAAAGAATCTGGGTTGCTATTGCTGCATTATCTTTTAAGTGTACACCGGAAAGGTTCAATCGAAAAGATTCATTGATAAGATACAGGATCTTTTCTGCTGCCAAATTATGGTGCAAGCCTTCGGGCCTGATATTGGAAACACAATTTCTACTTTCATCGGTCAATCCAACTGTTGGATTAAAAGTGATATAAGCACCTAAACTATCCGGAGAAGAAAGCCCGGGCCTTTCACCGATTAAAACAATCGATGCTTTTGCAGCGAGTGCAGCGCTTATTTCATCTCCAATAGCCACCCTTGCATTTTGTACAATAACAACCGGCGAAAGGATATATTGCTGCAGCATAGGAATTAATAATTGTAACAAAGGCAATGCGTTATTATTAATAGCAGTAGCAGATAACCCATCAGCTAATATGATGGCGATATCATATGGCTCACCGGCTACGTTTTTTAATTTTGTTATAGCATCATTAGTTAATTGTCTGCCCAGATCCGGTCTTTGTAAATAGATGGTTCTTGTCGCCGCTTTGCTTTGTAAAAAATAGGCAGGTAATTGAAACGCTGCCAATCCTGTAAATAAATGCTCAGTATCCAATAAAGAGTAGACAGCATCGCGCGCATGCGCAAAGGCTAATTTAAATTGTAACACTTCTTTTAAAGGAATAGCGTTGCCTGTTCTTCCCAATGCAATTCTTGCAGCAGTATACTCTTTTAAAGAATGCCATGCATCTTCCTGAATTATATTTTTAGTGATATGTGCCGGCATAATAAATATATTTATTGCAATAATAAATGTGATGCCTGTATGGGTAACTGATTTCCTTGTTCATCCATAATATGTTGCTTAACCAGCCATGCTTCAAACTCCGGCGCCGGCCTTTTGTTTAGCACTTCTCTCAGGTATAAGGCATCATGAAAAGAAGTAGATTGATAGTTAAGCATAATGTCATCGGCTCCGGGAATGCCCATAATGAAATTGCATCCCGCCACGCCCAATAACGTTAATAAATTATCCATATCATCCTGGTCAGCTTCTGCGTGATTGGTATAACAAATATCTACACCCATTGGCAGGCCCAATAACTTACCGCAAAAATGATCTTCCAGAGCAGCGCGAATAATTTGTTTCCCATCAAATAAATATTCGGGCCCTATAAATCCTACGACGGTATTGACCAGCATCGGATTAAATTTTCTGGCAACGGCATACGCTCTTGCCTCCAGCGTTTGCTGATCAACGTTATGATGTGCATTGGCTGATAAAGATGAACCCTGGCCGGTTTCAAAATACATCACATTGTTGCCAATAGTACCACGTTGTAAAGACAAGGCAGCATCGTAAGCCTCTTTAAGTATGGATAAATTTATGCCGAAGCTTTTGTTGGTTTTTTCTGTGCCTGCAATGGATTGAAAAACAAGATCGACAGGTGCCTGTTTAATAATTTGTAAAAGAGTTGTTACATGACATAATACACAACTTTGTGTTGGAATATCATATTTCATTCTTAGGTTATCGATCATATTTAATAAAGAGGTGACTGTTGCAGGACTATCCGTTGCCGGATTGATACCGATTACCGCATCACCACTTCCGTATAATAATCCATCGATCATGCTTGCTGCAATTCCTTTCATATCATCTGTTGGGTGATTAGGTTGCAACCTGGTTGATAACCTTCCTTTTAAGCCGATCGTATTTCTGAAGCGCGTAATAATTTCACATTTTTGTGCTACTGCGATCAGATCCTGGTTGCGCATTAATTTAGAAACTGCAGCGATCATTTCCGGCGTAAACCCGGGAGCTAATTTTTGTAACGTGATCGTATTGGCAGTATTACTCAATAGCCAATCTCTTAATTCACCTACTGTAAAATGAGCTACAGGCAGAAAAGCCGCAGCATCGTGCTCATCAATGATCAATCTTGTCACTTCGTCTTCTTCGTATGGAATTACAGTTTCATTCAGAAAATTTTTTAGCGGGACATCGGCTAATGCTATTTGCGCAGCTATTCTTTCTTCATGACTGGCTGCGGACAGGCCGGCCAATATATCGCCACTGCGTAAGGGAGAAGCCTTAGCCAATAATGTTTTCAGATCAGTAAAAACATATACCTGGTTTTGTATGGTGGCGTGATAGGACATATTTCATTACCAATTGTTTATCTCCCAGGTAAAATACAAAAAAAATGTGCTTTCGGCACATTTTAATTTAATTAGTATTAGAAGGGATTATTGATTTGATGGTTACTCATGTAAAACCAGCACCGCTTTAATTGACCGGTTCATTACCTGATTCACGGTGCTTCTATTAAATATTCTATAAATAATATTGTGATGGTGTTTTACCAAACAAAGAATATCAGTTTGGTTGCTTACAATAAAATTCATGATGCCGTCAATAGCATTGTCTTCAGTAATATATTTAAATTCCAGTTCGGTGGAATTGATCAACTTTCTTAAACTTTCTTCTCCGGCTTCATTCGTTTTCCATTGAGTTCCTTCGATGATATTCAATACATTTAATTTCTCCGATTTGGATGCCAATATCAATTCATTTAAACCATTAGCATCTTCCGTAGATAATGTGGAGGAGAAATCCGTTGCCAGCGTGATGATTGGATGCATGGAGAATTTGCTTTCCAAAGGAATGATCAAAGTAGGCGTTTTTGTTTTTTCTACCATTGTATTGGCATTACTTCCAAATAAACCTGTGATGCCCGTTGACCCCATCGTTCCCATTACCAATAACTCAACCGGGTTGTTATCAATGTACTTTGTAATTACATTACTTACCGTTCCGATCTCACATACTGTCGTTACACCCACTCCTCTATATTCAGGTCTATTGGCAAAAAGATTTGCCCAGGTATTTAATGCTTCCCTTTTATTATCCTGATAGTCCTTAATATAAATGGCGCTATAGGTGCTATTGTTAACGCCTTCTGTTGAGCCGATCGCGTGAATGGCACATACTTCTATGTGTAAAAGTTTGGCAAGCTCCATTGCATATTCCATTGCGTTACTGGCACAATTTGAAAAATCGGTGGCTACTAATATTTTTTTCATTTGTTATTTTTATGAAGTTATAGTATTGTTTTGTGGATGGTACTTTCTGTTTATTTCAAAAATTAAACAAATAAATGAAATATTGCAAATAAGACCAATGATAATAATATACAAACAGGCAAAGTTAAAATCCACGCCATGGCAATACTCTTAAGTGTTCCGTTATTTAAATTTTTGGTTCCGCCGGAGGCTACCATCGCACCTGCAATACCACTGGATAGTACATGTGTTGTACTTACAGGTAAACCAAAACCAGTGCTTAAACCGATCGTTCCTGCTGCTACTATTTCAGATACGGCACCTTGTGCGTAATTTAAATGTTCGTTGCCGATTTTTTCACCAATGGTAACAACGATCCTTTTCCAGCCGATCATGGTACCGATACCAAGTGAAATGGAGATCGTAGCGATTACCCATAAAGGTGCGAAGTCAGTCACTTTTAACAGATCCTTTGAAGCGCTGACATAGGTCGCTTTATCAGCATCCGCAATAATTATTGTATTATTTGCAGTGATCGCTTTGATACTTTTGTTGATTGCCTGAACATCTTTTCTAAATTTAAAAGTTCCAGCAGCATCACCAATGGTTTTGGTTTGCAGGTCTTTTTCAGCTTTCGAAACCAGGCTATCTAATTTTACAACATCATGATTCGTTGTATTGGTAGCCATTGTTCTTTGTACTGCAAGATGTGTAGCATTTAAGGATGCCAGTATTTTATCATCAGAAATAGTATGGTCGATAGCGAATTTAGCAGGTAAAAAGGCGATCAATATCAACATCAATAAACCCACACCTTTTTGTCCGTCATTGCTTCCATGAAAAAAACTAACCAGCGTACAGGTAGTTATTAATAATAACCTTACAAAAAAAGACGGTTTATCATTTTCGCCATGTGGTATATGAAATAATTTTTCTGATTTCAGTACATGCATTAGAAACCACATCAATAATAAAGCCGCACCAAAACCAAATAGCGGAGACAGTATTAACGACATACCTATTTCTTTTGCTTTATCCCAGTTTACACCCCCGCCGCCATAATAATATGTGAATGCAAGTCCGGCGCCAATCATTGCGCCAATTAATGTATGAGAACTTGAGCAGGGAATACCTAAGTACCACGTGCCTAAGTTCCATATGATGGAAGCAATCAAGACGGATAAAACCATACAAGCACCAACCTGTACAGGCAATGCCATCAATTCATTGAGTGGCACCAATTTTAATATGCCCATTGCAACTGCAACACCACCTACGTTTACGCCAACAAAATTCCAAAAGCCTGACCATGGAACTGCATACTGTGGCTTTAAAGCCTTGGTGTAAATCACAGTAGCAACAGCATTTGCGGTATCGTGAAAACCATTAACGAATTCAAATGCGACTACAGCTAAAAGACAAAGAAAGAAAATGAACAGGATAGAACCACTAAGATTAACATCTCCAATGAATGGGAGTGTTATCATGTTTAATGATAAGAGCATTTGTTAAGAGTTAAGTAAAGAATTAATTTCTTTACAAAGAACCCTGTTCAACAAAAAGTTATGATTACGCCGAGGTTACCAAATTATTATGTTGTATGATGCTAAACAAATAGTAATTGGCCTTACCATTCATCATTGGTTAATAATTCGTTTAAGTTTTGTTAACAATCCGGTAATATTCGGAAGATAACCTTGCACCTTATTTATAAAAACAAACATGAGATACTTATTTTCTACTATCATTATCAGTCTATTGCTTACTTCTTGTATTAAAGACAGGGTACAACCAGCACCAACCAATAAAGGCACCGACACAGTAAGTGTAGGTTCACGCGTTTTAATTCATTACTGGAACTTTAATAATATTTCAACAACGGCCACTTTAGAGGCTCCAACCTATACAATAGGCGGAGGCGCATTAATTATTGATGCAGATTCCGTTGATTCATATATTCCATCTCCGGCACTTTCTGTTCCTACACCCAATGCACGCAGGAATGATACAACGGGTGCATTGCTTCGCGTTAGAAATCCTTCCACGGACCTGATCATTGCTGCGCCAACAACCGGGTATAAAAATATCCTGGTAAGTTACGCAGTGGCAACAAGTAGTACTACCAGCGGTGTTTTAACGGATAGCGTTTTTTATACTACAGATGGTACAACCTATATAAATGCGGGCCTTTCAACAGTAACTTATTCGGTGCCTGTAGATCCTGCATATGTATTAGAAACGTTTGATCTATCAGCTATTACTGCTGCAAATAATAACGCGCATTTTAAATTTAAGATCACTTTCTCCAATGGTAACACCGGATCAAAAGGTAATACCAGGTTTGATAATATAACCATCGATGCAGATTCATTGAACGCAACAGGTGGTAATCCTCCTGTCATATCGAGCAGTGCAACAGCAAGTGATACAGTAAGCAGAGCATTCAACTATAGTATCATAGCTTCGGCTACCCCTACCAGTTATACAGTGACAGGAACATTACCGACAGGGTTAAGTGTTAATACTACAACAGGTATTATCAGCGGTACTCCAACAGTTGCGGGTACATTTGTTGATACACTAAAAGCTACCAATACGTATGGAACAGGAGTGAGGGTATTAACGATCACAATTGCTGCGCCACCGGTACCGGTAATTTCAAGCAGCGTCACCGCAAGTGCTACCACGGGTAATACATTTACTTATACAATTACAGCTTCAAATACCCCTACAAGTTTTGGTGCTAAAACTTTGCCTGCAGGATTGTCTATTGATACGTTAACGGGTATTATCAGCGGTACGCCAACAGCATCGGGTACATTTACCGACACTTTAAGTGCCACCAATGCATTTGGCACAGGAACGCAAATACTTACGTTAACTATTTCTGCAGCTGTACCTGTTTTATTGGATTACTGGAATTTTAATAACACAGCTTCTTTAACTACATTAACAACGCCGACTTCAACAATAAATGGAGGAAGCCTGTCCTTAGATTTTACAACCGTAAGTACAACAACAGGATATTATGATTCTGTTGCCAACACTTCTACACCAATCATCAATCAGCAAAACGGAGATCCATATGGAAACGCGCTTCGTGTGAGAAATCCTTGTCTTGATATGATCATATCAGTGCCAACCACAGGCTATAAAAATATTGTCTTGAGTTATGCTTTTGAAGCAAGTAGTGCTACGAAAGCAGCTTTGGTGGATAGCGTTTATTATACAACGGACGGTACAACTTATACAAATGCCAGCCTGTCTTCAATTGCCTATTCATTGAGCGGAAATGTAGATCCGACAGGCCCGTATGGTCTTGAAACACTTGATTTTTCTTCTATTACCGCTGCGAATGATAATGCAAACTTTAAGGTCAAGATCGTTTTTTCGAGTGGCAACTTAAATACATCCGGCAATGACAGATTTGATAACATGACATTGGTGGGTGTTGCTAAATAATATATAATTAAATCAGAACAACTAATTAAAAATGACACATAAGCATAATAGTAGATCTTTAATAATAACAAAACTGGTTCTTGTACTAATTGTTTTCTTTTTTTGTTTACCAGGCGCTGATGCGCAGCAACAAATGGGCTACGAAGATTATGGTATTGAAGGGCTTCAGCCATTTAAAATAAGTAGTGGAGATAATATCGTGAAAATTGGAACGATCGTTTCCGGGTATTATGATTGGAGAGATTATCCTGCAGGCGCCACACCCGACCTTACTAAAAATACTTTCAGGTTAAAAGATGCTCGTCTGGATGTAAAAGGCAAAGTAGGCAATGATTATGAATATCATTTACAATTGGATTTTGCGGCATTTACACAAACGTATTCTCCGGGCGGCGGACCATTGGATGATGCGAATTTTACTTATAAAGGATTGAGCCATTTTTCAAAAAAAAGTATCAACCTGTTCAATATAAATATAGGGTATGGCAAAGTGCCTTTTTCATTGAATTCGTTGGTAGAACATTATGAGTCGCCGTATTGGGAACGCCCGCAAATAAGTAAAGGAGATTTTATGTCGAGACGTGATTTTGGCGTAAAAATTTACAGATCTTTTTGGAACGATAGGATCAAAGCTGCCGTAGGAGTATATTCGGGTGTGGGAGAAGGGATACTGGCAGGAACAAATGATCCGAGTGGAGCGTTCGAATATATCGGAAGGGTAGAAATATCTTATCCTGAAAATCACAATGAAGAAGTGATCGATATGAAAGGATTGACAATACCGAATATTTCTATCGGATTGAACGGCCGTTATTCAAAACGTGATCTTCCGGCAGGTACAAGTTTTTTACCGGGTGAGACAGGTGCGTTATTAAATAGTAGTGATACGGCATTGGAATTTAAAGTGGTGAACGGTGAAAAATATATTCTTGGCGGGGACATTTCTCTTCTATATAGAGGTTTTTCTGCACAATTTGAATATGATGGTTTGAAAGGAACTCCGCAAAATCCTAACGATCCTTTATTGGCCGGACTTCCAAGGAGTACTACTGGTGGCTATTTCAGGGCAGGTGGTTGGTATGTTACGGCTAATTATTTTTGCAAGCCGATCAAAACTATTTTTTCTTACCGGTATGATGAGATGAATGCGAATGATCTTGTGTTAGGTGTAAGCAAACATTGGGCAGCGGGTTTGTCGTATCAGATCAAAGGTTTTAATTCTATGCTAAAAGCAGAGTTTGATCAGAACCTTCAGTTCAATCCTTCTAATTTAAAATATGGTGGTGAAGATATCAATACCAACAAATGGCATAATGAATATAGAATAGGCTGGCAAATAGTAATTGACTAGTTAGCAGTATTTTTATACACTTGAATTACAAACTATGTTATTTAGAAAAATTGGTGTTTGCTTTTTTTTAGTGACAGGCATAGTATGCAATAGTTCATTTTCGAATAAAGCCATACCAGTTAAGAATGAAGGGGCCTTAACGTTTGAATTTGATCTGACAGCTACAACACCTTTATTAAAGCCTCCTTACATAAGTGGCGTAATGGATGACCCTACGGATCCTGCTGCAACGATCGGCTTTATTGCCGACGTTAAAGAAAATGGCAAAATGATCGCTGCGAAAGAGTATACTGTCACGGCTATCAGTGACAATAAACTTGTTGTTCGCGATAATAATATTCTCATTTCAAATGCCGATGGGTATGTAACAATAAAAATTGTTCCCACCGGCTTTGGTTATAGTAATATAACGCTTACGCTTACTCGAGGAAAAAATACCAGCAGTTTGGTGATTAATTATGCATCCTCAGCTGCGGCTGATACGCCGTCCAATACATTTTGGCACACTGGTATTTCCGATGCTTCCGCAGTAGTTGCTTTAGATAGCGATTATATGGTAATTGCAGATGATGAAATAAATTCTTTGCTGGTCTTTCATCGCTATGAATCGGGCCTTCCGGTTGCAGCATTTAATTATGCAAGTTTATCGGGCCTGACAGATGGGGGCGATGGAAATTATAAAGAAGTAGATTGTGAGGCTGGGGCCCGCAGTTTTGCCCACCCTGAAAGAACATATTGGTCCGGCTCTATGAGTAATGGTGGCAAACATCTTGAGGAAAAACCAAACCGGAGTTGCTTGTTTGAAACGGAGATATCAGGTACAGGTGCGCACACAAAATTTATATACAAAGGACACTATAATGATCTGCGAAAACAGTTGCTGCAGTGGGGAGATAAAAATGGTTATAAATTATCTTCATCCGCTGATTATGGAATGACACCTAAAAGCGTAGCAGGCTTCAATATTGAAGGGATTGTCTTTGCCCCCGATTCTACTACTTTATATATTGGATTTCGTGCGCCGATAGTTCCCGTAACCAATCGTACAAAAGCACTGATCGCACCCATACAAAATTTCGAAAGCTGGTTTAATAACGGCGATCCATCCGGCGATCCTGTTATCGGTAAACCGATAGAACTGGATCTTGGTGGAAGAGGCATTCGTGATATGTTGCGTTTAAGTAATGGCAATTATTTGATCATAGCAGGAAGCAGCGACGAGATATTAAATGCAGCTTTGTATACCTGGACAGGAAAACCAGCAGATGCTCCGGTGCTGAGCAACATGATGGATGTCTATGCATTAAAGATAGAAAGCGGTTTGGAAATTTTTAATAACGGACAACCTACCGGTAAAGTACAAGTGATAAGCGATAACGGAAGCAATGTATTCTATAACGATGATGTACAAACTAAATTTCTACATACCAATTTTAAAAAATTCCGTAGTGATATAGTTGATATACAGCAGCAGGTGAATAAATAACGAAGCCAAGCTTATTTCTTTTTGGTATCCTTCTTTGCTTTTTTAATACCCTTTAAATTAGTCTTAATAGCTTTGCGTATAGCCGTTTTAGCTTCTTCAGGTAATTTTAGTATATCTTCTATTATTTTAGATATGCCGTCTTTTTCTTTAACAGTTTTTGTTGCAACAGCCTTCTTTTTAGGTGCAGCTTTCTTAGCAGGAGCTTTCTTTTTGCTTTTTGGAGATCTAACGTCTGACATGGTATATTATTTTATTGTTAATTAAAGCTACATAATAAACAATAATTTCAATGTTAAATATTGACTGGTTGATAATTTTTCGAATTCAATTTCATTTATGGAAAAATTCAGCCAAATGCATCTTAGATAAAACAACCGGAATATTTATACATTTTATCTAACAACATTCTATGAGAAAGCAGGTATGTACCTTTTTAGCCGCACTATTTTTTATTGCCGTATTTACTCAATGTAATACCGGAAAGATCGATAACAAGACAAGTAATAATACTGACACTACACTAAAGTATCAATCTGCTGATCCGTTTAAAAATTCAATGGCTCAAAGCCGCTTCTTTACTATAGACAGTAAGCAAGACAATGTGGTGGAAGGCGATGCCGGAACGATCGTGGTATGTCCGAAAGGTTGTTTTAAAAGTTCAAAAGGTGAAATTGTTTCGGATAGCGTGACGATAGAATTGGCAGAAGCCTTGTCTTTAGGCGAAATGATTCTTTCAAATCTTACAACAACTTCAGGTGGCAACCAGCTTCAAACAGATGGAATGATCTATTTCAATGCAGCCTCGCACGGTGAGCAATTGGTTATCAACAAGGATAATCCTATTCATATCGAAATTCCTACAAAAGAAAAAATTCCGGGAATGATGGCTTATAAAGGAATTAGAGATGCGAAAGGGAATATGAATTGGATCAATCCAAAAATATTGGATAATTACCTGGTCCCTATCGACCTGGATCAACTTGATTTTTTACCCGAAGGTTTTCAGGCGGCGGTAGAAGAAGGAATGCCATATAAGGGCCACGTAGCCGCAACGACTACATTGACTGATAGTTTGTACTATTCTCTTTCAGTGTCAAATGGCGTTGACTATATGAATGGTATGGAAGATGTTCATTTGAACGAGCCTTATTATAACGATTCCGCAGTTGTCGTTAATGGAAAATACACCAGGCGTTCATTCGAGACAGATCATCATGCCGCATCTGTTAAAAGTGATTCGGCTGAAACTAAAAATAATTGGGGTATTGACCCTGCTATTATAAAATTGATCAAATCAAAAAAATACCAGCATACGCTCATCGCAACTAAAGAATTTGAAAAAAGGCTACAAGTAATATTTAAAACCTGCAATAATACTGTTCTTGAGATCTACACAAAAAATACAGGAAAGAATTTATATGAGTTGGACAGCTTGGCCGCAATAGCAACCAAAGGTACTTCATACGAAAATGATTTTCATGATTTTTATTTGCAAAAATTGACCAATGTAAAAGGAGCGGATAAATACGCTGAGCTGTTAAGTAATTATTATACAAAACAATTGGCAAAGATCAGGGCCGATCTGCAAGCAGCTAAAGAAAAAGTTGTGAAGGAATTAAATAAGAAGAATAAAGAAATGCAGCAAATCACTGACAACTATAGAAAATTACTTTGGCAAAGAGAAAAATACAGAATGCAGACTTACGGCTTCAACTGGACCGAGACTGGCTGGATAAATATCGATACCGGAACCATTCCAAAAACATGGGGCCCGCAAACGCTTCAGATAACTGTTCAAAATTCAAAAAAATTCGACAGGATATATACTTATGTTGTTTATACTACAATTAAAAGCCTGTATCGATTGAACACAGATGACAATGAGCTTTTTTATGTTGGCAATGACGAAGATAAAAAAATGCTGATGCCAAAACATAACGGTGCTGTTGCCATTACGATCGCATATACAGGCGATACTTCATATTTAGCAATTAAACAATTTGAAACAGGCACCGACCTGCAATTTACTATGTTGCCTGAGAGATCATCAAAAGACAAAATAAAAGAAGCTATAAATGCATACGATAAATATGCAAAAGAAAACCAAATTAGCGTTGACCTACAATATATGGACAAGTTTTATATTGAGCAGTTAAGACAAAAGGCATTGCTAAAAGAACGGGAATTTATTGACAGCTTATGGCCGATCGCTTATCCGTGTTGTCCTAATACCATGGCATTCGCCGAAAAATAATTTTATCCCAAAATATAACCAGTACTATTTATTGTAACTTGGGGAATATTATTGAACTCAAAATGAATAAATCAAAAGCGATAAAAATTTTATTGATTATTTGGATCCCGATCCTGTTTGCATTGATCGTAAGAGGATTATTTGGAATAGATAGTTGGCAGTCGTTGTTTAGTGTTATGACAATGACTTTTTTATTTTTCCTGCCATTTGGGGTTGGCGCTTTAACGATCTATTTATCGAGCATCGAAAATGTAAAGAAAACACATTACCGTTTTTTTATGCCCTGGGTTCCAGTATTCGGGTTCTTTGCCCTGACAATAATTTTAAACGTTGAAGGATGGGCTTGTTGGTTAATGATCTTGCCGGTATTTTTATTGGCAGCCTCCATTGGTGGCCTTGTTGCAGGACATTACAAGTTAAAAAAAGCTAAAAAAGAAAAATTATACATTTCTCTATTGGTGCTACTGCCGTTTTTTCTTTCACCGATCGAACAGAGTATCGGCAGTATTCCCGGGCAATATAAAGCCTATACATTTATTGATATCCATTCGAGCAAAGAAAAAATATGGAGCAATGTAACACGCGTAAGAGAAATTAAACCGGGCGAAGAGAAAGGTTGGTTTACAAAGGAGCTGGGTTTGCCCAGGCCAATACAAGCAGAATTAAATTATGAAGGCGTGGGTGCAACCAGAAAAGCGATTTTTGATAAAGGATTGGTGTTTAATGAAACGGTATTATCCTATTCACCTCAAAGCTGCATGACCTTTTCAATAAAAGCAAACCCTTATGATATTCCTTCTACCACTATGGATAAACATATTGTTGTAGGCGGACAGTACTTTGATGTTTTAGATGGCACTTATCAATTACAGCAACTCAATGACACAACATGCCGACTGAATCTGTACAGTCATTTTAAACTCACAACAACATTTAATTTTTATGCAAGCTGGTGGGCAGGCTGGATCATGAAGGATATACAGAATAATATTTTGGAAGTCATAAAAGAACGCTCGGAAGAAAAATAATTAATTGGGTACATCTTTAAGATGTACTTTATTCAAATTAACCACCTTAACGACCTCTTCACCTTCGTTAAATGTGTGCACTTTTATTTTCCCCTTTCCTGAACGTACAATAAATCCTGAAAATTCTTTCAATTCTTTTTCAGCTTGTTTATTCAATGAATCATTGCTGCTGCCCGCGTGTAAACTATCTATACCAAAGAGGCCATAATTTGTCTGGGCATCCGGAAGGCCGGGCAATTCCCAATCCCTTATTTCAAACGAATACAATTCTTTCCAGCGGCCGTTTTTATAGGTAACCAAGTGGCAGGTATTGATAGCAGAATAATCTGCATAGTCTATTACGTAGGATAATTCATCTGTTCCATCTCCGTTAAGATCTCCTTCATTTTTTAAATAGGATAGTCCGAAAAGCTGGCCGCCTTTGCAAACAGATAATGTATCAATTGAATGATCACTGCAGGTTATAAACGAGTAAGGAGATTTGTACATAATAGCAATTGCCATTTGTGTATCAAAATCAATGCTGTCATAATATTTATTTGTTTCTTTATTTTTTTCTGTATCGAAATAATGTTCCGTTACCGTATCTGTTTTCCCATCTCCTTTAAAATTTCCTGTTACGACAAACCGATAGCCAAAAATTGGCTTTAATGTGCTGATATATTGACTATCCAATTTTCTGCCGTGCACAGTTTGTTGAACAGAATCTTCTGTCAATGAATCTTTTTTTATTATTGAATGTATTACAGTAACAGGCTTGATTTTATTTTGTTGCACTTTGTTATGGCAGGAAAATAAAAAAGTAAATAAATAAGGTACTAAAATATATTTTTTCATATGAGACACTTCATCAATTAAAGATAAAGAAATGGAATTTAAGTTAGCATTATCCGCTGATCATGCTATTGATATCGACAATTTGTTGCAGTAGCTCTAGAAACATATTTATTATATTTAATTGTTATGTTTCTCTGAAAATAGCTAAAAAAGTTTTCAAGATTTTTCTCAACAAATGTTAGCAAATCTTTCTTGTAATTAATGGTGTAAATGGTAATTTGGCACCGCTAACATATGAGTATGAAATATCAATTGGGACAAACAGTTACGCTATTAGATTTGGAATACAAGCCCGCAGGTAACGCGGTAATACGTAAATACAATGAATGGTCAAACCAATACGTGGTTGATTATATCTATCCAAACGGACAAAAGGCAGATCAGATAACAATTCCTGAAGAAAGATTGATCCAGGCAACTCCCGACGCATTAAAAGTTGCTTCTTAAGTAAGGATTTATATTAATTTTTTAAATTTTCGCTATTTTTTTATTTATGTAATTAAATAGTATATATATTTGACGCGCTAAAACGATTGCTTAACACGCTTATTATTATTGAGTACCCAACGATGTATCAATAATGATGAAAGATCAAAGCCCTTATTATAATATTCCCCCAAAACAAAAAAGTAGTCTGACTGCTATAACAATATTATAGCCTGTCCATGGTATTTTATATTTATTAATAACGATTAACTATTATGAAAAAAAACTTGACTCAACAGCCATTTATCAATTCGATCGTTTTAAAAAGATCGCAATTCTTTTTACTGCTGGTATTATTATTTGTCAGCACAAGTATAAAAGCACAATCACCCGTTGGTGATGTGGTAGGAAAAATAACCGTAGGTTACCAGGGATGGTTTGCTGCACCGGGTGATGGCTCTCCCTACAATGCCTGGTGGCATTGGACAGCTGTAGGAGGTGCTCCATCTGCAACCAACACAGGTATAAAAGCGTGGCCGGATGAACGTGAGCTTACAACTACTTTCCCCACTGCGTATTCAAATTTAGGCAATGGCCAGCCAGCCAATTTATTTTCATCTTATACAGATCAAACAATAAACACACAATTTTTGTGGATGCAACAAAACGGTATCGATTGCGCAGCTTTGCAGCGTTTTGATCCGGTAGGTGGCGAAGGGCCAATTCGTGATGCAATGGCGGCAAAAGTTAAGATCGCAGCAGAAGCGCATAATGTTAAGTTCTACATTATGTATGACGTAAGCGGTTGGACTAACATGTCTACTGAAATGCCGAATGACTGGACAACAAAAATGTCTGCATATACTTCATCTCCTGCCTATGCAAAACAAAATGGCAAACCGGTTGTTTGTATTTGGGGATTGGGTCTTGATGATGCAAATCATCCTTTTACAGATGCACAATGTGTAGCTGTAATTAACTGGTTTAAAAGCCAGGGTTGTTACGTGATCGGGGGTGTGCGTGGAGAATGGCGCACCACTACAGATGGATTCACAGATACTTATAATGCATTCAACATGATATCTCCCTGGGAGATAGGAAAGATCGGATCTATAGCTGATGAAGATAATTATTACAACAATACCAATATAGCGGATCAGGCATATTGTACTGCGCATGGTATCGATTATCAACCTTGTATTTTACCTGGAGATGTTTCAGTGCACCAGCGTGTACACGGAAATTTTATGTGGGAGCAGTTCTATAACATGAAAAAAATGGGCGCACAAGGTTTGTATATTTCCATGTTTGACGAATTCAACGAAGGAAATGAGATCGCGGAAACTGCAGAAAATCAATCGCAGATTCCAACAGGGTCAGGTTATTTTGGTTTAGATGAAGATGGTACGCCTGTTTCATCAGATTATTATTTACGATTGACAAATGACGGAGGTAAAATGTTTAAAGGACAAATAGCCTTAACAGCAACACGTCCAACTCCATATTTTGTAACAGCTGCGCCGGCTGTAAGAAATCTTACCACAACAAGTGGAATTGCCGGCACATACTTAACGTATAATATTGCAGCTTCGGCAGCGCCAACAAGTTTTAATGCAACCGGTTTGCCTGCAGGGTTATCAGTGAACACATCAACCGGTGTGATCAGTGGTATACCAACAACGGCCGGTACATATACTACAACATTGAGTGCAACCAATGCCACAGGTACCGGAACATTGCCGATCACTTTTACGATCGCAACACCGGCGCCTGAATCAGCCTATGGCGGTACGCCTTGGCCCGTGCCGGGAACAATACAAGCAGAGAATTATGATATCGGCGGACAAGGGGTGGCGTATAGCGATGCAGACCCAACAAACACAGGCGGACAATACAGAACCGATGGTGTAGATATAGAAGGAACATCAGATGCGGGTGGTGGATATGATATCGGATTTACAAGTGCCGGCGAGTGGTTAAATTATACGGTAAATGTGGCAACAACAGGCACTTATACTTTCCAGGCAAGAGTGGCGTCAGCGGCAACGGGAAATACTTTTCATGTAGAAGTCGACGGCTTTAATATTTCAGGAAGTATCACTGTTCCTAATAGTGGCGGATGGCAAAACTGGGAAACGGTAAGTTTCACTACACCAACCATTACCAGTGGTCAGCACGTGATTCGTTTTTATGAAGAAACCGGCGGTTATAATATCAACTATTATACTTTAATTGCTATTGCTTCGGCTCCGGTGATATCAAGTTCAGCGACAGCAACTGGTACAACAGGTTCGTCGTTCAGTTATACAATTACGGCATCTAATGCGCCAACAAGTTATGCTGCACCGGGCTTACCTGCAGGTTTATCTATCAATACATCAACAGGTGTAATCAGCGGTACACCAACAACTGCAGGAACATCTACTGTAACCGTTAGTGCAACCAATGCAACCGGTACAGGAACTAAAGCAGTAACTTTTACTATCAATCCTGCGGTAGCAGCACCTGTCGTATCAAGTGCAGCAACAGCAACAGGTACAGTAGGTTCCGCATTTAGTTATGCGATCACCGCATCCAATGCACCAACAAGTTATAACGCAAGCGGTTTGCCCGCAGGCGTAACAGTTAATACATCAACAGGAATAATAAGTGGCACACCAACAACAGCAGGAACCTATACTGTAACTGTCAATGCCATTAATGCAGGTGGAACGGGAAACAAAACAGTAACCGTTACCGTTAGTCCGGCAATAGTAGCACCTGTGGTATCAAGTGCAACAACAGCATCAGGTACAGTAGGATCGGCATTTAGTTATACGATCACCGCATCCAATACACCAACAAGTTATAATGCAACGGGTTTACCTGCAGGTGTAACAGTTAATACATCAACAGGAATAATAAGTGGTACACCAACAACAGCAGGAACCTATACAACTACTGTTAGTGCAACCAATGCAGGTGGAATAGGAAATGCAACGGTTACCATTACGGTTAATCCGGCAACAGTAGCAGAATCTCCATATGGCGGCACAGCAGCAACAATTCCGGGAACGATACAGGCAGAAAATTATGACCTGGGCGGACAAGGAGTTGCCTACAATGATAATGATGCTGTAAATAGCGGCGGACAATACAGGACAACAGAAGGCGTTGATGTGGAAACTACAGGAGACACCGGCGGCGGCTATGATGTAGGTTGGACAAACGCTGGTGAATGGATGAAGTATACGGTAAACGTTACAACCATAAGCGTGTACACATTACAGGTTAGAGTAGCATCTCCGGGAGCGGGCAATACTTTGCATGTAGAAGTAGACGGCGTAAATATTTCGGGAAGCATTGCTATTCCAAATACAGGTGCATGGCAAACATATCAAACAGTGAGTGTTACTACACCAAGTATCACAAGTGGGCAGCATGTAGTCCGCATTTATGAAGAAACCGGTGGTTTCAATATTAACTATATCGCTTTTGTAGCTGTACCAGCACCTGTAGTATCAAGTGCAGCAACGGCAACAGCTACAGTGGGCACGGCATTTAGTTATACCATTACAGCATCTAATACACCAACCAGTTATGCTGCGACAGGTTTACCTGCGGGCGTAACAGTTAATACATCAACAGGCGTAATAAGTGGCACACCAACTACAGCAGCTACCTATACAACTACAGTTAGTGCAACGAATGCAGGTGGTACAGGCAGTAAAACAGTAACCATTACCGTTAGTGCGGCAGTTTCAACGGAATCTCCTTATGGTGGAACACCATGGCCAATTCCCGGAACGATACAGGCAGAAAATTATGACCTGGGCGGACAAGGAATAGCCTATAACGATAACGATGCAGTAAACAGCGGCGGACAATACAGAACCACAGAAGGCGTAGACGTAGAAACTACCGGAGATACCGGCGGTGGCTACGATGTAGGATTTACGAATGCAGGCGAATGGATGAAGTATACGGTAAATGTTACAACAACAAGCGTGTACACACTCCAGGTAAGAGTCGCATCTCCCGGAACCGGCAACACTTTGCATGTAGAAATAGACGGCGTAAATATTTCAGGTAGCATGGCCATTCCAAATACAGGTGCATGGCAAACCTATCAAACGATCAGTGTTACAACACCAAGTATTACAAGTGGCCAGCATGTCGTTCGCATTTATGAAGAAACCGGCGGCTTCAATATTAACTATATTGCCTTTGTCTTAAGTACACCTGTAGTAGCCCCTGTCGTATCAAGTGCAACAACAGCAAGTGGTACAACCGGTTCTGCATTTAGTTATACGATCACAGCATCCAATACACCTACCAGTTATAGTGCAACAGGTTTGCCGGCAGGTTTATCAGTGAATACATCAACAGGGTTGATCAGTGGTACACCTACAACAGCAGGTACATTTACTACAACGGTAAATGCTATCAATGGCGGCGGCACAGGTAGCGAAGCTGTAACGATCACTATTGCACAGGGTGCAGATCCTGCAGGCGTGGTGACTTGTTTCAAAGCGCCGGGTACAATTACTATAGATGGCGTTTTATCTGAAACGGGTTGGAACTTAAATAAATCACTGACTAAAACAACAGTGGGTACGCCAAATAATACAGCAACATTTGGTGTGTTATGGGATAATACCAATTTGTATATCGGAGCAAAAGTATTAGACG
>DATHNS010000018.1:0-51117 GCA_035485735.1 Ferruginibacter sp.
GAAAATTACTCGATTAGAAATTGTATAATTCGAAAATTACCCGATTTTAAAACCAGCATGGCAAATTTACAAAAGTTCGGGTGATTTTTTCAACGAAATGTTATAATTTTTAGTTGTTTTAAAAGAGTTATTCATATTTGATTTAATTTAGCAATATGAACCGTTTCAGGTATTTTATAGAGTGGCAGGTATTTGGCGTTTGCTCGGCTATCGGACAACGTATGGGCATCGCTACTTCTACTATCCGTAAATATTTCATTTATATCTCCTTTTTAACAATGGGCTCGCCTGTTATCGTTTACTTTTTTGTTGCTTTTTGGATGAATGTAAAGCGGTATATACTCAATGCGAGACGCAATCCTGTTCGTTACCTATAAGTTTGTCTGAATTGGGATTCGTGGGATTTTAGGATTAATGGATTTGTGAATAAAACATTCACTCTTCTGTCTTGTCATTCTGAGCGTAAGCGAAGAATCTAATTCTACACCATTATTCTGTTATTTTAACGATAAGAAGCTCGTTCCTCAGCATGACAAAGAGCATACAAAGATCATAGCTTCATTACACTTTTAAACTTTCTTATTTCTTATTCCTTATTTATTGTTTCTTATTCCTTATTTACACTTCTCTGCTAGCATATTCCCAATAATATTAGATATTCAATATTACATCTCAAATATTCCTCTCCTTTTTCTTACTTTTGTCCCCTAAAAATAAATGCTATGCCGGGAATAGAATTATTTGGTGCCGAAGAGCGCAAAGAAGTGAATGACGTAATGGAGACAGGTATTTTTATCCGCTACACCCACGATCAGCAACGCAACGGTATCTGGAAAGCCAAAGAATTTGAAGCGGAAGTAATGAAAATTACCAAAGCAAAATATGCACACGCGGTTTCCAGCGGTTCTACTGCCGTGGCTACAGCATTGGCAGCTGCAGGCATCGGTGCTGGTGATGAAGTGATCGTTCCTCCATTTACATTTATTGCTACCATTGAAGCCGTGCTATTTGTTGGTGCGCTTCCTGTATTTGCTGATATCGATGAAACATTGTGTTTAAGTGCTGCAGGAATCAGAAAAGCCATCACACCAAAAACAAAAGGAATTTGCCTGGTACATATGTGCGGCGGTATGGCGAATATGGATGAGATAATGGCGGTTGTTAAAGAACATAATTTAATATTAGTAGAAGATGCGGGCCAGGCATTCGGTGCATCTTACAAAGGAACAAATGTTGGTATGTTTGGTAAGACAGGCTGCTACTCATTCGACTTTTTCAAAATTGCTTCTGCAGGTGAAGGTGGTGTGTTGGTTACGAATGATAAACAAGCTTACGACCATGCAGATTGTTATTCTGATCACGGACATAACCACCAGGGTAATAACCGTGGCATGGAACAGCATCCTATTTTAGGTTTCAACTACCGCATCAGTGAATTGCACGCTGCTGTTGGCGTGGCGCAGACAAGAAAAGTTCCAAAGATCATCGAAGCAAATAACAAGAATAAAAAATTATTAACGAGCATTTTAGCTGATAGCGGAACATCCTTTGCAACGATTGCAGATCCAAACGGTGATTCAGCCACTTTCTTAAATATATTATTACCTGATACAGAAGCGGCTCAACGCACAGTAGCAGAATTAAATAAAGCTGGTATCGCAAATAATTACTGGTTCTTAAATATGTACCATTTCATTAACCAATGGGATCATTTAAAGAATTTAAAAACGGCTTCTAAATTAACGATCGAGTTAGTGGGCGCGCCGCAGGATTATAACAATTTACAGTTACCAAAAGCACAGGAAACAGTGGGCCGTTTAATTTCATTCGGCGTACGCTGCACCTGGACAGAAGAAGAAGTAAAACAATTAGGCCAGAACATTAGCGCTTGTATTAAAAAAGCTTTAGCAACAGCAAAAGCTTAACATTAGCACATTAGCAAATCATCACATTATTTATGGTTCACAAGAATTTTAAGAACATTGATAAAATAGTTTTCGGAAGAGGAAGTTTCAATATGCTGGGCGGTATCTTAGATACCAAGCGCCACGAGAACAAAGGCTTTTTTCTTTTTGTAGTTGATAATTATTTTAAAGGCAAAGAACTCGAAAAAAGATTGCCGCTAAAAGAAAATGACGTTGTAAAATTCATCAACGTTGATGTTGAAGAACCCACTACAAAACAAGTCGACGAATTAAGAGATGAAATATTAAACACCAAAGGTTTGCCTGCAGGTGTTATCGGTATCGGAGGCGGTAGCGTAATGGATATTGCGAAAGCAGTTTCATTAATGTTCACGAATGAAGGTTCATCTGTACAATACCAGGGATTGGATCTAATTAAAAAACCGGGCGTTTATCATTTAGGTGTTCCAACAATTTCAGGCACCGGCGCAGAAGTAGCCATGACAGCGGTTTTAACCGGACCCGAAAAAAAACTGGGTTTAAAATGCGAGTTCACTCCTTTCAATCAAGTGATCCTTGATCCTGAATTAATAGCTTCAGTTCCTACCGATAAATGGTTCTATACGGGCATGGATACCTATATTCATTGCGTTGAATCCGAAGAAGGTAAATTAAATAACGCGTTCAGCTTTGCATTTGCTGAAGAAGCGATGAAGCTTTGTCGCGATGTATATTTAGGCGATTCAGCCGGACAAACTCCTGAAAACGATGACAAACTAATGGTAGCATCCATGATGGGTACCCAAAGCCTTACTTATTCTGAAGTAGGCATTTGTCATGCTATGAGCTACGGTTTAGCAATGGTATTTCACGAAAGACATTGCTACGCTAACTGTTTAGCGTTTCAACATTTAGGTGATTACTACCCGGATGGCGTAAAAGAATTTAAGCAAATGCTTGCCAAGCATAATGTAACTTTGCCGCAAAATTTAAGTAAAGGCTGGACCGATGAACAAATAACAGCGATGGCACATGTATCTTATAATTTACCTCACATGTGGAACCACGCTATCGGACCGGATTGGAAAGAAAAAATAACTATTGACACTATTAAAGATCTATTTAAACGTTTGTAATTTATGAGCAAGAAAAAAGTAAAAGTTGGTAATATCGAGTGTGGTGCAGACCAACTCTTTTTGATCTCCGGTCCTTGTGTGATCGAGACAGAAATGATTATGATGAAGACGGCTGAAAAGCTAAAGGAAGTAAGTGCTAAAATGAACATTCCTATCATTTATAAATCTTCGTTTTCAAAAGATAACAGAAGCAGTTTGAATTATTATAACGGTCCTGGTATTGTTGAAGGAATGAAAATGTTAGCGAAAGTGAAAGAACAATTTGGTTTCACTTTGTTGACTGATATCCATTATCCTGATCAGGCAGCTGATGCAGGTGCGGTTTGTGATGTATTGCAAATTCCTGCTTACTTGTGTATGCAGACGGGCTTAATGGTTGCTGCTGCAAAAACAGGCAAGGTTATTAATATCAAACACGGCCAGTTCTTAGCTCCTGAAAACATGAAGCACCCGCTAAACAAATGTATCGAAGCAGGTAACGACCAGGTTATTTTAACTGAAAGAGGTTACACCATGGGTTATAACGATTTAATCGTTGATCCACGTGCATTTTACCACATGGGCCAGTTAGGTTACCCTGTTGTATTTGATATCACCCACTCTATCCGTAAATATGGTATCCCAAGTGCGGATGCAAAAGGCGGCGCTAGAGAATTTTTACCTGTGTTAGGAAGAGCCGGTGTTGCAGCGGGTGTTGATGGTATCTTCGTTGAAACACATCCTGAGCCAGCTAAAGCATTATGCGATGCAGCAAGCCAGTTAAGTGTTTACGACCTGGAAGAATACTTAAAACCATTGATTGAATTACACAATACCGAAGTAAAATACAGAGGTTAATATTTTAATAAAGAATTATACTGGATAAGGGCTTTCAAAAGAAGCCCTTATTTTTATGGAATGAAGACAATAGCATTATTAGCGATTATATTTCTATCCTTTGTCAATAATTCCTTTGGGCAAAAGATAACACCCGCTTTTCTCGCAGGAACATGGCTTGCTAAAAACGATACCAGTAAACAGCTGATTCCTCTTGTATCATCCTATATTCAATCGATAGAATTTAGTACTAATAAAAAAGCTCTACTGATATTTTCAAAAGATAAAAAAGAAAAGGCCGATTCTTCTACTGTTCAATACTCTATTGATTCTTCCGGAGTTTCCGCTTTGATACGTTTTAATGGAATAACTGACATGGTTTTCACCCAATATCTACTGGTTAAAGTTGTCGATGATAATACGATTGCGACACAAAAGGTCAACAGAAACCAATATAGGAGGCGGCTTAAAGGACAACCTGATAGTAATTTTGTAAAATGCGCGCAATTGGATACATCCACAATTATCGGACTGTATGTGCGTAAAAAAAGAACTATTCACACACAACGATAAGCATCAAACCCAAAATAAAAAGCATTTGGTAACCAATATATATTACCTAAATTTGCCCATTATTTTTTTGAAACCAATAACACATTATGGAATTATATCTTGATTCAGCCAATTTAAAAGAGATCGAAGAAGGTTTTAAATTAGGTTTTCTTAACGGATTAACTACCACGCCTACTTTTATGCAGCGTGAAGGCATTACAGACATCGATGGAATGATCGTGAAGCTATCTAAAATAGTACCTGTATTGCAGATCGAAGCTTTAGGCGATACTGCAGAAGACGTAGTAAAAGAAGCCCATCGCCAATTGAAATTAGGTTTGGATCCTAAAAAAACGGTATTTAAAATACCTGTTTCTTTAGAAGGTGTTAGAGCTTGTAAATTATTGCGCAATGACGGTTTATTAGTAAACGTGCATTTAGTGTACACTTTACAACAAGCTTATATGGCAATGCAGGCCGGTGCAACGTATGTTTGTCCACTGGTTGGCCGTTCACAAGATCAGGGTTATGATACGCTTGCTTTGGTGAAACAATGTGTTGATACCGTTAAAAATTACGGTTATGATACTAAGATCATGTTTAGTTCTGTAAGATATCCTGAACACGTTCGTAACGCGATCGCTGCTGGTGCACATACCATTACTGTTCCATTGAAAGTGATCAAGATGTTAACTGAAAACCATTTAACAACTATCGGTACAGACCAGTTCTTACAAGATACCCGCTTAATGACATTAACAGTTGGTGAAGCTCTGAACGGCAAAAACCCTGTTGTTAGCGCGGATACAAACGTAAAAGACGCGATCGTTAAAATGACTGAATTTGGTTTTGGTGCTATCACTGTTACCAATGCAGATAAATCTATCAAAGGTGTATTCACTGATGGTGATCTACGCAGGTTATTACAATCAGGTGGCGAAGCGATCCTTAGCAAAAAATTAGGCGACCTTACTTACAACCAATCTATCAGCATCGAATCAAGTGCTTTATTAAATGATGCATCTTCATTGTTTAAGAAAACAAACGTTGATACGATCTTAGTTACTGACGGTGGTAAACCGGTTGGTATGTTAGATATCCAGGATCTGAAAGCATAGTTTTATCTATTTATATAAAAGTCTGAATTATGGAAACGTAGTTCAGACTTTTTTTTGCCCGGCATTTCTGCCCCTATTTAGCTTCACAGGCGTCGCACATTTCATCGGTAAATCTTTGTGCAACAATATTTTATTTATCTTTATCTCATTAAGTCAAATTTTCACGCAAAGACGCAAAGGAAAATAAGCAAATAAGATTCAACTTTGCGACTTTGCTATCTTATGCGCCTTTGCGTGAAACACATAACCAACATGACAATAACAGAACTAGCCCATAAGCATTTTAAAGGCACATTCATTACACCACCGGCGGTAATGCAACAAAAGCTACAGCAAATAAAAGCCGTAGTATTTGATTGGGACGGCGTATTCAATAACGGTGAAAAGAACGGTGATAATGGCAGTGTATTTAGCGAAGTAGATGCGATGGGTACAAATCTTTTGCGCTTCAATCATTTTTTGCGTACAAAAAAAGTGCCTGTCACAGCTGTGATCACGGGAGAAAATAATATGCCTGCTTTTCAATTGGCAAAGCGTGAACATTTTAATGCCGTTTATTACAAAGCATTAAATAAAAAAATCGCACTACAACATTTAAACAGTCATTTCAGTATACAACCACACGAAATATTATTTGTGTTTGATGATGTGCTTGATTTTTCTGTAGCACAGGTTGCGGGATTACGCATCATGGTAACAAGGCCATCAAATCCCCTACTCATTCAATTCGCCATTGATCATAATTTAGTAGATTATCTAACGCTAAATGAAGGTGGTAAAGGAGCTGTAAGAGAGGCGTCAGAGTTAATATTAGCATTGAGCAATCTGCCGAATGAAACATTTGCCAACAGGATGCAATACACAGATTCATATCAGCAATATATCACAGAACGCAACGAAGCCGGCACGGCTTACTTTCAGATAAATAATAACGAACTAACCCAACAGCGACCAATATGATAGTTGGCATCATCCCTGCAAGATATTCTTCTACCCGTTTTCCGGGCAAAGCATTGTGTGATATCAAAGGAAAGACTATGGTACAGCGGGTGTACGAACAAGCTAAACAATCGGCATATTTACATAAAGTGGTGGTGGCAACAGATGATCAGCGTATTGTTGATAACGTACTATCATTCGGTGGCGAAGTAGTGATGACTGCGTCTACCCATCCCAGTGGTACAGACAGGTGCTGGGATGCGTTGCAACAGTTAAAAGAGAAATACGACTATGTAATCAATATCCAGGGCGATGAGCCTGTTATCAATCCGAAACAAATTGATGAATTGGCCATCGTATTACAGGATGATACAACAGAACTTGCCACGCAAATGATCGAGGTAGACAGTTATGAAATGTTGGCAGATGAGGGTGAAGTAAAGATCGTACTCAACACAAATAATGAAGCGCTTTATTTTAGTCGTGCCATCATACCTTATATAAAAAATGCAGATAAAAAAGAATGGTACAAACAGCATCCTTACTATCGCCATGTTGGCCTGTACGCTTATAGGCGTGACGTGTTAGCGCAAATAACAAAACTGCAGGTTTCTTCTCTGGAAAAAGCAGAATCGTTAGAACAACTACGCTGGTTAGAAAATGGCTTTACTATAAAATGTGTTACCACAAAATATGAGAGTCATTGTATCGACACGCCCGAAGACCTGCAGAAAATGTTGAAATGGATGGAAAGCAACAATCATCATTAAATTAATGGACAATGGATAATGGCTACTATTATCCATTATCCATTAATACCTATCTTTGAAATGAACAAAATCAAAACAATATGAAAAAGACACTTATTTTATCAATATTGGCTATTTGCACTTCAGTGGTGGCTATAGCTCAACCAGAGCAAGGTAAATTTAGATTTAGCATTGGGCCTGAAGTCGGTTATACTACGGGCACTTACGCTCAAAGCTGGAACTTAGGTGCAGGTGCAAGTGCACAAGCTGAATATTTTTTCAGGGACGATGTTAGTATGACTATCACTGCCGGTTATGTAGGTTATTTAGGTAGTTCTGTACCAGGGCAACCAGGACTTAAATACCAGGCCTTTAATACGATCCCTGTAAAAGCGGGTATTCGTTTTTATATGGGAGAATCTTTCCATATTGGCGCTCAGCTTGGTGTAGGTTTTTTAGATAATGGCGACGGCCATTCAACTGCATTTGCTTACTCTCCTATCATTGGCTATAACTTCAGGACAAATAGCGATAAAGGAATCGATGTTTCTATAAAATACGATGGCTATGCTTTTGACCAAAATGATTTTCATAATGGATATGGCGGCACATTTGGCGCCGTGGGATTAAGGCTTGCGTATATATTTTAAATAATTTAAGAATATATTTTTAATCAAATGTTAAAAAAGAGGTTGTTTACCCACAGCCTCTTTTTTATTGTGACAAACGGAGTAATTGTTTGTATTTAATACAATACTTTTGAGCCAAAATAAAAACTAACCACATTGAAAATGACAACATCGATCTTAAAAAAGAGCCTACTGGTTTGTTCTTGCATTTGCACGGGCCTATTTGCAGAAGCACAATTTTCATTTGCACCAAAAATTGCTGTTGGTCTTACCACTGCAACTTTATCGGAACCTCCGCGCCAAGCTGGAAATCCCGGCACAGTAAAAACCACTTCTAATGTTAATGGAAACGTAAGTGTTGGCCTTCAGGTAAATTATCAATTTGATGATCTTTGGGCACTTAATTCAGGAGTATTTTATCAATATATCCAGCCTACATTTAATGAGGCTGTTCCAGGCACAAGCCTTACCACCATCATTACTGATAAATTCAATTACATCAATATTCCTTTAGAGATCACACATATTAACGACCAGCTAAAAAAAGGATGGTACTACGGAATTGGCGTTAATTTTGGGCTACCTATAAGCGGTACGGAAGATGTTGCTGGCAGCACTGATACCAAAACAACCGTTAAATTTGACGGAGAAAAAAATGCCAATGATAACAATAACACGCACTATAATTTTTTAAATGTAGGAGGAACAGTTAAAGTGGGTTATTTCTTTAATAACATGTTTATTGGCATTGATGGTAATTACGGATTCTCCAATATCGCTCCAAATACCAGTTCAAAGTATAATATAAATACCTACGGGATTCACTATGGTTATTTCCTTGGAAGAAAAGTTAAGAAACCTGCACCAGCAGTCGCTGATACGACGGCGAATTAATATGTATAACCTATAATAAAAAAGAGGCCACTTAATAAGCGGCCTCTTTTTTATTGATCTATATTTTATAGTTATTAGGCTTTTGCAGTAAAAGCATCTTTCATTTTCTGCATCAGGTCCTTTTCTATCATTCGCTGCGCGATCGCTATCATTTGTTTAAAGGCTACAGCATGTGAAATACCATGTCCGATGATAACAGGCTTAGCCACACCTAAAACAGGCACTCCACCGTATACTTCAAAATTAAAGCGCTCAAAATGTTCATCGTGAATATTGCGGCGTTTTACAATATCGTATATGCTTTCAGCCAGTTTCAAGGTTACGTTTCCCGTAAAACCATCACACACCATTACATCAGCCTTGTCTATTAAAATATCACGGCCTTCTATATTGCCAATAAAATTGATCAGCTTATTTTCTTTTAATAAAGGAAATGCAGCTTGTGCCAGTATATTTCCCTTGCCTTCTTCTTCCCCTAAATTGATCAGGCCTACTCTTGGATTTTCGTATCCTAAAATATGTTCCACATACAGTGAACCGAGTGTAGCAAATTGTACCAAATTTTCAGGCTTGCAATCTGCATTGATGCCTGCATCTACCAATAAGCCCAGCTTACCATTTTCTTTAGGCATATAAGCCCCGATTGTAGGCCTGTTAACGCCTTCTATTGCTTTGATGCTGAATAAGGATCCTACCATCATAGCGCCGGTATTTCCTGCGCTTATAAAAGCATCGATCTTTGCAGATGCCAATAAATAAAAACCTATTGCAATGGAAGATTGTTGTTTTTCTTTCAATGCTTTTGTAGGATGGTCCTGCATTTCGATCTTCTGAGATGCATGAACGACCGTAATATTGGTTACTGCAACATTATACTGCTCCAATAATTTCTTTATGGCTATTTCATCACCAATAAGCGTAAGGTGAGCTGCGGCATTCGTTTCCTGTTGATATAACTGTATTCCTTTTACAGCTTCCAGCGGTGCGTAATCGCCACCCATCATGTCAATACCGATATTCATTATAGCAAAAGTGAGTTAGAAAAAAACAAATTCCAAATAACATGTAACAAATTCCAAAAAACAAAATACAAAATTAAAAAATTTATCAAAAAAAAATCCCAAAGCCACCTCTAAACAATGTTTAAAGTTGAACCCTTGGAATTTATTTTTTGTATTTTGTTATTTGTAAAAGCCTAGGCTTTTAGAGGAGCTTTTTCTGCTACAACCTGTCCTTTGTAATACAATTTCCCTTCACTTACATGAGCACGGTGACGTACATGCATTTCGCCGGTTGTTGGATCTACTGATAAAGTAGTTGCTGTTGCTTTATAATGCGTCCTTCTCTTAGCACTGCGTTGTTGCGAGTGGCGTCGTTTCGGATTTGGCATAGTTTCTAGTTTTAATTATTATGTAAACTTGTTAATTATTATTTTTTCTTTACTTTCTTAAATTTATCCAGGCCCTGCCAGATTGTAGTAGCATTGCTACCTTCATTCTTCACTTCCATATTCTTCAGCATGTCCAATACCTCTTTATTGCATTTCGGGCCGCCGAATTCTTCGTCTGTGCACATTTTTTGTAAAGGAACACTCAGACTTACAAACTCATAGATCCAATCATTCAATTGCAAATGACTTTCTGTTTTTGAGATATAGAACACATCAGGGTCAGTTTCCTGCTGATTCATTTCTTCAGGGTCATCTACCATCTTTACAAGCATGTTAAATTCATCCCAGAGGTCCTTCGCTAAATTGTTGCCACACCTGTCGCAAACAACATCAGCCTTACCCCCTACCTCAAACTTCAGTAACATAAACCCGGATTTCTTATCTAACTGAAGCTTTATTACAGCTGTACAATTAGTAAACTCACGGCCTTCTGTTTCTGCAAAGAACTTATCATCCACCTCATACTTAAACTCATGGATGCCAGGCTTTAATCCCACAAAAGCTATCTCGAAGGTCTGCTTTTTTGCCATTCAATCCAGTTTAAAGGACGGCAAAGGTAATCTAAAATATATACATTACAAAGCCTAAAATAGAAATTGATGACAAAAAGGGCTGCAGAACCTGATTTTCTTACTTTTACAGCCAAATGAAGACAAAACGTTTATGGATCACGGCCGCATTATTACTGAGCTTTGCGCTCCTGATCCGCTTTTTTTCAGCCAATGCCATGCGGGTTGAGCAGTATTATTCCAATGGAATCTACCCTTATATTTCAGCCATTTTAAAGTTTTTTACGGGCCTGTTCTCTTTTAGTGTGGGTGATGTTTTATACGGATTGTTGTTTCTATGGCTACTATGGCAATTTATTATATTGATAAAAGCTATTATTCATAAAAAGATCACGATCGATAATTTAAAAAAAGGATTGGCAAAAACCTGTATCACATTCCTCCTGCTCTACATCATTTTTAATGTTTGTTGGGGTATCAATTACAATCGCAAAGGAATTGCTTTTCAACTGGGCATCGTAAAAGAAAAATATTCTCAACAGGAATTAAAAAATATAAATGCCCTGCTACTCCAAAAAGTAAATGAAAGCAAGACGGCTTTACTTCATACGGATCTACACGACAGTGACGATTACAAAATGATCTTTAGCCGATCTACAGCTGCTTACCAGGAAGTAGCAAAAACATATCCTTTTTTAGGCAGCTCATCGATCGTTGTAAAAAGATCGATGTACGGCTGGTTAGGAAACTACCTCAACTTTAGTGGTTATTACGATCCTTTTTCCGGCGAAGCTCAGGTGAATACTACGGTGCCTTATTTCTTACAGCCTTATACCACCTGTCATGAGATCGCGCACCAATTAGGATATGCAAAAGAGAACGAAGCTAATTTTGTCGGATACCTTGCAGCTGCTGCCTCTACGGATACATTATTTCATTACTCTGTTTACCTGGAGCTTTTCATTTATTCAAATCAGAATTTATACCAGCTGGATTCTTCGGCAGCAAGGTCTTTTTCAAAGCAGTTATTGCCACCCGTAAAAGCAGATATCAGACAATGGAGAAATTTTGACAACAGTCACAGAAACCCCGTAGAGCCTGCCATCAGTTGGTTGTATGGAAAATACCTGGAGAGTAACCAGCAACCGTCAGGTGTATTGAGTTATGATGAAGTAACTGGTTTTATCATTGCGTATTATAAAAAATTCGGCAAAATATAAACTGGTTAATCCGGGCTTAATATATAAGCAACTTTTAACCTGAACCTGTTATTGGTTAACATTTTATAATCAAAATCATCCGACCAGCGGCTGATATTCTTACTTTCATCGGGTGTAAGGTTATTAAAAAAGTACGCCATTTCTACTCTTTTATTATCTATCGTAGTGCCGTATACTAATTTAGTAAAAACATAAGGTGTGCTACCGCTGATCATTCCTACGTGTTTAAATACTTTTTGCATATCAGGATTCTCCATGTATGATTCCAGGATTTCTTCCAGGATCTGATACGTAACATCTGTAAATAATTTACGGTCATTCAATGCAGAACAAACATTTATATAATCACCAATGGTGCAGGTTGATAACTTACTGCTCCATAACTTTTGCATTTTAGTAGTAAAGTCTTTTGCAACGAACGTTGACTTATACCCTGTATCATTTTTGAGTGATTCATGATCAACATAAGTCAGTTTACAATATTGCTTGTTAGACATATTCCTGATCTTCTTTAGCAATGCTTTTTGGGTATAATTCTTTTGATTCTGATAAATAAATAAAGAAGATGGCAAAGGAAAAATTCCGCTGTGGTGTTTCAATCCGAATAATTGTATGTTATTTTCTACGTCATCCAATCCCAGTATATCCAATAAATATTCAGCGTTCGCATTACTGTTATACATGACCATCCCTCTTGCTATTTCCATCAAACTAACACTATCGTTTCTGATATTCTGCTGATCATTTTCGTCTTGCAGCCAGTTGGTCTGCGCCACGCTATCAAGAATGGGCATATAATACTTATCAATATCACTGATGGGCACAAAAGCATTCTCATCAAACGTTCCATTAGTGGCCTGTTGAGCAAACGCTACGGCTATCATAATATTGGTTACCTGCGCCAGCTGCATTGGTTTGTCAGCATTCAATGCCGCTAACGGATCATCATTTTTTACTAAATAAAAAGATGCCCGTGTTTTGTTTGCATTGATAAAATTTAACAGAGAATCGCCGGGAGTTCGCTGGCTGTATGCGCGGGTATGTAAAAACATCAATCCGATCAATATGATCAGGAGTTGTACGTATTTGGTATTCTTTTTCATTGTAGTTTTTATTTTAATCCCAACCGGCACTAAAATTTATTTTTCCACATCATGCTTTCCACCGGTTTGTTATGTTGTCCGCTATATTTTGCATTCTTTTTTTGATTGTATTTCACTTCTATCTCTCCATCCACAGGAAAGTAGATCAACTGTCCGATGGGCATTCCTTTATAAATTCTTACAGGCTGTTTCACAGATATTTCCAATGTCCAGTTGCCACAAAAACCAACATCGCCTTTTCCGGCGGTAGCATGTATATCGATACCCAAACGGCCGGTACTGCTTTTTCCTTCCAAAAAAGGTACGTGAGCATGTGTTTCCGTATATTCTTCCGTCACACCTAAATAAAAATCGTGTGGTTGCAATACAAAACCTTCATCAGGTATCTCAAAATGCTCTATCTGGTTATGGCTCTTGGCATCTAGTTCCTTGTTCACATAAGTAGCCAAATGCTTGCCTAGATGCACATCGTAACTGTTACTGCCTAAACAATCCCTATCGTATGGTACAATTTTGATGGTCCCTTTTTCTATCTCTTCCAGTATCCTTGTATCGCTTAGTATCATTATTGTGGTAAAATATTAAATTGTTAGCGGGTTTAATTCTTAGTTTTGTAAATAGCGTAACGGATTCTGTAAAAGCCGCAAGTTAAATTATGCCACTGGTTTACCAAAAAAATATAAATAACACAACAAAAATAGGCGTTTGGCATATTGTTGAGCCGGAGGAGTTCTTTTCAAAACAAATCCCTTTACAGCGAGAGATAACGCACCCGCACAAACGATTACAGCATTTGGCTGGCCGGTTTTTATTGAAAGAATTGTTCCCCGATTTTCCATACGAACTGATCCGGATCGCCAGTACAAAAAAGCCTTTTTTAGAAAACGATGTGTACCATTTTTCCATCTCGCATTGTGGCGATTATGCAGCGGTGATTGTAAGCAGCAACTACAGAGTGGGTGTAGATATTGAATTACCGAGCGAAAAACTGGAAAAAGTAAAGCATAAATTTTTGAGTGCTGAAGAAGAGGAAACCATTATCAGCCGCAATCAGCTGGATGATCCCAAATCGACCATTGAATTATTGACCATTGCGTGGAGTATTAAAGAATCGATGTTCAAATGGCGAAGCGCTCCTGGCATTGATTTTAAAGAGCACATGCAGATAGATGCTTTTTCTTTAATGAACGATAAGGGAGTTGCGCATTGCCGCTTTTTAAAGGATATGGATAAGGCGCTGATCGTACACTCATTGTTTCTAAACAAGAATTGTATTACCTGGGTGATGACCGAACACTAAATTCTCATCAAAGTAATTTAACAATACCAAATACAATAAGCGCAAATAAGCTGCTACCTGCGATCATCAAGCCAATGGCAATAATGTATTTCTTTATTCCATTGTATTGTGAAGAGAGCTTTAGCCACCACACAGGTTGTATAATTTCTAATTGCACATAACCATACACCCCGGCTGCAATGGAACAATAAAAAAAATAGGGTAATAAAAAATCTACCCGAAAGAAATAAAATAATGTAACAACAATTCCTATGGTCAGCAAAAATATCATCCAGCAACAAAAAAGGAATAATTGCTTAGATAATTGAATTTTTGATAGAAAGTATATCCCGATCCTTGTTGTAGCTAAGATGCCAAAAAAGAACAACGCCCATGCAATAATTATTAATAATCCAAATGCGTCTTCTCCATACATATTTTATAAATTAGGGTTAGTCAAGCAGTAATTCATCAGCATCACTGCTGCCATCTAACAAAGGAATATCACCAATCGAAGCGCCCGCGATACCTTTTACAGAACCATACATGCCACTCGTGCTGATCAATACTTTTTCCAATTGTTTTTCTCTTTCCTTCCACATCTTTTCCATTTGGATCCTTTCCTTAATAATGTTTTGTTTGATAGCCATAAAACCTTCCATGATCGCTTCTACCTGTCCGCGAAATTCATTGCCGGTTAAATAATTATACAACAACTGCATTTTATCGCCTTTATTTTCCTCGCCTTTCTGTATCTCATATATTTTAATAATACCATCGCGTAATAAATGAGAGACGCTGCTTACTTCATTAAAATTGCAAAGCCAGATACCTTCTTTTTCACCGAACTTATCCATATCTTTTGGGAAAGCCTGTGTAACCAAAATGGCTACATCTGCCCCACGGTTACGCTTATCTGCTTTTAATTTATCTATCCAGCTATTGCTCCAGCTTTTTGTTCTTTTACTTTCGTAGATGATCTTTCCGCATTCTTTACCGCTGCTATTTCTTACAATTTGTATGCAATCTGCGCCTTCAACACCTTTACCCACTTCTTCGATCAGGTCAAATGGGAAATTTTCTTTTAGTATCTCTTCCAATAATAATTCCTGCGCCTCACCTTGTAACTGCATGCTACCCTGCTCACTTTTACGCTTGAGGTCCTCGATAGTTTTTTTCATGCTGTCCATCTGCGTTTCTTTTTCTTTCATCTTCAGGTCAAACAGCTCCTGCTCTCTTTTTATGGTAACGTCTTCTATTTCTTTTCTTTTTTCCAGAAAACGTTTTTCAAATTCCATCTCACTGTTCTTTTGTTTTTCTTCCAATGCAGAAGTATTTCTTAAAAGCTCCAATTCCTTTTTCTGCAGGTCCAGTAATTGCTGATTTTTTGTTTTAGCATCTTCTTCCAATACTTTTAATTTGGCCGATAAGCCTTCGGAAGCTTTTTTCGTTGCTTCTGCTTCAATAACGATCTTGCTTTTTTCAAACTCCTCTTCTTTTTTCTTTTGCCAATCCAGCATTTTTCCACGAAGTTCTTTTTCAACTTCATTCTTCAAACTCTCGTTCAATTCAAATTGATGACCACAATTTGGGCATGTTATTTCCGTCGACATTTATATATTTTTTAAAAGATAAAATTAGATTAAATAAGGACGTCTATGTCTTTTAAATGTAACAAATTATTTTAGAATAAGATGCTTCGTTCCTCAGCATGAAAAAACACTTTTTTATTCCTTATTTTTTATTCCTTATTTCTTATTATTTTTGGCGCTCTACTGCGGCGATGGCGAAATTGGTAGACGCACTACCTTGAGGTGGTAGCTCCCGAAAGGGCGTGGGAGTTCGAATCTCCTTTGCCGCACAAATAACCCTTTTATCGAAGGGTTATTTTTTTAGTATGATCCTGAAAGTCGTTCCTCTTGCATCAGAATTTTTTACAAATAATTCTCCCTGGTGATACTGCTCAATAATTCTTTTGCTTAGCGACAAGCCAAGTCCCCAGCCTCGCTTTTTTGTTGTAAAGCCCGGTTTAAATACTTTGATCAGATTTTGTTTGCTGATGCCTTTACCGGAATCTTTTACATCGATCAAAATTGCGGATGCATCATTTTTTATTTTGATGTTGATCTCGCCCTTTCCTTCCATTGCATCCAGTGCATTTTTCAACAAATTCTCAATTACCCAGTCAAATAAATGCGCGTTGATCATTGCGGGAATATTTGCTTGTCCTCCGCTATTGATTATAAAACTTACTTTCTCAGGCGCACGGCGTTTTATATATGCTACCATCTGCTCCAGCTGATCAACAATATTCACTTCTTCTAATTGAGGAATACTACCGATCTTTCCAAAACGGTCGCTTACCAATTCCAGCCTGTCAATATCCTTCGCCATTTCAATGGCTATTTTTTCATTACCCGGACTTTCTTTTAAAATCTCTATCCATCCTTGTAATGAAGATATGGGTGTTCCTAGCTGATGCGCCGCTTCTTTAGCTAGGCCCGCCCAGACTTGGTTTTGCGTTGATTTATTTCGCGTAGCAATGGCAATCAAAGTAATGATGATAAAAAGTGCCACTACAAAAAGCTGTAACAATGGATAATAACGGATGTCTTGCAATAAAAAAGAATCACCATAATAATACCGGTTGATGATCAATGGTTTTTTGCTGATAACAAGCTCTATTCCTTCGTGCTCTTTTTTAAACTCTGCCGTTTTTCTTCTTAAATATCCTGTATCTGTTTTAATTAAATTACTATCAAGATTTAACCCTTGTCCCGATGGATTGTCATTTTCATCTGTCTCAACAATAGGAATATCTTTATTTCCTGAGGTTATAATATTAGTAAGGTTGATGGCGGATTCATCGTTTGTTGTAGCCCTTGTTTTTAAAGATTGTACCCACACTTCTACCTTCTTTCTTTCATCCGCGGCAATTTTTTTTGCAAGATATTGAGAATAAAAAACAGTACCGCTTACAATAGCGATCGCTACCAATGCCAATACTGTCCTCCAGTTAAATAGTTGCCTAAACATCTTTGAAATTAATTAATAATTGATAATTGATACTTAATAATTTTTCAACGCAACGCTTTTACATAGTTCATTACCTTATCAGGCTTGTTTTTACTTTTTGTTTTTGACTTTTCACTTTTGAATTAGAATGAAGTAAGTTTGCTACCAATGCAGCAACCCCTCGTATCAGTCGTAATTTTAAACTGGAACGGAAGAAAATTTTTAGAACAATTTCTTCCTTCGGTTTTGGCATCTACTTATGCAAATAAAAAGATCATTGTCGCGGATAATGCTTCTACAGATGATTCTATTCTCTTTTTACAACAAAATTTTCCTTCGGTAGAAATTATAAAAAACCCAGGCAATGAAGGTTTTGCCAAAGGATACAACACGGCATTACGACAAATTAAAAGTGATTATTACGTTTTATTGAACAGCGATGTGGAAGTAACGCCTAGCTGGATAGAACCGGTTATTACATTAATGGAAACGGATGCCCTGATCGTAGCTTGTCAGCCAAAAATATTGTCTTACAGCAATAAGCATCAATTTGAATATGCTGGTGCCTGCGGCGGATGGATGGATAATTTTGGCTATCCATTTTCGAGAGGCAGGGTTTTTGATGCGGTAGAAGATGATAATGGGCAATACGATGATGTACAACAATGCTTTTGGGCCAGCGGCGCGGCACTTTTTGTTAAAGCAGCTATTTATCATGAAGTAAAAGGGTTGGATGAATACATGTTTGCACACCAGGAAGAGATCGATTTTTGCTGGCGTGTACAACTGGCAGGATACAAAGTATACGTGCAGCCTGCTGCAATTGTTTACCATGTTGGTGGTGGAACTTTACCACATGGCAATAGCCGGAAAGTATTTTTAAATTTCAGGAACAACCTGATCATGCTTGCCAAAAACTTCCCGCTGGGCACAGCTCTTTGGAAAATACCCTTCAGGATCAAATTGGATGCATTGGCTGCCTTGAAAGCCTTATTGAGTGGCGATACGGGCTATTTTACAATGATCATCAAGGCCCATTTGCATTTTATAAAATGGCTCTTTACGGGTAGGAAGCAGTCTGTTTTTCCCGTTTCAAAAAAAGGCAAAATTGCCGGATGGTACGGTGGTTCAATCGTTTGGCAATACTTTATAAAAAAGAAAAGCAGCTTTTCAAAAATTGTTGCAGACAAATAATTTTTTTTGCTTCGCTTACCTTATTTTTGCCCTCGCAAAATAATATATCATGGAAAAAGAATTTATCGACGAATCACATAAAGATTTTGCTCATAACTGGGTATCTTCTTCACGTTTCATTTGGCTTTGTCAGATATTTTTAGTGGTTGCTATGATCATAGGCGGTAGTTATTGCCTGTATCAACATCGTTATAAAGGAAAACCGGAAGTAGCGGTGCCTGATAACACGCTATATAATCCGCAATACAAATAAAAATTTTGTGGTTATCGTACAACCCTTATTTTTGCAGTCCGAAAAAACAAACAGTTCTTATTAATAATGCGGAAGTAGCTCATTTGGTAGAGCGCGACCTTGCCAAGGTCGAGGTGGCCGGTTCGAGCCCGGTCTTCCGCTCATAGTTCGGGCAGATAGCTTCGGTTATCTGCTTTTTTTTTAAGTAATTC
The DNA here is from genome assembly GCA_035485735.1 of Ferruginibacter sp. Lineage (GTDB taxonomy): Bacteria > Bacteroidota > Bacteroidia > Chitinophagales > Chitinophagaceae > Ferruginibacter. Next base: position 18,952 of record DATHNS010000018.1, read on the forward strand.
ATTCTGCAAAGAGTGATTGTGTCACCCGGGTGGTGGAACTGGTAGACACGCAGGACTTAAAATCCTGTTCGCAGTAATGCGAGTGACGGTTCAATTCCGTTCCCGGGTACTAAAAGCCTCGATAGTTTTTCTATCGAGGCTTTTTTATTAATGGTAAATGATAAATGGTTAATTGTAAACGCATAAAACATTATACATGCAATGTGCTTTTCATTTACCATTTACAATTAACCATTTACCATTTTCTAGTCTTCCACATCGATCAAATAACTCAACACCTCTTTTCCATTTATTAAGACCGTTACGGGATAATTGTCTGCATCTTCAAACTTATAACTGAATTCGATATAACCTCCGCTATGAGAATAGTTCATAGGCTTTATCTTTTTGCTCTTATCTTCTCCTATTGCAAGCGCTACGGAAGTGATAGGTTCATTATCAGCGGCTCTTATACCAAACTGTACTGCTTTATTTGTCTTTGTTACAACATGGCCCATTGCAGGCTGAAAACCCGATGTGCTAAAATCATAAGCTGCATCTTTTACAATAGGTAAGGCATAAAATTCTTTTATATTGCTGGAACCATTACCTAAGATCCAAGCCTGGTTATCAGGAAAATGCTGGCTGTTAAAAATGGATTTATCAGCAAAAAAATAATTGCCATTAAAAGCCTTTGTGTAAACCGTCTGTTTCTCATTTGTATAACCACTGCCTGCGGCAGGATCAATATAATACCAGTCTTGCGAGCTTTCACCTAATTGCACCACGTCCCACATATAATTAACAGCATCGGCTTTGTTATTGATATCATCGACTGATTTTTTAATATAACCATCTACTGTCAGGCACCTAACCTTAGCCACACTGCACATATCCTGAAATAACGTTGCATACCCAATGCTTGTCCCCATCCGGTATTTTAGAACAGCAGCACTATTATCATTTTTGTCATTATCTGCGCGGGCAGCTTTACAATCAAAGCTGATATTGTTGGCTATCCAGTCAAATATGGCCCTTGCTTTATCTATCTTATCGGGAAATTGCCTGGTGATGATGTAACTGATGGTGCCCATGTTCAGTGTATCTAATGCGCCGACTTTTTTTACGTAATCATCTACCGCTTGAAAATCGTTTACAGATTTTTGCGCAGTGGCATGCATTGTTACCAACAACAATAGTATTATGGGCAATTTTTTAAGCAATATCATGACTTCAAAATAAGCAATTAGAAGTTAAAGCTTTTCTAAAACTGGAATGATGATCTTTATTTAACGAAACTGAATTTATTCAATAAAAGGCTTTTACACTATAAAATACTATCCAATCCGTGATGGTAAGTTGTTTTTTATATTGTAATAACATTTTCTCATTTGAAAATGATTACAGAAATTTATACCCTCAATGGTAAAATTTACAACCACCATATTAAAATTTGGTGAACAGGGCGAAAAGACCGGCTGGAGTTATATCAATATCTCCGTTAACCTTGCGCAACGCTTAAAACCCGGTAATAAAAAATCTTTTCGCGTAAAGGGTAAGCTGGATGATCATCCTGTTGCAGGCATTGCATTGATGCCAATGGGCGATGGTAATTTTATTATGGCGCTAAACGGTACCGTTAGAAAAGCCATCCGTAAACAAAAAGGCGATTCGTTACAGGTACAAATAGAAGCAGATGAAAAAGAAATAAAGATATCTTCCGAACTAATGGAATGTTTGGCGGATGAACCAAAAGCCCTTGAAGCTTTTGATAAACTAACTAAGGGCCACCGCAATTATTTCAGCAACTGGATCGAAGCAGCAAAGACAGAACCTACCAAGGCAAAGAGAATAAATCAGACCATAACGGCCATGCTTAAAGGCTTTGATTACGGACAAATGATCCGTAACTTAAAAGAAGACAGGGAAATTATATAAACGGTCACTCTGCCTTTTTATAGTTTTTATCGATCACGTTCTCAATTCTTCTATCAGGAATAAACCAGATAATAGCTACTACAACGTACATAGAAAAACCCAGCCAGTTATTTACAAAGCTTAAACCGATACCAATAATATATATTATTGTTGAAGCTATCCCCTTTCTATCTCGCCCGATAGCCATAGCCAAAGTAGAATTTTTACCATGTAAGTTAATAAGGCTTTGTGCCAATAAATAGTAGGCTATGCTACACATTAATAATATTACCCCGTAGAAAGCAACCGGCAGTTTGCTAAAATGATTTTCGCCCATCCAACCCGATGCAAAAGGTATTAATGAAAGCCAGAAAAGCAAATGTGTATTCGTCCACAACACACTACCATTAACAACCTTTGCGGCTTGTAACATATGGTGATGATTATTCCAATAAATACCAACATTTACAAAGCTGAGTACATAACTTAAAAAAACAGGCAAGATAGGTTTAAGGTCAGCTAATGAATCTCCGCCATGCGGAATATGCAATTCCAACACCATGATGGTAATAATAATGGCCAACACACCATCGCTGAATGCTTCTAATCTTCCAGTACCCATGCTACGTTAAATTGATACAGGTGAAAGATAATGAAGAAATAAGAAACAATAAATAAGGAATAAGAAATAAGAAAGTTTAAAAGTGTAATGAAGCTATGATCTTTGTATGCTCTTTGTCATGCTGAGGAACGAAGCATCTTATCGTTAAAATAGCAGAATAATGGTGTAGAATTAGATTCTTCGCTTACGCTCAGAATGACAAGACAGAAGAGTAAGTTATATTCGAAAATCTATCAATCCGTTAATCCCATAATCGGACGAATCCGAATTCAGACAAAATCAGTTGCAATCAATAGTTCAGATAATTAAAAAACCTCACCCAAATTCACCGCTATGCCTCTTGAACCTTCTGTACCAAAACCATAATCAACACATAAATTAGCACCTGAAAATTTATTCAGTTTAATTCTTACGCCCAATCCATAGCCGGGAGCAACCGTTTGTCCTCCACTCGTAACGCTTTTTGAAAAAGATTCTGCATTAGCAAATACTACTCCTCCCAACAAACCATTATTGGTAATTTGAAAACGATACTCAGATTCAAGATAAAACATATCCCTACCGCGGAACCTGCTTTGAATATAACCGCGGCCGGTATTAAAAAAATCATCCCAGCCGGTGCTCGGCAACATTAAATAAGGAGGTTCGGCTCCGCCAACCGTTAGCCAGTTATAACTCCACAATGCCAACACATTTTTTGATGAAGGCCTGAATTTAATATACTTCCTAAATTCCAGTAATAACGATTGCCAATTAAGATCGCTGCCTAAAAAAGTAAAATTGGGCCGGTACACAATATTTGCATAGGTACCTTGCTGCGGATTAATTTGATTCAACCTTGAATCATATATTATGCGAAACGCAATACCTGAAGAAACCGAAGTGTTAGTGATCTTGTCTTTAACAAAAGATACCGTATCCTGGTGAGAAGCATCCAGTTCCCGTACGTTCCAAAAATAATCGAGGTAGTAACCTATGCCTGCATATAAATTTTTATTCACGCGCCTTAGCAACGCCTGGTGGATCTTTGCATAATTAAAATCGATCGTATATCCATCGGTTATAAGCGTTTTACCTCCTAACCCAAATGTTGTTGAAGGATAATCCATGTACCGCCAATCGAGAATAAAATTATATTTATTCTTCTTTGACCAGATATCTGCCTGCAAAGGCAATATGATCTGATTGTATTGTGAGTAAGTGATACTCGTTGAGATACTTGAAATTTTCTGATTGGATGCGAGGCTAGTATAAAAAGCGACATTCTCACTTAATAAAGCTGCAAAACCAGTCTGCAACGTATATCCTACTGCAGGCACGGTTGACCAGTGAAGCTTGAATGGTTTTTGTTCTGCAAGCGTATCTATTCGTTGCTGTGGTTCTTTTTTAAAGATATTGGAAAAAACATCGCTCAGGTCTGTTTGTTTAGCAAAATACGTTTTTGCTTCCGGTGAATGATGTGTTGCAAAAATACTATCAGGTACAACCCGAAACTGTGCATTGGCATCAGCACTGCAAAACAGCAGACAAAACAATACTATTACCGGCATAACACCCATACGCCGCTCTCTTGCGCCAGGTAATGATTTGGCCAACGATATAAAGAATATTATTTTATGAATGGCTGTCTGCAATACTCAGTAGTTGGTTAAGTCCGTTACTTATCAATTGGTTTTATAGAAAGACTTCTTTTAATGTTGAAGGTTTAACAACCTTCGTACCAAAAATAAAAATAGAAAATATAACTATATGCTAAATATTATAAGAGGTTGATGACGATCATTCTATCCATGCGCCAATAACCTTATCACCGGCTACTTCTACATAAATATGTTCGTCTAAAGTAGTAGAAATGGAAAAGCCGATATAATCAACTTTAACAGGAAAAGTTTTATGGGTCCTTTCAACAAGCGCCATTGTCTCTATCTTTTTAGGATAAGCTTCGAGCAATGGTTTTAAAGCATATAACATCGATTTGCCGCTATTGGCAACATCATCTATCAGTAATATTGATCTATCATCAAAATCTACATTTTCGCTTAACGTTATTTTACCCGGTTTGGCTTTATCCAGACTTAATTCTATTACGCTTATCTCTCCTTTAAAAATATCTTTTAAATAATTTTTAATGGTATGTGCGATCACTACGCCATTATCTTTAATGCCTATCAGCAGCAATTGTTTTTCTTCTGAATTACGTTCCGCAACTTCAAGCGCCATGCGGCGCAATTTCTTTTCTGTTACTTCTTTTGATAAAATATAATTTTTCATTCCCAACGCAAATTTTATGAATTACACGAATGTAGGGAAAAAAGAGAAGATAGAAGATGGAAGACAGAAGTTAGAATTGATGAAATTAAAATAAGTGGTCAACTGTATAATTGATACCAACTTCTATATTCTAACTTCAATCTGCTGCCATAAATTAATTGGTAAAAATTAACTAACACTCTATCTTAGTATGATAAACATTGCTTATGCATCTTCTTCAACAAATTATTTTTGTGGCCATCGCGGCTTTGGCTATCGGCTTGTTCACAAAAAAAATTCTACAGATCCGCCGGAATATTTTATTGGGGAAAGATGAGGACCTTTCTGACAATTCATCCAAACGCTGGAAGAATTTATTGCTGTTGGCATTCGGACAAAAAAAGATGTTCCGGAATCCATTGGTAGCCGTGATGCATTTTGTTATTTATGCAGGCTTTATCATTATCAATATCGAAATACTGGAAATTGTATTGGATGGTATTTTAGGAACACACCGTTTATTTTTTCCTTACCTCGGCGGCGCCTATACTTTTATAATTGATTTTTTTGAGATACTGGCAGTCGGTGTAATAACCGTTTGTATCATTTTTTTGGCAAGAAGAAATATTATCAAACTAAAGCGCTTTATCAGTAAAGACCTTAATGGTTGGCCCCGCAGTGATGCCAATTATATTCTGATCGCTGAAATTATATTGATGACCTTGTTTCTCACAATGAACAGCACAGACAGAGCCCTGCAATTGCAAAACGCTTTTGGATTTCATAACACGGGTAACTTTCTTATTTCAGGAATGATCGCTCCCCTGTTTAGTCATGTATCGCAACATTCTTTATTGATCATAGAAAGGTCTTGCTGGTGGTTGCATATTTTAGGGATATTCACTTTCTTAAATTATTTGCCTTACAGCAAACACTTACACATCATGCTGGCCTTCCCCAATGCCTATTTTACGAGACTCGATGTAAATGGCAAATTTGATAATATGCCCAATGTACAGAATGAAGTAAAGTACATGATGCAGCCCGAACTCGCTCCTGCCGGCGATACTGCACCACAAAAATTTGGCGCCAAAGATATTTTTGACCTAAGCTGGAAAAATTTACTGGATGCATACAGCTGCACAGAATGCGGAAGATGCAGTGCTGCTTGTCCTGCTACGCAAACAGGTAAATTATTAAGTCCGAGGAAAATAATGATGAGCACGCGCGATCGCCTTGAAGCTGTAGGAAAAAACATTAATACAAACGGCCATTTTAAAGACGACGGACAAACACTGCTCAACAACTATATCACCGTTGAAGAATTAAGAGCCTGCACTACCTGTAACGCCTGCGTGGTAGAATGCCCGGTTAGTATCAGTCCGTTAGATATTATTATAGAATTACGCCGTGCATTGGTGATGGAAGATAGTAATGCACCGCAGGAATGGAACACCATGTTCGGCAATATCGAAAACAATTTTGCTCCATGGAAATTTAGTCCGGATGAAAGAGACGCCTGGAATAATATTTAATGGTTAATTGTAAATGGTAAATGTGTAGATCATTTACTTCAATGTCTTTTCATTTACCATTTATCATTCACAATTATTTAAGTTCTATCGCTCAGCTTTGCAATGATCGCGGCTGTAACATCCACTTCTCCCATTCTAGGAAAAATAGTGTCCACGCTATTTTCGTGCGCCGACAGTTTCATGTCTGTCATTGCATCTTTAGCGAAAGTAATATTGTACCCTTTTTCATTAGCACTCCTTGCTGTACCTTCTACACCAATACTTGTCGAAACGCCTGCTAATACAATTCCCGTAACATTTCTTTTCTTTAATTCTTCGTCTATCGCGGTAGTTGGGAAAGCGCTCCAGCTATGTTTTGTAACCCGGATATCTTCTTTATGAACAGGTATCTCAGGAATAATTTCAAGAAATTCAGGCGGAAACTGCATTGGAGCGGCACCTCTTGAAGCATCCGTACGCGCCTTTGCTGCAATATTTCCTGCTGGATCTACATTTACGATCACTATCGGCAGGCCTTCTTTTCTAAAAGCTGCAACTAATTTTACTACATTATCAATCACGCCCTCAATAGGATGCACAACAGGAAATTTTACGATTCCTTTTTGCATATCGATCACTACTAAAGCGGTGTTTTTATCTATTGCTGTTACCATGTTATAGTTTTTTTTGCGAAAATAGATGATTTATATGCTTGTGGAAATATTTTACATAAGCGGCTATTAATTATGCTATTGATCGACAAGACTACTGTTGATCTTTAAGCAATAAAACCTGTAACTTACAAGCCTAATTTATACCATGGCAAAGCTTTTTGAACCATTACAGATAAAATCAGTAACACTAAAAAACAGGATCGCCGTATCTCCCATGTGCGAATATTCATCAGAAGATGGATTTGCCAACGACTGGCACCTGGTGCATTTAGGCAGCAGGGCGGTTGGTGGAGCAGGACTTGTTATCATGGAGGCTACAGCTGTTTCTCCTGAAGGAAGAATAACCCCGTCGGATATGGGTATTTGGAAAGATGAGCATATTTCCGGCCTTCAGCGCATTACTACATTCATTCACCAGCACAACGCAGTAGCAGGCATACAATTAGCACACGCAGGCCGCAAGGGAAGTAATACAGAACCCTGGAACGGTAGCAAAGAAATTGGGCTAACGCAAGGTGGCTGGAAAGTGGTGGCGCCAAGTGCTATTCCTTTTTATGAAGGTGCTGATACGCCTGCAGCATTAACCGAAGAAGGCATAAAAAAAGTGATCGCTGATTTTAAAGCTGCTGCGCAAAGAGCCTATACTGCGGGTTTCAAAATAATAGAGATTCATGCGGCACATGGCTATTTGATAAATGAATTTTTATCTCCATTCAGCAATCAGCGTACAGATAATTACGGTGGCAGTTTTGATAACAGGACACGTTTATTGATAGAAGTGGTTACTGCTATTAAATCCGTATGGCCGGCAGACTTTCCTCTCTTCGTTCGCATATCAGCTACAGATTGGAAAGAAGGCGGCTGGGACATTGAGCAATCAGTTACATTGAGCAAACGATTAAAAGAATTAGGCGTAGACCTTATCGATTGCTCGTCCGGCGGCGTTATCCCAAATGTAAAGATACCATTGGTTCAGGGTTACCAGGTGCCGTTATCAACGCAGGTAAAAAAAGAAGCCGCTATTCTGACCGGCACCGTCGGACTTATCACCAACGCAAAACAAGCAGAAGAAATATTGCAAAATCAACAGGCCGATCTTATTTTACTGGCACGGGAATTTTTAAGAGACCCCTATTTTCCATTACACGCCGCCAAAGAATTAAACGTTGATGTTAAGTGGCCCGTACAATACGAAAGAGCTAAATAAAATATGATACTAACCGCATCCATATTAGCCGTTTTATTTATTGTGATCTTTACATTCATAGAACAACCAAAATTTGGCAAGCTGCCTGATTTGGGCCGACTGAAGCAAATCAAAAATTCACCCAACTTTAGAAAAGGCAGGTTTCAGAATATTAACCACACGCCTGATTTGGCAGAGGGTGTTAGCTACTATGTTGTTTTAAAAGATTTCTTATTTAATAAAAGCAGCAGGAATATTCCATCGCACCTGTTACCTTCAAAAAAAACTGACCTGCTAACGCTTGACCCGCATAAAAATGTGTTGGTATGGTTTGGGCACTCTTCTTATTTTATGCAGATCGATGGCAAAAAAATATTGGTTGATCCGGTATTCAGTGGTGCAGCTTCTCCGATAAAATTTACTACCAGAAGTTTTAAAGGTTCTGATATCTATACAACAGATGATATTCCTGTGATCGATTATCTTTTTATTTCTCATGATCATTGGGACCATTTGGATTATGAGACCGTTGTAAAGCTTCAACCCAAAATAAAAAAAGTAATTACAGGCTTAGGCGTTGGTGCACATCTTGAATACTGGGGCTACAGTAAAAACCAGGTCATAGAAAAGGATTGGAACGAAGAGATCATTCTTGCTCCAGGCTTTATTGTAAACACAACCTCAGCAAGACATTTTTCGGGAAGAGAATTTAAACGCAACAGGTCCTTATGGATGTCTTTTGTTTTTAAAACACCCACCATGAAAATATTCATTGGCGGTGATTCCGGTTACGATACACATTTTAAAAAGATCGGCGACACATTCGGCCCATTCGATATGGCTATTTTAGAATGCGGACAATACAATAAATACTGGAAATACATTCACATGTTTCCCGAACAAGTAGTTCAGGCAGGTATAGATCTGCAGGCAACAAAGATATTTCCTGTGCATTGGTCAAAATTTTCATTGGCTACACATGCCTGGGATGAACCTATCATTCGAATAAGAGCAGAAAGTGTTAAAAGAAATGTACCTCTAATCACTCCTATAATAGGCGAAGAAGTCAATCTAAAGGCTTTTTTATAAGAATTGTTATCCACCTCTGCCCGTAAGTTATTCCTGATTTTCAATCAATTCTGCAAAAAACAAGGCTTTTTTATCCACAAACAACAAATTATTTTAATAAATATGTGTTAATTTAAATACAATATTCTATATTTGTATAAAATAAAGCGACAATAAAACATATTAAAATTATTTCACTTTAATTTTTCTTTCTAACACTAAGTTCATTGATCCATAAATTATCGCTAATTAATTGGCATTTTTTTTGATCATTTTTGTTTGAACAGTTACTTGCTATACGATTTGGAAGAGATGATTTTATCTGATAAATAAAATCTGGTTTATGTGGAAATAACAAAAAGTAACAAATTAAAATTAACCTATATATCTAACCATTAAAAAGTAAAACCATGTTAAAAAAAGGAATCAACTTATTAAGCGTTGTAGTCCCGGCAATCGTAATTGCAACTGTGGGTGTTTATCTTATTGTATGGATAATAAAATTATACACTGAGTAATATACACTGCAATTACAATGTCATGTGATCGCTTTTAAAGCGTATTCAACATCGACTGCATTAACTAAAGTCTGTATATATTATGGACTTTTTCTGGTCTCTGCTACTCTAACACTGGCCTTCTTTCAACTGTTGCACAATAGTTGACAAACCCTCCTCTCCCCTGTTTTAAAAAGTCATTGAATTATTAGCTCTGTTACAATCAGGTAGCATTCCATCGGGATCGATTGTTACAGATCGTAGCTTTTGTATTGTAGTTAGATGAATTGTTTTTACCGCAGCCTGCATCCAGGTTTCTACAGGCAATTGTAACCGTTGCCGGCTGCCATCTTTCAAAACGATTTCGATCGTTACAGGCATTGCCATTTTTTGCAGGTTGGCAATCGTAATATCTGCACCATTTTTTGGATCATTGTTTTTGTATGCGACTGATTGTACTGCAATATCCAGCTTCCAGTTATTATAAAACCATTCCCGCCAGAACCAGGTGAGGTCCTCGCCGGATTCATTGTTCATTGTCCTAAAAAAATCTTCCGGCGAAGGATGTTTATAGGCCCAATGCTCAATGTATTTTTGAAACGCATAATCAAACCTATCATGTCCTAATATCGATTCCCGCAACAGCACCAAACCAAAAGCAGGTTTAAAATAAACTATAGGATGACGATACGATTCAGGAATAGCATCCGCTCTCGACATCATCGCCGGTGCAGCAGTATCACTCAATAAAGGAACGATCTCGGCTGCAGGATTTCCTTTACCCGGTGCATATTCCGCATCACGCTTGGGCGCATACTCTCCCTTATTAAAATTATCAGCTGCATAAATATCAATAAAAGTATTAAAGCCTTCATCCATCCAGCCATAGCGCCTTTCATCGCTACCTACGATCATAGGAAACCAGTTGTGGCCTATCTCGTGCGCCGTTACCCAATACAATACATCACCGCCATCATCCATTCCGTCGAACACAATACCCGGATATTCCATACCGCCTGCAATACCTGCCTGATTAACAGCTACCGGCCATGGATAGACGAACCATTTGGCGGAAAAATACTCCATCGACTTTTTTAAATATTCCGTCGCCCTGTTCCATTTATCCGGACCAACACTTTCAACAGGATAGACCGACATGGCCAATGCGGTTTTATTATTCGGCAAATTTACTTTGGCAGCATCCCATACATATGCCCTTGATGCACCGAAAGCCACATCGCGTGTATTGAACATTTTAAAATGCCAGCTCTTTGTACCGCTCGCAGGATGTGTTGCCATGGCAGTCACATCATCAACAGAGCGAATGATGATCGTTGAATCACTTTGATTGGCCGCGGCTAAACGATTGATCTGTTGAGGCGTTAGTACATCAGCAGGGTTTTGTAATTCACCGCTACCTGCAACGATCATATCTGCAGGCACAGTAACTGTATAATCAAAATCACCGTACTCGCAATAGAATTCGCCACTACCTAAAAATGGCAATGTACTCCAGCCTTCCAGGTCATCATATACGCACATTTGTGGATACCATTGCGCTACTTCAAATATTTTTCCATTTTTTGTTTCGGCATAATCTGTTCTTCCGCCAAACGCGCCGGGAATAGTATACTGATATTGAATATGGATATTGATCTTTTCTTTAGATGATAATTTTCCCGGCAGGCGTATCTGCATCCTTGTATCATTGATGATATAATCTGCTTTCAAAGTCTTGCCTTTAAATTCAATGGATACTGTTCCGAATTGCATACCATCGGTATGTTCTGTTGGTTGAGGCGTTGTATAAAAATTAGACCGCGCATCAGCACGATAAGTATTCTGATCGATCTGCAACCAAAGCGACTCCAAAAAATCGGGACTGTTATTAGTGTAATGAATTGTTTCGGTGCCGGTCAATTCATTGGTAACTGTATCAATCGCAGCGTGCAGCTCATAATCAGCACGGTTTTGCCAATACATATTTCCCGGCGCACCATTGGCAGAACGAAACTCGTTGCCACTTTTTGTAAAGATATTTTGTGCAAATAATTCTTGTGGGTTGTAGATGCTTTTTTGTGCAAATGTGGTGCAGCAACAAAAGACAAATACTATAGTGGAAGCTAGTTTGTTAAAGGTCATTTGGTTGATTTTGCTTCTGATGAAGTTAAGAAGAAATCAATAAGTTCACTTACTTCTAAATGTACAAACTTTCAATAAATCCTATCCACCAAATCAATTATCTTTGCAGCTATGACAACAGAACAATTGAAGGATATGAGAGACCGTGTGGTGGTCTTGAGGAGGTTTCTTTGACGTCGCTAACAGAGAATCCAAAATAGAAAACGATAAGCAACTTTCCCTTTCGCCGGGTTTTTGGGATGATAATGCCCGGGCCACTTCCATTTTAAAAGAAACAAAGGTTAACGAGTATTGGGTAAACATGTACAACGATACAGTATCGTTAGTAGATGATTTTGCCGTGCTCTTCGAATTCTGGAAAGAAGGCGAAACTACCGAAGAGGAAGTGAAAGAAGCCTATACCAAAGCGAACAGCGCCATTGACGAGGCAGAGTTTAAAAGCACACTCAACGAACCGACAGATGCTTTACCTGCTGTGCTGCAGATCAACAGCGGCGCCGGTGGCACCGAGAGCCAGGACTGGGCAGAAATGCTCGCCCGCATGTACCGCATGTACGGCGAAAAGCTGGGCTGGACAGTAACAGAGCTTGATTGGCAATGGGGCGATGGCGCCGGTATCAAGACCTGCACCTTTCAATTTGACGGACCTTTTTCTTACGGTTTTTTAAAAGCAGAAAGCGGTGTGCATCGTTTGGTGCGCATTAGTCCGTTCGACAGCAATGCCAGGCGACATACTTCTTTTGCCAGTGTCTACGTGTACCCGTTAATTGATGATACGATAGAAATAAATGTTAACCCTGCAGATATTGAATGGGCCTTTTTTAGAAGCGGCGGCAGCGGCGGACAAAATGTAAATAAAGTAGAAACGGCGGTAAGACTAACGCATAAGCCTAGTGGCTTTATTGTTGAATGTCAGCAGGCACGAACGCAGGGTGAGAACAGGGAAAAAGCCATGGCGATGCTAAAGAGCCGTTTGTACGAAGAAGAAATGCGCAAGCGCCAGGCAGCATTAGATGCTACGAACTCCAGCAAAAAGAAAATTGAATGGGGCAGCCAGATAAGAAGCTATGTTTTTCATCCGTACAAAATGATAAAGGATCACAGAACTGATTATGAGGTAGGTAATGTTGGACCGGTGATGGATGGTGAAATTGATGGGTTTATTAAGGCTTATCTAATGATGGAAAAAGAAACTGAAACCCCCTAAATCCTCCTGAAGGGGGACTTGTATAGACACTAATTACGAAGTGTCCCTACACAATACAACTCAGCAAAAGCAATAAATAATAAAACACTTTCCAAGTCCCCTTCAGGGGGATTTAGGGGGTTTTTCTTCGTATCTTTAGAACACACCAATCCTACTATATCTATGAAACAAAAAATGTTTTATGGTGCTTCGCATATAATTTTTGCAAATGCAAATTCGTTACGTAAAAGAACGACAGAGGCTGAAAAAATTTTATGGAACTATTTGAGAGGAAGATTTGAAGGCTTTAAATTTAGAAGGCAACATCCATTAGGAATTTATATTGCTGATTTTTATTGTCACAAAGCAAAATTAGTAATTGAATTAGATGGCACTATTCATGATATAGAAACAATAAAAGAAAACGATAAGGTGCGACAAAGAATAATTGAAGAAGATGGATTAAAAGTAATAAGGTTTTCAAATGAACAAGTATTTAATGAAATACAAAAGGTATTGAAAGAAATAAAATCACATCTATTAACGTAAAAAATAAAAAATCCTTCAAACAAAGGGGTACAAAAAGTCCCCCTTCAGGGGGATTTAGGGGGTTTTCTATTATGCAATTCGGAGATTTCTATTACCCATTACCAGCAAATGAGCCAGTACTCAACTACGCTCCTAACAGTCCTGAAAAAATAAAATTAAAAACTTCTCTCAAAGAATTAAAAAGCAAAAAGATCGACGTGCCCATGTACATTGGTTCCGAAGAAGTACGCACCGGAAATAAATTAGAAATTCGTCCGCCACATGAGCGTAAACATTTGTTAGGACACTTTCATGAAGGTGATGCATCACATGTAAAAAAAGCAATTGCTGCTGCATTAAAAGCAAAAGACAAATGGGCAAATATAAGCTGGGAAAACAGGGCCAATATATTTTTAAAAGCCGCTGATCTTTTAGCAACAAAATATCGTGCAGAAATTTTAGCTACTACCCTGCTCGGACAAAGTAAAAATGTGATACAGGCAGAATTGGATGCGGCTTGTGAGCTGATAGATTTTTTGCGTTTCAATGTTCATTATTTAAGTGAGATATATCGTGGGCAGCCAATTAGCAGTCCGGGTGTAAATAACCGGGTCGAGTATCGCCCGTTAGAAGGATTTGTGTTGGCTGTTACACCCTTTAATTTTACTGCTATCGCAGGAAATCTACCAACTGTTTGTGCGATGGCAGGCAATGTTGTTATCTGGAAACCCTCTTACACACAGGTTTACAGCGCACAATTAATTATGCGTATTTTAAAAGAAGCCGGCCTGCCGGATGGCGTTATTAATTTAATTTATGTTGATGGTGCTGTTGTAGGCGACATCTGTTTTAAACACAATGATTTTGCCGGCATACACTTCACCGGTAGCACAGGTGTTTTTAATACGATGTGGAAAGCGATCGGTGATAACACCGGCAATTACAGATCGTATCCACGCATTGTTGGTGAAACAGGCGGCAAAGATTTTATACTCGCGCATAAAAGTGCTGATGTAGATGTTTTAGTAACCGCATTGGCGCGTGGCGCTTTTGAATTCCAGGGACAAAAATGTAGCGCCGCATCAAGGGCATATATCCCAAGTAATATTGCTGCGGAAGTAAAAAAGAAATTAGTTGCTGAAATAAAGACCATGAAGATGGGTTCTACCGAAGACTTCACCAACTTCATCAATGCGGTGATCGATGAAAGAAGCTTCGATAAAATAGAAGCATACATAAAAGCAGCAAAGAAAAAAGACAGTGGTGTAAAAATATTAGTGGGCGGTAATTGTGATAAAACAACCGGCTTCTTTATAGAACCAACAGTAATAGAAACGACCGATCCTACTTATATTACCATGTGCCAGGAAATATTTGGGCCCGTGCTAACATTGTATGTATACGATGAAAATAAATTTGAGGATATTTTGAAAATTGTTGACACCACTTCTCCTTATGCATTGACCGGCGCTATCATTTCGCGCGATAGATACGCGATAGAATTAGCCACTACTAAACTTCGCAATAGCGCAGGTAATTTTTATGTGAATGATAAATGCACAGGAGCCGTTGTTGGCCAGCAGCCTTTTGGTGGAGCCAGGGCAAGCGGCACTAATGATAAAGCAGGCAGCATTCTTAATTTGTATCGCTGGCTAAGTTGCAGAACGATCAAGGAAATGTTCACCTCGCCTGTTGATTATAGGTATCCTTTTTTACAAGAAAAATAAACGAGAACTTATTTCTACAATTTTTTGCGTTGCGTTAAACTTTTTTTCGCTTACTTAGTCTATTGGATTGATTATCACTCACTACCATTTTTACATGGCATGGTGTTTGTTTTCAATTATCGTAAACTAAAAAAATAAAACCGTGAAAAAGACATTATTAATTACCTTAGTAGCACTTAGCTGTTACTCAGTACGCGCACAGGGGCGCGTTGAATTTGGGTTAAAAGGTGGTATCAACATTGCCAATCTTAGTGACGCCGGACAACAAGTCTATGATTATTCGCCACGGGCCTCTCTGAACGGTGGTGCTTTGTTGAACATAAAATTCTCTAACGGATTTAGTGGATTTTCTCTTCAACCAGAAGCAGTCTTTTCCGGGCAAGGGGGTATTTATGGTTTTAACGGCCATAATTATACTACACATCTTACTTATCTGAATTTCCCTATTTTATTACAATACCAATTTAGAGATGGGTTTCGATTAGAAACTGGTCCGCAGTTCGGTGTTTTATTGAGCGCCAGAGAAACAGGTTATGGGGACAACAACAATAATGTAAGCAGTGATTATAAGAGTACGGATTTTTCATGGGCATTCGGCGGTGCTTTTATGTCGCGCCGTGGACTTGGAATTGACGCACGCTTTAATGTAGGTATATATGATATCAACAATGACCCTGCTCCTAACAACGCAAATATAAATAACGGTGTTTTTCAGGTTGGGCTATTTTACCAATTTGGCCATTGGTACTCACGTTACTAGACTGTCTTAATGATATATAGAAAAGGGATTGAATTATCAATCCCTTTTTTATTCAGCTAATAATGGATAAATTCGCTGAATAATATTTCAATTTGACAACGATCCTCGATAAACAGCAATTACGCTTAACCATTTTAAGACTGGCTCATCAACTGATGGAAAACCACTTGAGCTTGCAGGATGTTGTCTTTATTGGCTTACAGCCACGCGGTATATATGTTAGTGATAGAATAGTGGAATGCATCAAAGAGTTATATCCAAAAGAAAAAGTA
Source organism: Ferruginibacter sp. (assembly GCA_035485735.1). Lineage (GTDB taxonomy): Bacteria > Bacteroidota > Bacteroidia > Chitinophagales > Chitinophagaceae > Ferruginibacter. Next base: position 35,274 of record DATHNS010000018.1, read on the forward strand.
AAATACGGTGTGTTAGATATCACTTTCTATAGGGACGATGTTCGTAATGAAATAAGAATGGCCAATAAAACAACGATCGATTTTTCTATAGAAGGAAAAGAAGTTATTTTAATAGATGATGTATTGTACACCGGAAGAACGATCCGTGCCGCATTAGATGCTTTGATAGATTTCGGGAGACCTAAAAAAGTAGAATTATGTGTATTGGTAAACAGAAGGTTCAATAGAGAACTACCGATACAACCCGACTACTGCGGCAAATCAATTGACGCGATCATATCTCAAATGGTAAAGATCCAAAAAGATACGGAGACTGTTGTACTTTATTAAACTCCAAGAATCGAACGAATGATCAATACTCAATGTTCAATTTTCAATGCTCAACTGAAAAAACCTTATAATTTTTTGGACACTAATAATTGAAAATTGATAGTTGAACATTGAACATTAAGCATTTCTTTATTATTTAATTCCCAATTGCAGTATTACCTTCAATTATTTTATTCCTTATTTGATTTGTTTTTTGGCTATCATTACTGTAGCTTTGCCCCTTAATGCAACTATCTACCAAACATCTCTTGGGCATTAAAGACCTTACTAAGGAAGATATCTCGATCATCTTATCTACAGCCACTCAATTTAAAGAAGTTTTACAACGGCCGGTTAAAAAGGTTCCATCGCTGCGCGATATAACTATAGTGAATTTATTCTACGAAAGTTCTACGCGCACAAGAATATCTTTTGAGCTGGCAGAAAAAAGATTGGGTGCCGATACGATCAATTTCACCGCATCAGGCTCTTCGGTATCTAAAGGCGAAAGCTTACTCGATACAGTAAACAATATCCTCAGTATGAAAGTAGATATGGTAGTGATGCGGCACAGCGCCAGCGGAGCGCCACACTTCTTAGCCAAACACATACCCGCAGCTATTGTGAATGCAGGTGACGGAATAAATGAACATCCCACACAGGCATTGTTAGATGCTTTTTCCATCAACGAAAAATTAGGCACGCTGCAAGGAAAGAAAATTGTTTTGATAGGCGATATTATGCACTCACGTGTTGCACTGAGCAATATCTACCTGCTCAAAAAAATGGGCGCAGAAGTAATGGTAGCAGGCCCGCCAACACTCATTCCAAAATATATCAGCGAAGCCTTACACATAAAAGTAGAATACAATCTCAAAAAAGCTTTGGAATGGTGCGATGTAGCCAATGTACTTCGCATTCAGTTAGAGCGACAAAACCAGGTGCTGTTTTCCTCTCTCAGAGAATATAATATCGCCTATGGCGTTACAAGAAAGTTACTGGATGGATTGAAAAAAGAGATCGTTATCATGCACCCGGGCCCCATTAACCGCGGTGTGGAAATTGACAGCGATGTTGCAGACAGTAAACAATCTATCATCTTACAACAGGTAGAAAACGGCGTAGCGGTACGTATGGCAGTGCTGTACTTACTTTCAGGCAATAAGAATTAATGGTCAATTATTAATGATTAATGATTAATTTGAATGCTGAAATTTAGAATGATTGTAATTTTCATATCATTTACAATTAACCATTAACAATTTTAGCAATGCGTATCTGTTTATTCCCCGGCACATTTGATCCCGTTACATTAGGACATACCGATATTATCAACAGGGCCATTCCTTTGTTCGATAAATTAGTGATCGGCATTGGCCGTAACGTAAATAAAGTGCCCACTTTTACGGAAGAGTTACGCTTGCAATGGATAAAAGAAATTTACAAGAACGAACCGAAAGTTGATGCTGTTTTATATGAAGGTTTGACCATCAACTGCTGTAAAGAAGTGGGTGCTAATTTTATTTTAAGAGGCATCCGTTACGTAAATGATTTTGAATACGAAAAGGCAATAGCTGATATGAACCGCAGTCTTGATCCCCGTGTAGAAACAATATTTTTAACCTGTTTGCCGCAGTTTACTTCTGTAGCATCAACACTGGTGCGTGATGTACTAAAAAATGGTGGAGAGGTTTCGCAGTTCTTACCTGCCGTGGTAAATGAATCAATTAAGTCAGGCAAATATTAAAGCGGCTATTGTAAAAAAAGGCCGCTTTAGGTTGAGAAAATCATCAATATTTAATTACCAATTCTTACTTATCATGTCAATCTGGTTCAACAAATCATTAAAATTAGAAGACCTGAATCCGTTTTCAGGAACAATGGCAGAGCATTTGGGCATGCAATGGAAAGAACTGGGCGATGATTTTATTAAAATAACTATGCCTGTTGATAACCGTACCAAACAACCATTCGGACTATTGCATGGGGGTGCCAATTGTGCATTGGCAGAAACCGTTGGCAGTGTTGCGGCACAGTTGGTGGTTGATTCTAAAAAATACAGTTGCGTTGGATTGGAAATTAATGCCAATCATATTCGCAGCGCCAGGCAGGGCCTTGTAACAGGAGTTGCCCGTCCATTGCATTTAGGCGCCCATACCCATGTGTGGGATATTAAGATATATGATGAAACAGACAAATTAATTTGTATTAGCCGGTTAACGATAGCTGTACTAAATAAAGCATTTTAGAGCTGATCTTCACTCATTTATCCCATCTTCCCTGTTTTGCTGCCATAATTATTTAAAAATATTTTTTTAAATAATTACTGCTTTACCCAACCCTTTTACTGAACATACTGTATATGTAATAAAGTAAATCTTATTCTAAAGAACCAAACAAAAAATTATGAAACAAGTCCGTTTTTCAATTATTGCCCTATCATTACTGACAACCATTTTTGCAAGTTGCGGAAAGCATTGTGATATGCCCGCACCTGTTAAAGTAGATGCAGGTAGTGATCAAACGATTATATTACCTGTAGATTCAGTTACATTAACAGGAACCGTGATAAGCGGATCCACACCCAATACCACTTATCTGTGGTCTGTAATTTCAGGGCCTTCTTTACCAACATTCAGCAGTGATATCTCGGCCGTAACTTATGCAAAGAACCTTGTTGAGGGTACTTATGTTTTGCAATTCCAGGCAACTAATAACGCTGGAACAACAGGTTTTGATACAACTACTGTCACTGTTGAGCCTCATCACACAATAATACTTCAACCGGGTGCTGCAACTGGCCAGGATGCGGAAGTTGCATATGTACCAGGATATGCCGATGGCAATGGTCTTTATGGTACTGGTAGTGTATTGATGATAACAGATTGGACATATTATGCTAATGGAGCTGGTGAAGGATGGACAAATGCTTTTATAAAATTTACGGGATTAAATAATCTGCCTGTAGGTTGGGTTATAAAAACCGCTAAATTAACTTTATACGGGCTGGATTCTGCAACGTATGCAAACGTTGGATTTCCACAGGGAGATAGTTATTATAGCGGTTCACCGTATCCTTTGTCAAATGAAATGTTGTTACAAAGAGCTACAGCAGATTGGGATCAAACAACAATTACTTATAATAATGCACCGGCTGTAACAGCTGTTGATGAAGTAGTAACTCCAACATCCACATCAGAATTCAATTCTAATATAACTGATCTTGATGTTACACAGTTGGTAAAAGATATGGTTGCAACGCCTGGTACAAACTATGGATTTAACATAACCATGCAAACTGCGGGGGATTACAGATCACAATCTTTTTATTCAAGTGAAGGGTCTCCAGATAGCTCTAAAGCCCCTAAGCTTGTCATTACGTTTCAATAAATGATACTAAAAAATAAAAAATATCATCCCTACAAAACAATAGAAACAATACAAATTTCTAAACTAACACACCCCGTAAGCTTTGCTTGCGGGGTATTTTGATATAATTATTTTTATTTTAATATAAAAAAATACTCTTATTTTGATAGACGTATTTTTGAAAATTATAGAAAATAATTATTTGTACAAGGAAACAGAACATATCAACGAAATAATTGCAGGTTGCAAGAAGAATGACCGTAAGGCTCAGGAACGCTTGTACAGAAGCTTTTATGATTCCATGATGAATTTATGTATCCGGTACACAAAAGATGAAGATGACGCGAAATTGGTTTTAAATACAGGATTTTTGAAAGTTTTTAAAAATATAGAAAAATACGATTCTAAAAAAGCGGTCCTGTATACTTGGATCAGAACGATTGTTATCAATTCCTGCATAGATCATATCAAATCAAAACAAAGTACAATTGTGGCAAATGAATTGCATGAAGCGGATGCTGTTCACGTAGATGCGGAGGCGGACACAAAAGTAGACGCTAATGAAATATTACATTTAATTAAAAAATTACCGGCGGCAACACAAGTTGTTTTTAATTTATATATCGTAGAAGGTTATGGCCATAAAGAAATAGCAATCCTTTTACAAATAAGTGAAGGAACCAGTAAATGGCACTTAAGTGAAGCAAGAAAAAATTTAAAAATGCAGTTATTAAGAGAAAATATAAGTGAGTGATTTAACACGATATGAAAAAGAGCTCGCTCAGGAGTTGAAAAACCTGCCGCTTCCAAATGAGGATGCGGCCTGGGAAGACATGAGTAAGCTTTTAGACAAAGACCGCGATAAAGGTGCACCACCACCTAATTGGGGAAATATTGCATTGGGCTCATTAATGGGTGCTGCACTGCTTATTGCACTTCTGTGGCTATCAATTGGCTCACATAAAACTGATAAGGGATCCGTTAATAATAAAACAATAACAGCCGGCAATACAACCAATAACAATTCACCACAAGCAAATAATAACGATACGAAAAGTACCGTTGAAAACAACGGTGTAACGACAAGCAATAACAACACAACATCAGCCATCAAAAATGATGTGAAAAACAATACAGGAATTAGTAATATAAAGGCAACAAACAACAATACGATCAATAGCGGCACAACATCTGTCAACACTAACGATACAAAAAATAATACTGAAAATCAAAACGATCAATCAGGAACAAACAATACGGTCGACGCACATACAAACTCGACTAATAGCGAGGATACGAAAAATAATACAAGAAATAATAACGAGCAGCTATCAACCAATAATGGAGTTAGCCATATCGTAAAAAATACAAATAGCAACAGCAAAAAGAATGACGTTGCAAGTAATACAATAAATAGCGACAAAAAATATACAGGTAATGATGGGATAAGAAATCATCATGGCAAAAATATAGTAACCGCTAATACAGTTGTGAAAAACTCCACAAACAATCATTCAAATACTATAGCAACTTCGATAACTACTACTGATTTAAATAGCAATCATTTTCAATCAGCAAATAAAAGAATTAATCACAATGGCTATCAACTGAACAATAAAAAGAGGCCATTGAATAATACTATTGCCAGATCAACTACAAAGAAGTCGTTGCAAAATGCAGATGCGATAGATAATAATGACGTGTCATCCGATGGTATTGAAGCTGCAACCACGGATATAAAAGAAAAGAAAACCGAGGTAAAAAGAATAAATAATAAAGCTCATCATACCGCATTGGCCTATCACCAACATGCTACTGCAGCTGTTTTTTCGAAAAAGAGTCACCTATATACTTCAAAGAAAAATACAGTTGTTATATCAAAAAGTAAGACAAAAATAAATATTTCAACTGCTGGAACAGTCAATGATGATGTTGAAGAAATGGATACAACAGACAATACAAGATTAATTAAAATTGGGACAGCTATTTTAGCGAAGAAAAAAGCAAAACATCCCGTTATTAAAAAAGATACAGCCAATACCTTGGTGGCTGCAGCAACTAAAGATGCTACTAAAAAGAAAGACGAGAAAAAGAAACAGCTGAATATTGCAGTAGGAATAGCTGAACAGCAGGCCATGCGGTTAACTTGCGACTGTATCTATCCTAATGACGCTTATACAAAAACATCATTGGCTACCGATTATATTCCATCCGTATTTGTTCGCATTCAGCCCGCAAAAAAATGGTTTGTACAAGCAGAATTTAAATATAAAGCACCGCAATATTTACAGGAAGCATTGTATAGTTCAAAAGTGCAGAATCAACCTTTGAATTATGTCACCACTACTTCTGTACTCAAAAAAGTGTATTATAATCAAGTGCCGTTAAGTTTTGATTATTATATTATTCCTAACTGGTCTGTAGGTGTTGGGGTAATATACAATAATCTTGCAGGGCATGTTAGCCAACAAGATGTTCGTAAAAAAATGTATGGGTCAGCAAATGATTCTGTTATTAGTTCTACCATCGTAACAAACAATAGCAACGATTCAAATATAACCATCACAAAAAACAGTTTCCAGGGATTGATAGAAAGCCAATACCAATGGAAGCAGCTTTCCTTTGGAGTTCGCTATGCTATTGGATTACAATCATACCTGAAATATAATGATCCTACTTCAGGTAATACGATCGACAAAAAGAACGATGCTTTAACGTTATTCGTTCGCTACGATCTGTGGGATCCTAAAAGAAAAAGGAAGAAGAAATAATCCGGTATCAATTAGCTCATGGCAGTATCAAAAAAAATACTCAATATATCTTTGATTGACGGGTAGGTATTCTCCAGCAGCTCCCGTATATTTTTTGCATGCACCCATCTTATTTCGGTAATGTTTTCTTCTGTTTGTGGTATAGATTTTTGTCCGGCCGCACAAACCATATGATACCAGTGGCTGGTTTTTAAAAAGTGTTTGCCAAAAGCATTATAAGCGTGATAGGTCTCTCCCACTTTTTTCTTCAACGTTAAATTGGTGGTGCCTGTCTCCTCTTCAACTTCCCTTATCGCGCAATCGTCTAATTTTTCGCCGGCTTCTACTTTTCCTTTTGGAAGATCCCACTTGTCAAGGCGATAAATAAAAAGAAATTCTTTATCAGTATTCTGTACGATACCGCCTGCCGCTTCAATAACGGTAAAATGAGTAAAAAAAGCTTTTTTCAACTCTGCAAGATTTTTATTGATCATCACCCCGGCATGAAATTGTTCTTTTTTTATCTCGTGCAACAACGCATTAATAGCCGGTGTAGACATTTCATCAATGAACACCGCATCAGGATGGCGCAGTATTTCAGTCAATTCCTCATTCAGCTCATCACACAAATAAACGGGTTTGTCGTCGAAGTAAATTTTAATGTACATAAATAAATTTCAAATTATAAATTTCAACCTTCAAATTTGCAGTATGACAAATGAGAAAGCTGTAGCTGAAAAACTGTTACAAATTAATGCAATTAAGCTAAGTCCCAAAGAACCGTTTACTTGGGCAAGCGGCTGGAAAAGCCCTATTTATTGTGATAACAGAAAAGTACTATCATTTCCATATATCAGGGATTTTGTCAAAAGTGAGCTATGCAGCGTCGCCTTCGAGCAATTCCCTGAAGCAGATGTATTGGCCGGCGTAGCTACAGCGGGCATTCCCTGGGGTGTAATGGTGGCAGATCAGTTAAAGCTGCCTTATATCTATGTCCGCCCGAAGCCTAAAGAACATGGCTTAGGCAATCAAATAGAAGGCTCATATGAAAAAGGGCAAAAGGTATTAGTATTTGAAGACCTGATCTCTACAGGAAAAAGCAGTCTGCAGGTTGTGGAAGTATTACGCAATGCAGGTGTAGAAGTGATTGGCATGGTCTCTATTTTCAATTATGGATTTGCTGTGGCTGAAAAAGCTTTTGCAGATGCGGGTGTTATATATAAATCACTGACCAATTACCCAACCCTGATAGAATTAGCAGTTGAAAAGAATATTGTTACCGCCGATCAGCAAAACACCTTGTTAAACTGGAGTAAAGACCCTGCAAATTGGAAAGTAAATGAGTAACTTTATAAAAATAAATTTATGAAAGCAATACAATTAACGCTCCTCTCTTTGATAGCATTTGTAACGGTAAGTTTTGCCCAACAAAAAGCGGTTGAGAAAGTAGTGATCAAAACACCTACTGTAGTATGTGAAGATTGCAAGGAACGTATTGAACAATACTTGATGCGTGAAGAAGGTGTAACTGCAGTAAATGTTGATTACAAAAAGAAAACAACCACTGTTACATACATAACCGATCGTATCAATGTAGAAGATATCAAAGCCGCCATTGCTACTGTAGGATATGACGCTGATGATGTTAAAGCCGATTCAGATTCATACAAAAGATTACCTGCCTGTTGCAAAAAACCGATGGCTTGTACAAAACCTGCCGGGCAATAAACAGATGCAGTTATTTAAAAGATTTGAGCCGTCCCTTGGGGCGGTTTTTTTATATGCTAGAAAAAAGAAAAAGGCTGGATGCCTACATAATTGACAGGGAAATTTTTATAGATATGCGCTTTCCCTGCACGGATGTTTCCGCTAACTTTTACATGAATGGATTTGATAAGCAATGCAGCCAGTGCATTTTGAAAAATGGTACTCATATTCACCTGCACACTCAGCGGAATATTAAATTCAGACCGGGCAGGAATTTTTACCTGGGCATCTTGTGTTGTATGGCCAACATAATTACTATCAATAAAAATATCCAAATCTGTTCTCTTCAATTGCATTGAAAAATGATTCGGGTTATAATAAACAATATTCATATTTACTGTAGACGAATCAAAGCCAAGCTTACTAACGGAAAATCCTGATACATTGCGGTATTCCAAGGCCCTGGGTGAACTACAAGAAAAAAATAAGGTAGTGGTTGCAAACAATATGATGGTGACGATAAAACGCATGCTGTAAAAATATACAACTAATTTGTAGCAATAGGTAAATAGATGTTAATTATAAAATCGCCAATCTTAATTATTCATTATTTTTTATTTCCTGTCTTAAAAGTACAAAAAGGAATGTAAATTTATTAGATAAAATACGGCACAAATGAATAGTAACGAACAATACCTGTTAAGTGTAAAAAAGCAGTTTGAGTATTACAAAATGCTGGCGGAAAAAGCAATGGATCAGTTGGAACCTGAGCAACTATTTATTACCGTACAGGAAGATACCAATAGCATTGCAGCCATTATCAAACATATGTCTGGTAATATGTTGTCCAGGTGGACTGATTTTTTAACGACAGATGGTGAAAAACCTTCCCGAAACAGAGATGCCGAATTTGAAATAACGGTACCCGATAAAACTACCATTTTACAAAAATGGAACGAAGGGTGGAATTGTTTTTTTACCACATTCAATGAATTGAGACCCGAACAACTTTCGGATATTGTTTATATCAGAAATGAGGGACATACCGTGATAGAGGCCATTAGCCGGCATTTGGCACATAGTTCTTATCATATCGGGCAAATTGTTTTTTATGCAAAACAATTAAAGGATGGCAATTGGAAAAGTTTATCTATCCCGAAAAATAAATCAACCGATTATAATGCTGCTAAATTTTCAATTGAAAAAACAATGAAAAATTATACAGAATCGGAACTCCGGCGAATGAAATAAAATGAAATATTATTTCCAAAAACAGCACTTTACAAAATTTTAGGCACAAAATTTCGTTATTACAATATAGCAGCCAAAAGAATTAGTATGAAATAATCAGTCAATTTTGTAGGTTTGCACGAATTTTTATTTTAATTTACTCTCAAATCAGACATTTATATGAAGAAGATTATCTTAATACTATTGGTAGCTTGCACCATAGCTGTTACTCTAACATCTTGTGGATCAAGCAGAAGAGGTTACGGATGTCCTGCAGCAGATGGTATTGTTCACTAAACCGGAAGTCATGGATTGGATCGAATTAAAAGAAGAATCTCAGCTTGACGATATCAAAAATCAGTCAAAAGAGACACCACAGGTAATATTTAAACATAGTACACGCTGTTCTATTAGCAGCATGGCTAAATCCAGGTTAGAAAGAGCCTCTTCTTCCCCTGCTGTTAACTATTATATTCTTGATCTTATTCAGCATAGAAATATCTCTCAAAAGATCGCTGAAGATTTTAAAGTTCACCACGAATCTCCTCAAGTACTTTTAATTAAAGATGGCCATTGTATTTATGATGAAAGCCATTCAGGAATTAACATGGATGAAATTGCAGAATTAATTCCAGCCATATAGTTTTTTACTACCCGTTATTCCTTCAACTTATTAAGATTATATTAAATTACATACATTATTATTTAATTATATATCTTTAAATTCCTTGCTCCTTCTCATTTTTAAAACATTAATTCTTATCCAAGATATGTTTTCAACACTGTCTTAATAAATTGATACCATAAAGTTGCTATTCCTTAGTATTCTTGTAGTGCAATTTGTAGTCAATATTAATAATTTGTTAACTGCTACAGAACACGCAAAAAATAATCACCAACTTTCTAACGCAAGCATAACTATTAATTAATAGTGTAAACTATTAGCCAAAATATTTTAAGAAATGAGCAATCAGGATGAACTTTTATTAAGAGAAAACAAAGACCGCTTCGTTATTCTTCCAATAAATTACCCAAAGATCTGGGAACAGTATAAAAAACATGAAGCCAGCTTTTGGACTGCAGAAGAAATTGATCTGGGCAGCGACATGAAAGATTGGGCCAATTTAAATGATGGGGAAAGACATTTCGTATCCCATGTATTGGCTTTTTTTGCCGCAAGCGATGGAATTGTGAACGAGAACCTTGCCGTAAATTTTATGAGCGAAGTACAATTGCCCGAGGCAAGATGTTTTTACGGCTTTCAGATCATGATGGAAAATATCCATTCTGAAACATATGCTTTACTGATCGATACCTACATAAAAGATCCTCATGAAAAAAATCGTTTGTTTCATGCAATTGATACCATCCCTGCCGTAAAAAGAAAAGCGGATTGGGCTATGCGTTGGATCGAGAACGGAACTTTCGCAGAACGGCTTGTTGCTTTTGCTGCAGTAGAAGGAATATTTTTTAGTGGAAGTTTTTGCTCTATTTTCTGGTTAAAGAAAAGAGGCCTAATGCCAGGATTGACTTTCAGCAACGAATTAATTAGTAGAGATGAAGGCTTGCACTGTGAATTTGCATGCTTATTGTATAGCATGTTAAGTAATAAATTATCAGAAGAACAGGTACACGGAATCATCAGAGATGCAGTTGATATAGAAAAAGAATTTATAACAGAAGCTTTACCGGTTGCGTTGATCGGTATGAATGCTAAACTGATGCAGCAATATATTGAGTTTGTTGCCGACAGATGGATCAGTGAATTAGGGTATACAAAAATATACAATACCACCAACCCTTTTGATTTCATGGAAATGATCTCTTTGGAAGGGAAAACAAACTTCTTTGAGAAACGTGTAGGCGACTACCAAAAATCAGGCGTTGGCGGAACTAAAGAATCACAGACTTTTTCTTTAGAAGAAGATTTTTAAAAAAACAATGAATCAATAAAATAAATAACAGTACTAATAATATTACTACCCCAATAAATTCTAGTTGCTATGCAAGTATTAAAAAGAAACAATAAAACAGAGAGCGTAAAATTCGATAAGATAACAGCCCGTATCGAAAAGCTTTGCTACAGTTTAGACAGGCGCTTTGTCAGTTCGATCGATGTAGCTAAAAAAGTAATTGAAGGTTTGTTCGATGGTGTAAGCACCACGGAGCTGGACAACCTTGCTGCGGAAACAGCGGCCTCATTAACAGTAAAACACCCGGATTATGCTTTGTTAGCAAGTCGCATTGCGGTAAGCAACCTGCATAAGAATACGCTAAAAAGTTTTTCTGAAACAATGCGTTTATTGTTTGAATACACAGATCCGAAAAGTGATAAATATTTACCATTGATCGCTGATGATGTTTGGGCCATCATTGAAAAAAATGCTGAGCTATTAGATTCAACGATCATCTACGATAGAGATTATGGTTTTGATTATTTCGGTTTCAAAACATTGGAAAAATCTTACCTATTAAAATTAGATGGTAAAATTGCTGAACGTCCTCAACACATGTACATGAGGGTTGCTATCGGTATCCATAAAGAAGATATCGAATCGGCTATCAAAACATATCACTTAATGAGTGAGCGCTGGTATACACATGGAACGCCTACTTTATTTAATGCAGGTACGCCTAAGCCGCAAATGAGCTCATGCTTTTTGCTGACAATGAAAGATGATAGCATTGAGGGTATTTACGATACATTGAAACAAACGGCTAAAATCTCTCAAAGTGCCGGTGGCATTGGTTTATCTATCCATAATATCCGTGCTACAGGTAGTTATATCGGTGGTACAAATGGTACAAGTAATGGTATTATACCCATGCTAAAAGTATTCAATGATACAGCTCGTTATGTAGATCAGGGAGGTGGAAAACGTAAAGGCGCCTTTGCAATTTATTTGGAACCATGGCATGCCGACGTATTTGAATTCTTGGACCTGCGCAAAAATCATGGTAAAGAAGAAATGCGTGCAAGAGATCTTTTCTATGCATTATGGATACCGGATCTATTTATGAAAAGAGTGGAAGAAGGCGGAGATTGGAGCCTGTTCTCTCCTAGCGAAGCACCCAACTTGCACGAATGCTGGGGAGCCGAATTTGAAAAATTATACACGACCTACGAAAAAGAGGGACGTGCCAGAAAAGTAGTGAAAGCACAAGATCTTTGGTTCGCTATTTTAGATGCACAAATTGAAACTGGTACACCTTACTTATTATATAAAGATGCTGCTAACGGCAAAAGCAATCAGCAGAACTTAGGAACGATCAAAAGCTCTAACCTTTGTACAGAAATTTTAGAGTATACTTCTGAAAAAGAAATAGCTGTTTGTAACCTTGCTTCCTTAGCATTACCTCGTTATGTTATCAACGGCAAATTTGATCATGAAAAATTATATGAAGTAACATACGAAGTAACCAAGAACCTGAACAAAGTAATTGACAATAACTTTTATCCTGTTGAAGAAGCAAGATATTCTAATATGCGCCACCGCCCTATCGGCCTAGGTGTACAAGGTCTGGCAGATGCCTTTATTTTAATGCGCCTGCCTTTCGAAAGTGAAGAAGCTAAAAAATTGAACATAGAAATTTTTGAGACCATCTACTTTGCAGCAATGACCGCAAGCAAGGATCTGGCTAAAAAAGATGGCGCATACGAAAGTTATCCTGGCTCTCCTGTATCAAAAGCACAGTTCCAATTCGATCTATGGAACGTAGAGCCAACCTTACGTTGGGACTGGTACACGTTGAAATCAGAAGTGTTAAAATATGGTGTGAGAAACTCTTTATTGGTTGCACCAATGCCAACAGCTTCTACTTCACAAATATTAGGTAATAACGAATGTTTTGAACCTTACACTTCTAACATTTATGTAAGAAGAGTATTAAGCGGTGAATTTGTTGTAGTAAATAAACATTTGTTGAAAGACTTGGTCGAATTAAATCTATGGAATGATGAGATGAAAAATCATATCATCTCTCACAATGGTTCCGTTCAAAAAATTGATAGTATTCCTGATCATATCAAAGAAATATACAAAACTGTTTGGGAGATCAAACAACGTACATTGATAGATCTTGCTGCAGATAGAGGCGCTTATATTTGTCAGTCACAATCTCTTAATTTATTTGTTGATACCCCTACCACAAGTAAATTAACCTCTATGCATTTTTACGGATGGCGCAAGGGGCTTAAAACAGGTATGTATTATTTACGTTCAAAAGCAGCAGCACAGGCAGTGCAGTTCACTGTTGAAAAACAAGGTGGTAAAACAGTTGAACCATTGATTGATCTACACAGTTTAACTGTTGTAGAAGGCAATGCAAATGTTGAAGATGGTTTGAACGGCGGCACCTGCAGCATGGAAGATGGTTGCATCAGCTGTAGCGGATAGAACTTTTTTGGTATCACATATACGATCCCACAGCTTTATTGTTGTGGGATTTTTTATACCTACTATAAAGACATAAAAAAATCGGCAGCCAGTTACCCGGCCACCGATCTAAACAAGATCTTTTTATATATTATCTGTTAACTCTGGCTTTAGTAGAATCTGCCATTTCCAAATGATGTTCTAATGTTGGAATGATGGCAGTAGCCCAAGCTTTAATATCCGAGTCATTGCCATTATTTGCTTCTTTCTTAAAAAGATCAATGGTACTTGTATGATCATCGACCATACAATCTGCATAATCCGTATCAAAATCGCTACCTGATTCACTTGCCAGTTTATCATATTTTTTTTGCTTTTCATCACTGATGGTTGCAGGCAAAGTGATATTCTTTTTTGCTGCAAGTTCCTTTAATGCCTGATTCGCTTTAGTATGATCTTCCACCATCATTTGAGCCAATTGTTTTACATCATAATTAGCGCTTTTTGATAATGCCAATTGACTTATTTGAACTTCTGCCATGCCTCCATTTGCAACTGCTACTGCAAATTTTGTATCGCGTGTAATACTGTCATTGATTAAATTACTATCTATTTTTTGAGCATTTGCATCCTTTGCTATTGTGGTACTATCAGTAGAACCTGATTGATTACAAGAGACAATGAACGAAACAGCTGCGAACAACGATACAGCAAAAATTACCTTTTTCATACTTAATTTTTTTTGATTAATAATTAGCACACTGTAAGAAAACTGTGCCATACTTTGGGCAGTTGATAGTATTGATGATTGTAGAGCTATTTCCATGTCCGTGAAAGGATTTCTACGTAGAATTTATACAACGGTACAATAACTTTCTTTATTCAGGTTTAAATACTGGCTTGATTTTCGTCATTACAGTGTATCACTAAAAAGATTCATCGTGTCACTTTCAAATGAAATTATCTATCTATTCCTATTGGCTATTCCTATTGCCTGTATTTCATGGACAGTTACACATGAAGAAATATTTAAAGAACCAAGGGAGTTTTGTATTCGCCAAAGTAAGCAGGCTCGTTCGGTCATTACCAGAAAATTCTTTTACATATTCACCTGTGAATATTGTTTTAGTCATTATGTAACTACCTGTTTTCTTTTACTTACACGCTATCATTTATTGTTCGATAATTGGAAAGGATATTTGATTGCATTGTTTTCTCTGGTATGGATCGCAAACCTCTATATGAGTATATTCTATTTGTTACGAACCGATATTAAAAAAGAGAAAATTGAAATTGAGGAAAAAGAGAAAAACAATCCGTAATTATTTGTTGAAATATTGGCATGGATTTCCATATTGATTTCTACAATATTTATTAACCTAAAAATATTTTATGGCAAAGTATTCAAAAGAAGCAGGTCACAAAGTAGAGAAAGCTATGCATGAAGAAAAACATGGCACACTTAAAAGCGGTAGAAGCGGCAAAACAGTAACCAATCCCAAACAAGCTATTGCAATCGGCTTATCTGAAGCCAGAAAAGAAGGTGCAAAGGTTCCAAAGAAAAAGTCTGCTAAATAATTTACAGATCAGATAACAAAATAAGAAAGCCCTTTTTTATAAAGGGCTTTCTTATTACTCAGATGTAATAATATTTTTCTACATTTTTCTTAGTTTACCTCACAATCGATATCGGTCCGCTGTATGGCGATGCGCCAGGCGTTGTTTCGATAATGTAGAAGTAAGTTCCTACAGCCAATGGCTGGCCATGATCTGTTCCATCCCATGGTATTGGATATCCTTCAGGAGATTCAAAAACAAATTGACCGTACCTGTTAAATATACTCACACGTGCCTGAGGATATTGTTCGATATTACCAATATGCCATGTCGTATACTGGCCTTCAGCATTTGGTGAAATAATATTAGGAATAATTAATTTCCTAGCCACTATCACCGTCACTTGTGCGGTATCGCTACAATTTGCATTCGCTAAAGAGGACAATATTACCCTGTAAATGGTACTGTCTGAATAGTGAAGCGTATCAATACCTCCCATGGATACGGCATCGTTACCCGGAACCGGTGGTACCGCAGAATAATCAG
>DATHNS010000019.1:0-95959 GCA_035485735.1 Ferruginibacter sp.
TCAAATATGAATAACTCTTTTAAAACAACTAAAAATTATAACATTTCGTTGAAAAAATCACCCGAACTTTTGTAAATTTGCCATGCTGGTTTTAAAATCGGGTAATTTTCGAATTATACAATTTCTAATCGAGTAATTTTCTAATCTCCAAATTCTACACAAGTATGGCTTTCGACATTGAAATGATCAAAAAGGTTTACGCCAATTTCGGCACAAGGGTTGAGGCGGCGCGTAAAGTGACCGGCAAACCATTAACACTAACTGAGAAAATTTTGTACGCACATCTTTGGGAAGGTAATGCTACCGTTGCGCAGGAAAGAGGAAAAAGTTATGTTGATTTTGCCCCGGATCGCGTTGCGATGCAGGATGCTACGGCGCAAATGGCCTTATTACAATTTATGCAATCAGGAAGAGCAAAAGTTGCCGTTCCTTCTACTGTGCATTGTGATCATTTGATTGAAGCGAAAGTTAGCAGTGCAATAGATCTTGACAGAGCAGTTCACGAAAGCAGCGAGGTATATGATTTCCTTGCTTCTGTTTCTAATAAATACGGTATCGGTTTCTGGAAACCGGGTGCTGGTATCATTCACCAGGTGGTGTTAGAGAACTACGCATTTCCTGGCGGTATGATGATCGGTACAGATAGCCATACAGTAAACGCAGGTGGTTTAGGTATGATCGCGATCGGTGTGGGTGGTGCTGATGCCTGTGATGTAATGGCAGGATTGGCATGGGAACTTAAAATGCCTAAATTAATTGGTGTTAAGCTAACCGGTAAATTAAACGGTTGGACAGCTCCTAAAGACGTTATCTTAAAAGTGGCCGGTATCTTAACCGTAAAAGGTGGTACAGGTGCAGTGGTTGAATATTTTGGTGAAGGTGCAACTTCTATGAGCTGTACCGGTAAAGGAACGATCTGTAATATGGGTGCTGAGATCGGTGCAACAACATCGACTTTTGGGTATGATGAAAGCATGAGCCGTTATTTAAAAGCAACTGGCCGTGAAGAAATTGCTGCAGGCGCTGATGCGATCAAAGCACACTTAACCGGAGATCCTGAAGTATATGCAAATCCTGAAAAATATTTCGACCAGGTTATTGAAATTAACTTAACAGAATTAGAACCACATTTAAACGGTCCGTTCACGCCGGATCTGGCTACGCCGATCTCTAAAATGAAAGAAGCAGCAGCAGCCAACGGATGGCCTACAAAAATTGAAGTAGGTTTGATCGGTAGTTGTACCAACTCTTCTTACGAAGATATCAGCAGAGCGGTTAGTCTGGCTAAACAGGTTTCAGATAAAGGTTTAAAACTACATTCAGAATTTACCATTACGCCGGGTAGCGAACAGGTTCGTTATACAATTGAAAGAGACGGCTTCTTGGCAACATTCGATAAAATAGGTGCTACGGTTTTTGCTAACGCATGCGGACCTTGTATCGGTATGTGGGCAAGAGTTGGTGCAGAAAAAGCAGAAAAGAATACCATCGTTCATAGCTTCAACAGAAACTTTGCAAAACGTGCGGATGGTAATCCAAACACATTTGCATTTGTTGGTTCTCCTGAACTAGTGACTGCATTGGCGATCGCAGGTACTTTAAATTTCAATCCATTAACAGATACATTAACGAACGATAAAGGCGAACAGGTTAAATTAGATCCTCCAACAGGATTTGAATTACCATTGAAAGGTTTTGCTGTTGAAGATGCAGGCTTCCAGGCTCCGGCTTTGGATGGTAGCAAAGTACAGGTTAAAGTTTCTCCTGAAAGCAAACGTTTACAATTGTTAGATCCGTTTGCTGCATGGGAAGGTACAGATTTAAAGGGCCTTCGTTTGTTGATCAAAGCAAAAGGAAAATGTACAACGGATCATATCTCTATGGCAGGCCCATGGTTAAAGTTCCGCGGACATTTAGATAATATCAGCAACAACATGCTGATCGGCGCAGTGAATTTCTATAACGAAAAAACTGATAACGTAAAAAATGAATTGACAGGCGTTTACGGTCCAGTACCTGCAACACAACGTGCCTACAAAGCTGCAGGCATCGGAACCATCGTAGTAGGAGATGAGAACTATGGCGAAGGCTCTTCAAGAGAACACGCTGCTATGGAACCTCGCCACTTAGGCGTACGTGCGGTATTGGTAAAATCATTTGCACGTATCCACGAAACAAACCTAAAAAAACAAGGTATGTTGGGTTTAATTTTCGCAGACAAAGAAGATTACAACAAAATATTAGAAGATGATATCATCGATATAGATGGCTTAACAAAGTTTGCACCAGGCAGACAATTACAAGTTGTATTGAACCACAAAGATGGCTCAACAGATATCATCAATGTAAACCATACTTACAACGAACAACAAATTGAATGGTTCAAAGCCGGTGGCGCATTGAATATCATTCGCAAAGAATTTGCTGATTCGCAGAAGTAGGTTTCTAACATCATTACTTTAAAAGGCTAACAGATTTTGTTAGCCTTTTTTTATAAGAAATATTCTCTAATCTATTTTAAAAGATCGTGTGCGCGTCTATAACTACAATCCCCCAAGTGTAATACTAGAAACTGATTATTAATACTATAAAAATGATTGGAATGGATTCTTATCATATATATTTGTGACAGACCCTAACAAACAGAGAAAGAAACAAATAAATGATAGAAAATAAAGCAATAACTTATAGCCTACTTGCACATGTTAGAAATTCAGGAACATTAATTAAAGGGCCAATTGATCCATTCATTCCTTTAATAAAAAGAGCGTTATATAAACTCAATTCCAAAGGAGTTTTAAGTGGTAAATCGATACAAGAAATTCACGAAATATCCAACGAGCTATATACAATTGATTTCCCATTACCTGTTTTAAAACTAATACTTTTCGAAATCGCCAAAGAGGTTAATGTGGATGGTCAGGCAAATTTTCAAATACATAGCGACTGTTCATTTATTCTAAAGAATTTTTACTTTGAAGATTTTGAAGAAAAAATACAAGAAAGTAAAAGAGAAATCGAAACCATTGAAAAACTTTATTTAGACTTCAATCGAATTAACAATATTGAGTTAAAAGAAAAAACGACAATTTTTGATTTCATTGATAAAAATAAAGTGTCAATTTCAAAATACTTGTCCAATTCAAACCATTCTAATGGTAAGGACTATACTGTAGAAGCACAATTCATAGAGTTTTTTAGAAAAATTCCAGATGTGTTTGAAATAATTAGAAATATTTATTTAGGCTCAATTATATCAAGTTATTTAGAATACAAAACCGATAACTTAAAAGAGAATGTAGAATTAGTATTTGATACAAATTTTTTAATTAGTTTATTAGACCTTAATACGCCTGAAGCAACACATTCTTGCAATAAGTTAATTGAAGTTTGCAAAAATTTGGGGTATAGGTTTACGATATTAAATGACACCATTGAAGAGACAAGAGGTCTGATACAAAAGAAGGCAGAGTATTATTCTCATTCTGTTCTTTCAAAAAGAATTAACCCCGAAGATATTTACAATGCTTGCGAGAGAAAAAAATTGAATAGAAATGATCTAGAGAGAATTGCAGATAATTTAGAAAATACATTTTCTGAAAAAGGGATAAGCATTTTGCCGCATACTGAAAAGTATAAAAATCTTGCGAAACATAGTAACGAATACGAAAACTTTAAAAGATATAGGTCATCACATTACGCAGCTTTACACGATGCGACAGTATTATACTATGTCAGGGAAAAAAGAGTAAGAAAAATAAAAGAATTTGAAAAGGTAAACTGTTGGTTTGTTAACAATTCAATCACACACGACACTGAAGAACAAAGAGAGAATGTTTCAAATAATGAATTTCAAGCAGAAACAATTAGGGCCGATGAATTATTGAACATTCTATGGTTGGCTAATCCTAGCTTGACACAGAGTATAGATAGCAATGAATTAATTGATATTGGACTATCTTCTATTGTAGCTTTTACCCTTAATAGCTCATTGCCTAAGGCGAGTATAATTAAAGAATTGGACGAGAATATACAAAAATACAGAGGAGAATTAATTACAGACAAAGACATCCTGCTAATTTCTTCTAGAATATCTCATAGACAGCTAAAAAATATCAATGACTTAAATAATTTAGCACAAAAAAATCAAGCAGAATTTGCTAGACGAATTAAAGAAGAGGCTCAACTTCAAGAGAATGACGAAAATGAAAGAGTTCAAAAATTTGAAACTCTTTTTCAAAAGTTCGAAAAACAGGTTGCAGGCCTTGACAAAGCAAGGCAAGAATTGAAGAATAAAAAGAGTGAACTTGAGAACGAAATGGACACCACTTCAAAAATTACTAGTGCAAAAGATGTAGAAATCGGTGCCTTAAAAAAACAGATATTAGAAATTCAACAACAGGAAGCGAAAAGCAGGCTAAAACAAAAACAAATAGCTAGAGATTTATACATTACCAATGAAGTAAAAAAATGGAGACAGAAAACTAACTTAGAGTTATTACTTTGGTTTTTTGGATTTGTCATTTGCTTAGTTTTATTATTGTGGAAAAGTAATTGGAATATCAATAATGCGATTACTCTTTATAAAGGCTTGCAAGCTAATTTTCTAATTGGTAATTTGATTTTATTTGTTGTTTTTATTTTCACGGCAATTACATTTAAAAAATGGTATGACAAAAACCATAATCATTCAAATATTGAAAATTTTAAAAAGGGGCTTGAAATTCCACAGGATTTATCCGATAGCGAGTAGAGGAGAGGTCCAGCCACCTACAGGCAGTTTGGCAATATAGCTGACGAACCAAGGCAGTAGCGAAAACTATTTATCCTTTTTCATATTCATATTCTAATTGTCGGCAAATTTTCTCCGAATCAAATCATTCAGAGGTTCTTCGCCTTGGTTCGTGTCCCCACGAACCATTCGCTCTGATCAATCTCATTCCATTAATAAAATTTGAAGATTGGTTCGTGGGGACAAGAGAATGGGTGGAGGGTAAATGACTAACATAACTTTGGGCTGCTAAATGTAGCCTTTTTTATTACATTTGAATTATGAAAAACTTACTATTATCTATTTTCCTGTTATTGTCAATCAATTCTTTCAGTCAGAAAGTTACATACAAAGATTTAATCGGTACAAGTTGGATTTTAAATGATACGACTGAATCATTAGTAATGGGTTTAAAATTTGTAGATAGTTCCCATCTTATACAAACCTTTTCTGCTCCAAAAGTAAATATGAGTGTATCGGATACTCCAAATTATTTATTGGATTTATCATACAATCCTGTTTTAATACATATAACTGGGGTAAGCGGTGAGCAAAGAAAAATTAATTACATGTGGCTAGTTAAAATTGATGGCAATATTTTAAAATTTCAAGGGGATGAGAGCGGCGAAATACCAGCAAAATGGATAGATAAAGAAACTATTCAAAATACTGCAACAATGTCAAAAGTGAAATAGATATCTCTATTTTTTTCATCAACATGGTCTAACAGGTATATAGTTACCTGTTCCCATGAACCATTCGCTTCGATCAATCTTCATAACATTACTAAAATTAAAGGTTGGTTTGTGGGGGCACAAGGATTATCTATTCATCATATGCGCTTGGATAACTTACATTATAATCAGGATGATCTACGACATACTCAACAGAAAGAGTATCTCCGACCTTATAACCAGTATTAGGACAAATACCTGTATATTCTTTACCATCAATAGTAAATTTATATTTGTAAGTATGTAAATGAGAAACACCATTATTGGCCCAGTAATATGTTTCATCTATTACTGTTCCTATTACTACTTTCTTGGGATGAGAACGTAATGATATTCTACTTTGAATACCATCATACATATAGTATATAAGGTAACAGATAAAGCATAAGAATACTGTCAATTTAAAGTAATTAGTAAAAGTAGACACAGCCTTTCTTTTGGTTTTCATGTTAGTCTTTATTTATAAAACTAATGCTTAAATTTAGGATATGAAAGGAATTTTCATGACGTTATTAAAACTTAAAGATCGGTTCACGGGACGTCCAACGGCGGCATTCTACAAGGTTATGTACCAAGGCAAGCAGCATTAAATAATTTTATATTTGCACGACAAAAAAAGAGTTTGTAGCTATTAACTACAAACTCTTTTTAATATTTTATATAAACTTAGATCAGTAGGTCAGAAATAATTATGCAAGTACTGCAACAGGTTTTACATTTGCTTCTCTTACTAACTTGCGTAATATTACCCATTGCTTCAATGTTTCACGAGATTCCAAAGCAGGATAACCGAGCATCGTTTTACCGGCTTCCACATCTCCTACAACACCTGAACCAGCGCCAATAACAGCGCCATCACCAATAGTGGTATGATCTTTAATAGAAGCGCTGCCTCCGATTATTACACCATTACCAAGTGTAACTGAACCGGCAAGTCCGCTATGTCCGGCCATTATACAGAACATACCGGTTTTACAATTATGTCCGATCTGAACCAGGTTATCGATCTTAGTACCATCGCCAAGTATAGTTGAACTGAATTTACCTCTGTCAACACAAGAGTTTGCACCAATTTCTACGCCGTTACCTAAAACAACATTTCCAATTTGAGGAACTTTTATTAATCCTCTTCCACCCGGAGCCGGACGAAAGCCAAAGCCATCGGCGCCGATAGTCGAATTAGGATGTAAGATGCAGTTGTTCCCAATAATGCAACGTTCACGAATAACTACGCCAGACCATATAATTGTATTGTTGCCAATAGTTGTTTCATCAAGAACAGTGGCGTTTGGATATAAAGTAACATTTGTTCCGAGCGTAACATTTGCGCCGACATAACATCCCGCACCAATTCTACTGCCGGCTCCGATCTTTGCAGTAGCATGAACAATTGCAGACGGATGAATAGCATGGTCAAAAAGCGGTGCTGCAGGAATAAAAATTTCTAACAATAATGCCATTGCCAGATCGGCATCTTTAACTTTTATGAAAACCTTGTTTTCACCGGGTTCTACATCTAAGGTATCATTTACAATAGCAGCGCAGGCTTTTGAGTTCTCCCACAACTTGAAGTATTTTCTATTACCGATAAATGTGATCTGATTGTTATTGGCCAGTTCTATTTGTTCCGGGCCGGTAATGGTTTGTGTAGTGTTACCAACAATAACTCCTCCTAAAATTGCATTAATTTGCTCTATACTAAATGATTTCATACTTACAAGTGAGTTATTATTGAATAAACGGTAAAGTACACGTTTAAAATGGATTTGTAGATTATCTTTCCCAGTACCCTTTTTTATTAGGAATGAGAGCAAGTCGTTTTATTGGTCTTTGTTTTCTTATTTGTGGAGTAGTAGTGGGTCCGAAAGGGTTCATACCCCTACAAATTCATGTAATGCCTTTCAGCGATACCTGTCTCGATAGTACCCTGATTGTTATTTATTCCTTCAAAAAGAATTGCAAGAGATAGAGGTAACGATTATTCTTACCAGCTATTATAGCTTTATAGGCTTCTTTATTGAATGGATTTCTTATGATAATAAATGAGAAAGGATCATTTTGCCTTGTGTCTGTTAAAATAAAATCTTTCGACATATACAGCGTGTCGTTTAGCTGCTTCCATTTGGATACGATATCGTGTATGTATTTTTTGCAGCAGGAATCACAGTCTGTCCAGATTTTTTGTTTATATGATTTAGACCTTGCATCAAAATAGGCTGTTACATCAACATGGTGAAAAGAGGAATCCCTTAAAATAAAAGCTACTGAAGAGTCGGTTTGTTCGGTTGTTGCATTCAGTTTTCGGCCGTAACTGTTTGTGAAAAACAATTTCTTGATCGACTTTTTACTTTTGTTAAGCAAATTAAGGTTTTGAGAAAAGCCCGTACCTGTAATTAATATACATAGTAAGATCAATAATAGTTTGTTCATATCAGCTAGTGTTAGTGGTATTATCTCGTGAAGCACTACAATTTATAAATAATTTCTATAAACCAGCTATTTGGCACAATAATTTCTGTTTAAATCAGTGAATAAGTTATGATTGATGTACCCTTACTTATGATTTAATGATGTCAGGCAGAAATATTTTATTGTGGCTGGTATCATTAAAAGGAGGAAAGATCGATTCAATCAATTGAATTTTTGATCCCGCCCTATATCGAAGTTATCTACTAAAAATAGATAATTAGTGATTGATGATTAAAAAATAGAGCTAACAAAATTTTGTTAGCTCTATTTTTATGTTTGGCCTTTATATCGTAGGTCCTACAATTTCTTTACAATGGGTTGATCGCGACATAAATAAAGCCCGGTTTATTCAACCGGGCTTTATTTATGTGAAACAAAAGTTAGTTAACTTTTTATGCATAAGCTTCATCATTCAGATGAACCTTTGTCATTTCTAAAAAATGATTTTGAAGATTGTGTACAAATAAAGGTGATGTAATATGCCTTCTTTCATCCCTGTACCATATTTCAAAAGTTGTAAAATTATCTTTTGCGTGCAATAGAATTCGGAAAGCTCCTTTCATGTATTTGATAGAGCCATCGGCATTTAATTGTTTTTCAAACCGTAGGTTTATTAATTGTTTTTCATCAAGCGGAATGCCGCTTAACTGATCTAATTCATACCAGAAAGCTTGTCCTGTATCGACACAAACCTGTTTTTCATCTCCATTCAGGTCTGTTACTTCTCCTTGTTTTTTATCGCCATCGTTATCGGCAATTACATAATCACCGATCCTAATTTCATGAAAGTTTATCATAGTAATCGTTTTAGTTACTTACAATTTAAAAAAAATAATTCGCAAGTAGGGGGTTAAACATGTTAATTCTATAGTATTACCACAAAATGAATGCCATGTTTATGATTTAACATTGACAATGAACAGGATACAGGGTTATACTGACTACCAGATTTAGGAAAGTACTCTTCGAATAATACCAATCATTGCATTTCAGCCTTCTTTTGTCATGCTGAGGTACGAAGCATCTTATTCCAAACCAGCAGAATGATTGATTAATGATTAGATCCTTCGTACATCAGGATGACAAGAGTTTTTAAATTTTATGCTTTCCTATATCTGGGGAGTCAGTTAAGGTTATTATTAGATAAGGATCTCTTTGAAGTTTCTTTTTTTGTCTTCCATCTTTTGAAAAACAGAGGATGGCCATTGGGAACGATCTTCTGCATCGTATATACGTACTTGCTGATCCGGCTGCAGTGTAAGTAAATGGTCAATTGTACAACCCAGGATCTTTGCTGCAGTTTGTATACCGGAATTGGTAGCACCGCCAACGCCATGTGCCAATATACTGGCGCCACACATGTATAGATTTTCTATTTCTGATTTATTACCAAAAGCAAAAGGGCCGGTCTGTTTAAAGTTTTTTTCTGTCCCGTACACGCTGCCGTTTGTTGAGTTTACATAAAATTCATTGGTAATAGGGGTTCCCAGTTCCATCTGAACGATATGATTACGAACCTGCGGCAATACTTTTTCCAGATTGGCCAGCAGCTTTTCGCAGACGCGTTTTTTGTATCGCAAATATTCTTCCGATCGTTCAGGGTCTTCATGTTCAAACTTTGCGAATGGAGCGTAATTGATAAAAGTAACCACTTCGATATTATGGTAGCGCCCATTAAAGCTTGCCGGATCTTTTAATGTTGTACAACTGATAAAAGCTGCAGGGAAATCATCTTCCGTTAAAATATCATCGGCAGACATTTCTTTGAAAAGATCATCCAGGTCCCGGTCGCGTAACATCCAAATATTTCCTGAATCCATGCCGGCTTCACGCACATCCATATCCACCGTTAAAAATAATATAAGTGACGTAACAGAGTAAGTTGTTTTATCCAGTTTCTTAAGCAATTTTTTACTTAAATTTTCTTTGCCTATCAATTGTAAATAGGTCTTATCAGGATCGGCGTTTGATACAACCCTGTCTGCTTTTATTATTTCTCCGTTTTCTAACTCTACGCCAACCGCGCGCTTTTTCTTTCCATCTGTTTCAAGCAAAATGCGTTTTACGGATTGTGATACCCTTATTTCTCCGCCATGTTTTTTTATGTTGTTCGTCATGGCTTTTACAATAGCAGAACCACCGCCCATTGGGTAATAACCGCCCTGGATATAATGATCCATAACGGCGCAGTGTAAAGGAAAACTTGCCTGGGTAGGAGGTAACCCGTGATCACCGCATTGTACATTTAACACTTGTTTAAGCAGCGGATCCTTAATATGCCAGTCGATGACTTTTTTCAGGCTGAACAGTCCATACTTGCCCAATTGAGCTGTGCGAAAGGGAATAGTCACATTATCCCAAAAGCCATTCATTTTTGGTATTAAATATATTTGTTTGCTGACCTGCGCTACAACTTTCAAATACTTCTTTAATCCTTTTTTCTCTGCGGGAAAACGTTTACTAAGAGCATTATATAATTGTTCAGGGCCCGCAGGCATGTCGATACGCTCATCGCCGATCCAGCAATGTTCGTAAGCGGCAGTATTCATTTTAAAGAAGATCAGGTCGTTGGCAATGCCGAGGGCTTCAAATAATTCACTGGTAGAAGAACCTTTTTCCATTTGTCCGATATAATGCACACCCGGACTAAAACGTTGGCCATTTAAATGAAAACTATGGCACCATCCGCCCGGCACATAATGTTGCTCGAGCACCAATACTTTTTGGCCGGCACGGGCAAGACAAATAGCAGTAGATAAACCACCTGCACCGGAACCAATAACGATGGTATCAAAATTTTCCATAACCTGATCAAGATAACGGAATTAATTGAAGGGATAATAAATAAGAAGCGGAGAGGAGATAGCTCGAATTGTCCCAGCGGGACAACCCCTTTGTAGAATAATAGTATAAAAGCATTTTTTCTACTCCGTAGGAGTAGCCCTATTCTTATCATAACATGGGTAACTCCTAAGGAATTCGGGTTGCAAGGAATATCAATTTTCTACAAAGAGGTAATTCCTACGGAGTTAGAAGCCTATAGTTATTTTACCATTATCATTCTTAATAGCTGCAGTTATTACTTTGCAACTATCAACCGGTTTTATTAAGCCATCGGCGCTAAATGATGTGATGGGCGATAAGAAAGAGATCGTTGTATTTTTTGTTGATAGAGAAGCATTATTGATCGTTAGTTTATCATTGCTATCAAAACCATGTAACACTAATAAAATTGTTTTGAATTTTGATACTAGTTGTCCTTCTACTTTATCCAGTACAATTGTTTTTTGTTGCGGATCGAAACTGATATTTCTTTTATAGAAACTACCTTTTTCATAATCGTAAGATTTACCATCATCCTCATAATATACAAATGTGTTGGAAATATTTCCTTTGTAGATGTGTAAGTACAAAGTATCAGTAGGAGCTATCGATGTCGATTGAACTAATGATTGCATCGGCGTTATAGAACTTTCTTTTACATACACCGGTAATTTGGCTGTAGATAATTCAATGATCGTTTCTTTGCCGCCCTGTTCAACAGAATCAGCATACAGGTCGTACCAGGTACCTTTTGGTAAATAGACTTTCGTAAAATCTTTATTGCTTTCTACCGGAACGATCAATAAGTTCTTTCCTAAACAAAATTCATTTTGAAAAGCCTGCTCATAAATTTTAGGATCGAAGGCATTATCAATTGCAAGCGATCTTACAACAGGTAAACCATCTTGCGTTGCTTCGTAAAAAGTTGCATACAGGTAAGGCATTAATTTATAACGCAGGTTGATATAATTTCTTGAGATGTCTGTGCATTCTTCACCATAGGTCCATGGCTCAGAAGATTTACTATTGGCAACTGTATGGTTCCTGAAATAAGGAAGGAAAGCACCGAGCTGTATCCATCTTGTGTATAAACCGATGCTGGTAGGAGCGCCGATAAAACCACCGATATCCATTCCTGTAAACGGAACACCACTTAATCCCATGCTGCTAATGATGCGCACACCTGCGATCATGTGGTTATCCTCTGTGCGGTTATCGCCCGTCCAGATGGCTGCATAACGTTGTAAGCCTGCATAGCCAGATCTTGTTAAAACAAAGGGGCGCTCATTATTCATTGCAGCTTTAGCGCCTTCATAACTTGATCTTGCCATTTCTAATGCATACACATTATGCCCTTCAAGGTTAGAAGCTTTTCTGCCGTCATAATCGTAGATGATATTATCAGGTGTTTTATTTCCCCAGGTAGCAATTTCATTCATATCGTTCCAGATACCGCTTACGCCGTTGTTGGCAAAAAACTTGACCTGGCCTCTCCAGAAAGCGCGGCCTTTCTCGCTTGTGAAATCTGTAAAGTTGCACCAGCCGGGCCATACAGCACCCGTGTAAAATGTGTTATCGGGGTATTTAAGGAATACACTGTCTTTAGCACCGAGCTTGTAAGCCGCTGCATCCGGATTTACTTTAATGCCCGGATCAACGATCACGGTAGTTTTGAAACCCATTTGTTTCAATTTATTGGTCATACTAACGGGATCGGGAAAACGCTCTTTGTTCCAGGTGAACAATTGGTATTGATCCATGTAATGAATATCCAGCGTGATACCATCGGCAGGGATCTTTTTCTCTCTTAATGTTTGAGCAATGCGCAAAACTTCTGTATCGGGATAATAACTATAACGACATTGCTGATATCCTAAACTCCACATGGGCGGTAGTTTCATACGTCCGGTCAATGAAGTGTACGAAGTAATGATATCTGCTAAATGCGTATGATAAATAAAATAATAATTCAGTTCGCCGCCACGTGCACCAAAAGAAGAGAAACGATTATTGCTGGCGCCGAAATTAAAATCCGACTGGTAAGTATTATCTAAGAAGATGCCATAATTCATATCATGGTGAATACCTATATAAAACGGAATAGTAGAGTACAGAGGATCTTGTCCGACCGAATAACCAAACACATCGGAGTTCCAGTTCGTATAGCCACTTCCTTTTCTATCAAGATCGCCGGTTTTTTCCCCAAGTCCGATGAAACGTTCTCCATCCTGCATTTTTTTATAGGCAGTAACCGATTCGTTTACCCAGGATGTGCTGAATCCTTTTTCATCCTGGCTGATTATTTCTCCTGCATTGTTGTAAAATGTAATAGCAAAAGGGCTTTTGGCGATCGTAGCTTTTAAAGAATCTGTTGTAATAATAATAGCACTATCATTCTGGCTAATGTTCACCGTAGTTTTAAGTGGCTGTGATATTACTGCATAAGAAAAATCGGCTTTCAGTTTTTGCTTATCGATACGCACCCTTATAATATCCGGGCTATAAACAATGATGGATGCAAAAGAATTATCGGTGGTAATGTTAACTGTCTGGTCGCTGATGTCAGCCGAAGTAATGTTGCCGATATTTTTTACGGGATTTTGTGCCTGCGCAAAAGAGCAGGCCGTCATCAATAACCAAAGGATATTTTTTTTCATAAGAAGCAATGTAATGGTAAATGGTAAATTATAAATGGTAAATGATGGACGATAAATTATAAATGCTTGTCACATTTACAATTTACCATTTATCATCTACAATTAAACAAGTTCACCTTCTTTAAATTCAACACCTGTGTAATCTTTTACAATATTATATAAAGTATCACGCTCAACAGGTTGGCGCTTTACTTGTTTGATCAAAGTAACCAATTGTTCTGTGGTCATTGCAGGTGTTTGCTCTTCACTTCCTGCCATTGAATAGATCTTTGTTGAATCATCAATGGTACCGTCAATATCATTTACGCCGAAGGATAAGCTTAGCTGTGCATTTTCTCTGCCCAACATCGGCCAGTAGGCTTTCAGGTGGGGGAAGTTATCTAAATAGATCCTTGCAATAGCGTACAGGCGCATATCTTCCGTAATGGTAGATTCTGGTACATTACTCATATCGTTATTACTGTTCCTGAACTTCAACGGAATGAAAGTGTTGAAGCCGCCGGTTTTATCTTGCAGCTCTCTTAACCTGCGCATATGGTCGATACGGTGTTTGTATTTTTCGATATGTCCGTATAACATCGTTGCATTCGTATGCATACCTAAATTGTGTGCCGTTTCGTGTATCGCTAACCATCCGTCTGCATTTACTTTATCACCTGCGATCACTTCTCTTATTTCAGGATGAAAAATTTCTGCACCACCTCCTGGTAAACTATCTAATCCCGCTTCATTCAATCTTTTCATTCCTTCGGCGACAGAGAGTTTTGCTTTGCGGAACATATAATCCAATTCAACAGCAGTGAATGCTTTTACATGCAAGCCTGGCCTGTGTGCCTTTATCTTTTGCATCAGCTCAATAAAATAATCCATGTTCATTTTTGGATGAACACCGCCAACAATATGTACTTCAGTAATTGGTTTACCGTCATAGGTTTTTACGATATCGAGCATTTGATCAATGCTTAGTTCCCAGCCTTCTTCCTTGTGTGCGTACAATTGAGAATAAGAACAAAACTTACAGCTGAATACACAAACATTCGTTGGCTCAATATGGAAGTTTCGATTGAAGTAGGTTATATCGCCGTGCAGTTTTTCTCTTATGAAATTTGCCAAAGCACCTACAAAAGACAAGCTGCCTCTTTCAAAAAGTATAATGCCTTCTTCATCAGTAATGCGTTTGCCCAGCTTCACTTTTTCAGCAATTCCTTTTAGGTTCTTATCGTTGGTTGATGTAATTAATATATCAATAGAAACACTCATTGTAAAACATTTTCGCAAAGTTAGTCAAGGCGGTATTATAAACAAAATGAAGAAGGATAGTAGCTATACAGCTAAGTCAAAAGTGAAAAGTTACAACCAAAAACTGAGGCTGGTGGGCAATCTTCTATGTTGCCTATTCAATATTTAATTGAAAATGTTTATCTTTTAGGCTTAAAATTAAACTGCTCATGCAACAATTTCAGGGACTTATCGGTATCGTACTTATTCTGGGCATTGCATGGCTGGCTTCTAACAATAAAAAGAAAATAAATTATCGGCTGGTGATCAGCGGTATTTTATTACAGGTAATTATTGCGGTACTTATTCTGAAGGTATCTTTTGTAAAATCGTTTTTTCAAAAGCTGGGCAATGTCATTACACATATTGAAGGCTTTGCAAAAGAAGGCGCTAGCTTTGTATATGGTGGAATAATGACGGATAATCATACCGGCGGATCTGTTCCCTACGGAGCTGCAGGCGTTTTTATATTCGGCTTTAGTGTACTGGCGACGATCATTTTGGTTTGTGTGCTGATGGCTATATTATATCACTGGGGTATTATGCAAAGGGTAGTGGCTGTAATTGCCAGGGCGATGAATTGGATAATGAGGGTGAGTGGTGCAGAAGCATTAAGCAATGTTGCAAGCGCTTTTGTCGGACAGATAGAAGCACAGGTAATGATACGTCCGTATTTGAACGGTATGACGATGAGTGAGCTATTGGCCAGCATGAGCGGGAGCCTGGCTTGTATTGCCGGTAGCATTTTAGTCGTCTATGTTAGTTTTGGCGCTCGCGCAGAATACTTACTGGCAGCGAGTTTGATGGCAGCACCCGGCGCATTGGTCATTTCAAAAATAGTGTGGCCGGAGACCGAAGAAAGCGAAACAATGGGTAAAGTAAAGCTTGAGGTGAAAACGCCTTACGCGAATACCATTGATGCAATAACACATGGGGCAGGAGATGGCATGAAAATATCTATCAATATCATCGCGATGCTGATCGGTTTTTTAGGATTGATCGCTTTGGTAAATTACCTGCTCTTAAAAATCGGAGTGTTTTTTCATTTTGATTTCAACCTGACATTGGAATGGATATTCGGAAAAATATTTTCACCTATGGCCTGGTGCATGGGAGTACCTGCGCAGGATGTACCGAACGTTGCCACTATGTTAGGAAAGAAAATAACGGTGAATGAATTTGTAGCATTTACAGATCTAACCCAGACAATGGTACATAACAGTGCCGGACAATTGGTAAAGGGTTATCAAAACACCATTTCTCCCAAATCATTATTGATCGTAAGTTTTGCCATTTGTGGTTTTGCTAATTTTAGTTCGGTCGGTATGCAAATTGGTGGTATTGGTGCACTGGCGCCGGAACGCAGGGCAGACCTTGCCAAACTGGGAATGAAAGCCTTATTGTGCGGAACGCTGGCGTCTTATCTTTCGGCGACGATCGCGGGGTTGTTGATGGGATAAATTTTGTGACAAACATTTGATCTATATTTGAAATAACAATCCTTAATTATGCTAAAGCATTTCATTTTTTCAGTATTGATCCTTTCAATAATTGGCTGTGGGAATAATAACAAAACTGCATCTGCCACTACAGCTATACTTAAAACAGATACTACAAAAACGGCTACTGTTTCGGATACGATGCCTGACATGCCGGCATGGTGTGATACGCTTGTGTTACAATATATAGATTACCTAAAACGTACACATGATCCAATGATACTGGATGAATCGTCAGACTCTTTGTTGCCCATAAAATGGATATTTGAGGGATCAAACAAGACAGATACTGCGAATTATTTAATGATTCATTTGGGATATGATGTAACAGATTCCGCCGCGGATGGAACTAGTGATGATAGATTTTCAACAGCCGGATGGTTATATATTGATAGCCTTACCAAAAAAATGTACGCCTATGATGTTGCGCGAGACACGGCAATATTTGTTGATGTAAATAAAAAATACGGTCCCAATGAGTTTCAGCCAAGGTATTATACGGTGAATGGCAGTAGTGCTAATAAAGTTTATTTTCATACTACGCCCGATTCAACAACGAGGCGAAAAGCATTTATCAGTACAAACGAACCGGTGTTTGTAGAAAAAGTACAAAATGGTTACGGTTACGTGGAATTCTATAATACAAATTTACAGGTAAGCAGCGGTTGGATAGAAATGAAGAATTTGAAACCATAACTGATCAGCCTAAAGAGAATAAAGGTCGTTGGTATATTAATTCAATTTTTTTGCTCGTTCGTAATCCAGCTTAGCGTTTGCAGTATCACCATTTTTCTCAAAAGCCTTAGCCCTGAGTGTATAAAAATCATATCCTCCAAAAGCAGGTTGAATAGTCAATGCTTTAGTATAATCGGCTATAGCACCGGCATAATCATTCAATAGAGATTTTGAAAGGCCCCGGTTCAAATACGCTTCAGCATAATCAGGTACCAGTTTCAATGCTTTGTCGTAATCTGCAATAGCTTCTTTATACTGTGTAAGGTTTGCTTTCGAAACACCCCTGTTCACATACGCCTTGGCGTAGCCAGGATTTAAAGCAATGGCCTTATTTAATTGAATGATCGATTCAACATAATTTCCGCTGTCATTTTGCGCATAGGCCAGGTTTAAATAACTCATCGCATCATTAGGTGATAATTTCATTGCCATGGTAAGGTCGCTTATGGCATTTTTATACTCTTTCATAAAGCAATAACACATGCCTCTATTACTATAAGCATCTGCACTATTCGGTGTGAGCGAAAGGATCTTGTTATTATCGAGAATACAGTTTTTATAGTCCTGTATTTGGTATTCAAGAATGGACCTGTTGATATAAGTAGCCACATCATTGCTATCGATCTTTAGATACAAAGATTCTGCCTCAATTTTAGTTCTGATATCCACATTGCCGGAAGTATCGGTGGCCGTAGTTACTATCACTTGCGACCAACCTGCGTTTAATTCAGTAATAAAAATTAAGAGTAGTAATAATTTTTTCATGTGGCAAATATTATCTTGTATTTGTGCGATGCGCTATCAACAACTTTTTCGTTGTTCGTTATTTATTTTTTCTCAGTAAATATAAATATAAGTTTTCCGTTTTGGTACGAGCCCATGGCGTTTTGCGCAAAAAGGTTAAGCTTGATTTGATACTTGGGTTGCTTTTAAAACAATTGATATTGATCTGCTCCGCTAAATATTCCCAGCCATGATTTTCTACCAGGTAGTTCATGATCTGTTCGAGTGTGATATTATGGAGAGGATTGTTCTTTTGCAGTTCCATTGTTATTTTTTATTGATCATATTGAACGCACCGAAGAATCTAATGTTATATCCTCATCGTCCTCATCACTTAAAGCTGCGCCAATTTCTATCATGAGTGTATCAAAATGAAAATAGAACCCAAAGTTGTCCCTTATTTTTTTTGGTTCGCGTTCGAGTGTAATACCGCCCGCCTTTAATTTTTTATAGATTTTTACAACATACTCCGGATCGTCTAACATAAAGCCAATATGAAAAGCATCAGGGTAGGAGGTATTACCTTTTTGATTCATCGTTGCCGACATCAGCACTAACTCAAAATCATCAATGCCTTTTAAAATGGCAATCATATTATTGCCTTTAGTAGCAACGCATTTAAAATCGAAATAAGTTTCGAATAAATAGATGGCTTCGCTGACGTTCGTTACTGTTAGGTTTAGATGGTTGAGATGCATTTGCTGATTATTATACGGTGCAAGTTATAAAACTTGACGCATTATCTTTTCAAATGATAGCCATCCCGCCCAAGAAATAGGGTACTCCCAAAATTAAAGGCTATTCTATAAAATACTAAATTGTTGATATCAGTTATTGTTTCCAGTTCTTTTTCGATCCAAAACTCAATACCTGAAAATTCATATTCATCGGGGATGGGATAAAAGAATATTTGCGTACCGCCATCATAAATATTTTGCTGCACTTTGTAGTTTGCAAAACGATTGACAATATCAGACATCTTCAGTTTAAATTCACTTCCACAAAAAGAAAGGAAATCTATTGGTTTATCACTATCCTCATTGGTTAGCATCGGATTTATAGAGGCCCAGGTAAATCTTTTATCAAACGGAACAGAGCTCTCGATCCTCTGACCTCATTATTTAGATTTGGTTTATCTGTGCCGATCAATGCTATTATTTGGTTAACCGTTAGTAGGTTTTCTTTTTTTAAGATGGCACGGATCGTATCAAACCATTCCAGGTCTGATTTGCTTTCTAAGTCTTTTCTTAAATTTTCTGTGGATTGCATTGTGGAAATTGTAAATGCAAGTTATAAAACTTGCGTCATTGTAGACACAAGTCATCCTATCGGAAGACTTGTGTTAGCGATGCCAGTTAAGGAAAGGAAGACTTATTCAGATTGGATTATGCCGTTTTTACTAATCACTATCTCTATTTTCTTTTAAGTTTAATGCCCTGACTAATCCTTCATGAATTCTATATTCTGATGAACTTATGAATCCTTGAGATGGATAAAAACATTTGAATCTCCATTCTTTTGATTCGCCAATTTTAAACCCAATAATTGAGTTGTCAAATAAAAATCGCAAGTTGTCTAAAACTTCTGTTGATGTTATATTAGGTTTTACCTTTTTTAATTCTCCTTCCAATTCTTCAAATGAAAAATTTGTAGAAGAATTATTTTGAATACTATTTAACAAATCCACAATAGCAGGATTTTGTACACTCCATTCGTCTAATATTTCTTGTTTTAACCATTCAGAATATCCGGGTTCAGCACTATAAATCGATTCGGATTCAATAACATCGAAAATTACTTTTTCTTCAGAAAAAGGGTCATTCATTTTCTCCCTCATTGCATCTAATATTCTCCCCAAAAAAGAAATTAAATCTCTTGGCCGCATCATTGTTCTTTTCAAAATATAGTTGAGAGGTTTTGCCCTTTGTCTCATTTCTTTTTTATCAAAGATTGCTTCTAGCTCGGATGAACTTGCAACACTTTTAACCTTTGCAAAATAATTTACACGTGCAAGTATCATTTTTTGAATCGTAGTTTTATTCCAATGTAGAAGTTGACCACAATCTTCACGCAATTTATTAGCATCATTAATACTTAAAACCTCAAATATATCTTCTCTTAAAAAGACTACAGGTCTTATTAAGCCTTTGTATTGTGTAGTAAGGGAATCACAAGCACTTATTAAGCCTGCAATAACTCTTTTTGAAGAAATATAGGAAACTTCATCCCATGCCTCATCAACTCGGTCAAAACATATAAATACCCTTAGGTTACTATCTTTAAGAGTATCGAGTGATTTCTCTAACGAATCTATCAAATTTTCAATATTTTCTGATAGTACTTGTTGCAATGATTGACTTGACTTTACTTGATCGAAAGATATTTCACCTCCTCCAACATCAAATGAATCAAAAGTGCCATTTTCTAAATCTAGTCCTGCCTTTGGAAGTTTAAAACTTGATAAGGACAACAATTTTTTTCCAATAATTTGGTAAATTGAAGGTATTGGCGAATCGAATAATTTTTCAAGAAGTTTATTAGCTTTTTCAATTTCAGTTGGTACAGGTTTGTTGTTTTGTTGATACCAAATTCTAATAGCTTTAACTGATTCTATTATGATAACAAACTTCCAAGATTGTTTATATGCTAATGACTCTGCTTTATCTGAATTAACTAAAAGTGAATGGATGTTCCAGTTATAATCTTCAAATGACAAGGGAATTAAGATATCATTTTTAGTGATAAAATCTTCTCGGTTTTCTGTTAAGTATTTAAAAACAGCAGTTTTACCTGCCCCTTTTCTGCCTAAAATTAAAAATGAAGACGGGCTATCGATTATACCTTTTAAAACCCCATTATCATAAAAATATTTTATCAAAAGATCATCTCTTTCAGCTGAGACTTTTCCAACGTTAATCCAATCTAATATGTTCATTTTAATTATTTTTATTTTAGAACTTCAAGTGTAGAAATTTTTCACAAAAACTAAAAAGGTAAATCATCAACTGATTCTTGAGATTTGATAGAAGTTGGTCTATCATAATTTTCGTTCAATTGTTGACATACCGTATTTAAAAAGCCATTTCTATCTTCATCTTCTAAAGAATTATATAAAGTATAAAGTTCAAAAAGGGTTTTATAAGGAATTTGGTAGTGCCATTTATTATATTTACTTAAGGGAAAGCCCATGAAAACTGTTTCAACATGAATTTCTTTGGACCATTTAAAGCTCTGTATTAAATCTTTAAGCGAATCTAACCAGCTTTTAGTTATTTCAGCAGTGAATTTTTTATCAAAGTATACCCTTTTTGTACTATGTTCTTCTCCATCATCGTCCCAATGGAATTCATATCTTATATCTAGTAATAATTGTTGGATTTTATCTTGTATTGTTTCTAATTTTTCCAAATTTGCTTCTCTGCTAAGACTAGAAAGATCAAATGTCAATTTATTATCAGCAGTTTCTGTTTTGGTTTCAATAAGCTTAGATAAACTTTTTTCTAACTTATCAATTTTGTTTTCCAAAGGTTGAATAAGTACATTAACTGCTTTATCCTTTCTTGTTAAGGACTCATACATAAATCCAGCCCATTGCTTTCTCAAAGCATCTTTAATATCTGCAAAAGTTTCAAATACGTTAATGGCATTGTTTTCTTTTAAATCATGAATAATATCCAGAAAATAAAAAACATATTTATAAGATTCATACGGAAAATGATAAACGTCATCAAGAGAAGTTTTAATTATAGTTCTTGCCGTCTGTATATCACTATCGGCGACCTCATTCTCTTTGAAATACTTTAAAGTAGCTTTGTCAAGAGCCCTTTTATAATTTTTATAATCGTAGTCTACATATTTGTTAATAAAAATGTGTTTGTATACTTTTAATTCAAGCGCCTTTCGAAACTCTCTCAATGTAACACTATCAGGGATTTTATTCTCTTGTTTATCTTGATGATAAATGCTGCCATAATTATTTCCAACAACAAGAATAAATAATTGACATTTACTAATTTCGTCCAAACATGAATCTTGAACATGAGATTCGTAATTGTAAAAAATGTCATCAAATTCACTCATTACAGCGTCATAGCCGAATTCACGAATGAAATTTCTTAATTGAAATCGTATTTCTTGCAAATCATAACAAGTAGAACTTACGAATAATCTAGGTGTTGCCATAGGGTTGATTTTGTCTAATTTTCAAATATACATAACTTATATAAAAGGGTACTATTACCAATAAAAAACTCCCACAAAAGCGGGAGTTTCAAATATATAAAAGGTAATACCTTACTTAAGTGCTTCGATCTTTTTTACGAAATTAGCTTTTGGTTGTGCACCTACTAACTTGTCTACTACTTGTCCGCCTTTTACAAAAAGGATCGCAGGGATACTTGTGATACCATAGTTAACAGAAGTCTGCGGATTGTGATCCACGTTTACTTTACCAATGTTTACTTTTCCTTCGTATTCTTTAGACAGCTCTTCGATAACCGGACCGATCGCGCGGCATGGGCCGCACCATTCTGCCCAAAAATCAATTACTGATAATTTATCTGAGTCTAATACTTTTTCCTGGAAGTTTACGTCTGTGAATTCTGTTGCCATGATTTATATGTTTTTAAATTGTCTGATTGTTTAGGATCAAATTTACATCCAAATTATTGAATGTGTTGTAATGACATATACACAATCTATTTGGCAGTGTTAATTTCTCCTGAAATGCTATATAGTCATTGTTTCAGCACTGTAAAAGTAGCTAAACCCGTGCCAGTTAAACTTACGAGTTAAGGAACAAAACGGATTTTTTACCCGGTGGTGACACTCACCTCAATATCAGGATTCTCGTTTAAGAAAATGGCCATATCATCATTCATAGTAAAGCCTTTTTCTAAGGTGTACATGCCGAATTTATAATTGTGGCGCGTATCTACGATATTGAATTTGATAGATGTTTTACCCGGGTTTTCTTTGATATTCTTTTCTATAAAAGTTACGAACTCTTCTTTGATGAACTGCGGCTGAATTTCTATCGATACCTGTTTGGTTAGGGTAGGCTTTACCGTTTCCAGCAAATGTATCTTCGATAGCTTGAATTCGTATTGATCGCTATTGTACCTGGTTTTAAAACCGCCTTCTACCAAAACGATCATTCCTTTTTCGAGGTAGTTGGTGTATTTCACATAATCTTCGCTCCACAACATGAACTCAGCTTTGCCGCTGTAATCTTCTATCGTTAATATGCCGAAGTTCTTGCCTGTTTTTGTCAGCCTGTGTTGTGCATCTACCACCAAACCTGCCACACGGAACTGTCTTGATGGGTTCGGATGTAAGTTCACTGCATTTTTAAACTCTACATATTCCGCCAAAGGCGTGATGCTGTAATGCTTCATCTCGAACTTGAAATTATCTAGGGGATGTCCACTCATGTACATGCCCGTTACATCTTTTTCATAATCGAGCTGTACCGATAATGGCCATGGTTCGCAGATGGATAATTTAGGCGGTGTAATTTCCGGCATCTGCATATCACCAAACAATGTGTTGGCAGAGCTGGAGGCCTGCGATTGAAACACGCTGCCGAATTTCAATATCTTATCCAACCCCTGCACATCGCCGGGAGCTGCATAAAAATATTGTGCCCGGATGATATCTTTAAAACAATCAAACGCGCCGGAATAGGCGAGTGACTCTAATGATTTTTTATTGGCTGCCCGTTGGTTGATCCTTTTTGCCATATCGTAAATAGATACGAACGGGCCATGCTTGGCTCTTTCCAG
Organism: Ferruginibacter sp.; assembly: GCA_035485735.1. Classification (GTDB taxonomy): domain Bacteria; phylum Bacteroidota; class Bacteroidia; order Chitinophagales; family Chitinophagaceae; genus Ferruginibacter. The sequence goes on from DATHNS010000019.1 coordinate 23,533, forward strand.
TATGATATTTTCGATGGCATTTTCGCCTACACCTTTCAAACCGCTGAAGCCAAAACGTATCTCGCCCTTCATATTCACCGCAAAACCATTTTGAGATTCATTGATATCCGGTCCAAGTACTTTTAATCCCATACGCTTGCATTCTTCCATAAAGAAAGTGATCTTGTCGATGCTGCCGGCATGGTTCAATACGGCCGCCATATATTCACTCGGATAATGCGCTTTTAAATAGGCGGTTTGATACGCCACAAAAGCATAACAGGTGGAGTGAGATTTATTGAAAGCGTATTGGGCAAATGCTTCCCAATCTGTCCATACTTTTTCTAAAATATCTTTATCATGGCCTTTAGCCGTAGCGCCCTCAACAAACTGCACTTTCATTTTATCCAGTACGGCTTTTTGCTTTTTGCCCATTGCTTTACGCAGTACATCGGCATCGCCTTTACTAAAACCGGCGAGCTTTTGGGATAGCAACATTACCTGTTCTTGATACACCGTAATACCGTTCGTTTCCTTCAGGTATTCTTCCATATCTGCCAGATCGTAGACTACTTGTTTCTTGCCATGTTTACGGTCGATAAAGTCGGGGATATAAGACATTGGCCCCGGGCGATACAAGGCGTTCATCGCAATCAGGTCATCAAATTTATCGGGCTTTAGCTCACGCAGGTACTTCTGCATACCCGGACTTTCAAACTGAAATGTACCGTTTGTATCGCCTTGCTGATAGAGTTTATAGGTTTGCTCGTCATCTAAAGGAATATAATCGATGTCTATTGTAACTCCATGATTTTCTTTTATTAAGCGCAAAGCCGTCTTCATGATACTCAGGGTTTTTAAACCCAGGAAGTCCATTTTAATTACGCCTGCTTCTTCGATGGTATTACCCTCAATTTGGGTCAGCCAAAGTTCAGATTCTTTAGAAGTTGCCACCGGTAAAAGATCGGTCAGGTCTTTTGGAGCGATGATGATTGCCGAGGCGTGGATACCGGTATTTCGCACCGAGCCTTCCAGGATCTCTGCTTCATGGAGGATCTTGCTATTAAGATCGGTACCATTATATATCTCACGAAGCTTCTTTACATTTTCAACATCTTCGCCCTGCAATTGTTCTTTTTCTTCTAAAGATTTTTCGGTGCTTTTGGTTTCTTTAGCCTCTTTGTTGGTCATCGGCGCATGCAATAATCTTTTCAGATTGATGCCCGGTCGCTCAGGGACTAATTTAGAAATAGCCCTGCTTTCTGCCAAGGGCAGATCCATAACCCTTGATACATCAGCGATGCTCGACTTAGCCGCCATCGTACCATAAGTGATGATCTGTGCTACCTGTTCCTTGCCGTATTTTTTAACTACATAATCAATTACTTTTTGGCGGCCCTCATCATCAAAATCCGTATCAATATCGGGCATGGACTTACGCTCAGGATTCAGGAACCTTTCGAATAGTAAGTTGTACTTGATAGGATCGATATTGGTGATGCCGATACAATACGCCACGGCACTACCTGCAGCAGATCCACGGCCGGGGCCTATGAACACACCCATATCTCTGCCGGCCTTAATGAAATCACTTACAATTAAGAAGTAGCCCGCAAAACCCATTTCACGAATGATGCGTAGCTCGAATTGTAAACGTTCTTCGCTTTCGGGCGTTAGTATTTTGTAGCGTTCTTTGGCGCCTGTCCAGGTTAAATGCTCCAGGTATTCATCCTGCGATTTAAAATTGGCGGGCACTTCAAAGAATGGTAATAAGATATCGCGCTTTAAATTCAGCAGCTCCACCTTATCAACGATCTCGTTGGTATTGTCGATGGCTTGGGGAATATCGCCAAAGAGCTTGGTCATTTCTGCCGTGCTCTTTAAATAGAACTGATCGTTAGGAAATGCGAAGCGTTTGTTCTTCGTCATCACATCATCATCACTGAACTCGCGCATAGCAGGGGTAGATTGCTTTTCGCCGGTGTTGATGCATAACAAAATATCATGCGCATTAAAATCTTTCTGATCCACGTAGTGGGAATCATTGGATGCGATAACTTTTACATTGTATTTTTTAGCGAAGCGCAACAGCACTTCATTCACTTTTTCCTGGTCGGGAATACCGTGGCGCTGCAGCTCTACATAATAATCTTCCTGGAAGATATTCAGCCACCATTTGAATTCATTCTCGCCTTCTTCTTCGCCTTTTTTTAAAATGGTTTGTGGTACCAATGCACCGAGGCAGCAGGTAGTGGCAATTAATCCTTCATGGTATTTATTGATCAGCGCTTTATCAATACGCGGATATTTCGAATACATCCCTTCAATATAACCTAAGGAAGTAAGCTTTACTAAATTCTTATAACCGATCTCGTTCTTGGCTAATAATATCTGGTGGTTGCGGGGATCTTTTTCGTCTTTGCTAAATGTCTTTCTGGTCCTGTCGGTAGTAATATAAAACTCACAGCCTACGATCGGTTTTACTTTTAAGGTACCGTCATCATTTTTATGATTGTATGCCTCTTTTACAAATTCAAAGGCACCGAACATATTGCCATGATCACTGATGGCAAGGGCAGGCATACCATCGCTGATAGCCTTTTTATATAGGTTTTTGATGGATGCGGCTCCATCTAATAGCGAAAATTGCGTGTGAACGTGTAAATGGGAAAACTTCATAATGTCTCTCACAAATATCGTTACAAATCACGTTTTTTTCTAATCGGGTTTTACACATATGTGCAGTTTATAGTGCCCGTTTAGAAGCAGTTTTACACATCTGTTAGCATTTCTACTACAAATTTTTGCAAAAAATGGGTTTACCTTTGCGTTTGTATTAAAATATATTTACAACTGTAGTAGCGTGCAGATCAAATAATATTGATGAAGAATTTATTTTTTATTACATTTTTACTGGCTTTTTTATTGGTGTTCTCATCTGCGGATGCACAGGACAGTACTAAAAAAGAGCTATCGGCAAGTACCGTTAAACTTAAAAACCCTCCCAAGTTTATTGACAATATCGAGCTTGTTCCCCAAGCTCCGCCTGCACCGCAGGAATTTGCCAGTGAAGAAATCGTGCCGGCAAAAACGATCGATAAAAATATGCCTGATGGCGCTGCATTTATCGAAAACTGTACCACTTTACAATTTAAATACGCGATACTTACTGATCAGGATGTTGAGTTGATCAAAAATATTGCACTCTATCAATTTATCGATAATTGGCTGGGTACACCATATATGTACGGCGGTTGTACCAAAGACGGCGTCGATTGCAGCTCCTTTACTGCACAGTTGATGCAGCAAATATTTAATATATCTATTCCCCGCACGGCCAGGGAGCAATACCAGGCCTGTATAAGAATACATAAGCAAAATTTGAAAGAGGGTGACCTTGTTTTCTTTAATACAATGGGCAGGCATAGCATTAGCCATGTTGGCATATACCTGGGCAATCATTATTTTGTGCACAGCTCTACAAGCAGTGGCGTTATGATCAGTAATTTAGATGAGGATTATTTTAGCACAAGATTCATCTCCGGTGGAAGAGTAGACTAAACTAAACCTTCCTTATCCCTAACTTTTTTTGGATCGTGAACCATACCGGCAAAACGTCTTGTGATAATTGTAATAGTAAAGTGCCGGTTATATATAAAGCTAAAAAAATAATGCTTCTTATTACCAATCCCCAAAAACCGTGATAGTCGCTTAATAGAAAATAGCAACAATAGTAACAACCGATACCCAGTACTATTGTGTACAATGTTTTTGCGGTAAAAGGCTGCAAATTGAATTTTTTCTTCAGGAACCAAAAGCGGATCGCGTTGTAGACAGTAAACGAAAACAGGTTTGCAATTGCGGGCCCTATTACGCCAAAATAATATTTAGTCAGTATATAATTCAGTGGCAAGGTGATGGCTAATAGTATCATGCCGGTATAAAAATCAAATCTCCACGAAGTAGAAGTGCCGATGACCTGTGTATTAACACCCGTACCCATATCAACGATGCGCATCAGGCCGATAAAAAAGAATATCCATTTGGCATCATTGTAGCCGCTCTGCATATGGAAGGTTTGAATGGCATCCGTAAAATTTAACCATATCAATGCAAATACGCCCACAGCAAATATCAACTGGTTGATGGATGATTGTGTGTAGATCCTTTCAATTCTTTTCATGTCCTTATCCTTCCAGCCTTGTGATAATGAATTGATCGAAGAAGAAATGATACTGCGTTGCGGCGCCTGCATAATACTTGCCACGTATAATGCAAAAGTAAAGACAGCCAATTGGGTCAACCCGTCTTTTAATACAGATGCGATTAATACCTGGTCAAAAATACTTGCGATCACGTACACTAAAGAACCTCCATAAACAAAAGATATCAGCACCAGTATCTTTTTAAAAAACTTTTTTGTAACATAGCTTACTTTAAAAGTAAAGTGAACTTCACCCTTTGCTAAAAGATAGGTTAAAAGAATAATGGCAATACCGAGGTATGCAAATGAGTACAACTTAATGAACCTGTCAAATTTTGCCAAAATGCCGGCAAAGGTCAGCACGATTAAAATGGTGGTAAATATGCGAAATTGTACCTCGCGTAAATAATTGGTCAATACAGATTTTCTTAATTGCCAGGCATAATTTTCTAAAATGGAAAATAGCGTTAGCCCTAATCCGAAAGGGAATATCCAATTATAATATTTCACAAATTCCGGAGAGTTTTGTCCGAACTTACGGATCACAAGGTCTTTAAAGCAAATACCGGCAATCGTTACAAAGCAAAACCCTATCAAAGTAATTACTATTGCCAATGAAAACATATCGTTCCTTTTTTTACCGAGGTTATCGTTATAATAAGGGTAAAATTTAGCGATGTATGCAGGCATGCCAAGGTTGGCAAATGAATACATTAAAGTGCCTACGGCAACAAAAATGCCCGTGAGCCCGTATTCTTCTTTTGTAAAACCGCCTTCTTTTGTAAATAAATAAGTATTGACAAACCCAAGGCCAAAGCCGATGTACACCACCATGGAAGAAATAATGCTTTGCCTTCTTATCTGCGACATAAATTTATTTGCTGCTAAATTAATCTACCTTTTTTGTATTGATGTAGAAATTTCTGTCGACTGAAAAATTAGTTTCGCCTTCCGGATACATACTCAGTGTTTGCCAATTCCCAGTAGGGTTGATCCATCGTTCTCCTTTAAAATTAATTTTCAGCGGAAGTCTAAAGCCCTTAACACAATTTGTCCATCTGTAAGAAAGCGAATAACTATCCTTCGATATTTTATATTCAAGTACCGGTATTTGCACGGTCCTTAAATATTGATCAAACACTGTAGAAAAATCAATGTGAGATTCAGTAGTAATATAATCCTCTACCTGTTTTGTAGTGACAGTCTGGTGATAAAAAGTTGTATTCAATCCTTTCAATATTTTTCTAAAAAGGCTATCGTTATTGATCACCTGCCGGATGGTGTGGATCATATTCGAAGCTTTCCAGTACATGTCTTCACTACCTTCTTTATTCACGCCATAGGGCGAGATAACCGGCACATCATTTACAATATTTTTTCTTAGTCCGATCACGTAATCGTCACCTGCCTTTTTACCATAATAATATTCAGTGAACAATGCTTCGGCATAATTGGCAAATCCTTCGTGTACCCACATGTCGGCAATATCTTTCGTAGTGATATTGTTGCCGAACCATTCGTGTGCACTTTCATGTACAATGATGAAATCCCATCGTAATCCCCAACCGGTACGACTCAGGTCTTTTCCTTTGTAACCGTTCATATAATCATTCCCATACGCAATAGCACTTTGGTTTTCCATGCCCAAATAAGGCGCTTCTACCAGCTTGTATCCATCTTCATAGAAAGGATATGGGCCGAACCAATATTCAAATGCCTTCATCATTTTAGCTGCCTGGCTAAATTCTTTTTTTGCTTTTTCAAGGTTATAATCCAACACCCAATAATCCATATTGAGGTTACCTTTCTCACCTTTATATACGTCTCCAAAGTGAACATACTTTCCTATGTATGGAACGATATCGTAGTTGTTGATAGACGATTTAACCTTCCAGGTATATTGAGTTGTATTATTGTCTACTGTATCTATAGATTGTAACCGGCCATTGCTAACACCTACTAAATTAGTAGGAACAATAAGGTTTACAACTGCTCCTGAATCGGGCTCATCGCTTTGTATATCCTTACACGGGAACCAGGAGCTTGCTCCAAGATCCTGAGAAGCGCTGCTCATCCAGGGATTATTGTTTGTATCTTTTGTCCATACTACACCACCATCCCAGGGAGGGTTAACGGCCTGGTGAGGTTTACCGTGATAATAAATAGTGATAAAAAATAAAAGCCCCGAACTATCTGATAAGGAAATGGAATTTCTGGGAATACATAGAAAATAAGTATTGCCTTTTCTTGAAGAATCGGGATAAAGCATATTACCACTTACTCCATAGCTTTCACCCGGTATTTCAGAAACCCAGGTCAAAGTAAAACTATCAATTGTCAAAGGTTCCTGTAAATCGATTTGCATCAAACTGTCTATCCTGAGAACTTTGAATTTGATCGCAGCATATCCTTCAATTGTCTTATTGCTAAAATCCGGTTTTATCGTAAGGTTATATTGTAAAACATCCCACCAGCTTCTGTGTGGCCCGTTGCTTCCCCGCAAAGTATCGGCATGTGTAAAAGGTTGAGAAAACCCTAGATAAGAAATAAAAAATAAGGAACAAAAAATAAGAAAGCGGCGTACAAATTTCATTTGTTAAATTTAGTTTTTTATTACACACGAGTGAAACAAAAAATAAAAAAGTAAAATACGCCTTCTGTCTATTCAATTAGTTTTTATTATAAAAAATAATGTTAAGAAATAAATTTTTTGGATCAATTGTAAAAATTCCTGCACAAAACAGGTACAAAACTTTTGTGTTTCTTATTCCTTATTTCTTATTTCTTATTTGTTTTGCATCCTGTGCTTCGCACGATCATCCCGATAAAAAAATATTTCACTATAATGAAAGCAGTGGCATCGCATCACTAGATCCTGCCTTTGCAAAAAACCAATCTGTGATGTGGGTGGTGCATCAATTGTATAATACATTGATTGAAGTTGATAGCACGATGAAACTTTCACCTTCTTTAGCAAAAAGCTGGGATATTGCTCCCGATAATGTAACGTTCACTTTTCATTTACGCACCGATGTTTTTTTTCATGACGATGCCGCTTTTGCAAATGGCAAAGGCAGAAAATTAACTGCTGCGGATGTTGTCTATAGTTTTGAAAGGCTAATGGATAAAAATACTGCCAGTCCGGGTGCATGGATATTTAATGACCGTATCAATTCAATAAGCGGTTTTACCGCTATCAATGATTCTACTTTTCAATTAAAATTGATCCGTCCTTTTCAACCGATCCTTGGTATTTTAAGTATGCAGTATTGTTCTGTAATACCTAAAGAAGCCGTAGATAAATACGGAAACGATTTTCGCAGTCATCCTGTTGGCACAGGGCCTTTTCAGTTTGTGGATTGGGAAGAAGGACAGGCTTTGATCTTAAAAAAGAATGATCATTATTTTGAAAAAGACGATAATGGCGATCAATTGCCCTACTTGGATGGAATAAAAATTTCCTTTTATGACAGCAAGGCAACAGAGTTCTTGGAATTTCAGCAAGACAGATTGGATTTTATCAATGATATCGATCCATCTTTTAAAGACGAAGTCTTGACCAAAACAGGCCATTTAAAAAAAGAGTGGGAGGGAAAACTTATTTTAAACATACATCCTTATTTAAACACAGAGTTCCTAGGAATTTTAGTTGATCCGCAAAATGAATTGGTTAAAAATTCGCCATTGCATTTTCAAAAGATCCGGCAGGCAATTAATTGTGGTTTTGATAAAAGAAAAATGATGTTATACCTGCGCAATTCGATTGGCACACCTGCAGAGAATGGTTTTGTACCAATGGGACTTCCGTCTTTTGATAATTCGGTTACGGGTTACCGGTATGACGTGGGGAAAGCAAAACAATTATTAACAGAAGCGGGTTATCCTAACGGCAAAGGATTGCCAACGATAAAATTACTGACCGTTCCGATATACGCCGATCTGGCAAGTTATATTGCCAATGAGCTACAGCAAATAGGTATCAATATTGAAGTGGAGACAGTTCAAAAAAGTTTATTGCTTGAACAAACGGCCAGATCAAAAGCAATGTTCTACAGCGGTAGCTGGATAGCGGATTATCCTGATGCAGAAAATTATCTAAGTGTTTTTTATGGTAAAAACCCCGCTCCGCCTAATTATACCAGGTACAATAATCCTGCTTTTGATAAATTATATGAAAAAGCCATTGTCGAAAAAGATGATTCTGCACGGTATAAATTATACCGGCAAATGGATCAGTTAATAATGAATGACGCCCCCATAGTGCCTCTCTGGTACGATATGGCCATACACCTTGTGCATAATAATATTGAAGGATTTGAAGCGAATAGTCTGAATTTATTGGAACTGCGGAGAGTTAAGAAGGAAAGCCAAACCCCACCAAACCTCCCCTGAAGGGGAGGCTTTAGAGAGTATAAAAATATAAAGAACATTAAATTATCTAGATTTCAAAAGCCCCCTTTTAGGGGGATGATTTAGGGGGCCTTCTTTTTAAGTTTCGCCTTAAATACTTTCTCGAATTTTTCCACTTTTGGCCTCACTACAAACTGGCAATAAGGCTGTTCTCCATTGTTTAAATAATAATCCTGGTGATAGCCTTCTGCAGGATAAAATTTCACAAATGGCTCTAAGGTAGTTACAATAGGATTCTTCCATGAACCACTTTTGTTTAGTTCTTTTATGTATTTTTCGGTGATCGCTTTTTGCTCCTGGTTGTGGTAAAAAACAACACTTCTATATTGAGTGCCTACATCATTGCCCTGCCTGTTAAGTGTTGTAGGATCGTGGGTTTGCCAGAATACTTCGAGTAATTCATCAAAGCTGATGATCGAAGGATCGTAAACGATATTCAAACACTCTGCGTGGCCGGTAGTGCCGGTGCAAACTTCTTTATAGGTTGGGTCCACAACATGTCCGCCGCTGTAGCCGCTTGTTACTTTTACAACGCCATTCAATTCCTGAAAAATAGCTTCCGTGCACCAGAAGCAGCCGGTGCCAAATGTTGCTACTAAGGTGTGGGGATGTGCTGAGTCAGTGTTATTATCCATAGCCTTTGATTTTGTATTATTGGTTTGTTGCGCAAATGTCGACAAACCAAATAAAATTGTTACCGTTAAAAGTAGTGATTTGATCATTCTTTTTTTTATCAAATACGAAAATGAAATACCTGCAGATTAAGTAATTGCTGTTCCTAACTAAATTTTAACAATGCTACGCCTGCTACACAAATTTACTGCGTAAAGGTTCTCATTCCAATTCATATTACCTTTGTGGCAAATAAAAGAAGAATTGGGTACAGATGATTAGGTTTTTTCCGGAATCGACATTAACGCAGCTAGAATACGAAAAGGTAAAAGCCTTATTGGCAGCCTATTGCCGCACAGAATTTGCCCGGCATAAAGCTGACAATTTGCGCATCCATACCAAAAAAGAATTTATTGAGACAGCGTTACAACAGAGCCACGAATTTAAATTATTGATGCAGCAAGCTCAATATTTTCCGAATGATTTTATCCTGAATTTGCACAAAGAGTTAAAGCTGATCGGCATTCCGGGAGCTGTTTTAAGCGGTGAGCAATTTTTACATATAAGAAAGCTTGCCAATAATACCGGAGATATATTCCGTTGGTTTGATAATGAGCGCAGAGTAGCTTATCCTGCATTAGCAAAAGTGGTAGAAGATACCTACTACGAAAAAATGATTATAGAGCTGATAGATGATGTATTGGATGAGACAGGTAATGTAAAAGATAGTGCCAGCGAAGACCTGGGCAATATCAGGATGAGCCTGTATAGAAAAAGAAACGAACTGCGAAGGGTTTTTGACCGTATTGTAAGTAAATTAAATAAGCAGGGGTATTTAGCTGATATTGAAGAAAGCTTCATGAATGGCAGAAGAGTATTGGCCGTTTTTGCAGAGCAAAAAAGAATGATAAAAGGAATTTTGCATGGCGAAAGCGATAGCCGTAAAACAACTTTTATTGAACCCGAAGAAACCACGGGATTAAACAATGATATTTTTTCTTTAGAGAATGATGAACGTAAAGAAGTGTACAGGATACTGCGCACCCTAACACAAAAACTAAGCGTGTATGCCTCGCTTTTAAAAACCTATCATGATATTGCGGGTGAATTTGATTTTATAAGAGCTAAAGCAAAGCTCGCGATAGATGTTGGCGGCAACTATCCGCAATTGTATGATACCGCACACGTTAATTTGATACAGGCGTACCATCCCTTATTATTATTGTACAATCAAAGTAATAATAAACCTACCATTCCTGTCGATATTAATTTGAATGATAAGAACAGGATATTGGTTATCAGCGGACCTAATGCCGGAGGTAAAACAGTAACACTTAAAACCGTAGGCCTGTTACAATTGATGTTGCAGAGTGGTTTGTTGGTACCTGTTCATCCAAATAGCGAAATGGGCATCTTTAAACAGATCATGATCCATATTGGCGATACACAAAGTCTGGAGTTTGAATTAAGCACGTATTCCTCTCACTTAAAAAATATGAAACATTTTATGGAGAACGCCAATGGTAAAACATTGTTTTTCATTGATGAATTGGGGAGCGGAAGTGATCCTAATTTAGGCGGTGCATTTGCAGAAGTAATTATGGAGGAGCTGGCACACAAACACGCTTTCGGTATTGTAACAACGCATTACCTTAATTTAAAAGTAATGGCAAATAAAGTACCGGGTATTATCAATGGTGCTATGCAGTTTGATGAAAATAATTTACTGCCGCTTTACAAGCTGATCATCGGAAAGCCTGGTAGTTCTTATACTTTCTCTATTGCAGAAAGAATAGGTTTAGAAAAAAGGCTGATAGAAAAAGCAAGGAAATTAGTAGATGAAGATCATTTTAGCTTAGATAAATTGCTGAACCGCACCGAACAGGATTTACAAATAATAGACAGGGATAAAACGGAGTTGCAAAAACTCATCAAAGAAAACGAACGGCTGAAAAAAGAAATGCAGCAGGTATTGCACAAAGAAAAACATTTGCAGGAAATAGAAAGACTGCGCCACCAAAATAAAATATCCGAGGAAAAATTATCTTATTTAAAAGATATGGAACGCCGTTTAAAATCAATGGTGATCGAATGGCGCAAGGCAGAGGATAAAGGCAAAGTGGTACAAATGATCCATGCTTTATTGTTTAACCAGAAAGAGAAATTTGTTGTGAACAAACAGCAAAAGAAACTGGACGAAAAATTTAAAGAAGTAGGAGGAGAGATCGTTGTTGGGGCTAAAGTAAAGATGAAACAGAACCGCCAGGTGGCTATAGTAAAAGAGATCAGGGGTAAAAAAGCGGTAGTGCAATTAGGCTTAATGCCGATGACGGTTGAATTATCTGATCTGGTAGCGGTGATTGAAAAAACAACAGAAGCATAATGCCTATGAAGATCCATGATAAATTACCCAATGCTGGCACAACGATCTTTACAACCATGACCTTGCTGGCAAACGAATATAAAGCCATTAATCTCGGACAAGGTTTTCCGGATTACCCAATGAATGCTGCATTGATAGAATTGGTTAACAAAGCCATGAAAAGCGGGCATAATCAATATGCACAAATGAACGGATTGCCTCTATTACGTGAACGCATAGCCGAAAAGATACAATATCTCTATTCAAAAAATATCAATCCTGAAACTGAAATTACTATAACACCCGGAGGTACTTATGCGATATACACCGCACTAACAACAGTACTGCAACCGGGCGACGAAGTGATCGTTTTTGAACCTGCTTATGATAGCTATATTCCAACAATCGAATTAAATGGAGCAGTGCCCGTTTTAATTCCGCTTCATTATCCTGATTATGCCATCGATTGGAATTTGGTAAAAGAAAAAATAACACCCAAAACAAAAATGATCATGCTGAACACACCACATAACCCAACAGGCGCGGTGTTGAGTAAAAATGATATAGAGCAGTTACGTGCTATTGTAAAAGGTACCAATATCTTTATTTTAAGCGATGAGGTGTACGAGCATTTGATATTCGATGGAAAGAAACATGAAAGTATTTTGCGTTATCCTGATCTGTATGAAAGAAGTTTTGTTTGTTTTTCATTCGGAAAAGTATATGATTGCACGGGTTGGAAAATGGGGTACTGCGTTGCGCCACCTGAATTGACGAAAGCATTTCGAAAGATCCATCAGTTCAATGCATTCAGTTGTAACACGCCTGTACAATATGCGCTGGCAGACTTCATCCAACAAAAAGAAAATTATTTGCAGCTCGGTGGCCTTGTTCAGCAAAAAAGAGATCTTTTTAAAGGCCTGATGCAACAAACAAAATTCAAACCTTTACCATCTTACGGAAGTTATTTCCAACTCTATAGTTACGAAGATATCACCGAAGAAACGGAAATGGATTTTGCTATCCGTTTGATCAAATGGTATGGTGTAGCAACCATTCCCGTTAGTGCATTTTATAAAAATGGCAAAGAAAATAAAGTGTTGCGATTCTGTTTCTCTAAAACAAACGATACATTAACCGCAGCAGCAGATAGGTTGATAAAGGTATAAATCAGACAATTTTCCTATTTTTGAGCAAACCACAACCAATTAGTCTTAATCAATAAATGAGAATAAGAAAATTTTTCCTTTCAGCTGCTCCATACTTAATCATTGTTTTTCTTTGTTTTGCATCGCGATTGCCACAGCTTTTAAGTCCGCACCTAATAATGGATGAGGATGAATGCGTAGTAGGCCTAATGGCCAAACATTTAATGGAAGGTAGCCATGTTGCGGTATTTTTTTACGGCCAGTCATACGGTTTCACATTAGTCGAATCAGGCATAATAGCTATCTTTTCATTTTTTAATGGATTGAACGACCACAGCGTAAAGCTTGCAATGCTCACACTTTGGACGCTCGGTATCATTTTCTTTTATAAGACCTGCAAAGAGATCATCTTCACCAATAATAAATTAGCTGCCTGGTTAATAACGCTGATGTTTATCTTTCTGCCGGCATGGGCAGTCTGGTCAATGAAAGCGAGGGGAGGCTATCTTACCGCATTTCCACTTAGCGCTATATTGCTTTGGTATCTGTTGAGCGATTACAAAAAATCATTTCTAGGGTATAGCCTTACAGGAATTTTGTTAGCGGTCATCGCATACAGCCAGCCACTTTGGTTACCGGGATTATTGCCTTTTTTATTTTACTGTTGGTACCACGAAGGCCATAAATTATATTCTTTCAAAGCCTTTACTATCGGCAATCTTTCTACTATCGGCATATTTACTTTATTACAACGGCATACTGCTAACTATTGGAGTCCTAAAGTCTTCGATATTCACATGCCCGGCATATTTGACCTGCCGTCTTTATTATACGATCATTTAAATGCCTATTATTATTTGACGGATGTATATGCATCGCCGATTATAGTAAAAATATATTCGGGCGTATTTATTATTTTGATCATCTCGATCTTGATCATTGCTGTTCGTTTCGTTTTTACAGATTTTATGAATAATTTTTTATTCATCTGTGCGGCAACCTCGGTAGCTTTTACTTTAGGGTATTGCTTGTTTTTAAATGATCATGCACCACGGTATCTTTTGCCATTAACTGGCTTTACGCTGATAGCGCTTGCCATCTTACTCAATACAATCAATAAGCAGCAATTGATCAAAGCTATCATCATTCCTTTTATAGTAGTAGGCGCTTTTGGAATGATCACGTTTAAAGATTTTGTTTTTAATCTTACTACTGAAAAACAATTGATGTCTTGCATTACCTGGTTAAATAAGGAACACATAAAATATGTATTTGCAGACGATGTACCAACACAATGGCAGCTCATATTTTACTCGCAGGAAACCGTGATTTGTCGTGGTGATGATTTAAAGGACCGTGTGCCAAGGTATATTGACGAAGTAAACGCAGCCTACAGGCAAGATCCCGGTAAAACAGCCGTTGTTGATCCTACTAATGATCTGTTCGATATGGAACCCGACAATCTTTTGATGGTAGATAAATATTATATAGTGGTAAACCCCGATACTGAATTATTGAAGGGGATGGAATTTAAGCTGCAATAAATAAATACATTTTCCCCCTTTTCATTCGTGATATGACTGATAATTACCCTTGCTATCGCAAGAAAAACCAGCATAAGAAAATAAAAGATCAATAAGAATTTTTTTTTAAACTCTCCGAAACGTATTTTCGCGCCGGAGAGTTGGCAGAGCGGTCGATTGCGGCAGTCTTGAAAACTGTTGACTGTAACAGGTCCTGGGGTTCGAATCCCTAACTCTCCGCTAAGAGCCTTGATTTTCAAGGCTTTTTTTGTGCCCTTTCTTTCCTGTTATTTTGAAGAGTTTGCTTTGAGCGATAAGATTAATGTTCTTTTTGTGGGTTTACCGCTACATTTGATAGAGAAAAAATTAAACTTTACGAAATGAAATTCATCGCATCACGACTATCCAAAGACAATAAACTATTTCCTTCGGAAATATACCTTGAATCCACAGGCATTACAATAAAAATTCCCGGATTATTTAGTGGGGAGACAAAACATTTTGACTACAATCATATTGCATCCGTAGAGATAGATACGCCGCTGATCGGGTTTTCAGCGATAACAATTTTTGCAGGAGGAACTAAAATGTCTGCAAATGGGTTCACAAAAGCTGAAGTAAAGCAGATCAAGGAAGGAATTGAAGCAGGAAAATTGGTATCAGGTAAAGCCGTGTCGGGTGGTGGCGGACAAACAAGCATAGGCGATGAAATAAAGAAATTAAAGGAGCTGCTGGAAAGTGGAATACTTACGCAGCAGGAATTCGACGCACAAAAAGTAAAACTCTTGAATAGTTGATCCACTTTGCTTTAATAGCCAAGATCGAGTAAATAATTAGAATCGGGGAATTAAAACCCCGTGTATGGGGTTTTAATTCCCCGATATTGGGGAATTAAAACCATTATTTCCTATAAAAAAATAAGGCATACTCTTTGATTTCTAATGACAGACTCAGTGTTAGAGTTAGTTAGGGATTATTATAAAGATTTACCGAGCCGTAGTTTCCACTATGGCTCCTTTATTTTAACTACGTTAAGAAGATGATTTTTAAAAAGTTGCGGTGTGCTTAACTTCCGACCATAAATGCCTGACCAAGCCATCAGCCAAACCGATCTTAGGTACAAAGATCTCCTCGGCATTTGACCAACGCATTGAGTTGATATAGATCTGTAAGGCGGGTAAAATAACATCCGCTCTGTCTTCCCTTAAATTATAGGTGTTGATGCGTTGTTCCAATGTCACACTGCTTAATTCCTTGTAATAATCTCTTAATAATTCAAGTGAAAGCGGTTTGCCATCTTTCTTTTTGCTTAAAGAAAATACCTTATTAATATTACCGCCACTACCGATTGCTATTACTTTTTTCGGTCCCTTCGTTAGCGCACGTATGGTATCTTTCATGTCATCCCATTCTTTTTGCTGTACAAGATCCTTGAGCAAACGAATGGTGCCGATATTAAATGATTTTTTGAAAGAAAGGATACCGTTGCTGAAAAAGGAAAGCTCTGTACTACCACCACCTACGTCAATGTACAGGTAACTGAAATTTTTATCAAGAGATTCTGCAATATGGGTTTCGTAAACAAGGCTCGCTTCGTAATCACCGCTGATCACTTCAATTTGTATATCTGTTTCCAATCTTATTTTTCTGATAATATCTGCAGAATTTTTTGCATCTCTCATTGCACTGGTGGCACATGCTTTTAAATGGGTAACGCCGTAGGCATTTAAGAGATGCTTATACGCCTTCATTGTCTGAATGAACATGCCTGTTCTTTCTTTAGATATGCTACCCGATTCAAATACATCAAATCCTAAACGAAGTGGTACACGCAGCAGGTTTAATTTATTAAATTGTACAACCCCCTTACTATCTTTCGAAACTTCGGTGATCAAAAGTCTTGCAGCGTTGCTGCCTATATCTATTGCGGCTAATCTCAATACAATCTAATTTGCGCAAAAATAACTGAGAGTAGTCATCTTGCTCTTTTTAAATATCCTCTTATGTGGATAATTTGCGAAAAAGATAATTATAGATCTCTACCTGGGAACGCACCTTTTTCTTGTTGCGGGGATTTATATATTGATTGCTGAGGTTATTGTCCAATATCCTTGCTTTTACATTGTCCGACAATTGTATCTGCAAAATATCTTTGATCTCCTGTTGAATTTCTTTCCCATAAATCGGACAAGCTGCTTCAATACGGTGATCAAGGTTGCGCACCATCCAATCGGCAGAGGAAATAAATATTTTCTCTTTGCCGCCATTGCAAAATATCATTACTCTTGCGTGCTCCAGATATTCATCAATGATACTAATAGCCTGTATGTTTTTCTTGAATTTTTTATTTTCAGTCATCACGCAGCTGATACCACGTATCACCATTTTAATTTCAACTCCTGCTTTAGCGGCTTCGTATAATTTATCGATCAGTACTTCATCACTTATTGAATTAAGTTTTACTATGATCGATGAAAGCTGTCCCTCTTTGGCAGCCTTTATTTCTTTCATTATTAAAGCTGATATGGTGCTACGCATACTAACCGGACTAACCAATAATGTTTTGCATTCGTCCAATACATGCATTCTTGTTTTGGGCTGCTCCAGATAATGGAAAATGCGGTGTACATCTTCCATTATGTTTTTGTTGGCCGTCAATAAACTATGATCACTGTATAGCTTAGCTGTTTTTTCATTGATATTCCCGGTGCTTACAAATCCGTAATGTACAAAACGGGTCTTCACCTTCTTTTTTATAAGGCATAATTTGGAATGAACTTTCATGTCAGGCACACCCAGCAATACATGTACGCCAGCTTCTTCCAGTTCTTTTTTCCATTCAATATTGGCTTCTTCATCAAACCTTGCCCTTAGTTCTAATACTGCAGTAACATGCTTGCCATTGCGTACCGCATTGGTTAATGCATTGATTATTTTAGAACGGCTTGCCAACCGATAACAGGTAATTTTTATACTCACTACATCAGGATCGATCGCTGCTTCCCGCACAAGATCTATCACGCTGTCAAAAGAATGATAGGGTAGGTTCAGCAACACATCTCTTTTTAGAATTACATCTGTAACACTCGTCACATTTTTTAATGCAGGATGTACAAACGGCTTTTTACGGGTACTCTTTTTTTCAAAGACAGCTTCCGGAAAACTCATGAAGTCTTTAAAATTATGTATCCTTCCACCGGGTATTAAATTGTCTTTTTGTGATAAGCCCAATCTTTTTACCAAATAGGCTAATAAAGAAGCATCGATCTCTCTGTCATATACCAAACGTACCGGCTTGCCTTTCTTGCGATTGGTAATTCCTTTTTCAATTTTTTGAATGAGCGAGGTAGACACATCACTGTCAATATCAATTTCTGCATCCCTGGTCACTTTGATGATGTGTGCGGAGAATTCATCGTAACCAAAGAAAGAGAATATTTGCGGCAGGCAATACCTGATAATATCTTCCAGTAAAATAATATGTTTCTCATCTTTTACCGCAGGTAAAATAATGAAGCGTGGTAAGCGCCTTGCAGGTACAGAGACCAATGCAAATCTATTAGGGATACTTTTATCTTTTCTGGAAAGCGTACAAGCTAAATAAATGGATTTATCGCTCAGGGCAGGGAAGGCCTGAATACTTTCGATCATTAAGGGAACAATATTTCCACGCACTTCATCATCAAAATAATCGACAATAAATTTTTGTTGTGCTTTATTTAATTGAAGGTCGTTGACAAGAAATATCTTTTCTTTCTTAAGTTCCTTCAATATTTCATTCCAAATAGTATCAAACTCTTTTTGTTGCTCAATTAATTTGCCTTGTATTTCAGTTAATATTTTTCCCGGTGATGCTTCAAGGTGCATATTGCCCTTGCCGCCTACTTCTATCATACGCTTGAGCGTAGCTACCCTTACACGAAAGAATTCATCGAGGTTGTTAGAAAAAATACCGAGAAACTTAATGCGCTCTATTAGTGGAACTGTCTCGTCAGCCGCTTCTTGTAATACCCTGCTATTGAAGGAGAGCCAGCTGATATCCCTGGCAATTGTTTTGCGTTTTTGCATTGGCTTTAAAAAAATATAATTGCTGCAATTTGCAGCAATTAAAAGTATACCAATATTAATTTATAGTTAATATCTATTTTATTGTTGATCGGAAGTGATCGCCAGCAAAATAAATGAACCTAACCAATGGCTGTCGTCTTCAGAACCTTCCATTAGCAAAGGAAGTGTTTGCTTCACTAAATCGTGACTGGCATCTTTTACTTTTTGATAGCCGGGCGCATCTTTATTTATTTGCTGTAATATCAGATTCAGGCAATAGGCCTTGGTTAAATTATATCCTTTAAGATGAGAATTTGTTTTGCTATCCTGCGCCTGAAATGCTTCTGCCGGTAGTAACTGAAAAAGGCCGGGAAGGAAATTATGTAACCAGCTGCCATACTCTCCTTTATCCATTACGCGGCTCATGATAGCGGCTTCTAAAAAATTAGCGGATAAAAAGTCCTGATCAGACGGTTCAAACAGAACAGGTGCATTTCTATCGTTGCTGTAAAATTGCTGGGCCTTATATTGGATGATCTTTATCAGATTATCATCTTTCATTTCCTGGGCATAATATAGACCGTTCAATAATGCAAAAGCGGTATTTTCATGATGTCCGTATCTGTCGGGCAAAACGCTTTGGTAAGTAATATTGAAATAAAGATTACCGATCAGGTTGGTAAGCGGTAATAATCTTTGGTACCATATCTGCGCCTGTGGATCATCCCATGAATGCAGTTCAGCTGCTAATCTTAACAACCAGCTTTGTCCGTAGGGGTATTCAAATCCTGAGTTATAATCTTTCGAAAAGAAACGGATCTCTCCATTTATATTGGCAGTATCAAGCGTTCTATCGATCATGCTTCTGAACTGTTTTGCTTCAGGCAAGTCGGGATACATTTTCATCAGCTTCACCATTGTCCAATGGCTGTGTACTGCTGAGTGCCAGTCAAAATATCCGTAAAATGCCGGGTTACTTTCTTTGGGCCTTTTTACGTCATCGAGGCTGTTGAACCATAATATGGCGCCACTTGGAAATTCTTTTTGATAATTTTCAAGGTTCCACTTGGCAATGAAAGAAGCGCCCTTTAAAGTTAAAGTGATCTTATCGTTCGCATCTATTGAATATAGATCTTCGGGTTTCGATGAACTGCTTTCAGTCTTTGATTTTGAAGTGATTTTTTTTGATTGGCACATTACAGTTGATATAGTAAAGCAACTGATAAGCAAAAGGGTTAAGATCTTATTCATTTTGATATTAGGGATTTAACGTTTTGGGTTTTTACAAAACGATTATTATATATAACTTGCGATTGCAATAAATGATTTTTTTTCGATATGACCAAAGATAACCGCATAAACGTACTAAATATAGGACTAATGTTATTTAGCTGCGTAGCAGCATTCATTATGCCGTTTGAAGTGTTCCTGTTTGCTTATGCTGTGATGGGCCCCTTGCATTATCTTACCGAAATAAGCTGGTTGCATGATAGAAAATATTTTGCGAAAGGCAAGTATGATTATGTTGTGTTACTGGTTATCGGCGTATTGATCACATTGCAGGCGTTGGCGTATCAAACACATTATGTCGATTACCTGATAAAAGAATATGACTGGGATGCAGATTCAATACCCTTTATCTTCAAAAATGATTTTTACAATAAAATAATGTTTGTTGCTTTTTTTGGAGCGATACTAATGGCGTTTGTAGAAAATGTATTCTTTAAAGTTTTCGGGTTGCTATTTATTTTGATAATTGCCAACTACATTTTTTTACCGAATAGCGAAGACAACCTTACTTTCTTTTTAGCGGCTTTATTACCAACCTTGGTGCATGTATATATATTTACAGGTTTTTTTATTTTATATGGCGCTTTAAAAAGCAGGAGCCAATCAGGCTTGCTTTCTTTTTTCGTATTCGTGTGTTGCCCTTTGTTATTGTTTTATTTATTCAGGGATGAAAGTTTTGTACATATTACCAATTATGGTAAGGATGCTTATGTCGGGAAAGGAGAGGGGTTTGCCGGACTGAATAAAGATATCCTTGGCAAATTTTTTCATGTCGATTTTCCTGCTGAAAAAGATGGTAGTGAATTTGGTGCAAACACGTCAAACATTTTATTCAATTCCAAGCTTGGAATATTATTGATGCGTTTTATTGCCTTTGCCTATACGTATCATTACCTGAACTGGTTCAGTAAAACGGAAGTCATCCGTTGGCACAAAGTTCCCAAAGCTCGTTTTGTTGTCGTGATCGTACTATGGGTTGCATCTTTAGCTATTTATGCTATTGATTACGCGAAAGGTTTAGAATGGTTATTCTTTTTAAGCTTCTGTCATGTATTGCTTGAGTTTCCACTTAATTATACATCCGTGGCGGGTATTTTCAGGGAGTTGGGGCATATCTCTAAGAATGGATTTAAAGCTGGCGTTGCTCCGGCGAAGTAATTAAGTGCTATAAAAACACAGCTCAAAAAGAAATCATCAGTAAGTGATATGATCTTTATGATTTTTGGGTTCTGATTGTATCTTTATTCTTGTAAAATAATACAGCAAGACTTACTGTTCCTAACATAATAATAATAAATGTGGTAGCTCCCCACATTAACCAGCCAAAGGCTTCACCGACACTTCCTTCGATCTTGTATAATTGCAGCACTAAAAATATTGCTGTTGGAAATGTGCCTATTCCTCCGGGAGTAACGATCATTGCTAACGTTGCGAGTGTTAATACAGTGCAGGCTGCACCTATTCCTAAATGAGCAACTTCTTTGATGGAATAGAAAGCAACATATATCTGTAAAATATACATGCTCCATATAAATACGGTATGAAACAAAAAAGCCTTTTTCTTTTTTAAATTTTTGATCGTAGCAATTCCTTCCGATAAGCCATTTAAGAAATTTCTTAGGTCCGATACGATCTTGCTATGTGCATACTTTTTAAAGACCAGCTTAAACAAGACAATGATAATGATAAGTATCGTGCCATAGAGTATAGCTTTTACCCAAACAGGTGTACCTGTTTGATTGCTGAACATTTCGTTGAGGTATTTAGCAACAAATCCCCCAACTAATTTATACTGTACCGCAACTGTTAATAAAATAAAACTGAGGTAACAAAAAATATCAAAGACTCTTTCCGCTACGATGGTTCCTATTAATTTTTGCGCTGGTATCTTTTCGTATTTCCCTAGCAGCGTACATTTTATAATTTCTCCTAAACGCGGAACAAAAGAATTGATAAGGTATCCTACCATCAATGCGCCAAATACATTTACCAGTGAAGTTTTATATCCTAACGGTTCGCACAGTAATTGCCAGCGCATAGAACGACTTATATAACTGGCCGTAGCTAAAAGAGTAACAGGAAGTAGTATCCAATAATTTGCTGTGGATATAGCAAAGCGAAATTGTTTTAATTCAATTGGGGTCATCGAATGAAATTGCCACCAAACAAGCAATATGCCTCCTCCTAAAAAAATAATGTATTGAAGTATAGAACTTAGTTGTTTTGTCATAATAGTAAGCAGTACAAATTACTGATTTACAAGTTACCAATCTTAAAAAACAAATATCAACTATTTTAATTTGCATTTATTAAAACGTTATCAATTAATCGTACTGTATTTAAAAAAGCCGCAGCCAAAATAACTAAAGATTCAGTGCCATTCCAATTATCTACCAGGGTTAGCGTTATCGCGTCAGCGATCTCGATGTAATCAACTTTAAAATTTTTCGCCGTTAAATATGCTGCAGCTGTTTGTTTCAGTTTTTGGAGGTCACCCGGTTTTATTTCTTTTTGGATAAGACTGAGCGCTTCATAAATACTAAGGGCATTTTTTCTTTCATCTTCGGTCAGTCTCATATTTCTGCTACTCATTGCCAATCCGCTTGCTTCACGTTGTGTAGCATAAATTATCAGTTGGGTAGGGGCACTGATCAATTCGATCAATTTTTTTATAACCATGCATTGTTGATAATCTTTTTGTCCCAGAAACAGTGTACCAGGCCGTACAATATCCAGTAAACGATGCACCACCTGGCAAACTCCCTGGAAATGCCCCGGACGAAACTTGCCTTCCAAAATGGTTTCTAAAAAGCCAAGTTCGTAGTGGATCGTTTTGGCGCCTGAAGGATACATTTCATCTATCGAAGGAAGAAAAACAATATCGCATCCTTCCTTCTCCAACAAATAGATATCATTTTCTAAAGTTTTTGGATAGTGTATAAAATCATTCGGATCGTTGAATTGAGTGGGATTAACGAATATGCTGCAAATAGTAAGGTCATTTTGTTGTTTACAGGCATTAATTAAAGAAATATGCCCATTATGCAGCGCACCCATTGTAGGGACAAAACCTGTTTTTAACCCTTTTTGTCGCTGAACTGTAAGGAAATCACTTAGTTCTCCTGCCTTCTTAAATAGTATCATTTTTTATTTAATATGTAGCAAATGCAGTTGTATTCTCATTTTCATGAAAAAATGCCTATTTTTGCACTCCTTTAAAAGTACCAAACATAATATAATTAACCAAGCACAATGTCAACAAAAAAAAGAATCTTATTTATAGCGAATGAAATGTCACCGTATTTAGAGTTGACAGAATTTGCAGAGATCATTAATAAGCTGGCAGTAAAGGCAAATGATACCGGGATGGAAGTTAGGTGTATCATGCCACGTTTTGGTGTTATCAATGAAAGAAGGCATCGTTTACATGAAGTAGTAAGGTTATCAGGAATAAATGTAACGGTTGGCGGCGATGATTACCCATTGGTAATTAAAGTGGCTTCTCTTCCTAATGCAAGATTACAGGTTTACTTTTTAGATAATGAAGATTTTTTTAAAAGAAAGACCATTTTTCATGATGAAAAAGAAAAATGGTACGATGATAATGGCTTAAGGACAGTATTATTTTGTAAAGGCGCATTGGAAACAGTGAAAAAATTTGGCTGGCCTCCTGATATTATTCATTGCAGTGGCTGGATGACTGGTTTAATACCTATGTTCATTAAAGCTGCGTATAAAAAAGAACCTGTTTTCAATCATTGTAAAGTTGTATACACGATCGGGCAGACAACCTTTAAAGAAAAGCTTGGCGCTGATTTTTTAAAATTAGCTGCAATCAATGATAATGTTACTAAAAAAGAATTAGAGTTCTTTAAGGATAATAATAACGTTGGTATGTTCAGAGGCGGGGCTTCTTTTGCAGACGCTGTTACTTTTGGCGCTGAAAAGGTAGATAAAAAATTAGTAGAAGAATTCAGTAAGATAAAAGGCAAAAAAACATTGCCATTTAATCCTGAAAGTGATTTGACGGATTATTTGCAATTGTATACAGATCTGGCTAAATAATTTATAGAGTGATATGTAAAACCTCGCAAATTTTGCGAGGTTTTTTTATTTTATAAAAGTCCATAGGACTTAAATATTTATATAACTACAATTAGGGGGATTTCATTTATTAATTAAGCAACAGTTTGTAATGTCGAATGTTGATTGTGCTGTTCTCTTATCAGTTTTACATATGCTTTATTCTCTTTAAGCATTGTCATTCCTTCTGAAAATGTCATGTAGGGAGTGCCGTTTTTTGCATGATTGATACGACTTATTTTGCAAAGAATATTTAAGTGCCTGATAACTTCCTTCCAGGCAAAAAATATAGAGTGGCCTGGATCGTATATATGTGTTGGTTCGCTTCCTGCACCATTTAATTCTATTATTGAAAATTTTTCGCCTCTTTCCAATTCTTTCCAGGTGTTATACCGGACATCCATTCTGCCAAAATAAAAACCATTTATCTGCCGACAAAATTTATCGATCGATGTTTCTAATTCATCGGTGATCAAATGACTGATATCAATAAATTTTGCACCGCGTGCATGATTACCGTATGGTACCAATATTTGTATTTCACCTTCTACTAAAACTTTCTGCATCAGGTTTGGATTGGCACTCTGTAAATAGGGTAGTTGTAAAATAAATCTGGTGTCTTTTTGAAGCAGCTCTTTTATCGTAGCAGTGCCATTGCCAGTCACACTTAAAAATTCTTTTTCAACAATGCCTGATATATGTCCTTTTGTCTCGCCAGGATAACGGTAATAAAAAATACCTACTTCATTTTCATATGGTACAAATTCCTGGATCAAAAAATCAACCAATGCTGCATTGGCATAAGCAATAACATCTGTTTCGGTCTCTAATTTTTTTACTGCTAATCCCTGCATACCTATATTGGGTTTGCCGATCAAGGGATAAACAAAACCATTTTCTTTTATTGTTGATAGGATATTATGCGTGCTATCTTTTTTAAACAATAGTGTATTGGGATAAGATCCTTTCGGTAAAATATCATAAATATCTTTTTTAGGTTCCATCAAGAAACCTCCATTTTTGATGGATGGATTAGCGGCATTGAAATAGAAAAGTGATCGGCTTCTTATAAATAACCAGATCCAATAAATATAAACAGGAATGTACACAAGATTAAAGGGCCAGTACTCCCAGTTGAATAATTTAATAAAAAAACGCTGGTATGCTATTTTTTGTAACCAGTTTGTTGTCATAATTTTTAAAGTGATGCAACTGATTGCGATCCGGCAAACGGGAACTGAGTGATATGTGTTGTATTGTTTTTCAGGTCGATGTATTTCATTTTTCCGGACTGATCATTTAATTCAATACTTGTAATACTTACTGTAAATAATTTATTGTTCCTGTTCATCATAAGGTCATTGGTAGCGTCTCCGTCTCCGGTAAATTGATGAAAGTGTACAATGTCATCTTGTGTAGGAGTAGGGTTCTTTTTTAACCATTCAATGAACCATTGCTCTCTTTTTTTTATGATTGCATTACTATACAATGTAGCAGAGCTCCAGATGTAAGGATGAGCAGGATCTAATTGTTCAGTGTGTTTTTCTTTTCCTGTCCACCTGCACATAAATAATAATTTATCGATAAATAGCACCAGTGAAAAAGGGGCAATATCGTATAATTCGATTGCCGAAAAAGCCTGTAACGGCATCGCAGAAGAAATGATATCTAAAAAGATCAATCCGCGGCTTTTACGGTACTGATCCTGCGGAACGTGATTTGTAAAACCTCCATTTAACAAGATAGCAGCATCACCATTTTGGCTCAATGTTATCCAGGTTCCACCGGCATCAGCATCTTTAGGAAATAATAGTGAAGTTTGATTGATAGTATAATTAATTGGTTGCAACGCAGCTTTTCTTGCAGCACTTTCATCCCTGTTGGACGTTAAGTAAAAATTGTTCTTTACAGGTATAAAGGTTACTGTGCACATTCTTTACGGTATTTAATGGTAGACGGTGCAAGGCCAAAACTTTCGGGCAGCTGAATATTAGCTATTTCTATAAGTCCCACGCGTATCAACGCCATGTGATGAATCGTATGTTCAAGATTGTATGCGATCTCTCTGTGATAATTTGTTTCTATCGTGATGCAATCTATCAATTCTGTTGCATCGCCGGCTTGCTCTAATAATAATGACTTATTCTTTTTATCAAGATTTTGTTGGATCTGTGTCAATAATTTTTTTGCAAATTCTTTATCAGCTTCTATTACGGGATTTCTTTCACGGTTATCATAATTGATCTTTCCTGACTTGTAGCCATTCTCCAGGCAAAGAAATAATTCGATAATGTGCCTTACATGTTGTCCGATAGTTGCACCGGACAATGTAGTATTATGTTGGGTATATTGTTCAGGTGTCAGCTGATCTAATGGATCGCATAGCTGCGCAAATATATTTTCTATAGATTTTTGTAAAAGCATATGTTAGATTTAACGATTATTATTTCTTAACAGTCTTTAATACAGCAGTAAGGTCGTTACAAAGTTTATTTCTATAAATAATTACAAGGCCAATACAAGATAATAAAACCAATAAGCAATAAATAAATAATTGGCCGCCGTCATCCTGAACAATGAGCCCTAATTTGGTTATGTGAAAGAACACTGCACCGCCCATTAATCCGATCCCCAATAAAGCACCATAAACCGTCGTTCGAGGAATAAGGATAAGTATAGATGCAATTAACTCAAACACACCAATACCAATTCTTCCCCACGGTTCCATGCCTAGCTTCGTAAATATATAAATAGACTCCGGCTGCCCGGTAAATTTATAATATAATGTTTGTAACATTATTACGGATGCTATCAACTTGAGTGCCAATATCCCTACTGACGAAAGACTTATTTTCATGTTATTTACGATTGAATATAGATAATGGTTTTGCTTAACGATATATTTTTGGCCAGTTGATGTCTGCATTCTTTTTCAGATTCGCTTCATCTTTATTCCAGTCGGTTAAAGTATTGTTGAACCATTTGTTATAGAATAAATATAATTTGCCATTGATTAATTTAAATGTTTCAGGATTGATGTCAACTTTTTCTCCTTTTGTGCCCATTGCATAAGCGCACCAGCCACCGTATTGAGGTTCATATTTAGCTGGATCCACCTTGAATGCATCTCTGTTGGCAGCGGATGAAAAATAATACGTCACACCTTGTTCACTCAATGTAAAATCGTTGCTTCCTTTAACTGCTTTGTTTTGTGTAAAGTAACAAACCGGGTCGTAACCTTGAATGGCCAATCCATTATCCAGGTTAAATTTTTTTTTGCGTAGGGTAGTAGCATCCTGAGCAAATAGGGCAGTAGTTAATAAGCTAAGAAAGAATGTAGTAAAGAGTATCTTGTTCATCTTGTCATTTTATGTAACAAATATATTGGTAAAGCATATTTTCAAATGTCGGTTATATGACACCTGTAATTCTTTACGCTTCTTTTAACAATTAATATAAGAGTAGCAGCGAAGATTTACTGCTGAAAAATATGAGTGACAATCATGTCCGTACAGACAATGCAATAAAGTTAAGAATTAAAAATTAAACTATGATGTGGTGATATTGTATATTGCTCAAACTAGAAAGAGATATATGTATTCAGCATTTAAACAGAAGTGGCGCTTATATTTAATGGAAGCCTTTGGCCTGTCGATATTTATGATCTCGGCCTGTTTTTTTAGCGCTGTTCTGGAAGCAAAAAAGTCTGTTATACATATTGCTATACCCAATGGATTTGTGCGTTTAATGATAATGGGTGTACTGATGGGGTTTACGGCATTACTGATTTTTTATTCTCCCTGGACCAGCCCTTCAGGATCTCAAATAAATCCGGCCGTAACTTTAAGCTTCTTCCGATTGGGAACTATTAATAAAATGGATACTTTCTTTTATATCATCTTTCAATTCATTGGGGGTACAGTAACGGTGTATATAATGCGGGTACTACTTGGAGGAATATTGACAGATCCTCCCGTAAATTCTGCAGTAACTGTTCCCGGAAAAAACATGAGTATTATAACTGTGGGCCTGACTGAATTTACTATCGCTTTTTGTATGATAACAATGATACTATTCACCTCGGCCAATGCTACATTTAAAAGATACACGAGGATCATTGCCAGCTGTTTTGTTTGTCTGTATGTGATCATCGCCGGCCCGGTGAGCGGTTTTGGGATGAATCCGGCGAGGACGTTTGCCAGCGCATTGCCTGCAAATATCTGGACGGCTTTTTGGATATACATGATCGCTCCTGTGGCAGGAATGCTCTTAGCAACAGAATTTTTTATTTACTGTACCAACCACAAAAAGTATCTAAGTGGTATTACGATGTACCAGCAAAAAAAGGCCAAATAGTAAATGGGCAGCACCTATGAAAGCCCGGTTTACAAGAACAATTACCCCGTTAAAAATTAATTGATTTTTTATAATTGTTTTTATAATAAAAAATCGTAATTAGCGTTTAGGATTTTTAGACAACCCAAATCGCAGCTATGGAAAAAGAAATTTTACCTAATAATTTTAAGTCATACCCACCGATCGCTATTATTTTGGAAGCTCCGGGTAAATGGTGGATGCCGATACCCGTTAGATTATTTTTATTATTGTCAGCATTATTATTGCTGACTTTATTTGCAAGTGCACAAAGTATAGGTTGCGATGGGAACGCCTATTTTATTCAGTCTACTGGTACTGTTGTCTCAACTACTTTATTACAAGTGAACATCAGTAGCGGTACAACAACAACTGTTGCGAGTGGATTTGGTTCTGTGTCTGCAGCTACGCCTAATAATATGGGTTTTAATCCTACTGATAATAATTTATGGGGATACGCCGGTCCGGGCACTGTATTCAGGATCAGTAATAACCCGACTCCATATAGTTATACAACTTTTGCTATAGACACCTTAGGAGGTTTGCCTGAATTACCGAACAGTGGTAATTATAATTCGGGCGATATTAGTCCCACAGGAATTTTATATTTATTTATAGGAGGGAATGACACACTTCAAAAGGTCGATGTAAATCCGGCCTCACCTACTTATCTCCACTATTTAGGTTTTGTTGTTATAACACAAGCTGGGCTACCTTCTGTAACAAGTATGACTGATTTTGCATTTAATCCTGTTGATAGTAATATCTACACTATAATTAACGGTTCGAATAAACTTGCGCGCATCAATCCTACAACAGGAGCAAAAACATTTGTTAATGGAGGTACAGCTGTTTCGGGCCTTCCGGCGGGAGCAACACAATTTGGGGCTATCTATTTTGATGTATCAGGAACACTTCATGCGCAGTACAGCGCACCAGCTGGTAATATCGGACAGATCTACTCAATTCCTAATGTAGCTTCTGTTGGCGTACCTGCAGCAACATTGGAATATACCGTCACTGGAGCACTTGGTACCAATACCGATGGAGCAAGATGTAGTACTTCATTATTAGTATTGCCTCTTAAGCTTCTTTCATTTACCGGAGATCTAAATGGTAGTGATGCTGAATTAAATTGGAAGGTAACTTCAGAGGGAGAGAGTAAAAATTATGAAGTTGACTATTGCACCGATGCAAAGAGTTTCGAAAAAATAGGAGATGTTGCTGAAACCATCAATTCATCGGACGGTGAATATAATTTTCAATACAATCAACCAGTCGGACAAGGTTATTACAGATTAAAGATGATCAATGATGATGGAACTGCTACTTACAGTAACAATATTGTTGCGCTTAACTACGAGCCTGAAGTTAGTACTATAAAATTGTTTCCTAATCCAGGAAAGGATTGGGTAACAATAAACGGACTTACGAAAGAGAGTCAAATACGGTTGGTAAATTTATATGGAGATGTGTTACAGAACATATCGGTATCTAGCAGCAGCGTACAATTGAATATCAGTTCTTATCCATCTGGTACTTATATAGTGCAAATTACACAGAATACAGGGGCAGTAACTACTTTAAAATTGAATAAATAGAAGTAAAAAGAGAAGCATTTTTCTATCATATATACTAATTTTCCTTATACTACACTATTTGCTTTATGAAAAGTTGCTTGGAAAATTTTCAGGCAACTTTTTTTTCTTCGTTATTATGCAATCTTTCCAAAAGACTGTTATGAAGAGACTGATTATCAGTATTTTGACTGATAAAGATCATTTCTTAAAATCTTATTAAACTAAAACGAATTTTAAACAATATTAGTCGTTCGGTTA
The DNA here is from genome assembly GCA_035485735.1 of Ferruginibacter sp. Lineage (GTDB taxonomy): Bacteria > Bacteroidota > Bacteroidia > Chitinophagales > Chitinophagaceae > Ferruginibacter. The sequence continues at coordinate 53,403 of DATHNS010000019.1, forward strand.
ACGTTATAGTAATGTTCCTAGTACCTTATTTGCAATTTTGGTGTAATTATTACCAAAGCTAATAAAATGATAAACGAAGCGGCTAATAGAAAATTACAATTAAAATACCCTGCATGCAACAATTCGCTACATGTTGCTACGTCATTAGGCGCAGGTGTTTTCTATAGTCAGTTACGTAAATATTGCAGGCCATTTTTATTATTTTCCTTTTTTTTATTGTTAAGCTTATTTGCAAAGTCTCAGACTTCCATTGGTTGTGATGGTTACTCATATCTTATTGAATCTACCGGAACCGGAACAGTCGGAAGCCCGTTCCAACAGTATCTTATACAGCTAAGTCTTCAGACAGATAGTGCCAAAATAGTTGATAGTGCTTTTGATGGTAATTTTGCACCGAATGCGATGGGATATAATCCTATTGATGGAAATCTTTGGGGATACTCTCACGGTTCCAGGATATTCGAATTCACAGGGCCGGTAAATGCTTTGACATATACTACCATCAAAATTCCTGGGTTACCTTCTGCTGTATACAATAACGGGGATGTATCAGCCAGTGGCGTATTGTATTTATACGCCAGCAATACGACAGAAATGTATGAAGTCAATATCAATGTAGGATCAGGCCATTACTTACAATTGGACTCTATAACCGTTGCACCACTTAATATAACAGATTTTTCCTTCAATCCGATCGATAGCGATTTATATGCAGTAACAAGTGCCACATCATCTCATTTGCTTGAAAAAATTAATCCTGTTACAGGTGCTGAAACGGTTGTGGGCAATGCGGCCGTTGCAGGACTTACAACTTTTGAAAGTTATGGCGCTTCCTATTTTGATGCCGCCGGAAACTATTATATTCAAAGTAATGGTAGTGGTATCATTTATAGAATAAATTCTGTAGCAACGATTACTAACACAACAACGCCTGCTGCAACCGCAGTTGAAACGGCTGCAAGTTCCGGTAATAGTGATGGTGCACGTTGTAACCAGGCGCCTGTATTACTACCTGTTAAACTTGTTTCCTTTACAGGTCTTAAAAGTGGATACACAACAGTGTTAAGCTGGCAGACCTCTTTAGAAGTTGACTTTAGAGATTTTGAAATAGAATATGCTTCGGATAGTGTCAGTTTTGTTCAGATTGGAACCGTTTATTCATCAGGAAAACCCACAGGAAATTCGTACGATTTTTTATACGATCAGCCAGTTGGCGTTGGGTATTATAGATTAAAGATCGTCAACACGGATGGTAGTTTTCAATACAGTGATATAGTTATTATTCAAAATGGAAGTGTCGCTACGCCTCATATTTCTTTATATCCAAATCCTTCAACAAGTTCAGTAATAGTACGTGGGCTTGTTGCCAATGACCTGATCAGATTGGTAGATATGACCGGCCGGGTATTGACTCAGGTGACTACCGTTGATGATGCAAAACAAATAGATATCAGTAATTATCCATCAGGTTTTTATATGGTGCAGGTTATCGATAATGATAACATAGTCAGCAACTTAAAATTGGATAAGATAGATTAAAGGTGAATGGCGATGCCGCTATCTTTTATACTATTATATTTATTTCCTTTCTCTAAATAATCAATCTCCCTTTCTCATCGTTATTTTCGGCTTTGTTTAGTGCCGGCTACCTGTGATTTCTCCGTTCCCCTTACCTCAATGTGTTTACATTTTGATCTACTGATCATTATTTTGGCTTTTTAAAAGCTGGGCGTAAACACTTACGATTTACTTGTTATCCCTTCATCAATACAGCATTATGTAATAGTTAATTTTATTATAATATAATTTATTTGACCGATATCAGCTTTTTTTTATACTAAAACATACAATCTACTCGTTAACAATAAAGAATTGTAATCTAAACACAAGAAAACTACCAAAATGCGTCCAAAAACTGTATTGAGAAATACTGAGTTGCATTTGTGCAGCTACCTGTCAGAGAATTTATTAAAAAATAATTCTTTAAACAGGATATTGGGTTATTGCAAGTCATCTTTTCTATTTTCTCTAATAATATTATCAGGTTTTTCAGCAAAGTCCCAATCACTTGGTTGCGATGGTTTTGCCTATTTACTAACAGCCTCCGGATCAGGAACGCCGGCGAGCCCATATATACCTAGTCTCATTCAGTTAAATCTTTCAACCGGAGCAAATACAGTAGTTAATACTTCTGGACTTACCTCAGGAAATCCCAATGCAATGGGCTATAATTCTATTGATGGTAATTTATGGGGATTTGTTTCGGGATCTACGATTTTTGAGTTTACCGGATCGCTCTCTTTGCTAACCTATAATAAATTCCCAATCACTAGTCTGCCTGCAGCATTATATAACAACGGTGATATTAGTGCCGACGGTATCCTATATTTATATGCTCTTGGAGGTGCAGCCATTCAAAAAGTTGATATTAATGTGCATCACTCAACTTATTTAAAATATGCCGGTTCTATACCAGTTACACCCATGAGCATCAAAGATTTTTCTTTTAATCCTATTGATGGAAATCTATATGCAGTAACAAGCGGCACAGGGCCGCACCAACTTTTTAAAATAGATACGGCTACCGGAACAGAAACAAACAAGGGCACTGTAGCGGGCCTTACAACAGGCAATGAAAGTTATGGATCTTCCTATTTTGATCAATCAGGGAATTACTATATTCAGGCGAATGGTAGCGGTATCATTTATGAAATAGATTCTGTTGCTACAAATTCACCAGCCGCTTTTGCGCTTACAACAGTACCCAGCTCAGATCAGAGTGATGGTGCACGCTGTAATCAAAGGCCTGTGTTATTGCCGGTTAAACTTACTTCTTTTACCGCTAGTCAAAATGGTCCAGCCACAACCTTAGACTGGCAAACGTCTCAAGAAATAAATTTTAAAGAATACGAGGTACAGTACGCAACGGATACAACCAGCTTTACAAATATCGGTATTGTAGACGCCAGTGGAAATATCAATGGTAGCGATTATAGTTTTCAAAACACTCAGCCCGTTGGCACAGGATTCTATCGGTTAAAAATAATTGACGAAGATGGCAGTTTTGTTTACAGTAATGTTCTCTCTGTTTACAATGGTACTTCAGTAACGGGCCATATATCCGCTTATCCTAATCCGGCAACAACAGAAGTTTTTGTAAGGGATCTTACAGAAAAAAGTGTGGTCCACGTAATAGATATGTTGGGCAGGGTACTCACAACAGCGCTATCTACAAGCAGTACAATGCCAATTGATGTGAGCAATTATCCAACGGGTATGTATATTATACAAGTTGTACAGGATGACGAAGTGGTAAGTAATCTAAAAATAGAAAAGCAATAATATTCATACGATCTGGTTGCTATGCATTTGCCAGTCCCCAGGCAAAATATATATTGAATAAAAAAAATCCTATATTCAATTGCTAAATCGTTTTTTAATTTTTAAATAGTAATGGCAATGGCAATTCATCCGGATTATTTTATTTCAGGGATATGGAAATCAGGCGGAAAAATCACTCATTTTTTTGTACATAAGAATATGGAGGGAGGGTTTAAAAAAGGAGAAGTTAAAAGTGAAAAAGAAGTGATCAAATTATTTGATCAGCAAATGACCTTCTTAACCCTTGTCTGGAGCTACGAAGCGGGAAGATGGATCGATGGAGTAGAGGTAAAGCTGGTAACATTGAATGATGAAAAAACGCCGCGGTCTTTTAAAGATCATACAGAATCAGATCATCTTGATAAATTGATAAATATGCGGCCTGTTATGACGCCTACATCGAAATTTTTTATTTAAAAATAATACAGGTATTGAGATAGTGTTTCGTGAAGAATTACTCCCTCTTCTGCAAGCGCTAATAAAAAACTTGATCATCATGAATGTTAAAATAAAAAGGATATATGAGCCTTTTGAAAAATCGGATGGTTACCGAATACTGATTGATCGATTGTGGCCGCGTGGAATTAAAAAAGAAGCTGCACATATTGATCAATGGATGAAGGAAATAGCACCTTCGACCAACCTTCGGAAATGGTTCAATCATGAGCCTGAAAAGTGGAAAGAATTCAACAAAAAATATATTACCGAAATAAAGGGGGCCGCAGCATTTGAAGCTATGCTCTCACAAATTTCCGAACATAAAAAAGTAACTTTACTGTTTGCCGCAAAAGATGAATTGTACAACCATGCGGTTATTTTACAACAGCTTATCACAGAGAAAATATAATGCGGGCGTTGCTGAATAAAATACACAAATGTACTATATGCAGTAGCTATCTGCCACATGGTTGTAACCCTATTGTACAGCTAAGTGCCACATCAAAAATTTTGATCATCGGCCAGGCGCCGGGAAGAAAAGCACATGAAAGCGGTATTCCATGGAATGATAAAAGTGGCGATACATTGCGTAAATGGCTGAATGTGGACAAGGATATTTTTTACGACAGCAATTATTTTTCCTTAATGCCGATGGGGTTTTGTTATCCCGGTAAAGGTGTATCGGGAGACCTTCCTCCGCGTAAAGAATGCGCACCATTGTGGCATCCTACAATTTTGCAACAACTAAAAGATCTTTCACTCATTTTATTGATCGGTCAATATGCCCAACAATATTATTTACCCGGGCAGGGTAGAAAAGGACTTACTGAAACCGTTAAGCAATACGAAACCTATTTTCCTCAATATTTTCCTTTGCCACATCCTTCTCCGCGTAATCAGCATTGGCTCACAATAAATCCATGGTTTATGAATAAGACAATTCCTGTATTACAAGAAAAAATAAGCGGATTGATAAGTGGTAATATGTAATGTCCTGACAACTGGAATTTCATATTTCCCGATGTGTTAGCGTATTCCAATATCTAAAGTTTATAGTAGATTTGATAGGGGTTTATAAATTTGAAATATATTCTACAAAAAAACGCCACTAATAATAACAATGAGGTTTGATACCTATATACCTGGTGACATCCTAAAACCATATATAAAAACTTTTGCCATTTCTGAAGCTGAAGAAGAGAATGTTTATAAAGTATTACCTGATACAGGACTGGTTATTGGTTTTCAATATAAAGGAAAGCTGTCCTATTTTAATGGCGAAGAACAAATAAAACTTAATTCAGCCGGGCTTTCAGGATTGAATGACAGGTATCGCATCTTTAAAAACGATGCCAATACAGGCACTTTATTGGTTTATTTTAGAGAAACAGGGGCCGCAACCTTTTTTAAACATCCTATACATGAATTATTCAGGGAAAGTGTTTCACTTGATAATTTTATGCTTCGTTCTGAACTGCTGATCATAGAAGAACAGCTTTGCGAAGCGCAAACAGATGTTGGTAAAATACAGGTTATTGAGCAATTTTTAATTTCCCGGATTAAACAACCTGTTCAAGACAATATAGTGTTAGCAGCATTATCGCTTATTTATAAAAACAAGGGTAATATCAGAATTAAAGATTTACTGGAACAACTACATATCAGTCAAAGCCCTTTAGAGAAAAGATTCCGCCAGATCGTAGGAGCATCCCCAAAAAAGTTTGCATCTATAGTACGCCTTAGGCACGCCATTCAACAACACAATCCCTTAAATTCTTTAACGGATTTAACTTACGAAGTGGGTTTTTATGACCAAGCCCATTTCATTAAAGAATTTAAAAATTTTACAGGGGAAACTCCTGAAGCTTTTTTCTCAGAAAAGTAAACAAAACGATTTTTTACAATTACAGCATTTCGATTTGGTAGAATTTTGTTGCATCATTTAAATAAAAAATTATGTTTACAATCAATCAAATCAGAGACACACATTCCAAAGTAAAAAGCGGGGCAGATTTTCCAAAGTACATTCAAGACATGAAGAAACTGGGAGTGATAGCTTACGAACACTTCGTATCAGACGGGCACACCTTGTATTACGGCAGTAATGGCTTTACAATACAGGCAGCAGCAAAATACGAAACGTTACATGTAGAAGGTGAAATCAACTATGACCAGTTTAAAAAAGACCTGCAGGCACATCAACAAGGTAAAACAACTTATCCAAACTTTTGTAGTGATTGTGCCAAATCAGGAATTGAGAAATGGGTAATTGATATACCAGCGATGACCTGCACGTATTACGGTAAAGCCGGGACTGAAATAGTAGTGGAAACTATTCCAACAATTTGACAAGACAAAAAGCTTGCAATGCTTTTTCTAATTGCGGGCTTTATATCTATCTAATGAGTTTGTGAATGATTTAATGATTTAAATTTTGAGATCTGACACTTAAAATATACTTCATATCATCCCCAACCTTTTTATGCAAAAAGCAGTATATTGTAATGGAGATTATACTAAACTCTCAATAAACTAGGCTATATGAAAAAATCCATTGCTTTATTTACTATGCTAATTGTGGCTATAGCGACAATTATTTTTTCTTGTACAAGGCTATCTGTTCCTGTACCTGCGGCGTCCTGTATTCAGGTTGCTTTAAGTTCAGCAGCAGGTACAACGTCACAAACAGTAACTGTCAACACAGCTATAACTCCTATTACATATGCGGTAACAGGTAGCATAACCGGAGATACTACAGCTATTGATACCATTAGTGTTAATGTTTTAGGCTCATTGCCGCCAGGTGTTACAGAAACCTTTTCAGGAGGCGTATTTACTATCTCAGGAACGCCTACGACTTCAGTAGGAAGCCCTTATACTTATACGGTTACAACAACAGGAAGCAGTTGTAATAATGTAGCTATTACAGGTTCAATTACTGTAACCAATTGTTCAACCATTACGTTAACTTCAGCAGCTGTTACAGCATCGCAAACGGTTGTTATTAATAACGCAATTACTCCAATCACTTATGCACTTGGAGGAGGAGCTACGGGCGAGTCTGTAATTGGAATGCCAGCAGGCGTTACTGGAACTTTTGCAGCAGGCGTATTAACTATATCGGGGGCCCCTACAAGTTCAGCAGCTAGTCCATATACTTATACCGTCACAACTACTGGAGGAGCTTGTACAGCGACTGCAACCGGCACAATTACAGTTGAATCAACCGGAATAGTAACAGTAACAGTACCAGGAAGTATAGCAGTATGTAATGGCTCAACAGTAGCTGCAACAACATTCAATAGCGTACCTGCTGGTGCAACTTATACCTGGACCAATAGTAATACTGCGATCGGCCTTGCAGCAGCGGGTACCGGAAATATAGCTTCCTTTACTGCAACTAACACAACCGGCTCACCAATAACAGCTACGATAACAGTAACGCCAACTTCAGCAACTTTAGGCACGGGAACATCAAATGGCTATACCATCACAGTAAATCCCTTATCAACAATAACATTAACCTCTGGAGTTACAACACAAACAGTATCTTCTGGAACAGCTATAACATCGATAGTATATGCGATCGGCGGAGGTGCAACTGGTGCAACTTTAACGGATGCACCGGCTGGAGTATTCGGAGCCTTAGTAGGTTCAGTATTTACGATGAGCGGCACACCAACAACAACAGCAGGCCCTTTCAATTATACAGTTACTACAACAGGTAGTACTTGTACATCAACTGCAACAGGTACAATTACTGTAACTCCATAGAGCCGATAAAAACTAACTGATTAAAATAAAAAAAGGCAATAGAGATAGCATCTATTGCCTTTTACTTAAAAGATAAAAGTATTATATATAACCCTCACATATTTTTATGCGTCATCTTCTTATTACATTATTCGTTTTAGTATTTTCAAATATAGCATTTGGACAAGATTATGTTTTTGATACAGATGGGACAATGAAACAAAGTCAATTTTATATTGATACTGCATTTAAAACAGATTTAAAACTTCAAAACAAGATTATATTTCAAAAACTCAATAGCAAATTGGAAGATTCAATTAATCTAAAAAAATATATACCAAAACAATATGATTTTCTAATAAATGATACGCTAGAATATTTTGTTATTATAAACTTGACTAACAAAGAAATTAAGCTAAAAAGAATAGATGATCGGCTTGTAATTGAAGCAATGACTAGATATGAAAATTTTGGATTTAAACCGATCAATTATTTTATTTATCCAAATGATGAAGTAGGATTGAATTATGATGACTTAAGTTTAAGTCCATCAGAAGTTTTAATTATAAAAAATAACGATCGAAAAATACCAGTAGATTTAAAACAAAAGCCCTATTGTGTTTTAAGATTATTAACTTCATCAAATGGTATTTTATTTTCAAAAAAATATGTTAGCGAAACCAATGGTTCAAATCATTATATAAATATTCAATTAAAAAAAGATTTTGATTTCAAAAAATTGGCATTTCCCAACCAATAAAATACTGCCTAAGCAATACCTCACTTCGTTTTACCGACGCACTGCATCATTTCAGTAAGTCCGATTCCTGAATAAAAAAGTATGAATAGCAACAATCTTAATAAATTATCATTAATATTGATTTCTTGTTTCCTCTACAGCTGTGTAAATCCTAGTGCAAGAAAAACAAATGATAACCGATCCAGTACTAGCATAAGAACTAATGCAAAGCAATTACTAAAAGATAGTATCCAACTATATTCATCAATTAATAGTACTGATACAGCAGATATATCCAAAATATCTATCACTCTCGATAGACGAACTAATTTAGTTACACCTATCATTAAAATTGATAGTTTTGATGATAATAGTCTTTTTATTAAAGAAATTGAAATTCGCATTAAAGGAACTATTTTGAAAATAGTTCAAGATACCAATGGGAGTTCTTATGTTTTTAATAATGGTATACAATTTTACAGAACAAGGTATCTTTCAGAAATGCTTACTAAGCAGTCTGACTTAAGTGTTGACTATGGAAATGCGGAATATTATTGTTTTGAAAATTCTAAAAAGATAGCAATCATAGCAACACCTGAAAGGTGGAGTGGGTTAGCTGATTCATTTATGTTATGGCAGATAATTGACCTTGATAATAGATCGTTTATTGAGGTAGTTAAAAAGAGAGAATGGTAATATCATTCTAATCCCCCTTCATTACATAATTAAAGTTCTGATTAATGATTTAAATTATAAATAATATGCTAACTAAAATAAAGGCTGTGCTAATTCTTATGGCATTCGCAATGGCATTTTTACTAATAATTTATATGTTAGTAGGCAGATTTTTTTTTAATGCTTTACTGCTAAAAAGAAATGGGAAATGCGGTAAAGCTATTCTGACAAATATGAAAGTATTTCAACGATATCAAGAGACAACAATGCAATACCAATTCACTTATAACGGAAAAAAATACAATGGGGATTCATTGGAAAAAGATTTTACTAAAGTGGGGGATTCTATTTGTATTGTGTATTTAGAATCAGATCCTGGTATAAATTTATCTGTTAAATACTTTACGGAAAGTAATATGAAAGTTGATTGTGACTGTGTAATTCAAAAGTAATTAGAAATGTATTGCCAATAATACAGGAGTTATTGAACAATACCCAATACATTAATTTATGAGATTATTTTGGCTAATAGGAGCGTTGGTTATTTCTTTTATATTGGTATTCACAAGTATTGGAAGCTATAATGACTAAAAGGTTTATAGATACGGGCGTATAGTTCAAGTCACTATAACAGGAGTTCCAGCTTGTGGCTTATCTAAGAATAGTGACTTCATGGACTTTACATTAAATGCTATTAAATATGATATTAAAATCAGCAGGAGTGCTTGTGGTGATTTTTACGTTGGACAAAAGCTTCAGCTTCGATATTTGGAAGGGTATGAAGATAACTTTCTGTTTCCTAACGAAACCCCAATATATACTGATCTTTTTCTTGCTATTCTTTTATTTGGCTTAGCTGTATGGTGTGTATATTATGTAGTCAAAAATTAAACTATATTGTTATCCTTGAAAAATAGAAACAAATAAGGCTTTTGAAAAAAATATGAATTATTATGGGAATTAAAATATTTATTGTACTCTTTGGAGGGCTTTGTTGTTGGATTCTGTATTTATTAATCAGTACACTTGTTGGCAATGCGTTGTTAAAAAAAGAAGGAAAATGTAGCAAAGCGATTTTAACTAAAAATATTATTAATGGCCGTTATCAAAAATCTTATTTGGAATATGAATTTACTTATAAAGGGAAAACATATACAGGAAACTCATTAGAAGAAGATTTAACAAAAGCAGGAGACTCTATTTGTATAATATATTTAGAATCTCATCCAGGAACACGCAGGCCAATAAAATATTTTGATGAAGGCGAAATAAAATGCGATTGTAGTCAATGATTTCCTAACCTCTTTCACAGCAACTCCTCTTGAAAAGTACTTTTGCTCATTGCTACAATAAATGCTCTTTAAACTAAAAAAGCTCAAACTCTTTATAAAAAAGAATTTGAGCTTAGTATCGAGAAGTAGACTTGAACTGCCGACCTTCGGGTTATGAATCGATTTAATTTGCTCAATATTTTCTATAAATTCTTATTGGTATTATATTACGTTGTGTCCATCCATTCAATACTCCTAGATATTAAAAATGGATGGACGAATAATTATTCTTTGATGAATGTTTTATTAATTATGGTAGCACCATTTTCAATAACATTAATAAAATAAGTGCCTGATGGTAAATTATGTATATCCAAAGTATTTTTAATTGAATAAACTGTTGTTGTTTTTACCAAGATACCAGTTGAGTTATAAATATTCACAACTGATTTATTAGCATTAGGTAATGCAATTACAATATTATCTGTAGCAGGATTTGGAGAAATAATGGCTGTATTATCATTCTGAATATCTATTGGAACAATATTGCTATAAGAGAAAGAGCCATCATCGTTTACAATTTTTATTCTGTAATAATTAGTACCCACAGATGGTGTTGTATGTAAGTAACTGTAATTATTAGTTGGCGCACCTTGAGGAGTTTCAGTTGTTAATATTGTTGAATAACTAATACCATCAGTACAATATTCCAATTCATAATCCTTTATACTCGTTTCATCGGCAGTTTGCCATTGTAGAGATACCTCATTATTATTTAGCAATATACCTGTGAAACTTGTAAGTTTTACGGGTAATATGGTTCCTGGATTTTGCACTATAATACGGTTATTATTTGCATCCGCTATAAACAACTGTGTAGCACTTACAAAAACAAACTTGGGATTAGTGAGTCCTGTAGTAGATAAATTGCCACTTCCAACTGTGAAACTAGTTTGTCCTAACACGTTGCTAGCATTGGAACCATTAGCCAATGTTGCTGCATTATTAAAAATAAGTACTCTGCTATTAAGATTATCTCCTACATAAATACGACCACCTGAATCCCCATATACTCCAGTAGGAAAAGAAAGATATGATTGAGTTGTTCCAAAAGTACTGGTAGCACCTAAGATACCATTGGCTGATGAACCACTACTTAATGATGCTGCATTATCAAATCGAAGAACTCGACTATTACCATAATCTGCTACCCATAAGCTTCCATTTGCATCAACATATATTTGTTCTGGAAAAGATAACTGGTTATTAGCAGTTCCAGCACCATTACTCGTAAAATTAGCCTGGCCAAATACACTGCTAGCAGAAGCTCCAGAAGCAGCAGCACTTATATCATTAAATTGTAGAACTCGATTATTATCAGCATCGCTAACCCATAATGTATTATTGCTAATAAAAACGCTTTCAGGATCATGTAGTGTACTAGCAGTTATACCACTAGTGGTACTTGTAAAATTAGTCTGGCCTATTACTAGACTTGCAGCAGCTCCTGATGCTATAGTAGCAGCATTTAAAAATTCCAATACTCGATTATTGCCTGCATCTGCAACCCATAAATTACCAGAATTATCTAAAGCTATCCCTTGAGGAAAATTCATTTCTGTAGAACTTGTTCCACTGCCAGATGCTGTAAATGAAGTTTGTCCCAAAACGGCTTCTGCTGCAACACCACTAGTAGCAGTAGCAACTGATGCAAAACGTAAAATGCGGTTATTATTTGCATCTGATACAAATACTTTTCCTGTCGAAGGGTCAACTATTGCCATTGCAGGAAAGTTAAATTTAGTAGCGGTAGTACCAGATCCTCCTGAAGTAAAATTAGTTTGCCCTATAACCTTCGCTGCAGCTTGGTCATTTCCCCATGTTTGAGCTTGCAGTGTTTCGATTGATATAATCGAGATAATTAGAAGTAATGTGTATTTCATAAATCTCCGTTTAATATTTGCCGATAATTATTACGTAAATATTCTAGTTGCTGAGAAAAAGTAAATCACCTGAAAGGTGCGAAGGTACTCGTATTTATTATAGAATGAATCAGATGATATTTAAAAATAATATTTTAGTAAAGTAGAAGGTGGCTGATTAAATTCAGTCCCTTTTTATTCTCCTTTCCAGCAACATCTCTTGAAAAGCACTTTTGCTCATTGCTACAATAAATGTTCTTTAAACTAAAAAGCTCAAACTCTTTATAAAAAAGAATTTGAGCTTAGTATCGGATGAGGTATCAATATCTAACCAGTTTCTGGCTGATTTGATAGCTATTTACAATTTTAATTTATACCTAAGAAGAAGACAAATTAAATAGCGCATCAATCATCTTTGATTCTTAGGTCCTTGTAAATGTGTATCGCTTCCCAAAAGCAATATACCATTAAGATAAAGCCACCAATACTGTCGATCCACCACCACCCAAATAATGCGGTAAATAGCATGCTAAGTAATACAAGGAACGCCAGGGTTGCATCAACTAATGTTACCCGACCTTCTGTAAGTAAGACAGGATTGTTTAACAATTTCCCAACTTGAAACTTTTTTAAAGCCAGTATTATCATCACAATAATAGTTAGTAAGAGCCACGCTATTCCAAGTAAAGATTGGCCAGGGAGGGTATGGTAAATCAAATTCAATATACTTTGGATAAGAATATAAACACCTAATGCAAAGAAAGCAATACTCAATAATTGTAAGCCAATTTTCTGTCTTTTCTTTTCAGTTTCATTCAGCTCCCATATAACAACTATTGATGCACCAATTTCAAGTAGTGTATCAAATCCAAAACCTATTAAAGCAATGGAATGAATACCTCGAACTGCTGTTATAAGTACAACTATCCCAATAATATTCCATCCTAACGTAGCGTACTCTAAAAGTTTGCCTTTCTGTAATAAAGAATTCATGTTCAAATATAAGAGAGTCGATCATTAGTAGAATAGCTTAACTAAATTAAAAACGGCAACAGATAAAATCTATTGCCGTTAAGCTCGTATCGAGAAGCAGACTTGAACTGCCGACCTTCGGGTTATGAATCCGATGCTCTAACCAGCTGAGCTACCTCGACAAATCTATATGGACGGCCACCACAAGGGATTTCAAGATATCGTGTTTTCAAAAATATGTTTAAAATGCTAATCGTTAACAGTATTTTGTTAACGGTTGGGGACAAATTTGTTAACGATTTAAAGCAATGGTTAACGGTTAGGCTTTTACTATTCAAAAAGATTGGTCGGCAGTTTAACTCTGCTTCTCAATACCGCTAAAAGGAACACTAATATTTGTTGATAAATGACCACTACTGCACATGTGTTGATAAATGCTTCCAAAACGGGTTATAAAGGGTTTTAACTTTACATTTCACCAAACCCAAAAACAATGGAATTTATTGAAAAACAGTTAAAATATATGTCATCAATTAAGCAAGTAGAACATTCTGTAGATATTTACTATGATGATTTAAGAGAGGATTATGTAGTAAAAGTTAAAGACAATTTAGAACCAAGTCTATCAGAACATTTTAGAAATAAAGAGCTAATTGATTCAATTGAGCAAGCAACTGCTTTTTTAGAAGCATTCCCTAAACAATAATTAATAAATCTTTATCCGTACTATATGATAGATGTAAGAACTATAACTGAATTGTTAGTTAGATTTCAAAGTGGCAGAGATAATGACACCGTCTTTTTTTTAAGAAATTTAGATAATAGATTAGGTGAGATTTTTCATACGCAAATAACACTTAGTGAACCCAATCTAAGTTTTGAAAAAATTAAATATCTTAAAGATCATATCAGTCTTGAAGTGTTAGATATGAATAGGTTGTTTGAAGAATTTTATAAGAAAAATCCTAACCATACAGACAGAAGAAGCTTGGAAACTATACAAGCTTTATACAATGTCAACCATGAAATAGGACTTTCTAAATCATTTATCTTTGTTGAAGATGGTAGACCAAGGGTTAATATGGATATTAATATTTTATCAAAAAATTTAGATATTGTTATTGAAGACTATAATACTTACGAAGGTCTTTCTACCAAATTCGAATTTATTAGGCAGCTGGGTAAAATAGAAGCACCCAAACCATTAATAGGGAGAAAAGTATTAATTGAAGTACTGTCTAATAATAAATATGAATTTATAGGTTATATATAAAATAAGAACGCCACTAAATTTAGTGGCGTTTTATATTGTGGTTGTTTGTTTCATCTGTTTCCGCTTTGGATTTGATTGAAATTTATTTGAACTGATTTAACTGTTCTTGGTAATTAGCATCATTTAGTTGTTGTTCATACCAATATTGCCATAACAACCAAACTTTTTGTTCTGGTGTTAAAGTTGAATCTTCTGGTTCGTTAAGCTTTTCATCATCATATAGATGGTATATGTCCTTATTCATAACCAAGCATTTTACAATTTATAGCAACTGTATTAACTGTGTTTATTAGTTGTTTTACGAAGCTGCTTGGAATTTTTTTAAGAAAATGCTTTGATTGTGATATTAATTTTTCATCTGGTATAAATTCATATAACCAATTACTATCGTTTTTATCAATAATAGTATCAGGGATGTTTGTATGGAGTTTAATACCATGTTTGCGTAAAAAAGCTTTATTATAACCCATACTAGGATCAACAATTATTTCATCATCTATAACACACCATGTATGATAATACCCTAATAGTTTTCCTTTATACTTTGCAGTACCATAAACTATATTTTTTTCAGACTTGTCTTTTACTATTAAATGACCAGTAACTTCTTTAGCCTTAAAACCCGCTTTTGATAAACCTTCTGCTAAGCAATGCCCAATTAAATAACATACACCTGCAGGTTCGGCTGTATCCTTTTCTAGTTCAATTTTGAGTTTGTTGCAAACTTCTGTAAGAACATTTAATAACTTTTCATCCTTTGTTTTTGTCATAATTTTTTACGTTTTAATTTTTTAATTAAATGTTTTAAAACGGTTTACTGCCATATACGCATACGCATACGATTTTTTAAAACCGTTAGGTTAAAAAATAGTGTGTGCATCCTGTTATCGTCTGCGCCTGACGTTTAGTTGTTTGTTTTTTGGCTAAAATGCAATATTGAATGATACTGCACATGAGGGAAAAGGTCAATCGTCCCCTTTAGAAGGCAAATATACGAATAATAACCCATATAACAATGGATTAATTAAACTTTTTAAAATTTCTGTAAATTGATAACACGTCAAAGTCAAGCAGGGGGAGGGGTTCTATGGGTATAGAAATTTATATGTGGCAATGAACCCAATTTATACCTTTTACTATGTAATTGTTTAAGAACATAATCTCTGCTAAGTCCAGATGTATGAGATATATAATGCAGGTGAGGTTGTCCGTCATTCCAAGCTTTTTCTTCTCCACTTAAACTTTTATGAGTATAAAAAAAGCAATGCCATTCATTTCCTTTATCTAAAAATTTAGCAATTACAACGTGTCTATGCTCTATCGCTTGTTTGATTTGACCACTAGTTAAAGATGTTTTTCCAATAGTTATTATTTCTTCTTCATTTTTATAAGCGAAAGGCGGCATCTGTTTTTCATCTAATCCGTTATGATTATGAGAACTTGTATAGCAACTATAATGAAATCCATGATCCTGCCAGGCTTTAAAAATTAATGACTGCAATTGATCTCCTGTTAGAGACATACCTTCAAGAATTTTTTCCTGCTCCTTTTTTGAACTACTAGTTAGTATATCCATTATGTTATCTGGTAAAGTTGTTGAGATTATTTCTTCATAAAGTTTATCCCATGCTTCCACCGCTCTTTTTTTTATAACTCTGTCAATAATTTCTTGTGGATTTTCAATTTCAATCGGTGGTTTCACTTCGTCATTATTCTCCATTGCAAAAGATAAAAAATCCTTTTCTCTTTGAATAGAAGCAGCTATAATAATTTCAGCTAACCTTTCAACTGGATTGACGTATTCAAAGTCTACCACTTCAGTTACAGTATAAAATACATTTTGATTTGGGTCGGCAATTTTAGTACTTCTGATCATTGTTGCGTAGGTATATTGATTTCGGGAATAGCTTCTTTAATATTTCTTTGAGGGTGACCTGGTGTATAATAGTCAATACATAGTCCATCATATGAAAGAACTCTTAAAAGCATCCGATTAAATAAGGTTTCGAAAGCCCTGGATAAACGTACAATTTCATGTATTTCTTCATCGGTTTCTTCGTCAAGCGAAGAATGAGCCATCTTATTTCTTTGTTTAATAGCTTCATTTTCAATCTTACCTACCGATAAGTTTAGAAATTCAAATACCATCGCAAGTTTTTCATTTGATCCTCGTTGTGATACTCCTTTAATTTTATTGATAATTTTATCGCTAAAAATATTATCTCCTAATTTCATTTTAATAGAAGCTAAATCACCTTCAATTAATTTTACAAATTCATTGTAGTCAATATAAGAATGCTTTATTTGTTTGTTTGCTTTTAAAATACAATTTGCTAGTGTTTCAATTGCACTAGATAGAATAGGAAGGTTTACTCCAATGGCTGAATATTTAGAAAACCAATATTTACCCAAAACGTTCTTCAGTTGTAAAGCTTCCCTTTGTTTCAAATATAATGGCAAAAAATTGCCAATTAAGATCTCTAAATTTTGTCTATTTTGATGTCCTTTGATCAAGACTGGAGGGAAAGATATTCTCTGGCATCTGGTTTCAATATTGTCACCTATAGGATCTATATATTTTTGAACAATTAATGAATGGGATTTATCAAAAGTTGTTTCGCCAATTTTCAAAAGTTGATTTCCCATAAGAAAGCCAACTAATTCCGAAATGGCTATCCGTTCATTATTATCAGGAATTCTTCCAAAAGAAGCTCTATATTCAATGCATAAACTAAATGACCAGTCTGATCCAAATTCTTTCGGAACTTTTGACACAATAAATGAAGTATCAGCATATTTTACAAATAGATAATCACCACTTGATGAACTGCTTTTTATTAGTCCAAATTCATCTTTAGGATCAATACCTTCTCTTTCTCGCTTATATGACTCATGAATGCTCCGAGACGTTATCCTAGGAAAAAACATATTATCAGTTCCTCCTGATAAATACCATTCATGCAAATATTCAGTTTCTAAATCAGAATCATTAAATATCCTTGAAACTCCATCAACCCTTAATTCAGCCTCAAATTTTACTGAAGTACTGTTTGGAGCTATGAGACTTCTTTTATTTTTACCTAGTAATGCTCCAGAAAATATATACTTAAAGAGACCATTTTGGGAATACCCAATTATTATATCTCCAGAAACAAAAGCTCCCTCTTTGTAATTAGGATCAATACTTTCAGAATCGTTTAATATTCCTGATATAGATGCTATCAAATCATATTTATTATCTCTGGTAAACCTTATTATACAATCTTTATTAATATTATAAACTCCTTTTTCAAAAGTTAAATTGGTTATAATTTCCTCTGGGTATAAGACCTCCCATTCTACATGATCTTGGAAAATTTTGTTATCCATTTTAATTATTTTAAGATGCGGAAGATTTTTTTTCTTTAAAAAAGCCCCTTAATTTTTCGGTCAATTTTTCATTAATAAGAGAATAGGTTGGTGAAAATGTAAATAAAAATTCAAGAGGGATATTTTTAATATGAACAATTTCATATTCTTTATTGTTGTAGAAACATTTATAATCTGAAATTGCGAATTTTTTAGAATCAATAGGGTTATTAGGATCTTCTGCTAACAAGTATATAATCTCACCCTTTTCTAATATTTTAGGATTAAGCCGATATGCAGACAATTGAGGATGCCTATGAGTTTCATTAAAGTAAAATACGTATATTATCGTTGTATGTTCATTTATACTGGAGAGTTTCAATGTATGCTCAATATGTTTAAAATGAGTTTTTAAATAAAGATTATAGAGATGATTAAAATCTTGAAAAACCAATTTTATATTATTCCATAATGCCTCTTTAGTAAAGCCATTCCAAGTCAAACTACCTATAAGTCGGTTAATTTGATTCTTTTTATATTGTCTTTTTGTTTCAGTAATTCCTTTATTTTCAAGAAAGTTAATATAGTAATTAATTAAATCAATATTGTAGAGTTGCGAAGTAATTCTAACTTTTACTTTAGGAACAAAGCCTTCATTAATTTTAATTATACAATCTGCTATATGTTTTTGGTGGTATGATGAGGGATATTTCCAATGCGAATACCCGTCAATATCATCATCATGTTCAGTTACCCAGTCAGCATAACCATGTGAAGTTGCACCAACCATAGGTAATATGCTACAGATCTTATCTTTTAACTCATTAAGCAGATAAGAGTCTAACTGGCTATCCATATCTAAGTAACCAGCATTTTTATCTATAAAACTTACTAGATATTCATGTGCTATAAATTCATCAGGAATCGGCAAATTTTGTTTGCCAGCTATTCTAAGAATGTTCGATTCTAAAAGTTCATATGCATACTGCGAGGGAGTATCTTTTATCTTATCCTTACTTTTCATAAAAGATCTTAATAAAACAGTGCCCTGTGAAAATCCTTCTTCTAATAAAGGCAAATCTTCTCCTTGTATTTCTTTAATCAATATCTGATCATCGGTATACTTAATTGGGAAAAGTATAAATACAACATTATATATTTGATAACTAATAATTCCAATTCCGATTTTCCAGTAATTTGGATATATAATTTCTTTTATACTTCTAAATTCTCTATTTAATATATCATTATAGCAATCTATAAATTCATTTATTTCTCGTAAACTTTCTACTGATAGGCTTATTGGCTTCTTAAGTTTTGAATTAACAAGCTCCAATTCCTTTTCTATTTCGAAATACTGTTTCTCCAATATGTCAAAATTCCAAACTTTGTCTCTAGTATCCTTCGCTTTTTGACCCCACTGAGTTATATAGTTTGTATTTCCGTTCCCGATACTATTCTCAGGTGATATTTTTATGGTGCAGCTTTTTTTCCCAACTAATTTTTTAGAAACTTCAACAAGTGTATCGGAATCAATATGTCTCCAATATACTTTTTGTTCTGTTCTATTTACAACAATTAATATTACAGGAAGTGTTGCATTTTCACAACTAGCTAAAAATGAATCTTTGCACTGGAAACTCAGAGATTTATAAGATTTAGGATTCAATGTCTTTAATTGAATTTCAATTTTTCCAATTAGACGTTGGTTATCATCAATTATTTCTAAAATACCGTCTGTAGCTGGAGTCTTATCATTTTGGCTTATTTCACCTCTTATAAATTGGGAATCGATTAAATGAAGAAATATTTTTCTACTATCCAATTCAGCCTTCGCTGTTTTGGCATACGGAGTTGATGGTGCATTAATTAAATTCTTTCTTTTATTATACATCAAGGTTTTAGATTAGTAAACGAATTTTAAATACCCATTGCTTTTTTTACTTTGATAATAGTGGTACTACTGTGTCCAGTTACTCGACAAATATCTCTTATTTCCATCTTCTTCTTCAATTTCATTACTATTATAGGGTATTTCGCAAATAGTTTTTCTCTAGATTGATAGCTTCCGACCACACGACCTTTAAATTTCCCTTGAGCTTTGGCAAGTAAAATACCTTCGCTAGTACGTTCCTTAATTTTATTCCTTTCAAGTTCGGCTATTGATCCCATTACTGCACATACCAATCTGGCCATAGGATTTTCCTTGCCATCAATTAAAGTTTCAAAACCTTCCTTTAACGATTTAAGATTGATCTGATTCTTAGTAAAGATTTCTATAGTTTTCAAAATATCAATTAGGTTTCTGCCCAATCTATCTATTGAATCTACGACAATCGTCACCTGGTTATCTTTTATTGCTGTAACGGTATCATAAAGCTTAACAGCTTCAGGTCTTTCAAAAAAAGAGATATTTCCTTGAACCTTATCAACGAAAATATTTTTTGATGTTACGTGACCATGATTTTTAAAATTCTCAATTTGCCTGGAAGAAGATTGGGATACTGTACTTATACGACTGTAGTAATAATAATACATAAAAATAGGTTATAGCACAAAGATACGGTTTTAATTTAAGACTCTCCAATAAATTAAAACAATCACTAATAGACAATTGATCTTTTTAAACAAAAATTGGTTTTACATTTTAAGTATAGTCTAAATTTAGATTAGCTTTCATTTACTAAAAGTTAGTACCTATGACTATAACATTACAGATACGCAAGTTAGTTGAAGCTTTTAGAAAAGAAGTTATAGATAATGAGTGTCCCAAAGGCAAATGTTTTACAACCTGTTACCCATTATCAATTCATCTGGATAATAATGGCTTTCCGAATTCTATTGTCCAAGGTCATTTTGATATTATAACCCAAGGGCATTATTGGTTAAAACTTAATGATTACGATATAATTATTGACCCGACTATAACTCAATTTGAATCGGAATCCAATGAACCTGTAGTATTTGTAGATAAGGCTACAAAAAAATATTACCCAACACCTAATATTACATCTAGAAACTTTACAGAATCAGTTTCAGCATGGAAAGCGCCTTTCCATGTTGAAACCAGAGCAAAATTACCTGAAGGATTAATATCAGAAGACTTTAATAAAAGAACTGTTCTACTTATAATCCTCAAAGCTGCGACACTCCTCCACATAGAAATCGAAAATTTGAAGTTGAAAAATAAACCTGTCTCAAAAAAGAGCAACTTTTACTTCGATAATATAAATGAAATTTTAGTCGCATGGGAGAATATAGGATTAATTAAAAATTTAGAACAGGATTTACCTAAAGAATTTAAAACGGTTTGGGCTAACGCAAAAAAATTACTTTGGACTTTAGACTACATCGATAGTACCATTTATTAATTATATAAATTTGATTAGCTCTAAAACCAAATACAACTATAAATTAATTGAAATAAAAATTCTCAATTTAAAAAATTTGCGTTAAACCAATAAGACCTAAATGACATTTAGTATCTCCTCAAACATAATGCGTATACATTTTTTACATTTTGGCAAATCATTAAAAAGATTTCCCGAAAAATATCATCATTTATTTTTTGAAACAGGAAGCGCTGTTCCAGAACATTATAGCTATGTGTGTCCTTTATGCATTACTAATAGCTTTATGATTAGTAAGGAAGGGCTTCATTTTAACAATGACTTCTCATTAGATCATTTTCCTCCCGAAAGTAGTGGAGGGAAACAAAAAATATTAGTTTGTAAAAAATGCAATAATGAAGCAGGGTATTTGTATGATTACATTTTAAAAGAAAAACTAGACCATGTAAGTTTTAATAAAAAAATTCCCTTTTCAGAAATTCTTGCTAAGTCAGAAATTACTGATGTGCGTGGATGGTACCACACAGCAATAACAATAAGAGAAGATGGTGAAACTGAAATAAGTTTTAAACCCAATCCGAAAAAAGTATTACCACCTTTGGATAATTGGCTTGAAAGATCAAAACTATCATTTGATTGGAAAGCCAACCTAACAATTGAAATCCCTGATGAGAAAAAGGTATCCAAGGCACTCTTAAAAGCAGCATATTTATACTGTTTTCTAAACTTTGGATATGAGTTTATTTATTCTGCCAACGGTGAACTATTCCGAAAAGTTATTAATGGTGAAGTTGAATACCCTATAAGAATTCCAACCTTTTGGTTGGATGATAATATTACTATTTCAAATGGATCAACTATGCCGATTGGTCTTTGCTTTATTACTAATCCAATAAAATTTAGATCGTTAGCAGTTAATTTATCTTTAAAATTAAAGACTACAGGTTACCAATGTACTGTTACTATATTAATTCCTAATCCTACTGATATGGGGATTCCTGATTTAATTAAAGTCCAAAATGAAATTGAAAATAACCCAGGTGAAAACATCTCATTCGTTTTTTTGAAAAATTATTTACAAGAAAATATTATGGATGCATATTCGCAAACTTGGACAGACTTATTAACAGAATATCCAAAACCCATTAACTCATATTAACATGGCGACCAATATACTTTATATTATAGGGAACGGATTCGACCTTTATCACGGTATAAAATCTAAGTATACTCATTTCAAAGAATACCTTACGTATGAGGATGCGGATTTAATCAGAAAATTAGAAGAAAATTTTGATGCCGACCTACTTTGGTCAAACTTTGAAGAAACATTAGCACATCTAGATACAGATAATATAGTAGAAGAAGCTGAAATTTATTTAGTCTCATACGGCACGTCTAATTGGAAAGACTCTTATCATCATGACTATCAATATGAGGTTCAAAATCAAATTGATGTTATTACAGTTCAATTGAAACAAAAGTTTTTAGAATGGATGCTTCAATTAAGGATTCCTGATAACAATCACAAAAAGCCACTCATCATAAATCATAATGCTACTTTCCTAAACTTCAATTATACAAACTCTTTAGAAAAAATTTATAAAGTCCCGCACAATAAGATTTTCTATATTCATAATAAGGCTATAGATATAAATTCCAATTTAATATTAGGCCATAGTAGAGATCCAGATAAAATGCGATCTTTTAATTATAAAACAAATACAGCAGATCAAGACGTAAGGATAACTCAAGCGAACTTAATACTTGATTCTTATTTTAAGGAAACTTACAAGTCTACCAAAAAGGTCATTGAAGAAAATGTTGCTTTTTTTTCAGCTTTAGCTAATATTAATGAAATACACATTTTAGGTCACTCGTTAGCAGTTGTAGATATGGGGTATTTTAAAGAAATCCTTAAATGGATAGACATTAATAAAGTAAAATGGAAAATAAGTTTTTATGATAATAATGAATTACTGCACCATAAGCAGGTAATGAATGATCTAGGTATTAATCAGGATCTAATAGACTATGACAGATTAGATTTTTTATACACAAAACAAATAGAGCTTTTCAATAAACCTAAGCTTTAATTTATCTGTAAAAACATTTTTATCCCTAAAAAAACTAATAATATGGCCAAAAGAAATTATAATGAAGAAATTAAAAAATTACAAGAACGAGGAGAATTCAATGGGAGTATTTTTTATTATCAAAGGTTTCATGATTTAAAAAGTATTATATCTTTTACTAAAGAACAAGAAGGCCGTGACTTCGATGAGTTATATAGATACATTCCTATCGCTTCAGTTGCCTGCATCGAAAGCTTTTACCGAGCTACAATTAAATCACTAATTGACAAGGGTGGAATTTATTTCGATAATTTGGAGAAACTAATTGCAAAAACGGATTTGAAATTTGATTTCGAAATATTATCCAATTTACAAAAACAACAATTTACTCTTGGCGAATTAGTATCACACATACTTCCATGTAACAACTTAAATGATCTTAAAAATAATATTTCAATACTTATAGGAGAGGATTTTTTAACTGCGATTAGTAATCATCGTCCAGTATTTTTTGGAGAATCTTATGATGAAGATTTTCTAAAATTCAAAAATAATTACGATCCCATTATCAGAAGTATTATAAAAACATTTGAACTTAGACATATTTTTTGCCATGAATCTGCAAGAAGGATTTCTATAAATCGACAAGAGATTTTAGATGATTTTGAAAATGTCGAATTATTTTTAAACAACTCATCTAATTTTATAAACTTGCTCATTGATGCTAATTGGGGTCTAACGACTCATGATAAAGTTGATTTATTAGTAAAAGAGCTGAAAATAAAAGAAGATAGTGTAAACGAAAAGATTAAAAGTATTAGAGAGGAAAGAAGTTCAGATATAAATAATGACATTTACATAGAACAACTAGAAGATAGAGAAAGGCTAGTTAGAGAGTTTCAAGAAAGATTCGATAATACGACATTACTATGGAAGGAATTTATTGATGCAAAAGCATATCTTAAAAGTAGATACTCTAAGAGTTACGTATGGTCTCAATATATTTATTTGGAAGATAAGATTAAAAGCGTAGATAGCTTCTTTGAAGAGATCTATTAATCATGGTCAAATAGTGTCAAAAAATGTTGCGTTATATTCTGTTCCATATTTCTGTTGCCAATTGTCTTGCTTGAAGACCATATCCGTTTACTTCGCCAGAATTAAGAATAATTTTTTGTCCTTCTTGATATTTTGCAATTAATCTTTGATCCGCTAAACCATTGTTATGCATTAAACAATTTCTTATGTCATTGACAAACCTTATATCAGTTAATATTTGGTGTGGTAGTCCTAGAACGTTCTTTTCTATAAACTTAATCTTTTCTACAAAAATCAAACGTCTTGATTGTTCCTGAGCAAGTGAAGAGATTAAACTGTTACCTTTTTCTTTAATTGTTTTAAGAGTTACTTTAAAATCATTCTTGTCTGGATTTGTGATTAATATTTTTTCAATACATTTTGTCAAAAAATCTTCGAAGTGAGCAAATCCTAAAAGTAAAGCGGAAGTAGTAATATGGTTTCGGTAATTATCAAAACTGTTTTCATAAAGTTGCTCAATTGTTATACCTAAGTTAAAGCGGTCATGATGTTTTATTTGTTGATAAATTTGTTCATCCGAAACGTCAAGAAAACCAATCAAAAGATTAAGTTGATTTATTAAGTAATCTAGGTCGTTCATTTATAATAGGTATTTATTGTTTATTCTGTATGTAGAGTTTTTGAATCAACTTTCAATCTGTTCAGGTAAAAAAGGATTAAGTTCTATTCCGTAGTTATCACAAATACAAATAACACGTTGTTTGTACTTTGTTCCTGCGACATCTTTATAATTTATCGCAAATATAACCCATCCAGAAACCCTATCCTCTGGGTCAACTGCAAAATGAAAAAGCATTGGAGGATCTCCTTTTGCTAGATGATCTTTTCTATCCGAAAGTCCTGTAACAGTGAATAATTGGGTAGTTTGTTCATTTGACTCAACAATTCTTGAAATTTCTAAAGCTATACTGTCTGTTTCATTTGTTACTTCAATCGTAAGCATCTTCTTTTTACCATTATCAGAAGAAAATTGTCTTTCTGAAGCAGAATATTTGAAAATTGGTTTTATACTTTCCTTAAATCTAATACTTTCTATTTTGAATAATTCATATTGAATTTGTTGAACCTCTTTTTGAGATTTTAATGTTCTATATAAGTAGAAGGCTGTAACTGTGGTTACACATACCATAACCCAATCGGAAACCGTCCCCCAAATCTTTGTGTCAAAAAATAATAAATACATAAGCGTAATTGCGATTAATCTGAATATAATACCAATGCAATGTTTAGAATTTTTTATTGTTTGATTCGTAAACCAACTCTGTCATTGTCAATGTATGTATTTTCGTCTTGGTTTTTTATATCAAAAAGAAATGGTCTTGTTGTATTTGTTATCCCATTTTCTGCATATTCATTAATATTCTTCGGTAAAATTAGCTTTGGTCTGAAAAAATCAAAGACTTCAAAATGCCCAATATATCTATAAGGGGAATTGTCAATGAATAGCTTCTCAAATTTTCGATAAGATAGTTCAACCTCATAGAATTCCTCTCCTTGAAAATAAAACTCTTGATAGTCAAAATAATTTCGATTAAGAAATTGAGCTAAACCAGCATAATATTTTTTAGTTATTTTCTGAAGCATTTCATTGTCATATTGAATATTATCATTGAACGGGTCATGATATTTGCAAGTAACTTGCCCAAACAAATTGTAAGAAACAGAAGCAATAGAAAAGTTTCTTGGATAATTTCCAGAAGCTGCTTGAGCTTTGTGTTTTGTCATATTCCCTGGATTTGTCTGATGGCGCCCTTTTGCTTCTAAAGTAAATTGCGAGGTTTGTGTAAAAGCAACCAAATCTGGTCTTTGACCTCTTAAAGGTTTGGATGCAACTGCTTCATAATTGGTCGTATGTAAGCTCTGGTTAATTCTTTTTGATAAAAAGTCTGCAATTGCTTTACCTGCCAAAGTTGAAAACTGTCCTTGTTCAGTTGGATCTGATAAAGCCCTCGGTGGTCTTGAAAAGTGATTATTATAAAATGCTTGTCTTTGAAGATAATAACTGTAGTGAAGAAACATTCCAAGTGTACGAAAAAGCTTTTGCGGACACGGAGCATAACCCTGTCCTGCTATTGCTAAGTGTTTTGCAAACGCAAGTCGTGTCAGCCTATGAGTCTGATTAAAAATTGCACCTGTCGTGTCTTTATATTCAACTGATATATTCATTATTGTAGGGTGTCAATAAAATGGAGATGATACAAATATATGCTATATGTATTCCTAATAAGACTAGTATAATTGAAAATAAAATGGGCTAAGGTAGAAACCTAAGCCCGTTTTTAATCCGTACCCTATGAAAACTTATTAAATGTAATACTTATTTACATATAACAATGTAAAAGGGAGTACTGTGGAAACAATACTCCGACCACCGCTTGGTTGTTCAATATGAACAGTCAAAATTTATAGTCATTTAATTAAGCCTGTATCTTTCAATTTTTGTATCGTTTCGTTAATTGCCGAATCCATCATTTTATCATCGCTTTTATCACTGCTAGAATTTTTAGTAGTTCTACAAGAATGCATCAAGAACAATAATGGAATTAATAGTTTGTACATCTTTTATGAAATTAATAAGTTACTAATAGGGGTGCCTTGATAACTGCCCAAATTTTCCAATCAACCACATAATATCAAAAGCAATCAAACCAGCGATAATTGCAAACAACACCAACCCAAGTAATAATTTGAATGGATTATTTCTATACCTAAATCCCAATGCCATGAAAAATATCCTAATTGCGTTCATAAGATAATTTTGAGTTGTTATTAATAACCTTTATTCGTTTATTGATCTATCGGCATCCCACTCCAAATCCATATGAGTTACTTTTTTGAAAATTTCTTTTAGGTCTTCCATAGTAGTACGTTCTTCTGCCTTCATTTCATTGGTGTCATCTATAGCAGATTTAAGAAAGTCAAATGCCATAGTGTATCTTGAATCATAAGATAATTTTTCAATCTGCATACGATAACAGCGTGACTTCAATCCTAATTCAACTGCTTTTCTTATATCGGTTCCATTTAAAGAATTGCGATGATCATTAATATAGCTTTCGCTTAATATCCTATAAACTTCTTTTTCTGTTTTTTTTGTTTTCCATTTTTTATAGTAAAAGAAAGATCCATAAGTTATGGCACCAGCTACGATTATTATTAATGCTATTAATGAAAATATTGAATTGTCCATATTAAACTCGCTCAATTTTTATAATGATAATTGTCTTGTTCCTTGGCACGCTTGAACTACCGTATAATCTTTCTTTTGCTTCACTTTCGGTACCACCACGTAATTGAAGTGTTCTGGTACTATTAGTATTATCAACTCTATACGTTACACGATAAGAATTCATGATTTATATTTTAATAAATGAAAAATATTGTGAATTAATTTATTGGGCTATGGAACCAAAAAAGGTTGTTGCTGGTAAATTGCTACTTGTCATTTGGAGGGTTGGGAATACACAACTTATATTGCCATTACTATTAACTGCGATTGTAATAGTTTGCTTAATACTGTTGGCAGTATATATCCAGTAATCACCAGTACCGTCAATTTTCAATACAGCAAGATTACAGATGGAATCATATGAAGGAACTTCATCAGCACCATTGAGAGCATAAGTCCTGGTAACTGTTGGTTTATGTAGAAACCACAAATTTACTTCAGTGATGTCACCAGCTGCATCTTCACCTTCAGCATAATAAAATATTCCAGGGTTTGTACCACCTGATGGATCCCACCATCCATTAGAACCGTTTAGTAATGTGCTATCATAAGAATTTCCATTAATAGTCCAGTCTTTGTGGCTATTGGATTGGCTGTTAGAAGTTGCTGACTTTTTGCAGCTAAATAGGAGTATACCTGATAAGATAGTAATAATTAATAGTTTTTTCATTGGAGTTTTTAAATGATTAGTATAAAGCAAAGATACAATTTTGTGTATTAAAACACACTTAAATATTGTGTGCGTAGACACATTTGCAGAACAGTGGATTTTTTTGACTTTTCCACTATGGAAAAACGTTTTGACAAAGAAATGGCTGCATTTGGAGAAAGGGTTCGTGATCTTAGAAATGAAAGAGGCTGGTCACAGGAAGATTTGGCAGATGAAAGTAAAATAGAAAGAGGGGATATAAGCCGTTTGGAAAATGGTAAAAAGAATATTGAGTTTTACACAATAGTAAAACTGGCAATTGCTTTTCAGGTTGAACTATCTGATTTTTTTCCAAAAAAATAAATACTAGTTTCTAATTTCTTATCAATTGTTAATGGAACAAGTAACAATTTTCCACTTTTAAATAAGCGGCAAGCTTTTTAGAGGCGGGTTTAATCTGCATATCTTAAAACTTAGTTTCATCACCTTCATACTATATTAAGTATTATTTTTCTTCTATAATGCAATACTAGCCAGTATTCTTTTTTAAAAGCAGATACATAAGAGAGAGTAACGAAGTCCCGTTCT
The DNA here is from genome assembly GCA_035485735.1 of Ferruginibacter sp. Classification (GTDB taxonomy): domain Bacteria; phylum Bacteroidota; class Bacteroidia; order Chitinophagales; family Chitinophagaceae; genus Ferruginibacter. The sequence continues at coordinate 82,164 of DATHNS010000019.1, forward strand.
CTTATGTATCTGCTTTTTATACTACAATCAATACAGATAAGGGTTTAAGGTAATAAAATAATATTTCAGTTAAGAGCACATAATAATATTTATACTAATTCACATCAATTCAAATAAATCTTTATTTTTTTATTGGTAATAAATTATTGATTATCAACGTGTTAAAATTTTATTTTTGTTTTTCGCCCTTTTTGGCTCTTTTTTACACTTTCCCCCCTTGTTTTTTTAAAATTCATGCGTATTATATATCTGTCAACATTTAATTGTTCGATCTGGTTGTTGGGGGAGTAGCTGCCCCTAACACTGTCACCAGCTAAAAAGACGGGTAAATAAGAACGACAGATAATTTATTAACCAAATGGCAAAGCCAACAACAAATTACACAAGGTACATACCACTTTTAATCAAGGAAAAATTAAACACTATTAATTATAAACGAATAGATAACCTATACGTAATTATTGATTTAATATATTCAAAAAATGATAGTTTCAGAACTAAAAGCCAACGAGAATATTGCTTTAGTGAGATACCGCAAGTTGCATTTAGGCAATTTTTAGGGGATAACAATAATGTCAATGAAGACTTAAACTATCTCATTGATGAAGGCTACATAATTAGAAACAATCACTACGATTTCAACTTAGGGAAATGCAAAGCATATAAAATAGCAAGTGAATACTTAAGCAAAAAAGTAGCCGTCACAATTTCCAACAAAAATATAAATAAAAAGATAGGTATTGCACTTAGGGATATAAGAAAAGCTAAAGTAAAAAATCTGGATTTTCAGAAAAGCAAGTATTATAAAAATTTCAAAATAGATCGTGTTGGAGCAATAAACTACATTGAAAAGCTGATTAGGAAAGAGATAAAAGATTTGGGTGATGAAGTTGGGTTTACATTATCAAATCAAGCAATTGACAATATAATCAACTGCACTGATAATTACATCTGGCTTAAATCGAAAATAACAAGTAAAGAAGCTGGTAAACAATTGTACAGTATCATGCACCGTTACATGTTATATACGGTGCTTATCAATCGCATTAATGATGGATATCTATATTTCAAACGCAATGAAACTAATAATAGGCTTGATACTAATCTTACCAGCTTACCAACATTTTTGAGAAAGTTTATAATAAGTGAAAATGAATTATTTAATGTTGATATAAAAAACAGCCAGCCTTTCTTTTTATCTACTTTATTAAAGAATGATACATTAATTGATAAAAATGAATTGGAGTTTTATATATCATTAGTTACTAGTGACAGCAAAGGTTTGTACGAATTTTTAGAAAGTGAAAAATATAATTTTACAACAGAGGCTCAAAGAGAAGAGAATATTAAGAAAGTAAAAAAAATGATATTTAAAATATATTACAGCAAGGTTACCAGCTACCCAAATGAAAAGAAATTTTTTGCTTCATATTTCCCAACAATAATGAATTTCATAAATAAAAAGAACGCAGTAAAAAATAATACACTGGCCATTGAACTTCAAAATATTGAGTCAGGCTTTATATTAGACGATTTAATGCCCAAATTAAAGAGTTTGAACATTATACCTTACACCATACATGATAGCTTTGTTTGCACTATAAATGAGGTAGACACGATTGTCGGTATAATTAAAGAAAGTTCATTGAATCAATTTGGAATAAGCCCCGCATTGCATATTGAGAATTTAAGAGTTGGTACAAAGGCAACTCCTGAAGACCTAAAAATAAAAGATTATGAAGAATCGCTGTTGGAAGATTATAATGAAGATGACGAATCCAAAACGATTGTTCATCTCTTGAAAGAATTTCGAATTAATAATCCATTGAATAAGGCTGCTTAGAAAATTAGTCTTCATAGGAGGGTATACAACTCCAGGGAGTCCTGGTTACCTGGCTTACGGGGGGAGATCCTCCGTTAAATTATAGTAACCAGCAATGTTTCAAATAAATTTTCTGGTATAAAATGCTCCAAAATATAAGAAGGTGGGTTTTTGCTAAATTTTTTTTGCAATTTTTTTGATAAAAGTTTCTAAGTGCAGTTGTTAGCTAACCTTCCTTTTTGTTCTGATTTGTTCCTTTTTCTGGTAGGAATTTACCCGTATCCACTATGTAAGTTTTTTAATTATTTATACGGTAAATATTATTCAAATACAATGCTGTAAAGGGATTGTGGATTTTTAAATTAATGATTGTAAATCAACTGGTAATTTAACTTTTGCTTCAATTCTTCAACACTAATATTCTCATATGTATCACTTTCGTCATTAGGAAATATCAAACACCTGGTAACCTCATTAGTAGTTAACGAAAACACTATTTTCCAACAATAATCTGGAACGGCTATATTGTCAACGCCAATAACTTTATCACTAAAAATAGAACCACAAACAATCAATAAACTATCATCCTGGCTTTCTTTTCTAATTTCTGTTTCAAAATGCTTCCATATACCTCTATTCAATCTTGGTGTCTGGGGTACACAATTATAAAACCTGAATGTTTCTTCTTCTTTTTCACAATCATAAGCAAAATCTTTAGCATCGGCCAGATGGCCTTCATCATATCCGCTAGCTTTATAATCTTTTGGTTTTGCTGTATAGTCTATATCGCCAGTTTTAAAACGAAATGCTTTTCGACTGCAATTACCACCACCTTGATACAATTTATAAGCTACATATAAAGGTTCATGTAATTGATGGCTAAAATATGAGGTGTAAATATCATTTACAATAACTGTATCAACTTCTTGTCCTTTGGCATTAAGCCCAATGAACAAATAAATAATAAACGCTAACCTCTTTGTATTTAACTTCAAAGTTTTAAGTAAGTTGATGGTGATGATTCCCATAAGAATATGATTGGAAAACACGGAATTTTTAGATTTCCTAAATCCTATGAATCTTATCTTTTATGAATCTGTTCGTTTACATACCGCTAATGCAATGTTAGGTGCAGGCTTTTTTCATAAAAATGCCTAAACTAAATCGACTTTTACACCAAGTGCTTGTGAAATTTTCGTAAGAATATCAAAGCCTACTGAATATCTTCCTTGCTCTATACGAGATAGGTTTGCAGCATCGATATTAGCCAACATAGCAAGTTGTTTAGCTTCCATCCCTTTACTTTCTCTTAACAGACGAATTTTCGCACCGATACGCTCACGATCTGCGCTACGGTCACTGCTTTCATAAGAAAAACCGAAGCCTTCATCAGCTAACATTTTCATTAAAACCCAATAAACCATACTAGATTTGTCATCAGAAAAGTTTTCATTGAAATTTTTCGCCAATGCCTGTGCTATAGACTTTTGTCTTGTATAATGGACTGGTAGATGGCTTTTTAAAATAAATTTCTCCCCATCGTTGGCAATTACTTGGATAGTAGAACTATCTAAAAAATTAATTTTAGTCATTTTTTATAAATGCCGTGTTTATAGTGATGCCGTCACTTTCAAATTAAAATGTAATATTAGAGCATTTTTTTAAATTGGCAAATACAACAATTTAAAATTAGAAAGATTATGAGTATTTTGGGATAGTCTACCCTTGCACCTAACATAAAATATATGTGATATTTATTTGATAAATTAACTCAGTAGTGAGTAATTCGATGATTTTAACAGTACAGCCAGTCAAAAGCATTCTAAGCGAATTTGTTATTAACCTGTTTAAGTCTTTCATTTTGCCTTGATTTTTCATTAATCGCATAATGCTTAACAGTTACATTAGTTGAAGTATGTGAAGCCATAGCAGCAGCGTCTTTGATGTTTAAGATTGATGCCGTTTCATCTAAATTCAAATGTTTTAATGAATAAAAGTCTTCTTTAACCCCTAATTTCTTTTTAACATGAAGATTCCATCGTTTAGTGACTTGGAATGATTTAATTGAAGTTATACCTGGTTTTAAGCCTTTACTAAAGACATAATCATCGAGGCTAGCATTTTCGATAGCTTCAATCCAAAACGATAAAGCATTATTCTTGATAGGTTTTTCAACCTGCTTATGCATACTTCCCTTCTTAATGGTGACAATAAACGACTGTTTTCCAAGGTCGACATGTTTTCTTTGGATATGCATCATTTCAGTAAGCCTAGCTCCAGAATGAAAAAATATATGCATGAATAACCATAATCTGTATTGATGCTCTTTTAGATATTTATCTATTAACTGACGTGTTTCAACTGATGGTAATAGCCTTAATTTCTGAACACCTTTCTTTTTTGATATGTCACGTATAGGATTTACTTCAACCGTTTCTAATTCTATTAATTCTTTATATAGGATCATTAAGTAACTTCTGATCTTGTTATATCGGTGATTGCTTTCTCCAAAGTAAATATCAATTTGGCTTAGAAGCTGTTTAATGTGTTTTCTACTTATTGAATTAATTGGAAGGTCACTACACCTAAGCTGTATTGCAGCGGTTGTAATAAACTTTAATGAGCTTTTAATATCACGTGTAGTTGATGGTGCCGCTTTTATTCTTTTAGCAACTAAGTTTAAAGCCTCAATGAATGGGGTAGAAGGTTCAATATTATAATTGCTATCTAAGCTGATACCAATTTCTTTACCTAAGATTGGATTATAAGCGCTTTCCTTTAGTCTGGTTAGTTCTTTATCAATAAGGTGGCGTACTTCAGTTTGTCTTGTTGATAGATCTTTGATCTTATTAAATCCTTTGAAGATTACCAGTTTGCCATTTTTGAATTTGCCTTTGCAGGTTGGATCATAAAAACGGTAAAACACAAACCAATTTTTCTTAGTTGATGCATTCTTAGATTCCCAATTTTTTGGTGACACTTTTAGTGGTGTGCATGAGCAACCAAGAGGTAACATTAGCATCAAAAAGGCATTAACTGTTAACGATTTTGTTAACGCTACCCTGATTTTAGCTAATTTATGGAACGGTTAATTGCATAAAAAAAGCCCTAATCCAATGTGGTTAAGGCTTGTATTGATGTATCGAGAAGCAGACTTGAACTGCCGACCTTCGGGTTATGAATCCGATGCTCTAACCAGCTGAGCTACCTCGACATTTTCGGACGGCAAAGATATAGGGATTTGGCCAAAATCTGAAATGTTAGTGCTACAAAACAGTAGTTTTTATATTGATCGTTGAATCTGTATATAAAAAGAGTTTTTCTTTAAAAGATTAAGAATGCTATTTTTGCCGCTCAAAACGATTTAACATTATGGGATACAACCTACTCAAAGGAAAAAAAGGGATCATATTCGGTGCATTGGATGAAAACTCTATTGCCTGGAAAACAGCTTTAAAATGTCACGAAGAAGGTGCTCAGATAGTATTAACGAATGCGCCTATAGCAATGCGTTTAGGGGAGATCAATAAATTAGCCGAAGCTATTAACGCACCCGTAATTCCTTGTGATGTTAGCAGTGATGAAGAGGTAAAGAATTTATTGGTAAAAACAATGGAGCATTTTGGTGGTGGAGTTGATTTTATTCTCCATTCCATTGGTATGAGTATCAATGTGCGTAAAGGCATTCATTACACAGAAAATAATTATGAGTTTACACATAAAGGATTGGATATTTCAGCGATCAGTTTACACAGGGTATTACAAAATGCCATGAAATTAGATGCATTGAATGAATGGGGATCTGTTGTTGCGTTAACATATATCGCTGCACAAAGAGTATTTCCTGACTACAATGATATGGCTGATGGTAAATCAATGTTGGAAAGTATTGCCCGTAATTTCGGCTATCATTATGGTGTTAGAAAACATGTACGTGTTAATACAATATCCCAATCTCCAACGCGCACCAAAGCGGGTAGTGGTGTAAAAGGATTTGACGGGTTTATCAATTACGCAGAAAAAATGAGTCCTTTAGGTAATGCAAGTGCTGAAGATTGCGCTAACTACTGTGTTACTTTATTTAGTGACCTGACCAAGATGGTAACAATGCAAAACCTTTTCCATGATGGTGGTTTTTCATTCACCGGTATTACAGCGGATGTGATCGAGCAAATGGGAAAATAAGAACTAATGGTAAATGGTTAATTGTAAATGGTAAATGAAATGATTTATTAGATCCATTGCAATAAGCATTTAATTAAAATAGTACACTAAATAAAAATTCCGGCCAATTGGCCGGAATTTTTATTTATATCGTTGTTATGATATTTTTTAATTCATGTAGTAAAATGCCTACTCACATTTACCATTTATCATTTACAATTTACTATTAATTACCTACTACCATAAACACAAAGTCTTCCATCTTCTTAACCTGTTGTACCCTGCTTAGTCCTTTCAAACCATATCCTGCTGGAGCTTTTATCTTTAAGCTATTGGTTGTATCCGCACTTTCCGCTTCGCTGATCAGGTTAAAAATGTTTTTAGATTTTATCGCATACACAACACCATCGGCCTTTGTGTCTTTACCGGTAATGATACCAATAATTTCGCCATTACTATTAACAACAGGGCCACCGCTATTACCCGGATTAGCTGGGATAGATAATTGATACGCTGTAGAATCGCCATCATTACCACTGTTAGCGCTCAGGTAACCTTCTCCGTAAACAACTTCACTTTTAGGAAAACCTAAAATAAATATCTGTTCGCCCAGATCAGCGTTTGTCTTTTTGATGCTGTAGGGTAGGTAGGTGTATGTTTTAAAAGATGAATCTTTTATTTTAAGCACCGCCAGGTCCGCATTCTTATCCAAATAAACAGTAGAGGCAGAAAAGTATTCTCCTTTATTATTTTCAACATACACACTTTTCATTGTTTCTACAACATGTGCATTGGTAACTAAATAACCTTTGCCATCAATTAAAAAACCAGTACCTCTATAACCGATAGTAGGTTGTTGTTCTTTTGTTCTTGAAGAAGCATTCTCTACCTGCGTTGTTGATCGCTTTAATTTAATGATCTCGTTATTGGTCTGGTTGATCTTATTTACCAGCAGCTCGTAATTTTCGTTGCCGGTATTTTTTGCATAGTTAACAACTACACCCGTGCTCACAAATGAGATAAGTGCTGCAATCGAAGCTGCAACAGCAATATTCCTTCTATATCTTTTCCATAAATAAATAACTTTTTCAGCGCCTTTTATTTGTGGTTGGGTTATTAAGCCTTGTTCAGCTAATTTATTTTCTACTTCATGTAAGGAATGACGGTAGTTTTTTAAAGCACTATATCTGTCTAGTTCATGTAAAAAGTAAGAATGTTCAACGGCTAATTGATCAACATGAGGATCTGTTTTACGCAGTTCTTCAAAAGCGATCTTTTCCTGTTGCGACATTTCTCCGCTCACATATCTTTCAAGATTTTCTAATATCAGTAAGTCTTCCATTGTGTGTAGTGTTAAGCGTTTTTATATTGTACGAAAAATATTTTCTTTAGGCGCACAAGGCATTTGTATTTTTGTGTTTTAGCATTATCTGCATTTGTATATCCAAATTCACTTGCTATTTCAGTCATGCTTTTCTTTTGTAAATAATAAGCATCCAATAAACTTTTACAAGGTTCCCCGATCTTATGCATGGCAGCTTCCATGATCATAAAATCGCTGTTTTTCTTTTCATGATCCTCTAATTCTTCTTCTACCGGTATCGTTTCCTGCAAATTCTCCACCTTTGTGGCAAATTTTTGTTCCTGTTGCAGCCTTTTAAGCCATAATCTTCTACAAACAGAGTACATATAGGTCCTGATCTGGCAATGTAGCTCAAAAGTCCCTGAGAGTGCCTTTTCATACAAAACGATCATCGCCTCCTGAAAAATATCCCTCGCGTCATCTACTGAACCGTTATTATTAAGCACAAAACCCTGTATCATGCTGTAATTCTCCCGATAAATGGCTTCTATGGCTGTTTTATCGTTGTGCGCAAGTCCTGTCAATAGCTGCTTTTCTTGTTCTGTTGTACTCACCGTTGTTTATTAATACGATTTTATATATAATAGTAACCCAAAGCAACGAAAAAAAATTATTAAAAAAACAGGGTTACCTTTTTTAACAATTGGTATTAACCCTTGTTAATATATATTAAACACTTAAAAAACAAAAACATGAAAAAAGTACTTTTCGCAATCGTAGTTGCTACAGCTCTAACTGCTTGTGGTGGTGGTGCATCAACTTCAACAACAACAGCTGATTCAACTAAAACAGTTGATACAACTAAAACTGTAACAGTAGATACAACTAAAGCTGCTGTTGATACAACTAAAGCTAAAGTTGATACAACTAAAGCTGCTGTTGATACAACTAAGAAATAATTAGTGACCGGAAAAGATTGTTTGTTCGAAAATATCCGGTTTAAAGATTTTCATATGGCAAGCAATCGTTAAAGTCGCCCCTATTCCTAGGGGCGTTTTTATTTTATTTATTTTGGCAAATACATTTACCTTACTTATTTTTGCTACTCATTATGGCACTAACAACAAATACTCGATTTTATTTTAGCTACTATTTTAGAAATAGTACGGGAGTCTTTTGTTAAAAATGAAAATAGAAATAACTAATTAACATAAAAGAATCCCGGCTAAATAGCTGGGATTCTTTGTTTACCTAAAGTCCTAAACGGTCAAGCGAACTAAATGAATAAAATAAATAAAGCTGGTGTAACTGCTACCTCTTCAAAAGTGAGGGTTTCAATACAGGGTTTTGAGGGGAGTTTTCATCAGGAAGCATCAAGACAGTTCTTTGGAAAAGAAGTTGAAGTGATCTGCTGCTCTACTTTTCGTGAAGTGGTTAAAATTGCCGCTAACAAAAAAGAGAGTGATGGCGGTGTAATGGCGATAGAAAATTCGATTGCCGGTAGCATCTTGCCTAATTACAATTTGTTGCAAAAAAGCAATCTTACAATTGTTGGAGAAGTTTACCTGCAGATCAAACAAAACTTGCTGGTAAATCCCGGTGTACAATTAGAAGATATTAAAGAAGTGCATTCTCATCCAATGGCCATTCAGCAATGTTTTGGTTTTTTAGATAAATATAATTGGAAACTGATCGAATCGGAAGATACTGCGTTGAGTGCAAAACATATTCATCAAAATAAAAGCAAACATATTGCGGCCATCGCCAGCAAATTAGCTGCTGAGTTATATGATCTGGATATTATTGCTCCGGGTATTCAAACACTCAAGCATAATTACACAAGGTTTTTAATTTTACAAAGAGAAGAAGTAGCAAAGGAAATTGACAATGCCAATAAAGCTTCGATCAATTTCCATACGGATCATTCAAAAGGTAGTCTGGCAAAGGTGTTGACGAAAATAGCAGATGAAGGAGTGAACTTAAGTAAGCTGCAATCATTTCCGATCCCGGGCAGCGATTGGAAATATTCTTTTCATGCAGATGTTGAGTTTGATGACCTGAAACAATTCAATAAAGTAGTTAAAAGCATGAAAGCTTTAACAGAAGATTTAAAAGTATATGGGGTATATAAGAACGGTAACGCTCCAAAATAATTAGTGTAATTAGTGAATAAAATTCGTGTAATAAAAACATAAATGAAAACAGCAAAAAGATTAGACGGTATTGGTGAATATTATTTCTCTACCAAACTACGTGAGATAGAAGAAATGAATAAAGCCGGCAAACAGGTGATCAACCTGGGTATTGGAAGTCCTGATCTGCCACCGCATCCGGATGTGATAGAAGTATTAAGCGAAGAGAGTGTAAAGCCGAATGTACATGCGTATCAGAATTATAAAGGCTCGCCCATCTTACGCAAAGCAATTAGCGACTGGTATAAAAAATGGTACAATGTTGAGCTGAATGTTGATACTGAAATTTTACCGTTGATCGGCAGTAAAGAAGGCATCATGCATATTTGTATGACCTATTTAAATGAAGAAGATGTAGCATTGGTGCCAAATCCAGGCTATCCAACGTACAGAAGCGCAGTGAAATTAGCAGGTGGTACTGCTGTTGATTATGATCTGAAAGAAGAAAATCACTACGAGCCGAATTTTGCTGAATTGGAAAGGAAAGACCTAAGCAAAGTGAAATTGATGTTTGTGAATTATCCGCAAATGCCAACCGGACAAAACGGTAACAAAAAATTATTTGAGAAGATCGTTGCCTTTGGTAAAAGACACAATATCCTGATCGTTCACGATAATCCTTACAGCTTTATTTTGAATGAAGAGCCATTGAGTTTACTAAGTGTTGAAGGTGCAAAAGATATTGTGATCGAATTGAACTCTTTAAGTAAATCACATAACATGGCTGGTTGGAGAGTAGGGATGTTGGTTGGCGCAAAGGAAAGGATTGATGAAGTACTACGCTTCAAAAGCAATATGGACAGCGGCATGTTCTTACCGCTGCAACTGGCTTCTGCAAAGGCTTTGGGCCTGGGTAAAGATTGGCATGATAGTGTGAACAAAGTGTACAATTCAAGAAGAGAAAAAGTATATGAGTTATTGGATCTGTTGAACTGTACTTATTCAAAAGACCAGGTAGGTATGTTCATGTGGGCAAAGATCCCTGCGAAATATAAAGACGGATATGAACTGGCTGATGAAATATTGTACAATGCAAATGTATTTATTACACCGGGCGGCATATTCGGAAACGCAGGCGATAAATATATCCGTGTTAGCTTATGCGGTAGCATAGAAAGATTTGAAGAAGCAATAAGCAGGATAAGTGCAAAACTCAAAAGTGAAAACCAAAAAGTGGGTGCGCTTTAATAATTACTTTACTTTTTGCTTTTGACTTTTAACTTTTGAATTTTAATTATGACAGTTACAATAGTAGGCGTTGGTTTAATAAGTGGCTCATTTGCTTTAGCAATGAAAGAGCATGGCTTTGCCAAGAAAGTAATTGGTGTGAGCAGAACGAAAGAGAGCGAACAAAAAGCCCTAGCGTTAGGATTGATCGACGAAGCGATGTCTTTAGAAGATGCCGTTAAACAAAGCGATTTCATTTATGTGGCAATACCTGTTGATGCAACTATCCCAATGATGGAAAAGATCATGAACATGATCACTGATAAACAAATTGTGGTAGATGCAGGCTCAACAAAAAATGCTTTGTGTATTGCATTGGCCAATCACCCGATGCGCAAACGTTTTGTTGCAACGCATCCAATGTGGGGTACAGAATTTAGTGGCCCGGAAGCAGCGGTAAAAGAAAATGCGTTTAAAGGAAGGGCCTGTGTAATCTGTGAAAAAGAAAAAAGTGATACCGCAGCAGAAGAGCTGGTAGAAAAAATATACAAGGCATTGGGTATGCATATTATTTATATGACCGCAGCCAACCATGATGTTCATGCGGCGTATGTAAGCCATATTTCTCACATCACTTCTTTCGCGTTAGCAAATACCGTTTTGGAGAAAGAAAAAGAAGAAGATGCCATATTTGAATTAGCGGGTGGTGGTTTTGAAAGTACGGTTCGTTTGGCAAGAAGTAATCCTTCAATGTGGGCGCCGATATTTATGCAGAATAGAGAGAATGTTTTGGATGTTTTAAATGAACACATCGCGCAGCTAAGAAAATTCAAATCTTGCCTGGAAAAGGAGAATTATGAGTACCTTGCGGAACTAATGGAAAATGCCAATAAGATCAAGAAGGTATTGGATAGAGAAAAATAGGGATAAAATATTTATTTTTTATTACAAGTATATAAAAATCAATACATTAAATAAATGAAAGATTGCTAATATAAAACTAATTTTACAATGCAAACAGAAACAAAACCAATGAAAGACCTAATACAAGAAAAGTGGAACAAACGTCCATTGATAATCAGTGGCCCTTGCAGTGCAGAAACTGAAGAACAAGTGCTTGAAACAGCTACACGTTTAGCTAAAACCGGCAAGATAGATGTGCTACGCGCTGGTATCTGGAAACCACGTACCAAACCAGGATTATTTGAGGGGATCGGTGTAAAAGGTTTACCATGGTTAGTACAAGCTAAAAAAATTACAGGCTTACCTATAACAGTAGAAGTAGCAACGGCAAAGCACGTTGAAGATGCGTTAAGCTTTGGTGTTGATATGCTTTGGGTTGGTGCAAGAACAACGGTTAACCCTTTCAGTGTGCAGGAAGTTGCGGATGCATTGCGTGGTGTTGATGTTCCTGTATTGATCAAAAACCCTATCAATCCTGATCTTGAATTGTGGAGCGGTGGTATCGAACGTTTACAAAAAGCAGGTTTGAAACAAGTTGGTATGATCCACCGTGGATTCTCCAACTATGGTAATACGGAATATCGTAATGCTCCAATGTGGCACTTGCCAATTGAAATGAAACGCAGGTTCCCTGAAATGTTATTGATCTGTGATCCATCTCATATCAGCGGCCGCAGAGATATTTTGCAATCGGTTTCTCAAAAAAGTATCGATCTTGGATTTGATGGTATCATGATCGAAAGTCATATAGATCCTGATAACGCATGGAGCGATGCTAAACAACAAATTACCCCAGAGCGCTTAGCTGAAATTTTAGATGCGTTGATCTGGCGTTCTGAAACAACAGATAAACAAGAATTCCTGAATGCGTTAGCTACTTTAAGAGAACAGATCAACCATGTTGATGATGAATTGCTTTTATTGTTGAGCAACCGTATGAAGATCGCTGATAAGATCGGTCAGTACAAAAGAGAAAATAACATCACCATCTTACAAACAAATCGTTGGAACGAATTATTAGAAAGAGCTTTCAAAAAAGGTGAATCACTTGGTTTGAGCAAAGAATTCGTAGAAAAATACTACGATGCCGTGCACATCGAATCAATCAATCACCAGAATAAAATAATGAACTCCTAGAAGTAATTGATAGTTGACAATTGATAATTGATAATTTTTTATTGTCGCCGTCAATTGTCAATTGTCAATTATCAATTGTATGCAGACAAGTAACATCCAGATCGGTAATAGCAAAGTGTCTTATTATTTTGATGCAAGCTTTTCTTATTTGGAAGAGCTGACAAAAAAAGAGAACACGATCATTGTTACAGATGAAAATGTTTATCACCAGCACCACGCAAAATTTGCCGGCTGGAAGATCATTGTATTAAAAGCAGGTGAACAACATAAGCAACAGGCGGCAGTAGACGAGATCATTCAGCAGCTGATCGCTTTTGAAGCCGATAGAAAAACATTTATCGTTGGTGTTGGCGGAGGAGTGGTTACTGATATTACAGGTTACGCCGCATCAATCTACATGCGCGGATTAAAATTCGGCTTTATTCCAACAACTATTTTAGCAAGCGTAGATGCAGCCATCGGCGGCAAGAACGGGGTAGATGTAGGCGTTTATAAAAACCTTGCCGGACTAATAAAACAGCCTGTATTTTTACTGTTCGATTATTCTTTCCTTGACACCTTACCTAAAGAACAATGGGTGAACGGTTTTGCAGAGATCATTAAACATGCTTGTATAAAAGATGCAGCATTGTTTTCTTTTTTGGAAAGCAAAACATTGGAATCATTTCAATCTGATAAAAAATTACTGGATGAATTGATACAACGTAATGTAGGTATAAAAACAACCGTAGTTGTAAATGATGAGTTTGAAACGGGCGATAGAAAGCTGTTGAATTTCGGGCATACCATTGGTCATGCTATCGAAAATATTTATACGCTGTTGCACGGACATGCGATAAGTATTGGAATGGTAGCTGCAAGTATTCTATCAGAAAAGATCAATCATTTTCCGCGCGAAGAAAAACATAGAATTGAAAAATTATTGCATCAATACCATCTTCCCATACAATTGCATTTTGATAAAGCAAAGATCTGGGAAGTGTTGAAGATGGATAAGAAAAGAGTTAGCAACAGCATGAACTTTATCTTATTAAATAAAATAGGCGAG
>DATHNS010000020.1:0-19493 GCA_035485735.1 Ferruginibacter sp.
AATAGAATAGGCGAAGCGGTTGTAAAACCAATTCCATTAACTGAATTAGAAACTATAATTAACCAGAGTTTATAAATGATCGTAACAGTACATCCTTCCAATATTTCAGGAACCATTCAGGCACCTACTTCCAAAAGCTCTATGCAACGTGCCTGTGCCGCTGCATTGCTGGCTGATAAAGAAACGATCATTTCAAATCCCGGAGCAAGTAATGATGACCTGGCAGCAAAAGATGTAATACAAAATTTAGGAGCAACAATTACAGAGCGATCAAACGGCGATCTACTGATTACACCAAGTAATTTAGTAGTCACTTCAATCTCCCCTTCAGGGGGGCAGGGGGTTTCAGGGTCAATGAATTGTGGCGAAGCAGGATTAGGTATTAGAATGTTTGCACCAATAGCAGCATTAAATAAAAATGAAATTACAATTAACGGAACAGGTAGTTTACTAACGCGCCCGATGAATTTCTTTGATGAGATATTTCCTCAGCTGGGAATTAAAATTCAATCGAATGGCGGCAAGCTTCCGATAAAAATACAAGGGCCGTTACAACCAAAAAATATTACGATCGATGGTTCTCTTAGCTCACAGTTTTTAACAGGTTTGTTATTTGCTTATGGCAAATCAGCAACAGCGCCAGTTACGATCACAGTGAACAATTTAAAGAGCAAACCATATATTGATCTTACTTTACAGGTGATGAAACATTTTGGATATGATGTTGTCAACAATAATTACGAATCATTCCTCATAAACCCTAAACCTCTAAACCCTAAACCAATCAACTATACGGTTGAAGGCGATTGGAGTGGTGCAGCCTTTTTATTAGTAATGGGTGCTGTTGCCGGTGAAATAACGATCAAAGGATTAGATGTATTTTCAACACAGGCAGATAAAGCCATTTTGCAGGCATTGAATATGTCGAAAGCAAAATTATCCATTGAAGAAAAACAAATAGTTGTTGGTCCTGGTAAATTACAGGCATTTCATTTTGATGCGACTGAATGTCCGGATCTATTTCCTCCATTAGTTGCATTAGCATCTTATTGTGAAGGCACAACAGTGATCGAAGGCGTAAAAAGATTAGAGCATAAAGAAAGCAATCGCGGACTAACCTTACAGGAAGAATTTGGTAAGATGGGCGTAACAATAAAATTACAGGATGACCTGATGTTGATAGAAGGAGGACAAGGTGTAAAAGGCGCAACAGTTCATTCTCACCACGATCATCGTATTGCGATGGCATGCGCCGTAGCAGGTTTAAAAGCAACCGGCGATACCATTATTGAAGAAGCGGAAGCAATTAACAAATCATATCCTGATTTTTACGAGCATTTGAAATTATTAGGAGCATCTGTTTCCGCACCGGCAAAACAATTAAACTAATAAACAATTAAACCATTTAACAAGTGAATAGTTTCGGCAGAATATTTAGAGTAAGCATCTTTGGTGAATCACACGGCGAATGCGTGGGTGTAAATATTGATGGCTGTCCTGCCGGCTTGCCTTTAAGCGTAGACGATTTTACAACGGATATAGAAAGAAGAAAAGCAGGAGCAAAGGGCACTACGCCCCGCAAAGAAGCTGATCTACCCAAAATAATGAACGGCGTTTTTAATGGTAAAACAACAGGTTTTCCTATTACTATTTTATTTGATAATGCCAACACACGTAGCGGCGATTACGAAAAACAAAGAGCAGTACCAAGACCAGGTCATGCGGATTTTGTCGCGACTAAAAAATTCGGAGGCTTTGAAGATTACAGAGGTGGCGGGCATTTCAGCGGAAGGCTGACTGTTTGTTTAGTAGCAGCGGGAGTAATTGCGAAAAAAGTATTAGGAGCGGGCATTAAAGTAGAATCTACTATTTTAGAAATAGGCAATGAAAAAGATCTTGAAAAAGGATTACAAAATGCGATCGATCATAAAGACAGTATTGGTGGAATTGTAGAATGTAAAGTAAATGGATTGCCGATCGGATTGGGCGAGCCATTTTTCGATTCTGCAGAATCTTTGATCAGTCATGCAGTATTTGCAATACCCGCAGTACGTGGCATAGAATTTGGAACAGGTTTCGCGGCAGCGAAGATGTTTGGTATCGATCACAACGATGTGATCATTGATGCTTCAGGCAAAACAAAAACAAATCATGCGGGCGGTATAGTTGGGGGCATTACAAATAGCAATGAATTAATATTTCGAATAGCCATTAAGCCTACTTCGTCTACGCCTAAAGAGCAACATACTTTAAATGTTGAGACAGGTAAAGTAGAAGAATTTTCTGTAAAGGGCCGTCACGATCTGTGTATTGCATTAAGGGTGCCTGTTGTTTTGGAAGCTGTAACTGCTTTTGTTTTGGCAGATATGATGATGTTAGAACAGCGCGTCCATAGAGTTATTTAGTAAAAAATATCTAGTTTTAATTCGCTATATTGTATGAAATGTATCCGAAACCCTAACCTGAAAATACTCAAACCTTATTGATCACAACCTGGTCAGTATAACTTCTGCTTACTATATTTAAGATAATAAAAAAATATTATATAGATATTTTTTTTGTGGACGCATTTCATTAACTTGTTAATAGGGCTTCATTTTTTCAAAGTATTAAAAGACAAATTATTGAAGTAAAATTTACCCTGTTATTTATGAATCGTTATAAGCATATAATCCTACTTTCTACATCTTTATTGTTGTGTGTATTCCTTTTTTCATGTCATCATAAAAAGACCTCCAAGCAAATTGTTTCCAGTCCTGAGAAAATGGATGAAACGGTTGAAGATAATATTCAGGATGAATTGGAGATCGCTATAGATAATGCCGGCAGAACTGATGATAGCCTTGAATTAGCTTATATTGACCCCGTTAATAGTTTTTACACAGCTAACAAATACCAATCTGTTTGGAGTCATAAAGAGCAATGGGAGCCTGAGGCAGACTCACTCTATTGTTTTATCCAGAATGCGGCATTGTATGGCCTTTTCCGTAAAGATTATCATTATAAAGAACTTACTACTTTAAGAGATACATTAATTAAAAATTCGACCATCAAAAAAGATGCGATGTTATGGACGAATGCTGATCTGTTATTGACAGATGCCTACATGCATATCGTTAAGGACCTGAAGTTGGGCCGTATACCTGTCGATAGCGTATTTGCTAAAAGTGCCGATTCTGTAATCACAGATAGTTTTTATACAGCTTCTTTAAACGAGCTCTTAGCTAAAAAACAACTATCTGCTTTATTCAATTCTTACGAACCAAAATACAGAGGCTATCGGGAAATTAAAAATGCCATAAGAGGTTTTCTTGATAGTATGGACCTGCGCATATACACAGTTGTACCTTATCCTTACAATATAAAAAGTAAAACTGATTCTGTCAATTTTGTAAAAGTGCTTCAAAAAAGATTGTATGAAAGCCATTGTATTCCTTTTATAGATTCGCTTCCTACTTTTTCTCAGTTGGATACTTCTATTAAACAATTCCAGATAAAGAAAGGATTAAAGCCAGATGGTATCATATCCGGTTCTTTAGTAAGCGCAATGAATGCAAACGATGTTGATCGTTTTAAAAGTATTGCCATTACATTAGATCGATATAAGCATATGCCGGATAGCATACCGGTAAAATATATCTGGGTAAACCTTCCAAGTTTTAAATTACATGTTTGGGATCATGATACACTTGTCTTCGAATCTAAAGTGATCTGCGGTAAGCCGTCAACGCCAACCCCTTTGTTAACCGGCAATATCACAAACATGATCACTTATCCAACATGGACGGTGCCTAATAGTATCATCGTTAAACAGTATCTGCCAAAATTAAAAACAGATCCTAATTATTTAACTAAACTAGGACTTCATCTAATAGATAAGACAGGAAACGTTATAGATCCATTGACACTTAATTTTAGAAGATACACAGCTGGTATTCCATACAATGTTGTGCAGGGTAGTGGTGATGATAATTCATTGGGCGTAATGAAATTTAATTTCAATAATCCTTTCGCTATTTATTTGCATGATACTAATCAACGTTATCTATTTAAAAATGATACCAGGGACCTGAGCCATGGTTGTGTTCGTGTACAACAATGGGAAAAACTGGCACTGTATATTATCAGAAATGATAGTCTTGCATTAAAACCCGGACAAAAACCTTGGTACAATACAGATACTGTAGAAAATTTATTGGCTAATAAAGTAAAAAGATTATTGCCCGTTAGAAACAGGATCCCGGTATACCTGCTTTATTTTACTTGTGAAGGTCAGGATGGTAAACTTGTTTTTTACGATGATATCTACGATAGGGATAAAATACTAAAAGAAAAATACTTCGCTAATAAATAAAGCTGATAAGGTATTTAATAACGGCTCCTGTAAAAAGGGGCCTTTTTATTGAATATTTCTTATTTCGAAATCAGTAAAGCAGATTGTATAAAACAGACCATGGTTTATTTGTTACTTTTGCAGTCTGGACACCAATAACAGCATTCAAATATTATGGCAAAGATCGGTATCAATATAGCAACGGGAAGTCTGCAACAAGAAGAAATAATTGTAGGGATTGATCTGGGCACAACAAATAGTTTAGTTGCGATCATCCACCCTGACACAAAACAGCCGGTAGCCTTAAAAGAACACAATAGCAGTTCGTTGGTTCCATCGGTTGTCCATATTGACGAAGCAGGAAATATTACGGTGGGTGAAGAAGCAAAAAAGAAACTGATCAGCGAACCACAAAATACCATTTTTTCTGCCAAACGTTTGATGGGTAAATCGTTCAATGACATCAAACAAAATGCTTCTTTCTTTTCCTATAAAGTAATTGATGATAATACGGATAGTCTGGTAAAAATTCAGGTTGGCAGTAAATTTTATTCTCCGGTAGATCTGTCTTCTTTTATTTTAAAAGAATTAAAACAACGCGCGGAACATATTTTAAAAACACCGGTAAATAAAGCTGTCATAACTGTGCCCGCTTATTTCAATGATACACAAAGACAGGCAACAAGGGATGCAGGTAAATTAGCGGGGTTGGATGTACTACGTATTGTAAACGAACCAACAGCTGCAAGCCTTGCCTATGGCTTAGGATTGCATAAGGATGACGAAAAGACAATTGCAGTGTATGACCTGGGCGGCGGTACTTTTGATATATCCATATTAAAGATCAGCAGTGGCATTTTTGAAGTATTATCTACCAATGGCGATACTTATTTGGGTGGGGATGATATCGATAATGCTATTGTAAAGTACTGGTTACAACAGTCTGGCATAAACGAAGACGAGTTAAGGACAAATAAAGAATTGACACAGGCCATTCGTTTAAAAGCAGAAGAAGCAAAAATTCATCTTTCTGCCAATAATATTTTTGAAGGAGTATTGAACGGAGATAAATTGACCATTACAAAAGATCAATTCAATGAGTTGATAAAACCATTGGTTGATAAAACGATTACCTGTTGCACGAATGCTTTAAAAGATGCTTCATTAAAAGCCAAGGATATTGATGTCATAGTAATGGTAGGAGGTTCTACAAGAGTTCCATTGGTAAAAGAAAGTGTTAGCCGTTTTTTTGGAAAGCAGGTGAATGATTCGGTGAATCCTGATGAAGTTGTTGCATTGGGAGCAGCGATACAAGCTGATATTCTAGCCGGTAATAATAAAGATTTTTTATTATTGGATATAACCCCACTTTCTTTAGGCATTGAAACGATGGGAGGGTTGATGGATGTATTGATCCCGCGAAATTCTAAAATACCCAATAAAGCAGCAAGGCAATATACTACCTATAAAGATGGTCAGGGAGGAATGAAGATTGCAGTGTATCAAGGCGAAAGAGATATGATAAAAGACAATAGAAAACTGGCTGAATTTAATTTAACTGGTATTCCGGGAATGCCTGCAGGATTACCAAAAGTAGAAGTGAGTTTTTTGATCAATGCGGATGGTATCCTGGTAGTAAAAGCGAAAGAGTTAAGAAGCGGGGTAGAACAAAGCATTGAGGTAAAATCTCAATTCGGATTAAGCGATGCAGAAGTGGAAACAATGCTGTTGGATTCGATCACTCATGCAAAAGATGATATTGCCACAAGAGCTTTGGTAGAAGCCAGAACAGAAGCGGAGCAATTACTTGAAACAACAGAAAAATTCATTCAGAAAAATGCAGCGGCTTTATCTAAAGAAGAGTTAATGCAAACTGCTGCTGCAATGCAGGCATTACAATTAGCCACAACAATGGACGATAAAGATTTGATCCACACAAAGGTTGAAGAACTGAATGATATATCAAGGCCATATGCAGAACGCATTATGGACGAGGTTGTTTCATCTGCAATGAAAGGAAAAGCTATTTAATTTTTAAAACGAACAATAATAGCATACAGATCAGAAAGCTAATGGCGCTTAACAACATCATCCATTTAACAAGAGTTGGTTCAAATGAAAATGTAATGTTATTGTCGCCTTTAGTAATATGCCCGCTCATAAAATTAATCCCAAAAGCGCTGACGGGCACTTTTGTTTTTAATGTTGAATCGATATAATACCAATGAGGATAAAAATTTTGTTGTAATACGAGCTGTGATGAATCGTCTGCCGTTACAAAAAAGCCTACTTTGTTTGGAGAAAGATCACACAACATCCAGTCGCTTGTTGTTGATCGTAAAAAAATAAAGTGCTCTCTTAAGTAATCTTTTTTCGATTTGAAATAATCATCAGCATTTTTTAAAATGATTGGATAGGGAACTTCATTCACCACACCTATTTGCTTGCTATACATACTCCAGTCTCCAACCAGTTCTTTTGCTGCTGCAGGTATGGTATCGTAACTATAGCTATCTATTGGTTGTAAATACGGAGAAGGAAAACCTTTTGGCGATTTATTAATAATGGTCTGTACCGTCGCTACAGAAGCCTGGCCTGCACCGGTATAAGGAATATTGATAAGGGAGATGATAATAATATTTACTACGGTTAATTTTGTAAATAGGTTCCAATCACCGCATTTTATACACCATTTTATGCCCCATAAAAATAACAACTGTATAATTCCCTCTATCCATAAAGTATCATAAAAACTTATGGCATCAATCATTGCTTTTAATTTTGCTGCAAAACCGTGTTGAGAAAAAATAGTATTGCTGGCATACAAAATGCCTTCTTTATATTGTATCATTTTGTATAACCCAATAGCAATAAGTATTATCATTACGATCTCTAATAAGTAGTAGATCTTTACAATCGCACCTTTAAATGTATTTTCTTGTTGTATGAATTTATCAAGCTCAATAGCGGCTATAATAATAAAACACAACAAAGCAAAAATTTCAAACTCTCCATTTAATCTGACATAACCTATAAATGGTACATATTTGTAAGCAAAGGCTTTAAATATATGTCCCATAGAAAGCATTGTAAACAATACGCCAATTATTAATAAGAACTTTTGCCAGTTATTTTTTTGTTGTGTACATGCCAGGATAAAAAATAGTAATAAAGTAATACTGAAGTAGCAATTTCTCATGCTAATATCGGTATTGAAAAAGGTGTCATTCTTTACCGTTGAAAAAGGCAGCATTAAACTTATCCAACTTTGAATGGTAGTAGGATCACTCAGAGAATCGGCGATAGTGATTTTTTCTCCGCGAATAAAATGTGGTAGTATATCAAGGTAACCGGTTATCAGACCGGCACTTAATAATACAATAATGAGTATTAAATAAAAATGTGTGGTCCCTAAGCTCTTAAGTGAACTGTTCTTGTTGGTCATAAAATAAAAAACAACAGCAGCCATAAAAAAATATACAGCACTGATGATAATGCCGGGATGTGCCGAGGCGATCAGCATATAAAAAAGCAATCCTGTTCGTAGAATGTTTCGGAAAGAAAATTTATCTAATAGTAAAAGATAACTCCACAAGCACCAGGGCAAAAAGGCGGCACCGCTTATCCAGTTAAAATGTTGTAAGTGCCCCACATTATAGCCACAACACATAAAGGCTATGCCGGCAATAGTACGGACATTTTTATTGAGTTTCCATACCCCTGTTAACACATACATACCAAGGCCCCCGATCAATAAATAAGCAAGTAATTCAATGGTAAATGTATAAGCGTTATAACCGATCGTTGATGCAATGAGCCAGGTAATAGGACTCCAAAAGCCGCTACTCATATCGCCATATTGAGGAATACCATAATTGATATAGGGGTTCCATAAAGGCAGGTAGCCTGCATGAATACTTTCACTCATGAAAAACTTGGGTGGGAAGTAACCGGTAAAAGCGTCATTCTTTAGAAAAAACAGGAATGAACTGATTGGCAGGAAAGCAATAAATAACACAATAATAAAAAACAATACGGTTTTTAGAGAAAGCCTGTTTGAATTTGCGTAAACTTGCATGGAATAAAAATACACTATTCTTTAAAAAATGAGCGAAAGAACTTTTGATGACTTCGATGACTTTGCAACAGACTACCGCTCTATTCATTCAGCGAATATAAAATTATCGGGCGCAGATAGTTTTTACTTTGTACAAATGAAGGTGCAGCTACTGCAGCAATTTGAAAAAAACGGTGCAGCGAAAGTATTAGATATTGGCTGTGGTGATGGCGCTACAGCGTTATTCATGCAACAATATTTTCCGCAATGGCAAATACAGGGTATAGATATTTCTTCTAAAAGCATTGAGGTTGCCACTCACAGAAATTTATCGAATGCTTCTTTTTCTGTGTATAATGGAACTGCCATTTCTTATGCGGATGAAATTTTTGATGTAATATTTATTGCAGGCGTATTGCATCACGTAACATTCTCATTGCATGAAACAATTGTAAAAGAAATTCAACGTTTGCTGAAAAAGGGTGGAAGGCTATATCTTTTTGAACATAATCCTTTAAATCCGGTAACTAAATACCTGGTAAATACCTGTGTGTTTGATAAAGATGCGCGCTTGCTCAAAAGTTCTTACACAACTAAATTGCTACAGCAAAATAAATTAGCCGTTGCTCAAAAACAATTCATTATTTTCTTTCCAAGAAAAGGGATGTTCTCAAAACTTATTTTTTTAGAAAAGTATCTTCAGTGGCTGCCGTTTGGCGGACAATACTTTATCAAGGCAATAAAATAAGGCTATTGTATATTTATTTTCTTATCCACCAAATATAACGGACGATGTTTGGTTTCTGTAAATAAACTAGCGATGTATTCACCCAATAAGCCTATAGCCAGTAATTGGATGCCGCCAAAGAACATAACGGCAATGATTAGAGAGGCCCAGCCTGGCACAGTGTTTCCTTTGCAATAAGCTATCAATGCAAAAATGCCGAATGCAAATGCAGCGAAAGATATAATACAGCCAACCAGCAATGCAATTCGCAGTGGTTTGAAGCTAAATGAAGTGGTTCCCTTTAATGCCAGTTGCAGCATTTTGCCGAATGAATATTTCGTTTTACCAAATTTTCTTGCTGGCGCAGTGAATTCAAGTGTAGTGGTTTTATATCCTATCCAACTGAATATGCCTCTTAAAAAAAGATCTCTTTCTTTGAATTGCAATACGCCGTTCAAAACTTTCCGGTTAAATGCTTTGAAGTCGGCAACATTACTTTCTATTTTCGTGTCAGATATTAAATTGATAAAAAAATAAAAAATGGCTGCAAATATTTTTTTTGCTCCGCTAATATTTTCTGTTTTTTTTCTTTTGGTAATGACCAGGTCATATCCTTCTATTAATTTTTTTAGCAACACAGGGATCAGTTCCGGCGGGTGTTGTAGATCTCCGTCCATCAGGATGATATATTCTCCCGATGCATGTTCCATTCCCGCCATCAATGCATTTTGATGGCCAAAATTTCTACTCAGTGATATACATTTATAGCGGGAATCTTTTTCCGTAATTTCTGCAAGGGATAATAAAGTGTTATCAGTACTGCCGTCATCTACAAATATTATTTCATATCCTTCCTTACAATAAAGATTTAGTTCATTGTATAGGTGAGTTATAGTTTCTTCCTCATTGTAAAGCGGGATGATGATACTGATTGATGTCACTTTATTGATTGATAGTTATAATGGAAACTTAAAAATAGAAATAAATAGTTATAAAATGCCTTCTCTTCTTATATTGATTTTAAAGCCAGAAACTTTAGTTCTATATATTGATAGCTTATATGTGCAATAATGACTGTGATCACAAGTGCTATGAATGATTGTATCATGTTGATCCAAAGTATTGGTTCATCAATAAAGAAGTGAAATCCTTTTTCCAATACAATGATTATAATAGCATGATAGATGTATAACCCATAGGATATTTTTCCGAGGTAATTAATAAGTGCATATTTCCCGGCTTTTAGAACACTTTGTTCATTAAAAGTTTGATCGTAAATGATAAGGCTATAGCAAATGCTTTTAATAATATTACATAACACCATATCCCGAATAAAAAAAAACGAAACAGGCAATAAAATATAGATCAGTACAAAATATATTGAAGGAAGAGATTGTAAAAAGATAAATGCTTTTTGCTTTTTTATACAAACCAATGCTATCAGGGCTCCGGTACAGAAATTTTGTATGGTATATATCGTATTAATGGCAAGATTATTAGCAGCTTTATGTTCTCTGTACAGATAATAATAACTATAAACAACACTGGCTGCAAACAAAAAAAAGATGACAGGAACGATTCTTTTATTTGATACAAATTTTACAATACAACTCCATACTAAATAAAATTGCTCTTCAATCGATATCGACCATAAGATCATGAGCGAGAATGTAAAAAAACTTCCATTCTCGATTATGTACAAATTAACATAGAAGAATAGAAAAGGCAGAATGGACGGGAGCGTTGGTGAATGTACGTTCAGTAAAGGCGCAAAAAATGGCAATGCAAAAAAACAAAAAAATACCAGCAAATAATAGATGGGCCATATGCGAAGTATACGGTTTTTATAAAATTTCAACAGCCGTATGGACCCATTTTTTTCTCTTTCTAACAGTAGGCGGTAGGTTATTAAAAAACTTGAAAGCGTGAAGAAAAACGGTACTCCAAAATAATTCAAAGAGACAATAGATAGAAAAAAGTTAATAAAAAAATTACTCGACGTAGCGAAAAATATTGTGTGAGCAATAAAAACACCTAAAAAGGCTAAAAACCGTAACGCGTCAAGATTTTTAAAATATATTGTTCCAGGAGTAGCCATGCCGTTTAATAAATTATCTATTATTTAAACTGCATAAAACGATTCACATATTTGCCGATCATATCAAATTCAATATTTACGATATCTCCTTTTTGCAAATACTGCATGTTAGTATGCTGATAAGTATAAGGAATAATGGCAACCATAAAAGAATGATCGGTTACGTTGAAAAGCGTGAGACTAATCCCATTGATCGTAACAGAACCTTTTTCGATGATCAATGTTGCATGTTTCTGGTCAAATTCAAAATTGTATTCCCAACTGCCTTCTTTAATAATAATATTGATGCAGGTAGCAATTGTATCAACATGGCCCTGTACAATATGGCCATCAAGCCGGCCATTCATTTGCAAACATCTTTCGATATTTACTGCATTTCCTTTTTTCCAGTCTTTTAGATTGGTTTTTGCTAAGGTTTCGTCAATAGCTGTAACCCGGTGCATCCCGTTTTTTACTTCTTCTACAGTAAGGCAAACCCCATTATGAGATATACTTTGATCTATAGAAAACTGAGCAGAAATAGGGGATTGGATCCAATAAGTGCGATTTGTTCCTATTGAAATGACTTCTTCAATAATGCCAATGGTTTCAATTATACCTGTAAACATGCCACAAATTTACTTTTTTTATCGCTTTGATTTTGAATTTTCAATATTTCTGTTATCTTTGCAGTTCTAAAAAACTACCAGAGGAGGTATATCAAGATGTTAATAATAGATTCAAAAGATTGCGAAAACATAGACAAGGCGTTAAAAAAATATAAGAAGAAATTCGAAAAAAGCCGCGTTCTATTACAGTTGAGAGAAAGACAGGCTTTCATTAAGCCTTCTATTCGTCGCCGTAAAGAAGTGTTGAAAGCAGTGTACAAACAGAATATAGCAAGCGGTAAAATAGACATTTAGTCTGCTTTTATTGCGCTCAGTAATATTTTAAACTGATAACCGGTTATTGTAACTTTGGTTGTCAGTTTTTTTATGCCCCAAAGTAATCAAGAGATCATACAGCCCTTTCTCGGTTACCTCAAATTCCAAAAGAGGTATTCACAGCATACTATTGTCGCTTATGAAAATGATTTGATCTCTTTTTTTGACTTTATTGAAATACAATACGGCAGCACGCCATTAGCAGAAATTAACTCAGTCTTTGTACGGACCTGGCTCGCAGGTTTAAAAGACAATAAAATGACCTCTAAAAGCATTAACCGCAAAATATCAGCACTAAAATCTTTTTTTAAATACCAGTTAAGAAACGGCACATTGCAGGTTAGTCCGATGGGAGTGATCGTTTCGCCCAAAGTGAGCAAACGGCTGCCCCAATTTGTGGCAGAAAGTGACATACACGACCTGTTCACCTACATGGAATTTCCAGATACCTGGGATGGCAAAACTGCAAGACTATTACTACAAATATTGTACAATACCGGCATGCGAAGGGGAGAAGTAGTGGGGCTAAAGGAATCGCAGATCGATAGAGGTAACGGTTCAATAAAAGTGTTGGGAAAAGGGAACAAAGAAAGGGTAATACCGGCAAGCAATGAATTGATAAATACTATAATAGAATACATAGCCGCCAAGAGAACTACGTTTGAAGAATTTGATACTGTTATAGTATTGGTAAATAAAAAAGGCCGTCAGCTTGCTCCCAGGCAGGTGTATACAATAGTAAAACAATACCTGTCACAAGTTACCACTATCGCTAAAAAAAGTCCGCATATCCTCCGCCATAGCTTCGCCACGCATTTAATGAACAATGGCGCCGATCTCAACGCCGTTAAAGAACTACTCGGACATAGCAGTCTGGCTGCTACGCAGATATACACGCATAACACGATCGAAAAGTTAAAAGACGTATATAAAAAAGCCCATCCTAAGGCATGATTATTGGAAGAAGAATAGTGGAAAACTGAGGTGTTTTTCTTTTGGAAATTCCAATAGCTACCATTAACTTCAAACAATAGAAATTTATTATCCGCTCATCTTAAAAAAGTCAAATGAAATAACATATTTACCCGATTCTTTTCACAAAATTTATCACTCATTTAAAATTAAATTGCCATGAACGTTAATATCCAGACCGTACACTTCGATGCAGATTCAAAATTGGTAACTTATATAGAAACAAAAATTTCCAAGGTCTACCAGTTTCATGAGAAGATAACAAAAGTAGATGTGTATTTAAAATTAGACAATGTGGTACATACGATTAAGGATAAAGTTGCTGAGATAAAAGTTCATATACCTGGGCATGATTTTTTTGTAAAACATTCTTCTAAATCTTTCGAGGAAAGTTTCGATGAGGCCTTAAATTCAGTAATAACGCAGATAAAAAGGAAAAAAGAAAAGGTATTGGCATAGGATATCCTAAACTAGAAGACGAATCCCAAATTCCACTGCATTGTGTTGGAATTTGGGATTTATTATTTGCATTTTTGAAGTTTGCTTTGGATTTCTCCAATTTATTTTTTGATAAGTCAAAAAAAACATTTGCAAAATTTTTGTATTAATCAAATTCACTTACATTTGCATTCCTAAAAAATGGGGATTGAAAATATCCTTGTTTTTGTAAATAGGAGAAGTTCTTAAAACGCCGAAGTAGCTCAGTTGGTAGAGCAACTGATTTGTAATCAGTAGGTCGCTGGTTCGACTCCAGTCTTCGGCTCAGTTTTAACCAGTATAAAATTTGCATAAAATTTTATACTTAATGGGTAGATGGCCGAGTGGTTAAAGGCGACAGACTGTAAATCTGTTCACGCGAGTGTACGTAGGTTCGAACCCTACTCTGCCCACAGTTCTTTTTTTTATTTGAATAACACTAGCGGAAGTAGCTCATTTGGTAGAGCGGTAGCCTTCCAAGCTTCAGGTGGCCGGTTCGAGCCCGGTCTTCCGCTCAGTTTTTCTGCGATGGCAGATAGTTCTTTAGCCGTCGTAGCTCAGGGGTAGAGCACTTCCTTGGTAGGGAAGGGGTCATGAGTTCGATTCTCATTGATGGCTCTTAATTCTTTTGAATAGCAAATGATGTTGCGATTTGACGGAGGCGAATAGGATCACAAAAGTACAAATGTGCGACGCAACAATGCTACATAGTAGTACAGAAGCTGACACAAAAAGAATAACAGTCAATGGTTACAGACTTTAAATGAGAACCAATTTCAAAACAAATATTAAAAATTAAACAATGGCAAAAGAATCATTCAAGAGGGATAAGCCCCATCTTAACGTTGGTACCATCGGTCACGTGGATCATGGTAAAACAACACTTACAGCCGCTATAACCGATGTTTTGTCTAAAAAAGGTTTAGCGGAAAAAAAGAATTATGACGATATCGATGGTGCTCCTGAAGAAAAAGAAAGGGGTATCACTATCAATACCGCTCACGTTGAGTATGCTACTGCTACTCGTCACTACGCTCACGTAGATTGTCCGGGTCACGCCGATTATGTGAAGAACATGATCACTGGTGCTGCTCAAATGGATGGTGCTATCTTAGTTGTGGCTGCGACCGATGGTCCTATGCCTCAGACTAAAGAGCATATCCTGTTGGCTCGTCAGGTGGGTGTACCTCAAATCGTTGTTTTCATGAACAAAGTTGATTTGGTAGATGATCCTGAATTATTAGAATTAGTTGAAATGGAAATTCGTGAGTTATTAACTTCTTACGGTTTCGACGGAGATAAAACACCAATTATCCAGGGTTCTGCAACTGGCGCTTTAGCTGGTGAAGAAAAATGGATCAAAGCGATCGATGATTTAATGGATGCTGTTGATAGCTACATTCCATTGCCTCCAAGATTAGTTGATTTACCTTTCTTGATGAGTGTTGAGGACGTATTCTCTATCACTGGTCGTGGAACAGTAGCAACTGGCCGTATCGAAAGAGGCCGTATCAAAGTGGGTGAAGGTATCGAGATCGTAGGTTTAATGGAAAAACCATTGACTTCAACTTGTACTGGTGTTGAAATGTTTAAGAAATTACTTGACGAAGGTGAAGCTGGTGATAATGCAGGTCTTTTATTACGTGGTATTGAAAAAACGCAGATCCGTCGTGGTATGGTTCTTTGCAAACCAGGTTCTATCACTCCGCACACTGCTTTTAAAGGTGAAGTTTACGTATTAAGCAAAGAAGAAGGTGGCCGTCATACTCCATTCTTCAACAAATATCGTCCTCAGTTCTACTTCCGTACTACGGATGTAACTGGAGAAGTTACTTTGAATGCAGGTACTGAAATGGTTAGGCCTGGTGATAACACTTCTTTAAATGTTGTGTTGATCCAACCGATCGCAATGGAAAAAGGTTTGAAATTCGCGATTCGTGAAGGTGGCCGTACCGTAGGTGCTGGTCAGGTTACTGAAATAGTTAAATAAGCAAAAAAGTTCAGGCTTTTAGCTTTTAGTCGAAAGACGTGCAAATTTTAATTATATTTGCAAAATAAGTTTAGCAAAAAAGCTGTTCCAATCAAAAGGAATAGCTTTTGCTTTTCTACGGGAATGGTGCAACGGTAGCATACGGGTCTCCAAAACCTTTGATCTTGGTTCGAATCCTAGTTCCCGTGCTAATAAAAATATTATTATGAATAAACTAACAGCATACATCAAAGACTCTTACAAAGAGCTTGTTGAAAAAGTGACCTGGCCAAACTGGGATGAATTGCAACAATCTACCATGATCGTTTTAGGTGCTACGGCAGTTATCACTTTTGTAGTTGGTGTAATGGACTTTATAGCCAACGGCTCATTGAAATTTATTTACTCTTTATTTGCAACAAAAGGATAATGGAAGACATCATAGTACAAGAAAAAGAAAGCAAATGGTACGTACTCCGCGTTGTAAGTGGCAAGGAGCGTAAAATTAAAGAATACCTTGATAAAGACATTATCCGTAACGGATGGTCTGAGGTGATCAAACAGATATTTTTACCTGTAGAAAAAGTATATAAAGTAGTGAATGGTAAAAAGGTGATGAGGGAAAGAAACTTCTATCCTGGCTATGTGATGATTGAAGTATCCGACAATAAACTGAATGATGATATGGTTCAACATATCAGCAATATCAGCAACGTAATGCACTTTTTAACGGATGGTAAAGGCAGTAAAGGGAATATCATTTCTTTACGCAGATCTGAAGTGAACAAGATGTTAGGTAAGGTAGATGAAATGGGCGAAGGCGGTGGAATTACCATGAGCGAGCCATTCATCATCGGCGAAACAATTAAGATCATTGACGGTCCATTCAATGACTTTAACGGTGTTATTGAAGAAGTGAACGATGAGAAGAAGAAATTGAAAGTACAGGTTAAGATCTTCGGTAGAGCTACTCCGGTTGAGTTGAACTACATGCAGGTTGAAAAAATTGCTTAATAATTTCTGCTATATATTCTTAAAGACCATCCACATCGGATGGTTTTTTTATTTGTATCAGGATAGATTACTTTCGCGCCATGTCGATAAATACAGTCTTACAGAACAGAAGTAGCGGTGCTTGCGAATTATGCAGCGAGCCTGATGCAAGCCTTCTGGCATATGCCGTTCCACCAAAAAACGATGATTCCATAGATAACCTGGTTGTGTTGTGCAGCAATTGTTATGGTCAAATTGCCGCCTCCAATTTTAGCGATAGCAATTACTGGCGTTTTTTAACCGGTAGTATTTGGAATGAAGTACCTGCCGTGCAGGCATTATCTTACAAAATATTGACTAAACTTTCTGCAGAAGAATGGGCCTCGGAAACCATAGGGTCTGTTTCTTTGGAAGAATCGGTCATTAACTGGGCCAATGCAGAAGATAATCTGGAAGCAGCGAGAATTATCCATAAAGATGCTTTTGGCGCAGTATTGGCAACGGGCGATTCAGTAGTGCTGACGCAGAACTTAAACGTAAAAGGAACCAGTTTTACGGCACCAAAGGGTACTATTGTTCGTAAAATAAAGCTGGTAGACGATAATGCGGAGCAGGTGGAAGGCAAGATAGAAGGAGAGATGATCGTTATATTGACCAAATATGTTAGAAAATCAACTGTTTAAATTGATAAATTGTTACATAGTTGAATTGTTATTGGCTGTAATAACAATTTACCAGTTAACAATTTAGCAATTAACAAGCTGAAAGCTTTGATAGGGTTGAAAATAGCTAAAAATAATTTCAAAAAACTAGTAATTATTCAATTCTTTCCTTACCTTTGCGCTCCCAAAAAGAGTTCTTTAGTAAGAAATTATTGACTTGGGAGTTTCGGTTATTGCCGGAACGCTATCACCAAAAAACGTAAAACATGGCAAAAGAGATCACGGCCTATGTCAAACTCCAATGTAAAGGAGGACAAGCCAATCCAGCACCACCAATCGGGCCTGCACTAGGTTCTAAAGGTATCAACATCATGGAGTTCTGTAAGCAATTCAATGCTAGAACCCAGGATAAACAAGGGAAAGTTCTTCCTGTTCTTATCACAGTATTTGCTGATAAGTCTTTCGAATTCATCATCAAAACTCCTCCGGCAGCTGTACAGTTAATGGATGCTGCTAAGATCACTTCTGGTAGTAAAGAGTCTAACCGTGTAAAAGTTGGTAAAGTAACCTGGGCACAGATCGAAGAGATCGCTAAGGATAAAATGCCTGACTTAAACGCGTTCACGTTAACCAGCGCTATGAAAATGGTAGCAGGTACTGCACGTAGCATCGGTTTGACTGTTGAAGGACAAGCACCAACCGCAAATTAATTATCAACCACAAAAATTTTAGAAAATGATTACTAAAAAAAGAAAATTAGCAAACGCTAAGGTTGATATTAATAAAGCATATTCTTTGAAAGATGCGTCAACTTTAGTTAAAGAAATAAACACAACAAAATTTGATAGTTCTGTTGATTTACATATTAAATTAGGAGTAGATCCTAAGAAAGCTGATCAGGCTATCCGTGGTACGGTTTCATTACCTCATGGTACTGGTAAAACTAAAACTGTATTGGTTCTTTGCACTCCTGATAAGGAACAAGCTGCAAAAGACGCCGGTGCTGATTTTGTTGGCCTGGATGAATTTATCACTAAGATCGAAGGTGGCTGGACAGGTATCGATGTAATTATCGCTACGCCGTCTGTAATGCCTAAGATCGGTAAATTAGGTAAAGTATTAGGTCCTCGTAACTTAATGCCAAACCCTAAAACCGGTACAGTTACTAATGACGTAGCTGCAGCGGTTAATGAAGTTAAAGGTGGTAAAATTGCATTCAAAGTTGATAAAGTGGGTATCATTCACGCTTCTATTGGTCGCGTAAGTTTTGCTCCTGATAAAATAGCAGAAAACAGCCAGGAATTAATTAATGCTATCATTAAATTAAAACCATCTTCTTCAAAAGGAACATACCTTAAAGGTGTAAGCATGGCCAGCTCAATGAGTCCTGGTATTTTGATTGACACTAAAACGGTACAAAACTAAAAACCTCCTTATCTCTTAAATGAGGGAAGGACTAAAAAATATTTGTTATGACTAAACAGGAAAAAAACGACGTGATAGAAGTGCTGAAAGGCAAATTCTCTCAGTATAATAATTTCTACATCACTGATACAGAAAGCTTGACAGTTGCTCAGGTGACTAAATTACGTGGCCATTGCTTTAACAAGCAAGTAGAAATGAAGGTTGCAAAAAATACCCTTATTAAAAAAGCATTGGAAAGTATCGATGCTGAAAAATATGCTGGTGTGTATGAATCTTTAAACAAAGTAACTGCAGTATTGTTCAGCGAAAATCCAAAAGATCCAGCTGTTATCATTAGCAGTTTCCGTAGAGAAAACAATAACGAAAGGCCTGTATTAAAAGCAGCTTTCATTAACGGTGATGTATTTATTGGTAACGATAAATTGGTTGCTTTAACTCAGATCAAGACTAAGAATGAATTGATCGGTGAAGTGATCGGATTGTTACAATCTCCAATCCAACGCGTATTGGGTGCATTGCAAAACAAAGATGCAGGAAAAGCTCCTGAAGCAAGTGCTGCAGTAGAAGCTGCACCGGTTGCAGAAGCAAAAGTAGAAGCAGCTCCGGTTGCTGAAGCGCCTGCTGCTCCTGAAGCACCAGCTGCTGACGCAACACCAGCGGCAGAATAATTTAATAATCTACCGGTAACCGTAAGGGAACCGGTAATTATATAATCAAAACAATTTTTTAATAACCTCCGCCGGAGTTAATAAACTATGAAGGCGGAAAAAATGTAAACATTATGGCAGACGTAAAACAATTAGCTGAAAAATTAGTAGGCTTAACAGTAAAAGAAGTACAAGAATTAGCAGAATTCT